>NZ_CP163443.1:8031435-9246914 GCF_041053055.1 Streptomyces sp. R41
GCCGCCCACAGACGTTCCTGCAGGTCGGTGAGGTGTTCACCCATCCGGGCGGTGGCGGCGAGACCGGCGGCCTTGTCACCGGGCCCGGCGGGGGTGGCCGAGGCGTCGTACGAGGAGAGGTCGACGCCCTGCCCGTCGGGGATGCGCAGGAGCTCACGGAGCCGGGCCGGGGCCTTGCCCTCGGACTTCTGCCCGTCGGCCTTCCCGCCGCCCATGCCGCCGGCCTTCTTGCCGTCCCGCTTGCCGGCCTTCTTGCCGTCCTGCTTGGCCACCGCGTGCCCCTTCCGGCCGTGTCCCCTCGATGGTGCGACGGGCGGCCGGTACCCGCTACCCGCGTTCAGGCCTCCCGGTCGAGCAGCTCGGTGCTGTGGGCATCGATCAGCTGGGCGATGCGTCGCAGGACCTCGGCGGCGGGCTGGGCGTCCAGGCGTCGGCCGTCGCGCAGACGCGGCGCGATCCGGTCGGCGGCGGCCTCCCTGGGGCCGATCACCGCCTGGTACGGGACGAGGCGGGCGGCGCGGATCCGCGCGCCCAGGGTGCCCTGGTCCGGGGCGGCGAGCTCGGCCCGCAGCCCCCGGTCTCGGCAGCGGCGTACCAGCGCCGCGGCCTGGTCGACCTCGGCGTCGGAGACGGGCAGGGCCACCAGCTGGGTCGGCGCGAGCCAGGGCGGGAAGGCGCCGCCGTGCACCTCGATGAGATGGGCGACGGCCCGTTCCAGGCTGCCGATGACACTGCGATGGACCATGACCGGCCGGTGTTTCGCGCCGTCGGCGCCGATGTAGTGCAGGTCGAAGCGCTCGGGCTGGTGGAAGTCGACCTGGACGGTGGAGAGGGTGGACTCGCGCCCTGCCGGGTCGGCGATCTGGACGTCGATCTTGGGGCCGTAGAACGCCGCCTCGCCCTCGACGGCCTCGTACGCCACGCCGCAGCGGTCGAGCACGTCGCGCAGCAGCGCGGCGGATCTGCGCCACAGCTCCGGGTCGGCGACGTACTTCCCGCCCGGGCCCGGCAGCGAGAGCCGGTAGCGCGCCGGGCTGATGCCGAGCGCGGTGTACGCCCGACCGATCAACTCCAGTGCCGCGCAGGCCTCTTCGGCGACCTGCTCCGGGGTGCAGAAGATGTGCGCGTCGTTGAGCTGGATGGCGCGTACGCGGGTGAGTCCGCCGAGCACACCGGACAGTTCGGAGCGGTACATGGCGCCCAACTCGGCCATGCGGAGGGGGAATTCGCGGTAGCTGTGCGAGCGGGAGCGGTAGATGAGCGCGTGGTGGGGGCACAGGCTCGGCCGCAGCACCATCTGCTCGTCGCCGAGTTCCATCGGCGGGAACATGTCGCCGCTGTAGTGCGACCAGTGCCCGGAGATCTCGTACAGCTCCCGTTTCCCCAGCACCGGTGAGTACACATGGCGATAGCCCGCCCGCCGCTCGGCGTCGCGGACGTACCCCTCCAGGGCGTGCCGCACGGCCGCGCCGTCGGGCAGCCAGTACGGCAGGCCCGCGCCCATCAGGGGGTCGGTGTCGAACAGGTCCAGTTCACGGCCGAGTCGGCGGTGGTCGTGCACGGCGGTCTCCTCACGGGGGAGGGACGGGTGCCCGCACGGCGAAGCCCCGGGGCACTCGCCCCGGGGCTTGGACTCACGTCAGCGGTCAGCGCGCCGGGACACTCTCCGGCGTCGTCGTGTTCACAGCGGCACGCTTCATGCCGGTGACGCTAGCAGGGGACCACCGCGCGGGCACGGGATTTAATCTGCGGGCATCGGCAACGCGCCGCACCCCGGGCCAGGAGGTACCGCGATGACAGCACCGCAGGACACGACGCCCCCGCCGGACGACTCCACCGCCCCCCTCGCCGACTCCGTCGAGCCCGCGGGCGGGACCGTCGCCCGGCTGCTGGAGGGGCTCGCCGAGCGGCTCGGCGGGCGGGCCTCGGTCACCGCCGTCTTCGGCGAGGCCGTCACCCGCGAAGGCGTCACCGTCATCCCCGTCGCCAAGGTCGGCTTCGGGTTCGGCGGCGGTGTCCTGCGCGGCCTGGGCCGCGCGAAGAACTCCGAGGGCGGCGGTGGAGGCGGCGGCTGCGGGGCCCGCCCGCTCGGCTTCATCGAGCTGCGCGACGGCACCGCCACCTACCACCCGATCCGCGACCCGTGGGCGGACGTCGTCGCACCCTTGGCCGCGCTGATCGTCACGGCCGCCGGCCCCGTCCTGACCCGGGCGCTGACCCGGCGCCGGAAGAGCTAGAACGGCCTGATCCGGCCGACAGTCCCTAGCCCCGCCACGGCCCCGTCACCGCGAACGTGGTCCCCGGCGTATAGCAGTTCACGTACATCGTCCCGCCGTCCGGCGAGAAGGTGACGCCCGCGAACTCGCCCCACTCCGGGGCCTCGGGCGTCCCGATGTTCTGGGCGCCGCGCGCCATCGCGTACACCTCGCCGCGCCGCGTCACGCCGAAGACGTGCTGCGCCCCGTTGCCGTCCTCGCAGACCATGAGGCCGCCGCCGGGGGCGAGGCAGATGTTGTCGGGGGACTCGCCGGGGAGCTGGACGTCGGTGTCGGGGCCGAAGACGATCACGAGAGTGAGCCGGCGCGCCGACGGGTCGTAGCGCCAGATCTGGCCGTAGTGGTCGGCTGCCGAGCCGTCCGCGCCGTGGGCGAAGGAGGAGACGAAGTACACGCATGTGTCACGCCAGTAGCAGCCCTCCAGCTTCTGGGCGTGCGTGATGCCCTTCGGGCCGAAGTCCTGCAGGCGGACCGGGGTCTGGGCCGCGAGCGGGTCCGGTACGTCCACCCACTCGATGCCGTCGAAACTCGTGCCCGTCTCCTGGATCGAGGAGAGATCCGGTACGCCGGGGACGTGCATCGCCTGCAGCCGGCCTCCCGCGCGCAGCGAACCGACCCCGCCCTTGGGCCTGTTGGGCAGAAAACGATAGAAGAGGCCGAACGGCTTGAGGAACGCGTCCTCAGTCTCGTAGACGATGCCCAGCTTCGGGTCGACGGCGATCGCCTCGTGCTGGAAGCGGCCCATGGCCGTGAGCGGTACGGCTCCGGTGCGGTGCGGGTCCACCGGGTCGACCTCGAAGATGAAGCCGTGGTCCTTGGTGTAGCCGTTGGTGCCCGCCTTGTCCTCGGTCTCCTCGCAGGTCAACCAGGTGCCCCAAGGAGTCGGCCCGCCCGCGCAGTTGACGGCCGTGCCGGCGACGGCGACGCGCTCCGCGAGCACGTTCCCGCGCCGGTCCAGCGTCAGGGACGTACAACCGCCCTTGCCCATCGGGTCGTACGTCAGGCCCTCGACCGTCGGGACCGGGATCTTCGCGGTGACGCGGTTCTCGTGGTTGCGGACCAGATGGACGCGGCCGTGCCGACCGGCGAAGGCCGACATGCCGTCGTGGTTGCTGGGCACCGGGCCCTCGCCGGAGCGGAGTTGGTCGCCTTCGCGGGACAGGACCCGGTAGCGGAAGCCTCCCGGCAGGTCGAGCAGTCCGTTCGGGTCGGGGATCAGGGGGCCGTAGCCGCTGTGGCCCAGGTTCTGTGCGGCGGCGGTGCCCGCGAAGAGTTCGGAGAGGCTTCCGGCGAAGGCGATCGAGGCGGTCAACACGCCGGTGCGGGTGAGCATCTGACGTCGTGTCGCGGAGCGACCGATTTCGGGCATGGGGCGACCTTCCTGCTGGCGGACAGGACTGTGACCCGCCTGTGTGTATCACGCGACCGGGGCCGCCGGAACCACGCGCGTCACGCGTGTCACTCGTCGCCCTTGGGTTCATCCAGCTCATCGAGCCCGCCGGGCTCATGGAGCTGGACGGTCTCGTCGAGCAGGCCCGGCTCTTGCAGCTGGACGGTCTCGTCGAGCAGGCCCGGCTCTTGCAGCTGGACAGGCTCATCGAGCGGGACCGGCTCATCGGGCTCATCGAGCTGGACGTGCTCCTTGGCCCGCGGGGGCGCCGACTGCTCGGCGGCGGGCGGCGCCTGCCCGCCCTGCGCCCGCTCGAGGAAGCGCAGCAGCTCCACCGGGAAGGGCAGCACGAGCGTGGAGTTCTTCTCGGCCGCGACGGCCACCACTGTCTGCAGCAGCCGCAGTTGGAGCGCGGCGGGCTGCTCCGACATCACGCCGGCGGCCTGCGCGAGCTTCTTGGATGCCTGCAGCTCCGCGTCCGCGTTGATGACCCGGGCGCGCCGCTCACGGTCGGCCTCGGCCTGCCGGGCCATCGACCGCTTCATCGTCTCCGGCAGCGATACGTCCTTGATCTCGACGCGGTCGATCTGCACACCCCAGCCGATCGCCGGGCTGTCGATCATCAGCTCCAGGCCCTGGTTGAGCTTCTCGCGGTTGGACAGGAGGTCGTCGAGGTCGCTCTTGCCGATGATGGACCGCAGCGAGGTCTGCGCCATCTGCGAGACCGCGAAGCGGTAGTCCTCGACCTGGATGATCGCGTCGGGGGCGTTGACCACCTTGAAGTAGACGACCGCGTCGACCCGCACCGTGACGTTGTCCCGAGTGATGCCCTCCTGCGCGGGCACCGGCATCGTCACGATCTGCATGTTGACCTTGTGCAGCCGGTCGACGATGGGGACGATCATAGTGAAGCCCGGGGGGCGGACACCTCCCGTGAGCCGCCCCAGCCGCAGGACCACGCCACGCTCGTACTGCTTGACGACCCGGGCCGCCGCCGAGAGGTAGACCAGACCGGCCGCACCGGTCGCCACACCCGCCGCGATGAGTTCCTCGACCATGACGACCCCTTTCCGAGCCGCCCACCATGACTGATACGTCCACTTTACGTCGTAGGGACGGGCCCGTTCAGGTCATAGGGCCGGATCCGCCGCGCGGCGGATCCGGCCCTGGCCTCAGGCCCCCGGCGTGACCTTCACCGGCTCGATCCCGGTCGCACTGTGCCGCGCCGACCAGGTCTCCAGCGCGCTCCGGCACGCGTGGTCCAGGTGGTGCAGGCCGGAGAGGTCCAGCTCGACGGGGCGGTCCTGCGGCAGCGCCTCCAGGCTGTCGAGTATCTTCGGCAGCCGCAGGAAGGTCGCGTTGCCCGACAGATACGCCTGGACGGGCCCGGCGCCCTTGTCTATGACGTCGAGGCGCACGTGCGAGGCCTCCCACGCCGTCTTGGCGACGGCCAGCGCGAGCCCGATCAGGACGCCCTCGAACATGCTGACGGCGACGATCGACACGGCGGTGACGATGAGAATCAGCGCCTCGCCACGATGCCCACGCCACAGCGACGCGATCTCCCGGAGCGGAATCAGCTTCCAGCCCGCGTGCACCAGGATGCCGGCGAGGGCGGGCAGCGGGATGACGCCGAGCGCGGCGGGCAGCAGCGCAGCGAACAGCAGCAGCCACACGCCGTGCAGCACCCGGGACGCCTTCGTCCGCGCGCCCGCCTGGACGTTCGCCGCGCTGCGTACGATCACGGCGGTCATCGGCAGCGCGCCGAGCAGCCCGCAGACCGCGTTGCCCGCGCCCTGCGCCATCAGCTCCTTGTCGTACTCGGTCCGCCGTCCGTCGTGCAGCCGGTCCACGGCCGCCGCGCTGAACAGAGACTCGGCGGAGGCGATCAGGGTGAAAGCGAGGACCGTGCCGAGTACTCCTGCGTTCGCGAGCTCACCGAAAGCGTCGGGCGAGGGCAACTGGATCGAGCCGAGCAGCCCCCGCACCTCCACCGTGGCCACGGGCAGGCCGAACGCCAGTGAGACGAGGGTGGCCAGCGCGACCGCGCCGAGCGCCCCCGGCACCGTACGCACCCGCCGAGGCAGCCGCTTCCACAGGACCAGTACGGCGATCGTCCCGGCCCCGAGCCCGACCGAGGCCAGAGCCTCGGTGCCGCGGGCCGCGTCGACGAGCGCCTCGGGCAGCCCGGCGAGCTTGTCGAGTCCGGACGCGGGTGCCTTCAGGCCCGCCATCGAGTAGAGCTGGCCCGCGATCAGCACGAGCCCGATCCCGGCCAGCATGCCCTCGACGACCGCCACCGAGATCGCCCGGAAGTAGCGACCCAACTTCAGTGCGCCCATGAGGAGTTGGAGCACACCCGTGGCGAGGACGACGACTCCGAGGACGGCGAGTCCGTACTCCCGTACGGCCTCGAAGACCAGAACGGTCAGCCCGGCGGCAGGACCGGACACCTGGAGGCTGCTGCCGCGCATCAGTCCGGTGACGAGACCGCCCACGATGCCGGTGACCAGGCCGAGTTCGGCCGGTACGCCGGAAGCGACGGCGACGCCCACGCACAGCGGCAGGGCGACGAGGAACACGACGACCGACGCGGCGAAGTCCTGCCGCAGGTACGGGAATTGCTTCGTAAGGTTCGGGAACTTCATCGCGCGGCTCACAGCGCCTCGAAGGAGTCGGTGTCCGGCGCGTGCGCGCGTACGGCGCCGGTGTGGACCTCGTAGTACCAGCCGTGCAAACGCAGTTGACCTGCCGCCATGGCCCGTTGCACACAGGGGTATTCGCGGAGCCGTAGCAGTTGCGCGAGGACATGGTTCTGCACCGCGTCGGCCACAGCCGGGTCGTCGTCGGGTGAGTCGGAGGGGGGTTCGGCCTGCGCGAGCCAGTCGCGTACGGCCGGTACGGCGGTCAGGTCCTCGCCGCGCACCAGCGCACCGACGGCGCCGCAGTGCGAGTGGCCGCAGACCACGATCTCGGACACGCCGAGTACGTCCACCGCGTACTCGACGGTGGCCGCCTCGGAGGTCGGCCGGTCGGAGGTGTACGGCGGGACGATGTTGCCCGCGGTGCGCAGTTCGAAGAGCTCGCCCGGACGGGCGCCGGTGATCAGGGCCGGGACGACCCGGGAGTCGGAGCAGGTGATGAACAGGACCTGTGGGGACTGGCCTTGGGCGAGCGAGGCGAATTCCTCGGGCCGCCGGCCGAACGAGCGGGCATGGTCGATGAGGGGCTGCATGTCAGTTCCTCCTGGCGCGCCATGGGGGCGCGTCGGCTTACAAAACGGAGCGTGGGGGGACGCGCTCCGCTCAGCAGCGGAAGACCTGAAGTACTGCGGGGGAGTGGTCGATCGAGGATCTCGACGTGCGGGGGTGCGTGGCGGTGAGAGGGACCGGCGGGTACGAGCCCGCGAGGTCGCTCGCGAGCAGGGCGCGGGCCGGTGTCTCGGGTACGAGGTCCTCGTCGCGGATCCGCCGCCGGGCACCCAGGGGCGGGGCCACCTTGTGCGGGTGCTCGGCCTCGGCGCAGGAGGCGACCTCGCCTCTGTGCGCGGACGCGAACGCCTCGGTGGGGGCGAAGAGCTGCAGACTGATCAGGACGGCGGCGAGTACCACATACAGGGTCCGGGCCGTCGTACCTCGTAGCATGCGCCCCCTTCCGGTACCTCTTCGCTCACGTCAAGACATACGTTAACAAGGTGAGTTGTTTGCAGGGTTAACTCAACGTTTCACCCTGAAGAGGGCCGGAAGCGATACCTCCGAGGCCGGAAACCGCGCTGGGAAACTATCCCTTCACGAGCCCCTCGGCGTCCCGCGCCAGCGCCGTGAGCCGGGATATCGCGCGGAAGTACTTCTTGCGGTAGCCGCCGTTCAGCATCTCCTCGCTGAACAGCTTGTCGAAGGGCATCCCGGAGGCGAGGACCGGCACCTCGCGGTCGTACAGGCGGTCGGCGAGCACGACGAGCCGCAGCGCGGTCGACTGGTCCGGAACCGGCTGGACGTCGGTGAGGCAGACGGCCCTGACGCCGTCCGTCAGGGCGCCGTACCGGCTGGGGTGGACGCGCGCCAGGTGGTCGAGCAGGTGCGGGAAGTCGTCGAGGGACGCGCCGCCGGTCGCGTACGCCGTCTTGGTGACCTGCTCGTCGGAGAACGGCGCCGGGGCCTCGGGCAGCCCGCGATGGCGGTAGTCCTCGCCGTCGATGCGCAGCGGCCGGAAGTGGGCGGACAGGCCCTGGATCTCGCGCAGGAAGTCGGCGGACGCGAACCGGCCCTCGCCGAGCTTGCCCGGCAGCGTGTTCGAGGTGGCGGCGAGCGCGACGCCCGCGTCGACCAGCTTGCCGAGCAGCGTGGAGACGAGGACGGTGTCGCCGGGGTCGTCGAGTTCGAACTCGTCGATGCAGAGGAGACGGTGACCCGAGAGCGTCTGCACGGTCTTCTGGAAGCCGAGCGCGCCGACCAGGTTCGTCAGCTCCACGAAGGTGCCGAACGCCTTGAGCGCGGGCTCGGCCGGGGTCGCGTGCCAGAGGGAGGCGAGCAGGTGGGTCTTGCCGACGCCGTAGCCGCCGTCGAGGTAGACGCCACGGGGGCCGGTGGGCGTCTTCGGGGCCTTGCCGAAGCCGAACAGCCGGCGCTTGCCGCCGCCGACCGCGTGCGCCCCGCCGAGACCGGCCGCGAAGCTGCTGAGGACGTGCACGGCCTCGGTCTGGCTCGGCTGGTTCGGGTCCGGGATGTATGTGGCGAAGCGGACCGAGTCGAAGCGCGGCGGCGGCACCATCTCGGCGACCAGTCGGTCGGCGGGGACGTGCGGCTCGCGGGCGCACAGGGACAGCGGGGCCGCTTCGGCTATCGGGTCGATCCCGGAGGCGGTGGTGGAGGACGACACGGTTCCCCACTCTAAGGGCCGTGCCACACTGCACGTCATGCGACGCCTGTTCCCTGTGACCTACGAAACAGCAGCCCAGGCCTCGGGCGGGCCCCCTGAGGCGGATGTGACGGACAGAGAGTGGGGGCTCGGGGAACTGGCGGAGGCCTACGCCTATCCCGACCGACGTGAGCCCTGGCTGCGCGGCAACATGGTCTCCACGCTCGACGGCGCCGCCCAGCACGACGGGCGCTCGCAGCCCATCTCCAGCGCCACCGACATGCGGATCTTCGGGGTGCTCAGGGGGCTCGCCGATGTCGTGATCGTCGGCGCGGAAACGGTACGGCAGGAGGGTTATCGCCCGGCACGCGCGCGTGAGGCCTTCGCGGAGCTCCGGGAGGCGGCCGGTCAGGGCCCCGCACCCGCCATCGCCGTGGTCACCGCGAGCCTCGACCTGGACTTCTCGCTGCCGCTCTTCACCTCGCCCCTGGTGCCCACACTGGTGCTCACGGGTGCCGCGGCGGCTCCCGACCGGGTCGCGGCGGCCGAGAAGGCGGGCGCCCAGGTGGTGATCGCCGGGGACGGGATGGGGGTGGACCCCGCCCGTGCCGTACGGGCCCTCGGGGATCTCGGCCTGACCCGGCTGCTGACCGAGGGCGGGCCCCGTCTGCTCGGTCAGTTCGTCGCGGGGGGAGTGCTCGACGAGCTCTGCCTGACCGTGTCGCCGATGCTCGCCGCGGGTGACGCGCAGCGCATCGCCGGGGGGCCCTCGATGGCGGTCCCGGCGAGGTTCGAACTCGTGTCCCTGCTGGAGGAGGCCGGGTTCCTGTACAGCCGATACCGTCGGTCCTGACAAGTCGGCGGAATGTCCCGTTCCGTTTATCTTCCGCGGGGCACACTAAATCTCGCAGTCCCCGTGCGGTCACGGGGCAGGATGGTTTCCGCAGGGGCCTAGGACGGGCCCACGGAGGAGAAGGGCGCCTGTCGTGTTCACAAGCGTATTGATGATCGAGAAGGCCCTGACGTCCGCCGACGTGGAGTTCGTCACCACCTTGCACGGCGACGAGACGGTCGCCTTCCATGTGCTGCTCCAGCCCCGTGGGGACCAGGCGGACCGGCTGCTGCGGGCCATCGACGACGTCGCGCTCGGTGAGCTGGACGAGGCGGCCCACGAGCGCGAGACACCGGAGGGCGAGGATGCGGTCGGACAAGGGCAGCAGGCCCTCGACGTGTCTCTGCTGGCCCTGCGCTCGGCCGGCAGCGAGGCCGAGGGCCGGCTCATCGAGGACCATCCGCTGGACGCCCTGAAGGCCCTGGTCGACGAGATCGACGCAGACGAGGTCATCGTGCTGACCGACCCCCACTATGTGGAAGAGTTCTTCCACCGCGACTGGGCCTCCCGGGCCCGCCACAAGGTGGGTGTGCCGGTGCTGAAGCTGTTCTCGCACAGCAAGGCGTAGACGCTCCGCCGGGAGGCCCGGGAGCGCCGTCGGGGTCGTTGACGTTCGTCGGGTGCGGGTCTGCTGTGGCAGGTCGCGCCCACGCGACGGAGCCGCGCACTGTCACAGCCCCGCGCCCCTTGCGGGGCGCTGCCCGCGCCACGGCATAGGCTGGGGGCGCGCTCCTTCAGGGGGCGCGCTCATCGTCGTACCGGATCTTGGGGAGACATACGCATGGCACCCGGCCTTCCTACCGCCATGGACCGACCGCACTTCATCGGCATCGGCGGCGCCGGGATGTCGGGCATCGCGAAGATCCTCGCTCAGCGCGGGGCCAAGGTGGCGGGCAGCGACGCGAAAGAGTCCGCGACCGCCGAGGCCCTGCGCGCGCTCGGCGCGACGGTGCACATCGGGCACGCGGCCGACCATCTGGCGTCCGACGCCACCTGCGTCGTGGTCTCCTCCGCGATCCGCCCGGACAACCCGGAGCTGGCCCGCGCCGCGGAGCTCGGCATCCCGGTGGTCCACCGCTCGGACGCCCTCGCTCGGCTGATGGACGAGCTGCGCCCGATCGCTGTCGCCGGCACCCATGGCAAGACGACGACGACGTCGATGCTGGCGGTGTCCCTGTCCACTCTGGGCCTGTCCCCGTCGTACGCGATCGGCGGCGACCTCGACGCCCCCGGTTCGAACGCCCTGCACGGCGAGGGCGAGATCTTCGTCGCCGAGGCCGACGAGTCGGACCGCAGCTTCCACAAGTACGCGCCCGAGGTGGCGATCGTGCTGAACGTGGAACTGGACCACCACGCCAACTACGCGTCCATGGACGAGATCTACGAGTCCTTCGAGACGTTCGTGGACCGCGTCACCGAGGGCGGCACGCTGGTGATCTCGGCGGACCACGAGGGCGCGCGCGAGCTGACACGCCGCGTGACGGCCGCGGACGTCCGTGTGGTGACGTACGGCGACGCGGCGGACGCGGACGTCCGTGTGCTCTCCGTGGTCCCGCAGGGCCTGAAGAGCGAGGTGACGGTACTCCTGGACGGCTCGGAGCTGACCTTCACGGTCTCCGTCCCCGGCCGTCACTACGCGCACAACGCGGTGGCGGCGCTGGCGGCGGGCGTGGCGCTCGGCATCCCGGCGGCCGAGCTGGCACCCGCACTCGCCTCCTACACCGGTGTGAAGCGCCGTCTCCAGCTGAAGGGCGAGCAGGCGGGCGTCCAGGTCATCGACTCCTACGCGCACCACCCGACCGAGATGACGGCCGACCTGGAGGCGATGCGCGCGGCGGCCGGTGACGCCCGCATCCTCGTGGTCTTCCAGCCCCACCTGTTCTCCCGCACCCAGGAGCTGGGCAAGGAGATGGGCGAGGCGCTGTCCCTCGCGGACGCCTCGATCGTCCTGGACATCTACCCGGCCCGTGAGGACCCGATCCCGGGCGTCACCAGCGAGCTGATCATCGACGCGGCACGGGCGGCGGGCGCGGACGTGACGCCGGTCCACGACAAGGGCGAGGTGCCCTCCGTCGTCGCGGGAATGGCGAAGCCCGGTGATCTCGTTCTCACCATGGGCGCGGGTGACGTCACGGACCTCGGACCCGAGATCCTGACCCGCCTGTCGAAGTAGCCATACGCCGTATTTGTAGTGAGGGGTTGAGCTTCATGTCGTACGACATCGAAAAGCCGGACGAGCAGTGGCGCGCGGAGCTGACCCCGGCCGAGTACACGGTCCTTCGCAAGGCGGGCACCGAGCCCGCCTTCACGGGTGAGTACACCGACACCAAGACCAAGGGCGTCTACTCCTGTCGCGCCTGTGGCGCCGAACTCTTCACGTCCAACGAGAAGTTCGAGTCGCACTGCGGCTGGCCGTCCTTCTTCGACCCGAAGGACACCGACGCGGTCGAGCTGATCGAGGACCGGTCGCACGGGATGATGCGGACGGAGGTGCGGTGCGCTCGGTGCGGGTCGCATCTCGGGCATGTGTTCGAGGGTGAGGGGTATGCGACCCCGACCGACCAGCGGTACTGCATCAACTCCATCTCGTTGCGGCTGGCGCCCGACGAGACGTGAGCCGGCGCCCTGATCCGGCCGCCTGTGGGCCGATCGTGATTGCGCGGTGACTCCGCAGGCACCACGGCAAGCCCAATCGGGAGACGCTGCCGGCGCAGAGCAAGGCTGGTGAAATTCCAGTACAAAGCGTGCGTTGATTGAACGGCCCTTAAATGTCGATATGCAGTTATGGTGACCAATAGTGGCTTGGTGAATCGAACGCATGGCGGAAGTGGCTGCCGGCCGTGGTGACGTGCGGAACTCCGCCGCGTCGGGTGCGGTCAGTCGATGAAGTCGGCGATGAGGGTGGCGAATTCGTCGGGGGTGGCCAGGCGGATGCCGAGGGTTTCGGCCTTGGCGCGTTTGGATCCGGCGCCTTCTCCGGCGACGACCAGGGTGGTCTTCTTGGAGACGCTGGAGGAGGAGCGGCCGCCGGCGCGTTCTATGAGCTCGGCCGACGCCTTCACCGCGTCCTCGACCGCCTGCGCGTAGGCGGCGGCATCCACGATCACTGCAGCAGGTGTTGTCATGCCCGCCATCCTGCCTGCCACCACTGACAACGCCCCGGGCGCGCGCTTCACCGCTCGCGGCAAGTGGCGGTGGACCTCGCGCCTCGGTCCCGGGAACCGGGTCCGATTCCCGTCTCGGCTCGGAGGCGTACGTTCAGCGCGCGAGACATGACTGAGGGGCCGGCGAACGTGCCGGCCCCTCAGGTTTCAGTAGCGGGGACAGGATTTGAACCTGCGACCTCTGGGTTATGAGCCCAGCGAGCTACCGAGCTGCTCCACCCCGCGTCGTAGTAGCAACTCTACGTCAAGTTTCGCGGCCCCCACACCAAGATCGCCCGTCGGCACCGGTGATTGAGCCCGCGGCGATGTGCCGCCCGGCCATGGCGACTGCGAGCGACGGCACGACGGCGGCAACCCGGCGCGCGGCGCAAACCCTGCCCGACGGCCGCGTCGACCGCCGCTGGCGCACTCCCCGCGGCCCGCCGTCGAACCGATCGCCGCCTGGGCCGGAGCGCCTCGATGAGGTCGCGTCATCCTGCAGGGCGGGCGAGACGCAGTCCGCCGACAAGGGCGCGTCCCAGCTCGCTTCGGCCGTCACGCCGCCGGCAACGGCCGCTCATCCCGCCCGCATCAGCAGGCGGGCCAGGCGCGCATCGCCAGGGCCGCGACCCCTTCGAGGTCCGCGCGGCCGGCGCCGTCCTGGGCCTGTCGCGACATGCCCTGCTGGGTGGCCGCGCAGAAGGTGGCGAGGGCGGCCACGTCGGTGTCGGCGGGCAACCGTCCCGTCCGCACGTCCTCGGCGATCCGGTCGGCGAGGACCTGCTTGAACGCCATACGCCCCGCCCGCAACTCCTCGGCAACCTCGGCGCTGCCCGGCCCGTGCGCCGCCGTCGCACTGATGATCAGGCAGCCGGGCGGATGAGTCCGGTCGGTGTACATGGCGGCGGACTCGCGCAGCAGACGTTCGACGGCCCGGAAGGCGGTGGGTTCCTCGGCCAGCGCCCGTGCGACGAACGCCCCGTACTTCTCCGAGTAGAGCCGCACACACTCGCGGAACAACGCGCGCTTGTCACCGAACGCCCCGTACAGACTCGGCGGCCGGATGTCCATCGCAGCCGTCAGCATCGCGATGGACGTTCCGTCGTACCCGTACCGCCAGAACTCCTTCAGCGCTGCCTCCAGCGCCACGTCCCGATCGAACGCGACGGGCCGTCCCGTCGTCTTGCCGGAGCGAGCACTTCGAGTGGTCATCCCGACAGCGTAACGGTCACTACAGATCTCGCTGTCATGGGGGCTACTACCGGTCTCGACCTCGCAGGCATGGCCGAGGCGCCGTCAGACCACGTGGCGGCCGCCGTCCAGGGAGAGCACATCCCCGGTCGTGTAGGTGGCGCGCACCAGGGCGAGGGCGGCCTCGGCCACATCCTCCGTGTGCCGGCCCGGCGTAGGGGTGTGTGGACAGCGACCCACTCGCGCGAGTCCTCGAGGATGTCGGGTGCCTCGTCGTACCAGGGCGTCTCGATCAGGCCCGGGGCGATGGCGTTGACCCGGATCTCGGGGCCGAGGGTGGCCGCGAGCATGCGTGTCAGGTGGTTGACGGCCGCCTTGCTCACTCCGTACGGGATCGAACTGCCAAGGGCCCGGCTTCCGGAGACGGACGAGATATTGATGATCGTCGCCGAACCGGACGCCTTCAGATGCGGGACGGCGGCGGCGGTCACCTGCCAGGTGCCGATGACGCTGATGTCGAGGATGGCCCGCCAGGTGTCGGCGTCGACGGCGTCGAGATCGTCGAGGGGGATGAAGCGCGTGGTTCCCGCGTTGTTGACGAGTAAGTCGCGCCTTCGGCTCACAGCACCTTGCGGTGGACCAGGGCCGAGAGCACCAGCGCGCCCGGCAGCAGGGGCAGCCAGATCGTCAGGACGCGGTAGCCGATGACGGTCGCCGTGGACAGGTCCAGGGGGGCGCCCAGCGCGACCATGGTGAATACGAGCGCAGCGTCCACGGGGCCGATGCCGCCCGGCGCGGGCACTGCTCCGACCGCGGTGCTGGCGGCGAGGAACGCGAAGACCACCTGCGGCCAGGACAGCGGAAGGCCGAGCGAGGCCCCGACCGAGGCGATCACGCTCGCCTGGAGAACCGGGGCGATGGCCGCCCCACCCCAGAGGGCGAGGACGCGGCTGGGCCGGGAGTGCAGCAGCCGTACGTCGGTCAGAGCGGTACGTACGAGGTTGAGGACGGGTCGACGCAGCGGCCGCACCACCGTGATGAGCAGGGCCGGCGCGGTCAGGCCGATGGTCACGCCCCCGGCGATCAGGAGCAACGTCCGTTCGTCCGGCACGAGTTGACCGAGTCGCAGCAGGTCGGGGAAGGCCACGAGGAAGACGAGGAGCACCAGCGTCTTCGCGATCGGTTTGATCAGCGAGTACAGGGCGAGCGAGGCGGTGGCCCGCGCGAGGGGGATGCCCTGGCGCTGCAGGAAGCGCAGGGTGACGGCATGGGCGCCGATGCTCGCCGGAAGCACATGGTTGGCGGCGCCGGCGGCGAACTGCGACGCGAGCAGCGGCCCCGGCGGAAGCCTTTCCGGTATGGCCCCCTGTCGGACGACCGCGGCGACCACCCAGCCCAGGCAGGTGAAGAAGAGCCCGGAAAGCAGCCACCAGGGATCGGCGGAGGCCAGCCGGGCGGCGCCGTCGGACACGGCGTGCCAGTCGACCGCCGCCCACGCTCCGATCAGCAGGAGCGGAAGCAGGCTCAGCGCCCGGCCGGCGAGGCGTGCGGCGGAGGGGGAGCGGACGGGGGCTTGGGCGGGGAGCGGCCCGGGGAGTTCATCGAGCGGGAGCAGGGACACGGCGCACGTCGTCCTTCCACGTCGCGCACCGCGCTGTGCGGGGCGGACGGATACAAGGCGAGGCAGGAGGGGACGGCGGAAACGTGCCCGCCCGGTGTGACGCCATGGTGTCCGGGAGCGGAAGGAGCGCGGGCGGGTGGGCGACGCGGCCGACGTCCGCCGTTCCGCACCGCGTGCTCCTGACGCATGTGATGCGCACGGGCCTGGTGAGCCGAGTTCCTTCGGCTCGCCGCCGCGTGAACGGGCTGCGACCATGGCGTTCCGCGAGAGCTCGCAGGCGGAGGGAAAGAGAGCCAGGTGGCGCAAGTGCGATACGACCAGCGGGTGTTGGCGCTGGTCGAGGTTCGGGGCGGGGCGCACGACTGGGAGGAGGCCGAGCGGCGTTTCGAGGCGCACGGCTGGCCCGTTCGAGGCCGTCATCCGTGTGGCGAGGGGCCGTTGAGGGGTGTGCTGACCCCCGATCCCTCCTCGCGTGTGTACGAGGTGGAGGTGCGGCTCTTCGGAGCGGCCAAGGGGTGTGATCGAGGGGCCTCGCACCGCGTGCGCAAGGTGATGCGGGCCGCTCGTCTCGAAGCGTATGTGCGGCGTGCCGAACCGATGGTGCGGGACCGGGAGATGTTCACGCATTGGAAGGTCTTCAGCACCGCCCACGGGCGCGCCGGGCGCGGGTCCCGGGTGCGTCGGCTCGCCGACCGGTATGCCGTGCGGTTCGGGTGGTACGACACGGATACGCGGGTGTCCGGGAGGCCCTCGCAGCGCTGCGCCTCGCCCGCGCCGACGGAGCGTCTGGCTATGTCGCATCGACGCCGGTGGCCGTGCGCCCGCTCGACGGGCGGTGGCGTGCGAACGTGCGGTACTGGCCGGAGGAGGAGGGGGAGCGCCGCCTGTTCCGGATGGTCTGCTGGGTGCTCCTCGCCGCGGCCTCGCTGGTGTTCGCGTCCGGGCGCGAGGGGTCCGTGCGTGGGTTCTGGTGCGGTGCAGTGGCGCTGGGGCTGGTCGGCGCGCTGTGGTCGGGAACGCGGTTGTACCGGCGGGGGCGGCTGGCGGGCGCAGTCATCGCCGTCGTGGCCGTCGGCGTGTTCGCCGCCATGGCGCTCGGGGCGCTCGACCAGCACGGTCGGGGCTGGTCGCGGTTGCAGGTCCTGGTCACCGTCGCCCTGGTCGCCGTACTCGGTGGTCTGCGGCTGCTCGTGCGGCAGTGGACGTGGGGTGAGTGGGTGGCCTGGGCGGTGCCGCTCGTGGTGACGCTGGCCGCATCGTCGTTCATCGCGGCGGGGTCCGTCCTGCACGCCCTGTACGCGGTCGGGCTCGACCTCTCGCCGGACGACCTCGACGTTCCGGGCATCTGGCAAGTGGCCGCCGCCGTCAAGCTGTTGGTCCTGCTGAGCATGGTCATGGCCGTGCCCGCCTGGTGGGGCTACGCCCGGCACCGGCATCACTTCCACGCCACGCCCGGTGGCGGGTTCAACGTCGTTCTCTACGTCCTGCTGCTGATCCTCATGTTCGGCGGGGCCGCGGGCCTCGCCCTCGACTCGGCCCGGACTGCGGTGGACCGGACGACCGCCGCCGCGAAGAGCAGCCAGGACCCACCCTCCTACTTCGGCGTCCAGCCGGAGTGGACGTGTGTCGAGCCCGTGGTTTCGGTGTCCAAGCTCTCCGGAGAGGGTCCCCGGCTCCAACCGGCAAGGCCCTACCTGTCGTTCGGGGTCGTGGACGGCACGGCCGTCCTGTGGGACAGGACGGCCGCGCAGCCGGTGAAGCTGCCCGCGAACCAGGTGCGTCTCGTACCGGCGGACTCGGCGACGGCGACATGCGCGGGCCCCGCCCGGTAGTCACCGGGCGGGGCCAGGGGTGTGCGGCGCGCTCAGCCCACGTCGGAGGCGTCCAGGCGGTACAGACCGCTCGTACTCGACGTGCTCGACGTGCTCGACGAGGTTGACGTGCTCGACGCGGATGACGACGAACTGGAGCTGTACGACGAGGACTTGACGGCGGCGCCGTGCTTCGCGACCCAGGTGGCGATCTCGGAGTCGGTGCCCTGTCCGCCGGTGCTGCTGATCATGATGTAGTGCAGCTTGCCGGACTTCACCAGGCTCTTGAGCTTGGCCAGGGTCATGGCGTTGTCGCTGCCGGACCAGCCGCCCATGGAGATCACGGGCTGTCCGGACTCCAGGATGATCGAGGACGCGGTCTGGTCGGTGGCCACCGCCAGCAGCCAAGTGGCGCCGTCCTGATGCTTCTTCAGGTACGTGATCATGTCCGAGGTGACCTGGCTGCCGCCGCCCATCTGGCCACGCGACCTGACGGTGTGACTACTGGACGGGAAGCGGCTGCTCCGCCCAGATCGTCTTTCCGGTGCCCGTCGGGCGGGTGCCCCAGCGGTCGGTGAGTTGGGCGACGAGGAGGAGGCCGCGGCCGCCCTCGTCGTAGGTGCGGGCCCGGCGCAGGTGGGGCGAGGTGCTGCTGGCGTCGGAGACCTCGCAGATGAGGGTGCGGTCGCGGATGAGCCGGAGCTGGATGGGGGCGCCGCCGTAGCGGATGGCGTTGGTGACCAGTTCGCTGACGACGAGTTCGGTGACGAACGCGGCCTCGTCGAGCCCCCAGTCGGTGAGCCGCTCGGTGGCGTACTGCCGGGCGGTGGCCACCACCGCCGGGTCGGCGGGCAGGTCCCAGACGGCGACCTGCGCGGTGTCCAGGGCGCGGGTACGGGCCAGCAGCAGCGCCACGTCGTCGGCGGGACGCTCCGGGAGCAGGGCCCCCAGCACGTTGTCGCAGGCGTCCTCCAGATTCCTGGCCGGGGCCGTCAGGGCGGCGCACAGCGCGGCGGTGCCCGCGTCCACGTCGAGGTCGCGGGCCTCGATGAGACCGTCCGTGTAGAGGGCGAGTACGGCGCCTTCGGGCAGGTCCAACTCGGTGGACTCGAACGGGAGGCCGCCGACGCCGAGCACCGGCCCCGAGCTCACCCCGACGACCTCGACGGCTCCGTCCGGGTACAGCACGGCGGGCGGCGGGTGCCCGGCCGAGGCGATCGTGCAGCGGCGGGCGACCGGGTCGTACAGCGCGTACAGACAGGTGGCACCGATCTCGCCGCCCATTCCGCTCTCATCGGCCGCCAAGTGCCCGACCAGATCGTCGAGGTGGGTGAGCAGCTCGTCCGGGGGCAGGTCGACATCGGCCAGCGTCCACACCGCCGTACGCAGCCGTCCCATCGTGACGGAGGCGTGGATGCCGTGTCCGACGACGTCTCCGACCACCAGCGCCACCCGGGTGCCGGACAGCGGGATCACGTCGAACCAGTCGCCGCCCACGCCCGCCCGGGACAGCGCCGGAAGGTAGCGGGAGGCGAACTCGACCGCCGCCTGCCCCGCCACGACCTGCGGCAGCAGACTGCGCTGCAGGGCCAGCGCGGTCGTGTGCTCCCGGGTGTACCGGCGGGCGTTGTCCACGCAGACGGCGGCGCGGCTGGCCAGCTCCCGCGCCAGGGACACGTCGTCCTGGTCGAAGGGATCGGGGCTGCGCAGGGTGAGCAGCCGTACGAGGACCGCCACCCCGAGGGTCGTACCGCGCGCCACCAGCGGTACGGCCATCAGTGAGAATTCCCTGTTGTCGCTCTCCCGCAGTTTGGCGGCCCGGTCGTCGTGCCGCGCGAGCCAGGTGTCGAGGTCCGCTTCGCCGGTTCTGGTGAGCACCGCGACGCCGGTGGCCAGCGCGCGGGCCGGCGGTGAGGCGGGCGGATAGACGTCCGCGGCGCCCAGGTCGATCGCCGCCTCGGGCACACCGGCGGTGCGGGAGTGGTGTGCGACGCGGCGCAGCTGCAGATCGCCGACGACCGGGCCGGCGGCGGGTTCTTCGCCCTCGAGCACCGAGTCCAAGAGGTCCACGCTGGCGAAGTCCGCCAGCTGGGGCACCGCAAGTTCGGCCAGCTCCCGGGCGGTGTGGATCACGTCCAGCCGCGTACCGATGCTGGTGGCGGCCTTGTTCAGCAGCGCCAGCCGCTGCCTGGCCAGGTGCTGCTCGCTGCTGTCGAACGCGGCCAGCGCCACCCCGAGCAACTGCCCGGAGGGGTCCCGCAGTGGCCACATCTCGGTGTTCCACGCGTGCATCCGCGTCCCCGAGGGCGCGCGGGTCCAGCTCTCGTAGTGCACCGGCCGTCCCGTCTCGACGACCTTCCGCAGATGGCGCAGGAATCCGCGGCTGTGCTCCGCGTTCTCCACGGTGTCCGGGAAGAAGCGGCCGAGGACCTCCGCCTCCGCCTGGTCCATGATCCGGCACGCCGTGTCATTCATCCGCAGATACCGCTGCTCGGTGTCGAAGATCGACATCGACATCGACGACTGCCTGAACGCCAGCTCGCCCAGCGCGCGGCTCCCGTCGTCAGGCGCCGCGGTGATCACGTATCCCCCCGGCTCCCCGTCGTCGCTCCGCAGCGGGCACACCCGCAGCGCCAGCTCCGTCCGCCGCCCGTCGCGCAGCCGTACGGCCACCACCGCGCCGCCGCTCTCCCGCAGCTCCCGCCAGGCCGTGTCGGCGCCCCCGTCGATCAGCTCGGCCACCGGCCGCCCGGTGATCTCCTGCGCGGCGTACCCCGTCAGCAGACGCGCGCCCTCGCTCCAGCCCGTGACGATTCCGCGTGCGTCGACCACCGCCATGGCGTCACCGGCCGTGGTCGCCCGCTCCCCATCGCCCGGCAATGTCACCATATGTACAAGAATGATCCGATCGGGCAGGCGCATCAACCCAGAGGCCGGACACGGTCTACGAGGGTTGCCTACGTGGCTGGTCCGCCAGTCCCGGGCCTTCAGCGGTACGCGGGCCCGGTTCGGTGGCCATCCGCGGAGTGCCGTGCCGGTACTCGCCGGCCGCCGCGGAGACGGCGACCTGGCCCCAGTGGTCGAAGCCGTCGAAGCCGAGATGCGCCACAGAGAAGAACCCTGCGACGAAACCCCGCCGGAATCAGACCGCTGACGGTGCGCCAGACGCCGAACCGGCCGCCGCCTTCGGGCGCTCGGGCAGCAGCAGCAGCGGCGCCGCCGTCCGGCCGGTGTTCCTGTTGCTGCTCCTCGGCCCGGCCGCCGTTCTTTGGCCGGACGCCCGACGGTCGGTACAGCTCGGCGAGCGGGGCGGTCGCCACGCCTCCGACCGCGCCCGCTGTTCTCGCTCGCGCGGTCGTACGGCCGTGATGCTCTCGCCCGTGCCGCCGTACGGCCGTGGCGTCCTCCCCGCGCCCCCGTGCCGCGATGGTGTTCTCGGCCGCGTGGCGCTGGCGCGAACCCGTCCACCGCGGCCGGGGATTCGGCGAGTCTTCGGACGCCGCACCGCCGTACGCCGCATGCTGACCGGGGTGGGCGGCTCCCGGACCCCGCGGGCGCGGCCGTCCCGTACGACGGTCCCGTGCCGCCCCGGAACCTATGGAGAACCATGGCCGCCGACAGCAACCACCGCGAGGACGCCCGCTCCGACGCTCCCTTCCAGGCACGCGCCTCCGCGCTGCTGCGCCGCCCGATGCTGTGGCTGGTGCCCACCGTCCTGACCGGGCTGCTCGCGCTGTTGCTGTCGCTGCTCTACATGGGCGGCATCGTCAACCCGAACCAGCATCTGCACGACCTGCCCATCGGCATCGTCAACGCGGACACCGGCAAGCCGCTGACCGGACAGCGGCAGAACGTGGGCACGCAGGTCACCGAGGCCGTCATCGGCGGCGACAAGTCCGGCAAGGCCGCATGGCGTCGGCTCACCCAGGCCCAGGCGCAGGACCAACTGTCCTCCGGCAGGATCTACGGCGCCCTGGTCATCCCCGCGAACTTCACCGACTCCGTCGCCGCGCTCACCACCGCGAACGCCACGGCCCGGCCCACGATCACCGTGCTCACCAACCCCGGCATGGGCAGCCTGGGTTCCTCGCTGGCGAGCCGCATCACCACGGCGGCGGCCCAGCAGTCCTCCACGACCATCGGCAAGCAGCTCACGGCGGCCCCCGCCACCGCGCAGGCCGACCCCACCACGCGGCTGCTGCTGGCCGACCCCGTGCAGGTCGTCACCCAGGTCGGTCACCCCATCGGCGAACACAGCGGCCTGGGCCTGAGCGCGTTCTACTACACCCTGCTGCTCGTCCTGGCCGGCTTCCTCGGCGCCAACCTCATCAGCACCGGTGTCGACACCGCCCTCGGCTACGCGGACAGCGAGATCGGCCCCTGGCACACCCGCCGCCCCACCGTGCCGATCAGCCGCACCCAGACGCTGCTGCTGAAGATGGTGATGACGGCCGGGATCAGCATGCTGACCACCACCTTGGTCATGGTGGCCACCATCTCGATCCTCGGTATGGACGCCACCCACATCCCGCTGCTGTGGATCTACTCCTACTGCGCGAGCCTCGCGGTCGGTCTGGGCGTCCAGGCCATCAACGCGGCGTTCGGCGGGATCGGACAGCTCGTGTCCATGTTCGTGTTCATCGTGCTGGGCCTGCCGTCGTCGGGCGCCACCGTCCCGCTCCAGGCCGTCCCCGACTTCTACCGCTTCCTGTCGATCTTCGAGCCCATGCGCCAGCTCAGCGACGGAGTGCGCGCCATCCTCTTCTTCGACGCGCGCGCCGACGCCGGCCTCACCCGCGCCTGGACGATGATCGCCGTCGGGGCTGCCCTCGCCCTGCTCTTCGGCTTCGCGATGACCCGCTACTACGACCGCAAGGGCCTGTACCGCATGACGCCCCAGCCCGCCTGAGGCGGCGGGTCCGGATGATCAGGGCTTGCGAGCCACCGCCCCGTACATGGCGATGTCCTCGTCCCGGACCGGCTCGGTCTCCGTGCCGTCCGGATGCCACTTGTGGACCTGCGTGATGCCCGGGTCGACGAGGTCGAGGCCCTCGAAGAACTCCTCGGCCTCCGCGTGCGTACGCAGCCGCATGGGCATGCCGCGGGCCGCGTACTCGCGCGCGACCCGCCCCACCTCCTCGGGGGCGAACTCGGCGGTGCCGATGGACATCGCCAGGTAGCTGCCGGAGGGGAGGGGGTCCAGCAGGCGGCGGACGATGCGGACCGCGTCGTCCTCGTCCAGCACGAAGTGGACGATCGCGATCACCGTGAGAGCCACCGGGCGGCCGAGATCGAGTGTGTCGCGCACCTGTGGGGAGGCCAGGATGCTCGCCGGGTCGAGCATGTCCGCCTCGATGTACGACGTCCTGCCCTCGGGTGTGCCCGCCAGCAGGTCCCGGGAGAGGGTGAGGACGAGGGGGTCGTTGTCCACGTAGACGACCCGGGACTCGGGGGCCACCGCCTGGGCGATCTCGTGGAGGTTGGGGGAGGTGGGGATGCCGGTGCCGATGTCGAGGAACTGGCGTATCCCGGCCTCCTCGGCGAGATGGCGCACCGCTCGGTGCATGAAGTCGCGGTTGGCGCGCATGTGCACCGGCAGGGCGGGCCACTCCCGCACCATCGCGTCACCCGCCGCCTGGTCGGCGGGGTAGTAGTCCTTGCCGCCGATGATGTAGTCGTAGATGCGCGCGGAGTGCGCGCTCTCGGTGTCGATCCGGGCCGGTCCTCCGTTGTCGGACAACGCCGCCCCTCCCGTCAGCTCGTCGCTCATGCTTCCCAGGACACTTGTCATCCCGGCGACGGTGAAAACCACATGAGGCCGCCCCGCCGTTCGGCGGGGGATTCCCGCCGAACGGCGCGTACCCGGCAGCCGAACCGCCGGGCACCATGAACGCACTGGTCACACCGCAGTGGCCGTGACGCGAGGAGCCGCCATGACCGTCGAGCCGACGATCACCGCAGCACGGGCAGCCACCGGGCAGGTCCCTCCGCCGCCGCCCTTCGACCCGGAGCTGGCGGCCGCGCTGGAACTGATCGCGGAGGAAATCCCGTCCGGCTTCACGGCGGAGCTGATTCCCGCGCTGCGGGAGGGCACGAACCACATGCGCCCCTCGGACGAGGAGCTCCGCAGGAACGGCGCCTTCCAGGTCGAGGAACGGTCGGTGCCGGGGCCCGCGGGCGAGCCGGACATCTCGCTGCTCGTCTGCCGGCCGACCGGAGCGAGTACACCGCTGCCTGCCGTGTACTACACCCACGGCGGCGGCATGATCCTCGGCGACAACCGGATGGGCGTGACCGAAGTGCTCGACTGGGCCGAGGAGTTGGGCCTTGTGGTGGTGTCGGTGGAGTACCGGCTCGCCCCCGAGCATCCGCATCCGGCGCCGGTCGAGGACAGCTACGCGGGGCTGCTGTGGACGGCCGCGAACGCCGAGGAGCTCGGGATCGACCCCGACCGCCTCGTCGTCGCCGGCGCCAGCGCCGGAGGCGGACTCGCCGCGGCCCTCGCGCTGCTGGCCCGCGACCGTGGTGGGCCGGAGCTGATCGGCCAGATGCTGATGTGCCCGATGCTGGACGACCGCAACGACTCGCTGTCCGGCCATCAGATGGCCGGGCTCGGTGTCTGGGACCGTACGGCCAACGCGACAGGCTGGGGCGCGCTGCTGGGCGAGGCCGTCGGCGGCCCCGACGTCTCGCCGTACGCGGCTCCGGCCCGCGCGGCCGATCTGTCCGGGCTGCCGCCGGCCTTCATCGACGTCGGCTCCGCGGAGACGTTCCGCGACGAGGACATCGCGTATGCCGATCGCCTCTGGCAGGCGGGCGGTCGTGCCGAACTGCACGTGTGGCCCGGCGGTTTCCACGGCTTCGAGATGTTCGCCCCTCAGGTGCCGCTGGCCCAGGAGAGCCGGGCGACCAGGGTGCGCTGGCTGTGGCGGGTGCTGGGCGCGTGATCGACTTCGCCCGGGCTACGCCGTCGATGCGGCGCTCGTGAGTTTTTCGCCCCTCCGCCCCTACCCGTCCCATACCTGGGGGCTGCCGCCCCCAGACCCCCGCTCCGGCCTTGACGGCCTCGTCCTCAAACGCCGGACCGGCTGAAAGATCAAGGCCGGCCGGGTGGGGAGGGTGCCGGAGCTTGGCAGGTCGGGGTCCCGGCCGCAGGATGGTGCCCGTGAAAGAGCTGGCAGGACGGCTCGCGGCGCTCGACCCGGACGCGGGTGCCGCGCTGCAGGTCATCGCGTACTTCGACCGCCTCACGGAGGGACGGGTCGGCCTGGAGGCCCTGGTGCGCGGGGCCGCCGTGCTGTCCGGCTGCCCCGCCCGGCTGGTCGACGAGCGGCGCGGTGTACGGGTCCGGGTCACTCCGGACGGACGGCGCGCGGACCTCGCCGGTCCGGCCGACCCGGTGTGGCCGTGGGCGCCACTGGACACCGCCGGCGCCTCCGGGCCGGGGGCGCCGCCGGAGCCCGTCGCCTCCGCGAGCCGGTCGCTGCCACCGGATCCTGTTGGATCTGCGGGCGCGTCGCTTTCGCTGGAGCCTGTTGATTCTGCGAGCCCGTCTCCCTCACTGGATCCTGTTGATTCTGCGAGCCCGTCGCCCCCACCGGAGCCCGTTGCCTCCGCGATCCCGTCGCTTCCACTGGAACCCGTCGCCTCCGCGAGCCCGTCGACGTCGCTGAAGCCCGCTCCGGAGGCGGGCACGGCCTCGGGCGGCTTCCGGGTGCCCGGCAGCATGCCCGGCGGCGCCCCGGAACCTCGCGCCGCCCTCTGGCTGGAGCGCCCCGGCCCGCCCGACGGCGTGCAGGCCATGATCCTGGAGCGGGCGGCGCGTGCCGTACGCGACGTCATGGAGCGGACGCGTGGGTGGGCGCCCCCGGCCGTACCCGCGGCGCACGATCCCGCGCTGGTGGAGGTGGTGCTGGACGCGTCCGCACCGCAGGTCGCGCGGATCCGTGCGGCGGCACAACTGGGGCTCAAACAAGGCGAGTTGGTGCGGGCGGTGGCGCTGCACGAGGGCGGCGCGGAGATCGTGGCCGCCGGTCGGGGCGCATCCGAGACGCGGCGGGCCGGTGTGGGACCCGCCGTCGAGCCGGCCGAATTCCCGCAGTCGTGGGCCGCCGCCCGGACCGCGCTCCGGCTGACCGCCGAGGGCACGGCACGGGATCCGGGGGCGCGCACCGTGTACGCCGAGGAACTCGGTGGTCTGGCCCTGCTCGCCGCCGCCGTGGGCCCGGACACCCCGCCGATCCCCGACGTACTCGCCGTGGAGCGCGCTGTCGCCGAGGCCACCTGGGCGGCCGCGACACTCCATGCCGTGGCCTCCGCCCCCAGTCTCCGCGCCGCGGCGGCCGAACTGACGGTGCATCACTCGACCCTTCAGGAACGCCTCGCACAGGCCGAGCACATCCTTGGCTGGGACGTGCACTCGCCTCAGGGGCGGCTGCGTCTGCAACTTGCGCTTGCTGTACGCCGGTTGCGGCGGACGGCGGCGGACTCCGGGACGGGGAGGGCGGCGCCACCCGCGTGACGGCGGCGGACACCGGAACGGGTTAGGCTCCGCCCCCCGCCGAGACGGCGGTCACCCGACCCTGCTCCGCGCCCGCAATGCCCCGAGCGCCCTGCGACGGCCCTACGGTCGCCGTCCCCTGTACCGCATCTCCCGAGGACTCACCCCGAACCGCTGCCGGAACGCCGTGCTCAGTGCGCTCGCCGAGGAGAAGCCCGAGGCGTACGCGAGGTCGGTGATGGTCAGGTGTTCGCAGTCGCCGCACTGGAGGCGCTCGCGGACGAGGCGGAGGCGTTCCTCGCGGATCAAGTCACGCGGTGTGGTGCCCGCGCGTTGCAGGGCCAGTTGGATCTGGCGGAGGGACCAGCCGAGGGCGCGGGCCATCGACGTACCGCTGAGGGCGGGGTCGGCGGCGTGCTCGCGGACGTAGCGGCGGACCATGGTCTCGACGTCGGTGAGGTGCCTGGCTCCGTCCGGGCGGTCGTCCCCGGTGGCGAGCATGCACAGCAGTTCGACGACGCGGTCGGAGACGGCGTTGAACTGGGGGTCGGTGAGGTGGTGGCGCTCGGTGTAGAGGTCGTTGAGCATGGAGCCGACCACCCGGCCGAGGCCCCTGCTCAGGTCGAGCCCGGTGGCCAGCGGCGACTTGCGGTTCAGCGGGCCGTCCACCTCGCGGGCCGGGATCGTGAAGATGAACGCCTGCGTGGACGCGTCCTGGAGGCACTCGAAGGGGGACCCGAAGGAGACGAGCGTGCCGGTGCCCGGCGCCAGCCGTGCCTCTTGGCCGTCCTGGCGGAGGACGATCTCGCCGGTGAGCGGAAGCAGTAGGCGGTAGTCCTCGTCGGGGTCCTCCCGGACCTGCCCCGCGGTTCTGCTGTACTCGATCTCGTCCGACCGGAATCGGACGAGCTGATAGGTCTCGGTGCGCTGGCGGACCGTCTCGCCGCGGAAGTTGTCGGTGCGCGCGTACCGGTAGCCCATTCGGGACTGGTAGGACCCGATGTGCTCGCTCCAGAAGTCGGCCCGCTCGCCCGGATCGACCTCACCGGTCGACTGTGATTCCACGAGGTAGCTTCCCGCGGGCAACGACACCCTCAACTCCTGTGCGGCTGGCGGCAGTTACGCGCCGTCAGCCTAGTGCACACAGCCCGTGCGTATAACAGCAACTTCCTTGCGCGCCGGGGCAAGCGCGGGCGCGGGCGCGGGGCTACCGTCGTGCGCCGCGCCCACTCGCGCCCCGCCCCTCACTCTTCCGACTCCCGCCACTTCAACTCACGTACGTATTTGGGGACTTGAAGACTCATGACCGAACGGATACCGGAGGCAGCCTTCTGGTGCTTGGCCGTCGGCCTGCTCGCCGTCACCGTGCTGCTGCTGCGCCAGCGTGGGATCACCGGGCGGCAGCGCGGCCGGACCGCCGAGCTGGCGGACGGGCTGCGGGCCCGGGACGAGGAGCTGCGCCATCTGGTCGCGGTCCGCCTCCCGGCCCTTGCGGACGCCCCGCATCAGCCCGGCCCCGCCGTAGGTCTGCTCGACGCCCGGCTGGCCGACACGGATTTCGCGAAGTGCCTCGACAGCGTTCTCGAACGTTTCTCCGGAGCGGTGGAGCACGCGCAGTCCCGCGCCGACCAGTCCGCGAAGGCCGCCCTGAAGGCGTCGATGCGCTCCATCCAGGCGCTCGCCAACGAACAACAGGTGTCCATCTCGGAGATGCAGGACCGGCACGACCACCCCGACGTGCTGCGCGACCTACTCGAAATCGACCACACCAACGCCCAGTTCGGACGTCGTGCCCAGGCCATCGCCGTCCTGTGCGGCTCCTGGCCGGGACGGCAGCGCGCCACCTCCGCGCTGATCGAGGTCGTACGCGGCGCGACCTCCCGCGTCCGCGACTACCGGCGCATCCGGATCAACGGACAGGTCGACATCGCCGTCGAGAGCCGCGCGGTGGAGCCGGTGGTCCTCGCGGTCGCCGAGCTGCTGGACAACGCGGCCCGCCACTCGCAGCCCAACACGACCGTCGAGGTCAACGTCCAGTCGGTGCACAACGGCGCCTGCGTCATCATCGACGACGCGGGCGTCGGCATGGACGGGCAGGCGACGGAGCACGCCGCCGCGCTGCTCTCCGGCCGGCACGCGGTGGACGTCACCCGCCTCGACGACCCGCCCCAGTTCGGCTTCGCCGTCATCGGCGTTCTCGCCGCGCGGTACGGCTTCAGCGTCTCCGTGGACACGCGCTCGCCCTACGGCGGTGTGCGCGCCGTGGTGTTCGTACCGGCGGCCCTGCTCACGCACGCGGACACCGTCCAGGAAGTGCCGCCGCCGGCCGAGCCGACCCCGGCGCCCGCTCGCACCACGACTCGTACATCCCCTCGTACGACCGAGCCCGCGGAGGCCACCACGCCCGGAGGACTGCCCAAGCGGCGCCGTCGTGCGCCGCAGGCGTCGGCGACCACCGAAGAGCGAACCGCCGCGCCGACCGAGGAGGTCGGCGGCCGGTCGGCCGAGGAGAACGCCCGGCGCATGGGCGCGTTCGCGCGCGGCACGCGCTTCGGCCGGGCCGCCCAGGACGCCCCCGCCGCCGACGAAGCCCCCCACGAGAACGAAGGGAACACACAGGGATGATCGCGCCCATGACCAACGAGCTGGGGTGGATGCTCGACGACGTCCTGAAGGTGCCGGAGGCGCGGCACGCGATCCTGCTGTCCGCCGACGGCATGCTCCGGGCCCACTCCGCGGACATCGGCCGGGACGACGCCGAGCGGCTGGCCGCGGGCCTGTCCGGGGTGCAGTCGATCAGCCGCAGCACGGCCGAGTTCTGCGGCAGCCCGAACACGCCCTGGCGGCAGACCCTGATCGAGTTCGCACACGGGTACGTCTTCCTCGTCGCCGCCGGCGAGGGCGCGTATCTCGCGGTGTCGACGACGGAGAACGTCGACATGGAGGCGGTCACCTACCGCATGCACAAGCTGGTCGACCGGCTCGGCAAGGAGCTGACCAGCCCGGCCCGGCAGGACGCCGGCAGTCCGGCATGACGCCCCGGCGCCGTCCCGGAGAACGGCTGGTGCGGTCGTACGTCGTCACGGACGGCCGCTCCCACCCGTCCCGCAACACCCTCGACCTGGTCACGCTGCTGATCGCCGCCGACGATCTGCCGCTGAGCGGCCTCAGCCCGGAGAAGCGCCGGCTGATGGAGCTGTGCAGGCCCGGAGCGCTGTCGGTCGCCGAGGTGGCCGGGCATCTGGAGCTGCCGGTCAGCGTCACCAAGGTGCTGATCGCCGACCTGATGGACAGCGGTCACATCGTCACCCGCGCGCCCATCCCTTCCGCCCGCCCTTCCGACACCCACATCCTCCAGGAGGTGCTCGATGGGCTCCGCGCCCGCCTCTGACGACGTCTATCTGCGCCCCAGTGTGCAGACCGCGGTCAAGCTGCTGATCGTGGGCCACTTCGCGGTCGGCAAGACCACCTTCGTCGGCGCGCTGTCCGAGATACGGCCACTGCGCACCGAGGAGGTCATGACCCAGGCCGGCGCCCTCGTCGACGACCTGGCCGGTACGAGGGACAAGACGACCACCACGGTCGCGCTCGACTTCGGCCGCCTCACCCTCAACGACGCCTTGGTCCTCTACCTGTTCGGCACCCCAGGGCAGCAGCGCTTCACCGAGCTGTGGCAGGACATGACACGGGGAGCGCTCGGCGCGCTCGTCCTGGCCGACACCCGGCGGCTCGACCAGTCCTTCGAAGTCATGGGCGTACTGGAGGAGTTGGGGCTGCCGTACGCCGTCGCCCTGAACGACTTCGACGACGCCCCCGAACACGACCTGGACGAGGTGCGCGAGGCCCTGGACCTGCTGCCCTCGACCCCGCTCGTACGCTGCGACGCCCGCGACCGGGTGTCCTCCACCGAGGCGCTGATCGCCCTCGTCGAATACCTGCTGACCCGCACCGGCGAAAGCCGACCGGGCGAACTGGAGCACGCGTGAGTGCCGTACCCCCACCGGGCTGCCCCTTCCACGAGCCGCTGCACGGCCCGGAGTTCGCGGCCGACCCGGCCGCCGTCTACCAGCGGCTGCGCAGGCTCGGACCGACCGCCCCCGTGGAACTGGCACCCGGAGTCCAGGCGACGCTCGTCACCTCGTACGACGCCGCCCTGCACGTCCTGCGCAGCCCGGAGACCTTCTCCAAGGACCCCCGCCGCTGGAAGGACCTGGCCGACGGCACCGTCCCGATGGACAGCCCGGTCGTGCCGATGATGATGTACCGGCCCAACGCGCTGTTCACGGACGGCGAGGAGCACCGACGGCTGCGCGGGGCGATCACGGACAGTCTGGCCCGGGTGGAACCGAACACGCTGCGCGGATACGTGGAGCGCAGCGCCGACACGCTCATCGACCGGTTCGCGCCGCTCGGCACGGCGGATCTGCTCGGCGAGTACGCCCAGGTGCTGCCGCTGCTCGTCTTCAACCACCTCTTCGGCTGTCCGGCCGACTACGGTGTCCGGCTGGTCGAGGGCATGTCCGGGATCTTCGACGGGGTGGACGCCGAGAAGGCGAACGAGCTGCTCAGCACCACCCTGCTCGACCTGGTCACGCTGAAGCGGGCCAAACCCGGGCAGGACATGACGTCGTGGCTGATGGCGCACCCTGCTGGGCTCACGGACGAGGAGATGATCCACACCCTCGTCGTGCTGATGGGCGCCGGCACCGAGCCGCAGCAGAACCTGATCGCGAACAGTCTGCGGCTGCTGCTGTCCGACGACCGCTTCGGGGGCGACCTGTCCGGCGGCAGCCTGCCGGTGGAGGACGCCCTGGACGAGGTGCTGTGGACCGACCCGCCGATGGCCAACTACGCCGTGCACTACCCGATGCACGACGTCATGTACGAGGGCGCGCTGCTGCGCGCGGGTCATCCGCTGGTCGTGAGTCTCGCCGCCGCGAATACCGACCCGGCCCTGATGACCGATCAGCGGGCGGGCAACCGCGCCCACTTGGCATGGAGCGCGGGCCCGCACAACTGCCCGGCGCAGAGCCCGGCCCGGCTGATCGCGGCGGTCGCGGTGGAGAAGCTCCTCGACCGCCTCCCCGACGTCGAACTGACCGCTTCTGTCGAGGAGTTGGTCTGGCGACCCGGCCCGTTCCACCGTGCGCTCGCCGCGCTGCCCGTACGCTTCCCGCCCACCACGACGGTCGTACGGCCCGATGGTGAGCGGCAGCCGTACCCGAGTGCCGTTCCGGCGCCCGCCACGGTGCCGCCCACCGAGGGGCCCGACCGGCCGAGGAGCGGCTGGGCCCGGCTGCTGGCGTGGTGGCGCGGGGAGTGACCGGCGTCTACCCGATCCTGGCGGGCAGGGAGCGGTGGCCGTTGGAGATGAAGGAGTCCACCGGCCGCAACTCCTCAGAGGCTACGGCGAGTTGGAGGTCCGGGAACCGGTCGAAGAGCGCGGGGAGCGCGACGCGGGCCTCCAGGCGGCCCAGCGGGGCGCCCAGGCAGTGGTGCACGCCATGGCCGAAGGCGAGGTGCTCCTTGTCGGCGCGGGTGACGTCGAAGCGGTCGGCGTCCTTGCCGTGCCGCTCGATGTCGCGGCCGGCGGCGGCGTACGCGGCGAGGATCGCCTCGCCCTTGCCGATCACGGCGTCGGCCGGGCCGCCCAGTTCGGCGAGCGGGAGGTCCTCCACGGCGTACCGCAGGGGCAGGCTCGCGACCGGCGCGTCCACCCGCAGGGTCTCCTCGATCACGTCGTCCCAGGTGGCGCGGCCCGCGCGGACGTGCGCGAGCTGCTCCGGGTGGGTGAGCAGGGCATGCACGGCGTTGTCGATGAGATTGACCGTGGTCTCGTGCCCGGCGCTGATCATCAGCACCAGGGTGTCGAGGAGCTCCTGCTCGCTGAGCTGTGTACTGCCCTCCTCGTCACGGGCCGCGATCAGCCCGGTGGTCAGGTCGTCGCCGGGCGACTCCCGCTTGGCGGCGACGAGTTCGGCAAGCACGACGTACAACCGCTCGTAGGCGGCGGTCATCTCGCCCGGGTCGGCGGAGGTGTCGAAGATGCGGTCCACCAGCCGCCGCAGCTCAGGCCCCCGCTCCTCGGGCAGGCCGAACAGCTCGCTGATCACCTGGATCGGCAGCGGGTAGCAGAGTTCCTCGCGCAGATCGACGACCTGGGATCCGCGCCCGGCCTCCTCGATCCGGTCGAGGAGCTGCTCGGTGATCTCCTCGATACGAGGCTGGAGCGCGGCCGTCCGGCGCGCGGTGAACGCCTTGGAGACCAGAATGCGCAGGCGTTTGTGGTCGCCCCCGTACGCGGTGAACATGTTCTGCACGGCGACCCAGGTGAACAGCGGCCAGTCCGGTGTGATCTCCCCGTTCGCGAGCCGGGGCCAGTGCTGCCGGGCGTCCTTGGACACCCGGGGATCGGTCAGCAGCCGCTTGAGCAGCTCCGGACTGCTGACCGCCCAGGCCTCCACGTCACCGGGGAGCGCCACGAGGGTCGCCGGCCCCCTGGCGCGGATGCGGGCGGCTTCTGCGTGAATGTCGCGGCCGGTCGCGTCTATCACTAAGGGGCTTGGGTTTCCCATCGTGAGCCTCCCTGGCACTCGAACGTCAATACGGCACGTCACGCTACGCGGGGGTACGGTTCCCCAGCGAGACCGCCTGACGCCAAGTTCGTACGCGGGCAACTTCCCTGCGCATGGACGCAAGTGTTCCTAGGCCTCGGTCGCCGCCCGCTGCCGCTCGTGACGGCGGCGCAGCAGTCGCCGGCGCGGTTCCTGCTCCGGGAGCCAGCCGAAGGTGAGGCAGCTGCCGGTGGCTCCGAGGAGGAGGCCGATGAGGAAGCCGCCCAAGTTGGAGGTGAGCCAGGTGCCGAGGGAGAGGAGGATGCCGAGCAGGGAGTAGAAGAGGCGCTGGGTGGGGTTGAAGAGAATCAGCAGGCCGCAGAGCAGCATCAGAGTGGGGAGCAGATAGCCGGCCAGGCCCTGCATGCCGATGTGCATGACGACCTTCAGGGACGCCTTCTCGGTGAGGAGGATCTCCGCCCCGGCCAGGGTGAGCAGCAGCCCGCCCCAGAAGGGGCGGTGCACGCGCCACTGCCGGAAACCGGACCTCAGGTTCCGGACGGAGGACATCAGCAACCCGTGTCGCTGAAGCGGAGTTTGAGACCGGGGAGTTTGAACACCGCTGCTGTGGTGGCGTAGTTGGTCTGCCGCAGGTTCGCGATGCGCACCGTGTCGGCCTGCTGGCTGAACACGCCCTTGGGGCCCTGGACTCCGGCCTTGTCGAGCGTGCTGGCGTCGTTGCCGATCTCGATGTTGTCGAAGGACGCGTCGCCCGACAGCTCGGTCGAGTCGGTGGTCAGATGGGTCGCCTGCACCTTGTCCGAGCCGCTGCCCGCGGTGATGAGCAGGTTCGTACTGCCCAGGTCGACGCTCTGGCACAGCTTGGTGAGCGTCGCGCTCTTGATCGCGGAGGTGACGACCAGGACCTGGCCGCCGGTGTCGCCGGCGTTCGGGCTGCCCTCCGCCATGTTGTCGAGGCCGCCGAACTGCTCGAAGCCCGTGCCGTTGAGCTCCGTCGCGGTGACCGTGAACGGCATGCCGGAGATGGCGAACTGGACGCCGAGGGCGCCCTGGGCCGTGAGGATCATCAACCCCGCGGCGATCGCGGTGGCGGGCACCGCCATCACGGCGGCGCGCCGCAGGCGAACGCGCCCGCGTCTCGCGGAAGCGCTCTCCAGGTCTTCGGGGGTGGAACCGTTGGACGCCGTGGCGTCCGAGGGCGAGGCCATGTCTGCTCCCTGGGCATAGTCAATGCGGGTGGGGCTTCGGCGGCTCGTTGCCCTGGCGCGGACAGCGGCTGCGGCGTACGGCTCCTCACAACTCCCGGCGGGTGCAAGGGCTTTCCTGTTACGCCGCAGTAGCCGCCGAGGAAGTTACCCGGGGTTACATTCGTGGGTCAAGCGACTTGTGGGAAAAGGGTGTTGGTTGTGCTGCGCCTGTGAATGCGGCGCGGTGACAAGGTCGCTCTGACCTTCAACTTCCTTGCTGTGCCTTGACGTTGACCATTCACCAGGTCTACAACTCTCCCTTGTTTCCCTCGGATCCGTGGCGCCGGATCCGCCTCGGTGCGCGCACGTCACCTCCCGGACCCCGTTTCTCCACGGGGCAGTCGTGACACGTCCGAACGCGCAGTGCGCCCACTCGTCCCCCCACCCCCGTGGCACCGGCACGGTCGCCTTCCCCCTGGGCCGTGTCCGGTCGCCCGGCTGTCGCTGCCGGTCCGTGTCGTACGGAGAAGACGCCACGGCCCGGCAGCGGTTCACCCCCGCACGCCCCGCGCCCCCGCGCGGCCAGGCACCCCCACACCCCCCTTCGGAGAAGAGGCACCCCCCATGCGTACTCGATCCCTCCTTGCCCTCATCGGCGTCGCCGCGGCCCTCTCGGTGTCCGCGACCGTCCCCGCCTCCGCGGCCGACACCCCGGTGCTCACCACCGGCGCCGCGGGCGGCACCCCCGTCGCCACCGGTGACGTCCTCAGCGCGTCGCTGGCGAGCGGCACCGCGGCCACGCTCTACTCCAGCAGCACCGGCACGAGCGGCGTCTCCTGTGCCGCGTCGACCTTCACGGCCACCGTCGCCGACAACCCGGCGGCCCCCGGTGCGGCCACCGAGTCGCTCACCGGGCACACCTTCGACAGCAGCACGTGCACCAGCAACGTCACCGGCGTGCTCGGCGTCACCAGCATCACGGTCGACAACCTGCCGTACACCACCACCGTGGCCTCCGACGGCACCGTCACCGTCACTCCGGCCGCCGGCTCCACCATTCAGACCACGGTCAAGCTGCGCACCCTGCTGGGCAGCATCACCTGTGTCTACCAGGCGTCGAGTCTGTCCGGGACGGCGAGCAACACGGACAACAGCATCGCCTTCACCAACCAGCAGTTCACGAAGACCTCCGGCTCGTCGCTGTGCTTCGGCAACGGCTACTTCACCGCCAAGTACGCACCCGTCACGGACACCAGCCAGTCCGGGAGCCCGGCGGTCTTCGTCAACTGACCGCTCAGCGGCGGCGCCGGATGGTGACGGCGACCCCCGCGGTGAGGAGGAGCGCCGCGGTCCCCCCGGCCACCAGGGGGAGCGTGGCGCTGCCGCCCGAGGTGCTGTCGGCGGCGGGCGCCAAGTGATCCGGAGCGGTCTCCCGGGCCGGTGACGTGGTCACCAGTGTCGGAGAGTCGGTCGCCGGCGCCGGCGATGTGGTTGTCCGCGCGGGCGTGGGCGTCTGCTTCGCCGGTGCCGTCGTCCTTTGGGTGTTCTGGGCGGCGGGTGTCGAAGCCGCGTGCCCGCCGGACAGAACGACGTCCGAGCACGAGTAGTACGTATCCGTCGTGCTCGAGTTCTGCCAGATCGTGTACAGCATCTGGCGGCCGGTCCGGTCGGAGGGCAGCTTGGCCTTGATCCGGTAGGCGCCGTTCACCAGAGACGGGTCGGTGGCGGTGGCGAACGGCTGCGCCGGCAGGTCGGACCACTTCAGGGGCCGGGTCGGGTCGTAGCCAGGCTTGGTCAGATACAGCTTGAAGGTCCCCGTGTGCGGGATCGTCGAGCTGTAGGTGAGGGTGAAGCTCCCGCCGGGAGTCAGCCGGGTCGAGGGCCAGTCCGCGCGGGCGAGGTCGAGGCCCTTGTAGGCGGCCAGGCCTCCACTGCACAGCTGCCCGTCGGGGATCACCTGGCGGTCCCTGCCGTTGACGCCGGCCACCCTGAGGTTGTCCCAGGCCGTGAAGGGCGCGCCGTTCGCGGCGATCGCCGCCTCGCAGGCCGCGGTCCGGATCAGGCTTCCGCCCTCGGGCGAGCAGGCCGCGACCCGGCTGACCGGATCCGTCGGCGCGCCGTGCGCCTGGGCGGGCCCCGCGGCCCACGTAGCGAGGAGCAGCGGAGCCGCCACGGCGACAGCGGCCGAGGTGGCGGTGCGGTAGGCGGTCATCCGGTGGGTCTCCTCGGTGCGTCGGCGAAGCGGATCGGGATTCCGGCGTCGTGGCTGAGAGCCGTCGCGGCGGATGCCACCGCGCGCGGCCTGGACGCACTCCTCGCTCGGGGCACCGTCAAGTACGGGGCCACGGGGCCGAACGTTCAGTGCCGCGATACGCGCGAAACGGGACCTTCTCGGCAACTGCCCATGTTCGAGGGTCGGTTACCGGCCAGATCGAGGGTTTCCCCTGTATCCCTCTTACCTGCCCTTTGCCTATCGTTCGAGCACAGACGACCCACAGGAAACCCCTCACCGGGTCGTACGCGCATGGTCGGCCACCGCGCCACTTGCTGGTTTTGCACCCCCCGCCGCTTCGACGACGAAGCGATCGTCCGCTGCTCCGCATGGCACCGCGCTGCCCGGAGCCGGCCACGAAAGGCAAGCCCTTGCGTCCCTCCCCCTCCCGCGATGCCAGACGGAAGCTGCTGTCCGTCGCCGCGATATCCGCCGCGCTGCTGGCCGGAATGACCACCACGGTGGCCGCCCAGCCGTCCACCGAGGCCGTGCGGGTCACCCCCGCCGCGCCGGCGGCCGCCGCGCCGGCCGAGCGTCTGATCGTCGGCTACAAGTCCGGCGCCCCCGAGGCCAAGTCCAACAAGGCCGCCGACGCCGACGCCCGGGCCAAGGGCGAGAAGGCCGGCGAGGACCTCGACTTCCAGCGCCGTCTCGGCACCGGCGCGGCCCTGGTCGACCTCGGCGCCGAGCTCAAGAAGGCGGACGTCGCCGACGTCATCGCGCAGTACCAGGCCGACCCGCAGGTCGCCTACGTCGTACCGGACCGCCTCAACAAGCCGCAGGCCGACCCGAACGACACCGAGTACGCCAAGCAGTGGGACCTGTTCGAATCCACGGCGGGCATGCGTGTCCCGGGTGCCTGGTCCACCTCCACCGGCAGCGGCGTGACCGTCGCCGTCATCGACACCGGTTACGTCACGCACTCCGACGTCGCCGCGAACATCGTCGGCGGCTACGACTTCATCTCCGACACGGCCGTCTCGGTCGACGGCGACGGGCGCGACAGCAACCCCGCCGACCCGGGCGACTGGTACGCGACCGACGAGTGCGGCGCGGGCACCGGCTCCAGCAGCTCGTCCTGGCACGGCACCCACGTGGCCGGCACCATCGCCGCGGTCACCAACAACAGCAAGGGTGTCGCGGGCATCGCGTACAACGCGAAGATCTCCCCGCTGCGCGTACTCGGCAAGTGCGGGGGCTACGACTCCGACATCATCGACGCCATCACCTGGGCGTCCGGCGGCAGCGTCTCCGGCGTCCCGGCCAACACCAATGTCGCCAAGGTCATCAACATGAGCCTCGGCGGCTCCGGTGCCTGCACCTCCGCCACCCAGAGCGCCATCAACGCCGCCGTGAACCGCGGTACGACGGTCGTCGTGGCCGCGGGCAACGACAACGACAACGCCTCCAAGTACTCCCCGGCGAGCTGCAGCAACGTCATCACCGTCGCCGCCACCGGCCGTACCGGCTCCCGGGCCTCGTACTCCAACTACGGCTCGATCGTCGACATCGCGGCCCCCGGCGGAGAGATGAGCACCGGCACCGCCAACGGCATCCTTTCCACGCTCAACTCCGGTACGAAGACTCCGTCTTCGGAGTCGTACGCGTACTACCAGGGCACCAGCATGGCCACCCCGCACATCGTCGGCCTCGTGGCGCTGATGAAGTCGGCGAACCCGTCGCTGACCCCGGCGCAGATCGAGTCGGCCATCAAGACCAACGCCCGTGCCCTGCCGGGCACTTGCTCCGGCGGCTGCGGCGCGGGACTCGCGGACGCGACCAAGACCGTCCAGGCGGTGGCGTCGAGCGGCGGCTCGACCGGTGGCACCACCTTCTCCAACACCACCGCCCTGTCGATCCCGGACGCCAGCTCCGCCGTCGAGTCGTCGATCGCCGTCAGCGGCCGCAGCGGCAACGCGCCCTCCGCCCTCCAGGTCGGCGTCGACATCACCCACACCTACCGCGGTGACCTCGTCATCGACCTGGTCGCGCCCGACGGTTCTACGTACCGCCTGAAGTCCTCCAGCGGCTCGGACTCCGCGGACAACGTCAGCGCCACCTACACCGTCGACGCCTCCAGCGAGACGGCCAACGGCACCTGGAAGCTCCGCGTCCAGGACGTGGCCGCGCAGGACACCGGCACGCTCAACAGCTGGAAGCTGACCTTCTAGCAGACCGGTTGAGCTTTACGGGGGGAGGGGCCGGCCGACGCGCACATGTGTCGGCCGGCCCCTTCTGCTCGGCCGGTACGGTGAGCCGCATGCCCGAATCCTCAGCCCCGGCTCCCGCTGACGCGCCCGTGATCCTCAGCGACACGGTGGGCTCGTTCCCCTGGAGCGTGCTCGCCGAGCGGCATCCGGCGCTCATCCGGAAGGTGCGGGACGCCTTCCCGTACGGCCCCGAACAGCACCGCGCGCTCGACACCCTGCTCAGGAGCAGCACCGAGGGCGTCATCGAACCGCTCGGCCCGCAGGCGGCGGACCGGGAACAGTGGGAGGCGTGGGGGCAGGAGTACTTCGGGCGATCCTGGTTCGACGTGCCCTTCCTGTGGGCCGAGAGCTACTGGTACCGCCAACTCCTCGAATCCGTCCGGTACTTCGTCCCCGGCCCCTGGAAGGGCATCGACCCCTTCCGCCCCTTCAAGCTCGCCGAACTCGACACCCCGGAGGCCGACGAGGAACTCGCCGCGCTCGACGACCTCGCGGGGCGGCCGGTCCAGGACCAGGAGCAGGCGCTGCTGCACGGCTCACTGTGGGGCAACCGCGCGGACCTCGGCTTCCGCCTGGCCGCCAAGGAGGGCGAACCGGCGGTCGATTCCCAACTGATGGCAAACGACAGCGAGTTGCTGCGGTCGTTGTTCGCCGGGGGCACCCTCTGTCTGGTCGCGGACAACGCGGGCCGGGAACTCATCCCCGACCTGCTCCTCATCGACCATCTTCTCCTCCACCACCGCGTCGAGCGGGCCGTCCTGCACATCAAGCCGTACCCGTACTACGTCTCCGACGCCACGACCGCCGACGTGCTCGACGCGCTGCGCCGCCTCACAGCGGCGAAGGGATCGGCGGGTGAGTCCGGCCACCGCCTCTGGTCGGCCATGACCGACGGCCGCCTCGCGGTGCGGGCCCACCCCTTCTCCTGCGCCCCATTTCCGTACGCCGACATGCCCGACGACCTCCGCCAGGAGTTCGCCGAGGCCGATGTGACGATCATGAAGGGCGACCTGAACTACCGCCGTCTCATCGGCGACCGGCGATGGCCCGCCACCACACCCTTCGCCGTCCCCACCGCGTACTTCCCCGGCCCGGTGGCCGCCCTGCGCACCCTCAAGTCCGACGTGATCGTCGGCCTCGACCCCCGCACCGAGTCCGCACTCGTCGCCGCGGAGGAAGAGCGCTGGCGCACGAGCGGAACGCACGCGCTGATCCAGGTGAGGTCATGAACTCTCAAGTCATGTGCACCGGAAGTGACTTGAGACCGTTGATGAAATTCGAGACGAGGCGTCGGGGAGGCCCGGCGGTTCGCAGCGAGGGCAGGGCTCGCAGCGTCTCCTCGTAGAGCACGCGCAGCTGCAGCCGGGCGAAGTGGGCGCCCAGGCAGATGTGCGGGCCGTCGCCGAAGGAGACGTGGGGGTTCGGGGTCCGGGCGAGATCGAGCCGGTGCGGGTCGGTGAAGACGCGCTCGTCGTGGTTGGCCGAGGCGTGGAAGACGACCACCTTGTCGCCCGCGTGGATGCGCTGCCCGGCCAGCTCGGTGTCGACGGCCGCGGTGCGGCGGAAGCTGAGCACGGGAGGATGCCGGCGCAGCAGCTCGTCGACGGCGGTGCCGAGTGGGAAGCGGCCCGTGCGCAGTCCGTCGTACGCGTCCGGGTGTTCCGCCAGCGCCAGCAGGCCCCCGGGAGCCGCACTGCGTACGGTGTCGTTGCCCGCGACAGTGAGCAGGAAGAAGAACATCTCCAGCTCGGCCGGGGCGAGTTCGGGGTCCGTCGCGAGGGTGGTCATCACGTCGTCGCCGGGATGGCTCTTCTTGTGGACGGCCAACTCGTGCGCGTACCCGAACATGTCCCGCAGCCTCGCAGGGGAGCGCGGATTGACAGGCCGGCCCCGCGCGTCGAGCACGGGCTCGCCCGCCTCGTCGGGGTCCTGGTAGCCGATGACCCGCTGCGTCCAGTGCAGCAGCAGCTGCCGGTCGCGTTCCGGCACGCCGAGCAGGTCCGCGAGGTTGAGCAGGGCGTAGTCGTCGGTGACGGCGGCGACGAGGTCGCAGGCCCCGTCCCCCGCGCGAGCCTCTTCCACCGCCCGCCCGAGCAGCGTACGAGCCCGTTCGCGCGCCACCGACTCGAAGCGGTCGACGCGGCGCGGTGTGAACGCACGGCTGACCAGTCGCCTCAACCGGCCGTGTCCAGGCGGGTCCTGATTGAGCATCATGCGCCGGATGAACGGCAGGTCGTCCGGATCCGGATCGCGGATCTGGGTCGCTCCGAGGTGCGACGAATACACCGCCGAGTCCTTGAGAACCCGGACGACGTCCGCGTGCCGGGTCACCGCCCAGAACCCCGGCCCCGCCGGCCAGCCGAGCACCTCGGGCTCCTCCTGCCAGGCCACGGGGTGATGGTCGCGGAGGGTGCGGTACGCGGCGTGGGGGACCCCGTCGGCGTACCGCCGTGGATCGAAGACGTCCGGCACGGGTGGCGCGGTCTCTCGTGCGAGGCTCACGCGTGGTCGCCCTCCCCGGTGGGCCCGGCCGTGGGTGCGTCCGCACCGTCCGCGCGCCGGGCGGTGGGTGCGCCGGGGTCGTGCGTATGCCCGGCGGTCGGCGCGCCGGAGTCGTGCGTACGCCCGGCCGTGGGTGCGCTCGTGTCGTTCTCGCGTCCAGTCGTGGGCGCGCTCGCGTCGTCCGCGCGCAGGAAGTCCTCCACCACGCGAATCAGCTCCAGCGGGGTCTCGTCCATCGCGTAGTGGCCCGCGCCGGGCAGTTCGTGCACCTCACCGTGGGGGTACCAGCTCAGCCAGGTCTCCCGCAGCAGGGCCGTCGAGAGCGCGGGATCCAGCGCGCCCGTCACGGCCAGCGCCGGCACCCTCGTCCCCTCGACCTCGGTGTGGAAGTCCTCCCCGGCCCAGGAGTCCAGCCAGGCTCGGAACGCCTTCGCCTCGCTGACGGCGAGCGAGCGGGCCACCATCCGGTCCAGCCAGATGGCCGGGCGGCGGCCGCCGGTCGTGAAGTCGATGATGGCGCGCCGGTTCCCCGGCTTGTGCGCGGCGTCGGCGAAGAGTTCCCACTGGTCCGCCGGCATCGGGAGCCCCGACGCGGGCACCGGAGAGACGCCGACCAGGCGGCGCAGCCGGTCCGGGGCGAGCGCAGGCAGACGTTGGGCGACGGCGCCGCCCATCGAGTGACCGATCACCGAGAACCGCTCCCAGCCGAGCCGGTCCGCCAACTCGACGAGATCGGCCGCCGCCTCGGCGGTCGTGTACGCGCCGACCGCGTCCTTCGCCTCCCCGTAGCCGCGCAGATCGACCAGCGCGTACTGGAATGCGGCGCGGTCCAGATCCGGCAGCACCGCCGCGTAAGCGGACCGATCGGCGAACCAGCCGTGCACGGCGAACACCTTGTGGGCGCCGTCGCCGTGCACTTCATGAGGGAGCACGAAGGAGGTCATGCGACCACGGTGACCGGGCGGATCCGGGTCGGCAAGGGGCGCGCGAGGACACGTCCGCGAGGCGCGCGCGGAAACGTCCGCGACACGCCCCTGGCGTGTCCGTGGAATCCCGGGACCTTGCCGCTGACACTGGTGTCGGGCCTGACCGTCGGCGACAGCCGCGAGCCGCCCGGTGGCGGATGCCTGGGCGAGCCGTTCGCTCAACTCCCGCTGTGGCAGAGTGCGTTGAAGACTTTTGCCGACCGGCTCGACGAGCTGGACCGGCGCGTCGGGACGGGCGAGGACCTGTGTCGGATGTGGGCGAGAGGAGCTGAGGGTATGCGGATCGGAGTGGGACCGCACCGGCTGTGGCCCGGGCGGGAGAGCGAGCTGGACGGGGTCCTGGAGACCGCCCGGACCGCCGAGCGGCTGGGCTTCGACCACCTCATGGCCGGCAGCCACGTGCTCGCCGGCGACCTCGGGGTGACCCCCGACCCGCTGGTGCTGCTGTCGGCGATCGCGGGCGCCACGGACCGGATCCGGGTGGTGACCAGCGTCCTGATCCTGCCGCTCTACAACCCCGTCGTGCTCGCCCACCAGGCCGCCACGCTCGACCGCCTCTCGCGAGGCCGCTTCACCCTCGGTGTCGGCACCGGCTGGGACACCGCGGAGTTCGCCGCCGTGGGGGCGCCGTTCGGCGGGCGCGGCAAGCGGATGGACGAACAGCTCGCCGTCATGCGGGAGTTGTGGGAGGACCGGGCCGACGGGATGCGGCTCGGGGTGCGGCCGCGCACCGCCGGGGGGCCCGAGGTGTGGATCGGCGGTCAGAGCGACGCGGCTCTGCGCAGGGTGTTGCGGTACGGCGACGGATGGCACGGCTCGGCCGTCGACGCGGCCGGCCTCGCCGACGTGCGCGAACGGCTCGCCGTGCTCGGCAAGGATGCCGGCCGGGATCCGGACACCCTGACGCTGACGTCGGGTGCGTTGCTGCTGCCGCCGGGATTCTCGCCCGCGGTCGACCTGCCGTGGCGGCCCCTCGGCGGCGAACGTGCCACCGCCGACAGCGTCCGCCACGAGCTCGCGCTCCTGGAGGAGGCCGGGCTCTCCTCCTGCTCGCTCTGGCTTCCGGTGGCCACGGAGGCGCTGCCGGATGCGCTGGCGTGGGTGGCGGAGGAGGTGCTGGCGGGGACCTGAGGGCGAGGGCAAGGCTTTGTCGCTCCCTCCGCCCCCACCCGGTGGGTGCTTGTCGCGCAGTTCCCCGCGCCCCTCTTCAGGGGCGCGGGGAACTGCGCGATCTTTTAGGGGGGTCTGGGGGCGCAGCCCCCAGGGACGGGACGGGTAGGGGCGGAGGGGGCGAAATCCCCCCACGGTCACCCCACCCGTACGTCCTGCCGGACGACTGAGGGGGACAGGACGACTGAGGAGCAGGATGACGGAGTGGGACATGTGAACTCCCGTAGTCTGCGCGCGTAGACGTGGGCGTCACAAGGGGTGGCGGGAACTCACAGGTGCGGCCGCACGACCGGCCAAAAGCCGGTGACCTGGCGGCCGTTGCCTGTACACCTCGCCTTCACGCATCGAACGCGGGTGGATTCACGCGATGGTGTGATCATGTCCCGGCAGGTGGATGTCGCCGGAGGGCCATGGGTAGGGCCCGGCCATGACGCAGCCGTTCGAACTCCCGCACTTCTACATGCCGTATCCCGCGCGGCTGAACCCGCATCTCGACGAGGCGCGGGCCCATTCGGTCGAGTGGGCCCGCGGAATGGGCATGCTGGAGGGCTCCGGCATCTGGGAACAGTCCGACCTCGACGCGCACGACTACGGCCTGCTGTGCGCGTACACGCACCCCGACTGCGACGGGCCCGCACTCTCGCTGATCACCGACTGGTACGTGTGGGTGTTCTTCTTCGACGACCACTTCCTGGAGACCTTCAAACGCAGCCAGGACCGCGACGGCGGCAAGGCCTACCTGGACAGGCTGCCGCTCTTCATGCCGCTGGACCTCGCAACCCCCGTACCGGAGCCGGAGAATCCGGTCGAGGCGGGCCTCGCCGACCTGTGGGCGCGCACGGTGCCCTCGATGTCGATGGCCTGGCGCGAGCGGTTCGCCGTCTCCACCGAGCATCTGCTCAACGAGTCGCTGTGGGAGCTCTCCAACATCAACGAAGGGCGGATCGCCAACCCCGTCGAGTACATCGAGATGCGCCGCAAGGTGGGCGGCGCCCCCTGGTCGGCGGGGCTCGTCGAGTACGCGACCGCCGAAGTGCCGGCCTCCGCCGCCGGATCCCGGCCCTTGCGCGTGCTGATGGAGACCTTCTCCGACGGTGTGCATCTGCGCAACGACCTCTTCTCCTACCAGCGGGAGGTCGAGGACGAGGGCGAGCTCAGCAACGGCATCCTCGTCCTGGAGACCTTCTTCGGCTGCACCACCCAGGAGGCCGCCGACACCGTCAACGACATCCTCACCTCACGCCTCCACCAGTTCGAGCACACGGCGCTCACCGAAGTGCCCGCGCTGGCCGTGGAGACGGGGCTCACCCCGGACGAGGTCGCGGCGGTCGCCGCGTACACGCAGGGCCTGCAGGACTGGCAGTCGGGCGGCCACGAGTGGCACATGCGATCCAGCCGCTACATGAACGAGGGGGCGCTGGAGGGCGAGCGGCCGTTCGGCGTCGGCGGGTTCGGCACCTCCGCCGTGGACGTCGGCGCCCTGCTCTCCGCGGCCGGGGCCGAGCGCCTGCGCTCGTACACTCACGTCCCCTTCCAGAAGGTCGGACCGTCCCGACTCCCCGACTTCTACATGCCGTTCGAGGTGACACTCAGCCCGCATCTGCCGGGCGCACGGGGCCGCCTCACCGACTGGATGCACGCCATGGGCATGCTCCAGGAGGGCGTCTGGGACGAGGACAAACTCGCCGCCTACGACCTGCCGCTGTGCGCGGCCGGCCTCCACCCCGACGCGACGGCGGAGGCCCTCGACCTCGGCTCCCAGTGGCTGGCCTGGGGCACCTACGGCGACGACTACTACCCGCTCGTCTTCGGCAACCGCCGCGACCTGGCCGCCGCCAAGCTGACCACCGCACGCCTGTCGGCCTGCATGCCCGTCGACGGCGAGGAGACCCCCGTCCCGGTCAACGGCATGGAGCACGGACTCCTCGACCTGTGGCAGCGCACCACCGCGGAGATGACCCCGGACGAGCGGCGCACGCTGCGGGCCGCGGTGGACGTGATGACGGAGAGCTGGCTGTGGGAGCTGTCCAACCAGATCCAGCATCGCATCCCCGACCCCATCGACTACCTGGAGATGCGCCGCGCCACCTTCGGCGCCGACCTCACCATGGGCCTGTGCCGCCTGGGCCACGGCCCGAAGGTCCCGCCCGAGGTCTACCGCAGCGGCCCCGTCCGGTCGTTGGAGAACGCCGCCGTCGACTACGGGATGCTCATGAACGACGTCTTCTCGTACCAGAAGGAGATCGAGTACGAGGGCGAGGTCCACAACGGCATCCTCGTCGTGCAGAACTTCTTCGGCTGCGACTACCCGACCGCGCTCGGCATCATCCACGACCTGATGACCCAGCGCATGCAGCAGTTCGAGCACGTCGCCGCCCATGAACTGCCCATCCTGTACGAGGACTTCAAGCTCTCGCAGGAGGTGCGTGGGATCATGGAGGGCTATGTCGTGGAGCTGCAGAACTGGATGGCCGGGATCCTGAAGTGGCACCAGGACTGCCATCGCTATGGCGCGGCGGACCTGGCCCGGCGCTTCCACGGCTTCGTACCGGACCAGGTGCCCGCGCTGCCGTTCACCTGGCCGGGGGCTCCGGTGTCGGCTGCTGTCCGACCGGGCTCTCCTGCCGCTGTCTGACACTGGTCGGGCCGCCTCGGAAAGTTCCGCGAGGAGCGCCGCGGCGGCCTCGGTGACCTCGCGGACCTCCGCCGCGAGCGACGCGTCGGCCTCGGCGGCGCGGGCCGGATCCTGGTGTTCCCCGACCATGGGCGCGCCGAGCCGAGTGCCCCCTCCAGTGCGGCAGCGTGTCGTCCCAGGGCTTGGCCAGTGCGTCGCGCAGAAGCCTCAGCGCGCCTACGGCCGCCGGGAGTTCGCCCGCCTCCCGCTCCATCCGGGCGAGAGTCGGCATGCGCCCGTGGTCACACGGGCCGGCCCAAGCGCGCGACGGCCGCGTGCGCGACGGCGGCTCGGGCCAGTGCCCGCACGATCGGGTGCGGGCGCGAGCCGTCCCCGGACAGCTCCGGCTGGAAGAGGGTGGCCAGATAGAACGGGTGGCCGGGGAGTTCGGCGATCCGGACGTGTCCGTCCTCGTCGTGTCCGCTGAAGCGCAGCCCGTGCGCGCGCAGGGTGTCGAGGTGGCGGGAGGGCCCGTACGCGCAGAAGTAGCGCTCGACCGTCCGCTCGAAGCCGATCACCGACTGGGCGAGCGAGCCGGGCTCGACCGTGACGGTGGCCTCGTGGCCCACAAGTGAACAGGCGAGCGGCTCGATGAGGAAGTCGTCGGCGTCGGGGTCGTTCTCGGCGTGCGCAACCCCGGTGAGACCGCACACATTGCGGGCGTACTCCAGCAGGGCGTGCTGGAAACCGCCGCAGGTACCGAGGAGCGGGACGCCGTCCTCGCGGGCGGTGCGGATGGCCGTGAGGACTCCCGCCTCACTGCGGTACGGGCTGCCGGGCAGCACCCACACGGCGTCGAAGCCGCGTACCGCCTCCTCGTCCTCGGCGTCCTCGGACGGAATCCAGTAGGCGTCCAGGACGATCCGGTCGCGGGCGGCGAGAGCGTCGAGGAGGAGTGGGACGCGGGTGTGCGAGACGACGTTCGGGGAGCGGTCGCCGACCAGGGCGATCCGGGCGGTCTGTGCGGTGTGGGCGGAGTGGGCCGTGCGGGCGGTCTGTTCCGCGTTCGTGGTCATGCCGTTCATCCTGGGCGCGCCTCGTGGTTCACGTCCAACGATGATTTCTGCACTCTCGATAAGCAATGCTGATGACGTGCGCGATCCTGGAGGGCATGGATCCGCATCTCCTGCGTACGTACGTCACCGTGGCCCGGTTCGCGTCCTTCTCGGAGGCCGCGCGCGAGCTCGGCTACACCCAGTCCGCGGTCTCCCAGCACATCGCCGCGCTGGAGCAGGACCTCGGCGCGCCCCTGCTCACCCGGCGTCCGGTCGCGCCCACCGCCGCGGGCGAGCGACTGCTCGAACACGCGGGACCGCTGCTGCTGCGCCTGGACGCGGCCCGCGCAGACGTCGCCCGGATGGCGGCCGCGCCCGAGCACGGGCTGACCCTCGCCGCCGCACCGACCGCGCTCGGTCCGCGCCCCCTCGCGGCGCTCCCCGCCGCCGGCGTGACCCTGCGCGTACTGGCCCGCGACGACATCCCCGAGGCGGTCGCCACCGGCACCGCGGACCTGGGTCTCGTTGACGGGCTGGCCGCGCCGAGCGACCCCCTCCGGCTGCCCGACGTGGCGCCGCTGACCACGCACGGCGTGGGCGAGGAGCCGGTCTGCGTCCTGCTGCCCGCATCACATCCGCTCGCCCGGCGCACGGGGCTGCGCCTCGGCGACCTCGTCGACGCCCGCTGGCTGGACGCCCCCGGCGCGGGCCTGCCGCTGGACCACCTCCGTGCCGCGAACGGCAGCGGCGGCTTCCGTCCGGCCCTGCGCTACGAGGGCACCGACATCCGTACCCTCACCGCCCTGGCGGCCGCGGGACACGGCCTGACCCTGCTGCCGCGCACGGCGGCCACCGGCGTGCCGGGAGCGGTGGCCGTCCCGCTCGTGGCGCCCCGCGTCGTGCACCGTACGGAGCTGGTGCACGGCGGAACGCTGCGGGGAGCCGCGGCGACAATGGCGGACAAACTTCTCGAACGCGCTTGACAGTCTCACTCGTTCGTGAATCGTCGCGCGCCGGGGCGCCGGGTAGAGCAAGAGCCGGAGGCGGTCCGTAGAGCATCTGCCGGAGGCGATCCATGGAACAGACCGCGTTGCGTCCCAAGCCGATGCCCGGTCAGGAGCCGGGCGGCGGCCGTCCGTCCGGCAGCCCCCGGCGCCCGCACGCCGCGCGGCGGCGCGGCAGGCGGTTGATGAGTCTGCTCTTTGGCCTGTTCGTCGGGACCGTGCTGGTCCTGTCGGGCGTCGGACTCGGCACCGTGGGCGCCACGGTGATCGGCATGAGCAAGCTGGCGGATCTTCAGAAGCAGGCCGGGGCGCCGGGGGCCGCGGGGCAACCGGGGCGGACCTCCGGTGTGCCGCAGGCCGGCGGCTCCAAGTCCGCTTCCGGAACGGGGAGTTCGAGCCCTTCGAAGGAGCCCAAGGAATCTGTGAAGGCCACCCTCGGCGTCGAGGCCGTCGACGCCCCCAAGGGCGCGGGCGCCCTGGTCGTCGGTGTCCACATCCCCGGCCCGGGCTACACGGCGGGCCTGGTCCGTGGCGACGTCCTGCTGGCCTTCGGCGAGAGCCGGATCGAATCGGCGGCCGACCTCGCGCGCGCGGTCGCGGCCGCGCACCCCGGGACGACGTTCACCCTGAGGGTGCGGCACGCGAACGGCGGCTACCAGCAACTGTCCACGGTTCCAGGGGTCGTGACGTGACGTCAGGCGAGACTTGCAAATGCCCCGTCATGCGACCCTGAAGTGGCTGACCAACCGCCCCTCGTCGTCCAGCACATGAAACGCGAATCCAGGAGGAGCGTCCCGGTCCGCGGCCCCGGCGCCCTCCCAGGGCAGCCGCAGCGTCCAGGTCACACCGGGGCCGACGACGAGCGGCCGGCCGGCGAAGGTGGTGGCCGCGGGCGTGTGCGCGTGGCCGGTGATGAGCCCGACGACCTCGGGCCTGCGCTCCAACAACGCGGCCAGGGAACGCGGTGGGCGCAGCCGGCAGGCGTCCGGCAGTGGGTGGTGCAGTGCGACCGGCGGGTGGTGGAAGGCGAGCAGTGCCGGAAGGTCGCCGTCCAGTTCGTCCAGCGTCGCCTCGATCCAGGCGTATGTCTCCTCGTCGAATTCTCCCTCGTCCCGGCCCGGAATGCTGGAGTCGCACATCAGCACGGCCGCGTCGTCGAAGACGTGGACGCTGTTGACCGGCCCGTCGGCCGCGGGCTGCCCGAGCAGCGCCTTGCGGTAGGGCGCGCGGCTGTCGTGGTTGCCCGGGCAGGTCAGTACGGGGAAGGGGGCCTTGGAGTCGTGCAGTCCGAACATGCGGGCCGCCTCCTCGTACTCCGCCTCCGTGCCGTGGTCCGCGATGTCCCCGGTCACAAGGAGTGCGTCCACTGTTTCGGACAGCCCCCACAGCCGATCGCGCACCCGCTCGGCGCGCTCCGTGGCCCGCGCCGTCCCGTCCAGATGAAGATCGCTGATGTGCGCCAGTACGAGCATGCTCATCCCCTCGTCGGCCTAATGGAATATGTTCATCTAAGCATTTGCTTTAATGGCGAGGCAACGATCAACCGTTAGGCGGGCGGCCGGAAAGGGACGCGCCGCACGAAACCGGAAAAGGGCTGGCCGCACGGAAGACGGCACGTCACGATGACCGCATGCTGAGCACCCTTCTCGCCTTCCTCGGCGCCTGCACTCTGATCGCCGCATCGCCCGGCCCGAGCACCGTGCTGATCATCAAGCGGTCGCTGCGCAGCAGGCGATCCGGCTTCCTCACCGTGCTCGGCAACGAGACCGGCGTCTTCATCTGGGGCGTCGTCGCCGCGTTCGGCCTCACCGCACTGCTCGCCGCCTCCGAGATGGCGTACGACGTCATGCGGATCGTCGGCGCCGCCGTGCTCGTCGCCTTCGGCGTCCAGACGCTGTGGCAGGCGCACCGCTCCAAGGGAGCCGTGGACGGCGGCTGGGAGGATGCGGAGAAGAGCGGCTGGGCCTCCTACCGGGGCGGGCTGCTGCTCAACCTCGCCAACCCGAAGGCGGCCATCTTCGCGATGTCCTTCCTGCCGCAGTTCGTGCCCGAGGGCGCCCCGCATCTGCCCACCATGGTCGGTCTCGCCGCGCTCTGGGCGGTCTACGAGGTCGGCTACTACGGCCTGTACGTGTGGTTCGTCGGCCGGATGAAGGCCGTACTGTCCCGGACCGGCGTACGCCGGCGCCTGGAGCAGGTCTCCGGAGGCGTACTGCTGCTCCTGGGCGCCCGCCTCGCCCTGGAGAGCTGACACGCGGCGTCGGTAACCGGCTCGCGCGCGCCTCACCGGAAGGGCAGGATGCTGCCCGTAGCCCCCTGGGGAACTCCGGACAGACGGAGGCATGGATGACCGGCACGCCCGCGCCCTTCACCGCCGGTGACTACGAGGCCCGTATGCGGCGCGCGGCCGAAGCCGCCGCGGACGCCGGCCTCGAAGGCGTCCTGGTGGCGCCAGGGCCTGATCTGGTCTGGCTGACGGGGTATCGGCCGGTGGAGACCGAGCGGCTCACTCTGCTGGTGCTGAGGGCCGGACAGGACCCGGTCCTGGTCGTGCCCACTCTGGAGGCGCCCGACGCGGCCAAGGCGATCGGCGCGCCCGCCCTGACTCTCCGCGACTGGACCGACGGCCAGGACCCGTACGAGGCGACAGCGTCCCTCGTTGCCACCAAGGGGCGCTTCGGAGTCAGCGACAACGCCTGGGCCCTGCATCTGCTCGGGCTCCAGAAGCGGCTGCCGGACACGCGCCACGTTGCCCTCACCGAGGCCCTGCCGATGCTGCGGGCCGTCAAGGACGCGGCGGAACTGGAGCGGTTGGCGGCCGCGGGAGCGGCCGCGGACGCAACGTTCGAGGAGATCCGGAAGGTTCCCTTCGCCGGCCGCAGGGAGGCCGACGTGGCCGCCGACGTCGCCGATCTGCTGCGCCGGTTCGGCCACTCCCAGGTCGACTTCACGATCGTCGCGTCGGGGCCGAACGGCGCCAACCCGCACCACGAGGCCGAGGACCGCGTCATCCAGCGCGGCGACATGGTCGTCCTGGACTTCGGCGGCCTCAAGGACGGCTACGGCTCCGACACCTCCCGCACGGTCCACGTCGGCGAACCGGACGACGAGGAGCGCAAGGTGCACGACATCGTGCGCGCGGCCCAGGATGCGGGCTTCCGTGCGGTGCGGCCCGGAGTCGCCTGCCAGGACGTCGACCGGGCGGCCCGCGCGGTCATCACCGAGGCCGGGTACGGCGAGTACTTCATCCACCGCACCGGGCACGGCATCGGCGTCACCACCCATGAACCGCCGTACATGATCGAGGGCGAACAGCAGCCCCTCGTACCCGGAATGTGCTTCTCCGTGGAGCCCGGCATCTATCTGCCCGGCCGCTTCGGGGTGCGCATCGAGGACATCGTGACGGTGACCGAGGACGGCGGACGCCGCCTCAACACCACCTCCCGCGAGCTGGTGATCGTCGACTGACCGACCAGCGGGAGCATCCCCCAAGGCCCCAACGCCCCCAACGACAACGGCGCGACCATGACCCAGGCACCGACACCGACCGCGGACACCGTCCGCCGACTGGTCCGTTCGCTGCTCGCCGACGGCGCTGCGGCGGGCGCGGGACCCGACGTCCGGCCCGTCGCCGAGGGCGGCGAGCACTCCACCTGGTGGGTCGGCACGCGCCATGTGCTCCGGCTCGCCCAGGATCGCGACGACTCCGTACGCCAGCGTCGCGAACTGCGGCTGCGCGATCTGATCCGCCCGCACATCGGAGTCGCGGTCCCGGTGAGCGTCGCGCACGGCGAATGGGCGAGCGGACTCAGCTACACCCTGGACACCAGGCTGCCCGGCGCCTGCGGCGAGGAGCAGGCCGTCTCGGCCGTCGGTGAGGCGGACCTGGCGGGACTGCTCACGGGGCTGCGCGAAGTGCCCGTGCGCCAGGCCGAGACGCTCGGCGTCCCGCGCGCCGCGCCGCGCTCCCTGGAGGCGCTGCGGACGGCCGCCGCGCACGCCGCCGAGGAACTCGCAGCCGCCGACGAGTTCGACCCCGCCCGCCTGGCCCAGCTCACCGCGCCCGCGGCTGTCCAGCTCGCCGCGCAGCCCGCCGCCGCGATCCTCGTGCACCACGACCTCAAGGGCGAACACCTCGTGGTCAGCGCCGACGGCCGGGTGCGCGGCGTCCTCGACTGGACCGACGCGGTGATCGGCGACCCCGCCGAGGACATCGCCGGGCTCGCGATCGCCGTCGGCGCCCCCGCGGCCGTACGCGCCGCCACCCTCGCCGGCTACGGTGCCCGCCCCTGCCTGCGCGGCCTGTGGCTGGCCCGGTGCGACACCGTGATCCGCCTCGCCGACCGCCTTCAGGGCCGTGCCGACAGCCCCGTCACGCTGCTGGAGACACAATTGCGCCGCGCCTGGGAGGCGATCCTGCTGGAACGGGTCACCGATCTGCGGGACGGGCTGGACGAGACGCCGTAGGCGAGGGGGCGCGGACGCGCGGGATGTGTCTCGACTTGTCATGTCACGCCTCGTCATGTCACGCCGTGCCGTGCCGCGTCTTGTCCGCCCGGGGCCGGCTCAACGCCACGTCCTGTCGGGAGGCGTAAACGCTTACGCAAGCGTTTAACGCAAGCCTTTGCGTAAACGATTGCGCATACGATTGCGTAAGCGTTTGCGTAAACGCTTATGCCGAGCGCCGATGCCGACCACCGCACGCCTGTGTCGGCCCGGACGGCGAGTGCGTCACGCCTGCGGCACCGCCGACAGTGAGCGCCTCACGCCTGTGTCAGCACCACACACGACTCGCCCGGCACGCTCAACACCCCGTCCGCGTCCGGCGCTTCGACCGGCTCCCAGGCGGCCAGCACGCGCGCGTGGCGGATGCCGAGCGGGATCGCGGCGGTCCCCTTGGAGAGGTTGACGGCCACCCGGATGTCACCGCGCCGGAGCGCCAGCCAGCGGGCCTGCGCGTCGTGGGCGACTCTGACCGCCGCGAGGTCGGGGTCCGAGAGGTCGGCCTGGCGCCGGCGCAGGGCGATGAGCTCGCGGTACCAGGCCAGCACGCGCGCGTGGAGTGCCTTTTCGGGTTCCGACCAGTCGAGGCAGGAGCGGTCCCGGGTCGCCGGGTCCTGTGGGTCGGGGACGTCCTCCTCGGCCCAGCCGTGCGCCGCGAACTCCCGGCGCCTGCCGAGCCGTACGGCCTCGGCGAGCTCAGGATCGGTGTGGTCGGTGAAGAACTGCCAGGGCGTGCCCGCGGCCCACTCCTCGCCCATGAAGAGCATCGGCGTGAAGGGCGCGGTGAGCGTCAGCGCGGCGGTGCAAGCCAGCAGCCCGGGGGAGAGGGAGGCCGAGAGCCGGTCGCCCTGGGCGCGATTGCCGATCTGGTCGTGGGTCTGGGCGTAGCCGAGCAGGCGGTGCGCCGAGACGCGGGTGCGGTCCAGCGGACGGCCGTGAGAGCGCCCGCGGAAGCTGGAGTACGTGCCGTCGTGGAAGTAGCCCGACGTAAGCGTTTTCGCGAGCGCCGCGAACGGTGCACGCGCGAAGTCCGCGTAGTAGCCCTGTGCCTCACCGGTCAGCGCGGCGTGCAGCGCGTGATGGAAGTCGTCGTTCCACTGGGCGTGCAGTCCGAGACCGCCCTCCTCGCGGGAGGTCACGAGCCGTGGGTCGTTCAGATCCGACTCGGCGATCAGGAAGAGCGGCCGGCCGAGGTCGTCGGCGAGCGTGTCCACGGCCGTCGACAGCTCCTCCAGGAAGTGCACCGCGCGCGTGTCGCGCAGTGCGTGCACCGCGTCCAGGCGCAGCCCGTCGATCCGGTAGTCGCGCAGCCACGCCAGCGCGCTGTCGACGAGATACGCGCGCACCTCGTCCGAACCGGGCGCGTCCAGGTTCACGGCGGAGCCCCAGGGCGTCTGGTGGGTGTCCGTGAAGTACGGCCCGAACGCGGGCAGGTGGTTGCCGGAGGGGCCGAGATGGTTGTGCACGACGTCGAGGACGACGCCCAGGCCGAGTTCGTGCGCCCGGTCGGCGAAGCGCTTCAGTGCCTCGGGACCGCCGTACGGCTCGTGAACGGCCCACAGCGAGACACCCTCGTACCCCCAGCCGTGCCGCCCCGGGAAGGGGCACAGCGGCATCAACTCGACGTGGGTGATGCCCAGTTCCGCCAGATGTCCGAGCCGCTCGGCGGCCGCGTCCAGCGTGCCCTCGGGCGTGTACGTCCCCACGTGCAGCTCGTACAGGACCGCGCCCGGCAGCGGGCGCCCAGCCCACTCGGTGCGCCACTCGTACCGCTCCTGGTCCACCACCGCGCTCAGCCCGTCGGGGCCGTCCGGCTGCCGCCGTGAGCGGGGATCGGGCAGTACGGGGCCGTCGTCCACCGCGAACCCGTATCGCATCCCGTCGTGCGCATCCGCGTCGCCCGTCCACCACCCGGCACGCTCCTGATCGCGCTCCAACGCGCGCGTGGCGCCCGCGCAATGGAGCGTCACCCGGTCGGCCTGCGGTGCCCACACCTCGAACCGCACAGACGGTTCCCCCTTGTCAGCTCACCGTGACATAGCCTGTCCATGGTGCTTCACGTGAGATCAATTCGCTTTCGAATCCACCCTTTTGCCGCGTGTTTGCCGCCCTCTTTTCACGCGGAGCGCTCCGTCCAGCCGCATCGGCCGTTTCCGTGTTTTCTGGACACCCCGCTCTCGCTGCCCGACAATCACCAGCGTGACGTCGTCTTTCGAGTTCCACACGTACCCCGCGCGGCTGTCCGACGCGGAGCGCGACCGGGCGCTCAAGGCGCTCCGTGACGGCGTCGCCCTCGGTCGTCTCTCGCACGACACGTTCATCCGCCGCATGGAGTTGGCGCTCGCCGCCCGCAGGCCCGACGAACTCGCCGTGCTCACCGCCGACCTGCCCACCGAGGGCCGCTGGTCGAAGCTGGTGTTCGGCACCGTGGAGGCGGTCTCCGGCTTCACCGTACGACTGCGCAGGGCCTGGCAGGCCGAGCGGCTCCCGAAGCTGCTGCTGCCCCACCCGGGCAGCCCGTACCCGCTGCGCATCGGTCGTGACCCCGCCAGCGGCCTGCGGCTCAACCACGAGACCGTGTCCCGGGTGCACGCCGAACTGAGCCGGCAGGGTGGGCTGTGGGTGCTGCGCGACCTGGGCTCGACGAACGGCACAACCGTCAACGGACGGCGCGTCATCGGCGCCGCCGTCGTCAAGGACGGCGACCAGATCGGCTTCGGGCGGATGATGTTCCGCCTCGCGTCGGACTGAGCCGTGGCGTTGCGGCTCGCGTCGGACTGAGTCATGGCGTTGCGGGCTTGTGTGGGAGTGAGCCCTGAGGTTCCGGCTCGTGTCGGAGCGAGCCCTGAGGTTCCGGCTTGTGTCCGAGCGAGCCCTGAGGTTCCGGCTTGTGTCCGAGCGAGCCCTCAGGATCCGGCTCGCGTCGCAGTGAGCACGATCTTCCGCCTTCCGTCTTGCGCCGGACAGCCCTGGTCCCATTGACCTCTGGTCTGGGATTCACCCACCGATTTCCTCAACGTCCCTTACGTTCCGCGGTGTTGACGTACCCCCAGAGCCGTGACTGACTGTGCGTACACCATGCACATCAGGTGAACCGACGGCACCACATAAGTGGAGGTGTGCCCTGCCGCCACTCCTCCGCTACCCGACTGTGGACGAACTGGGCGCCCGTGCGGCCGCGCTCGTCGCGCGCCGTCCGAGGGACGCCAGGCTGCGCCGCGTGGGCACCTCGCGGGCGGGTACGCCGCTGTGGCTCCTGTCCGTCGGGCACGGCAGCCGCCAGGCCCTCGTCGTCGCAGGACCGCATGCCAACGAACCCGTCGGCGGCGCCACGGCCCTGCGCCTCGCCGAACGGGCGCTCGCCGATCCCCGGTTGACCGAGGGGGCGGACGCCACCTGGAACCTGCTGCTGTGCCTCGATCCCGACGGCGCCCGCCGCAACGAGGCGTGGCTGTCGGGCCCGTACACCCTCGGCCACTACTTCCGGCACTTCTTCCGGCCCGGCTTCCTCGAACAGCCCGAGTGGCTGCCCGAGGGCGCGGACGGGGCCACCCTCCCCGAGACCCGCGCCCTTCTCGACCTCCAGGACGAACTTCGGCCCTTCCTGCAGTGCTCCCTGCACGGGGTCGACGTCGGCGGTGCCTTCGTCGAGCTGACCCGCGAACTGCCCGGCCTCGCCCAGCGCGTCGCGCGCACCGCGGCGCGCCTCGGCATCCCGCGCGAACTCGGCCCGTACGACACCCTGTACTGGCCGGCGCTCGGGCCCGCCGTCTACCGCATCCCGCCGCCGCGCAGGGGCGGCCTGGCCGCCGCCATCACGGAGGCGGCGGTCGAGTCCACCTGGTTCCACCCGCACCCGTACGGCACGGTGACGGCGGTCGTCGAGGCCCCCATGTGGGGCGTCGTGGCCGTGGAGGACTCCTCGCGGCCCGCCGACGCCGACGCGGTGCTGCGCACCGTCAGCCGCACGCTGCGCCGCGACACACGGGTCCTGGAGGGCATCCTCGCGCGCGTGCGGCCCAGCCTCGGCGCCTCCCCGGAAGTGGCCTGCCTCCTCGCGCCCGTCGACGACTATTTACTGGTCGGCCCCGGACTCGCCGACTCGTGGGACCCCGACGTGCACGACGCCGGGGCGCGCCCCCTGCCGGCGCTCGACACCGCCCGTCTGACGGCGCTGCGTCTCGCGGGACGCCGGGTCGCGCTGCGCACGGCCGGGCTGCTGCACCAGCTCGTGTCCGCCTCCGGGCACGACCCGTGCGGCGTGCTGCCGGAGCTCGACCGGCTCATCGACGAGTGGTGCGCCGACTACCGCGAGGGCTGCGGGGCGCGCTGGATCCCGGTCGCCCGCCAGGTCGAGTACCAGGCACGCGTGGTGCTCGCCTCGTTCGAACTCGCCGGGCGGCACGCGTCCGTGCGCTCCCGTTCGGGTGAGTCCGGGTGGGGTTCGCAGGCCGCGGTGCCGATGCATCTGGAATGACGAAATCCATTCCGGCGAAGACGGTTCAAGCGGTACGTGTCGGACTGCTCGCTGCGGCAGCCCTCCTCACGGTGGGCGCGGCCCCGTCCCAGGCGGCACGACATGAGTCCCTCCCCGGCAACTGGCTCGACCTCACCGTCACGCCCGGTGACGCCCACTCCAGCGGCACCCCCGGCACCCTGCTGTTCTGCGACCCGCCCCTGGGGCACCCGCACGCGGCACAGGCCTGCGAGGAACTCCGGGCCGCCGGGGGCGACATCTCCCGGATCCCGCCCAGGGCCGACGCCCTGTGCCCCATGATCTACGCCCCGGTGACCGCGTCGGCGAAGGGCGTATGGGACGGCCGCCGGGTCGCCTACACGCATACCTTCTCGAACTCCTGCGTGATGGCGGCCGCGACGGGAGCCGTGTTCGAGCTGTCGGACTGATCGGACCGAGTCGGACGGTGGACCGGCACGCGCGCGTACGGGTCGAGAAACCTCACGACGGGTTCGCGCGCGTACGCCTCGAAAACCCTCACGCCGCGTTGTCGCGCGCGTGGCGGGCCGCCGCCACCACCGTACGGGCCTGGTGTTCGACCTGGTGCTCCAGCGGTACCCAGCGGGCGCGGAACCGTTCGGCGAAGGCGTCGCTCCACGCGGCGACGAGGGCTTCGAGGCGCTGTGCGTCGCGGTCGTCGGCCTCCTGGAGGACGCGCAGCAGCATCGCGGCGGCCCGCAGCGGGAGCCGGCGGCCGAACGCGTCGACGCTGCCGACGTACGCCATGGTCGTGTCCGGAGGCGGCGTCTGGATCCAGTCGTCGGCGAGGCCCGGTACCAGCTCCAGCGCCCACTTCGCGGCCCGCAGAAGCGGTCCGTCGGGTCCTTGCAGCCGCGGCAGGGCCTCCGTGAGCACCGCCTCCACCTGAAGCGCGTCGCGCACCAGCCGGCGGGCCAGTCGCCGCATCGCCGCCGCGGGGGAGGGGTGCGGCGCCGGATCGTCCACCAGGTCGCTGGCCCACATCGGCACCTCGACGACGGCGGTCAGCCCGCCGTACCGGTGGGCGTGGTACCAGGTGCTGTGCCGGGCGTCGTCGGGCATGCTCGGGTACGCCGCGTCCGAGCCGGGTGCCGGCATCACATGCACCCCGGGCCCCGAGGCGGGCCAGCCCGCGGCGTCCGAGGCGGCCGTCTCCACCGGGATGTGCAGCTCCGCCGCGGACTTGGCGAACGGCTCGGCCAGTCCCGGGATGTCCTTGGTCAACTGCACCCAGCTGCCGCCCAGATCGGTCCCGTGCAGCGTCACCTGCAGGTAGGGCCGCAACTCGTCGATGACCCGGGTGAGGGCGCGGGTCTCGGGCGGCAGCCGGTCGGGCGGCAGGACGGACGGCGACCACTCCGGCTGCTCGGGGCCGGCCGGACGGAAGAAACCCAGGTGGTAGTCGAGCAGCGTGCGCGGCGCGGGCGTCACATGGAGGCTCGCCCCGTCCGGGTCCGCGCAGAGCAGGAAGTGCCAGGAGGTCTCGGCCCGCAACTCCCGTTCGCGCAGTGCGCGTTCGGCCAGGGCGAGCAGGGTCGAACCGCCCGTCGGTTCGTTCGCGTGGGCGCCCGCCACGACGAGGACCGCGCGCCGCGCGTGGCCGACGGACAGCAGGTGAAGGGGTCTGCCCGCGCGCGAGACGCCCACTTGTCTCAGGACGCACAGGCCGGGTCGGTGAGCCGCCAACGCCCGGGCGGACGAGACGATTTCGGTCACACTGGGGTAGCGCAACTCCGGCAGAAGACTCACCCCCGACTTGTCCGCCCTGCGTCGCTTTCCGCAGTACTCCACGGACTGAGTGAACTGTCAAGGAGTTGACGGGGCGGCTCCAGGGGGCGCCAGGTGGCATTTACCGCTGGCAGGGGGGTGTGCACCGCCAGAGGGAGGACTCACCGTCGGCGAGGACTGCGGGGCGCTCTCCGTCGACCCGCCCTGGGGCCACGCCCGCCGGTACCACCGACGGGTGTGGCCGAGACCTTCGGGGAGGCGATTTACGCGGCCTCCGCAGATGCGCCCGCTTCACCCGTTCGGGCGTACGAGGACTGCGGTCCGATCGCATCGATGGTCAGCTGAGAACTACCGCGCGCGGATCCGGCGCGCACATCCGAAGTGGGAGGCCGCCGGTGCTGTGTCCTCACGGCCTTCCCGGCGAAGGCGCGCCCGCGGCCCCTCCCACAGGAGCACTGCGCGGGCGGCTGCTGTCGGCGCCCCCGGGGGTCGGCGCGGTGAACCCGTTCGCGCCGCCGGGCCCGTCCGCGCCTCAGGCACCGTTCGCGCCCCTGAACGGGCCGGAGCCCTTGAGCCCGCGCCCGGAGAGCGGCTCGGCGCCGCCGAGCCTGCTCGCCCCCGGCACCGAGCGCGACCCGTACCCGCTGTACCGGACCCTCCGTGAGCGGCACCCCCTCGTGTACGACGAGCCGTTCGACGCCTGGCTGGTCAGCCGGTACGCCGACGTCCACGCCGCGCTCGCGGACCCACGGCTCGTCGCGCCGCCGCCGGGGCGCACCCTGGCCCACCTGGAGGGCGGCACGCACAGCGCGCACCGGGCCCTCGTCTCACCGGCGTTCCGAGGGGCCGCGCTGGCCGCCCTGACCGCCGGTGTGGAACGCACGGCGTACGTCCTCGCCCGCCGCCTCGCGGCCCGCCAGCAGGCCGATCTCGTGGCCGAGTTCTGCCACTGGCTGCCCACCGCGGCGGCCGTCGCCGCACTCGGGCTGCCGTACGAGGACACCGCGCGCGTCCACGCGTGGTGCCGTACGGGCCTCGATCACCTGGGCGGCCACCACCCCGAACTGGACGCCTTCCTGCGCCCGTACATCGCGCGTCGCCGTGCCCACCCGGGCGCCGATCTGCTGTCCGCGCTGTGCACGGCCCGGGCCGACGGGCGCCCACTGTCGGACGAGGCCGTGGCGGGGCTGGCCGGGACACTCCTCGGCGCGGGCGGCGAGGCGACCGCCCACGCGCTCGCGTCGTTCCTGGCGAATCTCCTCGACCACCCCGGCCAGTTGGGGATGATCCGGGCCCGTCCCGCGCTCGCGGCCGGTGCCTGGGCCGAGTCGCTGCGCCGTGATCCGCCGCTGCACGTCGTCTCGCGCCGGGCCGTCGAGCCCGTCGGCCCCATCCCGGCGGGCGCCACCGTGGCGTGTTTGCTGGGGGCGGCGGGACGCGACCCGGCACGGTTCGCCGACCCGGACCGCTACGACGCCTTCCGCGCCGACCCGGGTGAGCTCGCGTACGGCTCCGGACGGCACTTCTGCCCGGGCGCGCTGCTCGCCCGGCTCACGGCGGAACACGGCCTGCACGCCCTGCTGGCGGCCCTGCCGGACCTGCGCTGGGCCCCGGGCTTCCGGCCCGCTCCGGAAGGCCTGATCAGCCGCTCTCCCCGGACCCTGCTGGTGCGCCCGCGCTGACCCGCTCCAGCAGCACCACGGGCCACGGCTCGAAAAGCTCCTCCACGCGCGCGTGCCCCGTGAACTCCCTTCCTGGGGTGAGCACATCGGCCCAGTGCCCCTCGGGGAGCGCGAGCCGGGTGTCGCGCCAGCCCCCGGAGTCGGCCAGCCGCAGCGACATCCGTGTGACGGCCGTGATCACCTCTCCGGAGCGCACGAACGCCACGCAGTGCCCGGCGCCCGGACCGTCCGCCACCAGCGGGACGTACGTCGCCGAGTCACCGAAGAGGGCGGGGCGCCGCCCGCGCAGCCGCAGTGCGGCCGTCGTCAGAGCGGCCTTCTCCGAGGGCCGCTCCTGCGGCGCGAACGGCTGCCGGTTGTCCGGGTCGACCAGCGCCAGGTACTCGCCCTCGGTGCCTTGGTAGACGTCCGGGACCCCGGGCATCGTCAGATGGACCAGAGCGGCCCCCAGGACGTTCGCCCGCACATGCGGTGCCAGAGAGGCCCGGAAGTCGGCCACGAGCCGCCCAGGCGCCCCGCACGGCCCCTCCGCGACGAACGCCGTGACCGTGTCCTCGTACGCGGGATCCTGCTCCGTCCAGGCGGTGTGCAGTCCGGCCTCCCGGACGTGCTTCAACAGGGCTCCCTGGACGCGCTCTTCGGAGGCCGGGCCCAGTCCGAACGCCGTCTGCCACGCGGCCCACGCCAGCTGCGGGTCGGGCACACCCGTGCCGTCCCGGGTCACCTCCGCCAGGACGTCGGCCCACCGTTCGGGGCACTGGGTGAGCACCGAGAGGGCCGCGCGTACGTCGGCGCTGCGTTTCGTGTCGTGCGTCGACAGGGCGGTACCGGTGACCGGCCAGTCGCGCTGCACGCGCGCGCAGTAGGCGTGGAAGTCCTCCGGGGACACGGCCGGAGCGCCCGGGTCGCCGCCCACCTCGTTCGCGGACAGGAGGGGCACATAGCGGTAGAACGCCGTGTCCTCCACGGACTTGGCCCGCAACGCGGACGAGGTCTGCGCGAACCGGGCCCGGAACTCCGTGTGCCCGGGCCCGTCACCGGCCCGCCCGGTCACCAGATCCCGTACGACGTCCACGGCATGCGCCTCCTCGGGCACCGTGAAGGCCGCCCGCGCCTCGTCTGCTGCCTCCTCGGTCACCACCAGGGAGGCGTCCGTGGAGGGGTAGGGCCGGTACACCTCGAGGCGTACCAGGAGTTCCCGCAGCGCGGTGCCCAGGGCCCAGGGGGCGTGATCGCGCAATGCCGGGTCAGGGGACGCGGCGCACACACCGCTCACCACGCGCGTGAGGCGGTCGATCTCCGTGGCCAGCTCGTGCGTGACCACCTTGTACGCAGCCCTGCGCACCGTCGACTCCCAGTGGCCGCCCCGGTCGGCCTGAGGGGCCGCGAACCGCCGGTACTGGCCGAGGAGTTCGCCCGCACCCGCCGGGTCCGTGAAGAGGCCGTCCACGTGCCGCAGCGCGTCGTAGCCGGTGGTGCCGGCGACGGGCCACGCGGCCGGGAGCGGCTCGCCGTCCGCGAGGATCTTCTCGACCACCGTCCAGCTGCCTCCGGTCGCCTCGTGCAGACGGCGCAGATACGCGTCCGGGTCCGCGAGACCGTCCGGGTGGTCGATGCGCAGCCCCTCCACCACGCCGTCGTCGAGCAGCTGCAAGATCTTCGCGTGGGTCGCCGTGAACACCTCCGGGTCCTCGACGCGCACGCCGATGAGCTCCGAGATGCTGAAGAAGCGGCGGTAGTTGAGCTCCGTACGGGCCAGCCGCCACCACACCGGGCGATACCACTGCGCGTCGAGGAGCCGCGGCAGCGGCAGCCTCTCGGTGCCTTCGCGCAGCGGGAACACGTGGTCGTAGTAGCGCAGTACGTCGCCGTCGACCTTCAGGTGGTCGATCTCCGTGCCGAGCCGGCCCCCGAGCACCGGCAGCAGGAGTTGACCGCCCTGGCCGTCCCAGTCGATGTCGAACCAGCGCGCGTACGGCGACTCGGGGCCCTCGCGCAGCACCTCCCACAGGGGGCGGTTGTGGCGCGGAACCATGGCCATGTGGTTCGGCACGATGTCCACGACGAGGCCCAGGCCGTGCTCCCGCGCGGTGCGCGCCAGGGAGCGCAGCCCCTCCTCGCCGCCCAGTTCGGCCCGCACGCGCGCGTGGTCCACCACGTCGTAGCCGTGCGTCGAGCCCGGGACGGCCTCCAGCACGGGCGAGAGGTGCAGATGCGAGACGCCGAGCGAGGCCAGATACGGCACGGCCGCCTCGGCTGCCCCGAACGGGAACTCCGGCTGCAGCTGCAGCCGGTACGTGGCGGTCGGCACGGCGGGAACCACCGCGCCGGAGACCATCGAGTCCGGAATCACGGGGTCGGGACGCTCAGGTGTCATGCGAACCTACGTACCCGCCCCGCCGCCTTTCGTGTCATCGACGCATGCATATGGGCACGCACGCGTGGCTAGCGTCGAACGATGGGGAACACGGGGCGCGGTGGCACACGAGGCACACACCGCACGGACGGCACGACGCCGGAGCCGCACGCCGACGCGAAGGACGCGCCGGCCCCGACCGGCTGCGTGAACCGCACGCAGGGGGCGCGTCGCGATACGAACGGGATGCAGAACGAGCCTTTCGCCACCGACGGCTCGACGGATGCGCTTCTCGCCACCGACGGCATTACGGCTGCGCTTCTCGGCGTGGACAGGACCCTGGACGAGCCTCTCGGCGCGGACGGTACGACGGTCCCGCTCCTTGGCCCGGACGGTACGACGGCCCCGCTCCTCGGCACGGACGGCACAACGACCATGCCCCTCGGGCCGGACGGCACGACCGACACGCCTGACGGGCCGGACGGCACGACCGACACGTCTCACGGTGTGAACAGCACGCTCGGTACCTATCGCCGCGTCGTCGCTCTGACCGGTGCGGCGCTCCCCGTCGTGTCCTTCCTCGGTCGGCTGCCCACCGCCACCATCCAGTTCGGCAGTGTGCTGCTCGTCGCGCGGACGAGTGGCTCGCTGGGGACCGCGGGGCTGGTCGGTGGCGCGCTCGCCGTCGGGCAGGTGGCTTGCGGTCCGCTCGTGGGCCGCCTCGCGGACCGGCGCGGACAGCGCACCGTCGTCCTCGTGTGCTCCCTCGCCAACGCCCTCGCGATCGCCGCACTGGTGACGGGCGCGCTCACGCACCTGACTCCGGGGCCCCTCGCCCTGCTCGGCGCCCTGGCCGGAGCGAGCGTGCCGCTCATCGGCCCGCTGGCCCGTGTCCGTGTGGTCGCGCTGGCCCGCGGCAACGGCGCGGACGACCGTACGGTGGCCGCCGCGCTGTCCTTCGAGAGCACGCTGGACGAGATCTCCTTCGTGCTGGGCCCCGCCCTGGTGGGCGTCGCGGCGGTGCTGGCTCACCCGGCGTACGCGCTGGGCGCGGCGGGGCTCCTGGTGGCCGTGTGCGGAACGGGTTTCGCCCTGCATCCGACGGCCACGGCGGTACACCCGACGGTCACCGCGATGCGCCGGGCGCGGAACCCGGCGTGGGCGGTGGCCGCGCGCCCCCGCATGCCCCGCTCCGTCCACGCTCTGCGCGCGGCCCTCGCCCTCCAGGGCGCCATGTTCGGCGCCTGCCAGGCCGGCATCACCGCGCTGACCGAGCGCCTCGGGCAGGAGGACCAGGCCGGACTCGTGTACGCCGCCATGGGGGTCATGAGCGCCGTGGCGGGGCTGTCGATGGCCGCCGTGCCCGCCCGTCTCGGGCTCAGGGCCCGCTGGAGAGCGGCCACCGCGGGAGCCCTCCTGCTGTCCCTGCCCCTGCTCTGGACGGAGAGCCTGTGGGGCCTGTACGCCGTCGTCACCGTCCTCGGTGTCGCGTACGCCCCGCACCTGATCACCGTCTTCGGGCTCACCGAGCGTGCTGTGCCGCCGGCACGGCTGGCCGAGGCGATGGCCGTCGCGACGAGCGCGATCGTCGGTGGCCAGGCCCTCGCCGTGGCCGTCACCGGGCGCCTGGCGGAGTCCTACGGCCCCACCGCGGCGTTCGCGGTCGGAAGCGCGGTCGCCGCGCTCGCCTGCGCCATCGCGCTGACGGCGCGCCCGACGACGTACACCGAAACCGAAAACGACCCGCACGCACGCGTGCACCCGGAAGACGAGCCCCACGCACGCGTGCACCCCAAAAACGAGCCCCACGCACGCGTGCCCCAGAAGAACACGCCCGCCTAGGCAGGCCGCTGCAACACCGTCAGGCTCCGGTCGATCAGCGTCAGCCGGTCCCCGGCTTCGACCTTGGCGCCCGTCCCCGGCGCCACCCCCTCCGGGCGGGCCGTGTCGACGACGACCTGCCACTGCCGCCCGTGGTTGACCGGCACCACGAATTCCAGCGCCTTCGGCGAGGCGTTGAAGAGCAGCAGGAAGGAGTCGTCGGCGATGCGTTCCCCGCGCGGGCCCGGCTCGGAGATCGCGTTGCCGTTGAGGAAGACGGACAGCGCCCGCGCCTGCGCGGAGCCCCAGTCGCGCTGGGTCATCTCCTCGCCCTCCGGGGTGAACCACGCGATGTCGGACAGCTCGTCGTGCGTGCCCTGCACGGGCCGCCCGTGGAAGAAGCGGCGCCGCCGGAAGACGGGATGGTCGCGCCGCAGCCACACCATCGCGCGCGTGAAGTCCAGCAGCTCGTCGCCGTCCTCCGGCCAGGACACCCAGGCCAGCTCGCTGTCCTGGCAGTACGCGTTGTTGTTGCCGCCCTGGGTGCGCGCGAACTCGTCGCCGTGGCTGAGCATCGGCACGCCCTGGGAGAGCATCAGCGTCGCGATGAAGTTGCGCATCTGCCGGGCCCGCAGGGCAAGGACGGCCTCGTCGTCGGTGTCGCCCTCGGCGCCGCAGTTCCAGGACCGGTTGTGGCTCTCGCCGTCGCGGTTGTCCTCGCCGTTGGCCTCGTTGTGCTTGTTGTTGTACGAGACGAGGTCGTGCAGCGTGAAGCCGTCGTGGCAGGTCACGAAGTTGATGGAGGCGAGAGGTCGGCGGCCGTCGTCCTGGTAGAGGTCGGAGGAGCCGGTCAGCCGGGACGCGAACTCCGCCAGGGTGCGCGGCTCACCGCGCCACAGGTCCCGTACGGTGTCGCGGTACTTGCCGTTCCACTCGGTCCACAGCGGCGGGAAGTTGCCCACCTGGTAGCCGCCCTCGCCGACGTCCCACGGCTCGGCGATCAGCTTCACCTGGGAGACCACCGGGTCCTGCTGCACCAGGTCGAAGAACGACGACAGCCGGTCCACCTCGTGGAACTGCCTCGCCAGCGTGGCCGCGAGGTCGAAGCGGAACCCGTCGACGTGCATCTCTGTGACCCAGTAGCGCAGCGAGTCCATGATCAGCTGGAGGACGTGCGGGGAGCGCATCAGGAGGGAATTGCCGGTCCCCGTGGTGTCCATGTAGTAGCGGGGGTCGTCCGCCAGGCGGTAGTACGAGGCGTTGTCGAGGCCCCTGAAGGACAGCGTCGGGCCCAGGTGGTTGCCCTCGGCCGTGTGGTTGTAGACCACGTCCAGGATGACCTCGATGCCGGCCTCGTGCAGCGCGCGGACCGCCGACTTGAACTCCAGGACCTGCTGGCCGCGATCGCCCCAGGAGGCGTACGCGTTGTGCGGGGCGAAGAAGCCGATCGTGTTGTAGCCCCAGTAGTTGCTGAGGCCCATGTCCACCAGACGGTGGTCGTTCACGAACTGGTGCACGGGCATCAGTTCCAGCGCGGTGATGCCCAGTTCCGTCAGATGTTCGATGATTGCCGGGTGTGCCAGCGCCGCGTATGTGCCGCGCAGCTCGTCGGGCAGCTCGGGATGCTGCATCGTGAGGCCCTTCACATGGGCCTCGTAGAGCACCGTGTGGTGGTACTCGGTGCGCGGTCGCCGGTCGTCGCCCCAGTCGAAGTACGGGTTGACCACGACCGACGACATGGTGTGCGGCGCCGAGTCCAGGTCGTTGCGCTTGTCGGGGGCTCCGAAGGGATAGCCGTACACCTCCTCGCCCCACTTCACCGAGCCGCTGATGGCGCGCGCGTACGGGTCGAGGAGCAGCTTCGCGGAGTTGGCGCGCTGCCCGCGCCCCGGCGCGTACGGTCCGTGCACACGGAAGCCGTACCGCTGCCCGGGCATGACCCCCGGCAGATACGCGTGCCGGACGAACGCGTCGGTTTCGCGCAGCTCCACGGCCGTTTCCGAGCCGTCGTCGTGCAGCAGACACAGCTCGATACGGTCGGCGGCCTCCGAGAAGACCGCGAAGTTGGTACCGGCGCCGTCGTACGTGGCACCGAGTGGATATGCCTCTCCAGGCCAGACCTGCATGGATACGACTCTTCCAGTAGTGCCGTGCCCCTGGGGGCGACTCCGAGCCGAGTCTCCCCGAAAGTGATGGAACCTCCTATGACTTACGTCCCTCTTACCCGATGACCAGGCATACGTCGTATGCCGAACCAGTGGGGCTCAAACGACTCCTGACGACATGGGGGGAGTAGGGGGAAATGTGCGCAAGATAGTGCACCGCCATCTGGGCAAGGTGGTGGCAGGTGCGGCCATAGCGGTGGCCGGGACGGCCGTGATGGTCGGCATCACCCTGCCGGGCACGGCGGGGGCCGACGAATCGGGCGGGGGCCAGGGCGGCAACGGGACCTCGCAGCAGGCCGGGCAGCAGGGACAGTCGGACGTGCAGCCGGGTGTCGTCGAGGAGGCACCGGCCCAGGGCGACAAGGGCAAGGGCCGCGACCCGCTGACCGACGACGAGATGAAGCGCGTCGAGCGGATCGCGCGGAACCAGCAGTCGTTCGCCGCCAGTGAGAACGTCGAGGGCAAGCGCGGTCCGCAGCGCATCAGCGTCGACCTCGCCGAACCCGAGACGAACGAACTGGACGACCCGAACGCGCCCCGGCGCGCGGATGTGTCGTTCTACGACTACAAGGACGACACGCTCGTCACCAAGACCGTCAATCTCGACACCGGGAAGGTCGAGAAGACGGGCACCCAGCACGACGTCCAGCCGCCCATCAGCCGCGACGAGATGATCGAGGCCGCCAAGCTGCTGATCGCCGACCCGCTCGGCGCGGGCCTGAAGGCGGACTTCAAGGACGCCACCGGCAAGGAACTGACCTCGCCCGACCAGCTGATGCTCAACAGCATGGTCTACCGCGCGACGTCCGGCGCCCAGCCCGCCGTCCTCGACGCCTGCGGCGAGCACCGGTGCGTACGGCTCTTCCCGAAGGTCAAGAACGGGCCCTGGATCGACAGCCGTGACCTGGTGATCGACCTGAGCGCCCGCAAGGTCGGCAAGCTCGGCTGAGCGCCGTCTTCTCTCACCTCCCACCTTCACTGCTTTCCGCAAGGAGTCACTTCTTCATGCGCGTCAACAGAAACAGCCGTGCCCGCAGCCGGACGGCGGTGGGCCTTTCGGTGCTCGCCCTCGCCGCCGGTGCGACGACGGCAGCGGGACCGGCCGTCGCCCAGCCCAAGGCCGCTGCCCACCCCAAGGCCGCCTCCGCGGCGGCCGCCGACTGCAGCGCGGCGTACAAGATCGAGCAGAAGCTCTCCACCGGCACCACCTGGCGGATGTGCTGGCACTACGAGAGCGAGGCCGGGCTCGTCCTGGAGAACATCTCGTACCAGCCCCCCGGCGAGGCCCACCCGATCAAGGTCCTCAGCAGCGCGAAGCTCGCCCAGATCGACGTCCCCTACGACGACGGCTCGGTCGAGTACAGCGACCTCACGGGCGCCGGCTTCGGACAGGGCCTGATGGACATGGCGCCCGGCGAGTGCCCCGGCGGCACCATCAAGACGGTGAAGGTCCCCGAGGCCTGGGACCCGCAGCACGCCAACGTCAAGGGCCTGTGCACCACGACCCGTTCGCGTGGCCACGCCTACCGCATGCAGTCCGACTCGGGGAACAAGGTGTTCCAGAAGCAGGGCAAGGACCTGCTGATCTACACCGTCAACAAGGTCGGCTGGTACGAGTACATCACCGAGTGGCGCTTCCAGGACGACGGCACCCTCAACATGAACATCGGCGCCACCGGCAGCCTCTCGCCCGGTGACTACGACGCGGGCGACGGCCGCGGCTGGCCGCTCGGCAAGGGCGCCAAGGCCTACGCCACCAGCCACAGCCACAACGTCTTCTGGCGGCTCAACTTCGGCCTCGACGGCTCCTCCAAGGCCAAGGTCGAGCAGTACGACTCCGTGGTCAGCCCGCCCGCCCACGGCGCCGAGGCGCCGAGCAACAAGACCACGCGCACGAAGATCACCAAGGAACTCACGGGCGACGCCAAGAACATGCGCTGGTGGCGCGTCGTCAGCAACACCGGCAAGAACAAGGACGAGCACGCCCGCTCGTACGAGATCGTCCCGGGCGCGACCACCAAGTACCTCGGCCGCACCTTCACCAAGCACGACATCTACTTCACCGAGTACAACAAGTGCGAGCAGTTCGCCAGCGACAACCTGCGCAACTGCGGCGCCGGACACGGTAAGTCCGTCGACAAGTGGATCGACGGACAGACGCTCACCCACCCTGTGGTCTGGGTCAACGTGGGCTTCCACCACATCGCGCGCGACGAGGACCAGCAGCCCATGCCGGTCCACTGGCAGGGGTTCTCGATCGCCCCGCGCGACGTCACCGCTATGAATCCGCTCACTCCGCCGGAGCTCGCGGACCAGAACGGCCATGTGGAAGAAGGTCGTTGAGAAACGACCCTGTCCATCGGGCTGCATCGCCGACCGCTCCCGGAGTACCCTTCCTTGATCGTTGATAGGGGTCTGGCCCCTGGGGTGGCTCGGGGGAGCGGAAGGCGGTGCGCGGGTGGGCTCGGGAGGGCTGGAGTTGCCTCCTGGTGACGAGGGTCACGAGGGGAACTCCACAGATGTCCCACCCGGCGCGGTGTCCCTGGCACGGCCGATGGAAATGGGATCCATTGGACCGGAGTTGGACTGGGGCGCCGACGCCTGGCGCGAGGTGCGTACGCGCGCTCAGCGAGCCGGGCGTGCCTACATCTGGCTGAACCTTGTCGAACAGCGGCTGCGCGCGGTCGTGGCCGCTGTTCTCCGTCCCATCTACGAACCCGTCCACGGCGACGACTGGGTGGTCGCCGCCGCCGGGCCCGCCGGACAGGAATGGGTGCAGCGCGCGGTCGCCGTGCGCGAAGTCAGCCGCCGCAAGGGGTACTTGCTCGACCCCGCCGACGACAACGTGCTCAGCTTCCTCACGTTGCCGCAGCTGCGCGAGCTGATGGTGCAGCACTGGCCGTGCTTCGAGCCCTACTTCGACGAGCGCCGGGACGTCGAACTCGCCCTGGACGAGCTGGAAGTCACCCGGAACGTGGTCTCCCGCAACCGGGCCCTGTCCGAGGCGGTCCTCAGCCAGGCCGAGCGGGCCGCGGCGAAGCTCCTGGAGATACTCGGCGCCGGCAGTGATGTGCCCTCCGCGCGCCGACTGCCCGTGGACGCCGTCGAGGATCTGGTCGGCGACCGGTACGCGGACGTGGTCGGCGTCCACTCCGACCGCGTACGGCTGCTGCGCCAGTTCCCCGCCGAGGACCTCTTCGGCGGCGCCCGCCGCCTCGACGCCATCGGCATCGGCCTGAACCTGCTGGTGCAGAACTTCTCCGGACGGCGGCTCGTACGCCTCGCCGAGTCCGGCTGCCGGGCGCGGCTGCTGTTCCTGAACCCCGCCTCCAGCGCGGTGAAGCGGCGTGAGCGCGAACTCGGCATCAAGCGCGGGGAGTTGAGCCGCGCTGTCGAGATGAACATCCTGCACATGCGCCGGGTGCGGTCCAAGTTGCGCGACCCGGGCGCCTTCGAGATCCAGGTCTTCGACGAGACGCCCCGTTTCACGGCCTACCTCGTGGACGGGGACGGCTCGGACGGTATCGCGGTCGTGCAGTCGTATCTGCGGCGTACGCGCGGCATGGAGGCGCCGGTGCTCGTGCTGCGCGGCGGGGGCCGTGTGGTCAAACCGGATGACACCACCGAAGAGGGGCTTTTCCCGACATACCGCGAGGAGTTCGAGGTGGCCTGGGCGGATTCGCGGCCGGTGTCCTGAAATGCCGCCCCTCCCGGTAAGCGGAACGCGGTCCTCGGATTGTCAGTGGCTCATGGGATCGTGGAGACCACTGGGGGAAAGCACCACGAAGAAGGGGGGCCGCCCATGGGCTGGCACCGGGAGCTGCTGATCGGCTTCGACCTGGAGACGACCGGGACCGATCCGCGCGAGGCGCGCATCGTCACGGGTGCCGTGATCGAGGTCAGGGACGGAGAGCCGATAGGGCGCCGTGAGTGGCTGGCCGACCCGGGCGTGGAGATCCCGGCGGACGCTGTGGCGGTGCACGGGATCAGCAATGAACGGGCGGCGGCCGAGGGCAGGCCCGCCGACGAGGTCGCCGACGCGATCGCGGGCGTCCTCGTCGCGTACTGGAAGACGGGCGTCCCCGTCGTCGCGTACAACGCGGCCTTCGACCTGACCCTGCTCTCCGCCGAACTGCGGAGGTACGGACTGCCGTCGCTGCGCGATCGGCTCGGCGGCATCGACCCCGCCCCGGTCATCGACCCGTACACCATCGACCGCTCCGTGGATCGCTACCGCCGCGGCAAGCGCAACCTCGAAGCGGTCTGCACGGAGTACGGGGTTGCACTGGACTCCGCCCACGACGCCTCGGCCGACGCGCTCGCCGCGGCCCGGCTCGCCTGCGCGATAGCCGGCCGCCACCCGAAGGTCGCGGCCCTCGGCCCGGCGGAGCTGCACCGCCGCCAGATCGAGTGGTACGCGCAGTGGGCGGCCGACTTCCAGAGCTTCCTGCGCCGCAAGGGGGAGGCGGACGCGGTGGTCGACGGGACGTGGCCGCTGCGGGACCTGACGGACGAGAAGGTCTGACCGGGCCTCCGGTTCAGCGGAACGGGGGTTCGGCGCAGGGCCGCAAGGGGCCGCCGCGCGGTCAGAAGGGGTACCAGCGCACCGCCTCGTCCCCGTCCCGCAGTGATGCCACCCGGCGTTCGAACTCGGCTAGGGCCTTGGGGTTCGTCGGCGCGTGCTGGGCGACCCAGGCGCAGCTGGCGGTCTCGCGTGCTCCCCGCAGGACGGAGCAACCCTCCCACTCGCGGACATCCCAGCCGTAGGCCTCGGTGAACGAGTCGTACGCCTCGGCCGGGAGCCCGTAGCGGTCGCGGGAGAGGGCCATGACCACCAGGTCGTGCTCGCGCAGGTCGGCGGAGAAGGTCTCCAGGTCGACCAGGACCGGGCCGTCGGGGCCGACGTGGACGTTGCGGGGCAGCGCGTCGCCGTGGATCGGGCCCGGCGGCAGATGCGGGGTGAGCGCGGCCGCGGCATCCGCGAAGCCGTCGCGCCGTGCCCGCAGATACGCGGCGTCCGCGGGGTCGATCGCGTCGCCGGCCAGGCGCAGCCAGCGCTCCACACCGCCCAGCAGCTCGCGGGGCGGCAACGGGAAGGAGGGGGAGGGCAGTGCGTGCACCACCCGTAGCAGTTCGGCCAAATCCCGCGGTTCCGCGGGGCGTACGGGATCGGGCAGCCGGTGCCACACCGTCACCGGGTGCCCCTCCACCAGCAGGGCCTTGGCCTCGGCGGCCCGCACCGCGGGGACGCCCGCGTCGGCGAGCCAGGCAGCGATGTTCAGTTCCCGTCGCGCACGGTCCAGGAGTTCGGCGTCGCGCCCCACCTTGACCACCAGGTCACCGGCGGCGAACACCGCGTTCTCGCCGAGGGCGAGGAGCGTGACGTCCCGCACCGGCCCCGGCAGCACACCCGCCGCGGCCAGTACGTCCCGTGCCCGTGCCTCGTCCATCCTTCGCCTCCGCGTTCTCGCGCAGTGCTCGTGTGCGGTGCCCGCACAGTCCTCGCCTGCGGCGTCGTGTTCACGCCATTCATCGGTCAGTGTCGCATTCCCACAGGTCGGACGGCATGCGCAGTGCCTTGACGCCGTAGACCACCTTCACGACCATGGCGGGGGCCGCTCGGGCGGCCAGACCGTCACGAGCCGCCCAAAGGAGCCGATTCCATGACATTGGCGACCGCGACGAGGCGGTCGGTGAAGCAGGCACCCGGCAGGGGCGGGGACCGGCGTCCCGTCGACCACGGGGCCTGGTTCCTGGTGCTGCCCGCGCTCATCCCGATCCTGGTGCTCAGTGTGGGACCGCTGCTGTACGGGATCGCGCTGGCGTTCACCGATTCACAGTCGGGGCGGACCGCGGCGACGCAGTGGATCGGGGTCCTCAACTTCCAGGACCTGCTGCACGACACGCTGTTCTGGGACTCGTTCCGGATCGGTCTGCTGTGGGCGGTCGGGGTGACCGTGCCGCAGTTCGTGCTCGCGCTGGGGCTCGCCCTGCTGCTCAACCAGGAGCTCCGGTTCCGCTGGCTGGCGCGGGCGCTCGCGATCGTCCCCTGGGCGATGCCCGAGGTCGTCGTCGGCATGATGTGGCGGCTCGTCTACAACCCGGACGCGGGCATCCTCAACGAGACCCTGCGCGACCTCGGCCTGGGCGACGGCCGCGACTGGCTGAGCGGCCTCGGCACCGCCCTGCCCGCCGTGATCGTGGTCGGCGTCTGGGCGGGCATGCCGCAGACCACGGTCGCGCTGCTCGCCGGGCTGCAGAACACCCCGCGCGAACTCCACGAGGCGGCCGCGATGGACGGCGCGGGCGCCTGGCGCCGCTTCCTGACCGTCACCTGGCCGGCCCTGAGACCGGTCGCGCTCGCCATCACGGCGCTCAACTTCATCTGGAACTTCAATTCGTTCGCTCTGGTCTATGTGCTGACCAACGGAGGACCGGGCGGCCGTACCCGGCTCCCCATGCTCTTCGCGTACGAAGAGGCCTTCCGCTACGGGCAGTTCGGCTACGCGGCCGCGATGGGCTGTGTGATGGTCGCGGTGATCTCGGTGATCCTCGCGGTGTATCTCGTGGGCCGTCTGAGGGGAGATGAGAACGCGTGAAGACCGGCAAAGGGACCCGCACGGGCCAGTACCTCGCCCTCCTCGCCTATCTCGTCTTCCTCGCCTTCCCCTTCCTCTGGCTGATCTCCACCGCCTTCAAGCCGGCGAGCGAGCTGGCGAGCCTGCACCCCACGTGGATCCCCAAGGACCCCACCCTCGCCAACTTCCGCCAGGCCTTCGACGAGCAGCCGCTGCTGCGCGCCGCGCTCAACTCTCTGCTGGCGGCGCTCGGCGCGGCGGTCATCGCCGTACTGATCGCGACCCCGATGGCATACGTCATGGCGCGCCACCGGACGCTGCCGGCCAAGGCCGCCACCGGGTGGGTCGTGGTCAGCCAGGCGTTCCCCTTCGTGCTGGTGATCATTCCGCTGTTCCTGGTCCTCAAGAACCTCCGGCTGATCAACTCACTGCCCGGACTGACCATGGTGTACGTGGTGTGGGCGCTGCCCTTCGCGCTGTGGATGCTGGTGGGCTATGTGCGGGCCGTGCCCGCCGAGTTGGAGGAGGCCGCCGCGGTGGACGGCGCGGGCCGGATGCGGACGCTGGTCTCGATCACGGCGCCGCTGCTCGTGCCGGGCATCGTGGCAACGGCGCTGTTCACGTTCATCAGTGCGTGGAACGAGTTCTTCTTCGCGCTCGTGCTGCTCAAGACCCCGGAGAAACAGACCCTGCCGGTCGTCCTCACGCACTTCATCGGGGCGGAGGGCGCGGCGGACCTCGGGCCGCTGGCCGCGGCGGCGTTCCTGGCGACCCTGCCGTCGCTGGTCATCTTCGCGATCATCCAGAAGCGGATCACGGGCGGCATGCTCGCCGGGGCGGTGAAGAGCTGATGCGGAGGAGACTGCTGGTGGTGCTGGCCGTCTTCGGCCTCTTGCTGACCGCGTGCACGGACAGCGGCGGTGGATCGAGTGGAGTGATCACCCTCCACTTCCAGTCCCTCGCCTGGCAGCAGGAGTCCGTGGCCGCCAACAAGGAGCTGGTGAAGGAGTGGAACGCGGCGCATCCGGACGTCAAGGTCGAGTATGTCCAGGGCAGTTGGGACAGCGTCCACGACCAGCTGCTCACCTCCTTCGAGGGCGGTGAGGCGCCCGACATCATCCATGACGCCTCGGACGACCTCGCGGACTTCGCGTACGGCGGCTATCTTGCCGACCTGCGCGAGCTGCTGCCCGATCGGCTCAAGTCCGACATCCCGCAGCACAGTTGGGAGACGGCGACCTTTGGGGGAGGGGTCTATGGCGTGCCGTTCCTCCAGGAGCCGCGGGTCCTGATCGCCAACGCCAAGTGGCTGAACGAGTCGGGCGTCCGCGTCCCGACTCCCGAGCAGCCGTGGAGCTGGGACGAGTTCCGTACGATCGCCAAGCAACTGAGCGGCAAGGGCAAGTACGGCGTCGCCTGGCCGCTCAAGGAGCCGGTCTCGGCGACGCTCAACCTCTCCCTCTCCACCGGCGGGCAGATGTTCCACCGGGACGCGGACGGCAAGGTGACCGTCCGCTTCGACGCCGCCGACGAAGTGGTTCCGCGGACCGTGCACGACGAGGTGAACGCGGACGGGAGCGCGTCCAGCGCGACGCTCGGAATGGGCGGGTCCGACACCCTGCCCGGGTTTTTCGGCGGCAAGTACGCGATGGTTCCGCTCGGCTTCTCCTACCGTCAGCAGATCGCGCAGCAGGCGCCGAAGGGCTTCGACTGGCAGGTGCTGCCCGCCCCGGCCGGCGCGGACGGACTGACCCAGGGCGTCAGCCCCCAGACCCTGTCCATCGCCCAGGACAGCCCGCACAAGAAGGAGGCCGCCGAGTTCATCGACTTCCTGCTTCAGCCGAAGAACATGGTCCGGCTCGCCCTCGGCGACTGGATGCTGCCGACAGGGACACAGGCCCTGAAGGACCCCGCCCTGCACACCACCAAGGACGACTGGGCGACCGGCACCGCACTCGCCGCCCACCTCCGCTCGGCGCCCGCCCAGTCCGTACGCGGCTACCCGGAGTGGAAGGACAAGGTCGCGACGCCCGCGTTCCAGGAGTACTACAGCGGGGCGATCGGGTTGAGCGAGCTCCGCAGACGGCTGGTGAAGGACGGCAATCTGGTGCTGGCCCGCTATCAGCGCTGAGGCGACGGGCCGCACCGTGCGGCGGCCCATGGGAGCGGGCCGCCATGAATACGCTATGATTGATCTTGAGCGAACCGCCGGAACTTTCCGCGGTGAGCCCGGCGTTGGTGGTCCAAGGAAAGACGTCCCGCTTCCTGCGGGGAGATGCAGGTGCAAGGCCTGCCCGGCGCTCCACACAGCCCCGCCCCCGGTGTTTCCGGGGGCGGGGCTGGTTTTTTCTTGCGCCCTGGCGCTAAGCCCCTGCCTCCCACAGCTCCGGACCTTTCCACCAGAGAGACTCCGGGGCGGCCTCGAAGGCCCGTCGGCCGAGTCCCGCCATCTCCTCACGCACGGCCAGCCCTTCGCGGCGCCGGCCCAGCTCGAACAGGGTTCCCTGGTACCACTGCAGGGCATCCAACAGGAGCGGCGCGTACTGGGGATCGGACTCGTCCAGCCCCCGCGCCGCTTCCACGGCCTCCGTGTGCAGCACCAGCCTGGCCTCGGGCAGCTCGCGCACCGAACAGTCCCAACTGAGGCGCACCAGCGCTCTCGACAGCCGGGGCAGATACGTCGCCGGGCTCACCTGCGCGAGCACTCGGCAGGCGTCGATCTCCTGACGGGGACTCGGCCGCCCCGAGCTCAGCAGTACGTTCCGTGCTCGCAGTATCGCGTCCTGATCCACGTTCCCGTTCATGGCCCCGCCCCCAGTAACGCCCGCTCGGCCACTTGGCTCGAACGTGTATACGTCATTCGAGCCCGGGATGCGGCCCCGCCGGCACACGCGGCCGTGTGGCGAACTCGGACTCCGCCCCGAAGCGGGACTCCAGCGCGTCCGCGAGGTCGTTCAGCGCCCCCATCGGTGTACGGGGCATGCCGGGCATTGCTCCGACTTCGCGCGTGACGGCGCCCCACCAGCGCTTGGCGGACAGCGTCCCACCGGCCTGTCGCGGCAATCGTCCCGCCGGCGTACCGCGGACAGCGTCCCGCAGCCGTGCGCGTCACGCCGTGCGTGGGAAATCAGATTGCACGAGACGTCTCGTCTCGTCTAACCTCATCGCATGACCACCCGACGCGCCCATATCGCCATGTTCTCCATCGCTGCCCACGGCCATGTGAACCCGAGCATCGACGTGATCCGGGAGCTCGTGGCACGCGGGCACCGCGTCACGTACGCGATTCCGCCCGCCTTCGCCGAGAAGATCGCCGAGACCGGGGCCGAGCCGAAACCGTGGAACTCGACGCTGCCCACCGGCGACGACCCGGATGCGTGGGGGACCGAGCTGATCGACAACATCGAGCCGTTCCTGACGGACGCGCTGCAGGCCGAGCCGCAGCTCGCGGCGGCGTACGCCGGCGACGAACCGGATCTGGTGCTGTACGACATCACGGCGTACCCGGCCCGGGTCCTCGCGCACCGCTGGGGCGTCCCGATCGTGCAGCTCTCGCCGAACCTCGTGGCCTGGGAGGGGTACGAGGAGGAGGTCGGCAAGCCGATGTTCGAGCCGCTGAAGCGGACCCCGCGCGGCAAGGCGTTCTACGAGACCTTCGCCCGCTGGATCGCAGAGAACGGCATGGACCTGAGAGTCGAGGACTTCATGGGCCGACCCGACCGCTGCCTCGTCCTCATCCCCAGGGTCCTGCAGCCGAACGCGGATCGCGTCGACGAGAAGCGCTACACCTTCGTCGGCGCCTGCCAGGGCGACCGCGCCGCGCAGGGGGACTGGCGGCGGCCCGTCGACGCCGAGAAGGTGCTGCTCGTGTCGCTGGGTTCCAGTTTCACCAAGCAGCCAGGCTTCTACCGCGAGTGCGTCAAGGCCTTCGGCGATCTGCCGGGCTGGCATGTCGTGCTGCAGATCGGGAAGTTCGTCGATCCGTCAGAGCTGGGTGAGGTGCCCGGCAATGTGGAGGTGCACCCGTGGGTGCCACAGCTGTCGGTGCTGCGGCAGGCCGACGCGTTCATCACGCACGCGGGGGCGGGCGGCAGCCAGGAGGGGCTGGCCACCGGCACGCCGATGGTCGCCGTACCGCAGGCCGTCGACCAGTTCGGCAACGCCGACATGCTCCAGGCGCTCGGCGTCGCCCGCCACGTACCGATGGAGGAGGTCACCGCCGACACCCTGCGCGAGGCCGTCCTCGCCGTCGCCGACGATCCCGAGGTGGCACGCCGCCTGCACGAGATCCGGGAACAGATGGCACAGGAGGGCGGCACACGACGGGCGGCCGACCTCATCGAGGCCGAGCTGCCGACGGGGGAGTAGGACCTCATCGGGGCCCAGCTGCCGACCGGGCCGTAGGCCCCACCTCGAGGCCGGGCTGCCCCCGGAGGCATGAGGAAAGGGCCTGTTGGCCCCCGGGGGGATCCAACAGGCCCTTTCGCGGCAGGAGTTACACCCCGGCCCGCTCACCCTCCCGGGCGGCCGGCGGCAACACGGCCTCCGGCGCCTCGTCGTGCGTGAGGTCCGGCAGCCGGTTCAGCCACTTCGGCAGATACCAGTTGCGCTCGCCGAGCAGGGCCATCACGGCGGGGAGCAGCACACCCCGGATGATCGTCGCGTCGATGAGCACCGCGGCGGCCAGGCCCACACCCATCTGCTTCATGGACTGCATGGACAGCGTCCCGAAGATGGCGAACACGGCGACCATGATGACCGCGGCGCTGGTGACGACACCGGCCGTGGTCACCACCCCGTGCCGGATCGCCTCCTTGGTGCTGCGGCCGCGCAGCCGGGCCTCACGGATCCGCGAGACCACGAACACGTGGTAGTCCATCGAGAGCCCGAAGAGGATCACGAAGAGGAACAGCGGCAGCCAGGTGACGATGGCGCCCACACCCTCCGCGCCCACCAGCGACGCGCCCCAGCCGTGCTGGAAGACGGCGACGAGGATGCCGTAGGCGGCGCCCACCGACAGCAGGTTGAGTGCGATCGAGGTGATCGCGACCGTCAGAGAGCGGAACGACAGGAGCATCAGCAGGAAGGCGAAGACCACGACGAACGCGAAGACCGGGACGACGGAGCCGACCAGCTGGTCGTTGAAGTCGTGCGATCCCGCGACCTGTCCGGTGATCGGCGCCTGGACCCCGTCGACCTTGCCGAGCGTGTCGGGCCGCACCTTGTCGCGCAGCAGCCCCAGGCTCTTCTCCGCCTTGTCCTGATCGGATCCGCCGACCAGCGGCACGTACACGAAGGCGACGTTCTGCGCGTCGTGCACCTTGATGTCGACCGGACCGCGCGAGGCGCCCGAACTGATCGCCTGCTCACGGAAGTCGGCGAGCGCGGACTTCACGTCGGCGGCGTTGATGTCGTTCGCCTTGACGATCACCTCGGCCGGCTCGGAGCCGCCGGGGAAGGCGTCGTTGACGCGGTTGTACGTACCCACGATGGGCAGCGAGTTGCCGAACTCCTGGTCCAGCGTGAGGTTCTGGGTCTTCATGCCGACCGCGGGAGCCGCGATGGCGAGCAGCGCACCGGACGCGACCACGACGGAAACAACGGGCTTGGCCAGCACGCCCCGCAGGACGGCCGTCCAGAACCGGCTCTCTCCGTTGCCCTTGCGACGCCGCCGCCGGCTCAGGAACGGAATCCGCCCCTTCTCGACCCGCTCGCCGAGCAGCGAGAGCAGCGCGGGCAGGACGGTGACCGAACCGACCATGGCGACCGCCACGACCATCAGCGAGGCCAGGCCCATCGCCTCGAACTCGGCGAGCCCGGTGAAGAGCATGCCCGCCATCGCCACGCACACGGTGACACCGGAGACGATGATGGCGCGGCCACTGGTCGCGGCGGCGATCCGCAGCGCGGTACCGGCGTCCCGCCCCGCTTCGCGCTCCTCGCGCTCACGGCGCAGATAGAACAGGCAGTAGTCGACGCCGACGGCCAGACCGACCAGGAGCATCACGGAGTTGGCGGTGTCGCTCATCGGCATCACATGGCTGACGACGCCCATCAGGCCCATCGTCGCCATGATCGCGGTGATGGCCAGCGCCACCGGCAGCAGCGCGGCCACCAGCGCGCCGAAGGCGATCAGCAGAATACCGAGGGCCACCGGCACCGCAGAGAGCTCGGCCTTCTGGAAGTCGTCGCCGAACGCGTCGTCGTACTGCTTCATCATGCTGGCGCCGCCGATCTCCTCGATCCGCAGCCCCGAGTGGTCCTTCTGCACGCCCTTGACGGCGTTCAGTACGGGCTCGACCCGGTCGCCCGCGGTCTCCGAGTCGCCGCGCATGTCGAACTGCACGAGCGCGCTGCGGCCGTCCTTCGAGATCGTCTTCGTGTCGTACGGCGACGTCACGCCCGTGACCTTGCCGGTGGACTCGACCGCCTTGACGACGGCGACGACGGCGTTCTTGAACTCGGCGTCCGTGGCCTTGGTGTTCGCGTCCTTCGCCTGGATCAGGACGGTCTCACTGGCCGGTTCCTTGATGTCGGCGTCTTCGATGATCTTGGCGGCGGTGTGCGTCTCGCCCTTGAGCTGGTCGCTCTCCTTGACGTCGACGCGGCCCGCCGCCGAGCCGAGCCCCATCGCCAGGACGACGAACAGCACCCAGATTCCGACGGCCGCCCATCGGTGCCGGGCGCTCCAGCCGCCTGCCCGGGCGGCGATGCCCCGCACCCGTGTATCTCCGTTCCCCATGACGGGCCAGCCCCCTTGTGCGCGGTGACAGCCCCCTGCCGCCACCTTTCGTTATGAAGGTATGGGCCGGATAAGAGCGTCTCGTCGTGCTGCCTGGTGAACCCCCGAAGCTGCGACTCCTCCCCTCGGACCCCGGCGTCTCCGCACTGGGGAGGATGGAAGCCCCTTACACGTAACGGGACTTCTCGGGGATGTGGATCAGGGTGTCCGTTCTGTCGGGTGGAGTCCTCTTTATTATTTCGAAGGGTTGTTGATTAAGTCACAGCTCTATGTAGGTGTTGAACTGTGCGGGCCGATCGGCCAAGGTTTCGTGCCAACCCGCAGGTAACTTTCGGTGCGGGCCGCGGTCGTCGCGCCCACCCCCACGGGGCGCGACGACCGCTTTATGGTGTGCGGATGACGACGACGTACGCGGCGCTGTTGCGCGGGATCAATGTGGGCGGCGCCAAGAAGGTGCCGATGGCCGAACTGCGCACCCTGATCGAGGGACTCGGCCTCGGCGACGTACGCACGTATCTCCAAAGCGGCAACGCGGTGTTCAGCAGCGACCACGGCGACGAGGAGTCCCTCGCCGTGGAGCTCGCCCACGCCATCGAGAAGCACTTCGGCTTCACCGTCGGCGTGCTGGTGCGCGACCACGCCTACTTGAAGGCCGTACGGGAGGCATGCCCGTTCCCGGCCGCCGAACTGGAGGCCAAGCAGCTGCACGCCACCTACTTCTCCGGTCCCGTCGACGCCGAGCGCTTCGCCTCGGTCGACCAATCGGCCTTCCTCCCGGAGGAGTTCCGCCTCGGCGACCGCGTCCTGTACCTGTACGCCCCCGACGGCCTCGGACGCTCCAAGCTGGCGGAAGCCTTGTCGAAGCCGCGACTGCTGAAGGGCATCACCGCCACCACCCGCAACTGGAACACCGTCGTCAAACTGGAGGAGATGACCGGTGCTTGAGCGCGACGCCGCGGTCGAGGCCGCCATCGAGGGCGAGCTGCGTCTGCTCGACCCGGAGATCCGCCGCTCGCCCGAACTCGTCGGCGCGCTCCTGCACCCCGACTTCCATGAGTTCGGCGCTTCGGGCCGGATCTGGGACCGCGCCTCGATCATCGCCTCGCTGGCCGGCGAGAACGAATCCGGGGCCCGGCCCAGCACCACCTCGCACATGAAGGGTGTCCAGCTCGCGTCCGACCTGGTCCACCTCACCTTCGACACCGACAACAACGGCCTCCGGGCGCACCGGAGTTCACTGTGGCGGCTCACCGAGGAGGGGTGGCTGCTGTACTTCCACCAGGGGACGCCGCACGGCTCCGACGCAGCGTGACCTTTCGTACGCCGGCGTAGGTCGTGTACGAGGTGATCTCGTCCGGGACGGTGAGACGGGGGTCCTTGTACAGCTGTCGCAGCTCGTCCTCGGATCGGGTCGCCGCGACGGTGTCGGTCAGGGTGATGTCGGCCTCGGTGAGGGCCGTGTCGTCGAGGATCTCGGGGCCCCAGCCGTCCCAGGGGAGCACCTCGACGCCGCCCAGGGCGGCCAGGTCGTGCAGGACGTTGCCCCGCACGAACCACAGGCCTTTGAGGCCGAGCCAGCTGACCCCGAAGGTGGCGGGGTCGGCGCGCCCGGCCCGGCACTCCCGCCAGGCCTGACCCGCCACGACGAACCGGTCCCTGGGCACGTCCAGCGGGTCGAAGTCCACGTCGTACGGGCCGTACGCGATCTGCGCGTCCGCGAGCCGCCAACTGCCGTCCGGCAGGCGGTACTCGGTGACCCAGTGGTCCTCGTGGAAGCCCTCGGTGAAGTACGTGGCGAATCCGCAGCGCAGCCGGGCCGGTGTACCGGTCGCCCGCAGCAGCGAGCACAGCAGCAGGGAGAAGTCGCGGCAGGTCCCGACGAACCGTTCCTCCGGCTCCCGCCGCTGGTTCAGGGGCCGGTCGGCGCGCTCCCGCAGGATCCGCAGCACTTCCGTCACGTACCGTGACTCGGCGTCCTCGGCCAGTCGCGGCTCGGGGATGGCGTACGCGAAGAGGTCGCCCTCGCCCCGGTGGATGATCACATCCCTTACGACATGGGCGAGTCCGCCGAGATCCCTGGGAAGCCCGCTCACATCGAGGTCACCGGGATCGCTATACGCGCTCTGCGTCAGATAGAGGTCCATGTCCAGGACCCTCGGGTCTGCCCCAGGGGCAAGGTCAAGCCGGCCGGCCCAGCCGGGCCACGTCCTGTTCGTGAGGCGCACGACGTGCGCTGGTGACGAGGTACCCGATGACGAACAGCAGCCCCGCCGTGCCGAACACCGTCACCAGAATGTAGACGGGGTACATGTCGTCGCCCTGCGGATAGCGTTCCCCGCACATCCGGACCACGTCGGGATGCGTACGCGACGCCTCCAGGCACACCCGGTGCCCCGGCTTCGGACGGCTGAGGTCGGTGTCGAGATTCCGCACCGTGGTGTGGCGGCCCCCGTCCACCGTGTACGAGATCTCCTGCTTCTGGTACTTGGTGCCGGGGTCGGCGATCCGGGACACCACGCCGGTGACCCGTACCCCCGTGTCGTCGATCAGTTCCGCCCGCTGCCACTGAAACGCCGCCGAGCACCCTGCGAATACGGCGATCACCAGGAACAACGCACCCAGCAGCAAGGTCCATTTGCGCACGGCGGACAGCCTGACATGTGGGGCGGCAGGGGACCAGGGCCGGGACGGCGTGCGGAGTTTGCGGAATCGTCCATGGCCGCTACACCCATCTGTGCGAGGCTCGTGGGTATGCGCTACATCATCATCGGAGCAGGAGCGGTCGGCGGCGCGATCGGTGGTCGGCTGGCCGAGGCGGGGCACGAGGTCGTGCTGGTCGCGCGGGGCGCGCACTACGAGGCGTTGTGTGCGAGTGGGCTGCGGTTCATGACCCCGGAGGGGCTGTGCACGCACCGGCTGCCCGCGGTCGACGGGCCGGCGGCGCTCGGGGAGTTGCGCGCCGACGACGTGCTGGTGCTCGCCGTCAAGACGCAGGACAGCGAGGCCGCACTGGAGGCGTGGGGCCCGAGCCCGGTCGCGGGTGGCGGTACGGCGGCCGAGCGGCTGCCGCTGGTGTGCGCGCAGAACGGAGTGGAGAGCCAGCGCCTGGCGCTGCGCCGCTTCCGCCGGGTGTACGGCGTCTGCGTCTGGCTGCCCGCCACCTTCGTCGAACCGGGCGTCGTGTCGGCCGCCGGCACCCCGCTCACCGGCATCCTGCACCTCGGGCGCTATCCGCACGGCACGGACGAGACGGCCCGCCGTATCGCCGCAGACTTGGAGAAGTCCCGCTTCGAGGCGCCGGTGGTCCCCGACGTGGCCCGCTGGCAGTACGCCAAACTCCTCGGCAACCTCGCCAACTCGATCGAGGCGGTCACGGGAGTACTCACCAGCGAGGAGGGCCTGGCGCTCTTCGAGCGTGTGCGCGCGGAGGGCGAGGCCGTGCTCGACGCCGCCGGCATCGCGTACGTGGGCGAGGAGGAGCAGAAGAGGACCCGCGGCGACAAGATCCGCTTCGAGCCCTTCGACGGCTCCGAACGCAGCGCCGGTTCCTCCTGGCAGTCCCTCAACCGCGGCACCGGCACCATCGAGGCCGACTATCTCAACGGCGAGATCGCGCTCCTGGGCCGGCTGCACGGCGTACCGACCCCGCTGAACGACCTGCTCCAGCGGCTGGCGAACACGTTCGCACGCGAGCGCAGGGAGGCGGGCTCGCTGTCGGTGCCTGAGCTGGTGCGGCTCGCCGACGAGGCGGTGGCGTCGTACGACGCGGTCGTGACGACTGCTGAATGAGTCCCCGTCCGCGAGGTGTCGCGTTTCTTCAAGAGTCCTGGGCACGCCGTTCCTACCGTGAGGCGCATGAAGAACGACGACATGCACTCGTACATGAGCGAATGCGCCGCCGAGGCAGCGCGTCTCGCGCGCGGTGTCACGACGGAGCAGTTGACCGGCCCCACCCACTGCCCGGGCTGGGACGTCCGCACCCTCGTCAACCACTGGGTCCTCTACACCTCGCACGGCCTGGAGCACCGGGCACTGCGCAAGCAGCTCTCGGAAGAGCTGACCGGGCGTGACTTCACGGCCGATCCCGACTGGGCCGAGGCGTACGCGGCTCAGCTCGACCGCGCCGTCGCCGCATGGGACGACCCGGCCGTGTGGGAGGGCGAGGTCGACCTCGGGATGGCGAAGATGCCTGCCGCCGAACTCGCCCCGATGATCATCAAGGAGATGGCCGTGCACGGCTGGGACGTCGCGACCGCCACCGGTCAGGAGTTCCGCGTCTCGGACGGCGCCGCCCGGCTCGTCCTGGACGTGGTCGACACGCACGGCGAGCTCTACCGCCGGTACGACGGCTTCGCCGACCCGGTTCCGGTGTCCGACGACGCCCCTGTCTTCGAGCGCGCCCTCGCCCACAGCGGCCGGGATCCGCGTCTGGCCCAGGTCAAATTGGACCACTGACACCGGCAAGAATTGGACCGTGTTTCTGTGCCATTGAGTGGCTAGCCTCGGCGGCATGACGAACACTTCGCCCACCCGCGTCGACTTCTACTTCGATCCCGCCTGCCCCTTCGCCTGGATCACCTCCCGCTGGATGCTGGAGGTCGAGCGGAAGCGGCCGCTCGACCTCCGCTTTCACCCGATGAGCCTGTACCTGCACAACATCGGCAACGAACTCCCCGACTGGTACCGGGAGTTGGTCGACAAGTCCATCGGTCCCGTACGCGTCGCGGTGGCCGCCGCCGAGCAGCAGGGCGAGAAGGTGCTGCGTGACCTCTACACGGCCTTCGGCACCCGCATCCACGAGCGCAAGGTCGAGGACTTCGACGCCGTGGTCGCCGGCTCCCTCGCCGAACTCGGACTCCCGGACGAACTGGCCGCCGCGGCCCATGACTCCTCGTACGACGAGGCGGTGCGCCGGAGCCATGACGCGGGCAAGGAGCGCGACTCCGACGCCTATGTGGGGACACCGACCATCCATGTCGACGGAACGGTGTGGTTCGGGCCGGTGCTGCGGGCCATTCCGCGCGGCGAGAAGGCGGCGGAGCTCTTCGACAGTTTCCGCGTCCTCGCCGCGCATCCGGACTTCTTCGAGCTCAAGCGGACCCGGACGGGCGGGCTGTCGTTCGACTGAACCATGGTCCGGAATCTGAACGCTGCTCGGATGAATCAATGCCTTACGGAAGGGAGTTGCGTCGTTCTTTGCGTCATTCATTGACGGTGACGCGTCATAGATCCTACCTTTCTCGGCGTTGGGTACCGGCTGATCCCACGGGAAGGGAACATGCCCATGCGCCGAAGAGCCGTCCTGGTCACCCTGATCTCCACGCTCCTGGCCCTCGGAGTTCCGGGCGCCTCCTCCGCCGCCGAGTCCGCGTCCCCCGACCTCTACGTGTCCCCGGCCGGGGACGACCACGCGAACGGCACCGCCCGCCATCCCGTACGCACCCTGGACCGCGCCCGCGACCTGGCCCGCGCCCGCGTCGCGGACATGAAGGGCGACCTGACGGTCCACCTCGCGTCGGGCACCTATCGCCGCACCGAGCCGCTCGTCCTGAACGCCCGCGACTCGGGAACCGGCGGCCACAAGGTGATCTGGCAGGGGACCGGCCGGACGGTCATCAGCGGTGGCCGCCGGGTCTCCGGATGGCGGAAGGTCACGGGCAGGCCCGGCCTCTGGTCCGCCCCCGCGCCCCAAGGACTCACCGACACACGGCAGGTGTACGTCGACGGGGTCCGCGCCCAGCGTGCTCGCGGCGCCGTCCCCGTCGACCTCACCCAGACCGCCACCGGCTACACGGCGTCCTCCGACACACTCGCCCACTGGAAGCACCCGACCGACGCCGAGTTCGTCTACACCAGCGGCGAGGCCCTGTGGAACATCGAGCGCAACGGGCTCGGCCAGTGGACCGAGCCACGCTGCCGCATCGCCGCCGCCGAGGGCACCACCATCACGATGGTCCAGCCGTGCTGGGACAACTCCAACAAACGGGTCGAGTTCCCCGACATCCCCGGCCGGACCGTCAGCATGGTCGGCCCCGGCCATCTCACCAACAGCGGCAGGGCGACGTACATCGAGAACGCGTACGAACTCCTGGACCAGCCCGGCGAGTGGTATCTCGACCGCGCCGCGCACCGCGTCTACTACCTGCCGCGCAAGGGCGAGAACCCGGCCCGGGCGGATGTCGAGGCGGCGCAGGCCGAGAAGCTGATCGACGGACAGGGGACCGCCTCCGCTCCCGTACACGACATCGCCTTCCGGGGACTGCAGTTCAGCTATGCCACCTGGCTCACCCCGTCGAGGCCTGAGGGCTTCTCCGAGATCCAGGCGGGATACACCATCACCGGGGAGAAGGGCTGGGCGACGCAGGGGCTGTGCCAGTACGTCGAGGGCGGCACCTGCCCGTTCGCGTCCTGGACCAAGATGCCGGGCAATGTCTCCCTCACGTACGGGCAGCGCATCGAGTTCGGTGACGACGTCTTCGCCCATCTCGGGGCGTCCGGACTCGACTTGGGCACCGGTTCCACGGACTCGAGGGTCAACGGCTCCGTCTTCACCGACATCTCCGGCAACGGCCTCGAGATCGGGGGAGTCGACGGACAAACCCCCGCCTCAGGTGAGCAGGTGACGAACAATCACCTCTACGGCCTGCCCCGTGAGTTCCACGGTGGCGTCGCGATCCTCAACGGCTACACCCAGCACAACACCATCGCCCACAACCAGATCGACCACGTCGGCTACAGCGCGATCTCGCTGGGCTGGGGCGGCTGGCCCGACAAGATCGGCGACCCGGCGACCCCGAACCCCAGCCACGACAACGCCGTCCGCGACAACCTGATCTTCGACTACATGCAGATGCTCGACGACGGCGGTGGCATCTACACCCAGGGTCTCACCGGCACCTCCATGGCCGACGGCGAGAAGGTCACGGGGAATGTCATCCACGACCAGTGGGGCCTGGGCAAAAACGTCTACACCGACAACGGCTGCACCTACGAGACCGTCGAGGGCAATGTCCTCTACAACGCCTCGTACGCCAACGTCGCCTCCCGCCACACCGACTACCGTGACGACCTCGGCAACAACGACCCGACCCTCGTCAAGGACAACTGGTGGGAGGAGGGCACGTCCGACGGCGACAACAAGGGCCTGGTGACGAGCGGCAACAAGATCATGGCGGGTCTGTCCGACGTACCGTCGGAGATCCTCGACAACGCGGGACTCGAGCCCGCCTACGCCCCTCTCCTGGACCGCCGTATCGGTGCTCCCTCGGCGCCCGAGGCACCCTCCCGTGTCGGCACGAGCTCGGCGGGCGCCGACGCGCTGTACGCCACCTTCAACCCGAGCTTCGTGGACGGCGGTTCGCCGGTGACGGGGTACACGGCACGGGCCTACGACGCGTCGGGCCGGCAGGTCGGCGAACAGACCGTCACGGCGGCCGAGTTCAAGCGCACCGCGATCGTCCGCATCGGCGGACTCCCCTCGTCCGGCGGCCCGTTCACGGTCACCGTCACCGCGAGCAACGCCCATGGCGGCAGCGCCCCGTCCCTGGCCTCGCTCCCGCTGACACCGGCCGCCGTGACCGCGCTCCCGGGCGCACCCACGAGCCCCAGGCTCCGTACGGCATCCAGCGCGGCCACCGTCGCCTGGACCCCGCCCACGGCAACCGGCGACGCCAAGGTCATCGGCTACCGCGTCACCGTCTCCGACGGCCGCGATCCGATCGAGGTCATGGGCCGGGACGTCCTGGTCACCCAGCCCTCCGCCAAGGGAATGTTCCGGGTCATCGGCGGACTGAAGCCCGCCACCTCCTACACCGTCACGATCGCGGCGGTCACAGCGGCGGGCACGGGACCGACGGCCACCACGACGGCCACCACCAAGCCCTAGCCACCGACTGTGCTCGGGGGCCGCCGGTGCCGTCAGGCGCCGACGGCCGCCAGCGCCGGTACGCGCGCCTCCTCGTACCGCTCCAGCAGGACCCGCGCCACCTCCGGCGCGGAACCGAGGACATCGGCCAGTACGTCGGCCTCGGCGGCCCCCCGCGCGATGCGGTCCGGCAGGAAACCGGGTGCGAGGACATAGGGGGCGACCGCGACGCGTGCGCAGCCGAGGGCACGCAGCTCGCGTACGGCGTCCTCGGTGCGCGGAAGGGATGCGGAGGCGAACGCAGGTCGCACGGCGCACCAACCGGTGTGCCGCCACTCCCGCGCGATTTCAGCGATCACTGCGATCGCCTCCGGGTCCGTGGACCCCGCCGAGGCCAGCACGACCCCGGTCGAGGACTTGTCGGCGGGGGTCAGCCCCGCCTCGTACAAACGACGTTCCAGGGCGGCGGTCAGCAGGGGGGACGGGCCGAGCACCTCCGCCTGGCGGATGCGCAGCCGCGACGGTGCCTCCCGCAGCACCGCCGGGATGTCCGACTTCGCGTGGAAGGCGCGCGTCAGCAGCAGCGGGAGCGCCACCACGTCCCGTACGCCCTCCGCCGCCAGGGATTCCAGCACCCCCTGCACCGAGGGGATGTTGAAGTCGAGGAAGCCGGTCTCCACCCGCAGGCCGGGGCGCTGGGCCCGTACCCGCCGCACCAGGGCATCCACCGTCGCGGCATGGCGCGGATCGCGGCTGCCGTGGGCGATGACCAGAAGGACCGGCTGACTCATGACGGGCTCAGCTCTTCACCAGGAGACCGCGGCTGCGCAGCACCCACCGTTCCACCGGGGTGAAGATGAGCAGGTCGATGGCGATGCCGACGAACAGGATCAGGAAGATGGCGAGGAAGACCATCGGCATGGAGCTGGCGTTGCGGCCGTTCTCCAGCAGCTGGCCGAGGCCCACGCCCAGGTCGGGAGAGGAGGCGATGATCTCCGCCGCCATCAGGGAACGCCAGGAGAACGCCCAGCCCTGCTTCAGGCCGGCCAGGTAGCCGGGCAGCGCGGCCGGCATGACGATGTGCCAGGTCCCCCGCAGGCCCGTCGCCCCCATCGTGCGGCCCGCCCGCAGGAAGAGCGGCGGCACCTGGTCGACACCCGACACCAGGCCGTTCGCGATGGACGGGACGGCGCCGAGCAGGATCACCGCGTACATCATCGAGTTGTTCAGGCCCAGCCAGATCACGGCCGGCGGGACCCAGGCCACCGAGGGCAGGGACTGCAGGCCCGACAGGATCGGGCCGATCGCGGCGCGGACGAACTTCACCCGGGCCACCACCAGACCCAGCGGAGTGCCGATCGCCAGCGCGAACAGGAAGCCGAGCAGACCGCGCGAGATGCTCGTCCAGATGTAGTCGAGCAGCGTGCCCTGCAACCAGGCGTCCTCGACCTCGCCCCACACGTCGGACGGTGAGGGGAGCTTGGTCGGGTCGTCGACGATCTTGAAGGTGATCAGCGCCTGCCAGGCCACCAGCACCACCGCGAACGCGACGAGCGGCGGCAGCACCTTCTGCTTGAAGGTCACCCCGAAGGACCGGCGGCCCGTGACGGAGACCTCCAGCGCGTCGAGGCCCGCCTCCAGACCGCCCAGCTCGGCGTTGTCCTTGACGGCGGCGTCGGCCTTCGTCTCAGTGCTGGCCATGGCGGCGGATCTCCCCACGCAGTTGTTCGGTGATCTCGATGGACAGTTCCGCCACCGGGGCGTCTTCGATGCGGCGCGGCTGCGGAATGTCCACGGTCCACTCGCGGGCGATCCGCCCGGGACGGGAGGACAGCAGGATCACGCGCTGCGCGAGCCGCACCGCCTCGCGCACGTTGTGCGTGACGAAGAGGACGGACAGGCCCGTCTCGCTCCAGATCCGGGTCAGTTCGTCGTGCAGCATGTCCCGGGTGATGGCGTCCAGCGCCGCGAACGGCTCGTCCATCAGCAGGATCTGGCTGTCCTGCGCGAGCGCCCGGGCCATCGCGACCCGCTGGCGCATACCGCCGGACAGCTCGTGCACCCGCTTGCCGTACGCGCCCTTGAGCCGTACGAGTTCGAGCAGCTCCTCGGCCTTGCCGCGCCGCTCTGCCTTCGGAACTCCCCGGAGCTTCAGGGCGAGTTCGATGTTCTTGCCCGCGGTCAGCCACGGGAAGAGGGCGTGCTCCTGGAACATCAGGGCAGGGCGCCCGTGCGTCGTGATGTTGCCCGCGGTCGGGGCGTCGAGGCCCGCGACCAGGTTGAGCAGCGTCGACTTTCCGCAGCCCGAGGCCCCCAGGAGGGTGACGAACTCGCCGGGCGCGACATCGAGGGTGATGTCGTCGAGGACGAGCTGCTGTCCGGCGGGACCTGCGAAGGACTTCGAGACGTGCTCGATTCGCGCGGCGTACTCGACCGACGTCGTGGCGTCGGCGGCCTTGGCGAGGGCGGTTGCCATGGTCGTCACCTCCTGGGAACTCTTCGGGATCCGGGCTTACTTGACGCCGAGACCGGCGTCGTCGACCGTGCTCTCGCCCGCGGCCTTGAGGACCTTGTTCAGGAGCGTGAGGTCGTAGATGCCCGTCAGGTTGGGCTTCTCAAGGAGACCCGCCTTCACCGCGTGCTCCGCCTCGGTGTTGAGGGTGGAGGCCAGCGGGTCATTGGTGATCTGGATGGACTTCCAGGCCGGGTCGAGGACGTCGGCCGGGAGCGCCTTGCCGGAGTCCGCCTCCAGCTGCTTGTTCGCCGCCGCCTTCGCGTCGTCCGGGTTGGCGTTGATCCACTTGTTGGTGTCGACCGAGGCCTTCAGCACGGCCTCGACGGCCTTCGGGTGCTCCTTGAGGAACTTCTGCGACACGATGATGTTCGTGATCACGAACTTCTTGTCGGGCCACAGCGTCGACTCGTCGAGCAGCACCTTGCCGCCCTCGGCGACCAGCTTGGACGCGGTCGGCTCCGGCACCCAGGCGCCGTCGATGGAGCCCGACTTGTAGGCGTCCGGGGTGATCTTGTTGTCCGTGCGGACGACCGAGACGTCGCCCTTGCCGCTCTGCGCGTCGACCTTCCAGCCCTGGTCCGCGATCCAGTTGAGGAACGCGACGTCCTGCGTGTTGCCCAGCTGCGGGGTCGCGATCTTCTTGCCCTTGACGTCCTTCAGGGACTTGATCTTCTTCGGGTTGACCACGAGCTTCACACCGCCGGACGCCGAACCGCCGATGATGCGCAGGTTCTTGCCGTCGGACTTGGTGAAGCCGTTGATGGCCGGCGAGGGACCGATCCAGCCGATGTCGATGGAGCCCGAGTTCAGCGCCTCGATCTCGGAGGGCCCGGCGTTGAAGGTCTGGTACTTCGCCTCGGTGGCGCCGAGCTCCTTCTGGAAGAAGCCCTTCTGGTTGCCGACCAGCGCGGTGGCGTGCGTCAGGTTGCCGAAGTAGCCGATCTTCACGGAGTCGAGACCGTCGATCTTCTTCGACCCGGCGGCGACCTTCGCCTTGGTGTCGTCCTTCGCGTCGGAGCCGTAGCTGCAGGCGGCGAGGGCGAGGAGGGGGAGAGCGGTGACCACGGCGATGCCGCGGCGGACAAGCGTGGAGCGCGAGCGGATGGCAGGCACGGGAGGGGTTCCTCTCGTTGGCCCGGCGGTCACGATTTCAGTCGTGGCCGGGAAGGTCGGCAGGTCTTCGTCTCTTCCGGGACGGCGGGTGGGGGGACGGGGCGCGCAGGCAGTGCGCGTACGTCATCGCGCACATCGCGCCACTCCGCCCTGCCCGCTGCCGAGTGCGCCGCTGCCGACGCGGCCGCCCTCCTTCGCGAACGTGGAGTAGAAGTCGGTGGACGTCATGTCAGAAGTCCCACCCGTCGTCGTCGCCGTCGTCCTTGACCGGTTCCGGCGCCGCGAACGACTCGCCGACCATGCCCGCGGTGAGCGTGGTGCCGTCGTTCGGGTCGATCAGGATGAACGAACCGGTGCGCCGCGAGTCGGCGTAGGAGTCGACCGGCAGCGGCTCCGCGGTGCGGATCTTCACGCGGCCGATGTCGTTGGCGACGAGCTGTCCCGGGTGCGGGTGCAGGGAGAGGTCGTCGAGTGTGAGACGGGAGGGGATGTCCTTGACGATCGCCTTGACCGTGCGGGTGCCGTGCTTGAGCAGCACGCGGTGGCCGACGGTCAGCGGCTGGTCGGCCACGTGGCAGACGGTCGCCTCGATGTCCTGGGTGGTCGGCGGCGCGTCCTTGCTGGGCACGATCAGGTCGCCGCGCGAGATGTCGATGTCGTCCTCCAGGAGGACGGTGACCGACTGCGTCGTCCACGCGACGTCGACCGGCTTGCCGAGCAGATCGATGCCGGAGATCTTCGTGGAACGGCCGGACGGCAGGACCGTGATCTGCTCGCCGACCCGGAAGGTACCGGCCGCGATCTGACCGGCGTACCCACGGTAGTCGGGGTGCTCGGCGGTCTGCGGGCGGATCACGTACTGCACGGGAAGGCGGGCGTGGCAGTGCGCCAGGTCGTGGCTGACCGGCACGGTCTCCAGGTGCTCCAGGACCGTCGGACCGCCGTACCAGTCCATGTTCGCGGAGGCTTCCACCACGTTGTCACCGGCGAGCGCCGAGATCGGGATCGCGGTGATCTCGGGGACGCCCAGCTCGGAGGCGTACGCCGTGAACTCCTCGGCGATCGCGGCGAAGACGGACTCCTTGTACTCGACGAGGTCCATCTTGTTCACGGCGAGGACGACGTGGGGGACGCGCAGGAGCGCGGCGACGGCGGCGTGCCGACGGGTCTGCTCGATGACGCCGTTGCGCGCGTCCACGAGGACGACGGCCAGGTCGGCGGTGGAGGCGCCGGTGACCATGTTCCGTGTGTACTGCACGTGACCGGGGGTGTCGGCGAGGATGAAGCGGCGGCGCGCGGTGGCGAAGTAGCGGTACGCGACGTCGATGGTGATGCCCTGTTCGCGCTCGGCGCGCAGGCCGTCGGTGAGGAGGGCGAGGTCGGGGGCGTCCTGGCCGCGGCTGGCCGAGACGCGCTCGACGGCCTCCAGTTGGTCCGTCAGGACCGACTTGGAGTCGTGCAGCAGACGTCCGACGAGCGTGGATTTGCCGTCGTCGACGGAGCCTGCCGTGGCGAAGCGCAGCAGGGTGGTCGCCGACAACTGCTCGACCGACAAGGGCTCGGTGGGTTCGGTGGTGCTGGTCATGTCTAGAAGTACCCCTCGCGCTTGCGGTCTTCCATCGCGGCCTCGGACATCTTGTCGTCGGCGCGGGTGGCGCCGCGCTCGGTGAGGCGGGAGGCGGCGATCTCGGCGATGACGGCGTCCAGCGTGGTCGCGTCGGAGTCGACGGCTCCCGTGCAGGACATGTCACCGACGGTGCGGTAGCGGACGAGCCGCTTCTCGACCGTCTCGCCGTTCTTGGGGCCGCCCCAGTCACCGGCGGTCAGCCACATGCCGGACCGCTTGAAGACCTCACGGTCGTGCGCGAAGTAGATCTCGGGCAGTTCGATGCCCTCGCGGGCGATGTACTGCCATACGTCGAGTTCGGTCCAGTTGGACAGCGGGAAGACGCGGACGTGTTCGCCGGGGGCGTGGCGGCCGTTGTAGAGCTGCCACAGTTCGGGGCGCTGGCGGCGTGGGTCCCACTGGGAGAACTCGTCGCGCAGTGAGAAGACGCGTTCCTTGGCGCGGGCCTTTTCCTCGTCGCGGCGTCCGCCGCCGAAGACGGCGTCGAAGCGTTCGGACTGGATCTTCTCGGTGAGTGGCACGGTCTGCAGCGGGTTGCGGGTGCCGTCGGGGCGCTCGCGGAGTTTGCCGGCGTCGATGTAGTCCTGTACGGAGGCGACATGGAGGCGCAGGCCGTGCTTTTTGACCGTGCGGTCGCGGTATTCGAGGACTTCGGGGAAGTTGTGTCCGGTGTCCACGTGCAGCAGTGAGAAGGGGACCGCCGCGGGGGCGAAGGCCTTCAGCGCCAGGTGCAGCATGACGATGGAGTCCTTGCCGCCGGAGAAGAGGATCACCGGCCGCTCGAACTCGCCCGCGACCTCGCGGAAGATATGAACGGCCTCGGACTCCAGCGCATCCAGGTGCGACAGCGCGTACGGGCTGGACTCCTCGGAATTACCGGCTGCCTCGGAGACAGTGGCGGCGGTCGTCATGCGAGACCCCTTTCGGTGAGCAGCGCATGCAGCGCGGCCGCGGACTCCTGCACGGTCTGGGTGTGCGACTCGATCCGCAGATCGGGCGACTCGGGCTCCTCGTAGGGGTCGTCGACTCCGGTGAGTCCGGAGATCTCGCCCGCGGCCTGCTTGGCGTACAGGCCCTTCACATCGCGTACGGAGCAGACCTCGACCGGGGTGGCCACGTGGACCTCGATGTACGGCGTGCCGCCCGTCTGGTGGCGCCCGCGCACCGCCTCACGGCTGTCCGCGTAGGGCGCGATCACCGGGACGAGCGCCTTGACCCCGTTGCGCGAGAGCAGTTCGGCGAGAAAACCGATGCGCTGCACGTTCGTGTCGCGGTCCTTGCGCGAGAAGCCGAGACCCGACGAGAGGAACTCGCGGATCTCGTCGCCGTCGAGCACCTCGACGCGGTGGCCCTCCTCGCGCAGCCGGCCGGCCAGCTCGTACGCGATGGTGGTCTTGCCGGCGCTCGGCAGACCCGTGAGCCAGATGGTGGCTCCGGTCGTCACTTGCTGCTCCTGAGAAATCTGAGTGGTCGTGGTCATCCGTGCAGCCCGCACTCGGTCTTCGCGCGACCCGCCCAGCGGCCCGCGCGCGCGTCCTCGCCCTCCAGCACACGCCGGGTGCAGGGCGCGCAGCCCACGGAGGCGTAACCGTCCATCAGCAGCGGGTTGGTGAGGACCCCGTGCTCGGCGACGTACGCGTCCACGTCGTCCTGCGTCCAGCGGGCGATCGGCGAGATCTTGACCTTCTGCCGCTTCTCGTCCCAGCCGACGACCGGGGTGTTCGCCCGGGTCGGGGACTCGTCGCGGCGCAGGCCCGTCGCCCAGGCGCTGTACTTGGTGAGCCCCTCTTCGAGCGGCTTGACCTTGCGCAGCGCGCAGCACAGGTCCGGGTCGCGGTCGTGCAGCTTGGGGCCGTACTCGGCATCCTGCTCGGCCACCGTCTGACGCGGGGTGAGCGTGATGACATTGACGTCCATCACGGCCTCGACGGCGTCCCGGGTGCCGATGGTCTCCGGGAAGTGGTAGCCGGTGTCGAGGAAGACGACGTCAATGCCGGGCAGTGCGCGGGACGCGAGGTGGGCGACCACCGCGTCCTCCATGGAGGAGGTCACGCAGAAACTCTTGCCGAACGTGCTTGCGGCCCACTGGAGTATCTCCAGGGCGGACGCGTCCTCAAGGTCGCGCCCCGCCTGCTCGGCGAGGCGCTTCAGGTCCTCGGCCGTACGCTCGTCCTGAACCGTCGTCATATCTCGTCCCCTCCACCTTCGGTGCGCTGAACTCCCCGGGCGAGCAGCCCGAGGAACTTCAACTGGAAGGCTCGGTTGCACGCCGCGCATTCCCACGCGCCGTGGCCCTGCTCGCTCGGACGAAGGTCTTCGTCACCGCAGTAGGGGCAGTAGAAAGGGGCAGCCCGCTCGCTCATGACAGCGACTCCTCGCTGGCGCGCGAGGCCCAGGTGGCGAAGCGCTCGCCGTCCTCGCGCTCCTCCTGGAAGCGCTTCAGGACCCGCTCGACGTAGTCGGGCAGTTCCTCCGAAGTGACCTTCAGGCCACGCACCTTGCGGCCGAATCCGGCCTCCAGGCCGAGCGCTCCGCCCAGGTGTACCTGGAAGCCCTCGACCTGCTCGCCCTGGTCGTTGAGGACCAGCTGGCCCTTGAGACCGATGTCCGCGACCTGGATACGGGCGCAGGCGTTCGGGCAGCCGTTGATGTTGATGGTGATGGGCTCGTCGAACTCGGGGATGCGGCGCTCGAGTTCGTCGATCAGCGAAGCACCGCGCGCCTTGGTCTCGACGATCGCGAGCTTGCAGTACTCGATGCCGGTGCAGGCCATCGTGCCGCGCCGGAAGGTGGAAGGCTTGACGGTGAGGTCGAGCGCCTCCAGGCCCTCGACGAGGGAGTCGATCTGCTCCTGCTCCACGTCGAGCACGATCATCTTCTGCTCGACGGTGGTGCGTAGGCGGCCCGAGCCGTGCGCCTCGGCCAGCTCGGCGATCTTCGTGAGGGTGGCGCCGTCCACGCGGCCGACGCGCGGGGCGAAGCCGACGTAGTAGCGGCCGTCCTGCTGGCGGTGCACGCCGACGTGGTCGCGCCAGCGGGCGACGGGCTGGTCGGGGGCCGGGCCGTCGACGAGCTTCCGCTTCAGGTACTCGTCCTCAAGGACCTGGCGGAACTTCTCGACTCCCCAGTCGGCGACCAGGAACTTCAGGCGGGCGCGGGTGCGCAGCCGCCGGTAGCCGTAGTCGCGGAAGATCGACAGGACGCCGATGTGCACGTCCGCGACCTCGTCGAGCGGCACCCAGGCGCCGAGACGCTGGCCGATCTTCGGGTTGGTGGAGAGGCCGCCACCGACCCAGAGGTCGAAGCCGGGGCCGTGCTCGGGGTGGTTCACGCCGACGAAGGCGACGTCGTTGATCTCGTGCGCCACGTCCAGGAGGGGCGAGCCGGAGATCGCGGTCTTGAACTTGCGGGGCAGGTTCGAGAACTCGGGGTTGCCGATGACGCGGCGGTGGATCTCCTCGATGGCGGGCGTGCCGTCGATGATCTCGTCCTCGGCGATCCCGGCGACGGGCGAGCCGAGGATGACGCGGGGGGTGTCACCGCAGGCCTCGGTCGTCGACAGCCCGACGGCCTCCAGGCGGTCCCAGATCTCCGGGACGTCCTCGATGCGGATCCAGTGGTACTGGACGTTCTGCCGGTCGGTGAGGTCGGCGGTGCCGCGCGCGAACTCCTGCGAGATCTCGCCGATGACGCGCAGCTGCTCGGTGGTCAGCCGCCCGCCGTCGATGCGGACGCGCAGCATGAAGTACTTGTCGTCCAGCTCCTCCGGCTCCAGGATCGCGGTCTTGCCGCCGTCGATCCCGGGCTTGCGCTGGGTGTACAGCCCCCACCAGCGCATCCGGCCGCGCAGGTCGTTGGGGTCGATCGAGTCGAAGCCCCGCTTGGAGTAGATCGTCTCAATGCGTGTCCGCACATTGAGACCGTCGTCGTCCTTCTTGAACTGCTCGTTGCCGTTGAGCGGGGTGAAGTGACCCACGGCCCACTGACCCTCACCGCGGTGACGGCTCACCTTGCGGCGGGGCGCGGCGGCGGGATTCTGCGGGGTGGCGGCCATGGTTGATACGTCCTTCGGGACTGCGGGACAAGTCTGTCAGCGGCTCTGACCTGCACATACGGGCGCATACGGAGGTATGGGCGCGTCATTGCGCAAGGGTCGCGAAAGGGGAGAGAGTCGGCGTTGCGTTGCTGGACCCGTGGCCTCAGGCCACCAACGGGTGCGTCAGCGCGCCGGACAGATGGCGCTGGACATGCGGCCGAGGTCGACGTGCCGCCGACTCACCAAGGCAATTCCAGTTCCAGACATGACGGAAGCGTGTCACGGGGATCTCGGGCCAGTCCACCGTCATCCATCATGTGGACACCCTTGTCCCGGATCGCGAGACAAGGGTGTTGTCGGTCACACGGCCGGGCCTGCGGCCGTACCGAATGGGGTCATCAGCAGGTCAGACCGCCCGCGCCCCCGGCCAGGGTCCCGGTACGGCCATGTCCGCCTCCTCCTCGACCTTGGTGTCGAAGAGCTTGAAGCCGCGCCGCAGGTAGTTGTCCATCGCGTGCTCCCCGTCCTTGCTGCATGTATGCAGCCAGACCCGCTTGGTCTCGGCCCGCCCCGGCCGGCGCTCGGCGAGGTCCCAGGCCCGCGCGACGCCGTACGAGAGGAGGTGTCCGCCGATGCGGCGTCCCCGGAAGGCGGGGATCAGCCCGAAGTAGACGATCTCCACGACGCCGTCGTCCTGGGGCTCCAGCTCGACGTAGCCCGCGGGCGTCCCCCTGTCGTAGGCGACCCAGGTCTCTACGCCCGGCTGCTCCAGCGCCTCCTGCCACTGCGCGTACGTCCAGCCGAGCCGGTCCGTCCAGCGGATGTCCCCGCCGACCGATGTGTACAGGAAGCGGCTGAACTCGGGCGAGGGGACCTCGGCGCGCACGATCCGGACGTCCCCGTCGGGAGCGATCGCGGGGAGCAGGTCGGTCGGGGCCGTCTGCTCCAGGGACCAGGTGGTCACGGTGAGGTTGCTCATGCGGGCCAGGGAACCACGGGGGCGGGTGCGCCTCCAAAAACGGCTCCCGGGGGCTCGCCGGGTGCCCTTCCCGGACAGCCCGCGGGAGCCGGGCGTCTACCCCAGCGAGCCGTCGACCGAGGACAGCGGGACCGCGTACAGCACGCGCTCAGCCCCCGCGTCGGTCCCGGCCCCGGTCAGCGTCCACAACTCGCCCGTCTCCTGCCAGTAGGAGAGGGACTCGGCGCCCAGACCCCAGCATGCGTGCGACCGGTCCGCGGTGCAGGTGGCCGCCTTGGCGCCGTGCTCGGTCTGCCGCCAGAGGGTGTCGTGCTGGGTGCCGCTGTCGGCTGTGTGGCCGACGTACCAGTCGGCCTTGTGCGCGCCGCTCGGCGTGTGCGACAGGGCGCCGGACACTCCGGCGGCCCTGGTCTCGTAGGCCTCGACGGCGTCGACGTACCCCTGGGAGTCGGCGAGCAGGCCCGTGCGGTAGGCGGCGGTGCTGTAGGAGTACCGCCAGACACGGGCCCGCTCCGCGCCGTCGGACGTGGACCGCTCGGTCGCGACCAGGCTGTCCGGCGTCGACGTGCGGTCCAGGGAGAGGGAGCCGAAGCAGGGGACCGCGCGGTCGCCCGCGCCGGCGCCGCATGCGCCGCCGCGCATGTCGTACGAGCCGATGGCCGGGAGCACGTACTGGTTGCCGTCCGCCGAGTAGCCGCCGCTCACCCTGCCGACGGCGCCGCTGTTCACGTCGGCCTTCAGGATGCGGTGCATGTCGAAGACGAGCAGGCCCGCGCCGTCCGCTGCGGTGACGATGAGCTTGTCCTGGTACCAGACCATGCCGCCCAGGTCGGAGGGGAGCGCCCTGAAGTCCTTGCCGCCGTCGCGCGGGGCGACCAGCAGGACCCAGTCGTACGTGAGGGCGTGCGGGTCGGTCGCGTCGACGAAGGCGATCCGGGCCAGGCCCTCGTCCCGGGTCGGCGCGGCGGCCTGGTCGTCGTGGTGGGTCCAGCCGGCCAGGATCACCCGGTGTTCCCCCCACTGGCCGTCGTCGTCGGCGTCGCCCGAGGTGGTGACGGACCGCGGCTGCCACTGCCGGGTCTTCGCGTCACCGCTCTCCCAGCAGTACGCGCGCGTGGCCGTCGGCTCGACGGGCAGCGCGGCGCGCTCGCCGGCGGCGCAGTCCGCCTCGTCGCGCATCGAGCGGTCGGCGCTCCTGAGGACGCCGTCGACGCCGACGTTCCCGCCCATGTCCTTGGTGAGCGTGTCGAGGGTGTCCCGGGCGACCAGGTTCTCGTGGAGGCGCAGCGTGCCGGTCGCGGCCGCCGAGGTGAGCGGGGTCAGGCCGCCCGGCGTGCCGCTGCTCGTGGCCTGGGAGGTGCTGATCAGGGTGGCGGCCGCGGTGAGCGCGAGGGCGGTTCCGGCCAAGGTGGCGCGCAGCGCCTGTCCCCTTCTACGACGACGGTGCCTGCCGCGGTGCTTCATGCGTCCTCCCGACGAAGGCCAACTGCCTCTCACGCTCCGGGCGTTGACGGAGAGACGGGTGGGGTGGCCTGTGAGGGGATGCTACGGCAGAGACCCGCGGGCCTGGTCGAAGACCCCGGAAGATGCTCACGAAATACGCACGCGAGGGCACTCGTTGGGTACCGGGAGGATTCCTTCGCCCCCGCCGCCCGTGCCCGTCCCCTCCTTCCGGGGCTGCGCTCCAGACCCTGCCAGGGGGCGCTGTCCCCTGAACCCCTGCCCGGGGTTGCGCTGCAGGCCCTGTCCGGGGTTGCGCTGCAGGCCCTGCCTGGGGTTGCGGCCCAGGCCCCGCCTGGGGTTGCGGCGCAGACCCTGCCCGGGGCTGCGCCCCAGACCCTGCCCGGGGCTGCGCCCCAGACCCCGCCCGGGGCTGCGCCCCAGACCCTGCCCGGGCTGCGCCCCAGACCCCGCCCGGGGGGCCCGCTGAACCCCTGCCCGGGGCTGCGCCCCTGGACCCGCCGGGGGGCTCCGCCTCCTGGGCCCCTGCCCGGGCCCCTCGCCCTGGACCCTTGTCCGAGGCTCCGCCCCCAGGCCCCCCGTTCGGCCCAACAAGCCCCCCGTTCGGCCCACCCGGCCCCATCCTCAAATGCCGCCCGTGCCGCAGGCCCCCGCCCGTGCCCCCACCACCGCCGGTGCCGTCGAATGCGGCAGCAGGTCCAGTGGGTCGTTCGGCAGCAGGACCTCGACCTCGACCTCTTCGCGGTAGCGGTACGGACGGTGGTCGAGGAGGCCTGTGAGGCGGCGGCGCAGGCGGGAGAGTTCGGCGCGGACGGTCACCGTACGGGTCGGGTCGTCGAAGAGGTCGACCGCGAGCTGGGCCGCGCTGCGGCCGTGGCGTTGCACGGCGAGGACGTACAGCAGCTCGGCGTGGCGCGGGGTCAGGTCCTGTGTCCAACTGCCCGCCGCGCCGGTGATGGTGGCGCGGGGCCGACGGGACTCGCTCAGGTCCACCACCACACGGCTCGCGTACCCGGAGGTGTCGGTCTCAGTGACCCGTAGCAGCCAGCCGCCGGGCATCGGCTCCGCGACACACGTCCCGAGGGACGGAAGCCAGACCCGGCCCGCGCCGAGAGAGCTGGGCAGCGCGACCCGGTCGACGGGCGGCATCCCCGTGACGGCCGCGAGCCAGCCGTTCGCGTCCACCACCAGTGCCTTGCCGCCCAGCCGGCACAGGATGGGCGCGGCCACGGCGCGCAGCCGCTCGATGGCCGTCAGATGCCTGCTGCGCAGCTCGCTTTCGGCCAGCTGGGACACCGAGTCGACCAGGGCGAGCGTGGCCGGGTGAAAGGTGTTGTCCGGGCCGCTGACGTCGATGATGCCGAGCAGCCGCCCGTCGCGCGGGTCGTGCACGGGCGCGGCGGCGCAGGTCCAGTCGTGCAGCGTGCGCACGAAGTGCTCGGCCGAGTGCACCTGGACCGGCGCGCCCGCCGTCAACGCCGTACCGATCGCGTTGGTGCCCGTCGTGTCCTCGCTCCAGGCGGCCCCCTCCTCCAGGCAGATGGTGTCGGCCCGGCGCAGCACCCCCGCGTTGCCCTCGCGCCACAGCACCCGGCCCTCCGGATCGGTGACCACCATGATCTGCAGGGACGCGTCGGCGACCGAGCCCAGCCCGCCGCTCAGGACCGGCATCACGTCGGCGAGGGCGGTGGATGTACGGCGATGTTCGAGTTCGTCCGTCTGCAACAGCTCGCTGTCCGTGCTTTGTTCGGGATCGACTCCGAAACGTTTCACTCGTTGCCATGACTGACCGATGACCGGCCGGGGAGCGATCGGGGAGCGTTCACCTCTGAGCGTCGCGGCCCAGGTCTCCTGGAGGTGCCGGACCGTCTCGGACGCGTCCGGCGGAGCGAAACGGGCGGGGTTGAACGAGGTGGTCTTCACAGGGCACTCCCCAAACCAGTACCGCGTACGAGCTGTGACGCCGCCGTCACCCCACATCGTGCCTGCTCTCGGCCCGGGACGCCGGAAGTTCGCACAAGGAGCACAAACGAATGCAACGGTCTGCAACTCTCGCCAACGGTCACAAGGTTCCTTGAAACTGACAACGACGTCGCCCGCGCGGCGTCCGAGCTCCTCAAACGGGGCCAGAAAGCGGGGGTGGTGCCGTGTCGGCGCAGCACCACCCCCGTCTCGGCCCAGGCCTGTCACGACACGGGCCGCGCCCGCTCCACCACCGTGGCCAGATCCAGACTGTGCGGCAGCGTGCCGAAGGCCGAGCCCCAGTCCCCGCCCAGCCGTGAGGCGCAGAACGCGTCGGCGACCTCCGGGGGAGCGAACTGGACGAGCAGCGACCCCTGCAGCACCGTCGCGATGCGCTCGACGAGCCGGCGGGCGCGCCCCTCGATGCCGTCCAGGTCGGCGAGTTCGGCCAGCAGGTTCTTGATGGCCCCGTCGAGGCGGTGGTCGGCGCCCCGGGCCCGGCCCACCTCCCGCAGATACGCGTCCAGGGCCCCCGGCTCCCGCTGCAGCGCGCGCAGCACGTCCAGTGCCTGCACATTGCCCGCGCCCTCCCAGATGGAGTTGAGCGGCGACTCGCGCAGCAGCCGGGGCATGCCGGACTCCTCGACGTACCCGTTGCCGCCCAGGCACTCCAGCGCCTCCACCGCCACCGGTGTACACCGCTTGGTCACCCAGTACTTGGCGGCCGGCACCGCGAGCCGCAGGAAGGCCCGCTCCTGCTCGCTGCCGTCGTCGTACGCGGCGGCCAGCCGCAGCGCGAGCGTCGTCGCCGCCTCCGACTCCAGTGCCAGGTCCGCCAGTACGTTCCTCATCAGCGGCTTGTCGATGAGCTTGCCGCCGAACGCCTCGCGGTAGGTGCTGTGGTGGACGGCCTGCGCGACGGCCTGCCGCATCAGTGAGGCGGAGCCGAGGACACAGTCCAGGCGGGTCGCCGCGACCATCTCGATGATGGTCCGCACCCCGCGGCCCTCGTCCCCGACCCGGCGCGCCCAGGTCCCGTCGAACTCGACCTCGCTCGACGCGTTCGACTTGTTGCCGAGCTTGTCCTTGAGCCGCTGGATGCGGAATACGTTCCGGGTCCCGTCCTCCAGGACGCGCGGGACGAGGAAGCAGGTCAGCCCGCCCGGGGCCTGCGCGAGCACCAGAAAACCGTCCGACATCGGCGCCGAGCAGAACCACTTGTGGCCGGTCAGCTCGTACGTTCCGTCCTCGGCGAGCGGTCGCGCCTCCGTCGTATTCGCGCGTACGTCGCTGCCGCCCTGCTTCTCCGTCATGCCCATCCCGAAGAGCACGCCGGCCTTCTCGGAGGCGGGCCGCAGCCCCGGGTCGTAGACCGTGGACGTCAGCCGCGGCTCCCATTCGGCGGCCAGCGCCGGGTCGGTGCGCAGCGCGGGGACCGCGGCGTGGGTCATCGACAGCGGGCAGCCGTTGCCCGCCTCGACTTGCGTCCAGATCACGAAGGCGGCGGCGCGCCTGAGGTGTCCGCCGGGGCGCGACCAGGCCGCGGTCAGCCCCGCCGACACGCCCTTGCCGAGCAGTCGGTGCCAGGCGGGATGGAACTCGACCTCGTCGATCCGGTTGCCGTAGCGGTCGTGGGTGCGCAGCTTGGGCGGGTTCTCGTTGGCCAGTACCCCCCACTCCTGCACCTGCGCGGAACCGGACGTGCGTCCGAGCGCCGACAGCTCCTCGCGTGCCTCGTCGAGGAGCTCTGGATCGAGATGCCGGTCGACCGCCTCCACAAGGGCCCGGTCGGCGGCGAATACGTCATATCCGACCAGGGGCGGAGCCTGGTTGGTCACGGTGTGGGTGCTGGCTGCCATACGGATACGGTAAGGAGGTGCACCAGGCAAAAGAAACACCTGAACGGCCTCCCTCGGGCCGCTTCCACCGCGCTCGCGCGCTGTACCGGAACGTATCGAAGCGCAGGACCGCCTGGCTGCTGCTCAAGGACACCGTCAACTCGTGCATGGAGTACCGGATCCTGGGTCTGGCGGCCGAGGCCGCCTTCTTCACGCTTCTGTCCGTGCCGCCGCTGCTGCTGAGCATGATCGGGCTGCTCGGATACGTGGACGACTGGACCGGCGCCGACACGATCGCCAGCCTCGAGTCCAACATCCTCGAGGCGTCCCGTACGGTCCTCACCGAGAAGGGCGTGCACCAGATCGCCGAGCCGATCCTGCACGACGTGATGAAGGGCGGCCGCCCCGACATCATCTCCCTCGGCTTTCTGTTCGCCCTGTGGTCCGGCTCGCGCGCGGTGAACGTCTTCATCGACACGATCACCGTGATGTACGGGCTCGACGGCACCCGCGGGATCGTGAAGACCCGCGTGATGTCGTTCCTGCTGTTCATCGTGGCGCTGCTGATCGGCTCGGTCGCGCTGCCGCTGATGGTGGCGGGCCCGGACGCGGTGGTGAACTTCGTGCCGTGGTCGACGACCGTCGTACAGGTCCTGTACTGGCCCGTCGTCATCGTCCTGTCGATCGTCTTCCTCACGACGCTCTACCACGTGTCCGTGCCCGTGCGCTCCCCGTGGGTCGAGGACGTGCCGGGTGCCCTGGTGGCCCTCGCCATGTGGGTGCTCGGCAGTTTCCTGCTCCGCATCTACCTGACCAACACCGTCGAGGGCCCCACGATCTACGGCTCGCTCGCCGCGCCCGTCGCCGTCCTGCTGTGGATCGGTGTGTCTGCCTTCGCGGTGCTGGTCGGCGCCGCCGTCAACGCCGCCATCGACCGCGTCTGGCCGGCCGCCGCCACGGCCGCCGCCCGCGCGGCGAACGAGCGCCTGCGGGAGGAGCAGGCGGCCGAGTACGTCGCCCGCGCGGCCGCGGCCCGCTCGTACGACGCCGACATCGACCCCGACAACCCGGACATGCCCTCCGAGTTCCCGGAGCGTTGGTCGCGCTTCCTGCCCCCGGAGGACGTGACGTCCCGGCTGCGCACACATGCGAAGAGCACGCATCACCATCCGCACCGTAACGGGGACGCACCGCCTCCGGAGGAGTGACTTTCTTTCTTGGGGCCCTCTCGACGGTTACGCCTTCCAGACCCCGGCCGCCGCGGCCTCTCGCGCGAATTCCATGAAGTCGCGCGGCTCGCGGCCCAGGATCTGCTGGACGCCGTCCGACAGATAGGAGTTGCGGCCGTCGAGGAGGCTCTCGAAGAGCTCGACGAGGAACTCGACCTCCTCCGGCGGCACCCCGAACCCCGCCAGGTTGTCGCCGTACTGGCGCGCTGTCACCGGGGTGTACGTCAGCTCACCGCCCGTCGCCCCGGAGATCTCCGCGACCGCCTCGCGGAAGGTCAGCAGCCGGGGCCCCGAGATGGCGAGCTCCTGTCCGACGTACCGGTCGCCCGACGTCAGCGCTGCCACGACGACGTCCGCGATGTCACGCACGTCGATGAACGGCTCGCGCACCTCACCGGCGGGGAAGACCAGCTCCCCGTGGCGCAGCCCCTCCACCAGCGGACCCTCGCTGAAGTTCTGGGCGAACCAGGCAGCCCGTACGATCGTCCAGTCCGCGCCCGACGCCTTGAGCGCCTCCTCGGTGGGCCGGGCCCGCTCCTCGCCCCGCGACGACAGCAGCACGAGCCGCCGTACACCGTGATCGACCGCCTGCCGCCCGAGCGCGCCGATGGCCGAGGCGGCCCGGGGGGAGCCCACGTCCGAGGGGTAGACGAGATATGCCGCGTCCGCGCCCCGCAGGGAGTCCGCCCATGTCGTGGGGTTCTCCCAGTCGAAGCCCTGGGAGCGGGACGCGGCCCGCACCGTGAGACCGGCCGCCCGAGCGGCCTCCGCGACCCGGCTCCCTGTCCGCCCCGAAGCCCCTGTGACCAGTACCGTCATGTCCTGCGTACGTGCCGTGTTGTCCGTCATGCAGCCAGTGAACTGCCGTGCGCGGCAAGGGACCATCGCTGAACGGCTCATTCCCATAAGCGCACGTCTACGACAGGGTCCGGGAGGGCGTTTACGCTGACGCCATGGACGCACTCGCAGGCCTGTTGGAGGGCCCACGCGCGCGTGGCGCCTTCATGATCCGTGCGTGCTTCGACCCGCCGTGGTGCGTACGCGTCGAGGACCGCGCCCCCTTGACGATCATGCTGGTGGTCCGCGGCGACGCCTGGGTCGTACCGGACGGGGGAGAGGGGATGCGGCTGCGGGCGGGCGACATCGCCATCGCGCGCGGCCCGGACCCGTACATCTGCGCCGACGACCCGGGTACCGCGCCACAGGCGGTGATCCTGCCGGGCGGCGAGTGCACCTACCCCGACGGGCGCTCCCTGAAGGGCCACTGGGACCTCGGCGTACGCAGCTGGGGCGACCGGCTGGACGGCTCCACGGTGCTGCTGATCGGGACGTACATGATGCAGGGCGAGGTCAGCGGCAGGCTGCTGGACGCCCTGCCTCCACTCCTCTCGCTCACCTCGGACGTGTGGGAGTGCCCGCTGACGCCGATCCTCGCCGAGGAGATGGTGCGCGACGAGCCCGGGCAGGAGGTCGTCCTCGACCGGCTGCTCGATCTGCTGATGATCGCCGCGCTGCGGGCCTGGTTCTCCCGCCCCGAGGCCGCCGCCCCCGCCTGGTACCAGGCTCTCGCGGACCCCATCGTGGGCCGGGTGCTGCGACTCGTGCAGGACGACCCGGCCCACCCCTGGACGGTGGCGACGCTCGCCGCCAAGGCCGGGGTCTCGCGGGCCGCCCTGGCCCGCCGCTTCAGCGAACTCGTGGGCGAGCCCCCGATGACCTACCTGACCGGCTGGCGCCTGGCCCTGGCCGCCGACCGCCTGCGCGAAACGGACGACACCCTCGACTCGATCGCCCGCCATGTCGGCTACGGCAGCGCGTTCGCGCTGTCCAGCGCGTTCAAACGGGTGTACGGAGTCAGCCCCCAGGAACACCGGACGCGGGCGGCGTAGCCTGACGTACGTGTACGTGGAGCGTGCGTCCCGGCTGGCGGGCGCGGTGGTGTGGTCCCGTGCGATCGCCGGTCCGTCGGTGGCTGCCGTCCTGCCCGACGGCTGCATGGATCTGCTGTGGACCGAGGGGCGGCTGCTGGTCGCCGGTCCTGACACCCGGGCGTACGTTCCCGACGGCGTGCCCGGTGGCTGGGCGGGCGTCCGGTTCTACCCCGGTACGGGGCCCGCGTTGCTGGGCGTACCCGCGCATGAACTCCGCGACCGGCGCGTCGAGTTGGCCGACCTGTGGCCCGCCGCACGGGTGCGGCGCCTCACGGCGAGGGTCGACAGGGCCGCCGATCCCGTGAGCGCCCTCGAGGAGGTGGCCCTGGAGCGCGCGGCGGACGCGGAGCCCCCGGATCCGCTGCTGCGGGAGGTGGTCGGGGCCCTCGACTCGGGCCGACCGGTCGCCGCGGTTGCCGATGAACTGGGCGTCAGCGCACGGCAGTTGCACCGCCGGTCGCTGGCCGCCTTCGGCTACGGGCCGAAGATGCTGGCCCGGGTGCTGCGGCTGCAGCGGGCCCTCGCGCTCGCGCGGGGCGGGGTGCCCCTCGCGGAGACGGCGGCCCGCGCCGGGTTCGCCGACCAGGCCCACCTGGCGCGGGACGTACGGGAGTTGGCGGGGTTGCCGGCGCGAGAGCTACTGGGTCTCCGGTAGCCGCGCGAACAGGTCGACGCCGTTGCCGTCGGGGTCGTGCACGACGGCGTACCGCATGCCCCAGAAGGCGTCCCACGGCTTGAGCTCGCCGTGATGACCGGCGCCGACCAGGTCCTCGTACACGGAGTCGACCTCCGCCGGGCTGTCGCAAAGAAACGCGAGCGACACTCGGCCGCCGCCGCTCGGCGGCCGCCACCCGGCGTGGAACGACCGGACCGTCTCCTCCGTGTCGAGCGCGAGGCGCAGCCCACCGGGGAGCTCGGCCTCGACGTGCGGCTGCTCCTCGGAGCCGTCGGGGAAGACGAGCCCGAGGCGGCGGTAGAAGGCGAGAGATGCGGTCATGTCGGAGACGACGAGGCCGATTACGTCGAATCGTGGAGTCATGGGGCCACGGTAGGCAGAGGCCCGGCGGCGGGTCTTGAACGAATCGGACACGGCCGGGTGCCTGCGGGGTTTTTCGCCCCCTCCGCCCCCAAACCCTTCAGCCCGTCAGGCGTTTGAGGACGAGCACGTCAGCGCGCGATACGGGGGTCCGTGGGGGCGCCCCCCCGGGCCTGCCGCCCGCGGGCCTAGCGCTCGCCCCACCACGGACTAGGCTCGGCCCATGCCCCCGCGCCTGCTCGTCTACACCCGCACCACGGGCTACCGGCACGACTCCATTCCGGACGCCATCGCCGCCGTACGCACTCTCGGAGGGTTCGAGGTCGACGCCACCGAGGACCCCGCGGCATTCGAGGTGCCCTTGGACGCGTACGCCGCCGTCGTCTTCCTCTCCACGAGTGGGGAGGTACTGACGCCTCCGGGGCGGGACCGTCTCGCGGCGTACGTCGAGGGCGGTGGAGGGTTTGTCGGGGTGCACGCCGCCGCGTGCACCGAGTACGACTGGGCCTACTACGGTGAGCTGCTCGGCGCGCGCTTCGACCGGCACCCGGAGTATCAGCCGGGGAAGGCCGTCGTCGAGGACCGGGGGCATCCGGCTACCCAACACCTGCCGCCCGTCTGGGAGTTCACGGACGAGTGGTACGACTTCCGGGCCAGCCCCCGCGGTGCGGTGCGTGTGCTCGCCTCCGCGGACGAATCCTCGTACGAGGGCGGGGGGATGGGGGAGGACCATCCGCTGGTGTGGTGCCGCGAGCAGGGCGCGGGAAGGGTCTTCTACACCGCTCTCGGGCATGCCTCGGAGGCGTACGAGGAGCCGGACTTCCGCGCCCATCTGCTCGGCGCTCTTACGTGGGTGACCAGGACGTAACCGGTGCGGGGCCCGTGCTCGACCGCTCCACCAGGCGGGTCGACAGCTCCGTACGCGTGCCCTCCGGCTGGTCGCCCGCCATCATGCGGACGAGCAGGCGCAGGGCCGTCGCGGCCATCTCGGAGAGCGGCTGGCGCACGGTGGTGAGCGCCGGGGTGGCCCAGCGGGACTCGGGGAGGTCGTCGAAGCCGACCACACTGATGTCGTCCGGGACGCTCAACTTCCGCTCGGCCAGGGCCTGGTAGACGCCGAGCGCCATCTTGTCGGAGCAGACGAAGACGGCCGTGGGCGGTTCGGGCAGGTCGAGGAGTTCCAGCATGCGGCGGTGGGCGCCGGTCTCGTCGAAGCTGCCGTAGCGGACGTACTCGGGGCGGTACCGGATCCCGGCGGACGCGAGGGCCGAGCGGTAGCCGGCGATCCGGTCGCTGCCGCATATCTTGCGGCGGTAGCCGCCGATGACGGCGACGCGCTCATGGCCGAGGGAGAGCAGATGCTCTGTCGCCAGCAGTCCTCCTTGCCAGTTCGCCGCGCCCACCGACACGACACCCGGCGGCGGTTCGAGGACCGGGTCGATCATCACGAACGGAATGCGGTGCTGGGCGAGCCGGGCGTACTGGGAGGGAGCCAGCTCGGCCAGGTTGAACAGCACTCCGCAGGAGCCCCGGGTGGTGAGTTTGTCCAGCCAACCCCGCTGCGGGCGCCCGCCCCCGGTCCGGGGCAGCCCCGTCGAGACCACGATCTCCAGGCCCGCGTCGTGCGCCGCGCCCTCCACGCCGTGCAGTACCGCGCCCGACCAGGAGCTCTCGAGCGAGTGCATCACGAGGTCGACCAGGCCCGGCGCCTTCGACGCCTCGAAGCGCGGTCTGCGCACATAGCCGAGCCGGTCGAGGGCCTCGGTGACTCGGCGGCGGGTCTCCGGGGCCACGTCCTCCCGGCCGTTGACGACCTTCGACGCCGTCGGCACGGACACTCCCGCCTCGCGCGCGACGACGGCCAGCGTCGGTCCGGCCGCCATGCTCGCGCTCCCGGTACGGGCCATCGAGAGACCACCTCTCCGGCCCGCCCGAGGGCCATCGAAAGTTTCGCGTCACCCGGCTCACACAAAAAGGGCCGGACCGCCGAGTAGTAAGCGCTTCCTACAGTAAGCCCGCCTCAACGCGGCGTGAAGACGCTGGAATTCAGAGGATCGCGCAGCTCAAAACTTTCGAAACTTCGAACGTCGGCTGGAGTCTACGTGGGCGTGCACATGAGCCGGAAGCCGGCGAAGTCGGCGGTGAAGGAGGCGTCGACGAGGTCATGCGCGCGGATCCCGGCGAACGCGCCGGTGAAACGCAGCCGGGATCCGTAGTCGTCGGACAGGCGGCTGAAGTCGAGCGGCGGCCCGACCGGAGTGCGCACCCCGTCCCGGAGGAACCAGAATCGCGCGTCGGCACCGTCGACGGTCGCACCCAACGTGACCGGGGCGCCCTCGTCGACGTCGACGAGGGCCACTTGGCGCAGGCCCTCCGCGTCCCGTTCCTGGAGGCTGAGCACGGTGCGGCCGGCGCCCCGCCACTGCTGGCCGCGCTGCGGCTCCCCCTCGGGCTCGGCCCAGGTCAGGTCGAGGGCGAGAGAGGACTCCGTGTTGTACCAGAGCACCAGACCGGCGGCCTGGGTGAAGGTGCGGGGGCGGGCCTCGACGGTGACCTCTGCCTCCGCCCGGTGCTCGGTGATGCGCCGGGCGAGCAGGCTCTGCGCCCACAGGGACTCGGGACCGTGACGGCCGCTGAGCCGGATCCAGCCGGGGCGGGCGGTGGTGTCGGCCCAGGAAGGATCGGCGTACCCGCGCAGTGTGCTCCACGGCCAGGACAGGGTGTCGGTCTCGGCGGCGGGCGTCGACGTCCGGGTGTCGGGACGGGCCGGTACGTCGACCTCGACCGCGGGGTGCCAGCCACCTTGGCGCAGCCGGGGCCAGCCGTCGGCGTCCCAGGTCACGGCCTGGATCGCGGTCTCACGGCCGAGCGTGCAACGGGGGCCGTCCGCGGTCCGCAGCGGGCGGGCCGTCAGATGGCTGAGGAACCACTCGCCGTCCTGGGTCTCGACCAGCTCGGCGTGTCCGGCCTTCTGCAACGGCACTTCAGGGTCGTCCCGCGTCGTGAGCAGGGGGCGGGAGTCGAGCTCGTACGGCCCGGTGAGGGCGCGGCTGCGTGCCACCAGGACCCCGTGCTCGAATCCTGTGCCGCCCTCCGCGAGCACGAGGTAGTACCAGCCGTCCCGCTTCAGCAGTTTGGGGCCCTCGATGAGGCGTTCGTGCTGGAGGAGCAGATGCGTCTCGCCGACCGGGGCGAGGGTGTCGCGGTCCAGTTCCGTCAGGACGATCCCCGCGAACCGACGGCCCCCGGGGCGGTGGTCGCTCTGCATGTTGAGCAGCCACAGGCGGCCCTCGTGGTGGAAGAGGGCGGGGTCGAAGCCGTGGCTCGCGACCCGGCGGGGAGCCGTCCACTTCCCGTTGACGTCGGTGGCTGTGGTGACGTACGTGTCCAGGTCGAAGTAGGCGGTGCCGACCGAACGCACGATCGCGTAGACCATCCAGAACCGCTCGCCGTCCCAGCTCAGCGACGGCGCCCAGATGCCGCCCGAGTCGGGGACACCGGCCAGGGAGTCGCCGGGGACCGCGCCCCGCACATGACCCGCGTACTCCCAGTGCGCCAGATCCCGGGAGCGGTGGAGGGGAATCGTGGGGAACCACTCGAAGGAGCTGGTGGCCACGTAGTACCACTCGCCGACCCGGACCAGCGAGGGGTCGGGGGCGAAGCCGCGGATGACGGGGTTGTGCGCCACGGTTCGGGCTTCGGTCACTTGAGGGCTCCCAGCGTGACTCCGGTGCGCCAGTAGCGCCGCATCGCCACCATCATGATCGCCATCGGCACAATGGACAGCAGTGCGCCGGTCAGGACGAGGCTGGTCAGGTCGACGCCGGATTCCAGCCGCTTGCCGGTCCAGTTGTAGAGGCCGATGTTGAGAGTCCAGTTGTTCTCGCCGCGCAGCACGGTCAGCGGGAGGAAGAACGCGTTCCACGTGTTGACGAAGGCGAGCAGGAACACGGTGGCGCCGCCCGTGGTCATCATCCGCAGCACGATGCTGAAGAAGATCCGCAACTCTCCGGCGCCGTCCAGGCGGGCCGCCTCCAGCAGTTCGTAGGGGATCGTGGCCTCGGTGTAGACCTTGGCCAGGTACACGCTGAACGGGTTGATCAGACACGGGATGAGCATGGCCCAGGGGGTGTCGACCAGTCCGATGGACGAGAACAGCAGATACAGCGGGAGGGTGAGCAGGGCGAGCGGGATCAGGAAGGATCCCACCACGCACGCGAACACCACATTGCGCCCGGGGAAGTCGAAGCGGGCCAGGCCGTATCCCGTGGCGAGGGCGATGAGGGTGCCGCCGAGGGAGCCGACTCCCGCGTACAGGAAGGAGTTGGCGGTCCAGCGCAGGAAGATGCCGTGCTCGTAGGTGAACAGCTGGTGCAGGTTGTCCCAGAGGTGCATGCCGGAGAACCACAGGCCGTTGCTCTGGTACAGCCCGGTCCGGTCCTTGGTGGCGGCGACCATCAGCCAGTACACCGGGAAGAGGCTGTAGGCGCTCGCCAGGACCAGGCCGATCAGGATGAAGCGCTGGCCACCGCGTCCGCGCGAGGCGCCGTCGGGGCGGGCGAGGCGGCGGACGGGCCGCGCGGGGGGCCGCTCGATGCCCTTTTCGGTCAGCACCATCAGTCGGCCTCCTTCGAGGTCAGCCGGTAGAAGAGGAAGGAGGCGACGCCGAGGATGAGGGCGAGCAGCACCGACAGAGCCGCGGCGTAGTGGTAGTTGCCGGCGTTGAACGCCTGGTTGTAGATGATCATGATCGGGGTGAAGCTGTCGTCGACCGTCTGCGGCGTGACATTCCGGAACAGCGCGGGCTCGTTGAAGATCTGCAGCATCTGGATGATGGACAGCAGTCCGGTCAGCACCAGCGCTCCGCGGACGAACGGGATCTTGATGCTCAGCGCGATGCGGGCCTCGGAGGCGCCGTCGAGGCGCGCGGCCTCGAACAGCTCGCGGGGCACGCCCTGGAGCGCCGAGTAGATGATCACCATGTTGTAGCCGATGCCGTGCCAGGTGAGCAGGTTGCCGATGGACGGCCAGACCATCGAGGGCGCGAAGAAGTTCCAGTGGAATCCGAAGAAGTCGCCCAGCGGCGTCAGCGGGCCCACCTCGGGGCTGTAGAGGTTGATCCACACTATGGCGGCGACCACCCCGGGGATCATGTACGGGATCAGCAGCAGGATCCGGAACCTGCTCGCCGCCCGTGCGGTGAGCGCGTCGAGGAGCAGGGCGAGCAGCAGGCTGACGGCGAGCATCGCCGGGATCTGCACGCAGGCGAACAGGAACACCCGCAGGACGGAGTTCATGAACGCCGAATCGGTCAGGCCGTGCTGGTAGTTGTCCAGACCGACGAACTTCTCCGTCGCACCGCCGAGGCCGAGCCCGGACTGCTGCTCCAGGAACAGCGACTGGTAGACGGCGTAGCCGATCGGGACGAGGTACAGGAAGACGAAGCCGAGCTGGAAGGGCACCGTGAAGGCGGCGCCCTTCCAGCGCTGGGAGCGGATCATGCGGGGGTGCCTCAGCTCTTCACGCTGATGCCGCGGGACTTGAGGTCCTTGACCGTCCACTCCTGCATGTGCGCCAGCAGGTCGGTGACCTTCTCGTCCTTGTTGATGACCTTGGCCCAGCCGCTCTGCATCTCCGTGAACATCGCGGTCCAGTCCGGGCCGAAGGTCCAGTCGGTGGTGACCGTGCCCAGGCTGTCCGTCACGACCTTCTTGGCCGGCTCGTAGTTGTCACCGAGCAGCTTGTCGGAGATCGCCTCACCGACGTACGAGTCACTGTCGGCCAGCGCGGGCATGACGCCGTTTCCGGTCGTCGGGCTCGCCATCGTCTTGACCGCGCCGGTGTCGGTGGACATCCACAGTGCCGCCTGGGCCGCCTGCTCCTGGTTCTTGCACTGCTTGGTCACCAGGGTCAGCCCGCCGCTCTGGTTGGTGCCGGCCGGGGTCTTGGCCGCCTCACCCTGGAACGTCGGCCACGGTGACAGCGCCCACTTCCCGTCGGACTTGGTGAAGTTCTGCACCATGCCGGCCATCTGCCAGGTGGAGATCTGCCGGGTCGCCGTGCCGCCGTTGTCGTAATTGCGCTGTACGGCCGCGTAGTCGGCGAAGGAGAGCTTGGAGTTCAGGTCGTTGTCGATGATCTCCTGGATCACCTTCGCCGCCTTGAGAGTGCCATCGTCCTGGAAGTTCACCTTCCACGCGTTGCCGTCGATGCTGTACCAGTGCGCTCCGGCCTGCATCGCGAGCACCTCCAGGGTGCTCGGGTCCTCGCCCGCGTAGTTGGTGAGCTTGACGCCGTGCTTCTTCAGCACCTTGCCGGCGGCGATGAAGTCGTCCCAGGTCGCGGGCGCCTTGAGGCCGTACTTCTGGAAGATGTCGGTGCGGTAGATGGTGAAGGCGGGCGCGGAGCTGGTGGGCACGCCATAGACCTTGCCCTGCACCTGGGCGCCCGCCCAGGCGCCGGCGTTGAACTTGTCCTTGCTCGACTCGACGTACTTGGTGATGTCGGCGAGGGCGCCCTGCGAGACCCATGTGGTCACGTACTCGGCGGTGTTCTGCACCAGGCAGGGCGCGTTGCCCGCCTTGACGGCGTTGGTCAGCTGCTTCTGCATGGTCAGCTGGTCGGTGACCTTCGTGTACTTGAGCTTGATGTCCTTGTGGCTCGCGTTGAAGGCCTTGACGACGGCTTCCTGACCGTTGGCCCAGCCCCAGAAGGGGAGGGTGACCGGGCCGGAGGACTTGGGGTCCTCCCCGGAGCCGGATCCGCCGCACGCGGTGAGCAGACCTGTCAGCGCGAGACCGGCGACTGCGGCCCGGGCGAACCTTCTCCTGGAGGTGATGGAGTTCATCTGACCGTGTTCCTTCGGAATGTAGGGCGTCTCAGGACGAGAGAACGGCGGCTCGGTGGAGGCCGGGAACGGCGGCCGGGAATCCATCGGCTCGCGGTTGCGGGGGGTCGGCCAAGCGGAAGCTGTAGTAAGCGGTTGCCGTGAAGGTAGGCCGACAGGTCTGGCCGTAGCAAGGGGTGTGCGGGAGTTTATTACGTCAGGCTGGCAAAGCTGCTGGTAGGTGCGAGTAACCGGTTACGAAACGATCGCTTCCCGCACGGCACACCGCGGCACACTCAGCCCCTGGAAGGCGGCTGCACGGAGTTGCGTACGACGACATGGGTGCCCAGTACGAGGTGATCGCCGTCGGCGCCCTTACGACGGCCCGCGCCGCCCTCGCGCCGGTCGGCCACCGCGCGCAGCGCCACGCGGCCCATCTCCTCGTACGGCACGTGCACGGTGGTGAGTTGGGGCGTGAGCTGGGAGGCGAGCGGGATGTCGTCGTAGCCGACGATCGAGACGTCCTCCGGCACCCGCAGCCCGGCCGCGCGCAGGGCCTGCATGGCCCCCGCGGCGACCACGTCCGTGCCCGCGAGCACCGCGGTGAAGTCCGGCGTTTCGTGCAGGGCCGTCTCGACGGCGCTGTAGCCGTGCTCGTCGTCGTAGGGCCCGTGCCGCACCATGCCCGGGTCGAAGGGCACGCCGTACGCCTCGAAGGCCCGCTCAGAGCCCCTCAACCGGCCCTGGGCCGTGGTGAGTTCGGCGGGTCCCGGCAACACCAGGACCCTGCGGTGCCCGGCCGACAGCAGGTGGCTGGCCATCGCGTAGGCGCCGCCCTCGTTGTCGTAGTCGACCGTCGTGGCCGGGACGTCGCCCTCAAGAGGCGGCCTGCCCACCAGGACGAGATGGGAGCCGGCCGCGTCGAGGGAACGGGCGAAGCGGGCCATGCGCAGCTGGTACTCGTCGTAGTCGTAGGCGCCGCCGAGCAGGACCACCGCGGCCACGCCCTGCTGGCGCATGAGGTTGACCAGCGCGAGTTCCCGTTCGGGGTCGTCGCCTGTGGTGCCGACCAGGGAGAGCCAGCCGCGCAGGGTGGCGGCGCCCTCAACTCCCTTGGCCACGTGGGCGAACGCGGCGCCGGTGATGTTGTTGATGAGGATGGCGACCGTCGGCGTACCGCCGCCGGCGAGGGAGCGGGCGTGGGCGTTGGTGACGTAGTCCAGGTCCCGGACGACCTTCATCACCCGGCGGCGCAGGTCCTCCGACACCGGGTAGTTGCCGGACAGGACACGCGACACGCTCGCGACGGAGACACCCGCCCGCTCCGCCACGTCGCGGATGGTGGCCCGTCCGGCGTCACCGGACGCCTTGCGCTGACTCACCGCTGCGGCTCCTTCACCCTCACGACTGCCCCGCCGGCCGAAGGGGGATGCGGCCCCTTGCCGGACGGCCGGAGACTCCGACCCTCGCCGGTGCGGAAACCGTATCCCATTGTTTCTCCGGGGTGACGGGTCGCTTCGGCGGGGGAGCGGCGGCGCTCGTCGACGGCGGGCTCACGCGACATGCGCCAGGTCCGAGTGGCGCACCTCGTGGGCCGGGGGCAGGCCTGCGACCAGGCGTTCCAGTTCTTCCACGACGATACGGCCGAGGCGTTCCAGCTCGTTGCCGAGCGAGCCCGCGATGTGCGGGGTGAGGAAGACGTTGGGCAGGCGGTACAGCGGCGATCCGGCGGGCAGCGGCTCGGGTTCGGTGACGTCGAGGATCGCGTGCAGTCGGCCGGAGACCAGCTCGTCCGTGAGGGCGTCGGGGTCGACCAGGGCGCCGCGCGAGGTGTTGATCAGGAAACCGCCGTCCCGGATGAGCGCGAGCCGGCCGGCGTCGAGCATGCGATAGGTCTCGGGGATGTCGGGGGCATGCAGCGACACGATGTCGCTGTGCCGCAACAGGTCCTCCAGCGCCAGGAGTTCGGCACCGAGGGCGGCGGCCTCGGCGGGGCTGACGTAGGGGTCGTGGAGCAGGACCGTGAAGTCGAACGGCCGCAGCAGCTCGAGCAGTCGGCGGCCCACGCGCGAGGCGCCGATGACTCCGATCCGGCGGCCGACGTTGCCGGTGTGCGCGGTCTCGGTGTCGGTCGGGTAGGCGTGGGTGGCTCGGAAGCGCTCGCGGTGGGTGAAGGTGTCCTTTCCGGCGAGCAGGATCATCGCCAGCGTGTACTCCGCGACCGGCAGGGCGTTGCCGGTCACCGCGCTGGAGACCGTGATCCCGCGTTCCCACACGGCCTCGCCGACCAGCGAACGGATCGAGCCCGCGGCGTGCAGGACGGTGCGCAGGCGGGGTGCGGCGGCCAGCGCGCCGACGTCGAGGCGGGGGCAGCCCCACCCGGTGATCAGCACCTCTGCCCGGGCGAGAGCCTCCGCGGCCGCCGGATCGGCGAAGTCCCGTACGACGAGTCCGGGATCGAGGTCGGACGCCTGCCTCAGCCGGGCCAGGAGCGGCGGAGGGAAGAGCAGGGGGAGGTGCACCGGATCCATTGCGAACACGACCCTCGGCGGCTGGGGGTTGGGCATGGCTCTCCTGACACGCTGGATGACACGTTGAATGATCTGCGATATGGAAACAGTTTCAGAAAGCGCCTTCTATCGTAGATCTGCCGGGAAGGGGCGGTCAATCGGTGGGACGAGAGGCGTGGAACGAGGTGCGCCCGACGGGGAGCGGTCCTTGATCCCACTCTGGTGCGAAATCGTTTACTACGGTTTCCCGGGGAGGGTCGCGCCCGGCGCCTGGTGGGGCAACCGGTTGCCCTGCTGACCAGGAGCGTAGGCACTGGAACCCCATGCGCCCAGCGGGCCCACAGTTTTCGAAAGTTCGTCATGCCTCTTGACGTGCCGTGTCCTCAGAAGGAAGCTCCCAGCACCGCCATAGCAACCGGTTCCCGAAACATCGCACGCGGCATCCCATCCCCCGGCGCGTGCTCGAGTCCCGTCATCCATCTCACCGAAGAGAGTGGGTAGTTCATGCACACCCAGGCCGGTGCTCCGTTGAGCCGCCGCCGCTTCCTCGCCCTGTCGGCGGGCGGTGCCGCGGGCGGCGCGGCGGCGTTGAGCGGCTGCGCCATGCAGGTGTCCACCGGGGTCAGCGGTTCGGGCGAGACCGTCACGGTGATGGTCAAGTCCGGTGAGATCACCACGGATGACGTCAAGCAGGCCTACAAGGACCTCGGCATCAAGATCGTCCTCGTGAAGTACGACATCACCAAGCTGATCGCGATGATGACCACCGGGAGTCCACCCGATCTGGTGCGCGGCGTCGGCGCCATCGACACACCGTATTTCGCGGCGCGGCAGGTGATGGAGGACCTGGATCCCTACTTCGCCAGAAGCGGCGTCCTCAAGGAGGACGACCTGGACCCGGTCAACGATCTGTGGCGCTACGACGGCCGGACCCAGGGCAAGGGGCCGCGCTACGGCATGGCGAAGGACTTCTCCCAGGACTCCATGTACTGGTGCAACACCTCGCTCTTCGACAGGGCGGACGTCGACCAGCCGCCGGAGACGGAGCCGGTCACGTTCGAGGAGTGGCTGGAGAGTGCGAAGCGCCTCACCCGGCGCAAGAACGGCCAGACGACCGTCTACGGCGGCAGCTACAACGGCCTGATGAAGTCGAGCCTCCTCGCCTGTCTGACGGCGGCGGCCGGCGGCAACCTGTTCACCGACGACTTCTCCCGCGTCGACTTCACCACCCCCGAGGCCCGCAAAGCGCTGGGCTGGTACATCGACTACTGCAAGGCCAAGGTCGGACCGAGCCCCGTCCAGCCCGACCCCAACGCCTGGGACGGACCCACCTACCAGGCCGACCGCATGGCCATGTCGAACTCGGGCTACTGGCTCGGCGGCATGATCAACACCGATCCGAAGCTGGCGGAGGTGTCACGTCTCGCCCCCGCCCCGGTCTTCGAAGGCGCTCCGCGGCTCAGTCCCTGCCAGGGCGGCACCGGCCTGTGGATGCCGAAGAAGGCACCCGACAAGGACGCCGCATGGCGGGTCTTCGAGTGGTTCTTCGGCGAAGGTCCTGCCAAGGCCCGCGCGTCCGGCGGCTGGGGCATCCCGAGCCTGAAGTCGCTGCGCCCGCTGATGCCGGCCAAGGAGGAGTACCAGAAGCGGGCGCTGAAGGTGCAGGAGGCCGAGCTGTCCCACTTCTCCGTCATCTCCTTCACGCCGTACGCCACGGCGGACGCGCTCGACGCCCTGTTCAACCAGGCTGCCCCGGCGGCGATGACGGGCCAGATGTCCGTCGACACCCTCGCCCGGCGCCTCAACTCGGCCATGAACGAGCAGCTCAAGCGCGGGAAGGAGCAGGTGGGATGACGACCGACCAGATCGCCTCCGTGGCCGAACGGCCGGACCCGACCGCGGCCGGGGGGCGGGCGCGGGCGCCAGCGAACCGGCGCGGGACCTCCATGACCGCCCGCAGGCACCGGGCGTTCTACATGTTCACCTCGCCTTGGATCATCGGGTTCCTGTTGCTGACCATCGCCCCGATGGCGTACGCACTGTGGCTCAGCTTCACCACCTTCGACGGTCTCTCGCCCAACTGGCGCTTCGTCGGGCTCGACAACTACCGCGAGCTGCTGTCCGACTCGGTGACCTGGCAATCCCTGGGCCGCGCCGGCCTGTTCGCGGCGACCTCCGTGCCGCTGTCGATCGTCGCGGGGCTCGGCCTCGCCGTCCTGGTCAACCGGCCGCTCAAGGCCCGCGGACTGTTCCGCACCCTGCTCTACCTCCCGGCCGTGGTGCCGCCCGTGGGCGCGGGCCTGGCGTTCAAGCAACTCTTCGACCAGAACTCCGGTGCCGCGAACGGTGTGTTGAACCTCTTGGGCATCGACGCCCTCGGCTGGCTGGCCGACCCCTACGCCCGCTACGTGCTGCTGATGACGGTGCTGTGGACCGCCGGAAACATCATGATCATCTCGCTGGCCGGACTCCAGGACGTGCCCCGCGAACTCCACGAGGCGGCCCGCGTCGACGGCGCGAGCGCCTGGCGGACCTTCCGCAGCATCACCGTGCCCCTGCTCTCACCCGTGCTGCTCTTCCAGACGGTGACCGGGGTGATCGCCTCGGTGCAGACCATCATGCCGCTGCTGCTGGCCCCCGACGGCACCACGGCCGGCGTCACCCTGGTTCCGCAGTCCAACTACCTCTACATGATGCATGTGTTCGCGCAGTACTTCGCGATCGGCCGTTACGGCTACGCCTCCGCGCTGCTGTGGGTGCTCTTCGTCCTGATCCTCGTCGCGACCGGCCTCATCTTCCGGTTCACGTCCGGCGTGGTGTTCTACAACGTCGATCCGGAGGCGAAGCAGTGACCGCCACCAGCCTGTCCGCGAAGTCCGCAACATCCCCGGAGCCCGCGCCCCGGATACGGATCCGCGTCAACCGCCTCGTCCTCTACACGGTCCTCGTCGTGATCACGGGGCTGTTCCTCGGCCCCTTCGGCTGGCTGGTCGTCTCCGGCCTCAAGACCCAGGGCGAACTGGCCTCCTCTCCGGTTCGCTGGCTGCCCGGGCACGTTCAGTGGCACAACTTCGCCGACGCCTTCCATCAGATCGACTTCCTCGGCTACGCCCGCAACTCCCTCGTCATCGCGCTCATCTACGCCACCCTCGTCACCCTCAGCTCGGCCTGGGTCGGCTTCGGCTTCGCCCGTTTGAAAGCGCCCGGCAAGAAGACGCTGTTCGGCATCCTGCTCGGCTCGATGATGCTGCCTCAGCTCATCACCCTCCTGCCGACCTACCTGATCTTCGCCAAGCTCGGCCTGGTGGACACGTACTGGCCGTGGGTGCTGTGGGGTCTCGCCTCGGCCCCGTATCTGGTCTTCCTCTTCCGGCAGTTCTTCGCCGGACTGCCGCGCGAGCTGGAGGAGGCCGCGATCGTCGACGGCTGCGGCTACGGCCGGATGTTCTGGCGGATCTTCCTGCCCCAGTCCTGGCCGGTCGTCTCCGCGAGCTTCGTGATCGCCTTCACCTGGACCTGGGGGGACTACATCGCCCCGCAGTTGCTGCTGTCCAGCGACCGCTCCACGCTGGCCGTCGCCGTCATGTCCGCGTACGTCACCCCGGCCGGGCAGCCCGTCCCCGAACTGCAGGCCGCCGCCTCCGTGATGTACGTCGTCCCGATCCTGCTGATCTTCCTCGTCGCCCAGCGCGGCTTCGTCGCCGGGATGTCCACCACCGGCCTCAAGTGACCTTCTGGATCTCCCCTTTTCGCCTCGCAAGGAGTCACGCATGAACACGCCCCTGTCCCGCCGTACCGCCCTCCAAGCGGCGGGAGCCACCGTGCTTGCCGCCGGCCTGTCCGGCCTGACGGCCACGGCGGCCCGCGCGGACGACGACAACTCCGCACCGAAGCTGGTGACGTACCCCCGCCCGTCCACCATGGCGACCAACACCAGCTTCAAGGTGCGGGTCCGCACCGCCCCCGACGGCGAATGGCAGACCCTCGACCTCTACCGGCCCCAGCTGGAGGAGATCAACGCCACCACCGGGTCGGGCAAGGTCTACAACACGTCGATGGCGTACTTCGACTTCCAGGGCTCCGTCGAGATCGAGGTCACCTACCTCAAGGGCGGCACCACCAAGGCTCGGGTGAGACCGGACGCGCTGGGCATCAAGCCCGAACTGCTCGGCGACACCCTGCGCTTCACGCTCGACGAGCCGCGGGATGTCGTCGTCCAGATCAACGACGAGATATTCGACGCCCTCCACATCATCACCAACCACATCGACCCCAATCCGCCCGCCGCCGACGACCCGGACGTCATCTACTTCGGCCCCGGCGTGCACACCATCACGGGCAACGTGCTCACCGTCCCCAGCGGCAAGACCGTGTACCTGGCGGGGGGCGCCGTTCTGATGGCGCAGGTCTTCTTCAAGGACGTGGAGAAGGCCGCCCTCAGGGGCCACGGCATGCTCTACGCGGGCCCCGGCGGTGTCCTCTGCGAGGGCAGCAAGAACATCCGCGTCGAGGACGTCATCATCATGAACCCGAACGGCTACGCCGGCACCTTTGGCATGAGTGAGAACGTCCACGTCAAGAAGGCGCGCTCGTTCAGTTCGAAGGGCAACGGCGACGGCTTCGACGTCTTCTCCTCCACCGGCGTCGTCTTCGACGGCTGCTTCATGCGCAACTCCGACGACTGCTTCGCCATCTACGCCCACCGCTGGAACTACTACGGCGACACCCGCGACATCACCATCCAGAACTGCACCCTGTGGGCCGACGTCGCCCACCCGATCAACGTCGGCACGCACGGCAACACGGACGCCCCCGAGGTCATCGAGAACCTGGTCATCAAGAACCTCGACATCCTCGATCACCGCGAGCCCCAGATGGGCTACCAGGGCTGTATCGCCCTCAACCCCGGCGACGACAACCTCATCAAGAACGTGCACATCGAGGACGTCCGCATCGAGGACTTCCGCTGGGGCCAGGTGATCCACATGCGGATCATGTACAACACGAAGTACAACACCTCGGTCGGCCGGGGCATCGAGGACGTCTACGTCAAGAACCTCAGCTACACGGGCACCCACGCCAACCCGTCGCTGTTCCTCGGCTACGACGCCGATCACGCCATCAAGAACGTCACCTTCGAGAACCTGGTGATCAACGGCACCGTCGTCGCCGACTCGATGAAGAAGCCCAAGTGGTACATGACCACCGACAGTGTGCAGTGGTTCGCCAACGAGCACGTCCTGAACCTGACGTTCCTCACCACCGCCGAGGCCGAGGCGGCCGCCGCGTCATGACGATCCCCGCGACGAGCCGCCGGGGCTTCCTCGGCAACGCCGCGGCCCTGCTGCTGGTGTCGGGCGCGAGCGGACTGCTCGTGCCCGGCACGGCACGGGCCGCCCAGGACGAGAACGAGGACGAGACCGGCCGCGGAGCCTTCACCCACCCCGGACTGCTGCACACCGCCGACGACCTCGCCCGTATGAAGGCAGCGGTCGCCGCGAAGGAATCACCCGTCTACGACGGCTACTTGGCGCTCGCGGCCCATGCCCGATCCTCGTCGTCGTACACCGTGCAGAACACCGGTCAGATCACCTCGTGGGGCCGCGGACCCAGCAACTTCCAGAACCAGGCCGTGGCCGACTCGGCCGCCGCCTACCAGAACGCCCTCATCTGGTCCGTCACCGGCGATCGCGCGCACGCCGACAAGGCCCGCGACATCCTCAACGCCTGGTCGGCGTCACTGACCGCGATCACGGGCGCCGACGGCCCACTCGGCGCCGGGCTCCAGGCCTTCAAGTTCGTCAACGCGGCGGAGCTGCTGCGCCACGGCGACTACGACGGCTGGACGAACGCGGACATCGCGCGCTGCGAGGAGTCCTTCCTGCGCGTCTGGTATCCGGCCGTGTCCTCTTACATGCTCTACGCCAACGGCAACTGGGATCTGACGTCTCTTCAGTCCCTGCTGGCCATCGGCGTGTTCTGCGAGGAGCCCACGCTCTTCGACGACGCGCTGCGCTTCGCCGCCGCGGGCGCGGGCAACGGCAGCGTGCCGCACCGCGTCGTCACCGACGCGGGCCAGGGCCAGGAGAGCGGCCGCGACCAGGGCCACGAACAGCTCGCGGTCGGCCTGCTCGCGGACGCCGCCCAGGTCGCCTGGAACCAGGGCGTCGACCTGTGGGGCTTCGACGACCACCGCATCCTCGCCAACGTCGAGTACGCCGCCCGCTACAACCTGGGCAACGACGTTCCCTTCACTCCCGACCTCGACCGCACCGGCAAGTACATCAAGAAGACCGTCTCGGCCACCGGGCGCGGCACCATGCCGCCGATCTACGAGATGGCATACGCGCACTACGCGGGCGTACGCGGCCTTGATGCCCCGTACACGAAGAACGCCGTCTTCCGGGGCACCGGCGGCGCCCGTGTCGTCGAGGGCAGCAACGACGACCTGCCCAGCTGGGGCACCTTCGCCTACGCCGGTGCGACAGCCTCCTCGCCGAGCGTGCCCACGGCTCCGGCGGGTGTCACGGCGGTGGGCGACGACAGGGCCGTCACCGTGAGCTGGCTGCCGTCCGTGTGGGCGAGCGGGTACACCGTCCGGCGGGCCAACCGCCCCGAGGGCCCGTACGAGGAGATCGCCTCCGGGGTCGACCATCCGTCGTACACCGACAGCGACGTGCGCCCGGGCCGGACGTACCACTACACGGTCATCGCCTCCAACCCCCAAGGAAACAGCGGTAATTCAGGCCCTGTCTCGGCTGTCGCCGGTCTCCCCGAGCTCTGGTCCACCCAGGACATCGGGGACGTGAAAATCGCCGGTTCGGCCGCCTTCGACGGCGAGCGGTTCGTGCTGGAGGCGAGCGGCACCGCCGACAGCTACCGCCTGGCGTACCTCCCGCTGCCCGGCGACGGCACGGTCGGCGCGCGGATCGTATGGCCGCTCAGCTCGCAGTACTCCAAGATCGGCGTCACCCTTCGGGACTCCCTCGACGCGGATGCGGCGCATGCCTCCATGCTGATCCAGGGGCTGCCGCTGCACACCTGGAGCGGCGTGTGGACCGTACGGCCCTCGGCCGGCTCCGATATCTCCGCCACCGGCAGCACCCCCGTGCCGCCCTCCCAGCAGCAGGCCATCACCACCTCCGCGGCCTTCCCGATCTCCAGCCTCGGCACCCTGCCGGAGTCGGCGACCCCGCTGGAGGCCCCGTACGTCGAGGGCGCGGGCGACGGCTACCGGCTGCGGACGCCGTACTGGGTGCGCGTGACCCGCAGGGGCCGCCGCTGCACCGGCGCGATCTCCCCGGACGGCATCCGCTGGACCGAAGTCGGCTCCACCGAGGTCGAGCTGGGGCACACCGCGTACGCGGGCCTTGTCCTCACCTCCTGCCTGGGCGTCGACGAGGACTACGCCGAGACCGGCGCCGGTGCTTTCGACAACGTCAGCGTGACCTCCTCCTCGTCCGGTGAGGTCTGGTCCGTGCCGCGCCCCGCCCGCACCGCCACCGGCCTGCGGGCGACCAGCGGTGCCGACGCCGTCGAACTCGCCTGGACCGATCCCGACCCCTCCGCCCGGTACAAGGTGCTGCGCGCCAACGACGCCGACGGCCCGTATCAGACGATCGCGACCGGCGTCGGCCCGGTCGGGTTCGGCACCCGTGTCCGGTTCGCGGACGCGACGGGCACGCCCGGTGCGACATACCACTACGTCGTCGCGAAGATGAACTGCGGCGGGCGCGGTCCGCTGTCGGAGTCTGCCGCCGCGCCGATGCCGTCACCCTCCGTGCCCCAACTCACGTCTGCGGACACCGCGTTCGCGAACCAGGGCGTCGCGTTCCGGCATGTGCTGCGGGCCTCGCACGAGCCCGTACGGTTCACCGCCGACGGGCTGCCCGACGGCCTCCGGGTCGACAAGCGCACCGGCCTGATCTCCGGAAGCCCCACCCGGACGGGCGAGTTCACGGTCACGACCACCGCGGGCAACGCGGCCGGCGACGGGACCGGCACCCTCACCGTCACGGTCGGCACACCCCCGCCCGCTCCCTGGACGTACGGCGACGTCGGTGACGTGGTTCTCGACGACCGCGACTTCGGGACGCTGGGCGTGGTGGCGATCCGTACGCCCGGCAGCACGTCGTACGACGGCGGGACCTTCACCGTTCGGGGCGCCGGAACCGATCTCACCGTCAACAACCAGGGAATGACCGGCCAGTTCGTACGACAGCCCGTCACCGGCGACTGCGAGGTCACCGCCCGGCTGGTCTCCCGTACCGGCGCCACCGCCGACCGGGTGGGCCTGCTGATGGCCAAGTCGCTGTCGCCGTTCGACCAGGCCGCCGGGGCGATCGTCACCGGCGGGACCGCCGCGCAGCTGATGCTGCGCAAGACCGTGGCGGGCGCCTCCACCTTCACCGGCACCGTGACCGTCCAACTGCCTCTGTTGCTGCGGATGAAGCGCACCGGGACCGCCTTCGCCGCGGCCGTCTCCACCGATGACGGCGCCACCTGGACCCCCCTCGCCGACGGAGAGATTCCCGGCTTCGGTGACGCCCCCTACTACGTGGGCCTCGTGGTCTGCTCCCGCAGCCCCCTGGTCCGCAGCACCACCGAGTTCGAAGAGGTGAGCATCACCCCCACCTAGCGGCCTCGGGGAAGCTCGGGCACGCACCCGCCCTTCCCCGAGGCCGCTAATCCTCCACGGGATTGGAGATGCACCAGAATGAGCCGCACCAAGAACCCCCACACGCAAGGGAAGCCGGCACAGGTGAGCCGCCGCGGTCTGCTCAGGACCGCGGGCGGGCTTACCGCCGCCCTCGCCGTCGGCGCGTCCACGGCGGCCGCCACCGGCGGCACCGCGGACGCCGCACCCGCGACCTTCACCCATCCCGGAATGCTGCACGCCTACGGAGAGCTCAACCGCGCCAAGGTGCGGGTCGCCGCGGGCGACGACCCGTGGCTCTCCGGCTGGAAGCGCCTCACCGCCAACAGCCACTCGGCCGGCACCTGGACCCCCAACCCGCAGGCCACGATCATCCGCGGCGGCACCGGCGAGAACTACGGCATCCTCTACAACGACATCCACGCGGCCTACCAGAACGCCCTGCGCTGGAAGATCGCGGGGACGACCGCGAACGGCGACACGGCCGTCAAGATCCTCAACGCCTGGTCCGCCAAGCTCACCACGGTCATCGGCAACGCCGACCGCTTCCTGGCCGCCGGGATCTACGGCTACCAGTTCGCGAACGCAGCCGAACTCATGCGTGGCTACAGCGGGTTCGACCTCGCGCGGTTCAAGACGATGATGCTCGACGTCTTCTACCCGCTCAACAACCAGTTCCTGACCGGACACAACGACGCCTGCATCACCAACTACTGGGCCAACTGGGACCTGTGCAACATGAACTCGATCCTGGCCATCGGCATCCTCTGCGACGACGCGGCCAAGTACGACCAGGCGGTGAACTACTTCAAGAACGGCGCGGGCAACGGCTCCATCAAGCACGCCATCCCGTTCGTGTACGACAGCGAGGGGCTCGCCCAGTACCAGGAGAGCGGCCGCGACCAGGGCCACACCGTGATGGGCATGGGCCAGCTCGGTGCCTTCTGCGAGATGGCCTGGTCCCAGGGCGACGACCTCTACGGCTACGACAGCAACCGGTTCATGAAGGCCGCCCAGTATGTCGCCAAGTACAACCTCGGCCAGGACGTGCCCTTCACGACGTACACCTGGGGCACGGGCCAGAGCTGCGCCCAGCAGTCGCAGACCGTGATCTCGTCCGCGAGCCGCGGTCAGGTCCGGCCGGTGTGGGACATCCTGTACTACCACTACGCCCGCCGGCGCGGGCTCTCCGTCCCGTACATCCAGGCCATGGCCGAGAGCGTCCGCCCCGAGGGCGGAGGCGGTGACTACGGCTCTACCAGCGGAGGCTTCGACCAGCTCGGCTTCGGCACATTGATGTACGCCAAATAGGGCCGTTCACGGTCACAGAAACGACGTCCACAGGAATGACGTCCGAAGGAATACCCGGAAGTGATGTGATGCTCTGATGTGAACGGTTCGCGAGTCGGCGAGGAGCTGGTGGTCGGATGGCGGTGCACGCGGCGGACTCGGTTTCGCAGACGAAGGACCCGGTGGTCAGCACCCCCTACGGAGCGGTGCGCGGCCGGTACGAGAACGGGATCGCCGTCTTCCGCGGCATCCCCTACGCGGCACCGCCGTTCGGCCCCCGCCGCTTCCGTCCCCCGGCGCCGCCCGAGCCCTGGGACGGGGTGCGCGACGCCGGCGCCTTCGGACCGACGCCGCCCAAACCGCCGTACTCCGAGGCGTTCGCGCGGCTCCTCGCCGACCCCGTCGTACCCGGCGACGACTGCCTCAACCTCAATGTGTGGACTCCGGAGCCGGGACCGGGCGCCCGGCTCCCCGTCATGGTGTGGATCCACGGCGGGGCCCTGACCCGCGGTTCCTCGGCCGTGCCCGTCTACAACGGGCGCTCCTTCGCCCGCGACGGCGTCGTGCTCGTCTCCCTCAACTACCGCCTCGGCGTGGAGGGTTACGGCCTCTTCCCCGACGCTCCCGCCAATCCCGGGCTGCGCGACCAGCTCGCCGCGCTGGAGTGGGTGCGTGAGTCGATCACGCAGTTCGGCGGCGACCCCGACCGGGTCACCGTCTTCGGCGAGTCGGCCGGAGCCATCAGCATCGGCGCCCTGCTGGCCAGCCCGCGCACCGCGGGCCTCTTCCGTCGCGCCGTCCTGCAGAGCGGACCGCCTGAGGTGAGCGACCGCGACAAGGTGCGCCGGATGGTGCGCAGGATGGCCACCCGGCTGAAGATCCCGGCGACGGCCGAGGCGTTCGCCGCCGTGGACCGCGATCTGCTCCTGCGCACCCAGGCCGACGTGGGGAAACTCAGCAGCCCTGTGGTCGGCGGACCCGCCTTCGGCATCGTCGTCGACGGCGACCTCGTCCCGCGCGACCCACTGGAGGCCCTCGTCGAGGGCGCCGCGCCGGACGTCGATCTCCTCCTGGGCTGGACCAGCGAGGAGTACCGGCTGTGGCTGGTGCCCGGCGGCCTCCTGGAGCGCGTCGACCGCCTCGGCCCCGTCGCCCTGGCCGGCGCGATGGCCCGCTGCCGCTGTGGCCACGAAGTGCCCCGCGGCTACCGCGCCATCCACCCGGACGCGGGCACCGCCGACCTCGTCGGCCAGATGGTCACCGACCACCTCCTCCGAGTGCCCCTGCATCGCCTCGCGGACGCCCCGGCCCGCCCATCGCCCTCGTACGTCTACGAGTTCGCCTGGCCCTCGAACGTGCCCGACCTCGGCTCCTGCCACGCCCTGGAGCTGGGCTTCGTCTTCGACACCGCCGGCGTACCGGAGTCGGCGAAGCTCGCGGGCGCGGGTGCCCCGCAGGAGCTCGCCGACGCGATGCACACGGCGTGGGTACGGTTCGCGGTCGAGGGCGATCCCGGGTGGCAGGCCTGGGACGCCTCGCACCCGGTCCGCGTCTTCGGCGTCGGCGCACCGCACACCGTCCACGGGCCGCGGGATCGCGAACTCGACCTGTGGGAAGCGGAGTTGGGCAAAGCGGCGGGCGAGACCGTCGGCCTTCCGCAAACCACCACCGCGGCGCACGGGCCCGCCGGTTCGTCCCCACGCGCGGCGGCGCCGCTGTCAGCCGTACGCCGCTTCCGTCGCTCCGGCGGCGACCGGCGGTCGTGACGACGGGACACCGCCGAGCTCGCCGTCACGCACCGTCCCCACGCTTCACCCCGCCCACCGAATCGCGGATCACGACGTGCGTCCCCAGGAGAAGGTGTTCGTTCGGGGCGTCCGGGGTTCGGCCCAGGGCGGTGCGGACGGCCAGGCGGCCGAGTTCCTCGTAGGGGACGTGGACGGTGGTGAGCGGGGGGAACAGGTCACGGGCGAAGGGGATGTCGTCGTAGCCGGCGAGGGAGACGTCGGCCGGGACGCGCAGGCCCGCTTCGTGCAGGGCGGTCAGCGCGCCGGCGGCGACCATGTCGGTGGAGGCGATCACGGCCGTGAACTCCAGCCCCTGTGCGAGGGCTTGGCGCATCAGACGGTGTCCGGAGTCGCGGGTGAAGTCGCCGTACAGCCGCAGTGTCGGGTCCGGGTCGAGGCCGCGTGCCCGATGGGCGGCGAGATAGCCGCGTTCGCGGCCCTGTGCCGTGGTGTTGTCCGCCTTGCCGCCGAGGAACAGGACGCGCCGGTGGCCCTGGGCGAGGACATGCGCGGACAGGGCGTAGGCGCCGCCCTCGTTGTCGTACTCGATGACCGTGACCGGCGTTCCGGGCGCGAGCGGCGGGCGTCCGCACAGGACGAGTCGCGATCCCGCCGACGCCAGCGAGTCGGCGATGCGGGCCATCCGCTCGCGGTACTCGGCGGTGTCGGTGGCGCCGCCGACCAGGATCACCGCGGCGGCGCGCTGGGCACGCATCATCTCGATGAACTCCAGCTGGTGTTCGGCGTCGCCGTCGGTGCTGCACACCAGGCACAGGTGCCCCAGCCGGGTCGCCTCGCGCTCCACGCCGTGCGCCATGTGCGCGAACGACGGACCGGTGATGTCGTCGAGGACGAACGCGAGCGTCGGCGTGCCGGCCCCCGCGATCGCCTTGGCGCGGGCGTCGGCCACATAGTCCAGCTCACGGACCGCCCGCATCACCCGCGTACGCGTCGTCGTGCTCACCGGGTACTCGCCGCCGAGCACCCGCGACACCGTCGACGCCGACACTCCCGCGCGCGCCGCCACGTCCCGGATCGTGTGCCGGCTCCCGGTGTCCGTGGTGCTCTTCCTCGTCATCCCCTGGCCCCTTTCCTCCGCCCCGGGCGACGGCGTATTCCGGCGCCGGGGCCCCTCGGGAAGTGCGGCAACACGTACGGCAACCGGTTCCCGAGCCGGAGGCTAGCAGCGTGAGCGGCGCGGGACGAGGGACGTGAGGGGCGCGGGGAACTGCGCGATCTTTTGGGGGTCTGGGGGCGGAGCCCCCAGGTACGGGACGGGTGGGGGCGGAGGGGGCGAAAAACCCTTACGCCGACCCCAGCGTCCCCCTGATCCCCGCGATCGCCCCCGGCCCCACCCGACAGCACCCCCCGATCAACCGAGCGCCACCCCGCCGCCACCCGGCAACCTGCTCCGCGGTGAACGTGGACCGCCCGGCCCACGCACGAGCCTCCGCGTCCCACACCTCACCACTGTTCGGGTACACCACGACCGGCTTGCCGGTGACGCGCGCCGCGGTGGCGACAGCGGCGTCCACATCCTCCGGGGCGCAGCAGTTCACCCCCACGGCGATCACCTCGTCCGCGTCGGCGGCCAGGGCGAACGCCTCCTCCAGGGGCTGTCCGGCCCGCGTACGGTCGCCGGCGACGCTGTACGACAGCCAAGCCGGGACGCCCAGCCCGCGCACAACCCGCAACAGCGCCTGCGCCTCGTCGGAGTCCGGCACGGTCTCCAGGGCGAGCACGTCGGGCGCGGCGGCGGCCAGGACTTCGAGGCGGGGGCGGTGGAACCGCTCCAGGTCGTCGACGCTCAGCCCGTACCGGCCCCGGTACTCCGAGCCGTCCGCGAGCATCGCTCCGTAGGGTCCGACCGACGCGGCGACCCACAGCGGCCGCGTGACGCCCTTGGCGGCGGCCCGTCGAGCGGCCTCACGGGCCAACTCCACACTCAGTCCGAGCAGTTCGGTCGCCCGCTGGTGGCCGATGCCGCGCTTGGCGAAGCCCTCGAACGTCGCCTGGTAGCTGGACGTGATCGCGACGTCCGCGCCCGCCTCGAAATAGGCGAGATGCGCCTCGACGATCGCCTCGGGCCGCTCCGCGAGCAGCCGCGCCGACCACAGCTCGTCGCTCAGGTCGTGCCCGGCCGATTCGAGCTGGTTGGACATGCCGCCGTCGAGGACGACGGGCCCGGCGGAGAGGGCGTCGGTGAGGGTGCGGGAGGTGTCGCTGGTCATGACATGACGCTAGACGATGCGGGCAGCGGCGCCCGATTGCGTCCACGAGATGAACATTTCGCCCACGATGTGGGACCCGGCTCACCCGCGACCTGATCGTCGCCGCCCTCTCCTTCGCGTTCTCGTTCTGGCTGATCGCGGGGGCGGACTACCTGGCCGTATACCGGCGTGCAGCGGCAGGGCCGTGGCGGACGCAGCCGCGTTTAGTTTCAAACGATACCGTATCGAATGAACGGATGGCTGATAATGTGGGTCTATGACCGCCGATGTTCCTCACCAAAACACCGCCCCGCGTGCGACCGACCGCCCCGGGGACGCCTCGCCTTTCGCCCTCGGCTTGCTGCTGCGCCGGGCGCACTGGCGCGCGGCCGCGGTGATGACGGAGGCGCTACGGCCGCTCGGCATCGAGTTGCGGCATTTTGCCGTGCTGATCGTGCTGGTCGACCGCGGGCCCACGGTGCAGCGGGACCTGGCGGCGGCGACGGGGTCGGACAAGGCGGGAATCATGCGGGTCGTGGACGACCTGGAGCGTAGGGGGCTGGCCGTCCGCAGGACCGTTCCGGGGGACCGGCGGGTGCGGGCGGTGGAGATCACGCCTCAGGGACTCGAGCTGTTCGATGCAGCCCATGTGGCGGCGGAGCCGCTGGCTGAGCGTCTCGTTGCCGAACTCGGGCCCGGTGAGTCCGAGCGCCTGACGGATCTGCTGACCCGGTTTGCCCATCCCGCAGACGGTGAGGCGTAAGCGCGCCCGCGCACCGGTTGCCTGCCGCGTGGGCACGCTGCGTCTCATGCGGTTTTCGCGGCGAACCCGGCCTTGAGAGCTACGGCCGTCGCGGCTACGCGCCGGCCCTGGCTACGGGCGGCGCTCAGGAAGTCGTCGCCGACGGGGATCGAGCTGTCCGCACGGCCACCGCGCCGCATACCTGGCCGACGATGTGCTCTTCACCCTCGCACGCATCGCCGTCGTCTCGATCCTCCCCTGCCTTGTGGAAGGCGGCCACGACCGAACGGGACGAGGACGCCTCGCCGGGGAACGCGGGCCAGTCGATGTGCAGCAGCGTGGCCATGAAATTTCTCCAAAGAGCAGTGTCCGGGGCGGGTAACCAGGGGCGGGGGCTTCGTACTCCGCGATCGTTAAACACGAGATAGTATTGAGTGATACAATCGCGAATGCAACGGAGATGCGCACGTTGAGCGGACGAGGGAGGTAGGCGATCTTGGACGTCTACGAGGCGGTCACGAGCCGACGGGCGGTGCGCGGATTCACCGACCGGCATGTCCCGAGGGAGGTGCTGGAGCGCGTGCTGTCCGCCGCGGCCTGGTCGCCGTCCGGATCGAACCTCCAGCCGTGGCACGCCTACGTGCTGACCGGCCAGCCGCTCGCCGAACTCAAGAAGCGCGCCGGCGAGCGCCTGGCCGTGGGCGACCCCTGGGACGAGCCGGAGTATGAGCAGTACCCGCCCGCACTGAAGTCCCCGTACCGCGAACGCCGGTCCGCCTTCGGTGAGCAGCGCTACGGCGCACTCGGTATTCCGCGCGAGGACATAGAGGCGCGCCAGAGGGCCGCTTCCGCGAACTGGGACTGCTTCGGCGCGCCCGCCGCCCTGTTCTGCTACATCGACCGCGATCTGGGCCCGGCCCAATGGTCCGACGTCGGCATGTATCTGCAGACCGTCATGCTGCTGCTCCGCGCCGAAGGGCTGCACAGTTGCACACAGATGGCATGGGCGAAGTATCACAGGACCGTCGCGGAGGTCCTGTCACCCCCGGACGAGCTCATCCTCTTCTGCGGCATGTCGATCGGGTTCGAAGACGTCACGGTGGGTTACACCCGTACGGGCCGGGCGCCGCTCGACGAGACGGTCATGTTTGTCGATGGTTACTGACACCGCCCGCGCTCAGCCGGTTGAGGCGCCGTCTCGATGGACGCCGTCCTGTCCTGGACCGCCGACGGCACACCGTCCGGTTGCCCGCCACGCCGATCCAGCCGATCGCCGCCAAGGACGTGGCCGACGCGGTGGCGAAGGTCGCCGCGAGCGCCCCGCTGAACGGCATGCGCAACATCGGCGGCCCCGAGATCTTCCCCCTGGACGAGCTGGGCCGGATCGCCCTGTCCCGCAAGGGCGACATTCGCACTGTGGTCACCGACCCCACCGCCGGCATGTTCGCCGTCGTCAAGGGTGACGTCCTCATCGACAAGGACGCTCGCCTCGCCCCCACCCGCTACGCCGACTCGCCCGCGCCCGCGCCCTCTGCACGAGCTGAGCACGGCGCACGCCCTGACCGTCACCTGGAGGCGGCGTGCCGTCGTCCGTCGCGGCGACGCGCGCGTTTGCGCCGGGCCGACGGCGCGACCAGTGCGCCCAGCAGCATCGGCACGAGCAGGAGCGGCCACCACGCGCGCGTGCTCCGGCTCGCGCTCTCGACGAGGGCGGTGTGCCGCACGGAGGGAGCCGCGGTGGCGGACGGGCTCGCCGCGCGGTGCTTCGAAGTCGCCTTGAGGACCACGTCGTTGCCGTCGCCGCCGCGGTAGCTGATGCGGTACGTCGTGTCGGCGAGCTTGAGGGTGGCGCCCTCCGGGAGGTGGGTGAAGCTGCCCGTGGTCTTCTCGTGGCCCGTGTGGTTCAGGAGGGTGATCTCGCGGGCGGGCTCGGTCGCGGCGTCGGAGAGGTCGAGGTCGCCGGCGAGACGGACGGCTCCGGTCACCTTCAACGGCTTGTCGCGGAGGACCAGTTCGCCCTTGGCTCGTTGGGTGTAGTCGCCGGTCACCGTGAGGGCGCCGGCGACCACGCCCTCGTTCGTCACCGCGCCGCGCACCGTGCCCTTGCCGGTGAGTGACGTCGTCACGCGCAGGCCCGTCGCGCGTGCGTCCAGGCGTGCACCGGGCGAGGTGAGCCGGATCGCCTTGCTGTGCGCGAGCGAGGCGCCCCCGGCCAGGGCGAGCGTGCCCTTGGTGACCGTGGTCGCTCCGGTGTACGTCACCTCGTCACCTGTCAGCGTCGTCGTCGCGGCGCCCGACTGGGTGAACCCACCGGTTCCGTCAACACGGTTGATGGTCACGGGAGTTGAGGTGTTGCGAACGACGAACGTGCCGTCGTTCACCACGCGCCGCCGCGCCGTGCCCGTCATCAGCGAACCGTCGCCGCCCGGTGAGCCCGACCCCAACCGCAGCACCGCACCCTTCTCGATGGTGGTCGACCCGTCGTAGTACTGCTTCGCCGCGAAGGTCACGTCATTGCCGCGCGTTCCCTTGATCACGACGTCCCCCGCGCCGGGCGCGGCCAGGGTGTCGTGGTATTTGCCGCCGCCGATGGGGGCGCCCAGCGTGACCGGGCCGTTGTACGCGAACGTCAGCAGCGAGCGCCGTCCGCTCGCCTCGTGCAGGTTGATGTAGACGGTGTCCTTGGTGCCCGGCATGAAGATCTTGTGGGTCGTACCGTCGCCCCACTGGACGTTCGCTCCCTCGATATTGGTGCCCCGCTTGTTCAAGTCATGAGGAATCCTCTGCCAGTTGATGTCCGGGTCGCTCAGTGAGGGGTTGGTGTCGCCGCCCCGGTCGCTGTAGCTGTACTGGCCGGTGAGCACCACCTTGCTGCCGGGCCGTGTATGGACGTTGACGTCGCTGCCGTACTCGCGCTGGTAGAAGTTCTGGCGCAGGGTGATCGTCTGGTACAGCGGGGTGTCGATGATCCACGAGCCCTGGTTGAGGATGGCTCGGGCGTTCGGGAGGGCCACGGGATACTCGGGGCGGCCCACCGCCATGCCCGTGCCGTTGTCGATCACGCCTGAGAAGGGGTGGGTTCCGGCCAGATCGAGTGTGCCCCACATGTTGCGGGGCTGGGTGACCAGGCCCGATCCGCTGATCGTGCCGATGTTGAAGGTACGGGTGAGCGACAGGCGCAGGGTGCCGTCGACGCGGACGTTCAGCTGGTTCAGCCGGTAGCCCGGTGTGCTGTACGGGAAATGACCGATCAAGCCCGTCCCGCCGCCCGTCCCGTACTGCAGGGTCGCGCCGCGTTCCACCGTCACGGCAGGCGGATCGGGGTTGGCGACCGTCGTGTACGGGTGGTTGCCGCCCTGCGTCTGCACTGTCTGCCGCTGTCGCGCCTTGGGGAGCGTGAAGTCGCTGTCCCTGGTCAGGATCAGCGTCCCGCTGCCCCGCACGGTGAGCATGCCCTCGCCATGGAACACTCCGCCGTACGTCGTCGTCCCCGCCGGCACGGTCACCACCGCGTCGCCGGAGAGCGTCACGTCCCGGCCCGCGAGCACGTCGGCGGTGACGTCCTGGCTCCCGGCCGCCGTCGCGGTGGGAGCGCTGAACACGAGGGCGACCGCCGCGAGGACCCCGACGACGGCCGCTGACTTCTGACGCCTATGACTACGCACATCACCGGAGACGGCCCGGACGCTCCCCGATAACAAAAACTTGCCGACTACGAGTGGGAGTTCATCGAGCCGTATACCTCTGGGCTGTGCGGACAGGGGGCACCTGATGCCCGTACCGTCCTCACAGGCATGACGCCGGGGGCGCCCCGAGGTCAGTGCTCGTGGTCGTGGTCGTCCCGGTGGTCGTGGCCCGAGGGGCGTCGTGCGAGGGCATGAGTGCGTGCGTCGACCTCCTCCCTGGACACGGCGCGCAGGTCGACGAGCACGTCCTCCAGGGCCGCCAGCCAGAACTTGTAGTAGTCATAGGGCTCTTGCTGCGCCGGAGCGGGCTCCCAAGCCGCGATCCGGGCGATCAGTGAGGCCTGGAATTGCGGCCAGGTGAACGCGCCTGCCTCGTGCAGGCTGACGGCCATGCCGAAGGCGCGGCTCTCCCAGGGCTCGGCGAACACCAACTCGCCGTTGGAGCGCGGTGGTGCGGCCGGGCCCTCGATGTCCAGCGGCGCGGTCATGGTGTCGCGACCTTGGCCACGCCGACCATCGCGTCGCGGGTCACCAGCGGCACGAGCTGTTCCTCGGACAGGTGCTCGGTGCCGGCCGGACGCTCGGGCAGTACCAGCCAGCGCACCTCACTGGTGGAGTCGTGGACGGTGATCCGCACGTCGTCGTCGAGGTCGAGTCCCATCTCGGACAGCACCGTGCGGGGCTCCTTCACCACGCGTGCGCGGTAGGCGGGGTCCTTGTACCAGCTCGGCGGCAGACCGAGCACCGGCCACGGGTAGCACGAGCACAGCGTGCACACCACCACGTGGTGGGTGGTCGCGGTGTTCTCCACGACGACGATGTGCTCGCCCTGCGGGCCCGAGAAGCCGAGCTCCTTGATGGCCGCGGTGCCGTCGTCGAGCAGCCGCCGCCGGTACTCCGGGTCGGTCCATGCCTTGGCGACGACCTTGGCGCCGTTGAGCGGGCCCACGTTGGTCTCGTAGGTGGTGATGATCCCGTCCATCACCTTCGGGTCGATCAGGCCCCGCTCGGTGAGCAGTTGCTCGAGCGCCTCGGTGCGCAGGGCCACGGGAAGGGCCTCGTCCGGTCCGCCGGCGGTGGTGGTCATGAGGTGGTCTCCAGGTAGCTCTCGAACAGCTCAACGGTGAGCGCGAAGGGTGCGGCGTCGGCGCCCCACAGCTCGTGCGAGTCGAATCGCACCGAGTAGACGTGCTGCGGGTTCTCGCCCTGGAAGTGGGCGTTGGTGTCCGGCAGCACGGCGGCGGGCTGGATGACCTCGACAGTGCCTGTATGTCCGCGCACGTAGCCCGGCAGTCGGGTGTGCCCGGGCACCGACCTGTCCTTGGCCCGTACACGCTGGCCGACAGCGAAGGCCGGCGCGGTGTCCACGGAGCGCAGCGAGCCTTCGGCGGTCGGCGCGTAGTCGGGTCGGGCGGGCTCGGGGATCGGCGGCTCCTCCACGTGTTCGCCGCGCAGGTTGCGGGCGCGCGCGTCGATCGCGCCCGGCGCCAGGATGGCGCTTTCGGTGAGCATCAGCTCCGCGCCGTTGAGCCAGCGCCCGTAGTAGCCGTCGTCCAGGTAGGCGGCTCGGCCTAGGCGCTCGTGCGCGTGCCGGAAGGCGTCAGGGTTGACGCCGCCGCACGCAATGCGGCTGGAGAGAAGCGCCAGCGCGAATGCCCGGCGCTGCCAGGGCTCCTCGAAGACCGGTTCATCGCGCCTCGGCACTTGAACGGGACCCCATCCCGGGGTGCCGCCCATATCGGCAATGCCCTCCATGGCGCGACTCCTCGAATAACCGCATAACGGACTGGATGGCCGAATCGTATGCGGCGAATGTCATCCGTGCCGCGATGACGACGCCGCGCATACGCCGCGCCGGGCCCCCGAACTCACCGCGTTGCGGCCCGGCCCCCCGCGTCCCGAGGCTCGTCAGTGCTCGAACGCCGTATCCCGCGCCACCTTCTCCCACGCAGCGATCTCCGCCCGCTGAGCGTCGATGTGGCCGACCACGGCGTCCACCCCATCCCCGCCCAGCGGCAACCGCAGCGGCGTGTTCTCGGCGGCGAGGGCGCTCAGGACGGCCGCGACGCCGCGCGCCGGGTCGCCCGGCTGGGCGCCGTCACCGGCGGCGACGGCCTGGCGGGTGGGGCCGACCGTGTCCGCGTAATCGGCGATCTCCCCGCTCGCGGTGGTCCCGCCCATCAGGTTCGTACGAAACGCGCCCGGCTCCACGATCAGCACCTTGATGCCGAGCGGCCCGACCTCGGCCGCCAGCGCGTCCGAGAAGCCTTCGAGCGCGAACTTCGTACCGCAGTACGCGGAGAACCCCGGGTACGTCATCTGCCCGCCCATACTGCTCATCTGGACGATCGCCCCCGAGCGCCGCTCCCGCATGTGCGGCAGAACGGCCCGCACCAGCGCGGCGGGCCCGAAGACGTGCAGGTCGAACAGGGACCGCAGCTCCCCGTCCGTGGTCTCCTCGGCGGCGCCGACGTGACCGCGACCCGCGTTGTTGACCAGCACATCGATCCGCCCGTGCCGCTTGACCACATCGGCGACGACGGAGTCGATGCCCGCCGGGTCCGTGACATCGAGCGTGACCGCCTCCACCTGGTCGGGGTGGGCCGCCACCAGGTCGCCCAGCGCCTCGGGCCTGCGGGCGGTGGCGATCACGACGTCTCCCTCCGCGACCGCCGCCTCGGTGAACGCCCGGCCGAAACCACTGTTCGCGCCGGTGACCAGCCATACCTTGCTCATGTCCGACTCCCTGGTGACTCTCTTGTCCGTGAATGAATTTCTTGCTTCTGCGGCTGTCTCTTTCGATGTTCCGAGCCTCGCCGGAAACCCGCTCGCCCGTCCAAGACCCGTCGTGATAGCCAATGGTTATGGCCATGGACGTTCACGGACGGGACCTGCGCTACTTCGTCGCGGTCGCCGAAGACCTGCACTTCACGCGTGCCGCCGAGCGCCTCTTCGTCTCCCAGCCTGCGCTGAGCAAACAGATCCGCATGCTGGAGCGGCAGCTGGGCGCGGAGTTGTTCGAGCGGGACCGGCAGGGCGTGCGGTTGACCGAGGTGGGTGCGGCCCTGCTGCCGTACGCGCGCCGGGTGCTCGCCGACTGGGACGCGGCGGCCGACGCCGTCGAGCGCGCCAAGGCGGAGCAGCAGGCCACCCTCGTCGTCGGCATGAGCACCAGCCCGGGGCGCGGCGGTCTGCTGCCCGCCATCCGGTCACGGTTCAGCGAGGCGTGCCCCGCGGCCAAGGTCGAGCTGCGGCAGGTGAGTTGGACCGACTCCAGCGCCGGGCTCGCGGACGGCTCGGTGGACGCGGCCTTCGTGTGGCTGCCTGTGCCGGACGAGGAGCGCTACGAGTGGGTGGTGGTGGCCGAGGAGCGGCGTCATGTCGCGCTGCCGGACACGCATCGCCTGGCGCCCCGCGAGGAGATCGACTTCGCGGAGCTTCTCGACGAACCCTTCATCGCCATCCCCAAGTCCGCCGGTGTGCTGCGCGACTACTGGCTCGCCCTTGAGGCCCGCGCCGGGCGCCCGGCACGGATCGGCGCGGAGGCGGCGAGCGCCGACGAGACGTACGAGGCCTTGGTCGACGGCCGGGGCGTCTGCCTGCTCGCCGCGGGCAACGCGCCGCTGCTCACCCGGGGCGGCGTCGTCACCCGCCCGGTGCGCGGCATCTCGCCGAGCCGGCTCGCCCTCGCCTGGCGCGCGGGCGACCGGAGTCCGCTGGTACGGGCCTACGCCGAGGCGGCCCGCCTGGCCTCGGGCCACCGCCCCGGCTGACAACTCCTGTCGCGTCCGACCCGTTGACCTCGCCGTAGTACGCGCTTACCTTTTCGGCGGTCGCAGCGTTCGTAATGACAAATACGGTTCGATATACCGGACGGACGGTCACCGCATGAGCCGCAGTGAACGGCACCACGAAGACCACCGCGCACAGCGCCACGAACACCACCACGAGCAGCGCCACGAGCAGACCCACGCACCACTCATCCAAGCCATCGTGGGGCGAGCCCCCGGGGCGAGACGCCTGTACGCGATCCTCGTCGCCCTGTGCCTCGCCGTCGCGGGAGCTCTCGCCACCGCCGGGCCCGCCCGGGCCGCGGCGCAGACCATCACCAACGGCACCCAGTTCACGGACACTTCGGGCAACGCCGTGCACGCGCACGGTGGCGGAGTCATCAAGGTCGGCAGCTACTACTACTGGTTCGGCGAGCACCGCAACGCCGACAACACCTTCCAGTACGTGGACGCCTACCGCTCCACCGACCTGAAGAACTGGGAGTTCCGTAACCATGTGCTGAGCCAGTCCAGTTCGTCCGAGCTGGCGAGCGCCAACATCGAGCGTCCGAAGGTCATGTACAACGCGTCCACCGGCAAGTTCGTGATGTGGATGCACAAGGAGAACGGCACCGACTACAACGAGGCGCGCGCCGCCGTCGCCGTGTCGGACACCGTCGACGGCAACTACAGCTACCGGGGCAGCTTCCGCCCGCTCGGCGCGCACATGTCCCGCGACATCACGGTCTTCGTCGACACGGACGGCACCGGCTACATGGCGTCGGCCGCCCGCGACAACTACGACCTGCAGATCTACAAGCTCACCGCCGACTACACCGGCATCGACAGCCTGGTCGCCGACCCGTGGCACGGCGGACACCGCGAGGCACCCGCCCTCTTCAAGCGGGGCGGCGTCTACTTCATGCTGACGTCGGCCGCGACCGGCTGGAACCCCAACCAGCAGCAGTACGCCACCGCGACGAACATCGCGGGTCCCTGGACGGCCATGACGAACGTCGGCGACTCGACGGCGTACGGCTCGCAGACCGCGTACGTCCTTCCCGTTCAAGGGAGTTCGGGCACCTCCTACCTCTACATGGGAGACCGCTGGGGCAACTCCTTCGGCGGAACGGTGAACGACTCCCGTTACGTATGGCTGCCGCTCACCTTCCCGAGCTCGACCACGATGTCCATGTCCTGGTCGCCCGAGATCACCGTCGACACGACAGCGGGCACCGTCACGGGGACGAGCGCCACCTACAACACGCTGATCGCCCGGCACTCCTCGAAGTGCGCCGACGTGACCAGCCAGTCGCTGTGGCAGGGCGCCCAGATCAAGCAGTACGACTGCAACGGCGGCAACAACCAGAAGTACTGGTTCAAGTCCGTCGGCAGCGGCTACTACCAACTGCTGGTCAGGAACAGCTCCTTGTGCGTGCAGGAGAACGCCGACACGGTCACCCAGGAGAACTGCAGCGGCTCGGCCACCAACCAGCAGTGGTCGCTCACCACGACCGGCTCCTACGTCAACGTCAAGTCCCGCGCGAGCGGCGAGTGCCTGGACGTGAACGGCGCCTCCACCGCCAACGGTGCCGCGATCATCACGTACACCTGCAACGGAGGCACCAACCAGCAGTGGACGCGCGGCACTTGAGCCGTCGCGGGGCAGCTCTCAGAAGTCGATCCGCATGACGGCCCGCCGAGGACTGGGGCGACTCACCTCGGCGAAGCCGGCGTCGGCGAACACGTCACGGCTGCCGACGTGCAGCTCGCCCCAGGTGATCTCCTTGCCGGGCCGGGTCAGCATCGCGTAGGCCTCCAGCGCGCGAGCGCCGCGGTCGCGGGCGAATCCGACGGCGGCGCGGGCGAGTGCGTAGGTGATGCCGCGCTTGCGGAATCCCTTGCGGGTGACGAAGCAGGTGACGGCCCAGACGCCGTCGTCGGTCTTGTCCTCGTCACGTCCCGTCCAGGGCGTACGGGTCCGCAGCAGACGTGGGTAGGCGGTGCGCGGCTCGACGGCACACCAGCCGGCCGGCTCTCCGTCGAGATGGGCGACCAGGCCGCTCGTCGAGCGGGCCTCCGGGTTGTCGCACACGGTCTGCTCACGCAGCCGGTCGGCGCGTTCCGCGGCTGAGACCGAACCCCACTGGGAACCCAGGATCTTGTACCGCTGGCACTGGCACTTCCCCGGGTAGTCGGTGGTCCCGAAGATCACCCGCAGATCGTCCCACGACGCCTCGTTGGCCGGGACGATCGTGAGCCGGTCGGCCGCGATGGGCCCGGGGACGCCCGTCCTGTCGTCACTCATGGGGCAGGACGCTACCCGGCACCACTGACAACGGTGCCGGGCAGCGGAGCTCAGGCCAGCAGGTCGATCGCGTCGATCGACGTGCCCGCGCTGAGGTAGCTCGTCGTCCCCGAGCCGCTCACCACATCGATCTTCAGCACGTTGTACTGGCCGGCATCCGTGAGCCACGCACTGGCCGGAACGCTGTACGTGAACGTGTAGTTGTTGCCCCGGTACGAGCCGACCGTCAGTGACCGGGTGCCCGGCTGCGTGGGCGGCGAGGGGATCGAGGACACCCAGCTGTTGACCGTGACCTGCGGCCGGCCGTTCGCGTACGCCGTCGTCACCCCGATGCGGAGGGTGTGCGCGGCGGCGGCCTGGGCGGCCGTCAGCTTGAAGTACACGAGCAGCCCGCTGTTCACGTCCTTCCAGATGTACGCGGGGAAGGACGCGGTCTCGCTGCCGCTGCCGATCACCACGTTCCCCGTCCAGGACGAGGCCCGTACGTCGGACGGATGCGCGTACGTCATCAGCGTCGCGTTCTTGAAGCCGCTCGGCGTGCCGGTCCAGTCGCCGATCCGCCAGATGGCGCTCGCGTTGCCCGGGTCGTTCGAGGACGGGATCGCGATCGTGTTGAGGGTGGTCGTGGCGCCCGCCGTGACCGTCACCGGGGTCGTGTGGACGGCGAGTTCGTCCTTGAAGACGGTGAGGGTGTACGTCCCCGGCAGCACACCGGCGATCGAGAAGTAGCCGTCCGACGACCGTGCCGAACCCCAGTACTGCGCGGCCGAGTTGGCGAGCCCGACCGTGTACGCGTACGCCGTGTTCCGGCCGGTGATGCCGACGCCCGCGACCCGGCCCCGGCCGCTCGCCGCGACGTACCCGGAGATGCCGAGCGAGTCCGCCCACGAGGTGGTCAGGGTGCCCGGGAACAGTGAGGAGGAGGGCGCGCCGCCGTCCGTGAAGGCGATGACGTACGGGCCCTGGAGGCCGAAGCGCTGGGCCTCGGTCTGGTTCTCGCCGTAGTAGAGGATCTCGTACAGGCCGCCGCCGTCGGCGCTCTGGTGGCGCAGCAGGGACCGGTAGAACGGGCCGCCGGAGGTCTTCTCGTGGTTGCTGCGCACGATCCACAGGCCGACGCTGCCGGTGCTCCAGCCGATGTAGTCGTAGTCGATGACGCGGAGCTTCGAGTAGTGCTTCGAGCGGGTCTGGCCGTCGGACTTCGCGAACACGTCCGAGGCCTCGATGGTGGTGGGCGCGTACGTGTAGGAGTCGGGTTCGTCGTTGAGGAACAAACCCGCCTTGACGCGCACGATGTAGCGGGTCGCGGATACCGACGTATCGGCCTTGTTGGTCCACAGGTAGACGTTGTTCTCGCCGCTGCGGGCCGCGTAGTAGTGCTTGAGCGTGCCGTACGCGACGGAGATCAGGATCGTCGAACCGGACTGCGCGATCGTCACGGTGGAGGTGCCGAGACCCGACTCGACGTGCGAGTTCTTGCCGCCGTAGCCCTGGTACTCCGTGCCGCGGTGGACGAGCGAGGTCAGGTCGCCGTTGGTCTTGCTGACCTTGAAGACCAGGTTCGCGCCGGTGTCGACGACATAGTTCGAGCCGTCGTCGCTCCAGCCGAAGCTCGCGGCGGAAGCGGACGAGGCGAGGGGGCCGGCGAGGGCCGCCGAGCCGGCGGCGGCCGCGCTGCCGAGCACGAAGGTACGGCGTCGGACCGGTCTGTTCACGGATCCGGACATGGGGGTGCCTCCTTCGGAGAGGTGGGGGTGCGGGTGTTTGGCAGAGTGACAGTTGAATCGAGTTCGCGAAAGGGCTTTCGTTCGTCGGGAGTTGACAGTCATATGAAATCGATCCGCACTCTAGAAAGCGCTTGCCCGGAGCGGTACGGTCCAGCGGCCAGGTCTTGTCGTCCTGTTGGAGGAGCCGCAATGAGACGTTTCACGATCACCGCCGCTGTGGCGGTGATGGCTGCCGCCACCGCCCTGTCGGCCACGCCGGCGCAGGCGCATGGCGGGCAGCACGCCCTGGGCCTGGAGAACTGCACGGCGACCGCCTGCCACTTCGGCGTCGCGCCCGGCACGTACGACGTCCGTGTCGTCCTCGGCGGGGACACCGCGGCCAGTACCGCCGTCAGCGGTGAGACCCGCCGCTCCCTGCTCCCCGAGACCGCCACCGAGGCAGGCAGGACCGTGGCCCGCAGCTTCACCGTGAACGTCCGCACCCCCGAGGGCGAGCCGACAGGCCCCGAGGGCACCCCCGGCCTGGACCTCGTCATCGGCGGCTCGGCCCCCGCGCTCGCCGACATCCGGGTGACCCCCGCCCGCCCCCGCACCCGCCAGATCTTCCTGGTCGGCGACTCGACGGTGTGCGACCAGCCCGGCGACCCCTACTCGGGTTGGGGCCAGCAGCTGCCGCAGTACCTCCGCAAGGGACTCTCGGTCGCCAACTACGCGGATTCCGGCGAGAGCACGGTCACCTACCTCGCCACCCCGGCGCTCTTCCCGACCGTCCAGCCGCTCATCCGTGAGCACGACCTGGTGCTCATCCAGCTCGCCCACAACGACAAGACGACCGACGAGGCGACGTACCGCGCCAATCTCGAAACGCTCGTCGCGGGCGTCCGCGCTCAGGGCGGCGAACCGGTCCTCGTCACCCCCATCGTGCGCCGCTGGTTCAACGCGGACGGCACCCTGAACAACAACACCGCGCTGCTGGTGAACGGCCTGGGCGTCGACCATCCCGCCGTCATCCGCTCGGTCGCCGCCGCCGAGAACGTCCCGCTGATCGACCTCACGGTCAAGACCAAGGCCCTCGTCGAATCCCTGGGCGTCGAGGGTTCCAAGGCGATCTACCTCTACAACGAGAAGCGGGACAACACCCACACCTCGGTGCACGGCGCGACGGTGTACGCGGGTCTGGTCCGGGACGAACTCGTCGCCCAACACCTGGTGCCGGACGGCCTGGTGAGGGTGGGATGAACTCCTGGGGCGTCCCGACCGGAACCGGGGCGCCCCAGGTACTGGCACTTTCGCATCTCCCGACCGAGACAGGACCTGATCGATGCCACCCGAGGACCGCACCCTCAGCCCGTACACCGGATACACCCGCGCCCACTGGGAGGCGGTCGCCGACTCCCTGCTCGCCGCCGTCGCGCCGTACGCGACCGAGGACGGCGCGCTCTACCACCTCCCCGGCACGCACACGAGCTGGTCCGGCAGGCTCTCCGACGGCCTGGAGGGCTACGCGCGCACGCTCCTCCTCGCGGCCTTCCGCCGCGACGAGAAGGTCCTGGAGCGGTACGCGGACGGCCTCGCCGCCGGAACCGCGGGCGTCTGGCCCCGCGTGGAGCACCGCACCCAGCCGCTCGTCGAGGCCGCGTCGATCGCCCTCGCGCTGCGCGTGACCCGGCCGCTGCTGTGGGACCGCCTCGACGACGGCGTACGGCAGCGGGCCGCGGCCTGGCTCGGCGACGCCCTGACGGCCGAAGCCTGGCCGTGCAACTGGGAGTTGTTCCCGGTGACGGTCGGCGGCTTCCTCCAGGAGATCGGTCACGAGCCCGAGGCCTCGCGCGCCGCCATCGACCGCGGCCTGGAGCGCATCGAGCGGTGGTACGTCGGCGACGGCTGGTACACCGACGGCGACGGCCGCAAGTTCGACTACTACAACGGCTGGGCGATGCACCTGTACCCGGTGCTGCACGCATGGCTGGCGGGCGACGCCGACCTGTTGGAGCTGTACGGGGGCCGCTTGGAAGCCCACCTGGCCGACTACGCCCGCCTGTTCGGCGGCGACGGCGCGCCGATGCTCCAGGGCCGCTCCCTGACCTACCGCTTCGCGACCACCGCACCGCTCTGGCTCGGCGCCCTCACCGGCCGTACGCCCCTCTCCCCGGGCGAGACCCGACGCCTGTCCTCGGGCGCCCTGCGTTACTTCCTCGACCGGGGAGCGGTGGACGAGCGCGGGCTGCTCACCCTCGGCTGGCACGGCCCCGACGAGGCGCTCCTGCAGGACTATTCGGGCCCGGCCTCCCCGTACTGGGCGAGCAAGGCCTTCCTCGGCCTGCTCCTGCCATCGGACCATGAGGCCTGGACGGCGCGCGAGGAGCCCGGCCCGACGGACCGCGCCGACGCCGTCACCCCCGTCGGCCCGCCCAACTGGCTTCTTCAGTCGACCAGTTCGGACGGCCTGGTCCGCCTCCACAACCACGGCAGCGAGGACGTCCGCTACGACCCGTACTACACACGGCTCGCGTACTCGACGACGACAGAGCCTTCGCCGCTGTCGTCGCCCTCGTACGACAACAGCGTGATCGTCGGCGGCGACGCGAGCCGAAGCGACATCGAGCCGCTGGGGGTGGGCGACGGCTGGGCGGCGTCCCGCCACACGGTGACGGCGGGCATCCGGGTCACCAGCCTCGTCGTCGTCCGAGGCGCGGTGGAGGTGCGGGCCCATCTGGTGGCGGGAGCGGCCGCCGGCACTCCGGTGCGCGTCACGGGGTGGGCGCCCGGAGACGGCGTACGATCCGAACTCCACCCCGTACACGGCCTGTCGGACTCCACCGGCGTCACCGAAGAGCAACCCACGCTCTTCGTCACCCTCGCCCGCCTCACCGCCGACCCGGATCCCCTGCCCCTCACGGAGCTGGTGTCCGTAAAGGTCGAGGGGGCCTACGAGGTCGCCGTGAGCTGGGCCTCGGGGGAGTCGGCGCGCTTCCGCTTCAGTACGTCAGGCGCGCGATCCGCAGAGTCGTCGTGGTCGGTGACGCCCCTGCGAGGGCGCTCGTGTAGGACGGTGTGACAGGAGCGTAGGCCCAGGTCAGAGAGCCGTCGGAGAGGGCGGCCACATCACCCGAGATCCGGGCCTGGACGACCTTGTCCGCGCTCTGGAACTTGCCGTTCCAGTCGATGTGACGCAGGTGGGTGCCGGTGAAGGTTCCCGTGCAGGTGCCGGCCGCGCACTTGGCGTTCTTCAGGGACTCCCAGGAGACGAGCAGGCGGTCCTTGCCGTACGGGGCGACGTGGACGTTGACGTGTTCGGTCCCGGGGGCATTGGTGAGGTAGACCGGCTTGCCCGAGGGTGTGTTGCGGTTCTTGAGGAAGGCGACGGCCACCTGGTGGGTGCTCGTCCTCGGCTTCACGGTCCAGCCCCGGCCGCTCGCGTCGTCGGGGTTCTTCGCGGCGGAGGCGGCGCCGCGGGAGCCGAAGGCGGTGGCGTAGCGGCCGGTCGAGGACTTCACCAGGTCGCCGGTCCGGCCCGCGAACGTGCCGCCGCAGTAGCCCGCCCAGCACTGCTCGCGCTGCACGACCGGCGCGGTGTCCGGCGCGCCGATGCCCGTCGAGACGAACAGGCCCGAGCGCCAGTCGTCGAAGCAGAGCGAGGTGAAGGCGCCGGACGTCTCCGCGTGCAGCGCGATGCCCTCGTTGTGGCTGCAGCCCCAGCTCCAACCACCGCTGAGCTTCGCCCCCTTGGCGCTGAGGTACGACAGCTTGTCGCCGTAGTGACCGTCGGCGAAGCCTCCCGCGCCGTGCACGACGAAGTACGTCCCGTACTTCGTTCCGTTCCAGGTGAGCTGGCCGTCGAGGAGCGGCGCCGTGTCGTGCGAGGCGGTGCCCGTGAGCTTCGTACGGAAGACCTGCTTGCCGTTCTGGTAGCGGACCAGCGCCGCCGCCGTCTCCTTCCACTTGTTCGTGTCGGAGACGCGGGTCAGCAGCGCGAAGCCGTCGTTGTGCGCGACGAGTCCGCCGACCTCCTTGGAGCCCTTGACCACCGTGTCGGCCGCCGACCGCTTGCCCGCCGCGGTGAGCGGCGTGACATGGATGCCGTCGGAGGCGGGCCAGGCCACTCGCAGGGTGCCGTTGGGCGCCACGGCGGTCGTCGTGCGGGTCCACTCGCGCGAGTTGTTGTAACCCGGGGACAGGTAGGGGAACTTCGCGGCGAGCGTCACCGTGGTGTTCGTGACGGCGAGCGTGCCGGTCGCCGCCTTGGCGGTCACCGAGGTCTTCGCTCCCGATGCCTGCGAGGCGGAGGTGGAGGCGGAAGCGGATGCGGCAGTCGTGCCGCTTGCCGTGCCGTTCGCCGAGGCGGAAGCGGATGCGGTGGTCTCGGCGGACGTGCCGGCGGACGCCGCGGCCGAGGCGCCGCCCCCGCCACCCGCGCCGTTCGTCGTCGCGGTCGCGTACCACGCTCCGGCCAGCAGGGCCGTGGCGGCGAGTGAGCCCACGACCGGCTTACGGGCGATACGGCGACGGCGGTGCTTCGTGGTGCGTCTTGCGTTGGTCATGCCGGGTAGTCGCCGCCGACGGGCGGAAGGTTGCCCCGGCCCCTCCGAGGGATGCGGCTGATGTGGCGGCTATGGTTCGGCGGGCGCCGAAGTGTTCCGCGTCTAGCGTTCCGGTATGACCGATTCCCCCAAGGAAACACCGGCCGAGGCCGTCGTCGCCATGGTCGATCACGTCCTCGACCTGGCGGCCACCTGGACCGCCTGGGACGGAAAGCCCGCCCACGTCGACGACCGCGTCTACACCCCGCACAAGGCGATCCGCCGGGTCGCCGATCATCTCGTCGACCACCTGGCCGAGCTGGAGGCCCGGCTCGTGGGCGAGGAGCCGCAGCCCGACCGCTGGCACGCCTCGGCGAGCACCACGGAGGCGGACCTCGCGCCGTTCACGCGGGAGGACCTCGACGAGGCGCGCAGCCGGCTCACCCGGCTCGCCCGGATCTGGGCGAACCGGCTCGGTGCGCTGACCGAGGAGCAGCTCGACGACTCTCCGGGTGACGGCTGGACGTTCCGCGAGCTCGCCACGCACCTCAAGGGATCGACGTATTACGCCGATGCCGTCGGGAGGCAGGCATGACCCCCTTCTCCGCACTTCACTACGCCGGCACACCCCTGCTCCTGCCCAACGCCTGGGACCATGCCTCGGCGGCGGCCCTCGCCGCCCAGAGCTTCGAGGCGATCGGCACCACCAGCCTCGGCGTCGCCGCTGCCGCCGGGCTGCCGGACGGTACGGCCGTGACCAGGGACTTGACGCTGCGACTCGCCCGACAGCTCGGTGCGGGCCCGTTCCTCCTGTCGGTCGACGCCGAGGACGGGTTCGGCCAAGATCCGGACGAAGTCGCCGAGTTGGCGCGTGACCTGGCCGAAGCCGGGGCGGTCGGCATCAACCTGGAGGACGGCCTCGGGCCCGTCGCGCTGCACGCGGCGAAGATCGCCGCGGTCAAGGCCGCCGTGCCGGACCTCTTCGTGAACGCCCGCACCGACACCTACTGGCTCGGCGACGGCAGCCATGCCGAGACGTGCCGTCGGCTCGACGCCTATCAACAGGCGGGCGCCGACGGGGTGTTCGTCCCCGGCCTCAGCGATGCTGTGCGGATCGCCACCCTGGTGAAGACCCTCGACGTTCCGCTCAACATCCTCTACTCACCCGTGGGTCCCACCGTCGCCCAACTCGGCGACCTCGGCGTACGCAGGGTCAGCCTCGGCTCCCTGCTGTACCGGCGGGCACTGGGCGCGGCCGTGGACACGGCCGTGGATATCCGGGCGGGACGGCCGCCGCGAGGCGTCACGCCGACGTACGCCGAGGTGCAGGCGCTCAGCTCAGAGGGCTCCAACCTCTAGCACCGCCGGCACCACCAGATGCACGACGCCGCCGTGACCCAGCTGCGGGCAGACGGCTTCGGCGTCCGCGACGAGGACGTGGCCCGCCTCTCACGATTCCTGCGGTATCACGGCAACATGCTGGGCCGCCGCTCCTTCCAGCTGCCGGAACTGCCCGGCGGCATATGGCTACTGTGCGCGGCCCAGAAGCGGTTGACGTGGGACAAGTGAGCGTTCCTGCAGTCGGGCGGACTAGGCACTGCCTCCCGGGGCGATCAGCCCCGTCTCGTAGGCGAAGACGACGGCCTGGACGCGGTCGCGCAGGTCCAGCTTCGACAGGATGCGGCCGATGTGGGTCTTGACCGTGGTTGGGCTGAGGAACAGCCGGTCGGCGAGTTCGGCGTTGCTGAGGCCCGTCGCGAGCAGGCGGAGCACTTCGAGCTCGCGCGGGGTCAGGCCGGACAGGTCGCGGTGCGGGGTGGTGATCTGCGGCTCGTCGCGGTGGGCGAAGCGTTCGATCAGCCGACGGGTGATCGTGGGCGCGAGCAGGGCGTCGCCGGACTGCACCAGGCGTACAGCGGCCACCAGATGCTCGGGGGTGACGTCCTTGAGCAGGAAGCCGCTGGCGCCGGCGGTGAGCGCGGCGTAGACGTAGTGGTCGAGGTCGTAGGTGGTCAGGATGATGACCCGGGGGGCGTCCGTGCCGCCGTCGGCGAGGATGTGCCCGGTCGCTTCGATGCCGTCCATCTGCGGCATCCGGATGTCCATGAGCACGACGTCGGGCCGTGTGCGGCGGACCGCGGCGACCGCCTCGGCCCCGTCGGCCGCCTCGGCCGTCACCTCGATCCCGTCGGCGGCGAGGATCATCCCGAAGCCCGTACGCACCAGGGCCTGATCGTCGGCGATGACCGCCCGCAGGGGCGGCCGGCTCATACGGTCCGCCAGGGGACTCGCGCCTTGATCCGGTAGCCTCCGGCGAGGGTCGGCCCGGACGTCAGTTCGCCCTTGTAGACCGCCAGCCGCTCGCGCAGTCCGATGAGGCCGCGGCCATTGCCGTCCGTCGGCACGGCGTCCCGCACACCGCCGGTGTCGGTGACCTCGATTTCGAGACAGTCCTCGGTGTAGCCGATCATGACGTCGGCGTCGGCGCCGGGCGCGTGCTTGATGGTGTTGGTCAGCGCCTCCTGGACGACGCGGTACGCCGCGAGGTCCACCCCGGGCGGCAGCGGGTCCGGCGGCAGCGTCACCGCGACGCGCACCGGCGTGCCGGCGGCCCGCACCCGCTCGACCAGGGCGCCGAGCTGTCCGAGGCCCGGCTGGGGTTCGAAGCCGTCGGGGCGCTCATGGTGGGGAGCGGCGAGCAGGCCCATCACATGCCGCAGTTCGGCCATGGCGGCCCTGCCCCCCGCCTCGACCGCGAGCAGCGCCGTCTTGGACCGCTCGGGCGCCGCGTCCATCACCTTGCGCGCCGCACCCGCCTGGATCACCATCACGCTCACATTGTGGGTCACCACGTCATGCAGCTCGGCGGCGATCCTGGAACGCTCTTCCGCAACGGCCCGCCGCATGGCCTCCTGCTGTGCCTGCTGCAGCTCCGTGTAGCGGTCGCGGCTGGCCGTCAGCTGCCGCTGCCAGAACCGGACCAGCCCGGCCAGTGAGCCGGCGATGAGCAGCACGACGGCCGGACTCGACCAGCCCGGCAGGATCGGTTCCGTGTTCTTGAACGCGAGGCCGGCCAGCACGGCGGCGAGGACCATGCCGGCCATGGCCCGCGTCCGGTGGCGGCTGTACATGACGGCGCTGTAGGCGCCGAGGACGCAGGTCACCACGTTCATCCAGCTGGCGTCGTCGACCATGACCAGCGTCGCGCCCATCACCACCGCGAACGCGGTCAGCGGATACCGGCGCCGGTACGCGAGCGGCAGCGCCGCCAGCACGACGAGCGGCCAGATCATCGACGAGCGCTCTTCCCCGTGGAGCACGGCCTCCCCGGGAGGCACCGGCACCGGGGGCGGATACGGCGCGTCCCGTTCGTACTGGAACAGCCCGCCGTCGGGGTAACGCGCCGCCACGACCAGCGCGATGACCGTCAGCAGCACCGCCAGCAGCACATCGGCGCGCACCGCCCGCCGCGACAGCGGTGCGGGCTTCGCGTCCGGGCGCAGCACGTCGCGCAGCTGCCGGCGCCAGCCGCGCCGGACCTCCGTCTCCATCAGCACATTGTGCGGCCCTTCCGCACCGCCCCGCGTCCGCCTGCGCGACCACGGAAGCTGTCCCGCAGGCGTACGCCGCAGGGATGACCCCGCGGCCGCATCATCCGCGGGAACGGCCGGATGTCGGTGCCGCGGCCGACGCGCCGCAGAACCGCCCGACCCTACGTTCGCCGAGCCGGCACAGGCATGAGCCCTCGCGAACCCCAAGGACGGGACAACTCCCATGACCCACGTGATCGAACTGGCAGGTGTGGCCAAGCGGTACGACAGCGCCGGCGCACCTGCGCTCGGACCGATCGACCTGAGCGTCGCCAAGGGCGAGGCCCTGGCCGTGACGGGCCCCTCCGGCAGCGGAAAGTCGACGTTGCTGAACCTCGTCGCCGGTCTGGACAAGCCGACCGAGGGCTCGGTGACCGTGGCCGGCCGGCAGGTCGACCAGCTGAGCGAGCACGGGCTGGCCCGGTTCCGCCGCGAGCAGATCGGCATCGTCTTCCAGTTCTTCAATCTGCTCGACGACCTCACCGTCGCCGACAACATCCAGCTCCCCGCCCAACTCACCGGGTCCTCGCGGAAGAAGGCCGCGGCCCGCGCCACCGAGCTGATGGAGGTGCTGGGCATCAGCAAGCACGCCCTCGCCTATCCGGGCCGGCTCTCCGGCGGCGAACGCCAGCGGGTCGCGGTGGCCCGGGCGCTGGTCAACCGGCCCGCGCTGCTGCTCGCCGACGAACCGACCGGCGCACTCGACACCGCTTCGGGCCACGACGTGAGAGAGCTGCTGGTGGATCTGCACCGCGGGGGGCAGACGATCGTGCTGGTGACGCACGATCTGGCGCTGGCGGAGGCCTGCGCCAGCCGCACGATCCATCTGGTGGACGGTCATCTGGCGCTCGACACCCATGCGGAGGCTGTCCGATGAGCCGCTGGGGTACGGGCCCGCTCGGCCGGGTCGTACGCGCCGGGGTGGGTCGGCGACGGGTCCAGACGGTGGTGATCGCCATCGCCACGATGATGGCCGTGGCCTCGGCCGTCGTCGCCGGATCGCTCATGGTCGCGACGAACGCGCCCTTCGACCACGCCTTCGCCAAGCAGCACGGCGCACATCTGACCGTGCAATTCGATCCGGACAAGGTGAGCGAGGCTCAGCTCAAGGAGACCGAGCAGTTGGAGGGAGTCACCGCGAGCGGCGGCCCCTACCCGTCGACTTCCTTCCAGCCGGTGGATTCGCAGGGCGGGCATCTGCCGAGCCTGACCCTGGTCGGGCGGTCCGGACCGCACGCCGACGTGGACGACCTGGACCTCAAGTCCGGGCGGTGGGCCGAGAAGCCCGGCGAGATCGTGCTCTCCGCGTCGTTCACCGGCCCCTTCCTCGAGGTCGGCTCCACCCTGAAGACGTCGGACGCCGCCGATGGGCCGACTCTGACGGTCGTGGGCTTCGCCACCTCGGTGGCCCGGACCGCCGACGCGTGGGCGACGCCCGGGCAGGTCAGATCGCTCGCCTCGAAGGACAGCCCGGTCATGAGCCAGATGCTCTACCGGTTCGCCTCCGCCGGCTCGAAGGGGCAGATCGCCGCCAACCGTAAGGCGCTCGCCGCCGCCGTGCCGTCCGGGGCGCTGGTGGGCGCCCAGTCGTATCTGGACACCAAGCGGGCCGCCGACTCGGGTGCGCGGGCCACCATTCCGTTCCTCCTCGCCTTCGGCGTGCTGGGCATCATGATGTCGGTGATCATCATCGGCAGCGTGGTGAGCGGTTCGGTCGGCACCAGCCTGCGCCGGATAGGCATCCTCAAGGCCATCGGCTTCACCCCGCGCGAGGTCGTACGCGCCTATGTGGCACAGGCGTTGATCCCGGCCGGTGCGGGCATTGTGCTCGGGGTCGTGCTGGGCAATCTGCTCGCCGTACCGCTGTTGGAGGACACCGAGCAGGTGTACGGCACGGCCTCGCTGACCGTGGCGTGGTGGGTGGATGTCGTGGTGCCGCTCGTGGCGCTGCTGATCGTCGGGATGGCGGCTCTGCTCCCCGCGTTGCGGGCGGGGCGGCTGCATACGGTCGAGGCCATCGCGGTCGGCCGGGCGCCGCGGACAGGGCGCGGTCAGTGGGCGCACCGGGCGGCGGGCCGGCTGCCGCTGCCGCGGGCGATGACGTACGGACTGGCAAGTCCCTTCGCGCATCCGGTCCGTACGATCGCGCTGCTGCTGGCGGTCGCCTTCGGCACAGTCGCGGCGACCTTCGCGGTGGGGCTGACGCAGTCCCTGAACGCGGTCGGTGCGGCGTCGGACCCCGAGGAGCGCTCGGCGGTCACCGCCATCAGCGGCGTACCGGAGGGAGCGGGCGGCGGACCGGGCATCGAGAGGAAGTCCCGCGGCGGGCCGTCCTCGGGGGAGGCTCCGGAGGTGCCGTCCGCCGACCCGGAGAAGGTCAGCGCCGCCATCAAGGCGCAGTCGGGCACCGCCTCGTACTACGGGCTGAGCCGGGGGCAGGTCGCGGTGACCGGCCTCTCCGGCGCCGTGGTGGCCAGCCTCTACCAGGGCGACACGAGTGCCGGACGCTACGAGATGATCTCCGGGCGGTGGTTCACCGGCCCGGGGCAGGCCGTCGTGCCGACGGGGTTCCTGGAGCGGACAGGCACCAGGATCGGCGACACCGTGCGGGTCACGTACCAGAAGGACACGCAGACCCTGCGGATCGTCGGCGAGGCCTTCGACACCTCCGATGACGGGCTGCACCTCAACGCGGACATGGCCACCTTCGCCAAGGCCGAGCCCCAGACCTTCCAGATCGCGGTGAAGCCGGGCGTCTCGCCCGCCGAGTACGCCGAGAAGCTCACCGCGGTGGTGGAACCGCTGGGCGGCGACGTCTTCGCCAACTCGCCCTCGGAGCAGGAGAGCATGATCCTCATCCTGGATGCGATGGCGGTGTTGCTCACCCTCATGCTGGTTTCCGTGGCAGGCCTGGGCGTGCTCAACTCCGTCGTCCTCGACACCCGCGAACGTGTCCACGACCTGGGCGTCTGCAAGGCGCTCGGCATGTCTCCGCGGCAGACCTTGAGCCTCGTGCTCGCCTCGGTCGCCGGGATCGGCCTGATCGGCGGACTGGTCGGAGTGCCGCTCGGGTTCGCACTGCACGGCTATGTGCTGCCGGTGATGGGGCATGCGGCGGGCACCAATCTGCCGCCGTCCATCCTCGAGGTGTACGACACTCCGCAGCTGGTGCTGCTGGGGCTGGCCGGGATCGTGATCGCCGTGCTGGGCGCGCTGCTCCCGGCAGGCTGGGCGGCCAAGGCCCGTACGGCCACGGCGCTGCGCACCGAGTAGCGGCCGCAGGGGGAAGCAGTGCAGGGTGCCGGCGGCGAGGCCGGTGCGGGGCAGCAGCTCCGACCAGGTCTCGCCGTCGTACGCCTCCCCGGACGCCCAGCCCGCGGCGTTGCCGACGTACTACGAGGTACCGATCCACCCATTGCGGCTGCTGGCCCCCGAGTTCAGCGGTGCCTGTGGCCGGGGGCCAGCAGGCAGATCTCGTACACCTCCCCGATCACCGCCCGCTGCCGCACACGTCGTAGTGAAGGTCACTCGTGATCGTCGCCCTGTTTCCGTGACCAGTGCTCCAGGGCCACATGCAGGGCGTCCAACGCGCGCTCCCACGACGCCTGTACGTCACGGGGGGCGCCGAATCCGCCGATGGCTTCGAGGTTGCAGTAGCCGTGGAAGGTGCTGCGCAGCAGGCGTACCGCGTCGGTGAGGTCGGGCTCGGACAACCCGTACGCGCGCAGCATGCCGTAGGTGACCTCGGCGGTGCGCCGGCCCGCGTCGGACGCGGCGGCGACGGCGGGGTCGAGCTGCAGATGCGTGGCCCGGTACCGCCCCGGCCGCTCCAGCGCGTACTCCCGGTAGGCGCCCGCGAAGGCGACGAGCGCGTCCTTGCCCGCGCGCCCGGCCACCGCGGCGGCGATCCGGTCGATCATCTCGCCGGCCGCGAGGAGCGCGATCCGCTCGCGCAGCTCCCGCACGCTCTTGACGTGCGAGTACATGCTCGCGTCCTTCACCCCGAACTGCCGCGCCAGCGCGGACACGGTGACGTTCTCGAAGCCGACCTCGTCCGCGAGATCGGCCGCTGCCTCCACGACACGGTCGGTCGTGAGCCCGGCACGGGCCATGTGTCACCACCTGTCGCTCGGCTGAACCTAGGATATCTAGGTCACAACCTAATACGCACAGGTTTACGGAGGTGGGAGGAACTCCTCCACCGCCACGCAGAACTCCTCCGGGCGCACGGCGTGGACGCGGTGACCCGCGGGGATCGTGACGAGCCGCCCCTTCGGGAAGCGAGCCGCCATCTTCGCCATCTCGTCCTGGGGCAGATGACTTTCGGGGCCGCCCGCGATCACCAGAACCGGGGCCTGGACGGTCCTCTCCTCGTCCTGCCACGCCGGGTCCGGAGCGTTCAGCTGCCGCACGATCGCGGGGCGGGCCGCCCAGTCGAACCCGAGCGGCCCCGAAGGGCGCCGCGGGGTCGGGAGGCCGAGCGGGACCGGCGGCGGAGTCTCCTCCAGGACCATCCGCGCGACCCGGCCCGGCTGCCGGACCGCCGGCAGGTACGCGACCACGCCGCCCAGTGAGTGACCGATGAACGTCGCGTTGTCCAGGGCGAGTTCATCGACGAGCGCGAGTACGTCGTCCCGCATCATACGTCCGAGGCCAGCCCGTGCAGCAGCAAGAGGGGCGGGGCCTCGGGGTCCCCCGACTCCCGTTAAGCGAGCCGTACTTGGTCAGCCACGCGTGGCGAACTCGACGAAGTCCGTCCAGGCGGTGGGGGAGAGGGTGAGCTGGGGGCCGCGGGTGTTCTTGGAGTCGCGGATGTGGATGGTGGTGGGGCAGGTGGCGACCTCGACGCAGTCGCCGTCGCTGCCGCTGCTGTAGGTCGACTTGCGCCAGGCTAGGGCCACTTCGATGCAGTCGTCGCCGTCGCTGCCGCTGTAGCTGCTCTTGAACCAGGCCAGCTCTGTGGTGCTCATAGCGCTCCTCGCATCCGCTTCAGCAGGCTCCGGGAATCGTCCGGCGGGAGAGCCTGTGAGCGCAGTTTCGCATAGCGCGCGTGGAGCACACTGATCGATTTCGGGTCAGCGATGAACTGGCCGCTGCGCTGCCCCTCGCTGTAACCGAACCATTCGTTCTCCGGAGTCTCCAGCAGCCGGATGGGGCCGTCGAGGCCGGCATGGGCTTGGAGCGTCATCGGCAACAACTGCAGTTCCACGTTGCGTTGTTCGGTGACCTCCAGGATGGAGTCGATCAACCCGCGCGTGACCTCTGTGCCGCCGGTGCCCCGCGTGAGGATGTACTCCTCGACGATGAAGCTGAACGCCGTGTTGGGCCGCTCCCTGAGGAGAGACTGCCGCTCCAAGCGAGCCGCGATCTGGGCTTCGATCTGCGAGTCCGTGAGCACAGGCACCCGGTCCCGGAAAAGAGTGCGTGCGTACCCCTCCGTCTGCAACAACCCCGGCACCAGCCGGTTCTCGTACGTGTAGAGGCTGATCGCCTGCTCCTCCAGTTCCGCCCACGGACGGAACCAGGACGCCAGGCCCTTTTCCCGCCCCGCGTGCTTGTAGACCCCCTTCAGTACACCGAACGCGTCCAGGACCTCTTCCGCGCGATCGACGAAACGGCGATGCGGGAAGCGCCGCCCCTGCTCGATCGACGCGACCGTGGACGGCTGGTACTGCACGAGCGGCGCGTACTCCTCCTGTGTGTAGCCCGCCCGCTTGCGGAAGGCCTTGTGTACGGCCCCGAACGCCTTGAGGGTGTCGGGCGGTTCGTTCTCGGTCGCGTTGTCGATGCTGATGGTGCTGTCGGTCATGCCGGGAACCCCCGAGCTTCTTGGTGCCAACCCCGCCGAGTCACCAAGGGTCACGCACGGTGACGCACACTGTCCAGTCCGTGAACTCGTACACCGCGCTTTGTACGAGTGGCGGAGCTGGTCGACCCCCGCGCCCCGCGGGACTGTTGCCGCATGCAAGGAGACACCCAAGCCCAAGTCCCGCTCACCGTACGCGCGTTCACCCAGCTCTACAGCTCCACCCCGCGAGGGGCCCGGCTCGCGCGGCGGCTCGTCGCGAACCGGATGGACGTATGGGGGTTCCCGTACGGCAGCGAGGTGAGCGAGAGCGTGACCCTTGTCGTCGCCGAGCTCGCCGCGAACGCCGTGCGGCACGGGCGGGTGCGCGGGCGCGGCTTCCGTGTACGGCTGGTGCTGGGCGACGGCGTCGTACGCGTGGAGGTGGCCGACGGGCGGACGGACCGGCTGCCCGTTCTCCAGGAGCCGTCGGACGGCGACGGCGGGCGCGGGCTGCTGCTCGTCGCGGCGCTCGCCGAGCGGTGGGGAGTGGACCCCCGGCCGGGCGGCGCGTACAAGGTCGTCTGGGCGGAAGTCCGGACGCAACGGACCGGCGGGTGACCAACTTGGTTGCGGGCTGGACCAGTTGACCCGCGCGGGTCGCTCGGTGATCACGCGCCGGCCGTTCACCGTTCATGTTTCGCATCGAATCTCCTCATGACACGCGTCCCACGGGGTGGCGCGCGACTCAGGAGGCGGTCATGGGGCACACGCACGGACACGAGCACGGGCATCACCACCACCATCACCACCACGAGGAGTCCAGCGGCGCCCCGCTTCCCGCCGCTTTCGACACCTCCGTGCCCGACGAGGCGCTCACCCCCGACCAGCAGTCGCGCCGCTCGCTGCTGCGCCGCGCCGGACTGCTCGGCGCGGGACTCGCCGCCGGAAGCGTTCTCGCTCAGGGGGCCGCCACCCCCGCGTACGCCTCCACGGACAGCCGGAGGAAGGACGGCTTCCTGTGGCTGGCCGGTGACCACCACATCCACACGCAGTACAGCAGCGACGGCAAGTACCGCGTCGGCGACCAGGTCCGCCAGGGCGCTCGTCACGGCCTGGACTGGATGGTCATCACCGACCACGGCAGCGAGACGCACGCCAAGATCGGTGTGGAGAAGGTCAACCCGGACATCCAGGAGGCCCGGGACGCGTACGAGGACACGCTCGTCTTCCAGGGCCTCGAGTGGAACATCCCGGCCGCCGAGCACGGCACGGTCTTCGTCCACCCCGGCAAGAACGAGGTCGCGGTCCTCAAGCAGTTCGAGACCGACTACGACGGCAGCCTGAAGGGCGCCTCCGACTCGACGCCCGCCAACGAGGCGCTCGCCGTCGCGGGCCTCAACTTCCTTGCGGAGCAGGTCGAACGGCGCAAGGTCAAGGACGCCCTGATGCTCGCCAACCACCCCGCGCGGCGCGGCGTCGACTCGCCGCACGAGATCCGCGGCTGGCGCGACGCGACCGCGCCCGGCCGCCAGATCGCCATCGGCTTCGAGGGCGCCCCGGGTCACCAGGCCGCGGGTATCGCCGCGCCGCTCGGCATGGGCCGGGCCCGTGGCATCTACGACAACAGCCCGAGCGCCAACTCCTTCGCCGGGTACCCGCTGGAGAGCTACCGCACCTGGGGCGGCTTCGACTGGATGACCGCCACCGTCGGCGGCCTGTGGGACAGCCTCCTCGCCGAGGGCAAGCCCTGGTGGATCACCGCCAACTCCGACTCCCACCAGGTGTACACGGACACCGCCGTACGCGGCGGCCCGGACAGCGACTTCACCGCCAACGGCAAGCACACCGACCCGGTCTACGGCGGCAAGGTCGACCTCACGCAGGGCGACTACTGGCCCGGCCAGTACAGCCGTACGCACGTCGGCGCCGACGGATTCTCGTACGCGGCCGTGATGGACGGCATCCGCGCCGGACGCGTGTGGGTCGACCACGGAGGACTCGTCAGTGGGCTCGACGCGCGCCTCGCGGGCGGCGGCCGCTGGGCCACGCTCGGCGGCGCGCTGCACGTGAAGAAGGGCACCCGGGTCACGCTGACCGTGGACCTCGGACTGGCCGGTGGCCCCAACTGGGCTGGATTCGTCCCGAAGTTGGCGCGTGTCGACGTCATCCAGGGCGATGTGACGGGCGCGGTCTCGGACCAGGACACGTTCACCGCTCCCACCGCGAAGGTCGTGCGGTCGTACGAGGTGAACAAGTCCACCGGCACGGTGCGCCTCACCTACGACCTCGGCGCGGTCGACCGCCCGGTGTACGTCCGCCTGCGCGGCACCGACGGCAACCGCTCCGCCGTCGGCCTGATGGGCCCGGCGGTCGACCCGGCGGGCCCGGCCGTGGACGTCGTCGGCGACGCGGACCCGTGGAAGGACCTGTGGTTCTACTCCAACCCCGTGTGGGTCCTGCCGTCGTGACCGAGCGGTACGGGTTGTATGTCGTCGGAGTCGACACCGGCCTCGTGGGAGCCCTGCAGGAGGCCGACCACCTGCTGCGCGGGCTGGCTGTCGAACTCGGCGCGGCCGAGGACGTGTTGGGCTGCACGCACCACGTGCGGGACGGGGGGCGCCCGCACACGGCGCTGTCCTTCGCCGTGCCGTCGGAGCGTGCCGCCCGGGCGGCCTCGCGGCGGCTCGCGGAACGGGAGTTCGGTGTCGCCCTCGGCGCCGAGCGGCACGGTCCCGCCGACCTTGCCGCCGGCGCCGCCCGGGCCGCCGCCGAGCACGCGGCGCGCACCGGTGGCCGCGCCGTCCTCTACGCCGGGTCCGAGGCCCTCACCGGCACGGTGACCGTCGCCCGGCTGCTGGCCGTCTCCGCCGTGGACCGGGTCGCCGTACTCGGCGCACCCGACGGTCCCGAGCCGGAGCGGCGGATCGTCACGCGCGACCACGTACGCCCGGAGTGGCGCGAGGGGCAACTGGTCCTGACGGCGATGCCGGCCGCGGGCGGGACCCTGGTCCCGTTCGAGGTGCCGGAGCCCACGCCCTGCTGCGCGGATCACTGAGGACGGACGACCGGGGCAGCGGGCGGTCGAGGGCAGTCGGTCTGCCCCTCGCAGCGCGCAGAGGGCCCTGGCGGCTCGGGTTGAGCGGGCGGGCGCCGTCACTCCGGCGGGTGGACTCTGACGACCAGTGAGCCCAGCCCGTGGCCAGGCGTCGAGGACGTCCGACGAGCGCCCGGAAGCTGGGCGCATGCCCATGCCTTCTTCCCGACGCGCGCACCGTCGCCGCTCGCTCATGAGCCGGGTCGGTCTCGCCTTCGCGGCCGCTCTCGCCCTCGTCGTCGCCCTGCCGAGCAGTGCCCTCGCCGCACCCGGCGACCTGGACACCTCCTTCGGCAGCGGCGGCAAGGTCACCATCGACGGCGGTTCCCCCGCGGACGGTCAGGACGTCGTCGCCCAGCCCGACGGCAAGATCGTCACGGTCGGCGCCCGACAGAATCCCGAGACCTTCTACAGCGACTTCTCCGTGATGCGGCACAACGCCGACGGCAGCATCGACGCCTCTTTCGGCGGTGGTGACGGGGAAGTGCTGACCAACTTCGAGGACGGCGAGGACCGGGCGCAGGGCGTGACGCTCCAGCCCGACGGGAAGATCGTCGTCGTCGGCACCACCGAGAGGTTCGGCGAGGAGAACGGCGGCTGCTGCTGGTTGACGGTGGCCCGCTACAACCCCGACGGCAGCGTCGACACCACTTTCGGGGACGGCGGCCACGTCATCCCCGAGCTGGCGGGTGGCGCCGAGGACGGCTGGGCGGTCGCGGTGCTGCCCGGCCCGGAGGGGAAGATCCTCGCCGCGGGCACGGCGGGCGGCGACTTCGCGGCGGTCCGCTACGACACCCACGGCGTCCTGGACCCCACCTTCGACGGTGACGGCAAGGTCCTCACCCCGTTCCCGGAGGCAGGCAACGGCGGCGCGACCGCATACGACATGGCCCTGCAGCCCAACGGGAAGTTCGTCCTCGCCGGATACTCGGGCGAGACCTCCTTCGACTTCGCGCTCGCCCGCTACAACGCCGACGGCAGCCTCGACACCTCCTTCGGCGGCGGCGACGGACGCGTCACCACGGATCTCGGCGGCTACAACTGGGGTCGGACCGTGGTCGTGCAGTCGACCGGCAAGGTCGTCGTGTCCGGATCGAGCGGCGGCAACTTCACGCTCGTGCGCTACAACGTCGACGGCAGCCTCGACGGAGGCTTCGGCACCGGTGGCGTCGTGACCACCGCCTTCGGCACCGGCTCCGCGGTGCGGGACCTGCTGCTCCAGCCCGGCGACCGGATCGTCGCCGCCGGAACCGCCGGCAACGACTTCGCGCTGGCCTCCTACAACGCCGACGGCACTCTCGACACCGGCTTCGGCAGCAACGGGAAGACGACCACCGACTTCGGCACCGGCGACTTCGTGAACCGCCTCGCCCTCCAGTCCGACGGCAAGATCCTCGCCTTCGGCAACAGCGGTGACCACCGCGCCCTGGCCCGCTACCTGGGGGGCACCGGCACCCCGCCGCCCCCGCCGCCCTCCGGCGTGGACCTGTCGGTCACCAAGGCCGGTCCCACCACGGTCAGTATCGGTGACCGCGCCACCTACACCATGACCGTCAACAACAGCACCACCGCCACCGCCAACGGCGTCTTCCTCTCCGACACACTCGCCGGACCCGCCGCCTCGGTCGTCTCCGCCACCCCGAGCCAGGGCACCTGCACCACCACCGCCACCAGCGCGGACTGCTCCCTGGGCACCCTCGCCCCCGGCGCCCACCCCACGGTGACAATCGTGGTCGAGCCCCGCGCCACCGGCACCCTCACCGACACCGCCACGCTCAGCGCCACCCAGACCGACCCGAACCCCGCCAACAACACCGCCACACGGACCACCACCGTCAACAACTCCCGCGGCTGCACCATCATCGGCACCAGCGGCAACGACACCCTCAACGGCACCTTCGGCAACGACGTGATCTGCGCCCTCGGCGGAGACGACAACGTCAACGCGAGCTACGGCAACGACACCGTGTACGGCGGATACGGCAACGACCGCCTCGACGGCGGCTACGGCAACGACACCCTGAACGGCGGCCCCGGCAACGACAACCTGATCGGCAACTACGGCACCGACAACCTCAACACCGTCGACAACATCTCCGGCAACGACACCGCCAACGGCGGCCCCAACACGGACACCTGCACCACGGACACCGGCGACACCCGCATCAGCTGCCCCTAGGGCACATCGGCAGGTGGGGCCCGGACCGGTGACCGGTCCGGGCCCCACTGTCGTCGAGCGGGCCTCGCGGCGGCAGTCATCCGCCCACCCCCGTGTAGTGCCGAAGGCTCCACCGCCACAGCAGCCGGGCGGCCAGGTAGCCGGCCGCACCCAGCAGCGGGGAGGCCGCGGCCAGCCAGTACGGCACACCCGCGTCGCCCCCGTGGCCGGTCAGCACGGCGGCCGGGAAGTACGCGACGAACGCCAACGGCAGCCCGTAGGTGAGGAAGCCGCCGACCGCTCGTGGCAGCACGTTGAGGGGGTAACTGCCGAACGTGCCGAGCAGTTCTTCCAGCCAGCGGCCCCAGTAGTCGGCGGCCGGGAAGCGGAGCGAGGCGCAGGCCACGACCGTGAACAGGGCGGCTTCCAGGAGCATGCCGCCGAGGACGGCGACGATCAGATACGTGGTCCGCCCCGCCGTCCAGTCCAGGTCGCTGCGGCTCAGCGCGCCCGCCATCAGGCCCGCCGCCACCGTCAGGTCGCCGATCGCGTTGGTGGGGAAGAACTCGAGCTGGACCTGGCGGTGGACCGGCATGGGCCGGAGCAGATAGACGTCGATCTTTCCTTCCTGGATGTGCCGGCCGAGTCCGTGCATCCGGCCCAGGATCAGGACGAACAGGCCGTGCGCCAGCATCCGCGTCGCCGGGATCAGCAGGACGTCCGAACTGTCCCAGCCGCCCATCCCGGTGAACCGGGTGAGCAGCACCGTCGCGAACACGATCACCGACACCTGCCAGACCGCGCCGATCGCGATCATCATCAGGAACTCGGAGCGGTACTCCAGCTGCGCACGGAAGTTGAGCCGCGTGATGCGCCACGCGATCCGAACGGCTTTCATGGGCATCAGCCTCCTTGCGAGATCACACGCCGGGCGGCACGTCGCCACAGCAGCCGGGTGAACAGGGCGAGGGCCACCACCCAGGCGGCCTGTACGGCGAGTTCGGGGGCCGCGTCGGACACCGGAATCCGGCCCACGTACAGCGACAACGGCACACTGAGCGTCGCCTGGAACGGCAGGAAGCGGCTGAGCGTGATGAACCAGTCGGGGAAGAACCACAGCGGCGCGTACACCCCGGACAGCAGGTTCTGCGCGAAGATCAGGATCATGATCGCGGCGCCGTTGCGGAGCGTCCAGAAGCACAACTGGTCGATGACGAGCATGACGTAGTACAGGACCCATTGCCCGAGCAGCACGCTGAGCACGAACACTCCTGCCACGGCCCCCGACTTGGGGGGATCAACGACCCCGGCGGCCAGACAGATCAGGTATCCGGCCAACGCCCAGATCAGTCCGTAGAGTTGCTCGCCGAGCGCGCGCAGGGCGTAGTAGCGCTGCGGGGGCAGCGGGCGCAGATACCAGTACACGATGGTGCCGAAGTGCATGTGCTGCTGCACGGTGTCGCGGCCCGAGTACTGGTCCAACTCCCTGATCCGGGTGGCCAGTACCGCGAGCACGGCGTACGTGACGGCCTGGTCCCGGGTGAGTCCGGCGGTGGTGCCGGTCGCCGCGTACAGGCCGCGCCACAGCGAGGCGACCAGTACCACCTGCACGGTGAGCCGGAGCAGCGCGGCGGTCATCCGCGGCGGGGTGTGCAGCTCGCCGAGCGGGGTGACCCGGGCTGCCCGCCAGCCGCGCGGGGCAGTGACGCTCATGCCTCCCCCGCCTGGACGTACGCCGCCCGCATCACGTCCTCCAAGTCGGCCTCGTCCAGGGCGACATCGGACACCTCGTACCGCTCGATGACCTGCTTCAGCGCCTGGTGGACGGTCGGGGCCTCCTCCCCGTCCGGCCCGAACACCACCTGCGGGCCCTCGCGCCGCAGCAGCGCGATTCCCGGCAGCGGCTCGACGGGGGCGTGCGGGTCCGCGAGCGTGGCCCGCACCTGCCAGGTCGAGCCGAACTTGCGGCGGATCTCGTCGAGCGTGCCGTCGAGGACGAGCCGCCCGTGGTTGATCAGGACGACGCGCTCGGCGAGCCGTCCGACCTCCGTCATGTCGTGCGTGGTCAGCAGCACCGTCCGGCCGCGCTCCTCCACCTGGTGCTTGAGGAAGCCGCGCACCTGCTCCTTGACCACCACGTCCATGCCGATGGTGGGCTCGTCGAGGAACACCACCGGCGGATCGTGCAGGAGGGCCGCGGCCAGGTCGCAGCGCACCCGCTGACCGAGGGAGAGGTGGCGTACGCGGGTGTCCCAGAAGGAGGAGAGGTCGAGCAGCTCGTCGAACTCGCCGAGCCGGACGCGGTGTTCACCCGCCGGCACCTCGTAGATGTCGCGCAGGATCGAGAAGGACTCGCGCACCGGCAGGTCCCACCACAGCTGGGTGCGCTGCCCGAACACGGCGCCGATGTTGCGCGCGTTGCGCTCGCGTTCCACGTACGGGACCACACCGGCGACGCGCGCCTCGCCGGCGGTCGGGGTGAGGATGCCGGTGAGCATCTTGATGGTGGTGGACTTGCCCGCGCCGTTCGGCCCGAGCAGGGCGAGCAGTTCTCCGGGGGCCACGTCGAAGGTGATGTCGGAGACGGCTTCCTTCGCCACTCGTTCCGGGCTGACGAGAGACTTGAGGGCGCCTGTGAATCCCGGGCGGCGGACGGTGGTGTGAAAGGTGCGGGAGAGGCCGCGGACCTGGATGCTGCCGTTCACGCCGGGGGAGCTGTTGACCCCGTTGACCCCGGCAGGGCTGTTGACTCGGTTCACGCCCTTCATGCCGCACGCTCCCGCGTCAGCCGCATCAGCCAGACCGTGGCCACCAGCGACGCGCCTGACAACAAGGTCAACAGCCACGGCACCGCGTGAATACCGGACGCCTCGATGCCCACGCCGAGGAGCGGTGGCGCCGCCACCCCGCCGATCATCGACGCGGCGATCACCCAGGCGCCCGCCCGCTTGGCCCCCGGCAGTGCCTGGTTCAGCCAGGGGAGACCGGTCGGGAACACCGGTGCGATGAACAGGCCCACACCGGCGTACGCCACCGGCGCGGCCCCCGGTATCAGCGCCAGGAGCAGGCACGCCGTCATCCCGGCCGCGCAGACCGCGAGGATGCGCTCGGGCGCGTACCGCAGCGTGATCGGGACGACGAGGAAACGGCCGGCCGTCATCATGAGCCAGTAGACCGAGGTGGCCGAGGCGGCGATCGTCGCGCTGTAGCCGACGGTCTCCAGGTGGGTGGGCTCCCAGCCGCCGACACCCGCCTCGACGGCGACGTTCAGGATGTACAGGGCGAGGAAGCCGGCCAGCACACGGGAGAGCAGGCCACCGGCGGCAGGCCTCGCGGCGGCTTCGGACACGGAGGGCGCCTCGCTGCGTACCCCGCCCGTGCACAGGATCAGCGCCGCCGCCAGCACGGCACACGCCCCGAAGGCGTACGCGTAGTCGTCGGGGCCCACCCATGCGATGAGCGCGGGACCGAGCACCGCACCGATGCCGAAGTGCGCGTTCAGCACGTTCAGCATCGCCGTCGAACGGTCGCCGAAGCCGACCGCGAAGAGCTGGTTGAGGCCGTAGTCGATGCCGCCGAAGCCGAGGCCGCCGAGGAAGGCGGCGGCGAGGGCGAGCGGCCAGTTCGGCGCGAACGCGAAGCCCGCGCCACCCGCTGCCATCAGCGCGTAACTCGCCGCCAGCAGCGCCCTGTTGCTGATCCGGGAGTGGATCGCGTTGAAGGCCAGGACGCCCGCGACCCCTCCGGTGAAGTGCAGGCTCAGGCCGAGCCCGGCTCCGGACGGAGACAGATGGAATTCCTCGCGCAGGCCCGGCACCGCGGGCCCGTAGAGCGCTTGAAGCATGCCGATGAGGACGAACGCGACGCAGGACGCGACCGCGGCCGGACGGCTGAAGAGCCGGCCGGCCGCGGTGCGGGTGAGGGTGTCAGTCATGAATCTCCGAGAGGACGAACGAGAACTCCGCGGGAGCGGCCCGCAGTTGGTACTGAGGCAGCGCGCCGGGACCGCACGACTGCGAGCCGATGCCCTGCTGCCCGTGGTCGAGGTTGACCCAGACCGTGTCGCCCGCTGCCAGGTCCGTCAGGTGCTCGGCGGCATCGAGCTGCTCGGTCGTCCAGCGGCGCGCGGTGAACCAGAACGAGGGATCGCCCTCGACGCGCAGACCACCGATCTGCGCCCAGCGGACATCGGCCCGGGCGCCGTTCTCCTGCGGACGCACGTACGGCGTCTGCAGCTGGTCCACCGTGGATTCCCAACGCCCCACCATGGAGGCGGACTTGGTGTCCGGATACCCCTCACCGGGACCACCGCCGAACCACTTCACCCGGTCCGCCGAGCCCGAGAGCCCCAGGCGGATCCCGAGACGCGGCAACGGCAGCGTCCAGTCGCCCTCCGGTGCCACGGACACGGTCAGCCGCAGCCGCGTCCCGTCGGACGTCCACCGGTACACCGTGCGCAGGCCCACCTCCCAGGCGGCGGGCGCCACCCGGGTCCGTACCGTCAAGGCGTCGGCGCCCAACTCCACGGCGTCCAACCGGTGTCGCATCCGGTGCAGGCCCAGCTTGCGCCAGAGCGGGCCGTAGCGCTCGTCCGGCTGCCAGTGCGCGCCGTTGTCGTTGTCGGTCGGCGCACGCCACACGTCCAGGCGCAGACCGGTGACGTCGACCCCGCCGATCGTCCTCAGCGCACCGGTGCGGGCGTCGAAGGCGGCCGGGCCGAGGGTGATCCGCCGCTCGCCGAGCACGGGGCCGTCGGACTGGGCCACACGCGGCAAAGTCCGTTCCCCGGAAGGAAGTTGAGCCCAGGCGACCTCGTGACCCTGCGGCCCCCACACCGTCCCGGCAGCGAGCACCGCCCGTACCGTCCACTGAGTCTCGGCGCCGCGCGCGTCGGCGGGCGGGGTCGGCAGCTTCACCTCGGCCGACTCGCCCGGTGCGAGCGCGGGCACCGACAGCGCGCCCGCCTCGACCGTCTCGCCCTCGACCTGGTACGACCACTCGAAGGCGAGCGCCGAGAGATCCGCGAAGTCGTACGCGTTCGTGATCCGCACGGTCCCGTCCGTGCCGTCACCGACGACGCGAACCGGTTCGATCACCTTCTTGTACTCGACGAGCCCCGGCGACGGCGTCCGGTCCGGGAAGACAAGCCCGTCGCAGACGAAGTTCCCGTCGTGCAGCTCCTCGCCGAAGTCACCGCCGTACGCGAACCCGTACCGCTCGTCCTTGATGCCGTGGTCGATCCACTCCCAGATGAAACCGCCCTGGATCCGGTCGTAGGACTCGAAGAGGCGCTGGTAGTCGGCGAGGCCGCCGGGACCGTTGCCCATGGCGTGCCCGTACTCGCAGAGGATGAAGGGGAGCCCGCGTCGCTTCAGCGCGCCGCCGTCCAGGCCGCGGCCGATGCGCTCGACCTCGGCGTGGCCCGCGTACATCCGTGAATACACGTCCGTGTCACGGCAGTTGATGTCGCCCTCGTAGTGGATCAGCCGTGAGGCGTCCCGGCCGCGGATCCACTCGGCCATGGCGGTGAGCCCGCGCCCGGTGCCGGCCTCGTTGCCGAGGGACCAGACGACGACGGACGGGTGGTTCTTGTCGCGCTCGACCATACGGGCGGCGCGGTCGAGCAGCGCCGGGGTCCAGCGGTCGTCGTCGACGGGGTTGTCGCGCCAGGCCTGTTCGGTGAAACCGTGGGTCTCCAGGTCGCACTCGTCGATGACCCACAGGCCGTACTCGTCGCACAGGTCGAGGAACGCGGGGTGCGGCGGGTAGTGCGAGGTGCGAACGGCGTTGATGTTGTGCCGCTTCATCAGCAGCACGTCCTCGCGCATGGTCTCCGGATCGAGGGCTCGGCCCTTCTCCGGGTGCCACTCGTGGCGGTTGACGCCCTTGAAGAGGATCGGTCGGCCGTTGACCTTGATCAGGCCGTCCGCCAGCTCCACGGTCCGGAAGCCGATGCGCAACGGGACGCGCTCGCCCTCCGTGACCAGCTCACCGTCGTACAGCCGGGGGGCCTCGGCCGTCCACGGCCGCACCGGGACGGTCACCGACTCGCCGGTCGCGACATCGATGTCCAGGGCGGGCACGGTGACCCGCCCGTCGACGTCGGAGTCGACGCGCAGGGCGCCCTCTCCGGTGAGGTGGTCGTAGGACGCGTGCACGAAGAAGTCGAGCGCGCTGCCCGGTGGGCGGTGCAGGAGCGTGACGTCCCGGAAGATGCCGGGCAGCCACCACTGGTCCTGGTCCTCCAGGTACGAGCCCGCCGACCACTGGTGCACGCGGACCGCGAGCACGTTGCCGGCCGGCTTCAGCAGATGCCCGACCGCGAACTCGTGCGGCAGCCGGGAGCCCTTGAACTCGCCGATGTCCGTGCCGTTGAGCCAGACACGGGCGCAGGACTCGACCCCGTCGAAGCGCAGCACCGAGCCCCCGTCCGAGGGCCAGTCGGACGGCAGGTCGAAGACCCGCAGATGATCTCCGGTCGGGTTCTCGGTCGGCACGCGCGGCGGGTCGACCGGGAAGGGGTAGAGGTGGTTGGTGTAGATGGGGGAGCCGTGGCCCTGAAGGACCCAGTGGCCGGGGACCGAGACTTCCGCCCAGTCCCCGGCGTCGTAGTCCTCGTCGGCGAACGAGTCGTCCTCCGCGTCGGCGGTCGCCGACAGCCGGAAGTGCCAACTGCCGTTCAGTGACAAGGACGTGGCATCCGAGGACGCATACCAGGCCCGCGGTGGAAGCGCGCCGCTGCCGGGTGAGACGTCCTCGACGTAATCGATGGAAGTGGTGGCGCGGAAAGACATCGGTCTCCTAGCTCAGCCCTTGATGCCGGTCTGTGCGACCCCCTGCACCAGCCAGCGCTGGAGGAAGAGGAACACGAACACCAGGGGCAGGATGGAAATGGCCGTGGCCATGAAGATCAGGTGGTAGTTGACGGTCTGGTTGGTCATGTACGAGGAGAGCGCGACCTGGACCGTCCACGCGCTCGGGTCCTGGCCGATGACCAGCGGCCACAGGAAGGCGTTCCAGCCGCTGATGAAGGTGATCGTCGCGATCGCGGCGAAGAAGTTCAGCGAGTTCGGTACGACGACCCGCCAGTACGCGCCCCAGTAGCCGAGCCCGTCCACACGCGCCGCCTCCTCCAGTTCCTTGGGGAACCCCAGGAAGTACTGCCGGAAGAGGAAGCAGGTGAAACCACTGAAGAGGCCCGGAATGATGAGGCCGCGATAGGTGTCCACCCAGCCGAGTGACGAGACCAGCACGAAGCTGGGCACGAAGGTGACGGCCGTGGGAACCATCAGGGTGGCCAGGACGGCGTAGAAGACCTTGTTGGCGTGCTTGTAGGGGATTCTGGCCAGGCCGTAGCCGGCGAGGGAGCAGATCAGGAGGGTGCCGACGGTCATCAGGACCGCGACGACCATGGAGTTCACCATCGCGCGGCCGAAGTCGACCGTGACGTCGTCGAACGGCTCGGTGATGTTGCCCCACTGGATGTCCGTGGGGAACCACTTCCAGCTCTCGCCGGTGATCTCCGGGTCCGTCATCAGGGCGTTGCGGACGATCAGATAGAAGGGGAGGAGGAAGAGCAGGGCGGCGATGCCGATGGCGACGTACAGGCCCGTGTTGCCGATGACGCTGCCGCCGCGCCGGACCTTGCGCGGCTTGCTGATGTCGGGTGCGGTGGTGGTCACTTGGACTCCTCACCCCTTCCGAAGCCCATGATCTTGCCCTGGAACAGGGTCACGACGCAGATCAGCAGGGTCAGGACGACCGCCCCCGCGCTGCCGGCGCCGTAGTCCTGGTTGGTGCCGAGGGCCGTGTTGTAGAGCTCGACGAGGGGCGGCTTGCCCCACGTGGCCTTGCCCAGCAGGTTGTAGAACTCGTCGAAGGCCTGATAGGCGGCGATCAGCAGCAGCAGGATCACCGCGGTCGACGTGGCCCGCAGCTGCGGCAGCGTGATGTACCGGAAGGTCTGCCAGCCCGGCTTGGCGCCGTCGATGGCGGCGGCCTCGTACAGCTCGCCCGGGATGTTCTGCAGCGCCGCGAGGAACAGGATCATGTAGAAGCCGGACTGCAGCCACAGGCGCACGGTCACGATGACCAGCCAGTACCAGGGCGGATCGGGATTGGCCAGCCAGGCGATGTTGTCGATGCCGAACCAGCCGATGACGGTGTTGGCGAGGCCGAAGCGGACACCGTTGAAGATGGACATCTTCCAGATCAGCGCCGCCGCGACGTAACTGCACGCGGTCGGCAGGAAGAAGACCGAACGGAAGAACGCCTTCATGAAGCGCATCCGGTGCACCAGCAGCGCCAGGCCCAACGAGACCGCCCAGGTGGTGGGCACGATGAACGCGGCGAACACGGTGAACGTGCCCAGCGATTTGACGAAGTTACTGTTCGTCAGGATCTGGTGGTAGTTGTCGAACCCGATGAACTTGCTGGGGGTGACCGTGTAGCGCGCCTCGAAGAAACTGAGCCAGATGCTCCACCCGATGGGGATGAAGATGAAGATCACCAGGCCGATGACGAACGGTCCGGTGAAGAGCCAGAAGTTGAGTGTGGGGTTGCCCCGCAGCCCCCGCCGGGGCCGGGCCTTGGAGGCCTTGGCCGGGGCGGGGCGCGCGACGTCGCGTGCTGTGGTCGTCGACATGTCGTGGTCCGTCCGCCGGCCTATCCGAAGAGCTTCTTGAGCTCGACGTCGACCTTCTTGTCACAGGCGTCGAGTGCGGCCTCGGGGTTCTGGTTCTTGCGGACGGCGTTGGCCATCACGTCGTTGAACGCCACGATCATGGCCTGGGTCCAGCCGATGTTGTCGAAGTGCCCGAAGTCGTTGAAGAGCTTGACGCCCTCGGCGGGCAGGCCCGACTTGAGCTTGGTGGCCTCCGCGGCGATCGAGGCGCGCGGCGGGATGTGGAAGCCGTACGAGAGCGCCCAGTCCTCCTGGTACTTCTTCTGCTCGATCCACAGCCACTTCACGTACTCCTTGGCCGCCTCGACGTTCTTGCCCTTGGCGTTGACGAACATCGACCAGCCGCCGTTGTAGACCGACTGCTTGCCGGAGTCGCCGACCTTCGGGAACGGGAAGACGCCGAGGTCGTCACCGAGCGCCTTCTGCATCACGGGCATCGCCCACATACCGCACCACTGGATGGCACACAGGCCCTGGTCGATGGCGGACGGGTCCCAGTAGTCGGCCGGGGCGTCGAGCAGCAGGTGGCCGCTGGTGAACAGCCCGTGGAGCTTGGTGAGCCCCTCGGCGACCGCGTCCGTGTGGTAGGCGATCTCGTTCTTCTCGTTGAGGGTGTCGGCGCCGGCCGACCAGATCAGGTTGCTCTGGATCGACGTGAGGTCGTTGCCCATGAACAGGCCCTTGACCTTGCTGGTGGTCAACTTGGCGGCGGCCTCTATGAGTTCGTCCAGCGTGGTCGGAACGTCGACCTTGGCCTTCTCCAGCATCGACTTCCGGTAGAAGAAGAACTGCGGGTCGTCGATCATCCGCACGCCGTAGATCTTGCCGTCGACCGTGTGCGACTTGATGTCGGCCGGATTGAAGTCGTCCTTGACCGGGTCGATGAGGTCGCTCAGATCGGCCACCTGACCGCTCTTGATGAGCTGGATCTGCGGGTGGAACTCGAAGACGTCGGGCGCGTTCTTGGTCAGCAGGGCCGCGAACAGCTTCGTCTCGAAGGTGTTGCCGGTGATCCACTGGGTGCTCACGTTGGCCTTGTCGTACGCCGCCGCGTACTTCTTGATGGCCTGCTCGGTGCCCGCCTCGCCGTACGCGTGGAAGTACTGCGTGAGGCTCTTGCCCGAACCACTGCCGCCCCCGCGGCCGTTGTTGCTGCCGCACGCGGCCAGCGCACCGGCGGCGGACAGGCCCGCGGCTGCCCGGAGTACTGATCGGCGGTCCCAGTTGCTGCTCATTGCCGACATGGTGACGTCCTTGTCTCGAGTACGGCTGCGGCTCGAATTCGCTGTGCGGTGCGGGACGTTAACCTTCTGCTAAGGCTTCGGCAAGGGGTTGGACGAAGTCTGTTCGAAGCGTTGCGTGGCGTTCGGGATGCCGGACGTGACGGGGTTGCGGGCCGCCGCACCGGCGACCCGCGACCCCTCAACTGCCCTTAGTGCACTACTGCTTGGTCCAGACCTCGTTGGATCCGCCGGTGCAGCTGTAGAGGATCACCTTGCTTCCGTCGGCGGTTGCCTGACCGCTGACGTCCAGGCACTTGCCGGACGACTCACTGACGATTTGTCCATTCGCGTTCAACTGCCATCGCTGGCCGGCGCTGTCGGCGCAGGCGGCTGTCACCAGACCCGAACTCCCGGCCGTCAGGCACCCGTTGGAGCCCTTGAGAGCGCCGGATACGTCATACGTCCACGACTGCGCCTCGGCGCCCGTGCACGTGCTGATCGCGGCCCCCGAAGCGTCCGCCGTCAGGCACTTGCCCGACTGCTTTCCTTGCCGGGCGCCCGTCACGGCCGTGGTGTCGTGACCCTTCTGGTCGAAGACGTACGTCGTGATGGAGCGGGCGGCGAGCGTCGCGGAGACCTGGCCCTCCTCGCCCACGGCCGGCTTGGTGACGTTCGCCCAGTCCTCGGTCGCGGAGGTCCGGACTGCCTGTTGTGCCTTGACAGGCGTCCTGCTGTTGAAGTGCAGATTCAGCGAAGTGTCGGTCGTGTTGTGGTTGTTGACCACGACCACCCACTTGCCCATGGGGGTCCCCCCGCGCGAGCTCGTTCGAGCGTGGGGGAGGTCGTACGCCGTCACGTCGACACCGCTCGGCGCCCCGGTCACGTTGTGCGCGACGGCGCCCGGCTTCACGAACTTGCTGTACTGGCCGAGCGCGTAATAGCGCTTGGTGAAGTAGAGCGTCTGGTTGCCGTTCGTGGCGTAGTTCGGGTCGTAGTAGATCAGGCCGTCGTTCCAGCCGTCGCCGTTCTTCGCGTACGGGTCGCTGCCGATCATCTCGGAGAGCGCGACCCACCAGTGGAAGGCCGAGTCGTGCGCGGTCGCGAAGTCCTTGTAGATGATTTTCGACAGGTTCAGGCCGCCGTCGATGGTCGGGTCGTACTCCTGCGCCCAGCCGGTGCCGCCCTTGCCGAAGCAGCAGATCTCCGTCGCCCAGGGCTGCCTGCCGACCGACGTCGCCGTCTCGTTGATCTTCGCGAGCTGGTCGTCACCGGGGTTGTTGTACGTGTGGTGGGCCAGCTTCGACACGTACTGTGCGGTGCCGGGCTGCGCGATCCACTGCGGGACCTCGGTGTTGAAGCTGACCGTGCTGCTGGACTCGTCGGCGATGATGCCCGTCTTCTGGTGGCGCGCCCGCTGCTCGGCGCCCAACGCCCTCACGATGTCGTCGCGTTGGTCGACCGGCACCAGCATGCCCTCCTGACCGCAGCTGTCGAAGCTGTTGTTCGGCTCGTTGAAGGGGCTGATGTAGTCGAGCTTCGCGCCCTGCTCGGCGAAGTGATCGGTCACGTCGGCCACGTACTTCGCGAAGTCGGCCGTGTTCTTCGCATTCAAGTACCCCCCGCAGCTCTGTGAGTTGGTCTTCCAGGCGGCGGGCGCGCTGTTCACGAAGCCGACCAGGTCCTCGACGCCGTACCGCGCCGCGTACTTCAGGAACGTACGGCCGCCCTTGTCCCGGCTCCAGTCGTACGTCCCGTCGGCGTTCAGGAAGTCCTCGGGGGCGCGGGAGGGGGTGGTGACCGCCGTGCCGCCACCGCCGATGTTGTAGCGGTAGTTGCTGAGGTCCAGGCCCTTGGAGGAGAACAGCAGCTTGGCGACCCGGGCCTGGACCTTGGGGTCGAAGTTCTTGAGGTCGTTGACCCACCAGGCACCGGACGCGCCGATGTTGTCGATGGTCTGGGCGGCGTGCGGGGAGACCTCGGCGGCTGCGGGGTCGGCGGCTGAAGCGGGCGGGGCGGATATCAGCGTCCCCGTGACAGCGAGTGCGGCTGCGGCTGTGGCGAGGAGCGATCTCTTGGTGCGCGTCAACGTGCATCCCTTCCGTCGTCATGAAGGTGGTGCGGTACGGCTCCTTGCGTTGGTGGTGCGCTTCATGGGCCTCTGGCCGACCGACTGGAGTGCCCCTTCCAGGGCGAACGTCGCGGCTCCGAGGCAGACCGGATCGGTCGGAATGGGGGAGAGGACGATCTCGGTGGCCGCGAACGGCCGCTTCAGTGCGTGCCGGGCGACGGCCTCGCGCACCTCGTTCAGCAGCGGCTCGCCGAGCGTGGCCGCGACCCAGCTGCTGAGCACGACCACCTCGGGATTGAGGAGGTTCACCAGGTCGGAGATCCCGGCACCGAGGTAACGGGCGGTGTCCCGCACGACCTTGAGCGCCACCGGATCCTGTGCGGCGACGCCCTGGGCGAGCGCGTTGATCGTGGCGGTCTGGTCCTCGGGGTGCAGCAGCGAGCTGCGGGGGCTCAACTCCCGCAGATTCAGCATGATTCCGGGCGCCCCGACATACGTCTCCACGCAGCCGTGGTTGCCGCAGTGGCACAGCCGCCCGTCCAGCACCAGCGTCGTATGGCCCCACTCGCCCGCGCTGTTGCTCACCCCGCGGTGCAGACCGCCGCCGAGGGCGAGCCCGGCGCCGACTCCCGTGCCCAGATTGACGACCACGGCATCCCCGCGTCCGCGGGCCGCGCCGAACCAGAGCTCGGCGACCGCGCAGGCGCGCAACGGATTGTCGAGGTAGAGGGGGTAGGCGATGTGCTCGGCGAGCAGGGCGAGCAGCGGCACGTCGTGCCAGTCCCAGTTCGGGGCGTATTCGGAGACCCCGCCCTCGCGGTCGACCTGACCGGGCACGCTGACCCCCACGCCGAGGACGCGCGCGCCTTCGACGCCGGCCTGCGCGACCACCGAACCGACCGCCGTCGCGACATGCCCGACCACCTGCTCCGGTCGGCTCTCGCCGGGGCGCATGTCCTCGTCGGCGCGGGCCAGCACATTCAGCGCCAGGTCGAACAGCTCGACGCGTACGTACGTCTCCGCGATGTCGACGCCGATCAACGCGCCCCCCGACGCGTTGACGGCGACGAGGCCCCGCGGGCGGCCACCCGCGGAGTCCTCGAAGCCGACCTCGGTCAGCATCCTCATGTCGAGGAGCTCACCGACGAGTGTGGCGACCGTGGCCAGGCTGAGCCCCGTCGCTGCCGCGAGCTCCTGCCGGGAGGTGGGCGATTCGGCGATGATCTGGCGCAGCACCTCGTAGCGGTTGGCGGTGCGGATGTCGCGTGATGTGCCGCGCCTCATTGGACTCCCCTCGGTCCCTCCAGGTCATGGCGAGACCCCTCGGCCCCGGCGCCGGGAAAGGCTATGGCCTGTGAGGGACTTTCGACAAGGGGTTAGGAAAGGGGGTGGAGAAAGTCCCCCACGAAGGTGTTGGTGAACGTGCCCGCCGGGTCGAGCGAATCCACCAGCGCCCTGAACTCGCCCAGCCGCGGATACCGTTCGCGCAGCACCGCCGACGGCACCGTGAACACCTTGCCCCAGTGCGGCCGGGGATCGAACGGCTCCAGCGCCTCCTCGACCCGCCGCACCACCGGCAGGACGGCCTCGGTGTCCTCGACCCACGTGAAGTGCAGGGCAACCGTATCCCGTCCGTACGCCGGGCTCAGCCACTGACGGTCGGCGGCCACGGTCCGCACCTCGCAGATCTGCAGCACCGGCGCGATGGTCCCACGGATCGCGTCGAGGGCGTGCAGCGCGGCCAGGGCGTCCGAGCGCGGCAGCAGATACTCGGACTGCAGCTCGGCGCCGCTGCTCGGGGTGAACTCGGCCCGGAAATGCGGGAGTCGCTCGTGCCAGGGGCCCGGGACGCCGAGCTGCTCGGTGCAGTTCCGTGCGGACATCCCCGGCACCGGGTGCATCGCCTCGGTCGCGGGCGCGGCCCACGGGAAGTCCGGCAGCGGCTGGTCGGTGCGCCGCTTGAGCCACACGTGACGGAAGCCCGGCCGCCCCCAGTCGGTGAACAGACTCACGCTGTACGCCGTCGCCGCGACGGTCTCGAAGTCCAGTCCCGCCAGGGGGAGTTCGGTGAAGACATGCTGGCTCACCTCGAAGTCCGGCTCCAGGTCGAGGGTGAGCGCGGTGACGACACCGAGCGCGCCCAGCGAGGTCACGGCTCCGTCGAAGCGCTCGTCGCCCCGGCCGATCGTCACGGTCGAGCCGTCCGCCGTGACCAGCTCGACCTCGCGTACGGCGGAGGCGAGCGAACCGTTCGTCACCCCCGAGCCATGCGTACCGGTCGCCACCGAGCCGGCCACGGAGATGTGCGGGAGGGATGCCATGTTGTGCAGCGCGAACCCGTGCTCGTGCACCCGGCGGGCGAGTTCGGCGTACCGGACGCCGCCCGAGACCCGTACCGTACGGGCCGTCGTGTCGACGTCCACGGCGGGTGGCAGGCCGGTCAGCGACAGCAGTACGCCGTCGGCGCCCGGCTCGGCGATCTCGTTGAAGGAGTGGCCGCTGCCCAGCACCCGCACCCGGGAGCTCTCCGCGACCAGCGCTCGGAGCGCGTCGAGCGAGTGGGGCCGGTGCAGTTCCTTGGCCGTGTATGTGATGTTGCCGGCCCAGTTGGTCAGGGTCTCTGTCATCCCTGTCGTCCCTCCCCGGGAAGTCGCCGTCCGTGGCCGGTTTCCGACGGCCACCGGGGGACGTTACCTCGCCCGGACGTCCACCCCGCCGGCCTGTCCATCGACCCTCTCACACGGCGACACCTCCGGTAGAGAGCGGTTGCTGTCACTGAAATCACCGAGCCGGAAGGTCACCTCCTTGCCCGGGCGTCCATCGGCGATGTTCGCCATGACTGCCGAGATCGTGCCGCAGATCATCCCTGGATGATGCGGCGATGGTCGCCACGAAAGCTTCGGCGTCATCCAGCCACGGGAAGTGTCCCGCTCCGGGCTGAATGACCAGCTCGGCGCGCGGAAACAGCTCGGCGAGCTCGGCCACGGCTCGGGGAGGAGAATTCAGGTCGACCTCCCCGGCCAGTACGAGGACCGGTGACGCGAACCGGGCGAGCGCGGCACGGGTGCTGTCCGGGGCGAACGCGCCCTCGGAGCCGTAGACAGCCGCGGCCTCCATGTTCTTGTGCCCGTCCTCCGCGGCCCGATGCGCGCGGGCCGTCTCGTCCCAGCGGCCGTACCAGAACGGGGCGATGGCCTCGAAGGAGTCGGCCGTCGCCTTGCCGGCGACGATCGCTTCCAGGGCCGCGAACGCCGCCGGGAACCACGGCTCGTCCCGGCGGAGCAGCGCCGTCTCGCGCCGGACGTCCGCCGTGATCGTGATGCCGACGGCGTACACGCTCGGCGTGATCAGCGCGAGCCCGGCGACGCGCTCCGGATGGTGTGCCGCGTACAGCACGGCCAGATTCGTACCGCCGGAATGCGCGAGCAGGTCGACCCTCTCGAGGCCCAGGTGCTCGCGCAGGGCGTCCACGTCGTCGACGAGTCGGTCGCAGCGGTAGGAGGCGGGGTCCTCCGGTGTGGCCGACCGGCCGGTTCCCCGAAGGTCCAGCATGATCAGCTGCCGGTGCGCGGAGAGGCCACCGAGGTTCCCCAGGTATGCGCAGTCCTGCATCGGTCCGCCGGGAAGGCAGATCACCGGAGGGCCGTCGCCGAACACGTGGTACGCCAGCTCGGTCCCGTCGTGCGCGGAGAAGGTGGGCATGGCCACGACTGTGTCAGTGGCGTTCGGAGGGGAGCAACTGGGTTCCCGGTTGGCCGACCGACGCCCACGTTCGGCGCGACGGGCAGTCCTTCCTCAGGGGCCGCTCCGCCGGGAGGGCGGTCACGCGTTCGTCCTGCCGAGCCCGGCCCCGGTCGTCCACCGCTCCACTTGGAGTCCGAAGGCGCCCGGGCTCAGATACAGCTCGTCCCTGCGCTGGACGACCACGTCCGTGTCCATCTCCGCCGGGATCCGCGCCGCCGTTGCCGCCCCAGCCGTGGACGAGGAGGAGGGCGGGGGGGCGTGCCGGGGTGGCCCGAGTGGTGGAGGGGCGCGGTGTCATGGGCGTGACCTCAGGTGCTTCGGCGAGTCTTGCGGTGGCTTGCGGATTTAGTTGTTCATGTGAGCTCGTATAACTAATTCCGTAATTTTGTGGCTAAGAGGCTTGTGATATCGATAGCGTCCCGCCTATGACGTACGGATCTCTCCCCGAAACCGACCTCACCCGCCACCGTCGTCTCCGTGCGCAGGGCAGCCTGGATCGCGCCGACCTGGACGCGATCCTCGACGCGGGATTCATCTGTCACCTCGGTGTGATCGTCGAGGGGCGGCCACTGGTGGTGCCGACGGTGTACGGGCGGGACGAGCGGCAGCTGTACGTGCACGGGTCGGTGGCCAGCCGGAGTCTCGCGGCCGGCGCTCCCGTGTGCGTCACGGTCACGCATGTCGACGGGCTCGTGCTCGCGCGGTCCGTGTTCGAGCACGGTGTGAACTACCGCAGCGCGGTGATCCACGGGGTACCCCGCAAGGTCACCGACCCGGACGAGAAGGTCGACGGTCTGCGGCGGCTCACCGAGCACGCCACGCCCGGCCAGTGGGACTACGCACGGGCGCCCAGCCGCAAGGAGTTGGCCGCGACGACCCTGCTCGCGCTGTCTCTCGAAGAGGCCTCGGTGAAGATCCGCACCGGCGCGCCGGACGACGGCGACGGACCCGACGCGGAGCTCGGGCTCTGGGCCGGGACCCTGCCGCTGACCTCGACCTGGGGCGCGCCGAAGTCCGACCCGCTGCTTCCGCCGGATGTGGCCCCTCCGGCGCACATCGCGCGGCGCGAGGGGACCCGGCACGGCTGAGTCACAGGCGGGGGCATACCGTGAGGAGTCGAGCACACGGCCTGGAACGAGACTGGGACGAGTCGGGAGCGAGGAGTACGGGATGGGCGGCAGCCGCACCGCGCTGGTCGAGGATCTGATGGAACGGTTCCCGCACGTGCCACGGGAAGCCGTCTTCAAGGAGGACCTGCTCCGTGGTGGCGTGGCCTTCGACGCGTCCGCCCTGAGTGACAACGAGGGCGGCGAGGTCAAGCCGAAGTCGTACTTCATCTTCTCCTTCGACCACGGCACCCTGCCCGAGCTGGGCGAGGCCGCGCTCAGGCGCCCGCCCGAGGAGATCATCCTCACCGGAGGCCCGTACGACCTGCGGCGGACCGTCGTGTCCGTACGCGTCAATCCGTCCTCGCCGTACCGGGTGGCCGCCGACGACGACGGCGTGCTCGGGCTGTACCTCGACGGGAAGCGGATCTCCGACGTCGGGGTGCCGCCGATGCCGGAGTACTACCGGCACAAGCTCTCCAACGGGAAGTCCGTGATGGAGGTGGCCCCGACGATCCAGTGGGGCTACCTCATCTACCTGACCGTCTTTAGGGTCTGCCAGTACTTCGGCGCCAAGGAGGAGTGCCAGTACTGCGACATCAACCACAACTGGCGCCAGCACAAGGCGGCGGGCCGCCCGTACACCGGCGTCAAGGACGTCGACGAGGTCCTTGAAGCGCTCGAGATCATCGACCGCTATGACGCCGCGAAGGCGTCCACCGCGTACACGCTCACCGGCGGCGCGATCACCTCGAAGCTGCAGGGCCGCGACGAGGCCGACTTCTACGGGCTCTACGCCAAGGCCATCGAGGAGCACTTCCCCGGACGCTGGATCGGCAAGGTGGTTGCGCAGGCTCTCCCGCGCGACGACGTGCAGCGGTTCAAGGACTACGGCGTGCAGATCTACCACCCCAACTACGAGGTGTGGGACCGCCGCCTCTTCGAGTTGTACTGCCCGGGCAAGGAGCGCTACGTAGGCCGCGACGAGTGGCACAAGCGCATCCTCGACTCGGCGGAGATCTTCGGCGCGCGCAATGTGATCCCCAACTTCGTCGCCGGCGTGGAGATGGCTGAGCCCTTCGGCTTCACCACGGTCGACGAGGCCATCGCCTCCACCACCGAGGGGCTGCGCTTCTTCATGTCGCACGGCATCACGCCCCGCTTCACCACGTGGTGCCCGGAGCCCACCACCCCGCTGGGCAAGGCCAACCCGCAGGGCGCGCCCCTGGAGTACCACATCCGCCTCCTTCAGGCCTACCGCTCCACGATGGAGGACTTCGGCCTCTCCTCACCGCCCGGATACGGCCCTCCCGGACCGGGGAACGCGGTCTTCTCCGTCAGCTCCTTCATGGACAGCCTTCCCGCGCAGGAGCCGTCGCAGGTGTAATCCGTTCTGCGCCCCCGGACACAGAGGGGTGTGTCTCAACGGGCGTAACGCCTCCGGCGGATGGTGGGCGTCGAAGGTCCGGTGAATGTCGACGGGAATCGAGACTTTCTGGCCTTCCTTCCGTACAACACTCGGGGCGCCTGGAGTTGGGCGACCTGTAGGGCCGACGCCCTGGGACGCCCGGGGGCGGATCGTCGCCACCGAGCGGCAGGGCCGTTGGCGGGACGGGACGGTTCGGTTGCATCGCACCACCGGTGCGATGCAACCGCTTGCCCATCATTTGAATACGTCGCTTGTCAGTTGTGCGGAAACCGTGAAAGGCTCGGGCACCGTCGTGAGACGGACCCCAACTCCCTTGTCTGGGACCCGAGTTGGGCATTGCATTACTTTGCACATGGAAGCAGTGGATGCAGGAGCCCCCCATGCCTGACCTGCCGACCCCTCAGGACGCCGCCGAGGCCGCGCTGTTCTCGGAGAGCTGGGACGCGGTCCTGTCGTACGCCGATCTGTGCACGTCCGGTTCCGCTTCGGCCACCCAGCTGGCCACCGAGGCGTTCACCCACGGCATCCGCGAGGCGCGCGAGGTCGGCTCGGGAGCGAAGAGTACCGGCCGCCGGGCGCTGCGGCTGCCCCGGATTCCCCTGCTGCTGACGTCGGTTCGGACCACGGCCGCCGCCTGGGAGGCGCACGGCCAGGGGCACCGGCTCGACCCCGACCTCAGGCTGTGGCTCAACTCCGAGAAGGCCACCCGCTACACCGGGCCGCCGCTGCACCGCCCGCTCGCGCTGCGCGGCCTCAGGGACATGCAGGAACCCGACGCCGCGCTGCTGTGGCTCGCCGAGGTCGAGTCGCTGCCGCTGCCCGCCGTGGCCCGGCGGCTCGGCCTGGACCCGGCGGCCGCGGCGGAGGAACTCGCCCAGGTGCGGGCGCTCTTCAGGGACCGGTGCCATCGCAACCACCTCGACACACCGATGGACGCCAACTGCCGCAGCTACGCCCGGCTCCTCGACGCGGTCACCCGCTCACCCGGCGCCGAGACGCCCGAGGATCTCTCCCGGCATCTCGCCCGGTGCGTCGAGTGCGCGGAGGCGGCCGCCTGTCTGCGGCTGCACGGCGGCGGGCTGCCCGCGGCGCTCGCCGGCGGGGTGATCGGCTGGGGCGGCCTCGCGTATCTGGAGCGCCGGCGCCGGGCCGCCGAGGCGGGGCTGGCGGGCGGACGTACGGACGCGGCCGTGGACACGGGCCTCGCCGAGGGCAAGGTGGCCGGGCCCCGGATCGGCCGGACCGGGCTCCTGGCCGCGGCCGTCATCGTGTCGGCGCTGGCGCTCACGGTCTCGCTGATGCCGTTCGACGGTTCCAGGGGCGGGGACGCCTCCGCACGCGGCGACTCGGCGGACCGGCAGCCCGTGGCGGACCCGGGCGTCTCGTCCCCCTCGGCCACCACGCGCCCCGCCGGCTCCCTCGTGTCACCCGAACCGTCGGACTCGACGACCGGCTCCGAGACGAACCCCGACCCCGAACCTCAGGGCACGTCCACGTCCCCCGCCGAGACGCCCCACAAGTCCGCGCACCCGACAAAGAGCGCATCGTCGTCCTGCAAGGTGAAGTACGAGATCGTCAACCAGTGGCCGGACGGCTTCCAGGCCACCGTCACCGTCACCTCCGCCAAGGCCCTCGACTCCTGGCGGATCGCCTGGACCTTCCACGACGGCCAACGCGTCACCCAGATGTGGGACGGCACCTTCGTCCAACACGACTCCCGCGTGACCGCGAGCGCCGCCGACTACAACAAGTCGGTCGCCGCGGGCGGCACTTTCGCGGTCGGTTTCCTCGCCTCTTGGCGGGACGGGAACTCGGTGCCGGGGAACTTCACGCTCGACGGGAGCAGTTGTACGACGGCGGAGTGAGCGCGGCCGGTCACTCTCGTTCGCGCAGAACCCGTCCGCCCGAGCAGGGCCGAGCGGCTTGACGGTCGTTCATCTCCCTCGGTGTTCGAAGGAGGTGAGGCAGCAGACCGCAGAACACCTCGGCGGCGTTCCTGCCGGCCGGCTCGTGACGGCTGTCGTCCTTGTGGCTGTCGGCCTCGTCCGACATTCCCCGCACGACCAGCCACGGCTTGGGGGTACCGGCCTCGTTGGCGGCGGCGTGCACGGCCTCGACCAGACCGGCGCCCTCGGTCTCCACGGCGAGGACCTTCTCGTTGTACTCGCTGAGATACCGGCGTTCCGCCGCGTCGACGTGGGCGATCACCGCCTCGCCGGAGCCGATGAGCCCGCGCAGAGCCCGGTGATCGGGTCCGTCGGGCAGCGGCCAGGGTTCGCCGTTCTCTGTGAAGAAGTCGTTGATCGCGTGCTGGACTCGGGCGGTCACGGGGTGGCTGCGCCCACGTCGCCGTACTCCCTCGGGCGTGATCTTGCGCGGCTCGTAGTGAACGATCTCCTGCGCGATCACCACGTCGCCGACGTGCACGTCGGGGTGGACGGAGCCGCCGATCCCCACCAGCGCCAGGAGCCGCGGCGCGAAGCTCTGACGCAGGTACGCCACCGCGTTGCCGGCGAACTGCTGGCCCGGCAGCAGCGACTGGGTGACGACCACGCGCACGGTGCGGCCGGCGGCGTCCCAGCTGAACTGATGGAACCGGACCCCGTGCGGGGTGACTTCCTTGTGGTGCGCGCCGCGTCGAGAGAGGGCATCGATCAGAGCGCGGGTCTCGACCGCTCCTGCTCGTCACGAAAGTGAGGGGACGTCTGCGGTGCGGCGAGAGGGGCTGGGCGCGTACGAGGAAAAGGGTTTGACGACGTGGTGCGGGACTGGGCTATGGTCGGGTCGTTCGACGCCGAGGGGCTGTGACGCCTTCGGCGCAAGCGTGTGGGAAGAGCAGGAGGTGTTGACCGATGGCTGTCTTTGCGATGGGCGCTGCCCGCATCCAGAAGTTCATCAAGTCCACCTCTGTGGCCGCCGGCTGACCTTCCTCCTCCTTCGCGCCTGAGCGCGCCTGCCGGGGCCACCCTTGTGAAGGGTCTCCCTTGACTTCCTCTGCTTTTGATTTTCCGGCAGTGCACCCTCTCGCGGCGTACGGCTGGGACGACGCGTGGGCGGACGAGTTCGCCCCGTACGACTCCGAGGGTCTGCTGGCCGGACGGGTCATCCGGGTCGACCGCGGGCAGTGCGACGTGGTCACCGCCGACGGGGTCATGCGCGCGGACACCGCGTTCGTGACGCCGCACGATCCGATGCGGGTCGTGTGCACCGGCGACTGGGTCGCCGTGGAACCCGCGGGCCATCCGCGCTACGTACGGACGTATCTGCCGCGCCGTACCGCCTTCGTGCGCTCCACCTCCTCCAAGCGCTCCGAGGGGCAGATCCTCGCGGCCAACGTCGACTACGCCGTCGTGGCCGTGTCGCTCGCCGTGGAACTCGATCTCGGCCGCGTCGAACGCTTCCTGGCCCTCGCCTGGGAGTCCGGCGCACAGCCCGTGGTCGTCCTCACCAAGGCCGACCTCGTGCCGGACGCGGTGACGCTCGGGCATCTCGTCCAGGACGTCGAGACGACGGCGCCGGGTGTACCGGTGCTGACGGTCAGCTCCACGACGAGTGCGGGCCTCGATGTCCTCGAGGCCGTCCTCGCCGGCGGTACCTCGGTCCTCCTCGGAGTGTCCGGAGCGGGGAAGTCGACCCTCGCGAACGCGCTGCTCGGCGAGGACGTCATGGATGTGCAGGCCACGCGGGACATGGACGGCAAGGGCCGGCACACCACGACGACGCGCAACCTCCTCGCCCTGCCGGGCGGGGGCGTCCTCATCGACACCCCGGGACTGCGGGGCGTCGGTCTCTGGGACGCCGAGACCGGCGTCGGGCAGGTCTTCGCCGAGATCGAGGAGCTGGCCGCGCAGTGCCGCTTCCACGACTGCGCGCATGTCGCCGAGCCCGGCTGCGCCGTCCTCGCCGCCCTCGACTCCGGCACCCTTCCCGAACGCCGTCTCGACAGCTATCGCAAGCTGCTGCGCGAGAACCAGCGGATCGTCGCCAAGACGGACGCGCGGCTGCGGGCCGAGATTCGACGGGACTGGAAGCGGAAGGGGGCGGAGGGGCGGGCCGCCATGGAGGCCAAGCGGGGGCGTTGGCAGTAGGCCGGGGCCGGGGTGGGTTTGTCTCGCCCCCTCCGTCCCTACCCGTCCCGACCAGCCTTTCGGCTGCGGGTGGGTGGGGGCTTGTCGCGCAGTTCCCCGCGCCCCTAAAAGGGGCGCGGGGAACTGCGCGATCTTTTAGGGGGTCTGGGGGCGCAGCCCCCAGGTACGGGACGGGTAGGGGCGGAGGGGGCGAGAAAAGCCCAACGCCATGTCCGATTTCCGCCAGACCCGTCCCCGGAGGCCCCGCACACTGGAAGGGTGATCGACGCAGAGACCAGGTATGAAGACACCAGGTACGAGGCGGTGCGGAGCCGGGACGCCCGGTTCGACGGGGAGTTCTTCTTCGCTGTCGAGACGACGGGGATCTATTGCCGGCCCAGCTGCCCCGCGGTGACGCCGAAGCGGCAGAACGTACGGTTCTACGCGACCGCCGCCGCGGCGCAGAGCTCGGGGTTCCGGGCATGTCGCAGATGCCGTCCGGACGCTGTGCCGGGGTCCGCGGAGTGGAATGTGCGGGCCGACGTGGTCGGTCGGGCCATGCGGTTGATCGGCGACGGGGTGGTGGACCGCGAGGGTGTCGGAGGGCTCGCGGTGCACCTCGGATACAGCGCCCGCCAGGTGCAGCGGCAGCTCACCGCGGAGGTCGGCGCGGGCCCCGTCGCACTGGCCCGCGCCCAGCGCGCCCACACCGCGCGGGTGCTGCTCCAGACCACCGGCCTCCCGATCACGCAGATCGCGTTCGCGGCCGGGTTCGCCAGCGTGCGGCAGTTCAACGACACGATCCGCGCGGTGTACGCCTCGACACCGAGCGAGCTGCGTGCCGCCGCCCCGCGCACCGGCTCCGCCGCCCTGCGTGCGGCCGCGCCCACCGCCGGGATCCCGATCCGCCTCGCCCACCGGGGGCCCTACCAGTCCACCGCCGTCTTCGACCTCCTCGCCGACGAGGCGATCGCCGGAATCGAGGACCTCAGCGGCACCCGTGGCCGCCGCACGTACCGGCGCACACTCCGGCTCCCGTACGGCACGGGAATCGTCGCGGTCGACGAGCGGCCGGGCGGGAGCCGTGGCCGCGCCACTCACAGCGACGGCGCCCACCCCGGCGGCTGGCTCGACGCCCGTCTCCACCTCACCGATCTCCGTGATCTCACCACCGCCGTCCAGCGGCTGCGCAGGCTGTTCGACCTCGACGCCGATCCGTACGCCGTGGACGAGCGGCTGGGAGCCGACGCGCGACTGGGGCCGCTGGTCGCCGCGCGTCCGGGCCTGCGTTCGCCGGGCGCCGCCGACCCGGACGAGCTGGCGGTGCGCGCGCTGGTGGGGAAAGCGGAGGCCGAGCGGCTGGTCGGGCGGTACGGGAAGGCGCTGGACGCTCCGTGCGGCACGCTCACCCATGTGTTCCCGGAACCGGCCGTCCTCGCGGAGGCAGAGCCGGACGGCACCCTCGGTGCCCTGACCGCCGCCCTGGCCGACGGCACCCTGCGGCTCGACGCGGGCGCCGACCGCGACGACGCGCAGAAGGCGCTGCTCGCGCTGCCGGGTCTGGACGCACACACCGTCGCCGTCATCCGTACCCGCGCCCTAGGCGACCCCGATGTGGCCCCGCCCGGCGACGACGTCCCGGATGCCTGGCGCCCTTGGCGTTCCTACGCCGTCCAACACCTGAGGACCGAAGCCGAGTTGGCGCGCAACAGCGTGAACTAGCCCGGCGGCGACGGCAGCAGACGTGGCTCCAGCCGCTCCTCGACCGCCGCGCCCCCCTCGCGCCTGACCAGGTACGCGCCCTTGCCCGGTATCTCCGTGACCGCCTCGACGAGCTCGGTGCCCCGGTACACAAGGCCTACGCCGTCGTCCGTGCAGTGGGTGACGGGCAGTGTGCCGTCGGCGACCAGCCGGTGGATCAGCGGGCGGCGGCCCTCGTCGCTGTCGTAGTGGACGCCGTTGCCGTAGGGCAGGTACCCGAGTCCGTCGGTGAGCGGGCGCAGTTCGGGCCCGTAGGAGTCCGTGGTGCCGCCCCGGAACCAGCAGATCGATCCGGCGCTCACCCCGCTGAGCACGACCCCGGCCTCCCACGCGCGCCGGAAGATCGCGTCGAGCCCGTGGACGCGCCATACGGCGAGCAGGTTCGCCGCCGAACCGCCCATCACCCACACGACGTCCTGCTCGAGCACCGATCCCTCGATGTCCTTGAGGTTCGGCATGGGGAAGAGGTGGAGCGGGGTCAGATCGAAGCCCGCCACGCGGGCCGCCTCGCTCATGCGCGTGGTGAAGTGCTCGGCGTCGCCGATCGCCGTCCCGACGTACATGACGCGCGGACGGCGCCCCTGGACCCCCGCCAGGTCCACGGCATGGTGGACGAGGGCGTCGAAGGTCACCCGGGTGCGGTCTCCGACGCGGTGACCACCCGAAGTGGCAAGGATGGTGGGTTCCGTGGCGGTCATGGCTCGCGACCCTACCAAGACCGCCGCGCCACGTGATCTTCAACGGACCTGACGCACAAGGCCGCTCGGCCCTCCCGGTCCCCATCCGTTCAGTCCTCCGTCCCCCGGCCGCTCAGTCCTCCATCCCCAAGCCGCTCAGTCCTCCAGCCCCCAGCTGTGGATCCGCTTCGGATGGATGCGGATCAGCTCCTCGCTGAAGTGCGGACCCAACTCGTGTGGACCGGTGAGGAGTTCGGCCTCTCCCCGGATGTCGATGCCTCTGACCTTCCACGGCGAGAAGCTGACGATGTCGTCGACGACGAGGGCGACCTTCGGGTTCTTCTGCAGGTTGCGCCACTTCTTCGTGGCGCCCATGGAGTAGCCGCCGATCAGGATCGTCCCGTCCTCCTGCGGGAAGAAGCCGACGGGGTTCGCCTGCGGCTGCCCGTGGGGGTCGACGGTGGCCAGCCGTCCCAACCGCTGCGTCTTGAGGTACGCGCGCTCGGCCTCGCTGAATTCGGTCATGACAGCAGCCAAACACTCTCGCGCCGCGATCGCATCGGATGCTGGTCCTAGGTCCAGGGGAGTACGGGGACGTCGTACGGGTGCATCCATTGGGGTGACAGTGAGTTGAGGGGGCCGGCGGCCAGGGAAACCATGCCCCCATGACTCGCGCGATCAAGGTCCGGCACCTCCTGGCCGTCCTGGTGACCTCCCTGGTTCTCACCCCGCCGACCGCGCTCGCCGAGTCCGGGCCCGGCCGGGCCACCTCCACGCCGGGCCAGACCTGGACCGGCACCTGGGAAGCCGCCGCCTCAGGCACCGCCCCCGCGCTGCCCGGCGCCTCGATCCGCAACGTGGTGCACACCAGCGTCGGCGGCCGCGCCGCCCGCGTCCGCCTCTCCAACCGGCTCGGCACAGCACCGCTCCAACTCGACGCCGTGACCGTGGCGTTGCAGCAGCCGGGCGCGCCCACCAGCCCGCGGGCCGTCCCCGGCTCGATGCGTACCGTCACCTTCGCCGGCGCGGGATCGGTGACGATCCCCGCGGGCAGAGACCTGGTCAGCGACCCCGTCGCCCTCCAGGTCCCCGCCGACGCCAACCTCCTGATCTCGCTCCACACCCCGGCGGACTCGGGCCCGGCGACCTATCACCGCTCCGCCCTCCAGGCCAACTTCCTTGCCCGCAAGGGCAATCGCACCGCCGACGAGAGCGGCACCGCTTACACCGTCACTCTGGGGAACTGGTACTACGTGACCGGTGTCGATGTGCTCGGCTCGGCCGTCGTGGGCAGCGTGGTCACGCTCGGCGACTCCATCACCGACGGCACCGGCTCGACGTTCAGCGCCAACCACCGCTGGCCCGACCGGCTCGCCGACCGTCTGCGCGGCCTCCCGCCGTACCGCCGCCACGGCGTCCTGAACGCGGGGATCGCAGGAAACCGCGTCCTGCTCGACGGCCGCGGCCCCAGCGCCCTGTCCCGCCTGGACGCCGATGTGTTCTCCCGCACCGGCGTACGCGCGGTGATCGTGATGGAGGGCATCAACGACATCAAGGGCACCCCCGAGCAGACGGACCCCCGCGCCATCGAGGACGCGTATCGCCGCATCGTGCGCCACGCCCACGCCCGCGGCATCCGTGTCATCGGTGCCACACTCACTCCGTACGGTGGTCACGCCGCGTACACACAGGCCCGCGAGGCCGTACGGCAGGCCATCAACACCGTCATCCGCACGCGCGGTCTCTTCGACGCGGTCGTGGACTTCGATGCCACCGTCCGCGACCCGTCGAAGCCGAACCGGATCCTCCCCGCCTACGACCCCGGCGACCACCTCCACTTCAACGACGCGGGCATGAAGGCGATGGCGGACACCATCGACCTGACGACCCTCATTCCCTAGGCCGTTCCCGGAAGGCCCCACTTGGGCGCCTCCGCGTTCGACCGCACCGGCGCGATCGTGAGGTCCGGCCGGTCCCCCTTCGCCGTGATCAGCGCCGACTCGCCCTTGCGCAGGGAGATTTGGATCGCGCCGCCGCCCGCGTCGGAGTACCGCAGGGCCCGCCCGTGTGCGTCCCGCACGTCCACCGGCCCCCCGATGCCATGCCGTACGACACAGGGGGCACCCGCCTCGCTGACCAGCCGGACCCAGCGGGTCGCCCCGCCCTCGCGCACCGCCGAGAGCAGAAAGGCGCCCTGCGTGCGGAAGTTGTGGACCGTCAGGTCCGACCACGCGGCGGGCAGCGCGGGGAAGACGCGGACGACGCCACCCCACGACTGGCAGACCATGTCGTGCAGGGACTGGGCGGCCGAGAGAGGGGTCTCGATGACCGGGCCCGACTCCTTGTACATGGTGTTGGCCTGGATGAAGCGGGTCATCAGTTCACCCAGGTACCCGAGCGCGTCCTCGCCCTTGCCGAGCAGGGCGGACATCGAGGCCGCGCCGGTGAAGGTGTAGCCCTGAAGCGCGCCTTCGAAGCCGACCCAGTGCGCCAACGACTTCTCGATCAGGGCCCGTTCGTCGGGTGTGCGGCCCGTCAGCTCGTACAGCGGGTACACCGCGAGCAGGTGCGAGTAGTGGCGGTGCGACTTCGCGAAGGGGATGTCCGCGCCGATCATGAAACCATTGGCGTCGGTGGGATACGCCACCCGCTTGGCCAGCACCTCGCGCCAGCGCGGCGCCAACTCGTCGTCGATACCGAGGAGTTCGGCCGACTCCAGCAGAGTCCGGCAGCCCCAGGTCAGCAGCATCAGGTCGTAGCTGCAGTCGCGCGTGTTGCCGCCGTATTCGGGGGAGAAGGTGGCCGGAAGGTGCAGCTTGCCGTCGGCGCCCGGCTCCAGGAAGTGCAGGTAGTAGTTGATCGCCTTCCGCAGCAAAGGGAACAGGACGTCGCGGAGGATCGACTCGTCCATGGTGTGGCGATAGCTGAGCCAGACGTTGTGCAGGGCCCAAGTGAGGTTGCCGACCTCCGGAGTGGGCGGATCCTGGCCGGGGATGCCGACGCCGTAGCCGGTCAGGGTGCCCGCCGCGCCGTTGACGAGGTGGGGGTCCGTGGTGCGCGGGATGCCGAGCGAGTCGCCGCGGTACCGCTCCGCGACCTCCTTGGACAGGTTGTCCCGGTATTCGCTCAACGCCCTTGTCACCGCGTCGAGTTCGAGATGGTTCGAGCCGTGGATCAGCCAGTACTCCAGCTGCACGTTCAGGTTCCACCAGGTGTTGGGCCACGGTGTGGACTCCAGCCAGGGTCCGCTGGTGGCCATCACGGGCGCGTCCCGGCGGGCGGCGGACGCCGTCTTGTACAGCTGGATCCAGTAGAAGCGCTGGATGCGCGCGTCGGGGAGGGAGAGGAAGCTCTTGCGGTAGTAGGCGTGCCACCAGGCGCGATGTGCTTGCGCCAGCCGGTCGTACGGCAACGCCGACGCCCCGCGCACGGCGGTGAGCGCCCGGTCCAGTGCCGTGGACTTCGGGTACGAGTGCGCGACATGGACGTACAGGGTGCGTGTCTCGCCCCGAGTCCGCTCCCGCCACGCGGTCGCGTGCTGTCCGCCCGACAGCAGCGGCTGTACGGCGGCCCGGATGCCGTCGTGCTCGGCGACCTCGGCGGGCGGGTTGCCCTGATAACCGTCCGGCAGCGGTTTGAAGGCGGCGCGCGGGCTGATCGCGTCGGCCGGATGGAACACCCATCGGAAGTCGCGCTCGCCCTCGCTCGGTGTCACCTCGACGGCGAGGACCGAGCGGGAGTTGTGCACCAGCGCGCGGAGCGTGAGCGTGCCCCGGTCCGTGGTGAGCGTGCCGGTCAGCTCGGCGTCGCGCAGTCCGAGCCGCCAGTCCAGGCCCGTGATGGTGCCCACCGGCTCCAGCGTGAAGTGGCCGATGGGCAGCCGGGCGAGCCCGAAGAGCGAGCCGAACTCGGGGCGGTGGTCCTGCACCTCGGAGTGCTGCACGTTGAAGCGCACGGCCGTGCTCTCCGCGCCCGGCTCCGCGTAGATGCCGGAGCCGAGGAAACCGTTGCCGAGGTACGGCCCCTCGTACCAGGTCTTCGGCATCCGCTGCCAGACGAGGTCGGCGTCGTCGAGGACGGTGCGCCAGGGGTCGGCGGCGCCTTCGTGGACGGACGCCCTCGCCTGCGCGGGCAGGCCTCCGGCGATAAGCGTCCCGCCGAGCGCGGATCCGGTGGCGAGAACGGTACGTCTGGACGGGCTGGGCATCGCGCCTCCTGGCGGCTCATTCGGCAACGTACGCACGGTGATTCATCGGAGCTATTCCAGACCGCAACGTAGAGAGCGTGCGATGGGCCGTCAATGGCTGGGAAGAGATCCGATGTGTAGGTGTGTACATGAATGACGGTCGTATGGCTGTCCTGCATGACGGCCGTATGCCTCGTCAGCAGGCCTCAGCCCCAGATCACCGCCACCAACCACGCCCCCATGATCAGCAGACAGGCGAACAGCTCCGTCAGCACACTCCATCCGCCCGACCGCATCGCGGTCCGCGCCGCGGCCCGCGCCTGCCCGTGCCCGCCCAGCCGCAGCCGCTCGGAGAGATAGATCCCGCCGATGAAGCCGGGTATCGCGCCGACCACCGGCAGCAGAAAGAAGCCGAGCAACGCCCCGGTCCCGGCGTACACCGCCATCCGGGTGGTGGCCCCGCTCGCGCGCAGCCGCCGTGGAGGCAGCACCCAGCGGACCGCCTGGGCCAGCAGCAGGACCACGGTCGCGCCGACGAGCACGGCCCAGGAGAGCGCCCGTGGGTCGGTCAGTGCCCACCACAGGACCGCGGCCCAGACGAGCCACGACCCCGGCACACCGGGCACCAGTACTCCGGCAAGGCCGAGCAGGATCACCACGCCGACCAGCAGGAGTTCCCAGACTCCCATCTGCCCAGAGTGACTGAGCGGACGTGCGACCGCAGGTCAGTACCGCGCCAACGGCCTGGGCCGGTTCCAGTGCCGCGCCCACCAGCCCGCTGGTGTCAATCCGCGCCCACCAGTCCCGCTGAAGTCACGCGCCCACCAGCCCCGCTGATATCAGGCCTCCCGCCGGTATCAGTCCCGCGCCACCCAGCCCCGCTCGTACGCGTGCCAGCCCAGCTGCAGTCGCGTCGTCACGCCCGTCAGCTCCATCAGCCGCTTCACTCGTCGCTGCACGGTCCTCAGGCCCAGATCGAGCTGCTTGGCGACGCTCGCGTCGGTCAGCCCGGCCAGCAGGAGTGACAGGATTTCCAGGTCGGTGCTGTCAGGGCCGTCCGGCTCCTGCTCGTTCACGCCCCTGCTGCCGAGGCGCAGCGGCAGCGCGTCCCGCCACACCGACTCGAAGAGGCCCGACAACAGCTCGAGGAGTCCGCTCGCGTGCACCACGAGCGCCGCGGGCTCCGCGGTGTGCGAGGTGAGCGGGACCATCGCGAGCGTCCGGTCGGCGATCACCAGCTTGGTCGGCACCTTGTCCACGACGCGCACCTGCTCGTCGCGGCTGAGCGCGGCGGACAGCTCGGTGATGCCGGTGGGCTGGTCGAGGACCGCCCGTTCGAGCACCACGCGGTAGCCGACGCCCCGGCCCGCGGCCTGTTCCTCCGCGTCGTTGTCCATCCCGGAGACCACGACCGGATTCCCGGTGACCAGCGCGCACACCTCCTCGGCGGCACCGAGCTGGAGCTGCAGGAACCGCTGGGAGACCGCCGCCGCGCCGATCACCACCTCGACCAGGTCGTGCACCGCCGGTTCGGCGGCCGCCGCCCGGTACTCCTCCGCGAGCAGCGCAGCCGCCAGCTCCGCCTTCTCCAGCTCGTGCCGCTGCTGGGTGAGCAGCGCGCCGAGGGCGACCCCGGGCGGCGCCGCGACCCAGCGCCCGGGCCGGGCCGAGGACTGGGCGGCGAGACCGTGACGCTCCAGCCGGCGCAGGGCGCGCTCGGTGTCGTACTCGCCGAGCGTGAGCCGCCGCGCTAGATCGGGCACGTCGGCGGCGCCCACGGACACCAGCGCCCGGTACGCCGACTCGTGCGTCTCGTCCAGACCTATCGCTCCCAGCATCCGGCGACGTCCCTCCCCTTGGATCCGTTCCGGCCCGCCCGTGGCGGAAATCGGCCACGGCGCAAACCCGCCTCGGCACATCATCGCCGCACACCCCGCCTCTCTGCCAAGCTCACGCCACCGCAGCACCAACCACCGTCCGCAATGCCCTTCTTGGGCCTGTTCGGCCTGGACAGATGCGGGATGCGGGCCGCACCGGCTCGTCGCGGACGCGGGTGGAGCTACCTTGGGGAGTGGGACTTTGGGGAGAGCGACAGCCCGTACGGCGATCGGGGCGGCCACCGCCGCCGTCCTTGCCGTCACGACACCCACGGCGGCGGCACAGCGGCCGAGACCGCTGACCCGTACCGGGGCCACCGCCCCGGGCGCCGTCGTCACACTTGTCACCGGAGGCCGTGTCCTGGTGACGAAGGACGGGGCCACCGCCCTGCCCGGTGAGGACGGCACCAATCCCTTCACCCTGACCCGGCAGTCCGGCAAGGACCTGTACGTCTGTGCCGAGGGCGCCGTCGCGGCCATCGCCGCGGGTCGCGTCGACGAGGGACTCTTCGTCGAGGCCAGGCCGGTGCGGCTGTCGTACTGGTACGACGGTGGCGAGACCTGGACGTCCGCGGAGACCATCCTTCGGACGGCAAGTGGACCGCCACGGTGCATCACAGCGGAGCCTCAGGGAAGCAGGTCACACTCAGGGCCGAACTGACCGACGCGCACGGCAACTCGGTCACCCAGACCGTGACCCGGGCGCCTACGACGTGCGCCAGTCCGGTCATCCAAGCGCCGCCGGGCGGTTCTCCCGTGGGGGGTGGGACCGCCCGGCGGTTTCGTCTCACTGTTCGGCTTCCAACCCTCTGGCCGGTTTTTCCGGATGCCCCGTTTTCATCCGGCTCCCGCGGTGGACAATTGGGGGCATGAGCCAGCAGGGGGAAAAGCCCACCGGTCATGAGGACGACTGGTGGGGGCAGTTGTACGACGACTCCACCGAGGACACGGGGCCCGCGGCCGCGGCCGATTCTCTGGACGATCGGTTCGCGTCGGCCGCGGGGACGATGGGGCTGGGGTCCGCCGCGGGCCCGGGGGCCGCGGCCCGCCGACCGGACGGGCCCGAGCCCGATGTCCCGTCCAGGCCGGAGCGGCCTCCCGCGGTGCCGGACTCGTCTCCCGTTCCCGCCGTTCCGGAGCGGCCTCCTGCCGTACCGGAGCAGCGTGGTGGCGCATCCGCCTCCGTGGCCTGGCCCGGAGCGACGCCGCGCGGTGAGGGGCCGACGCCGGGCCCCGGGCGGTGGGAGCGAGGTGACGTTCCCGAACTGAGTCCCGACCCCGGCCCACTGCGGCGAAGTGGTCTCGCCCGGCAACCCGCCCCCTGGGAGCCCCCGCCCACCGAACCACCGGCTCCCGCGACCTTCCCGCCCGGGCCGACGCCGCCGGGGTTCCCCGCACGGGAGCCCAGGAGCCGTACGTCCACGGAATCGCCCGGCAGTGCGGTGCCCGTGCCGAGGGCACCCGTGGACGCGCCACCGGCCCCCACGTCACCGCCCGCCGTGCCTCCGGGCGACACCTTGCCCATCACCCCGTCCGACGCCCGGCCCCCGCGGCCCACCTCCGCCCCCGAGGACGCCCCGCCAGGCGAACCCGCCCTCTCCGTCCCTCACCAGCCGCCCGCCGTCGACTACGTGGGCTCGGGCCCGCCCACCTACGACGCCGAGCCGACCGCGCTCCCGCCCGCCGACCCCGACGAGCTCGACGACCTGGTCGCCGACACCGTGCTGGACGGGGCGCGCTACGGGACGAGCACGCTGCGGGCCGTGTCCGTGCGCGGGGACTCCGCGCGGTACCGGGGCGAGCCGCGCCGGGACTCGCTGCTCACCGCCCGGTTCGGGACGGGGGAGCAGGCGCTGGTCCTGGTGGCGATGGCGACCGGCGCGCGGGCCACGCCGGGCGCGCACCGGGCGGCCGCCGAGGCGTGCCAGTGGATCGGGCGCGCCGTGGGGCGCAGTCACGCACGGCTGGCCGAGGACATCCGGGCCGCCCGGCGCGGCGACCTGAAGTCGGGGTTGCACCGACTCATCGACCGCAGCCTGGGCAAACTGCGCGCGAGCGCGGCCGAGCAGGGCATCGAACCGGAGGAGTACACCGCCAGCCTGCGCTGCCTGCTGCTGCCGGCCGACCCGGGGTGCCGTACGCGCGTCTTCTTCGGCGTCGGCGCGGGCGGTCTGTTCCGGCTGCGGGACGGTGAGTGGCAGGACATCGAGCCGCGGGTCGCGGAGGCCACCGGCGAGGCCGTGGTCGGCTTCGGATCGCTGCCCCACGAGACCCCGGAGGGCGATCGGCTCACCATGGACCTGGGCATCGCGACGCCCCCGAGCCCGTACGAACCCGCCCCCGCGCCGCCGCGCGACCCCTTCCGCTTCCGCGCCTCCGTCGCCCGCCCGGGTGACACGCTCCTGCTGTGCACCGGCGGCCTGGCGGAGCCGCTGCGCGGCGAACCCGAACTGGCCGAACACCTGACGGAGCGGTGGTCGGCGGCGGAACCACCGGGCCTCGCCGCGTTCCTCGCGGACACCTTGGTGAGGGTGAAGGGGTACGCCGACGATCGGACGGCCGCGGCCGTTTGGGAGGCGTAACCGCACGCCCTGTGAATTCATGGACCCGAGGGATGGACGAAGGGACCCGGGGGACCCGAAATGCCCAAGGGATCCAAGGGATCCAAGGATCGCGAAGAGGTGCGTGAAGCATGGCCAAGCAGAACGTCGCCGAACAGTTTGTCGACATCCTCGCCCGCGCGGGCGTCAAGCGGCTGTACGGCGTCGTCGGCGACAGCCTCAACCCTGTCGTCGACGCCATTCGGCGCAACTCGGCCATCGACTGGATCCACGTCCGGCACGAGGAGACCGCCGCCTTCGCCGCGGGCGCGGAGGCGCAGATCACCGGCAAGCTCACCGCCTGCGCCGGCTCCTGCGGCCCCGGCAACCTCCACCTCATCAACGGCCTCTACGACGCACACCGCTCCATGGCCCCGGTCCTCGCCCTCGCCTCGCAGATCCCGTCCAGCGAGATCGGCCTCGGCTACTTCCAGGAGACCCACCCCGACCAGCTCTTCCGCGAGTGCAGCCACTACAGCGAGCTGATCTCCAACCCCAAGCAGATGCCGAGGCTGCTGCAGACGGCGATCCAGCACGCGGTGGGCCAGTCCGGCGTCAGCGTGGTCTCCCTCCCCGGTGACGTCGCCTCCGAGCCCGCCCCGGACAAGCCCCTGGAGACCGCCCTCGTCACCGCCCGGCCCACGGTCCGCCCCGGCGACACCGAGATCGACAAGCTCGTGGCGTTGATCGACGAGTCGGACAAGGTCACCCTCTTCTGCGGCAGCGGCACGGCGGGTGCGCACGCCGAGGTCATGGAGTTCGCCGGGAAGATCAAGTCCCCGGTCGGGCACGCGCTGCGGGGCAAGGAGTGGATCCAGTACGACAACCCCTTCGACGTCGGCATGAGCGGACTGCTCGGCTACGGCGCCGCCTACGAGGCCACCCACGAGTGCGATCTGCTGATCCTGCTCGGCACCGACTTCCCGTACAACGCCTTCCTGCCCGACGACGTCAAGATCGCCCAAGTCGACGTCCGGCCCGAGCACTTGGGCCGCCGCTCGAAGCTGGACCTGGCGGTCTGGGGCGATGTGAAGGAGACCTTGCGCTGTCTCATCCCGCGCGTGAGGCCCAAGGAGAACCGGCGCTTCCTCGACAAGATGCTGAAGAAGCACGCCGACGCGCTCGAAGGCGTCGTCAAGGCCTACACGAGGAAGGTCGAGAAGCACATCCCGATCCACCCCGAATACGTGGCCTCCGTGCTCGACGAACTCGCCGCTGAGGACGCGGTGTTCACGGTCGACACCGGGATGTGCAATGTCTGGGCGGCCCGCTACATCTCGCCCAACGGCCGTCGCCGCGTCATCGGTTCGTTCTCGCACGGCTCGATGGCGAACGCGCTGCCGATGGCGATCGGCGCCCAGTTCACCGACCGGGACCGGCAGGTCGTCTCGATGTCCGGCGACGGCGGATTCTCCATGCTGATGGGCGACTTCCTCACCCTCGTCCAGTACGACCTGCCGGTGAAGGTCGTCCTCTTCAACAACTCCTCGCTGAGCATGGTCGAGTTGGAGATGCTGGTGGCCGGCCTGCCCTCGTACGGCACCACGAACAAGAACCCCGACTTCGCGGCCGTCGCCCGCGCCTGCGGTGCGTACGGCGTCCGGGTCGAGAAGCCCAAGCAGCTGGCCAGCGCGTTGAAGGACGCCTTCAAGCACAAGGGCCCGGCCCTCGTCGACATCGTCACCGACCCCAACGCCCTGTCCATCCCGCCGAAGATCAGCGCGGAGATGGTGACGGGGTTCGCGCTGTCGGCGTCGAAGATCGTGCTCGACGGAGGAGTGGGCCGGATGGTGCAGATGGCCCGCTCGAACCTGCGCAACGTTCCGCGACCCTAGCCGGTGCGGGGCGCCCAGCGGCAGCCCGCGTACCAGTAGGGCGGCAGGCCGGGCCGCCATCACCCTGACCTGAGGTGACCGGACGACCACCGAGCTCGTCGTCGACATGACCAGGAGGGGCACACGATCATCCACGTCGGCGACAAGGGCATCGGCGGCACGTAGCGCGCCCGGACCCTACGCCGGTCGCAGCCGCAGCGTGAGGATCTGGAACGGCCGCAGCTCGAACTCCGACGGGGCTTCGCGCAGCGGCCGTTCCAGCAGGTCGGTCACCTCGGTCCGGGCCACTGGGAAGCCGGTGCTCAGGGTGGCCCGCGCGCGCCCGCCCCGGGACTCGTACAGCCGGACCACCACATCGCCACCGCGGTCCTCGGCGAGCTTGACCGACTCGACGGTGACGGCCGGGTTGTCGACGCTCACCAGCGGTTCGAGCGAGGGCGCCGCGGCCGACCGCAGCGGCAGGTTCAGCGCGAGCCCCTCCGCGACGGCGTCTGTCACGCCCGCGCCCGGCAGCAGCGCGTACGTGAACCGGTGCGTGCCCAGATCCGTCTCCGGGTCCGGGCTGTGCGGGGCGCGCAGCAGCGTCAGCCGTACGGTCGTGCCCAGCCCGTGCTCATGCGGTGTGCGGGTCACGTCATGGCCGTACGTCGAGTCGTTGAGGACCGCCACGCCGTACCCGTCCTCCGCGACCCGCAGCCAGCGGTGCGCGCAGATCTCGAAACGGGCCGCGTCCCAGCCGGTGTTGGTGTGGGTGGGACGGTGCACATGGCCGAACTGGATCTCGGCGGCGGAGCGTTCGGCGTGCACGTCGAGCGGGAAGGCGGCCTTGAGCACCTTCTCCGACTCCCGCCAGTCGATGTCCGTCACGATGTCGAGCCGGCGGCTCGCGGCCGTCAGCCGGATCTCCTGGGTGACGCGGGACGTGCCGAAGACACGGACGACGCGGACCGTCGCCCGCAGCGGCCCGCTCTCGACCAGCTCCACCGACTCGGCGGCCGTCAGGTCCGTGTGCCTGCGCCGGTAGTGCCGGTCGATGTCCCAGGCGTCCCACGCGTTGGGGTGGTCCGGGTGCAGCTGGAGGAGATTGCCGGGGCCGCTGAGCACTTCGCGGTCGGCCGCGCGGTCCCGGACGGAGGAGAGCAGCCCGTCGCGGTCGATCGTCACCCGCAGCCATCGGTTCTCCAAGAGGACGGTGTCCCCGGTCCGTTCGGCCCGGACGCCCTCTTCGACAGTGGCCGATACGGCCGCACTCCCGAGTCCCGGCACCGTCACCAGCCCGTCCCCGACCACCTCCGTGCGCTCGTACGGCGAGGCGTTCAGCGCGGCGGGCGAGCCCGGCCCCAGCGCCCGTACCGCCTCCGCCGTGATCTCCTCCAGCTCCGCGAGCACCCGCGCGTAGGTCTCCCGTGCCTCGCGGTGCACCCACGCGATCGACGACCCCGGCAGGATGTCGTGGAACTGATGCAGCAGCACCGTCTTCCAGAGCCGGTCGAGGGCGTCGTACGGGTAGGCGTACGAGGGATCGCGTACGGCCGCCGCCGTGCACCACAACTCGGCCTCGCGCAGAGCGTGTTCCGATCTGCGATTGCCCTGCTTCGTCTTCGCCTGAGTGGTGTACGTGGCCCGGTGCAGCTCCAGATACAGCTCGCCGGACCACACCGGCGCGTGGCTTCCGTACTCCTCCTCGGCGGCCGCGAAGAAGGCCGAGGGCTTCTCGATCTCGACGCGCGGCGAGCCCTCCAGCGACCGCAACCGCCGTGCCTTCTCCAGCATTTCGCGAGTCGGGCCGCCCCCGCCGTCGCCCCAGCCGAAGGGGACGAGTGAGCGGGTGGCCCGCCCCTTGTCGGCGAAGTTCCTCTCCGCGTGGGCGAGTTCACGGCCGTGGAACTGGGAGTTGTACGTGTCCACGGGCGGGAAGTGGGTGAAGACGCGAGTGCCGTCGATGCCCTCCCACCAGAAGGTGTGGTGGGGCATTTTGTTGGACTGGTTCCAGCTCAGCTTCTGGGTGAGGAACCAGCGGACGCCCGCGAGCTTCGCCAGTTGAGGGAAGGCGGCCGTGTAGCCGAAGGAGTCGGGCAGCCAGATCTCCTCGGTCTCGACGCCCAGCTCCTCCTGGAAGAACCGCTTGCCGTGCACGATCTGCCGGGCCAGCGCCTCGCCGCCGGGCATGTTGGCGTCCGACTCGACCCACATCGAGCCCACGGGGGCCCAATTCCCTTCCTCCACCGCCTTCTTGATGCGTTCCCAGATGTGCGGCTGGTGCTCCTTGACCCAGGCGTACTGCTGGGCCTGCGAACAGGCGAAGACCAGCTCCGGGTAGTCCTGGGCGAGCGCGGTGACGTTGGCGAAGGTGCGCGAGGCCTTGCGGACCGTCTCGCGCAGCGGCCACAGCCACGCCGAGTCGATGTGGGCGTGCCCGGCCGCCGAGACCCGGTGCGCGCTGGCCGAGGCGGGCCTGGACAGCACATCCGTCAGCTCGGCCCGGGCGGCGGCCGCCGTACCGGACACGTCGTGCAGGTCCAGGGCGTCCAGCATGTCCTCGAGCGCGCGCAGGATCTCGTGCCGCCGCGGCCTGTCCGCGGGCAACTCGTGCATCAGCTCCGACAGCACTTCGATGTCGAGGACGAGCCGCCAGACGTCCTCGTCGAGTACGGCGAGATCGGCAGCCGCGAATCGGTAGATGGGCCGATCGCCCGCGGTCAGCACGTCCCCGAGGGACGTCGGCTCGAAGCCGTGCAGCACCGCCGGGTTGGCCGCCGCCTCCAGCAGCAGATGCACGGCCTCGCCTCCCCGCGCGGGTGCCGCGACGGTCAGATGCCGGTTGCGCGGGTGAATCCCCTTGAGGGGGACGCCGGCAGCGTCGTACAGGAGCCCCTCCGCCTGGAATCCGGGTCCGTCACCCGTGAAGCCGGGGTCGATCACCACCTCCACACGGCGGCCCGACCACTGCGCGGGCACCCGGCCCTCGATGCGGAACCAACTCGTCGACCAGGGCTTTCCCCAGACCGTGCCGGTCGTGAACGGCTCGTACGCGGCCTGCAGTGCCTGGTCGACGGGGACCGGCTCGCCGGGCACATGCCACACCGACAGCACCAGCGGCACCCGGTCCGCGTACTGCGCGGGGCGCAGGAACTGTCGCAGCGCGCGCTCCAGGCGCCCCTCCACCAGCGAACGGTCGTCGTGCACGGCGGCTCCTCGGCGCTCGGACGGCTCTGTCCACAGTTTCACTTCCCCGCCGGGATGCCGCGCATCCGTGGGCACCCGGCGGGTGGTTGACGATTCGACATGACTGTCACGTTCCCGACGGGGCATGGATTCCCGTGAACGTGTTCGAGCAGGAGGGAACCGACATCGGCGTGCAGGCGGGGGTCATGAAGAGGCAGGCACGAGGAGGTGGTCCGATGGCCATCGGGGCCTCCTCCGCGAAGGCAGTGGAGGAAGCGGCCGACAAGGTGACGGACCAGCCGGGTGACACGCAGCTCAGGCGCAGGCTGGGAAGGGCGGACCTGCGGGCCGTGCCGGAGGCCCGAAAGGCACTGAGGGAACTGTTACGCCACTGGGGGAAGCCGGGGAGGTCCGAGATAGCCGAGCTGCTGACCAGCGAGCTCGTCACCAACGCACTCATTCACACCGACCACGACGCGGTCCTGACGGCCACCGTCGGACCCCGCGGACTCCGCGTGGAGGTGCGGGACTTCGTGGGACGCAGGCCCAGACTGCGGGTACCGAACGCCGACGACGGTACGCACGGCAGAGGCCTCGTTCTCGTCCAGTCCCTCGCGGACGCGTGGGGCGTACGGGCGCACGGGGTGGGCAAGGCGGTGTGGTTCGAACTGGACGGCGGCGCGGTGTAGGGAACACACCACGCCGCCGTAGTCCTGTCCGGGCCCGGCCGGTGAACCGGCCGGGCAATCCGGGCTCGAGCTCAGGTCCGGCTTGAACCTCTGGCCCTTGGGCCTTGGTCTCAGCCGAACTGCTGCTCGAGGTCCTTGAGCTTGCGCTCCAGGGAGTCGAGTCGAGGCAGGGCCATCGTGTCGTCCTCGGCGGTCAGGTCGACGGTGATCGGCTCAGTGCTCTTGCGGACGGGCGTAAGGGAGGGCCGCGAGCGTACGGGCAGCTGCTCCGGCGATATGGCAGGCTCCGCGGAGGCCTGGGCGGGAGCTCGCTCCACGGTGGTCTCCAGCTGCTGCCGAGCGCCGCCGCGACCGGGCAGCCCACGGTGGCCGCGGCTGAGCGCCTTGAGGTGCGCCCGCTCGACCCGCTCCTCGTTCCGGCGGCGCAGTCGGTTCTGCTCCTTCTGGCGCCGGTCCTCGCGCACCTCGTCCACGGCCTCGTCAAGGGTGCGGACGTTCTCGAGCAGCATCAACGACCAGGCGCTGTACGTCTCACGGGGCGCGCGCAGCCAGCGGACGATGCGGATCTGCGGCAGCGGACGCGGGACCAGGCCCTGCTCACGCAGCGCGGCGCGGCGGGTCTGCTTCAGCGCGCGGTCGAACAGCACGGCGGCCGACAGCGACATGCCGGCGAAGAACTGCGGGGCGCCCGCGTGGTCGATGCCCCGGGGCGCGTGCACCCAGTTGAACCAGGCGGCGGCGCCGGCGAACGTCCACACGAGTATCCGGGAGCCGAGCGCCGCGTCACCGTGGCTGGCCTCGCGCACCGCGAGGACGGAGCAGAACATGGCCGCGCCGTCCAGGCCGAACGGGACGAGGTACTCCCAGCCGTCGGAGAGGCCGAGGTTCTGCTCGCCGAAGCCGACCAGGCCGTGGAAGGAGAGCGCTGCGGCGACCGCGGCACAGCAGAACAACAACACGTAGGAAGCCGTGCCGTAGATGGCCTCCTTACGCCTGCGACGCTCCTCGCTGCGCTCCCACGAGTCGTCGCTGCTCGCGTTCTCCCCGGACCGCTTGCCGCGCGCGAGCACCGCCACCGCCGCCAGCAGTCCCAGGAGCAAAACGGCGCCCGGAAGCAGCCAGTTCAGCGATATGTCGGTCAGTCTCATCTGGGGTCCCTTGCATTGGGATAGGGCGTAACGCCCGCCATAGTGGCCCAATCACGTCGGCCCTCAGGGGGTTTCGGGGCAAGAGGCCGCCAAGGGAGTGCAAGGGGATGCGCAGGGCGACATTCTGCTCGAACTTCCGCGCGAGGGACGGGAGTTGAGTGCGAATAAGATTACCCGTACGGATGGTTCCACGGAAAGTTCCTGCGACAAGTGAGGAAGTTGTGAATCGCCTGTAACCGCGCGGGTGTCCCGGTCGCGGATGATCTTACGGGATCCGGGGCCGTGCCCCGTCCTGAGGGTGAGTCAACTGGCGGATGCGGCCGCCAACTTGGTCACGCGGTCCGCGTCGCAGGTGCGCGGGCAGGTGGCGCAGGTGTCCTCGGGGCGCAGTGTGTAGAAGAGGCAGCAGCTGGCCCGGTCGCGGGTGGGCAGCGACTCCCCGTCCGGACCCCACAGTTCACGGAACGCGGCGGAGCCGACGTACGGCTGCGTCGACCCCGGCAGCAGCAGCTCCAGCTCGCCCATCGCGCGCCGCTCCTCGCCGAGCAGATGGGCGACGTACCAGAGGCCCTCGACGATCTCGTCGGTCGCCATGCCCCACAGGGCCCGGCCGCGCCGCCGCATACGCGGGCCGAAGCCGCCGAGGACCGGTTCCAGATGCTCGGCCACGGCGGCCCGCACCTCCGCCCGCAGCGCCTCCTCGTCCGGTACGACCCGGGCGCCGGGCAGGCCGGCCGCCGGATCGCCGGGCAGGCAGGCGAAGGTCGTGACGCGGACGGCCATGCGGCCGAGCGCGCGCTCGTATGTGACGTGCTCCACAGGAAAGCGGGGCACGCGACGCAGCAGGAACCACGGGACGGTGATCAGCAGGCAGGCGGGCCAGGCGTACCGGTGTAGTCCGAAGCTCGCCACGACATCCGGCCGCGCCCGCTGCCCGTAGTCCCGGAGCACCTGTGTTTCGTCCCACGCGAGAAACGCGTCGAGCTCGGCCCCGCCCTCCGCGAGCCGGGCGGCGGAGACCCAGCCGCCGTCCCGTGGTCCCGCTTCCCCGCGTCCCAGCTCGGTGACGCTCAGCCCGGGGAAGACCTCGGTCAGCCGGGCGTACGCGTCCGCGACGACCGAGGAGGCCGGGCGTATATCGGTGCCGGCCGGGGCGGCGGAGGGCAGGGTGGGAGCGGGCATACGGGGACCACCGCTTCACGATCGTTTGCAGGTTAGGCTTACCTTACCCCGTGTACATGATGTTTGAACTGAGGCCATGTGCGCCTATGGTGCTTGACGGACGGGTAACAACCGCCGCAATGACCCCCAAGTACCACCAAGCCCGGAGGAGGACCCCGTGGAGCAGGCCGGCCCGCGCAATGCGTACGGCCCCGCCGGTGCGGGGGTCCCGGACGTCCGTACGGGAGCCGTGCGGGTGCCCGCGCAGCCGCAGGCCGCGGACGTGGACCGCAAGCGGGGTGTCGCCGCCGAAGGGGCCGGTGCCGTGGCTCGCGGTGAGCACACGCACAGTGAGGCGCCCATCCCGCGCCCGCGCGTCGAGGCCGCGCGTCCCGTCGTCCAGCGCGCCTCCGTACGCGGGCAGATCCTCGACGCCCTGCGCACCGCGCTCGTCGCGGGCGAGCTCGCCCCCGGAGAGGTGTACTCGGCGCCCGCGCTCGGTGAGCGGTTCGGTGTGTCCGCCACGCCGGTACGGGAGGCCATGCAGCAGCTCGCGCTGGAGGGCGCCGTCGAGGTCGTACCCAACAGGGGCTTTCGCGTCGTCGAGCGCGGCACGCGGGAGCTGGCCGAACTCGCCGAGATCCGGGCGCTGATCGAGGTTCCGGTGATGCTGCGGCTCGCGCGCACCGTGCCCGCGGCACGCTGGGCGGAGCTGCGCCCGCTCGCCGAGGCGACGGTACGGGCCGCCTCCTCGGGCTGCCGCGCGACCTACGCCGAGTCCGACCGCGCCTTCCACCGCGGGGTGCTCGCCCTCGCCGGCAACGTCCAGCTGGTGCAGATCGCGGACGACCTGCACCGCCGCGCTCAGTGGCCCCTCGTCGGCGGCCCCGTCACCCGCGGCCGCGCCGACCTCGTGGCCGACGCCGCCGAACACACCGCCCTCCTGGACGCGTTGATCGTCGAGGACCTGACGGTCGTGCAGTCGCTGGTGCGGGAGCACTTCGCCGGAGCGTCCTGAGGCAGCGGGTACGTGCCCTTCCGCTCACCCGTGTCACGGATCCGTACGGTCCACGCAACACACCCCGCCGCCGGGAACCCGGCCCGGGCCGCACGCGTGCCTTCGCGTACACGGCGAGAGCCGGACCGAAACCGGGGGAGAGACCGATGCCCGACCCGTCCTGGATGGCCCAGCAACAGGCACAGCAGGCCGCACAGCAGGCCCAGCAGATCCATCAGAACCACGTACGCCACCACCGCCACATGCACGACATGGCCCGCGCCCACGGCCGTCACTCCGGCGCGCCCCACATGCACCGCCCCATGTCGTACGGCGGCGGCCGGGGCGGCGGACTGCGCGGCTTCCTGACGCTCCTCGTGATCGTGGCGGTGGTCGTCCTCGTGGCCCGCGACCCCGAACTTCGCACGACGGTAGCGACGTTCGCCCGCGACCTGTTGGCGCGAGTCCAGAGTCAGTAATGAGGCGGAACTGGTGAACTCGGGGCAGGGAAGCAGAGTCGGGGGCGCGGGGGAACGGCGCGACCAGCCACGACGCGGCCGCAGCCGACGAACTGCCTCCCCGCGGGTATCAGGCCGTCGCCGCAGGCGGAGTCAACTGCTCCGCCAGCCAGGTGGGTACACCCCCGAGCAACCGGAACAACCGCCCCGCCTCCGCGCGTAGCCGAGACGCCTCAGGCTCGGCCTCCGCATCGGCCAGGGACGCCAACGCCGGAGCCGTACCCACGAGATACCCCAGCTCCTCACGGATCCGCAGAGACTCGGCGAAGCCGTGTCGCGCCTCCGCCAGTTCCCCGTCCCGCAGGGCGAGCCCGGCGAGGTGCCGCCAGGTGAAGGAGAGCAGCAGCGCGTCGCCCTGGGCGACCGCACCCGCGTGGGCACGCCGATACGCGGCCCGCGCGGACTGCGGCGAGCGGGCGAGGTTCTCGGCGAGCAGCCCTCGCCGGAAGTCCAGGAGGGCCCGCCCGGGCGCCCCGGGAGTGAGCAGCGCCGCCGCCCGGCCGAGCGCCGCGCGCGCCTCGTCCGCCCGGTCACGCACCCCGAGCAGCGTGGCCGCGTACGCGAGCTGCCCGCGCTCGCAGGCCGCCGCGCCCCGCTCGTCGTCGCTTTGCGCCACCGCCTCCGCCGTGCGCAAGGCGTCCTCCGCCTCGGCCCAGCCCTGTTCGGTGTACAGACACCGCTCGACGAGGAGCGAGGCTCTCTGCAGCGCCGCCCCCGCCGTGTGCGGCTTGAGCAGCGCGGCCGCGTCGGCCCAGCAGGCGCGCGAACGCAGCCGCCATACCGCGGTCTGGAGTGGATCGTCCCCTGCAGTCGTTCCGGAACCAGACATGGCGGTATGCGCCACGTTGCCCTCCCCGAGCACACCATTGAGCTGTTGAGTGGTGGCATCTCAGCACGGATCGCGGGGCCCGGCCAAGGGGGTGGGTGAAGGATTTCACAAAGTCGTGGGACACCGGAGGCACTTGGGGAGAGTGGGGCCGGCGAGCCCGCGACCTCAGCTCATGCGCAAAGCCAGGAAGAAATCGAGTTTGTCCTCCAGTCGCGACAGGTCCCGACTCGTCAACTGCTCGATACGGCCCACCCGGTAGCGCAAGGTGTTGACGTGCAGGTGCAGACGTGTGGCGCAGCGGGTCCACGAGCCGTCGCAGTCGAGGAACGCCTCCAGGGTGGGGATCAGCTCGGCGCGGTGGCGGCGGTCGTAGTCGCGCAGCGGGTCGAGGAGCCGGGCGGTGAAGGCGCGGCGTACGTCGTCGGGCACGAAGGGGAGCAGGAGCACGTGCGACGCCAGCTCCTGGTGCCCGGCCGCGCACACCCGCCCGGGGCGCGCCGCGGCGACCCGGCGCGCGTGCCGGGCCTCCTCCAGCGCACCGCGCAGCCCCTCCGCCGAGTGCACGGCGGCGCTGACGCCGAGCGTGAGCCGCCCGTCGTCGTTCAGGCCTGCCGACAGCGGGTCGCGTACGGCCTCCAGGAGCGTGTCGGCGAGCAGCCCCGACTCGGAGCCGTCGTGTTCCGTCGACACCGCCGGTAGGGGTACGAGCGCGATCGCCTCGTCACCCGTGTGCGCGACGGCGATCCGGTCGGAGTGCTCGGGGCCCGTCGACAGCGGGTCGACGAGGATCTCCTCCAGGAGCGACTGGGCGACCGGACCGCCCTCGATCTCGCCACCGTCCCACTCGACGCGGGCCACGACCACCTGCCAGTGCGGTGCGGCGCCGAGGCCGGGCAGCAGCACCGGCGCGGCCACCCGCAGCCGCGCCGCGATCTCGGCGGGCGCGGCGCCCGTCTGCACCAGCTCCAGGATCTCCTGCGCGAGCCGTCGGCGCACCGTGCGCGCCGCGTCCCGCCGGTCCCGTTCCACCGCGATCAGCTGGGTGACGCCCTGGAGCAGGTCGAGCCGCTCATCGGGCCAGTCCCCGGCGTCCGCCTCGACGGCGAGCAGCCAGTCGGAGAGCACCGTCGCGCGCACGTCACGGGAGGCGCCCGTGGAGCGCCCGGACGAGCGGATCGGGAAGAGCGAGTACGTCGTCGTGCCGACCGTCACCCGGTGCGGCCCGCGGCGTCCGGTGCGCGCCGCCGCCAGATGCTCGGCGGCCAGCTCGGCGCACACGTCCACGGGCAGTCCGGCGCCCGCGAGCTTCGAGCCCGCGATGGGCCGTCCGGTGGGCGAGAGGACCCAGGCCCGCAGATCCAGGTCGGTGCCGAGCAGGTCCAGGACCACGTCGGGACCCCCGCCGGCCGGGCCCGACGTCATCATCCGCCGGTGCCGGTCCACCACGGCGGCCAGGTCCCCGGCGCGCTCGCCCGAGACCTGTCGTACGACGTGCTCGGTGATCGTCGCGAAGGCCACCGACTCATTCACGGCGAACAGCGGCAGCCGGTGCCGGGCGCACGCCACGACCAGGTCGTCGGGGATGTCGCCGAGCTCCGCCTCACCGGCGGCCAGCGCCGCGACCCCGGCGCCGGCGAGGATGCGTACGAAGGGCTCGGAGTCCGCCGCGTCGTGCCGCCAGGCGAGGCCGGTGAGGACCAGTTCGCCGCCGGAGAGATAGCGGCTGGGGTCCTTGAGGTCCGTGGTCATCACACCGCGGACGGTGCGGTCCAGCTCATCCTCGCCGCCGAGCAGCCGCAGGCCCAGCGCGTCGGTGTCCAGCAGTGCGCGCAGCCGCATTCTCGTCGCCGCCGTTCTTTGTCTCGAAATCTACGATGGATCTGTGGTGAGGACCGCGCGAGCGGGTTCTCGGGCTCCGGAGAGCGGCCTCAGGGGGTCCTCAGGACGGTGGTCCCGGCCCCTCCGAGGCTGTGTCCTGGGCTTTTGCGAGCTGTGCTCTCTCTGACCCGGGCCGTGCTTGAAGTTTCCAGAGGTCTGTGTCTGACGTTTCCAGAGGAAAACAAAGAGGTTACTGAGGACCTCCGTTCATACGAATCTACAAGATGCGCGCCCTGGCCAGCCAACTCCTTCATGGTTTCGGTGACTGACCCCGGTGTTCGACTGCGCGGTGTACTGACCCCAATCCGCGTTAACAACTCATGAACGAGCCAGGCCGCCGCACACGATCTTTGGCTCAAACAGAACGACCCACGATACGAAGAAGAGAGCCACTCATGGACTTCCTTCGCCCCGCCAGCTGGGAGGAGGCGCTCGCCGCCAAGGCTGAGCACCCCACCGCTGTGCCGATTGCGGGTGGCACCGATGTGATGGTCGAGATCAACTTCGACCACCGCCGGCCCGAGTACCTCCTTGACCTGAACCGCATCGGCGAGCTGAGCGAGTGGGAGGTCGGCGAGGAGAGCGTGCGTCTGGGCGCCTCCGTTCCGTACACCCAGATCATGGAGAACCTGCGCGGCGAGCTTCCCGGCCTGGCCCTGGCCTCGCACACGGTGGCCTCCCCGCAGATCCGCAACCGCGGCGGCGTGGGCGGCAACCTCGGCACCGCCTCCCCGGCCGGTGACGCCCACCCCGCGCTCCTCGCGGCGGGCGCCGAGGTCGAGGTCGAGTCCGTACGCGGCTCGCGGCTGATCCCGATCGACGAGTTCTACACCGGCGTGAAGCGCAACGCGCTCGCGGCCGACGAACTGATCAGGGCCGTACACATCAAGAAGGCGGACGGCCCGCAGCAGTACTCGAAGGTCGGCACCCGCAACGCGATGGTGATCGCGGTGTGCGCCTTCGGCCTGGCTCTGCACCCCGAGACCCGTACGGTCCGCACCGGCATCGGCTCGGCCGCGCCGACCCCGGTCCGTGCCAAGGCCGCCGAGGAGTTCCTCAACGCGGCGCTCGAAGAGGGCGGCTTCTGGGACAACGGAAAGATCATCACCCCGTCGGTCGCCAAGCAGTTCGCGGACCTGTGCTCCGCCGCCTGCAACCCGATCGACGACGTCCGGGGCACGGCGAGCTACCGCCGCCACGCGGTCGGCATCATGGCCCGCCGCACCCTGACCTGGACCTGGGAGTCCTACCGCGGCACCGCCGCTCGCACGGAGGGAGTCGCGTAATGCGCGTCAATTTCACGGTCAACGGCCGTCAGCAGGAAGCCGACGACGTGTGGGAGGGCGAGTCCCTTCTGTACGTGCTGCGGGAGCGCCTGGGCCTGCCGGGCTCCAAGAACGCCTGTGAGCAGGGCGAGTGCGGTTCCTGCACGGTCCGCCTCGACGGTGTGCCGGTCTGTTCGTGTCTGGTCGCGGCCGGTCAGGTCGAGGGCCGCGAGGTCGTCACGGTCGAGGGGCTCGCGGACTTCGCCAAGCAGCGTGCGGAGCACGGCGGTTGTGCCACCGGCGCCTGCGGCACGGCAGGGAAGTCCGGCACGACGCTCGACGAGGCCAAGCAGTGGGTCGCCAAGGGCACCGACTCCCAGACCGGCGAGGGCACCGAACTCTCCCCGATCCAGCAGGCGTTCATCGACGCCGGAGCCGTCCAGTGCGGTTTCTGCACCCCGGGTCTGCTGGTCGCGGCGGACGAGATGCTGGAGCGCACCCCGAACCCGACCGACGCGGACATCCGCGAGGCGCTCTCGGGCAACCTGTGCCGCTGCACCGGCTACGAGAAGATCATGGACGCGGTCCGCCTCGCGGCCGCCCGGCAGTCTGAGGCGGTCTGACCATGGGAACCACGGGTACGCCCACCAAAATCACGCAGGGCACGAAGACCAAGGGCGGCATCGGCGAGTCCACGCTGCGCCCGGACGGCATCCTCAAGGTCACCGGCGAGTTCGCCTACTCGTCCGACATGTGGCACGAGGACATGCTCTGGGGCCAGATCCTGCGCTCCACGGTCGCCCACGCCGAGATCGTGTCGATCGACACGAGCGAGGCCCTCAAGACGCCGGGCGTCTACGCCGTCATGACGTACGACGACCTGCCCACCGAGGTGAAGAACTACGGCCTGGAGATCCAGGACACCCCGGTGCTCGCGCACGGCAAGGTCCGCCACCACGGCGAGCCCGTCGCCATCGTCGCCGCCGACCACCCGGAGACCGCGCGCCGCGCCGCCGCCAAGATCAAGGTCGAGTACAGGGAACTCCCGGTCATCACGGACGAGGCGTCCGCGACCGCGCCCGACGCGATCCTGATCCACGAGGGTCGCGACGACCACCACATCGGTCACGTCCCGCACCCGAACATCGTGCACCGCCAGCCGATCGTGCGCGGCAACGCCGACGAGGCCGCCAAGAAGGCCGACTTCATCGTCAAGGGCGAGTACACCTTCGGCATGCAGGACCAGGCCTTCCTCGGCCCGGAGTCCGGTCTCGCCGTGCCCTCCGAGGACGGCGGTGTCGACCTCTACATCGCCACCCAGTGGCTGCACTCCGACCTCCGCCAGATCGCCCCGGTCCTCGGCCTGCCCGAGGACAAGGTCCGTATGACGCTCTCCGGCGTCGGCGGCGCCTTCGGCGGCCGCGAGGACCTGTCGATGCAGATCCACGCCTGCCTGCTGGCGCTGCGCACCGGCAAGCCCGTCAAGATCGTCTACAACCGCTTCGAGTCCTTCTTCGGACACGTCCACCGCCACCCCGCGAAGCTCTACTACGAGCACGGGGCGACCAAGGACGGCAAGCTCACGCACATGAAGTGCCGGATCGTCCTGGACGGCGGCGCCTACGCGTCCGCCTCCCCGGCGGTCGTCGGCAACGCCTCGTCCCTGAGCGTCGGTCCGTACGTGATCGACGACGTCGACATCGAGGCCATCGCGCTCTACACCAACAACCCGCCCTGCGGCGCCATGCGCGGCTTCGGCGCGGTCCAGGCGTGCTTCGCCTACGAGGCCCAGATGGACAAGCTCGCCGACAAGGTGGGCATGGACCGGGTCGCCTTCCGTCAGCTCAACGCGATGGAGCAGGGCACGATCATGCCGACCGGGCAGCCGGTCGACTCCCCGGCGCCGGTCGCCGAACTGCTGCGCCGCGTCAAGGCGATGCCCCTGCCGCCGGAGCAGCAGTGGCTCGCGGCCGGCGAGGAGGCGGACGTGCGCCAGCTGCCGGGCGGTCTGTCCAACACCACGCACGGCGAAGGCGTCGTACGGGGTGTCGGCTACGCTGTCGGCATCAAGAACGTCGGCTTCTCCGAGGGCTTCGACGACTACTCGACGGCCAAGGTGCGCATGGAGGTCGTCGGCGGCGAGCCCGTCGCCACGGTCCACACCGCGATGGCGGAGGTCGGCCAGGGCGGTGTCACCGTCCACGCGCAGATCGCCCGCACCGAGCTGGGCGTCACCCAGGTGACGATCCACCCGGCGGACACCCAGGTGGGCAGCGCCGGTTCGACGTCCGCGTCGCGTCAGACGTACGTCACCGGTGGCGCCGTCAAGAACTCCTGCGAGCTCGTGCGCGAGAAGGTCCTGGAGATCGGCCGCCGCAAGTTCGGTACGTACCACCCGGCTTGGGCCACCGCCGAACTCCTCCTGGAGGGCGGCAAGGTCGTCACCGACGGCGGCGAGGTCCTCGCCGACCTGGTCGACGTGCTCGAAGGTGAGCCCGTCGAGGTCGAGGCCGAGTGGCGGCACCGTCCGACGGAGGCCTTCGACCTGCGCACCGGCCAGGGCAACGGCCACGTCCAGTACTCCTTCGCCGCGCACCGCGCGGTCGTCGAGGTGGACACCGAGCTCGGCCTGGTCAAGGTCATCGAGCTGGCCTGCGCCCAGGACGTCGGCAAGGCGCTCAACCCGCTGTCCGTCATCGGCCAGATCCAGGGTGGCACGCTCCAGGGCATGGGCATCGCCGTGATGGAGGAGATCGTCGTCGATCCCAAGACCGCGAAGGTCAGGAACCCGTCCTTCACGGACTACCTGCTCCCCACGATTCTCGACACGCCGACCATCCCGGTCGACGTGCTCGAACTCGCCGACGAGCACGCCCCGTACGGGCTGCGCGGCATCGGCGAGGCCCCGACCCTGTCGTCCACCCCGGCCGTCCTCGCGGCGATCCGGAACGCGACGGGTCTGGAGCTCAACCGGACGCCGGTACGCCCCGAGCACCTCACGGGCACCGCGTAAGGCACCGGACAGGACTCTCCGGGCGGCGAGGGAACGTCACACTTCGCCGCGCCGCCCGGAGTACTCAAGTACCGCACCGCTCGCGGAACTTGGCACATCGGCGAGGAGCAGCAAGCGCCGGCACACCAGTCAGTACCAGCAGTACTAGCAGTCCCCATCGTTCGTCTCGGGCCGTCCCCCGGGTCGTGCGGCCGAAGCACCTTCCCAAATCCCGCAGCCGCGCTCGCGGTTGACCGGCCGTCAGGTCGGTTGAAGCGGGTGCCCCTTTGAACCTTGGGAGTAGGCCCACATGACCCAGCAGTCACTGGAGCCGAAGACCGCCGCGGAGGACGCGGGCACGGGTAGCCGTGTCCCGGCCGGACGGTCTTGGCTCGACCGGTACTTTCACATATCCCAGCGGGGAAGCTCGATCGCGCGTGAGGTGCGCGGTGGCGTCACCACCTTTATGGCGATGGCGTACATCCTGCTGCTCAACCCCCTGATCCTGTCCGGCAAGGACGCGGCGGGGGACACGCTCGGCCAGAAGGCCCTGATCACCGCGACCGCGTTCGCGGCGGCCTTCACCACGCTTCTGATGGGCTTCGTCGGCAAGGTGCCGCTCGCCCTCGCCGCCGGACTGTCCGTCTCCGGTGTGCTCTCCTCACAGGTGGCTCCGCAGATGACCTGGCCGCAGGCCATGGGAATGTGCGTGATGTACGGCGCCGTCATCATGCTTCTGGTCGTCACCGGCCTGCGCGAGATGATCATGAATGCGATCCCGCTTGCGCTCAAGCACGCGATCACCATGGGCATCGGCCTGTTCATCGCACTGATCGGCCTGGTGAAGGCCGGCTTCGTCCACCAGGGCAAGTCGACCCCGGTCACGCTCGGCCCGACCGGTGAACTCGCCGGCTGGCCGGTCCTGCTCTTCGCGGCGACCCTGCTGCTGATCTTCATGCTCCAGGCACGCGGTGTCCCCGGCGCGATCCTCATCGGCATCGTCTCCGGCACGGTCGTGGCCGTCGTCCTCAACGGCCTCGGCGTCATCGACCCCAAGCAGTGGGCCAGCGGCGCTCCCGAGCTGCACGGCAGCGCGGTCTCGATGCCGGACTTCTCGCTCTTCGGCAACGTCGAGTTCGGCGGCTGGGGCCAGGTCGGCGCGATGACGGTCGGCATGATCGTCTTCACCCTCGTGCTCGCCGGGTTCTTCGACGCGATGGCCACCATCATCGGTGTCGGCACGGAGGCCAAGCTGGCCGACGCGCAGGGCCGCATGCCGGGCCTGTCCAAGGCGCTGTTCATCGACGGCGCCGGCGGTGCGGTCGGCGGTGTCGCCGGAGCGTCCGGCCAGACGGTCTTCGTCGAATCGGCGACCGGCGTCGGCGAGGGCGCCCGCACGGGCCTCTCCTCGGTCGTCACCGGCCTGTTCTTCGCGGCCTGTCTGTTCTTCACCCCGCTGACGGCGATCGTCCCCGGCGAGGTCGCGGCGGCGGCGCTGGTCGTCATCGGCGCCATGATGATGATGAACGCCCGTCACGTGGACTGGGCCGATCGCGCCACCGCGATCCCGGTCTTCCTCACCGTGGTGATCATGCCGTTCACGTACTCCATCACCGCGGGCGTCGCGGCCGGAGTCATCAGTTACGTCGCCATCAAGATCGCCCAGGGCAAGGCCCGGGAGATCGGGGCGTTCATGTGGGGCCTGACGGCGATCTTCCTCGTCTACTTCGCCCTGAACCCGATAGAGAGCTGGATGGGCGTGCACTGACGCCCTGGGCCCGGTGGTCGAACCGGGCCCGCCCTCCACACAACCGCTGTTAAGGAGACCCAGACATGCTGGACATCGCCGAAGAGCTGCACCGGTGGGTCGAGCAGGGACGCGACTTCGCCGTGGCCACCGTGGTGGCCGTCGGCGGCAGCGCCCCCCGCCAGCCGGGCGCCGCACTCGCCGTCGACTCCGACGGCACGGCGATCGGCTCGGTCTCCGGCGGTTGTGTGGAGGGCGCGGTCTACGACCTGTGCCAACAGGCGCTGGAGGACGGCGAAACGGTCCTCGAACGCTTCGGCTACAGCGACGAGGACGCCTTCGCCGTCGGACTGACCTGCGGCGGCATCATCGACATCCTGGTGACGCCGGTCCGTTCCGGCGACCTCGCCCGGCCGGTGCTCGCGACCGCGCTGGCCGCCGCCGCGGCCGGGGAGGCGGCGGCGGTCGCGCGGATCGTGACCGGTCCTGGCGAACTGCTGGGCCGCGCGCTGCTCGTTCGCCCCGACGGCTCCCACGAGGGCGGCTTCGGCGCCCACCCCGAACTGGACCGCACGATCGTGGACGAGGCGGCCGCCTTCCTTGACGCGGGCCGCACCGGCACCCTGGAGATCGGAGAGCAGGGCTCTCGCTGCGGAGCACCGCTCACGGTCCTGGTGGAGTCCTCGGTCCCGCCGCCCCGCATGATCGTCTTCGGCGCGATCGACTTCGCGTCGGCGCTGGTCCGCATCGGCAAGTTCCTCGGCTACCGCGTCACCGTCTGCGACGCCCGCCCGGTCTTCGCGACCGCCACCCGTTTCCCCGAGGCCGACGAGATCGTCATCGAGTGGCCGCACACGTACCTGGAGCGCACCGAGGTCGACTCCCGCACGGTGCTGTGCGTCCTGACCCACGACGCCAAGTTCGACATCCCCCTGCTCCAGCTCGCGCTGCGGCTGCCGGTGGCGTACGTGGGCGCGATGGGCTCGCGCCGGACGCACCTCGACCGGAACGAGCGCCTGCGGGAAGTGGGCGTGACCGAGCTGGAGCTGGCGCGGCTCAGGTCGCCGATCGGCCTGGACCTGGGGGCGCGTACGCCCGAGGAGACGGCTCTGTCGATCGCCTCGGAGATCGTGGCCGATCGGCGTGGGGGGAGCGGGGTTTCGCTGACCGGGGCGCATACGCCCATTCATCACGAGGGGGCCCCGGCGCCTGCGGCGCGGATCGGGTCGGTGGCCTGACCGACGTACGAGGAGAGGGTCCGCCACAGACCGTGGCGGACCCTTTCTCGTGCCTTACGTATTGACGCGAGCATGCCCCTCGACGAGTCTCCTGTGGGAGCGCTCCCGCAAGTCCCCCGTGACCGTTGCGAACAGGAGTGAACCCGGATGAGACGTGCCTCAACATGGCTCGCCGCCTTGTCGGTCGGGCTGGCCGCCCTCTTCGCGGCACCATCGGCGCAAGCCGCGGAGTCGGTGGACCACGGACCTTCGCTGTACGTTCCTGAGGCCAACCCGGCGGCGTACCGGCAGGCCCTCGACCTGGCCCACGGGGGCCAATTCCTCGACGCGGCGGGCGTCTTGGCCATGGCGAACACCCCGCAGGCCGTCTGGTACGGCGACCAGTCCCCGGCCCAGGTGGAGCGGCTGATCCGCGCAGTCGTGCGGGACGCGGACCGCGCCGACGCGATCCCCGTGCTCGCGCTGTACAACATCCCCGGCCGCGACTGCTCCAACTACTCCGCGGGTGGCGCAGCCAACACGGCGGAGTACAAGCAGTGGATCGACGCGGTGGCGCGCGGCATAGGAGGCCGCGACGCGATCGTCACCCTCGAGCCCGACGCCCTCGCGCTGCTGCCGTCCGACTGCGGGCAGGACGACGCGCAGGGCACGAAGACCGCCGCGCGGTACGTCGAGGTCAACTACGCGGTGGACAAGCTGGAGCCGCCGGCGGGTACGCGGGTGTACCTGGACACCGGCCATCCCGGCTGGCACACCGTCAACTCCATCGTGCCGCGCCTCATCAAGGGCGGCATCGCACACGCCTCCGGCTTCTACACCAACGCCTCGAACTACAACACCGACGACGCCAACTCCTGGTACGGCAAGCTGATCTCCTCGTGTCTGGCGTACGCCGACGAGGGCGGCGACGTCGCCGAATGTCCCCACCAGTGGTGGCCGCGGGCCGACGCGCGGGCCTGGCTCGACGCGCATGTGCACACACCCCCGTCCCGGATGAAGCACTTCGTCACGGACTCCAGCCGTAACGGGCAGGGCCCCTGGACTCCGCCCGCGGGCCAGTACACGGACCCGCAGGACTGGTGCAATCCGCCGAACCGGGGCCTCGGTGCCCGCCCGACCCTGCGCACCGGTGACCCGTTGCAGGACGCCCGGCTGTGGATCAAGACGCCCGGCGAGTCGGACGGGCTGTGTCTGCGCGGTACGGCGGGGCCCGAGGATCCTGAACGGGGGATGGTGGACCCGAACGCGGGGGACTGGTTCCCCGAACAGGCCCTGGAGCTCGTCCGGTTCGCCGACCCGCCCATTTTCGGCGGACCTTGAGGGTTCAGGGGCCACGGGAGCCATGGGCCGCGCGTGGATGCGCTCACCCCCGGCGCAGCAGTCCGTCCATCGCCCGCCCGAACATCCACCGTGCCGCCCACCCCAGCGGCCGGTCGGCGATCCGGGGCAGCCACCGCACCCTCAGATCCTCCCGCCAGACCACCCGTGAGCCCCCGCCGTCCACCGGGTGCACCTCGATCTCGGCCCACCCCGTCACGAAGGTGCCGCGCTTGACCAGCCGGCACCGCCCCGGGCCCCCGTCCTCCGGCGGCCGCCAGGTCACGACCTCCATCGGGTCGTCGAACGCCATGGGCCCCATTCCCGACCGTGCCACGAACACCGTGCCCTCCCGGGTCGGCGGGGGCGTGCGCACGGTGACCCTGGTCAGCGGTACGACGTCCGCGTGCCGGGGCCAGTCGGTGAGGCGACGCCAGCTCTGGTCGACGGGGTGCGGGGATACGCGTTCCAGCAGGAAGAGGACCACGGGGGTGATCGTAGGTAATCGCACGGGAAGTGAATTCTCACGCAACCGCCCGAAATCGGACGCAGCCGCCCTACCATTCCCTCATGGGGCGAGCAATGCCGCGGCCCCCAGGGGGAGTTGGTCACCATGCCGCTGAAGGCGTACGGCGTACTGATCACACGGGCGGTCGACACCCGACGAGAGGGATCCGTCGACACCCCGCACTACCAGATCCATCTGACGGACGATCAAGGGACTCACTACCGTGCCGCGGTGAACGTGATGTCCCAGGAGCGGCCGTCCGAGTTGCTCTATCTCGTCAACGACGACTTCCAGCACCCGGTCACCACGCACCTGGAGGGCCTGGCCTCCGGCTGGAACACGCTGCCGTCGGGCCCCGGCGGCCCGAACCTCGACTTCGTACGGGGCAACCTCTTCGATCCGGCGAAGATGCGTCCCCTGCCACCCGACGTGGCGGGTCCCGACAACGACCTGGCCGACCTGCTCGACCACTACGTACGGCGCGCGGTGGACGACCCGGCCGCCCGGATGTACGTCTTCGGCGAGCGCTTCGGCCCCGAGCCGACCGTCCGGGACAAGGTCTTCGGCTTTCTGCCCGGAAACGGCGTGCACGACATCCATATGAACCAGGGCAACAGCGCCCGCTTCCAGGGTGACGACGGGGTCTGGCAGGACGGCGGGCTGCTGATCCACTTCCCGGCCCAGTCGCGCTGGGTCGGTGTCTTCCTGGCCTTCCAGAGCCAGGCCTGGCACACGGACGACATCACCGGTCACGCGATCGTCCCGCCCGGCGACTCCCGCCCCGAGCCGGGCGGTCAGCCGGTCCGCGTCGTGGCGGCCCTCGTCAATCCCCGTGGCCCGGCGCCCGAGTCCGAGAACGTCACGCTCATCAACGCCTCGCCCGACCCGGTCGACCTCACCGGCTGGCGCGTCGCCGACCGGCTCGGCCACACCTGCGCAGTGCCCGCCGGTCGACTCGCCGCCGGTGCCGCCCTGGTGGTCCCCCTCACGGACGGAGTCCAACTGGGCAACAGCGGCGGCCAGATCACCCTGCTGGGCGCCGACGGCCTGAAGGTGCACGGCGTCTCGTACACCGCGCAGCAGGCGGCACGCGAGGGCTGGACGGTCGTGTTCTGACGAACCGCTGGGGGAGGCCGGCATGGCCACTGACGGCCGGTACGGCTCGGCGGGTCTCCTGATGTACCCCCGCCAGTCCTGACGGCCCGTCAAGGCCGGTACACCGTACCGGGCTTGGCCTTCCCCGGCGCCAGCAGCTGCGGCACCGTCACGAACACGTACCCCCGCTTCTTCAACGCGTCGATGATCCCGGGCACCGCGGGCACGGTGCCCGGGTAGAGGTCGTGCAGCAGGATGATCCCGTCCCGGGACGACTGCTGCAGGACGCGCTTCTGGATCAGCTCGGGGTCGCTCGTCCTGTAGTCCTTGGCGGTCACGCTCCACAGGACCTCGGCCAGCCCCAGTTGGCGGCTGATCTTGTGCACCGTGTCGTCGGTACGCCCCTGCGGCGGCCGCATCAGCGTCGGCTTGTGCCCGGTGAGCCGCTCTATCGCGTCGTTGGGCTTCTGCAGCTCCTCCCGTATCTGCTCCGGCGTGATCCGCGTGAGGATCTTGTGGTCCCAGGTGTGGCTGGCCACCTCGTGTCCCTCGTCGGCCATGCGCTTCACCAGCTCGGGGTACTTCTCGATGTGCCGCTTGCCCAGCAGGAAGAACGTCGCCGGGACCTGCTTCTCCTTGAGGATGTCGAGCAGCCGGGCCGAGTGCTCACTCGGACCGGCGTCGAAAGTCAGCGCGATGCACTTGGCCTCCCGGCAGTCCACGGTCCCGAACCGTGCCTGCGCGCGGGCGGCGCTCGGCGCGGTGGTGTGGACCGTCGTGCACCCCGTCAGCGGCAGGGCCAGCGCGACGACGGCGGAGATCGTCGCCGCCGCACGGAACCTGGTCCCCGGTCTTTTCATCTTCCTGGTCAGTGAAGGCATGTCGAGACTATACATGCGGTGTATACATCGAATGTATAGTCCCTCGTGGTGCGCGAAATGCCTGCTCCGGGCCGCCGTGTGTCCTGATCGCCGACCGCGGCCACGTGCGCCGAGCGGCGGTGAGGCAGGTGAACCACCGGCAAGGCCAGTCCGCGCACGATGTACGAGATCGCCGTAATCGACGGCGGCTTCGCGGGGGCCGCCGCTCGCGGCCGTACGGCGTGCGAACTGCCCCCGGTCTCCCGGACCGACGACCACAGGTACCCGCCGGGCGAGAACTCCGTGATCCGGAAGCTGATCACCGGTTACCGTGCACTCACCGACGCCGGGGAGGCCGTACGTCCATGGGGGCACTGACCGCACTGGAGAAACTCGTACCGGTGGTGCTGGCCTTCGGCTGCGGAGTCCTGCTCGCGCGCCGCAAGGTCGTGCCGGCGGACAGCTCGCGGGCCTTCGCCGACTACGCGTTCCTCTTCGCGGTTCCCTGCTATCTCTTCGGCAATATCTACAGCAGCGACCTGGGCGCCCTGTTCGACTGGCGCGCCATCCTGGCGTACGCGACCACGGCGGCTCTCGCGGTGCTGACGGTCGGTGTCCTCGCGGGCCTGGGCGGCATACGCGATCCCCGGGGAATCGCGCTGCGCATCATGGCCGGGGTCCAGGTGAACACGGCCTATTTCGCCGTACCCGTGTTCATCACGCTCTTCGGGAACGCGGCCCCGATCTTCCCGGTGCTCCTCTTCCAGGTCTGCGTCCTGACCCTCGTCATCATCTCGATCATGGAACTGGGGCGGCCGGAGCGCGACGCCACCGCGGGCACGGGCCCCCGGCTGCTGCTGCGCGCCGTCGGGGCCTCCCTCGTCACCCCGGTCGTCCTCGCCTGCAACGCGGGCATCCTGCTCAATCTGCTGTCGGTGCACGTCCCGAAGGCGGCCCTGGACGGATTCTCGTTCGTCGGCGACAGTGCGTCCCCCGTGGCGCTGTTCGCCCTCGGGCTGCACCTGGGCGGCAGCGGACTCTCCGTCCGGGACACCACCCGGGAGGAGATCGGGCTCATCGCCTTCAAGTGCCTGGTCTTCCCCCTGATGACCTGGGCGGTCTGCGCCACCGTCTTCGGAGTCGACGGCGACTGGCTGAAGTACCTCGTGCTCATCGCCGCGATGCCGGCCCCGCAGAACCTGTTCATCTTCGCCCAGCGCTACGACGTCGGGGTCGACATGTCGGCGTCACTCGTGATCAAGAGCTCGGTCGCGGCCCTGTTCCTGCTTCCCCTGTGGATGCAGTGGGCGGTACACGTCGGCTGAGCCCCCAACCCACGCCCGGCAGGTGACGGGGGAGCCCCTGCGGGCCTGGTGAGTCCGCCTGTCGGCGTCAGGACGCGTACGAGGCGTTCCGTGCCGTCTCCACCACCTTCTCGCCGTCGGCCGTGCCGAGCAGGCCCGCGGACACCCAGGCGTCCACCGTGGCCCGCACCCGTGAGACCAGCGCGCCCTTGCCGCGGAACGGAGCCCCGGCCCAGATCTCGTCGAGGAGGGTGGTGCCGTCGGCCCTGGCCGGATTGGCGACGCCGGAGTCGGTGCCGCCGAAGACCACCAGCGGCTCGGCCCGCCGGACGTAGGCGTGCGTGGGGTCCTCGGTCCCCTCGAAGAAGGGCGCGAACTCGGTGCCGTCGAGCGTGTAGTGGAGCGGCTTGCCCGTCACGGGGGTGAGCGTGGGCAGCAGATCGCCGGAGAGAGCCGCGTTGCGGTAGAGCCCGAACGGGAGATAGCTCGTGCTCGCGTCGCGGGCGACCAAGTTGACCGGCCCGTAGAACAGGGTCTGTACGGACGGATCGTCGAGGGCCTTCTCCACCCGCAGCCGGAACGGCACGGCGACCCGCACGACGTCACCGCGACGCCAGGACCGGGAGACGGCGAAGTAGCGGCCGGCGACCGGAGTGCCGCTCACCGCCTTGCCGTTGACCGTCACCCGGAAGCCGCTGGTCGCCCATGGCGGCACCCGCAGCCGCAGCTCGAAGGCCGCACTGCCGCCCCCGATGGTGAGCGTGGAACCCTGCTCCCTGGGATAGTCGGTGGTCTGCGTGACGGTGACGCCCTTCTCGGCCCAGGTCAGCCTGGTCGGGCTGTACAGATTGACGTACAGCGCGCTCCCGTCCGCCGCCTTGAAGTACACCGAGTCCTGGTACTTGGTGGCGCTCTCCATGCCCGTGCCCTCGCAGCAGGTGGTTCCCTGCTTGGGCGTGTAGTCACGGACATGGCCGGGCGTCAGGCCGATGAAGTAGGTGACGAGCGGTTTCTCGGCGTCGGCCTTGTCCTGCTTCGAGCCGAGCACCTGGTTGTACAGGGCCCGCTCGTAGTAGTCCATGTACTTCGGGTCCCGCGTGTGGAAGAACAGCATCCGGCTGAGCTTGAGCATGTTGTACGCGCAGCAGGTCTCGGCGTCGGTGGCACTGATCGTCCCGGCGATGACGCCGCGGGCCTTCCAGAACTCACCGGTGCTGGTGCCGCCGATCCCGTACATGCGCACGGGGACGACCATGTCCCAGAAGTTCCGCGCGGCGCTCAAGTACCGCTGCTCGCCCGTCGCGTCGTACAGCCGCAGCAACCCGGTGAAGATGGGAATGTGCTGGTTGGCGTGCAGCCCGTCGAGGGTGTCGGTGTTCGCGGCGCACGCGTCGATGAGCTTGTCCAGGTCGAACAGCCGGGCCAGCGCGAGATGTTCGGCCTTGCCGGTGAGGGCGTGCAGATCGCAGATCGCCTCGACGATGCCGCCGAACTCGCCGCTGGAGAAGATGCCCCACATCCGCTGCAGGGTGGCGTCGGGCAGCTTCGACAGCCGGGAGTACATCCAGTCGCACATCCCGGACGCGAGGTCGAGCGCCCGCGCGTCGTCGGTGTACAGGTACGCGTCCAGCAGCCCGCGCAGGATCTTGTGCGCGGTGTAGTACGGCGCCCACACCTTGGTGTAGTCGCCGCTCGTCATCGACTCCAGCAGGATGAACTGCGTCTCCGGGTAGGCCGCGAGGAACCCGGGATGGCTCGGCCCGCCCCAGGTGCGGCGCAGGGTGGCGTCCAGGCCGCGCCCGGAGGTGTCCGCGAAGGTGCCACCGGTCGTCTCGTCGAAGGCGTACGAGGCCAGGTCGCCCCGGCCGGTGGACGCGTCGGCGGCCCGGCTGCTTTGCAACGCGGTGATCTCGTCGGCGGTCAGCGCCCGCGACCACACGTTGAACTCGTCGAACGCCCCGGCGAACACCGGGTCGCTGGAGTAGTTCGAGCGGCCGAGCCAGTTGTTCTTCAGGGTGCCCAGGTCCGCCGGGGTCAGGTTCATCGCCGTGTTCCGGGCCACGGCGTCGCCGTTGACGTAGAGGGTGCCGGTGCCGCCCGCGATCGTCACCGCCAGATGACTCCACTCGTTCAGCGGCAGCGCCGCGGTGCCGTCGAGGCCCTGCTCGCCGGCCGGCCCGCCGGTCGTGATGGCGAAGCGCGGGACTCCGCTCGCGTTGCGGGCGGCGAGATAGAGATAGCGGGTCGTGTCGTCGCCGAAGTCGAAGACCCGGCTCCAGTCGGCGTCATGGGTCGGTTTCACCCAGGCCGACAGGGTGATCGCCGAGGCACCGCCGAGCACACCGGCCGGCAGGTCGACGTACTGGTAGGAGCCCCGGACATTCTCCGCAGCCGTCCCGAACCGGCCCGCCACGCTCAGCACCGCCGGATCGTGCCGCAGCGCCTCGCGCACCTCGGTCAGTGCCCCCACGATGGAGCCGATCCTGTCGGCGTACGCCTGCTCGCCCGTGCCGCCGTAGGCCTGGGAGAGCATGGTCAGGAAGTGACCGGTGTAATGCCCGCGGAGGTTGCCGTTCGCCTCGCCGTCGAGGCCCTCCCAGCCGCCGGGGGCGACCGCGCCGAGCGTGGAGAGCCCGGCGCACGCGCGGAAGACCTGGAGCAGCCGGTTCACGTCGTAGCCGCGGCCGTGGTCGAGCATCAGCGCGCGCTTGGTGGCGAACAGGCCCTCGCCGAGCGCCACTTCCCTGAGCTGGAACGGCCGGAGCGTCCAGGCGGACGGCGCCGGGAGCGTGGCCGCGGCGGCGCGGCCACCGGCGGCGTACGCGAGTCCTGGTGCCCCCGCGGCGAGTATCGCGGTCTGCAGCACGGCACGTCGGGACAGGGGCGGTGTCATGGTGAGCGTTCCTCGTCTTGTGGGGAGGGGCAAGATACTCGGCGGCGGACTACTCGGCGTAGAACGTCGCGTCCGCCTTGGCCGTCGTCGTGTCGGCGGGCTGCGTGTAGAGCAGGTAGTTGTAGTGCCGGACGTAGCGGCCGGGGGAGCTGTACGACTCGAAGGAGACACCGGAGGCCGTGTCGGCGAGGCCCGCCCGCCGGTAGAAGCTGGCGTCGCTCCTGAAGGCGGCGGTCCCGTCGTCCTTCTCCACCCACACCTCGTAGTTCTTCTGGTGGAGGTAGTAGCCGGGGTAGTTCGTCGACTCCAGGGAGACGGTGCCCGTGCCCGCGAGACCGGTCACCACGCGGAACTGGGAGTCGGCGAGATTGGTGACGTTGGGCTCGATCTTCGCCCGGAAGTCCCAGTGGCGGATGGAGCGGTCCGGGTAGTTGTACGAGGAGAAGCGGACCGGGGAGACGCCGTCGGCGACCGGAATGCCGAAGTTGGGGGTGCCGTCGGAGTTCCAGTAGATCTTCTGGAGGCGCGTGCGGCGGTTCGGGTCGTTCAGGGGGTCGCCGGTGATGTCCTTGTAGTTGCGGTCGTGGTAGACGAGGATGTCCGACTTGCCGTCCTCGGAGACGGTGAACGAGTTGTGGCCGGGCCCGTATTGGGAGGTCGCGGCGTTGGTCTTGAAGACCGGCTGCGAACCCTTCGTCCAGGAGGCCGGGTTGAGCAGATCGGCGGAGGCGGACGCGGTCAGCATGCCCAGGCAGTAGTTGGCGTCGGTGGCGCTGGACGAGTACGTCATGAAGACCTTGCCGCCGTGCTGGATGACCGCCGGGCCTTCGTTGACCTTGTAGCCGACGGTCTCCCAGGACAGCGTGGGCTGGGAGATCTCCACCGGCGTGCCGCTGATGCTCCAGGGGTTGGCCAACTTCGCGAGGAACAGGCTGGTGTTGTTGTCCTCTGCGGGATTGCGCTGGGCCCAGGCGAGATAGCGGACGCCGTTGACGACGAAGGTGGTGGCGTCCAGCGAGAAGGAGGACACCGGGGTGGCGATCTGGCCCTTCTCGGTCCAGCTGCCGGTCAACGGGTTCGCGGCGCTGCTCTCCAGGACGTACATCCGGATCGCCCACACATCACTGGTCGACCCGGCGGCGAAGTACACGTACCACTTGCCGTCGATGAAGTGGATCTCCGGCGCCCAGATGTGAGCGCCCATCACGCCGCTGGCGTGCTTGGTCCAGATCGTGGTCTCCGGGGCCGTGGACAGGCCCTGGAGCGTGGTGGCCCGGCGCAGCACGATCCGGTCGTACTCCGGGACGGTTGCCGTGAAGTAGTAGTAGCCGTCGGTGTGCTTGAAGATGTGCGGGTCGGCGCGTTTCTCGGCGATCGGGTTGGTGAAGGTCACGGCGGGCGAGGCCGGGGCGACCGCGTGGGCGGGCGTACCGGCGGTCATCAGGGCCAGCGTGGCGAGGACCGCGGTCAGCAGGCGGCCGATGAGACGTCTCATGATCCTGGGTCTCCGGATGTCAGACGGTGGGCTTGAGCTGCCACTGCTGGCAGGTGTTGTTCAGCCAGGTCCACTGGCGTACGTCGGTGCCGTCGCCCGTACCGCAGTCGGCCACGTCGGCGACCTTGCCGCTGTTGGCGTTGGAGATCCGCACGTAGTCGCCACCGGTGTAAATGAGCCGGAACTTCTGGCAGTTGTTGTTCAGCCACGACCATTGCCGCAGATCCGCCCCGTCGGCGGTGGAGCAGTCGGCGGTGTCCATGACCTTGCCGGTGGCGACATTGACCAGGCGGCTGGTGTCGTTGCCCTGGTCCTCGATCCGCCACTTCTGGTTGGCCCCGCCGGTGCACGTCCACTGGAAGATGTTGGTGCCGTCCGCGGTGTTGCCGCCCTGCACGTCCAGGCACTTGCCGCTGTTGCGGTTCACCACGGTGTACGCCGTCGGGGTCGCCGCCGTCTCTCCGGAGGGGCCCGCGAGGCTGGTCCCGGTCGCGACCGGGGTGCCGAAGTTCGGTGTGCCGTCCGCGTTCCAGGTGAACTTCTGCGCCCGTGTCGTACGACCGTTGCCGCAGCCGCCGCTCGAGGAGCTGTTGGCGTGGTAGACGATCCAGTTCTCGGTGCCGTCCGGCGAGGTGAAGAACCCGTTGTGGCCGGGCCCGTAGACCCCGGCGGCGTCATTGCGCTGGAAGACCGGGGTCTGCTTCTTCGTCCAGGACGCGGCGGAGAGCGGGTCGCTGCCGGTCAACTCCAGCTGGCCGAGCTTGTAGTCCGCGGTCTGGCAGTAGCTGGCGGAGAACGTCAGGAACGTCCTGCCGTTGTGATACAGCGGCTCGGGCCCCTCGTTGACCGGGGCGCCGGAGGTCTCCCAGCTCAGCGTGGGGCTGGAGATGACGGTGAAGGCGGAACTGCCCAGCGTGTACGGGTTGCTCATCGGCGCGATGACCAGGCTCTGCTTGCTGCCGCCTATGGAACCGCTGCCCACCAGATACAGCTTGCTGTTGTACTGAAGGACGGTGGCGTCGATGAGCCAGCCGCCCGGGTCGAGGTTGGAGCCGGTCAGGCTGTTCTTGTAGGTGTACGGGCCCATCGGGTCGGAGCCCGCGCTCTCCAGGACGTGGGTGCGCTGGGTGTCGCAGCAGGCCGCTCCGCTCTGCGCCCCGGAGTAGTACAGGTACCAATGGCCGTTGAAGAAGTGGATCTCCGGCGCCCAGAAGTTCGCGTTGCGGCCGGAGGTGGTGTCCGTCCAGATCTGCACGCTCGGGGCCGTCGAAAGCCCCGCGAGCGTCGGCGACTTGCGCATGGTCAGCTCGTTGGTGAACGAGGTCGTCACCAGGTAGTAGTTGCCGTTGTAGTACTCCAGCCAGGGGTCGGCGCCCTTCTGCGACTTGATCGGGTTGGTATACGGCCGCCCGTCGGCCGCGGACGCGGGCTGGCTGACGAACGACGCGAGCAGGGCCAGCAGCGCTGCCCCCAGGACGAACCAGCGGCGGGTGCGGAACACGGCGAGTCCCCTTTGACGGCCCGAATGTTCGATATCTCGTACGCTGTACGGAGCTTCGACCAGAAGATAGGTTTCCGGCAGGGGCACGTCAACGCTTCCGACAGGTTTCGATTCCGGTTCGACGCAAGGCACGTGCGGGCCGCGGGTGGGGCCGGCCGGTCAACCGGCGACGGGGAACCCCGCGGTGCGCAGCACCCCGCGCCCGGCGTCGACGGCGAACACCTCGCAGCCCTCCCGCGCGGCGGCCCATTCGACGCCCTCCGCACCCATGGCGAACGCCGCCGTCGCCGTCGCGTCCGCCTCGGTCAGCGACGGCGCCACGACCGTGACGCTGAGCAGGCCCGTCGCCGCACGGCCGGTGCGCCCGTCGAGGATGTGGTCGCCCCGTTCGTACCGCGCGGAGGTCGCCACCGCGCCGTCAGTGATCTCCAGCACGGCGCACAGCCGGTCGGCCAGCTCGGGATGCCGTACGCCCACCCGCCAGGGACCGCCGTACGTCACCACATCACCACCGGCGTTGAGGCAGAACCTCCTCACCCCGCGTGCCGCCAGCAGCTCCGCGGCCCGCTGCACCGACCAGCCCTTCACCACCGCGCACGGGTCGAGGCCGCGGCCGTGCAGCCGTACGTCGAACGCGCCGTGGCTCGCGACCCGGTACTCCTCGCACAGACCGAGGACTTCGACCAGATCGCGGCTGAGCTCATCGGGCTCCAGCTCGCCCCGGTCCAGGCGTGACACCTCGCTGTCCGCGAGGAAGGGGCTGAACCGGGCGTCGACCTCGCGCAGCCACGCGAACACCGGGTCCGCGGTCTCGTCGTCGACGAGTTCGTCGTCGATCCGGAGGGAGACCGGGAACCCCATGACGTGTTCGACGCGGCGCACCTCATGAACCCTTCGCGTCGAGGGCCGCCTGAAGCGACTGGACGTATCCCTCGCTGGTGATCGTGGCGCCGGACACCGTGTCGATGTCGGCGCTCTGCGCCCGCAGCGTCTCCTTGATCAGCACCGGCACGGCGGCCGTGGTCTGCGGGTGGTTCGGCTGCTGGAGCATGCGTACGGAGCTCATCTTGTCGCCCTCGAAGGTCACCTCCACCTGCACGGTGCCCTTCGAGGTGTTGACGGTGGAGCCCTGGACGACCTGTGGGGCGGCGGCCGACGTGGACGGCGAGGCCGAGGACGAGGACGACGCGGTCGACGAGGGAGTCGGGGTCGGCGCGACGACCTCGGTGGTCGTCGTCGTAGTGCTCGACGGTTCGTACCGCCAGAGCGGGATCAGCCCCGCCACGGTCAGCACCACGACAGAAATGGCTCGCTTCATGACGTCCCCCTCATCCGGCCAGGCTGAAGCGCTCGGCGTGTATCTGCTGCTTGGGCACGCCCAGGTCGCGCAGGGTGCGCAGGACGGCTCCGGTCATGCCGGGCGGCCCGCAGACGAAGACGTCCCGGTCGGCCACGTCCGGCACGAGCCGGGCGAGCTCCCGGGGGGCCAGCTTGTCGGGCGTGGCGGGACCGGTGATGACGTGCAGCTCGGCGCCCTTGGCGTACGCGAGTTCCCGCAGCTCGTCGAGGAGTACGGCGTCGCGGTCCGTGGCCACCCGGTAGATGAGGACCCCATGGCCGTACAGCTCCTCCAGCAGGGCCCGGATCGGGGTGATGCCCACACCGCCGGCGATGAGCAGGGTGTCCGGGCGTGTCCGGTGCAAGGTCGTGAACGCGCCGTACGGGCCTTCGGCGAACACCCGCGTGCCCACCCGGAGGTGGCGCAGCGCCGCGGTACCGTCCCCGGCCGTCTTCGCGGTCAGCCGCAGACTGCGGCCGTCCGGCGCGGCCGACAGGGAGAACGGATTGGCCTGCCACCAGCGGTCCTTGGTGAGGAACCGCCACAGGAAGAACTGGCCCGCCCGCGCGGGCAGCCGGTCCAGGTCCCGCCCCGTGATGTAGATCGACACCACGTCGTCGGACTCCGGCACCACGGCCGAGACCCGCAGCCGGTGACGCAGATTCCGCCACACCGGAAGCACCAGCCGCCCCAGGAACACCGAGCCGAGCGCGGCTCCCCACAGCGCCCACCAGTAGGCGGTGGCGGCGGACGACGTGGTGAAGGTCGTGCCCACCGCGACCTGGTGCGTGAACGCCAGCACCACCGCCACATACGTGTAGAGGTGGATGAAATGCCAGGTCTCGTACGCCAGTCGGCGTCGGGCGAAGCGCGCCGACACCGCGCCGATCACGATGATCAGGGCCAGCGCGACGACGGCTCGCAGGACGCCCTCGACCGTCGTGGCCAGTTCCACCAGCTCGTCCACGAAGGACATGGACGCCGGCTGCGCGTAGCCGAGAATGATGAACGCCGCGTGCGACAGCAACGTCCACAGGAGGCCGAAGCCGACCCAGCGGTGCCAGGACGTCAGCCGGTCCATGCCGATCCGGTGGTCGAGCCACGGCAGCCGGGCGACCAGCAGCAACTGGAAGGCCATCAGCAGCGCGCCGTACAGCCCGGCCAGCCGGCCGATCGCGATCAGGGTGCTCGAGCCGAGTCCTGCCTGGAGGAAGAACACGGTCACCACGCCCGCGTTCGCGGCCAGCACGGCGTACAGGCCGGCACGGGCCACCACCTTGGGACGTACCGCCGTGGGAGGCGGCTGGACACGTTCGACAGTGGTCACGGAGGGCAGCTCCTCGTTCGGGTGTGGGGACACCGAGCCTGCCCGGTGGGAGCTGTCGTTTTCCTGTCGGTCAACTTTCAAGTTTTTATCGATGTCGATCAGGAGCGACCGCGGGTATGGCGTCCCGAGGCACGTGAAGCACTATGAGCAGGTGGAAAAAGTGCGCCTTCTGGTCGTGGACGACGACCCTCCCATCGCGGATCTCGTGGCGACGGTCGCCCGCTACGAGGGCTGGGAGGCCGTCACCGCGCACTCCGGCGAGGAGGCGCTGCGCCGGGCCGCCGAGTTCCACCCCGACATCGTGGTGCTCGACCTGATGCTGCCCGGCCTCGACGGATTCGCCGTCCTGGACCGGCTGCGGCAGTCCGGGACGATGGTGCCCGTCGTGTTCCTCACCGCGCGGGACGGTGTCGCCGACCGGGTCGCGGGCCTCACCCGCGGCGGCGACGACTACCTGGTCAAACCGTTCGCCGTGGAGGAGCTCATGGCGCGGCTGCGCACCGTGCTGCGGCGCAGCACCGGCCCCGGCTTCCAGCGGTCGGTGCTCCGGGTCGCGGACCTGACGATGGACGAGGACACCCGCGAGGTGCGCCGCGGCGACCGGCTGCTCACGCTCACCCCCACCGAGTACGAGGTGCTGCGCTACCTGATGCGCAGGTCACCCACCGTGCTGACCAAGGCGCAGATCCTCGACCACGTCTGGGAGTACGGCTTCGGCGGCCGCTCCAATGTGGTGGAACTGGTCGTCAGCCGGCTCCGCCGCAAGCTCGAGGACAGCGGCGAGCCGCTCATCCACACCGTGCGGGGCATCGGATACGTGGTGCGGCAGGTCGCCGAGTGATCGGGCGCCATTGGCGGGCCTACCGCAGACTGCGCCTGGGCACCCGGCTCGCCCTGGGCATGGGCGTGCTGTCGCTCGTCGTGTTCGCGGTCGTCGGCACGGCGCTGACGACATACATGCGGGACTACCTGGACCGCCAGCTCGGCGAGCAGATGAAGCTCGTCCAGGTCACCCAGTCCAAGGACGCCCAGGCGCACAGCACCGTGCAGCGGCAGCCGTACTACGGCTGGTACACCGCCGTGTACGACCTCTCGGACGGCACCGCCGTGCTCCGCAAGCCCGCCGACGTACCGGCGGACACCGCCGCACTGACCGCCGCCGCGGAGGCGCTGCCACCGGCCGGCTCCGAGCACATCCTGCGCAACGCGGACATCGCGGGCAAGGGCACGTACAAGCTGCGCGCCTGCGAGGTCGAACCCGGGGTGGTGCTGGTCACGGCGGCGCCCATGGCGGATCTGCAGGGCACCATGCGGCAGCTGATCACGGTCCAGGTCGTCGCCTTCGCGCTCGCCCTGCTGGCGCTCGTCGTCATCGGCCGGGCGGTGCTGCGGCGCGGCCTGAAGCCGTTCAGCGACATGGCGCACACGGCCCGCGGCATCACCTCGCACAACCTCACCGGCTCGGCGCGGCTTCCGGTGCGCGCCGGGGGCGGGAAGGGCGGACCGGAGGTCGAGGAGCTGCGCACCGCGTTCAACACCATGCTGGAACACATCGACGACGCGTTCGCCGTCCGCACGGAGGCCGAACAGCGGCTGCGCCGGTTCGTCGCCGACGCCTCGCACGAGCTGCGCACCCCCCTGATGTCGGTACGCGGCTACGCGGACCTCTTCCAGTACGCGGCGGCCAACGCGCCCGAGGAACGCGAGAAACACCTGGCGCGGCTGCGGGCCGAGGCCGCCAGGATGGGCGTACTCCTCGACGACCTGCTGCTGCTCGCCCGCCTCGACGCCGCCGAGGTGGAGACACCGTTGCGGCTGGAGTACGCGGACGTGGCGGAGCTGACGCGGGAGGCGGCGGACGCCTTCCGCGCGGGTCACCCGGACCGCGAGCTGACGGCGACCATCGGCCCGGACCCCGTGCGGCTCAGGCTGGATTCCCTGCGCATCCGGCAGGTGCTGGACAACCTGCTCACCAACGCCGCCGTGCACACCCCGGCCGGTACGAAGGTGAGCGTGGAGCTGTCCGTCCCGCCCGGCGCGGCGGTCATACGCGTCGCCGACTCGGGACCCGGCATCCCGGCCGCCGAGCAGGAACGCGTCTTCGACCGCTTCTACCGCGTCGACAAGGCCCGCAGCCGCGACCGCGGCGGCAGCGGCCTCGGCCTCGCGGTCGCGCGCTCACTGCTCCGGGCGCACGGCGGCACCGTCGACGTGACCAGCCGCCCGGGCTCGACGGCCTTCACGATCAGGCTTCCCCGTGCCGAGGACGGCGCCGTCCCTCGCGCGAGGGACGGCGCCATGGCTCGCGGGAGGGACGATCCCCAGCAGCGCCCACTGCCATGATGACCGGTGTGCACCGTGCGACGGCTTGGCGTGAAACCTGGAGGGGAACGCAGCGGTGAGCGGCGGAACTCCCTTACGTGGGTGCCGTGTTCGGGACACTGCTCGGGCTGCTCGCCGTCCTGGAATCGCTCGCCGAAGCCGTCGCCGCCCATGGGTCGATTCCCCGCATGTTCGCCGACGCCACCACGCACACCGGTCCGCACGGCAGCGCCGCCGGCGTGCAATTCGGGGAGATGCGTGCCAGGCGCCGTAGCCGCGCCGGGCTCCGGGCGCTGCTCCCGTCGCTGCCGCCGAATCGTGCGCCATGCTTCCGCCGCCTTCGTCTGCGAGCTGCCGATGAGGCCCGCAGCGGGGCCGGCCAACCTCGCCGAGAGCCTGACCATCACCCCACGAACGTCCAGACACGTGCGTCACACGCGAGTGGTGTGCTGGTCCAGGAGGGCCCGCAGCCGGTCGAGGTCCCCGGCTTCACGCACGCCCCGCTTGGGCAGGACATCGAGGCACATGATGTTGGGGTCCCGGCTGAGCAGGACGAAGTGACCTGCCGTCTCCCGGTAGCCCTGGAAGACGGACCACTTCTGGACCAACGTGCTGTGGTCGCTGCGGCAGGTGATCCCGGCCGGAGACACGGTGGCGCGGTACTCGCCCTGCCATCCGATGATCCGCTGCACGTGGGCGGCCTGTAGCCGCGGGTACCCCCACACCACCAGGACGACGAACAAGAACAGAACGGTCGAGACCACGTCGACACTCCCGCGGCTCACGGCGGAGACCAGCCAGGTCCCTACCCACAGTGCGAGGAACACGCCCCGCAGCAGTAGCCCGGTCCGCTTGATCCGCTCACGGACCCGCAGGCCAACCAGTGTGTCGGCAGACTGGGGCCGGTACACCAGCTGGACCGCGGTCTGCTCGTCCACGACATCGTCAGAGATTTCCGCGCGGTTGTTGGTGCCTTCGGCGCTGCGGCCCTCGGCCATGATCCCTCCCCGGTACGAAGATCCGCGGATCCTATCGAACCTCAGTGCGGGGGCGAACGGCCGCCGACGACGCCCTCCGCGATCGCGACGCCATTCGCACCGGCGCCTCACCCCACCACGTCCCCGACGAGATCCTCGAAGTCCCGGCCGTCCCACACATCCGCACGGGCAAGAAACTCGAAGTCCCCGTCATACGCCTCCTCCAGGGCGCCCCCGCCCTCGAGAGCGTCGTCAGCCCTTCCCGGCGGTCAGCAGGCCGCGGTGACGGCGTCGGCGCCCAGAGGTGCGGCGGTCTTCGCGGTGATCTCGTCGTACGTCACTCCCGGCGCGGTCTCCACCAGCGCCAGGCCGTCGGGGGTGACGTCGAGGACGCCGAGGTCGGTGATGACGCGGTGGACACAGCGTTCGCCGGTGAGCGGAAGGGTGCACTCCCGGAGGATCTTCGCGGAGCCGTCCTTGGCGGTGTGTTCCATGAGGACGATGACGCGGCGGGCGCCGTGGACGAGATCCATCGCTCCGCCCATGCCTTTGATCATCTTGCCGGGGATGCGACTGCTCGTCCGTGACGTCCAGCGGACCGGGGGTGAGGGCGGTGCCGCCCGCCTTCGCGACGAGGCGCTGGGTTTCCAGGGCGCCCTCGTGCAGCAGGTCGCCGCCGACGACGAGCGCGCCCTCGGCCGCGAAGCGGAGGGCAGCCGCCCGGCCCTGGCCGCGGGCCGTACCGGAGATCAGGGCCACCTTGCCCTCGAGCCGTTTCACGACGCCGCCTTGCGCAGCGAGTCGGAGATGGACTTGACGCCGCCGTGCGCGGTGAGCCCGCCGTCGACGGGGATCTCGGCGCCGGTGATGAAGGACGCCTCGTCGGACAACAGGAACACCACGAGCGGGGCGACCTCGCCGACCGTGCCGGTGCGGCCGAGCGGGGTCTCGTGGAGGTTCGTCTCGCGGAAGGCGGGGTGGGCGGAGGCGGTCATCTCCGTCTCGATGAAGCCGGGGTGGATGGTGTTGACACGGATCCCGCGCGGACCGAGTTCGGTCGCGGCGGTCCTCGACAGCCCGCGCAGGGCCCACTTGCTGGACGTGTACGCGACCGGGTAGTGGCCGGTGAGTGCGGCGGACGAGCCCACGTTGACGATGGACGAGCCGGGCGGCATCAGCGGGGCGAGATGCTGGATGCCCAGGAGTGGTCCGGTGACGTTGACGGCGTGGACGCGCGCGAAGTCCTCGGGTCGTACGTCGCCGAGGCGGGCGCGCCAGGTGATGCCCGCGTTGTTGACCAGGCCGTGCACCGCGCCGTACGACTCCCGTAGTTCGGCGGACAGTTGGGCCCAGTCGTCCTCACTGGTGACGTCGAGCCGGCGGCAGCCGCCCTCCGGCTCGGCGTCGGTGGCGATGACCCGGGCGCCCTCCCGGGTGAGTGCCTCGGCCTCAGCGGCGCCCTGGCCGCGGGCGGCTCCGGTGATGACCACGACCTTGCCGAGGAGCCTCTTCACGGCCGCTCCCGCGTACGTCGGCGCGCGGCCGGCAGCGGCACCGGATCGGTGCCCTCCACCACGGTGTTGGAGGTGGAGCCGATGCCCTCGACGGTGAGCGTGACTGTGTCACCGGGCTTGAGCGGCGGCGGATCCTGCCGCCCCCGTACGCCCCACAGCTCGGCCAGACAGCCGCCGTTGCCGCAGGTGCCCGAGCCGAGGATGTCGCCGGGGCGGACGACGGTGCCCCGGGAGGCGTAGGCGACCATCTCCTCGAAGGTCCAGCTCATGTTGGACAGCAGGTCCTTGCCGACGACCTCGCCGTTGACCTCGGCGGTGAGTGCCAGGCGCAGGAAGCCGTCGGCGTCGCGGTACGCGTCCAACTCGTCGGCGGTGACCAGGTACGGGCCGAGGGTGGCCGCCGTGTCCTTGCCCTTGCACGGGCCGAGGCCCACCCGCATCTCACGGGACTGGAGGTCGCGCGCGGACCAGTCGTTGAAGATCGTGTAACCGATGATGTGATCACGGGCCTGTTCCGGGGTGAGGTCGCGGCCCTCGCGGCCGATGACGGCGGCGACTTCGAGTTCGAAGTCGAGGACCTGCGCCCCGGGCGGCACGGGCACGTCGTCGTACGGTCCGACGACCGCGTACGGATTGGTGAAGTAGAAGGTCGGGGCGTCGTACCACGCGTCGGGCACCCCGGCGGCTCCGTCCACGGACCGTCGTACACCTTCGACATGCTCCTCGAAGGTGACGAAGTCGCGGACGGTCCCGGGCTCCAGCGGTGGCAGCAGACGCACGTCGGCGAGGGGGACGGCGGGGCCCACCGGGGACACCCCGAGGGCCTCGACCGGTGAGGTGCCGTCGGGCAGGGGGCGTACGACGGCGTCCTCGACGACGCCACACAGACGGCGGCCTTCGTGGACGTAGGTGGCTATGCGCATGCGTCCCTCACACCGGCGGGGCGACGAACACGCCGCGGTCGACGTCGTTGAACGACTCCTTGGCGACCAGCTCGTTCATGGGGTTGGCGGTGCCCCACTGATCGGCCACGTCGGGCTGGGAGAAGTCGTAGACGTGCGGGTGCCAGGTGTCCTCGTCGAGGACCTCCAACTCTGTCGTGTACTCGATGGTGTTGCCGTGCGGGTCCAGGAAGTAGGTGAAGGTGTTGTCGCCGGCCAGGTGGCGGCCCGGACCCCAGATCTTCTGGTGGCCGGCCCGGATGACGCGGCCGGAGCCGCGCATGTACTCGTCGATGCCGCGCATCTCGAAGGAGATGTGGTGCAGGGCGGTGTGCGGGCCCTGGGCGATGGCCATGGAGTGGTGCTGGCTGCTGATGCGCATGAAGTGCATCGCCTCGCCCATCTTCGGATGCATGAGGGTGTCGGAGAGGCGGAAACCGAGGTGGCGCTCGTACCACTCCCGGGTCCGGTTCAGATCGGGGGAGTTGAGGACGACGTGCGACAGCTTGACCGGGATCGCCTCCTTCTCCTCGATCCTGCGGTGCTGCCGTACCTCGACCTCGGCCGAGACCTCGATCGTGCGGCCGTCGACATCGAAGAAGCGGAAGCCGTAGCCGCCGCCGGGGGTGTCGACCTTGCCCGGATGGGAGAGCAACTGCACGCCTCCGGCGAGGAGTTGCTCGGCGAGCGTGTCGACGTCGTCCACTGAAGCGGCGCCGTACGAGACGAGGTCCAGCCGCTTCTCGTCGGCCTTCCGCAGCCGTACGACGTACTGCTCGGGCGAGCCCTCGGCGGCCAGGAAGGAGATGCCGGGGTCCTCGGCGACCTTGGTCAGGCCCCAGACGCCGGAGTAGAAGTCGAGCTGCTTGTCGTAGTCGGGCACGGCGAGGTCGACGTGCCTCAGGTGGGTGAGCAGACGCATGATGGTCAGTCCTTCCGGAGGAGGGCGGCGGCGTTGCCGCCCCGTACGGCGTGGAAGTCGGCGTCGGGCAGCCGCGCGGTGCGCAGCGCGCCGACCGGGTCCTCGGTGCCCATGTCGAAGGGGAAGTCGGAGCCGAGCAGCACCCGGTCGGCGCCGGCGGCACGGATCAACTCCCGCAGCACGTACGGGTCGTGGACGAGAGAGTCGAAGTAGAGGCGCTTGAGGTAACTGCTGGGAAGGTGGGCACAGCCCGCGCCGGCGTCGGACCGGGCGGACCAGGCGTGGTCGGAACGGCCGATGTGGGTGGGGAGGTAGCCGCCCCCGTGCGCGGCGATCACCTTCAGCTCCGGATGCCGGTCCAGAACCCCGGAGAAGATCAGATGGGAGAGCGCGACGGCGTTCTCGGTGGGCTGCCCGACGACGTTGGACAGGTACCACTGGTCCAGCCGCTCGTCGAGCGTGCAGCCGAAGGGGTGCAGGAAGAGGATCGCGCCCAGCTCCTCGGCCCGCGACCAGAAGGGCTCGTACGCCGGATCGGACAGTTCCCGGCCCGGTGCGTGGCTGGAGATCTCGACGCCCAACAGGCCCAGTCCCAGGGCGTGTTCGAGCGCGCGGACCGCCTGCTCCGGGTGTTGGAGGGGGACGAGCCCGAGCCCCTTCAAGCGACAGGGCGCCGGCGAACAGTGCGCGGCCGTCGCCTCGTTGGCGAGCAGGTACACCTTCTCGGCCGTCTCCTCGTCCGCCCAGTAGTGGTAGTGCGAGGGGGACGGGCTGACCAGCTGGACGTCCACGCCCTGCGCGTCCATGGCCGCCAGGCGTACGGCGACATCGGTCAGCCGAGGGACGCGCTCGCGCACCATGGGGCCGCTGACGGCGAGGGCCGCGGGGCCGTTGCGGCGGGCGTCGAGCGCCCTGGCCTCGGCGAGTCCGGGGAGGTCGGCCACCAGGGACTCCACCTCGGGGAGCAGAACGTGGGCGTGCACATCGACGGTGGGGGTGGTCACGGCGCTTCCTTGAGGAAGTTCATCGTGCGGGCGATCAGCCCGGGTACGTCGGCGTCACGCACGCCGTCCAGCTGCCACTGGCCGAGCTGCACGGACGCCTCGACGACCGTCCGCACCCGTGGGACGCGGCGCTCGTAGTAGGCCTGGAACAGCTCGTCGTCCCAGTCCCGCCCGCCGGTCAGCAGCTCGGCGAGAACGGAGGCGTCCTCCAGGGACAGGGCCGCGCCCTGCGCGAGGGTGGGCGGGCAGCAGTGGGCGGCGTCGCCGATGAGCACGATCCGGCCGCGGTGCCAGGAGCCCTCGACCAACAGCCGGTCGAACCAGGTGTAGTTGACCTTCGCCGGGTCGGTGATGCTCGCGGTGATCTCGGGCCAGGCGCCGCCGTAGCTCTGCGCGAGCCCGCGCATCTCGTCCGCGTACGTGGCCGGGTCGATGGACGCGCGGTCGCGGTTGGCCTCGACGAGGTAAGCGTAGATGGTGTTCTCGCTGGTGGGGCAGTAGCCCGCGATATAGGCCGGGCCGCCGTACGCCAGGTCGGTGCGCGTGACGCCCGCCGGACGCGGGGCGGGGGTGCGCCAGATGGCCATGCCGGTCGGCTCGGGCTTGTCGGTGATGCCGATCGCCGCGCGGGTCGCGGAGTTGAGGCCGTCGGCGCCGATCACCAGATCGTAGCGGCCCTCCGAGCCGTCGCTGAAACGCACCCAGACACCCTCGGCGTTCTGCTCCAGGGCCTCGGCGGTGGTGCCCAGGCGTATGCCGGCGCCACAGGCGCGCACCGCGTCGATGAGGATCTGCTGGAGCTGGGGGCGCTGCATGCCGACCGTGGCGGGCAGGTCCTCGCCGCCGGTCCGGATGTCCTCGTTGGCGAACAGGAGGCTGCCGTCGGGGGCGGTCACGCCCAGCGAGCCGAAGGCGTATCCGGACGCCTCGACCTGTTCCCACACCCCCAGTTCGCGCAGGACGCGCAGGGCGTTGCCCTGGAGGGTGATGCCGGAGCCGGTGGTGGCGTTCCAGTCGGGCCTGGCCTCGATCAGGTCCACGGCGAGGCCGGCGCGACGCAGCAGGATGGTGATGGCGTTGCCGGAGGCGCCGCCGCCGACGACGAGGACTCTGCGGGTGTCTGTCATGGAGAACTCCCTTGTTCCGCCGGTTACTTGACGGCGACCGGATTGACCGGGGAGCCGACGGCTCCGGTTATGGGCAGGGGCGCGGCGGTGAGCCAGAACTCGTACACGCCGTCGCGCGCGCAGTCCGCGGCGAGCGCGTCCAGGTCCCACATCTCGCCGATGAGGAGGCCGATGTGGGGGATGGCGACCTGGTGCAGCGGCTGGAAGGCGTGCTCGAACTCGTTCGGCCGGACCTCGAAGCCCCAGGTGTCGGTGGCGATCGCGGCGATCTCGGTGCGGTGCAGCCAGCCGGCCGTGGTGAAGGACAGGCCGGGCGAGGCACCCCCGGCGTAGTCGCCCCAGCCCTCGCGGCGGGCCCGGGCGAGCCGCCCGGTGCGCACGACGACGATGTCGCCGCGGCCGACGGTCACGCCGTGGGCCGCGGCCGTCCGTGTCAGGTGCTCCTCGGTGATGGCGAAGCCGTCGGACAACTCGCCTTGGGAACCGATCACTTGGCCCACATCCAGAAGCACGCCGCGCCCCGCGACGTGCGGCGCCATGTGCTCGATGCCGGTGACCAGATCGCCCTCGGAGGTGACGACCTTCTCGGCCGGCCGGCCGTTCCAGGCGTTGCCGTGGTCGAAGATATGCCCGAGCCCGTCCCACTGGGTGGAGCACTGCAGCGGCATGGTGATCACGTCGTCGGCGCCGCCGATGCCGTGCGGAAAGCCCTGGTTGCCGAGGGCCGCGTCGGTGCCGGTGTCGAGCATGGTGTGCACGGGGTTCGTCCGCCGCCGCCAGCCCTTCTGCGGGCCGTCCATGTCGAACCGCTGCGAGAGCGAGAAGCTCACTCCCCGCCGGACGAGGGCCGCGCCCTCGCGGCGCTTCGCCTCGTCGAGGAAGTTGAGGGTGCCGAGCACGTCACCCGCGCCCCAACGTCCCCAGTTGGAACAGGACTTGGCGGCCTCGGCGATCGCGCCCTCGGGGTCCTCGCGATTCACGCGTCCTCCCCGACACATCGGGTGCGCTGAGCGCCCAGCCCGGTGATCGAGGCGTCCATCACGTCGCCGTCGCGCAGCAGCCGTCCCCAGTGCATGCCGTTGCCGGCCGGGGATCCCGTGAGCACCAGGTCACCGGGGAGGAGTCGCGCGGTGCGCGAGGCGTACGACACCAACCGCGCGATGCCGAAGATCATGTCCTTGGTGGACTCGTCCTGCATGGTCTCGCCGTTGAGCTTCAGCGTGACCCGCAGGTCACCCGGGTCCGCGATCGACTCCGTCGGGACGATCCAGGGGCCTAGCGGCGTGAAGCCGCGCGCGTTCTTGCTGCGCAGCCAGTCGGTGCCGATGGCGGGCATGTCCCGGCGGAAGACGGTGGCGCGGTCGGTGAGGTCGTTGGCGATCGTGTACCCGGCGACGTGCTCCAGCGCCTCCTCGACGGACACCCGGTAGGCCGGCCTCCCGATGACGGCGGCCAACTCCAGCTCCCAGTCGGGCTTTTCGGCCCAGGCAGGGAGGACGACGTCGTCGTACGGGCCCGTGATCGCGCTCGGCAGGCCGATGAAGACGTAGGGCAGATCCTCCTCCGCCCGCCGGTCCATGATCTCGGCGATCTCCGCGCGCGCCTCTTCGACCGTGCGGGGGTCGTCGGGGGAGCGGTGGGCGACCTCCAGGTCGATCACGTGCTGCCGGTAGTTGGCACCCGACTGGAAGACCTGGCGGGGCTCGACGGGTGCGTGCACGTGCAGGCCGTCGAGCGAGCGCCAGTCACCGGTCGTGCCCGCTGCCAGGGCGTGCAGACGGGGGAGCGTCTCCTCCCAGCGCTCGAAGATCCCGCGCGTGGTCAGCGTGGGCTCGTCGAGAGCCGTACGAAGGTTCAGCACATTGCCCTCGGGGACCACGAGACCTGGGAAGAGCTCCTGGTCGGGGGCGGAGAGGGTGCCGAGGGCGAAGGGTCCGGAGAAGGACGCGGAAGGGGCTGCGGGTTTCACGGGGATGTCCTCCTGATTGCGTTGTGCCTAATCTGGCCCCGCACCTCGTAATCTGGGAAATCGATTCTGTGGATGAGGATCATCCAAGCCGTTTATGGTCCTCACTCGTGTTCTGGAGCACGCCGTGAACCTGGCCAGCCTCGACCTCAACCTCGTCGTCGCCTTGCGCGCGCTCCTGGAGGAGCGCAACGTCACCCGCGCGGGCAAGCGGATCGGCCTCAGCCAGCCGGCGATGAGCGCCGCCCTCGCCCGGCTCCGGCGCCACTTCGACGACGACCTGCTCTCCCGCGTCGGCGGCCACTACGAGCTGACCGCCCTCGGCCAGGTCCTCCTCGACCGCACCTCGACCGCCTGCGACCTGCTGGAACGCCTCTTCACCAGCCAGGCCGACTTCGACCCCGCCACCGAGTCCCGCGAGTTCACGATCGTGGCCTCCGACTACGCGGTCGCGGTCTTCGGCGCCGAACTCGCCCGCAGCCTCCACCGCGAGGCGCCGGGCATCCGGCTGCGCTTCACCCAGACCCCGACCGGCATCGTCGAGGCGGCCGGCACCCTGCTCAGCACGACCGACGGCCTGCTCATGCCGCACGGCATCATCAGCGACTTCCCCGCCACCGAGCTCTACCAGGACCAGTGGGTCTACCTGGTCGCCGACGACAACCCGGAGGTGGGCGATCACCTCACCCGGGACGACCTGGCGCGGCTGCCGTGGGTGACCTACCAGCGCACGTACGACGCTCCGGCCGTCCGCCAACTGGGCATGCTCGGCATCGAACCGAGGGTCGAGGTGTCCGTCGACAGCTTCCAGGTGCTGCCGTTCATGGTGGCCGGCACCCGCCGCATCACCCTCATCCAGGAACTCCTCGCCGAGCGGCTGCGCGGCCTCGCCCCCGTACGGATCATGAGGGCCCCCTATGCGGCCGTACCGCTCCAGGAGGCCCTGTGGTGGCATCCGGTCCACACCCACGACGCCGCGCACATCTGGCTGCGCGAGACGGCCGCGCGGGTCGCCGCCTCGGTGAACGGGCAGGTCATCCACGGGGCGGATGAGGGCGATCCGGCAGTTCGATCGCCCGAGGGCTAGGCGCCGGGGGCGAGCTGGTCGATAGTCGGGGCAGTTCCTGACGCCCGCTGTCCCGGGCGCAGTCCCCTCGGGTGCGCGGGTGCCCCGCGCCATGGCGACGGCCACGGCGGCGGTATGGCTCCGCACCCCCTGCCACCGCTCGTGGAGCCCCGCATGCCCGGATCCGTTCCCCTGCCCGCGCCCGCCGTCCCCCCGGACACTGCCGAGAACGCGGGCCCCCTGCGCGCCACGCTCCTCATGGCCGGCAGCTGTCTGCCGGTCCTCGGCGCCGTCCTCATCGCGCCGGTGCTGCCCAAGATGCAGGACCACTTCGACTCGGTCCCCGGCGCCAAGGCTCTCGTCCCCGTCGTCCTGACCATCCCCGCGCTCGCGCTCGCGCTGCTGGCCCCGTTTGCCGGCGTCATCGTCGACCGCCTCGGGCGCAAACGCCTGCTGGTCGTAGCGACCGTGCTGTACGCGCTCTTCGGGACCGCCCCGCTCTGGCTGGACTCGCTCGGCGCGATCGTCGCAAGCCGCGTCCTGGTCGGCATCACCGAGGCCGCCATCATGACCTGCTGCACCACACTGATCGGCGACTACTACACCGGCCGGGTACGGGATCGCTACCTCGCCCTGCAGACGATGTGCGCCTCCGCCGCCGCCACCGCGTTCTTCGTGCTCGGCGGCGCGCTCGGCTCGGCGGGCTGGCGTGCGCCGTTCTGGATCTACGCCGTCGGTCTCCTGCTCGCCCCGGCGATGGCCGCCGCCCTGCCCAAGCCCCGACCGGTTGGCGCCCCCGCGGACGAACTTGCCGCCGAGGCACGGCCGTTCCCCGTACGGCGGCTGGCAGGTCTGTGCGTGCTGACGTTGTTCGGCGCCACGATCTTCTACACCGTGCCGGTGGAAATGTCGTACCTGCTGGACGACTTGGGCGTGACGTCCACCGGCGTCGTCGGACTGGCCACGGCCCTCGCCAGCGCCGCCACCGTGGTGGGCTCGATCGCCTTCACCAAGCTGGGCGGCGAACCCGTGGGCAGGCTGCCCGCTGTCTTCGCCCTGTGCGCGGCCGGATTCGTGGTGATGGGCTTCGCCGGCAGTCCCGTCGTCCTGGTCATCGGGGCGGTGCTCAACTGCCTCGGCTGCGGCGTCCTGTTGCCCTCCCTGCTCACCGTCGCGATGTCCAAGCTGGACTACGTCGACCGCGGCCGCGGCACCGGTCTGTGGACGGCGGCGTTCTTCGCGGGTGAGTTCGTCTGCCCGCTCCTGCTGATCGCCGTCGAGTCGGCGGTCGGGAGCCTGTCCGCCGCCGTCGGTCTGCTGGGTCTCGCCTCGGCCCTGACAGCAGCCGGACTGCTGCTGTCCCGTCGACGGGTGACCATCGCGGAGGAGGCCCCGCGTCCTGTTCGGCCTTCGAGAGTGCGGTGACGTCGCTCGGCTCGCCGCCGCCCGCGTTCTTGTGTCAGGGGCTCTTAACCTTGCCCTCCGGACTCGTACAGGCCGCCGATGATCAGTATCGCGGCCGGGAGGAAGATGAGCCCCGTCGCCATGAGCCAGCCCATCTTCCTCGACGTCTTGCTCGCGACCTTGGCGCACAGCCACCAGGCAGGCCCCAAGTACAGGACGAGGAAGACGAGGACGATGAAATCGGCACCTGAACCCATGACCGCTTGCCCGCTTTCTTTGCTGTGCCCATGCTATGTGCGCCGGTCGCCGAGGACCGGGCTCGCCGTTCGCCCGTTGTCGCGGGGGCCGCTCCGGCACAAGCGGGCGGCCCCCGCGACACGAACGTCACACGCTACTGTGTGTAGTTGTCCGAGAACCGGTTCGCCGGATCGTCGCAGTGGACGACGTTCGACGGCCGGTAGCCGGGTCCGTCCCCGATGACCGGGACGGGCGGCTCGACATTCCACGGGTTGCCGCCGCTTCCACGGGTGGCGGCACTGCAGGTGCCGAAGGCGTTGCCGTTGGGAGCCGTCAGCGGGAAGTTGGAGAAGTCCTTCCAGTCTCCTCCGCTGATCCTCGAGTTCGACGGACGGCCGAGGTTGTCGGTCATCCTGTCGTCGATGTAGAGGTACAGGTCGGGCATGTAGCTCTGGAACACGATGCCGTTGTGCGGCGCTGCATCCCCGTTCTCCTCCTGATGCATCGGCTTGACGCTGCCGTCCGCGCAGAACGCGGCGGCGACGTCCTGCCAGATCGGAGGCGCGTTGCCGATCATGCTGCCGAAGACGTTGTTGTCCCCGCTGTTCTTGAAGAACATCGAGTAGATGTCTCCGGCGAAATTCTTGACGGCGTAGTTGGTCTCAAGGTTGGAGTTGATCTTGTCGACCCAGGCCTTGACGTTGTCGTTGATGTACTTGTGGGCGACCATCGGCCGGTAGCCGTGGACGCCGCCGCCGACAGCGCGGAAGTCCACGCACGAGCGGTCCGCGTTCAGGCGTGCGCCCCGGAAGTGGGGGAAATACGCCTGCCCGGGGGTGTCGCCGTCGGTGTACGGGTGTGAGGTGAGGACGTTCCCGTACTCGAGGGCATCCTGGGTGGTGTAGTCGATGTCCGGCTTCGGGATGCCGTAGTCGGCTTCGATGGCCTTCATGATGTTGGTCACGAAGTACGGAAGGTGGGCGTTGCCGACACGGACCCGGTAGCTCGCCCCCTCACTGCCGGAGACGATCTTCCCGCTGTCGTCGGACACGAACGTCACGTCGACGTCGCTCTTGATCTTGTAGCTGTTGTCGCCCTTCAGCGCCACACTCGCGGGCTGCGAGGGATCGGGCCGCTGATTGGACATGCCCATCCATACGGGGATCGACATGGCGGGCGCGGAGCCGTCCGAAGTCGGCTTCTCCCCGCCGGCCTTGATGTCCTTGTACCACTGGTCGGCGGCGTCCCAGGTCTTCTGACCGGTGCACTCGCCCACCGCCTTGGCGGTCGGGCAGCGTGCCTCGTAGCTGAGACCGCGCGCGTCCGCCCCGGGGTTGTCCCAGCGTGGGCCTTGATACGCGAGCCCCTGACCCCAGTCGTGCAGGGTCTTCGCGTTCCGCAGAGGGGTGTACATCTCCTCCGGCATGTTGGAGTCGAGGTTCTGGTTCGGGTCGAAGATCGCGGCCGCGGTCAGCGAGCGGTGCACGAACTTGCCCTTGACGGGCTGGAAGGCGACGGCGCCCCAGGCGATGTCGTCGTCGGCGGAGCCGTCCGTGGGCGTGTAGGACGACAGGCTCACGCTCGGGGCGGAGGTGAACTTGTAGGCGCCGAGTGACACCCACTTGCCGCTGTTGCCGTCCTGGTTGACGTACCGGTCGTAGGGTCCGCCGACCGCGCCGTTGACGACGTAGTGGGCCCGCCGTGTCTGCGCCCCGGTGTCGGGAACGTGCACGTACACCTGGGCCAGGTCCATGCTCTCGCCCAGGGTCCAGGTGCCGTCGACGGTCATGTAGCCGCTGGGACCGCCGAGATGAGACCTGTCGCGGGTGTGGGCGTACCAGAAGTGGCCGCCGTAGCCGCCGCCGACCTGGTGCAGGTCCGCCTTCGCTTCGTAGCGGCCCTCCGTGCCCGGGTAGAACGTGAACTGGAAGGTGCCCGAAGAGGTCACCTGCCCGCAGTCGCTCCACGATTCGGTTCCGTTGGGGACGGAGGCTACGACGTGGGAGCCGGTGGGGGCGCCGGAGCACACGGGGGTCCCGTTCTTGAGTCGGTAGCCGCGTCCCGGCTCCGGGATCTCCGTCTGGTACTTGATGTTCTCGTGACCGCAATCGTTGGCGCAGTTGGTCTTCCACTGCACGCTGGGCTTGTTCCACCAGTACTTCGCGTAGCACGCCTCGGTCTTGCAGTCCGGCGGCGTGTTCGGGTCGCAGTTGTTGTTGCCGTTGCAGAAGGTGCTCAGCGGCGGCGAGACCTGGCTGCGCTGGCCAGGGGAGGTCCACCAGGCGGGCTGGAAGCCGGCCGAGGAGAACCCGGACTCACCCTTCCAGTCCTGACGGCCCGAGGTGCCGTAGGAGAAGCCGGTGTCGATGGACCAGGCGGACCAGCCCATCACCTTCTCCTCGTACGGCCAGTCCTGCGGATGCGCCGCGTCCTTGTTGGCTTCCGAGCCGTCCACGGAGGTGTCCATGAACGGGTGGCCCCAGCTCTTCTTGTAGAGCGGGTTGGCCGGGTTGTTGTACCAGCCCAGGCCCCAGTGCCCGTCGTGCTTCGACGCTTCCGACGGCGGGTTGAAGCCGAGGTTGTAGTTCCACACGGCGGTGAACCAGTTCTCCACCATGGACGGGTCGTCGTTGTTGACGGTGACCTTCTGCGCGTCCGTGTGGACCTCGTTCCACTTGCTGGCGAGGATCTTCATGGAGGCGGCGATGTTCGTCGCGTAGTCGACCGCCACGGCCTTCTGCAGGGCCGGGGAGAGGCTGGTCTCGTTCGTCTTCTCGTGCCCCGCGAGGCGCATGCCGTCGGTGACCTGCCCGACGCCATAGCCGCAGTCCGACTTGTCCCAGTTGATCTGCCAGTAGGCGTCCGGGTCACCGTCCACGGCCTTGTGACCGTAGTAGCCGTCCACGGCGGCGAGGGGGCTGCCCATCTGGCCGGGGATCGAACCCCCCTCGGCCTGCCACAGGTTCGACTCCTGGGCCATGATGCCGAGGAGTACGTTGGCCGGGATGCGCCCCTTGCCGTCGCCGCCCTTCAGCGTCGGCGGGGGAAAGAGGCCCTGCGGGTCGATGGAGCTCATGCCGGTCTGGTTGCGGTAGCCGCCCTGCCGGATCACACCGGCGTGCAGCTTGCCGCGTACGGCCATGTCGACGGCCCATTCGACCTGGTTCGGGGTCGGCTGCAGCGCCTGGGCTCCGGTGTCGTTGCGCGAGACGGAGCACCAGCGGTCGGTGTCGACCGGGGTGTGTGACACAGCGGCCGCGGCGGTGCGCGCCAGCTTCTTCTTGCCGGGCGATCCGCCGTCGGTGAGGGCGGGCGAGAAGGTGCTCGTCCCGGCGGAGGCCGTCGTCTCGTGGACGGACTGGGTGATCTTCTCGCCGGTGGTGGTGGCGGTGGAGGTCACCGTCGTCGGCGCGTCGGACGTCACTGTTGCGGGGGCCTGCGCGGGCCGCTCCTGCGAGGAGGCTTCGGCCTTGGTGAAGCCCTTGCCCGAGTTCTTGATCCGTTCCAGGCCGGCGCGGACGCCGGGAGTGAGGACCGGGTGGACGGCGAGACGCCCCAGGGTGGAGATGTCCGTGTTCGAGGGGGCGTCGATGCGGGTGACCCCGGTGCCCTTCGTATGAGGGGTGCCGGTGGGGTGGCCGGTGAGGAACACCCGGCCCGCCGCGCCCTGCGTCAGGTCGAGGTCGCCGACCTTGCCCGAGGCGATGACGGACGGTTTGGCGTGACCCGTGAACAGCTTGGCGCGCGCGGTCGTGTCGCCGCTGCGGTCGACGAAGGCGATCTGCCCGTGTGCGGTGGGGCGGATGTCGAACGGGGCGCTGTCCGCGGCGGTCAGGTTCTTCACCTTGCCGGACCGGTCGATGTGGACCAGGCTGCGGCCGCGTGCGGCGACCGTGCCGTCCTTCACCGGAACAGCGCTGGTGACCTCACCGCCTGTCACGGTCGTGCCAGTCGTCTGCCCCGCCGTGTTCACGGTCACTACGCGCGACTTCGTGCTTTCCGGGTCGTTCATGTCCCGGTAGGCGGTGAACGCGGCAGTGTGGGTGTCCGGGTTGCAGGACGGGTCGAAGTAGGCCAGCGAAGCCGTGAACGGCAGCTTCGTGACGGTCCCGCTGTCGAGGTTGACGATCGCGGTGAACGCGCCGCCTTGCATCAGATCCGGCTTGTTCGTGAACGTGCGGGGCGCGTAGACGACGGCAGCGTGCGCCTGGTCGATGACGCACTGGTTGCCGATCCACGTGTCCGCGGGCATACCGGGCTCGGCAAGGACGGCCGCGGTCTTCCACGCGTACGCCTTCGCGCTGTCGGCGACGAGGACGTGCACACCGTCGGTGTCGGCGGCAACGGTGACAGCCCGGTCCTTGGAGGTGTTCCAGCCCTTGCCGAGCTTGCTGCCCGGATGGGTGATCCCGCCGGGAGGCGCCGGTGGTGTGGCGTGGCTGCGGCCGGGGTTCGGCTTGGACGCGGCGGTGGCGGGCGCTGCTTGCAGGAGGCTGCCGGTCAGTGCCGCGCATGCCACCACAGCGGCCAGCGGCGCGCGTGTTCTTCTTCTGGGTCTCAAGAGAGAGTTTCCCCGCTTCTCGTTGAGTGGTCTCCCGTGCCTGGTCGGGGCACGGTTCGGCCCGCCTGCGGGCACAAGGGCCTGAAGGACGGGTGGTCTTGGTGGTCAGCCGGTTGCGCCGACAACCGCGTGGACGACAGCACGGACGGTCTCTGGACGGTGCGCCTGCTCAGGGGCGGTGGCGGCGATTGGCCAAGTCCCCGCGGAACGCGGTGAATCAGCCCACGATGAGTTCGTCGCCGTCGCCGAACCGGTCGGCGGCGCCTTGGATCACGGCCCCGCTGATGTCGGCGGTGTGGGTGTAAGCGCGCGTCAGAGCCCCGCGAACAGGCCGCTACGTGGTCGGGAAGGGGGCGGCGGTCACGGGCCCGGGCCCTGCCGCTGGCACCGGAGTCGACGAACGAGGGCTGCTGATGTCCACGGGTGCCGGACCGGCCCCGTACAGAACGAACGAGTCGACGGCCGCCGGGGCAGCGTCGGGCGCACCGATGTTGCTGAAACGCATGATTTCCCCCTCAAGTCCCACGGCAGACGCAGGCGGCGCGGCACGTGCGACTCGAAACATTTCCCCGCTGATGGTCACGCGTCGGTGGTGGGCCGAGGACTGGTCTGGTCCATGCCCGCCGAACGCGTGGCTACTGTATGCGCAGCATGGACACGCCAGGCAACGATTTGACCGGGGCGTGACGAAAAATTGCCTCGCAGTCGATGTTCAGGACCATATTCGGGCGGGGTTCAACGTGTGTTCCCGCAGCTCGAGTTGCGTGAGTCAGTGAGGCGCTGTGCGTCGGAAGGCTTGATCGACGCGCCTTGATCCGGCCCCCTCTAGAGCCAGTCCCGCCTCTTGAAAATCACGTACAGACTGGCGCAGACCACGCCCATCAGGCCGATCGCGAAGGGGTATCCGAACGCCCAGTGCAGCTCCGGCATGTTCTGGAAGTTCATGCCGTAGATGGTTCCCACGAGTGTGGGAGCAAAGAGAATCGCGGCCCAGCTGGAGATCTTCTTGATCTCCTCGTTCTGTTCGAAGCCCGCTTCCGCCAACGCGCGCATCTCGGCGTTCTGTTGCTGGGTCACCAGCGTCGCGTTGACGGTGAGGATGTCGGTGAGGGCCTGGCGGAAGCTGTCGACGCGTTCGCTGGTGTGGGTGACGTGGTCGGCGACGTCGCGGAGGTAGCGCTGGAGTTCCTCGTCGGTGCCGTACTTGGCGAAACCGGCCATCAGGCCGTGCAGCATGCCGACCAGGGGCCGGGTGGCGCGCTGGAACTCGACCATCTCCCGGGAGAGTTCGTAGATGCGGCGGGAGACCGCGGGGTCGCCGCGGAAGACCTCGGTCTCGATCTCGTCGATGTCGTTCTGGACGCCGGAGACGACGGGGACGTAGCCGTCGACGACGGAGTCGAGGATCGCGTAGAGAACGGCCTCCGGGCCGAGCTTCAGCAGCTCCGGGGTGTCCTCCATGCGGCGGCGCACCGCCGAGAGGTCCGGCGCCGCGCCGTGCCGGACCGTGATCACGAAGTCGGGTCCCACGAACACGTGCAACTCGCCGAAGTCCACCTCCTCGGCCGCGTCCAGATAGCGCGCGGCGCTCAGCACGACGAAGAGCGTATCGCCGTAGCGCTCCAGCTTCGGGCGCTGGTGCGCCTCCATCGCGTCCTCGACGGCGAGCGGGTGCAGGTCGAACTCGGCTGCCAGGGAGAGGAGTTCGGCCTCCGTCGGACGGGCCAGACCGATCCACGCCATGCCGGACGGCTGCTCGCGCAGTTCGCGGAAGGTGTCGGAGAGGGAGGAAGGGGTCGAGACGCGTACCCCGTCGCGGTACAGGGCCGCCTGTACGACGCTGGCGACCTCGGCGGAGTCCGGTGCCGGTGCGTCAGGGCGGTGCGCGGGGGGCTGCGCGGGCGCGGCCGGAGGGTTCAGTGCGCGTCGCCAGACGGACTTCCTGGCGTCCTTGCCGTTGCCCGCGTTCTTCGCGTTTCCCGTGTTCTTCGAGGCTGAGCGGGCGCGTCGCTCGGACATCGCGGCTGCCTCCCATGTCGAACGTACGTATGCGTGATCACGGAGCAGGATATACGGGGCAAACGACCTGAGCGTGCCCAGTCGCCCCGGGATCCGGTGAGAGTTGCGGACAGAAGGTGTCCGCAAGCGGCGCTAACGTGCGGAGCATGACGAAGACGACCCCGACGGCCGCGACCGCCAGGACGACCGCGAGGACCGCGACCGCCGCCCCCGTGCTCGGCACCCGTGCCCTCAACCGCGCGACCCTCGACCGTCAGCTCCTGCTGCGCCGCTCGCCGCTGTCCGCGAAGGCCGCCGTCGAGCACCTCCTCGGCCTCCAGGCGCAGAACGTCAAGCCCCCGTACTACGCCCTCGCCGCCCGCCTCGACGGCTTCACTCCGCAAGCGCTGTCGCACCTCATGGCCGACCGGGAGGTCGTCCGCATCGTCACCATGCGCTCCACCATTCACACGCACACCGCCGACGACGCCCGCACCCTGCGCCCGCTCGTGCAGGCCGCCCGCGACCGGGAGCTGGGCAATTTCCGCAACGGGCTCACCGGCGTCGACCTGGACCGGCTCGCCGCGATCAGCCGTGAGCTGGTGGAGGCCGAGCCGCGCACCATGAAACAGCTCCGTGAAGCACTGCTCGCCGAGTGGCCGGACGCCGACCCGTTCGCGCTCTCGGTCGCCGCCCGCTGCCGGCTGCCCCTCGTCCAGGTCACCCCGCGGGGCCTGTGGGGCCGCAGCGGCCAGGTCGCGCTCACCACCGCCGAGCACTGGCTGGGCCGCCCCGCCGAGCCGGCGCCCGCGCCCGACGCGACCGTCCTGCGCTACCTCGCCGCCTTCGGGCCCGCCTCGGTCAAGGACATGCAGACCTGGGCGGGCCTGACCCGGCTGCGCGAGGCCTTCGAGCGGCTCCGGCCCCAGCTGATGACGTTCCGCGACGAGAACGGTGTCGAGCTCTTCGACCTCCCCGACGCGCCCCGCCCGGACGCGGACACCCCCGCCCCGCCGCGCTTCCTGCCCGAGTTCGACAACCTGCTGCTGTCCCACGCCGACCGCTCCCGGGTGGTGCCTTCCGACCTCAAGGGGCGCACCTGGCAGGGCAACCAGGCGTACTGCGCCCTGCTCGTCGACGGTTTTCTCGCGGGCGTATGGCGCCAGGAGGGCGAGATCCTCACCATCGAGCCGTTCGGCACACTCACCAAGGCACAGCGGGACGAGGTCGTTCAGGAAGCCGAGCGGATGCTCACGGTGATGGCGGGCTCGTCGTCGTACGACATCCGCTTCGGAGTCGTCGCCAGGTAGAGCTCAGTCCGCGCGCCCCGTCACCGCCACCGTCAGCCCCAGCCCGATCATCGTGAAGCCGCCCGCGCCGCCGATCAGCGACAGACGCCGGTCGGAGCGGGCGAACCAGGCGCGGGCCGCGGACGCGGTCAGACCCCACAGAGTGTCCGTGACCAGGCCGATGGAGATCGGGATCAGGCCCAACAGGAGCATCTGGAGCGGGAGCCGACCGGCGGAGTGGTCGACGAACTGGGGGAGCACCGCGGCGAAGAAGACGATGCCCTTGGGATTGGTGACGCCGACCAGTGCGCCGTCCAGGAGGGTACGGAGATCGCCGCGGGCCGGCGCCGCGGAATCCGCCCGGATCGACGAGGCCTTCATCTCCTTGCGGTGCCGGAACGCCTGCACACCGAGGAAGACGAGATACGCCGCACCGGCCAGCTTCACCGCCAGGTAGACCGTCACCGACCGCTCGACCAGCGAGCCGATCCCGAAGGCGACCGCCACGACCAGCAGATACGAGCCGACGACATTGCCGAGCGCGGTCGCCACGGCGGTGCGCCTGCCGTGCGCGAGCGCCCGCCCGATGACGAACAGCACGCTGGGCCCGGGGATCACGATCACCAGCAGCGACATCGCCGCGAAGGCCAGGAAACGGTCGGTGGACACCATGTCCATCACCTCCCACAGCGGCCCATTCAAACAGCAGGCCACCTGGCCGCTCTACAGTCCATGCCATGGAATTGCGGCAGCTCAGCTATTTCGTGACCGTCGCCGAGGAGCTGCATTTCGGCCGGGCGGCAGAACGGCTGCACATCGTGCAGTCGGCCGTCAGCCAGCAGATCCGGCGTCTGGAGCGGGAGTTGGGCGCCGAGCTCTTCGACCGTTCACCTCGGCATGTGCGGCTCACCGGCGCGGGGGAGCGGCTGCTGCCCGAGGCGCGGGCCGTGCTGGCCGCGGCGGACCGGGCCCGCGCGGCCGTAGCACCCGTCGCCGGGCTGCGGCTCGGCACCAGTACCGGCCTCGGGGAACATCTCGACCGGGTGCTCGCGGCCTTCGCCGAGCGGGAGCCGGGCGTCCAGGTCGAGCTGGTCGCGCTCCCGGCCGAGGAGCGGCTCGCCCGGGTCGTCGACGGGCGGCTCGACGCGGCGTTCGTACGGGGCGCCACACCACAGGAGCCCCGACCGGGCGTACGGGTGCTGCCGCTGTGGCCCGACCCTCTGGTGGCCGCCCTCCCCGCCGGGCACCCCCTGGCGGTGCGGGACGAGGTGGCCCTCGACGAGCTGGCCGGGCTGCCGCTGAGCATCACCGCCCGCCGGATCAACCCCGCGCTGGTCGACCTGGTCGTCGGGGCCTGTCACGACGCGGGGTTCGAGCCCCTGCCCGGTCCGGTGAGCGGCTCTTTGCAGAACACCCTCGCTACCATCGGCGCCCGGCCGCTGTGGACGGTGGTCTACGCGTCCCACGCGCGCGTGCTGCACGCGCCCCGGGTCGCCTTCGTGCCGTTCCGGGCGCCGGGGCTGGCGCTCGGGACGGGGCTCGCCGTGCACGGCTCGGCGCCGACGCCGTACCTGGACGGCCTGCTCGCGGCTTGCGGCACCGCGGGTTCCAGCGATGCTGCTCGCGGCGATCACGAGAACTGATCGCTGCCGTCTCCGGCTGCTTCTTGGTCGCTGACGCCCCGCGCGATGGACTGTTCCCGTACTCGCCGAGCGGCAAGGGCCGCCGTAGACAAGGGAGTTCAGCCATGCCCATCGTCACCGTTCAGCAGGGTCCGCGCGACGTCGAGCTCAAGCGAAACCTCGTCAAGCGCGTCACCGACGCCTTCGTCGACGCGTACAAGATCCCGGCCGAGAGCGTGCAGGTGTGGATCCACGAGGTGCCGGCGGACAGTTGGGCAAGCGCGGGGAAGCTGACCGCCGACAAGTAGGGGGAGCGGGGGAAGTGGATAGGGGGCGTTGCGGGCCGCTCGTGGAGGCCCGCAACGCCCCCTGGCATTCACCTGAGGGGTACTCAGGAGCTCATCGGTGACTACGAATTGACTTGTGCGGTCACCAGGCTGGAAAAGGTCGTCAGACGGGTGTAGACGCCCGGGTGGGAGGCCTCCGCGCAGCCCTCGCCCCAGGAGGTGATGCCTGCCAGGACGCCGCCGATGAGCAGCGGGCCGCCGCTGTCGCCCTGGCAGGTGTCGACGCCGCCGGAGGTGTATCCGGCGCAGACCATGTCGCCGGCCACGAAGTCGGAGCCGTACGAGCTCGCGCAGCTGGAGTCGGACACGATCGGCACGGTCGCGGTGCGCAGCTGGTTGGAGGAGCTGCCGCTCTCCGAGGTGGTGCCCCAGCCGAGGATGCGGGCGGTGGTGCCGGCCGCGTACACGCCGGTGTCGGAGGAGGAGACGTACGACGCCGGGGTGTACGACATCGCCGTCGACAAAGTCAGCACGGCCACGTCGTCGCCGTTGGTGGCGTCCGTGTAGTCGGGGTTGACCCAGATCTTGCTGACCTTGCTGACAGTGCCGTTCGTGCCGTTGAGGTACGTTCTGCCGCCGACCACGCGGACGCTGCTGGTGGTCTCGCCGACCATGCAGTGGGCCGCGGTGACGACCTTCTTGGCCGCGACCAGGGTGCCGCCGCAGAACTGGCTCCCGGACGCGTCAGTGATCTGCATCATGAACGGGTACGCGGTCGTCGTGGTCGTCGTACCGCCGACGATCGGCTGCGGCGCGGCTGCGGCGGAGGGGGCACCGAGCAGCGCCGTCGCGGCGGCGGCTGCGGTGGCCACGCCGACGGCAGCGGTCTTCTTGACGCGGTTGAGCCCGAACATGGGTCTCCTAAGAGGTTGCCGGTGGGGGGTCGCGCGGGTGTGGGGGGTGATGCACGGTGCCTGTGGTGGCGCCGTGTGCCCGAGCGAGCGGCACTGCTCCCAAGTTAGAAGCGGAGGGGCACTCCCCCCAATGAGGGAACCCCCTAAGGGAGTTGAGGGAGGGAAAACCCTCGGCCGCGCCGGGCGGGGTTTGGCGTACGGTGGCGTCCGGTTGGTCCCGTCCGTCCGGGGGCTCCGAACGTGCTGGACGCAGCCCCGGCGCTTCAGGGCCGGGCTCAGCCGGTCCTGCGCTCCGCCGCCAGCCGCACTATGTCCACCCGCGATCGGATCCCCAACTTCCGGTACACCCGCGTGAGCGTCGCCTCCACCGTCTTCACACTGATGAACAGGCGCGCGGCGATCTCGCGGTTGGTGGCGCCCTCCATGACGAGGGCGGCGACCTGGCGTTCGGTCGCGGCGAGCGTGTCGAGGGCGGCGGAGGCGAGGGGAGGTGACGTCGGGTGGGCGGTGGACGCGGACTCGACCTGGCGGAGCCAGGGCAGGGCGCGGCAGCGACGGAAGAGGCGGGCCGCCTCGTCGTACGAGGTGGGGCCGGGCCGGTGGGTGCGCAGCCCCGCGAGGGCGTACGCGGCGCGGGCCTCCTCCAGGCCGTAGCCCAGCTTGCCGAGGCGGTCCTGCGCGGACGTCAACTGGCGTTCGGCGGGGCCCTGTTCGCCGCGCGCGGCGCGTACGAGGGCCTCGGCGCGGTCGAGGACGGCCAGCACACTCTCGCGTTCCAGCCGCAGGGCCCGCTCCCGGGTCACGTCGATGACGTCCTGCGCCTCCACGGGTTCGCCGATCCGCACCAGCGCCTCGGCGAGGTCGCCGTGCCAGCGCCCGCGGGCGGGATCGACGACCCCGAGCCCCTCCTCCAACTCCCTTACACGACGCAGGGACTGGACCGCGGCCGCCGCGTCCCCGGCGACCAGCTGGGCGTGCCCGAGTGCGCCCAGCGCGCGCGAGAGGTAGATCAGGTCGCCGTCCTCCTCGGCGCGGTCCACGGCCTCCCGGGCGAGCGCGAGCGCGCGGTCCACGTCGCCGCCCGCGGCCTCGGCGAGCGAGGTGAACATGGCGGTGGCCGCCTCGCCGATCCCCGTGTCGCGCGCGAGCCGCAGGCTCTCGCGGGCCAGGTCGAGCGCCCGGCCGCAGTGCCCGGAGCGCAGCTCGGTCTCGGCGAGCCCACGCAGGAAGTGCACCTCGCTCTCGACCATCCCGCGCCGCTGCACCTCGTGCAGCAGCGCCGTGATGGTCGTACGGGCCTCGGCGAGCTGGTCGCCCATGATCAGCCAGCGGAAGCGGGCAGCACCGGCGCCGTTGTGGTCGCACGCCACCCGCGGGTCCTGCGGCTCGCGCATCGCCCGCTGGATGGTCGCCGGCGCGTCCGGGTGCCCCATCAGGGTCTCCATCTGCGCCTGGAAGCCCAGCGCGAGGAGTTCGGTGGGCCGGTCCCCGGCCCGGGCCGCGAGCCCCGCGGCACAGGCGGCCTCCTCGCGGGCCTTGGCCATCTCGCCGTCCATGAGCAGGGCCCGCCACGCCAGTTGGTAGCGGACGAGGGCGAGCAGCCGCGGATCGTCTCCCGCGTCGGCGAGCGCATGGGGGAAGACGGCGTCGATCTCGGCCATGGCCTGCCCCGCGGCGTCGATGACGACCATCCAGGCCCGCACCCGGTCCGCCGGTTCGGTGGCCCGGTCCAGCACCTGACGCGCGATGTCCCGCGCGAGGTCCGTCTCACCGGCCGTCAGCGCGTCCTCGGCGGCCACCAGTCGCCGCTCGTCCGGGCCGGGCACGGTGTCGACGGGAGTGTGCCGGGCCGCGAGCAGCCCGAGCCCCGCGGCGACCGAGGGCGCGCCGCGGTCCCGTGCCGCGGCCGCGGCCTCGCCGAGCCGGGCGGCGACCCGTGGGTCCGTTCCGGTGGTGGCCAGGGCGAGATGCCGGGCCCGCTCGATGGGGTCGGAGGCCGCCGTGGACAGCGCGGCGTGGGCCGCGCGCCGCTCCTGGGCACTCGCCTCCGCGTACAGCGCGGCCGAGACGAGGGGATGCGCGAACCGGATGCCGGGTGTCTCGCGCTCCGTGGCGAGGAGCCCGAGCGCCGCGGCCGACGCCATCTCCGCCTCGGCGTTCTCGCGACCGGCCGCGTGCAGCAGCGCGAGCGTGGGACGCGCTCCCGCGCTCGCCACGAGCAGCGTGCGACGGGCCTCGGCGGCCAGCATCTCCAGGCGGTTGAGGACGAGCGCGCGCAGCGAGGTCGGCACGGGGAGCGGCTCGCCCGGGCTCGGCGGGGTCGGGGACTCGGCGAGGGCGCGGCCCAGCTCCAGCGCGAACAGGGGGTTGCCGCCGCTGGTGCGGTGGATGTCCCGCACGGTGGAGCGGGGCAGGCCGGTGTAGCCGCGGTGGTCGAGGAGCGCGGCCACCTGGGCGCGGGAGAGCGGGTTGACCCGCACGGCCAGGGTGTCCGGCGGGGACGCGCGTAGATGGCGGTCGTGCTGTTGGCCCTGCGGTTCGGTGTCGGTGCGTACGGCGCACAGCATCCGTACGGGCATGCCGCCGAGCCGGCGGGCGGCGAAGCCGAGCAGTTCGGCGCTGGCCGGGTCCAGCCACTGCAGGTCGTCGGCGACGATCAGCACCGGGCCCTGGGCGGCCAGCGCCCGCAGCACCGACAGCACCGCGAGCCGCAGCGCCAGTCCGTCGCGCTGAAGGGTGGATTCGCCGCGGCCGGTGAGCGCCGATTCCAGGGCGGTGCGCTGCGGGGCGGGCAGCCGGTCGGAGACCTCGTCCACGACCAGACCGAGGAGGTCGGCCAGGGCGAGGAAGGGGAGGTGGGATTCGGACTCGGTGGCGGAGCAGCGCAACACGGTCCGTGCCGATTCGGCGCATTCCGCGGCCAACGCCCGCAGGATGGTCGACTTTCCAATTCCCGCGGGGCCGTGCACCAGCACGCTGCCCCCGCCGGAGAGCTGCTCGCGCGCTCCCGCGAAGAGCTCCTCCCGGCCGATGACCAGGTCGGGGCGGGGTCTCGCAGGCTCCTTGAAGTCCCCTCGCACGGTCACCGCTCCCCTCGTGTCGTGTCCGGGCCAATATTAGGCAATGTCTCTTTGAATTTCGGACTGTCGGGGTGGTGAGGGAAATAACAGGGTGTGCGCATAAGGTATTTCAAGGCGTGCCAGATTGAATGGAAAAACGCCAGGGGGCCGCGGAGTGGCCGGTTTCGGGGACCGCGGAGCGGTCGAAAGTGACACAGGGCGCGCTGATCGGTCAAAAGGGCGGCTGGGTGGGAAACCGCCGCGGAGCGGCGGAGAACAGGCCGCGAAGCGGCCAGGGCCAGGGGCGCGGAACGCCAAAGGCTCGCGAGCCCTATGGCAACAACCCGGCCCGGCGCGCGGCGACAACCGCCTCCAATCGGGTGTGCGCCCCGAGCTTCCGCATGGCGGACCGCAGGTACCCCTTCACCGTCTCCGGACGGAGTCCCAGTCGCTGCGCGGCGCCCGCGTTGGTCGCCCCCGCCGCGACACAGGCGAGGACGTCTGTCTCGCGCGGCGTGAGATCGACGTGACGCGAGCCGAGCCCAGGCCCCGCTTCGGCGAGCCGCCCGCACACGGAGAGGAGTTCGGCCCGCAACGCCGGGTCGAGGATCCGCGGCGCCAGCGCCCGCAGCGCCCCGTGCGCCTCGCGCACCTCCTCCCACGCGGCGCTTCCCACCGCCGGGTCGGGCTCCCGCGCGGCGGCCAGCAGATCCCGCGCCTCGTCCCGTACGACCAGCGCCTGCTCCACGTCCCGCGCCGCCGCGACGGCCGCGCCGAGCGTGCGGTCACCCAGCGGCTGGGTCGTCCGCAGGGCGCCGTACAACACTCCGCGCACCCGTCGACGTACGACGACGGGCACGGCCAGCACGGAACAGAGCCCCTCCGTGGCGACCGCCATGTCGTACTCGTGGCTGATCTGCCGTGAGGCCGAGTAGTCGGTCACGGCGCACGGCCGGGCGAGAGCAACCGCCTTGCCGCCGAGGCCATTGCCCGAGGACACGGCGAGCGCGCTGAGCGCCGCCGTCGCCGTGCCGCTGAGCTCGCTGATGCGTACCTGTTGGCGGCCGGACTCGACCAGGCCGCCGAAGGCGACCGGCAGCCCCGTCGCGCGCCGCAGCCGTACCAGCGCGCCGCGCATCTCCACCGCCTCGGCTGCGTCTGCTGCCACCTGATCGCCCCTTCATCGCGGCGCACCCCCGTTCGGGGGTGGTGAGACCTGCATCACGGAATACACGATGGTATGCGGCTGTCCGGCGACGAGGAGGACACATGACGACGACGAGCGCGACGGACGAGTTCCGGGCCGCGCGGGACTTCCTGTTGGAGCACCGCGAGGACTACACGGCGGCCTACGAGGGTTTCGGCTGGCCCCGCCCGGAGTACTTCAACTGGGCACTCGACTGGTTCGACGTCATCGCGCGGGGCAACGACCGCACCGCCCTGCACATCGTCGAGGAGGACGGAGAGCGCACCGAGGTCTCCTTCGCCGAGATGTCCGAACGCTCGAACCAGGTGGCCAACTGGCTGCGCGCGCAGGGCGTGGGCGCCGAGGACCGCATCCTCGTGATGCTCGGCAACCAGGTCGAGCTGTGGGAGACGGCCCTCGCCGCGATGAAGCTGCGCGCCGTCGTCATCCCGGCCACCCCGCTGCTGGGCGCCGCCGATCTGCGCGACCGCGTCGAGCGCGGCCGCGTCCGGCACGTCATCGTCCGGTCCGAGGACGCGGAGAAGTTCGGCGAGGTACCCGGCGGCTACACCCGGATCGCGGTCGGCGGTGCGCGGCCCGGATGGCAGTCGTACGAGGAGACGTACACCGCCGACGCGCCCTTCGAGCCCGACGGTCCCACCCGGTCCGACGACCCGCTGATGCTCTACTTCACCTCGGGCACCACGGCCCGCCCCAAACTGGTCGAGCACACCCACGTCTCGTATCCGATCGGGCATCTGGCGACCATGTACTGGATCGGGCTCAAGCCCGGTGACGTGCACCTGAACATCTCCTCGCCCGGCTGGGCCAAGCACGCCTGGTCCAATCTCTTCGCGCCCTGGAACGCGGAGGCCACCGTCTTCATCCACAACTACACGCGCTTCGACGCGGGCCGGCTGATGGCGGAGATGGACCGGGCGGGAGTGACGACGTTCTGTGCCCCGCCCACCGTGTGGCGCATGCTCATCCAGGCCGATCTGACGCAGCTGCGGACCCGGCCGCGCGAGGCCGTCGCCGCGGGGGAGCCGCTCAACCCCGAGGTCATCGAGCAGGTGCGGCGCGCCTGGGGCGTCACCATCCGGGACGGCTTCGGGCAGACCGAGACGGCCGTGCAGGTCTCCAACAGCCCGGGGCAGCAGCTCAAGACGGGTTCCATGGGGCGGCCCAGCCCCGGCTTCCGCGTCGAACTGCTCGACCCGGTGTCCGGCGCGCCGGGCGCGGACGAGGGCGAGATCTCGCTCGACCTGTCGACGCACCCCGTGGGCCTGATGACCGGTTACCACGGCGACGCCGACCGTACGGCGGAGGCGATGGCGGGCGGTTACTACCGCACCGGCGACATCGGCTCGCGCGACGCCGACGGCTACATCACGTACGTGGGCCGCGCCGACGACGTGTTCAAGGCCAGCGACTACAAGATCTCGCCCTTCGAGCTGGAGAGCGCGCTGCTGGAGCACGAGGCGGTCGCGGAAGCGGCCGTCGTGCCGGCGCCCGACGAGCTGAGGCTCGCCGTGCCGAAGGCGTACATCGTCCTCGCGGAGGGTTACGAGCCGGGCCCCGACACCGCCAAGGTGCTCTTCGAGCACTCCCGCACGGTCCTCGCGCCGTACAAGCGCATCCGGCGCCTGGAGTTCGGGGCACTCCCCAAGACCGTGTCCGGCAAGATCCGCCGGATCGAGCTGCGCGAGGCCACGGCCGCGGGCTCGGACGCGGAGTACTGCGAGGAGGACTTCCGGTGACCGAACTGTCGTACGCCCACGGCACGAGCACGACACCGCTGCTCGGCGACACGATCGGGGCCAACCTGGACCGGGCGATCGCCGCGTACCCCGGGCGTGACGCGCTGGTGGACGTGCCCTCCGGACGCCGTTGGACGTACGCCGAGTTCGGCGCCGCGGTGGACGAGGTGGCGCGCGGGCTGCTCGCCAGGGGCGTACTGAAGGGCGACCGCGTCGGCATCTGGGCGATCAACTGCCCCGAGTGGGTGCTCGTCCAGTACGCGACCGCCCGCATCGGCGCGATCATGGTGAACATCAACCCGGCCTATCGCGCACACGAGTTGGAGTACGTGTTGAGGCAGGCGGGCATCTCGGTCCTGATCGCCTCGCAGGAGCACAAGAGCAGCGACTACCGGGCTCTGGTCAACCAAGTCCGCGAGAAGTGCCCGGAGTTGCGGGACACGGTGTACATCGGCGACCCGTCGTGGGACGCCCTGACGGCGGGCGCCGCTTCCGTCGACCCTCGGCAACTGACCGTCGCGGCAGCCGAGTTGAGCTGCGACGACCCGGTCAACATCCAGTACACCTCGGGCACCACGGGCTTCCCGAAGGGGGCCACGCTCTCCCACCACAACATCCTCAACAACGGCTACTGGGTGGGCCGTACGGTCGGCTACACCGAGCAGGACCGGGTCTGTCTGCCCGTGCCCTTCTATCACTGTTTCGGCATGGTCATGGGCAACCTCGGCGCCACCTCGCACGGCGCGTGCATCGTGATCCCCGCCCCGTCCTTCGACCCCGCGGCCACGCTGAAGGCCGTACAGCAGGAGCGCTGCACGTCGCTGTACGGCGTCCCCACGATGTTCATCGCGGAGTTGAACCTCGCCGACTTCGCGACCTACGAGCTGTCCTCCCTGCGCACCGGCATCATGGCGGGCTCGCCCTGCCCGGTCGAGGTGATGAAGCGGGTGGTCGCCGAGATGCACATGGAGGAGGTCTCCATCTGCTACGGCATGACCGAGACCTCTCCGGTGTCCCTGCAGACGCGGATGGACGACGACCTGGAGCACCGCACGGGCACGGTCGGCCGTGTCCTGCCGCACATCGAGGTGAAGGTCGTCGACCCGGTGGATGGCGTGACCCAGCCGCGCGGCACCGCCGGTGAGCTGTGCACCCGCGGCTACAGCGTGATGCTCGGCTACTGGAACGAGCCAGAGAAGACCGCCGAGGCCATCGACCCCGGCCGCTGGATGCACACCGGCGACCTGGCCGTGATGCGCGAGGACGGCTATGTCGAGATCGTCGGGCGCATCAAGGACATGATCATCCGGGGCGGCGAGAACATCTACCCGCGCGAGATCGAGGAGTTCCTGTACGCCCATCCGAAGATCGCCGACGTCCAGGTGGTCGGCGTACCCCACGAGCGCTACGGCGAGGAGGTGCTCGCCTGCGTCATCCCGCGCGACCCGGCCGACCCGCTGACGCTGGAGGAACTGCGGGCCTTCTGCGAGGGGCAGCTGGCGCACTACAAGATCCCCAGCCGGCTGAGGATCCTGGAGTCCTTCCCGATGACCGTCTCGGGGAAGGTGAGGAAGATCGAGCTGCGGGAGACGTACGCCGATTAGGGCCTGTCGGCGGATCAGGTCGGAGGAAAGCAGCGGCGCATGATCCGCCGGGCAGGTCCTACGCCGTGTGGAGGGCTCTGCGCATGCAGACGCGTGGCCATCGGTCGAGGCCGTGCCCGGCCTCCGCGGCGCGGATCGTCCGCAGGCCGGGGGTGAGTTCGGCTTCTTCCAGGACGTGGAACCCGATGCGGAGGTAGTACGGAGCGTTCCACGGGACCTCCGCGAACGTGGTCAGCGTGAGACCGGTCAGGCCCTCCTCGCGTGCGCGGTCGGCGGCGTACGCGAGGAGAGCCCGGCCCACGCCCCGGTGCGCGGCACCCGGGTGGACCGAGATCTGCTCGATGTGGAGCGCGCCGTCCACCGGCTCGGCGATCAGATACGCCCGAGGAAGGTCCTCCCCGTCGACGGCGACCCAGGCGTGGCCCGCCCGGCGGTAGCCGTCCAGCAGGTCCAGGGCGGGCGGCTCGTCGTCGGCGATGTCGGCCATGCCCAGTTCCCGGAAGGGGCCGCCCGCGGCGCGTTCGATGTCCTGGAGGGCGGGGAGCTCGTCGGGGGCCGTGCGGCGGATGCGCATGCGTCGATTGTGCCGGTGGTCAGCCCGCGGTGGCGATGAGTTCGTCGGCCGGGCTGTTCACCGGCTGCGGGGTGCCCGTGAGGTCGAGGACGAAGAGGGGGACGCCGAGGGTGTCGGCCCGGGCACGGGCGTCGTCGGCGTAGCCCGCGAGGGAGAAGTACACACACCCCGCCGACTCCGTCATGGCCGTCAGCCACAGGCACTCCACGTCGCGGAACGAGGCCGGGCGGACCGTGGGGTCCACCTGGGCCAGGATGCCGCGGGCGGCGAGCCCGATCCCGGACGGCGGCCGCTGGTCCGCCCGCCGGATGTCCCGGTAGCCGAGCCAGCGCAGATACAGCGCGGCCGCCGTGACGGCGTCCCGCGCGGTACGGATGGTGACCGGCTGGAACGCCGGGCGGGGCGCGGACGAGGGGGCGTGCGCAGACCTGCTTCTGCCCCGGTCCAGGTCCCTCTCTCGGTCCCGACCGCTGTCCTGGTCCCCGTCCTGCGGCGGTCCGTCCGTGTCGTGCGTCTCGTCGTCGGTCGTGCGCGGGAGGCCGTCCGGGGCGGTTCGCGCGCGGGATTCCCCGTTCCCGTCGGGGTGCGCGTCGGCGGCCGTGCCCGGCGCGAGCTCCGCGCGCTGCGGTCGCCGTACGCCTCGCACTCCTCGTACCCGTCGTACCGGAATCCGCAGCGTCGCCCCGCAGGAGCACCCCAGCTCGGGATGGGGCCACTGGCTGTCGCGGCCGCAGGCCTCGCAGCGCACCGTGACCCAGTCCTCGTCCCAGACGCGATGGGTGACGGGCGCCGGATCCGCGAGGCGGTCGAGGGGAGGCGTCACGGGCGCGCCGCACACGCACGGATACGACGGCGCCGCGTAGAGATGCTCGCGGCGGCAGGCCGGACACCGCACCGGCACGCTCTCGGCCATGGCCCACTCCAGGACGTCACGTCGGGACAGCGCGTCCATCGTCCTCCAGGGAGGCGCCCTCCGGCAGGGAAACGGTTCGACAGCCACCGTCGGGTCCACTGAGGCGCCCACTCTTGACGGCTTTCGGCGCGCCGCCTACATTGCTTCCAGATAGTAGAAGTTAGTTTCCGCAATACGGAATCCCGATCGCCCTTGGGGGTCGGGGAAGCCGCTGCGGACCGCAACGGAATCAACAGCTCTCCGCGGGGCGCGACGGGAGCGCGAATCCGACAGCCGAAGCAGGAGTACTCCATGGCTCGTATGACCGCTGCCCGCGCGGCAGTCGAGATCCTCAAGCGCGAGGGCGTCAGCAACGCGTTCGGCGTCCCGGGCGCGGCGATCAACCCCTTCTACGCGGCGCTCAAGGCGTCCGGCGGGATCAACCACACCCTCGCCCGCCATGTGGAGGGTGCCTCGCACATGGCGGAGGGTTACACCCGGACCCATCCGGGCAACATCGGCGTCTGCATCGGTACCTCGGGTCCGGCCGGCACCGACATGATCACCGGCCTCTACTCCGCGACCGGCGACTCGATCCCGATCCTGTGCATCACGGGCCAGGCCCCGACCTCCGTGATCCACAAAGAGGACTTCCAGGCCGTCGACATCGCCTCGATCGCCAAGCCGGTCACGAAAATGGCCGTCACCGTGCTGGAGCCCGCCCAGGTCCCCGGCGTCTTCCAGCAGGCCTTCCACCTGATGCGCTCCGGCCGTCCGGGCCCGGTCCTCATCGACCTGCCCATCGACGTCCAGCTCGCCGAGATCGAGTTCGACCCGGACACGTACGAGCCGCTCCAGGCCTACAAGCCCGCCGCGACCCGTGCCCAGGTCGAGAAGGCGATCGCCCTCCTGAACGAGTCCGAGCGTCCGCTGATCGTCGCCGGCGGCGGTGTCATCAACGCCGACGCCTCCGAACTCCTCGTCGAATTCGCCGAGTTGACCGGAACTCCGGTCGTCCCGACCCTGATGGGCTGGGGCATCCTGCCCGACGACCACGAGCTGAACGCCGGCATGGTCGGCCTCCAGACCTCGCACCGCTACGGCAACGCGACCTTCCTGGAGTCCGACTTCGTGCTTGGCATCGGCAACCGCTGGGCCAACCGCCACACCGGCAAGCTGGATGTCTACACGGCCGGACGCAAGTTCGTGCACGTCGACATCGAGCCCACCCAGATCGGCAAGATCTTCGCGCCCGACTACGGCATCGCCTCCGACGCCAAGGCCGCGCTGGAGCTGTTCGTCGAGGTGGCCCGCGAGCTCAAGGCCGCGGGCAAGCTGCCGGACCGCAGCGACTGGGCCGCCTCCGCGCAGGAGCGGAAGGCGACGCTCCAGCGCCGTACGCACTTCGACAACATCCCGATCAAGCCGCAGCGCGTCTACGAGGAGATGAACAAGGCCTTCGGCCCGGAGACCCGGTACGTCACCACCATCGGCCTCTCGCAGATCGCCGGCGCCCAGATGCTGCACGTCTACCGGCCGCGCCACTGGATCAACTGCGGCCAGGCGGGCCCGCTCGGCTGGACGATCCCGGCCGCGCTCGGTGTCGCCAAGGCCGACCCGGAGGCACAGGTCGTGGCGCTCTCCGGTGACTACGACTTCCAGTTCATGATCGAGGAACTGGCCGTCGGCGCCCAGCACAAGATCCCGTACGTCCATGTCCTGGTGAACAACGCCTACTTGGGCCTGATCCGTCAGGCGCAGATCGGTCTGGACATCAACTTCCAGGTCAACCTGGAGTTCGAGAACATCAACTCTCCTGAGCTGGGCGTCTACGGCGTCGACCACATCAAGGTCGTCGAGGGCCTCGGCTGCAAGGCGATCCGGGTCACCGACCCCAGCGAGCTGGGCGCGGCCTTCGAGCAGGCCAAGAAGCTCGCCGCCGAGCACCAGGTCCCGGTCGTCGTCGAGGCGATCCTGGAGCGTGTCACGAACATCGCGATGAGCAAGACGAACGACATCAGCAACGTCGTGGAGTTCGAGGAGATCGCGACCGAGCCGGGCCACGCCCCGACCTCGATCAAGACGCTGAAGGTCTGACCCGCCTCTCAGTCTTCCGACACTCCTGTCAGGCAGGGGGCGGCCCGATCCGGGGGGATGGGCCGCCCTTTCGCGTTGTTCACAGGCATCTGCGGGTCCGGCATGCTCGCCCCATGCGGATGACCGTCCCCACACCCCTCGGCGACATCGCCGTACGCTGCTACGGCGCTCCCGGCGCCCCCGCGCTGCTGCTCCTGCACGCCAACCCCGGGGACGGCCGTGACTACGACGCCGTCCTGCCCGCCCTCGCGGACCGCCACCGTACGTTCGTGGTCGACTGGCCCGGCTACGGGGAGTCCACGGCGCCCGAACCTCAACTCGTCACCCCTGAGCGGCTGGTGGAGGCCGCAGGGCAGGTCCTCGACGTGCTCGCCGAGGAGCTGGGCGTCCGCGAGATCTCCGTGCTCGGCAACAGCGTCGGCGGCTACGTCGCCTGTCGTCTCGCCGAGGGACGGCACGCGCCGTCGATCACTGCGCTCGTCCTGGTCGACCCGGCCGGCTTCACCCGGCACACCGCCCTCACCCGCTGGTTCTGCCGCGAGGTGATGGGCCGGCCCGGCCGCGCCCGCCGCCTGGTCGTCCCGCTGGCCCGCGCCTACCTCGGCCGACTCGGCACGCCGAGCGTCAGGGCGACGTACGAGCGAACACGTCAACTACCAGAGGACGCACGGCGATTGGCCGTGCACTGCGCCATCTGGCGCGGCCTCGCCGACCCGGTCTTCGGTCTGGCGGACCCCGCCGTCCTGGACCTGCCGATCCTGCTCCTGTGGGGGAGACGTGACCCGGTCGTCCCCGCGTTCCTGGACGGCCGACGCGCCCGACGCGCCCTGCCCGTCCGGACGTTGAGCGTGCTGCTCCCCACGGCCCACGAGCCGTACAACGAACGCCCGGATCTCTTCCTGCGCCACACCCTGCCGTTCCTGAAGGATCCCCGGGCGGTCAGTGCGAGCCGCCGCCCCAGCCGGCCCCGTCGTCGGTGAACCCGATGCCGCCGCCCTCGCCGCCCCACGACTGCCCGTGCTCCGCCAGGCCGCCGCGGCCGATCAGGCCCGCGGCGGCGGCGAAACGCGGGACCAGGACCGTCAGGGCGGCGTCGCCGTACAGCGCGACCGCGAGCAGGGTGTCGTCCGTCGTGAGCCCCTCCCGTCCAGTGGGCAGCGGGCGTGTCGCGCGCAGCTCCTTGAGGGCGCGCCGGGCCGTGCGGGTCCGGTGGGGAGGAAGGCGACGCAGCAGACCCGCCTCGGCGAGCTCGGTCCGCAGCTCCGCGAGGGTGCGCCGCACCCGGGGCCGCTCCAGCAACTCCCGTATGCCGGCCGGGCGGTAGAGGGAGGCGTGCACCGCCTTCTCCAGAACAAGCCCCGCGCCCGCGGACGCCCGCGACGTCCGTATCGTGCCCAGCCGTCCGGCGTCGGCGGCGCCCCGCAGATGCAGGGCGAGCACGGCGACCGTCACGGCGGCGCGGGGCCCGCCACGCAGCAGCGCGACGGTCTGGGGCTCAAGCCCGACCGCCGCGCTGCTGACCATGGTGCTCCCCCGTACCCCCGTTCGGGGCCCGCCGCCCCCGTGTCGGCGGGCCCCGTGTGCCGAGAATCTGCCTCATCCGGGGGGAGTTGAAGCCCCTGGGGCCGTGTTCAGAGCTTGATTTGAGGGTTCCGTAGAACGTCTACGTCCGGTTGCGTACACCCGGAGCCGGGTTGTGTGCGCCGGGCGCGCGCGGCGTGCGCCCTCACTGCGCCGGATGCGCCGGGTGTTCCGACAGCCCGGGCCAGTCGTCGGGCCCGCCGCCCTGCCAGTCGATGATGTCGCTCTCCTCGACCTCGATCTCGTCGAGGTCGACATCGGCCTGGCGCAGGATCTCGACGACGTCGTCGAGGTGATACGCGATACCGAGCGTCTCGTCCCCCGCGGTGACCCGCCGCGATCCGTCCAGACCCGGGGCGTGCACGACGATGCTGGGATAGTCCATGCCTTCAGGTTCCTGCGCGGCGAGCCGATCCGCACCCGGAACGCATGGTGGAGGGCCGGGTGAGCGAGCCGATCCGCACCCGGAGCACACGGCGGAGCGCCGGGTGAGCGACCCGATCCGCACCCCGAACGCGCGGCAGAGCGCCGGGTACGGGACCGTCCGTACCCGGCGCTCTGGGCCGATGACCTGTGAAGTTGTTACCGTCCGACGGTGCGAGGCTGGGCGCGACAGGACATTCGCGCCGCCGGACGGAGTCAGTGGGCCACACTTCGGGGGTGTGGCTGGGACCGCGGCGGATGCGATGGAACCGGGGTCTCCCTCCCTCAGGTCGAGAAGGAGATCCCGAGACCTTCACCACCGCACTGGCTCGCACGCCGCCGCGGTCCCGGTCCTGCCCGGACAGCCGATGGACCACCCCTCATCCGGGTCCAACGCCGTCGCGGGCGGCTTGAGTTGAGGCTCAGTCCTCGCGCAGGGCGCGGACCGCCTCCTCCACACGCCTGCCGTACTCCGGGTCGGCGGCGTGGAAGTGGGCGAGGTTCTTCTCGATCACGTCGTCGCGGGAGACCTGCGAGAGGCCGCCGGCGATGTTGGCGATCAGCCGGGACTGCTCCTCGGCCGACATCAGGCGGTACAGCTCGCCCGCCTGGAAGAAGTGGTCGTCCTTGGTGTGGAGCGGAGCCTCGTGCGTGCCCGTGTGACCGTTCACCGCGAGCGGCGCCGACAGCGGGCGGCCGGTCTCGGCCGGGCCGTCGTACGAGTTGGGCTCGTAGTTCTTGGCGTGGCGGCCCTGGCCGTTGGAGGCCATGAGGCCGTCGCGGCCGTAGTTGTTCGCGACCGTCGCCTTGGGAGCGTTGACCGCGAGCTGGGTGTGGTTGACGCCCAGGCGGTAGCGGTGCGCGTCCGCGTAGGCGAACAGGCGGCCCTGGAGCATCTTGTCGGGGGAGGGGCCGATGCCGGGAACGAAGTTGTTCGGGGAGAAGGCGGCCTGCTCGACCTCGGCGAAGACGTTGTCGGGGTTGCGGTCCAGGACCAGACGGCCCACACGCTGCAGCGGGTAGTCCTTGTGCGGCCACACCTTGGTGAGGTCGAAGGGGTTGAAGCGGTACTCGGCCGCCTCCGCCGCCGGCATGATCTGGACGTACAGCGTCCAGGACGGGTTCACGCCCCGCTCGATGGCCTGCAGCAGGTCCGTCTGGTGCGAGTTCGCGTCCTTGCCCGCGATCTCCTGCGCCTGCTCGGTGGAGAGGCTGCGGATGCCCTGGTTCGTCTTGAAGTGGTACTTGACGAAGAAGGCCTCACCCTCGGCGTTCGTCCACTGGTAGGTGTGCGAGCCGTAGCCGTTCATGTGGCGGTAGGAGGCCGGGATGCCGCGGTCGCCCATCAGCCAGGTGATCTGGTGCGTCGCCTCGGGGGCGTGCGCCCAGAAGTCCCAGACGTTGTCCGGCTCCTGCTTGCCCGTGAACGGGTCGCGCTTCTGGGAGTGGATGAAGTCGGGGAACTTGATCGGGTCCTTGATGAAGAAGACCGGCGTGTTGTTGCCGACGAGGTCGTAGTTGCCCTCTTCGGTGTAGAACTTCAGGGCGAAGCCGCGCGGGTCACGGACCGCGTCCGCGCCGCCGAGGTTGTCGGCCACCGTGGAGAAGCGCAGGAAGACCTCGGTGCGCTTGCCGACGGTGTTCAGGAAGTCGGCGTACGTGAAGCCGGTGACGTCGTCGGTGACCTCGAAGTAGCCGTACGCACCGGAGCCGCGGGCGTGCACCACGCGCTCCGGGATGCGCTCGCGGTTGAACCGGGCGAGCTTCTCCAGGAGATGCTGGTCCTGGAGGAGGAGCGGGCCACCGACGCCGGCGGTGGCGGAGTTCTGGTTGTCGGAGACCGGGGCGCCGGACTCGGTCGTAAGCACGCGCTTCGACATCGTGGACCTTCCGTACGAGGGGGCAGCGGGGTCAGCGGAAACCTTCTTCCGCTTCGTGGACCTCTTCCGCTTCGTGGAGCCTAGGTTCGGGGCGATTTGAACGTCAACAGTTTGTTGAAGATGGATCCGGGTGGCGCCGTCGCCTGGGCGCGACAGGACAGGTGTCAGCGGCGGCGCCGCCCGGAGGTATCGAGGGTCAGACCTGCGCGCCGGAGAGGCGCTCGACCGCGCGCAGCAGCGCGGAGTGGTCCAGGCCGCCGTCGCCCTGCGCGCGCAGGCTGGCGACGAGCTGGGCCACCACGGCGCCGACCGGCAGCGCGGCACCGACATTGCGGGCGGCGTCGGTGACGATGCCCATGTCCTTGTGGTGCAGGTCGATCCGGAAGCCGGGCTTGAAGTCCCGGTTCAGGAAGTTGTCCTTCTTGCGGGTCAGGACGGTGGAGCCCGCCAGGCCGCCGTTCAGGACGTCGAGCGCGGCCTGCAGGTTCACGCCGGACTTCTCCAGGAAGACCACGGCCTCGGCGCACGCCTGGATGTTCACGGCGACGATCAGCTGGTTGGCTGCCTTCACGGTCTGGCCCGAGCCGTGCGGACCGCACAGCACGATGGTCTTGCCGAGCGCCTCGAAGAGCGGCTCGGCCTCGTCGAAGTCGGCCTGCTCGCCACCGACCATGATGGACAGCACGGCCTCGATGGCGCCGGCCTCGCCGCCGGACACAGGGGCGTCCAGGACGCGGATGCCCTTGTCCTTGGCCGCCTTCGCCAGGTCCACGGAGGTCTGCGGGGTGATCGACGACATGTCGATCAGCAGTGCGCCGGACTTCGCGTTCTGAAGGATGCCGTCGGGGCCGTACGCGATGGCCTCGACCTGCGGGGAGGCGGGCACCATCGTGACCACGACGTCGGCGTCGCGCACGGCCTCGGCGATCGAACCGGCGGCCGTACCGCCCGCGGCGGCCAGGCGCTCCAGCTTGTCCCGCTCCAGCGTGAAGCCGGTGACGTCGTACCCGGCCTTGATCAGGTTCTCCGACATGGGGGAGCCCATGATGCCGAGACCGATCCATGCCACCTTGGGGAGGTTGTTGCTCATGAGGGTGCCTCTCTGGCTTCTCTGCTACGTCTGTGGAATGCCGCTCAGCGGGCGGCTCGGGCCTCGGCGGGCAGCCAGTCGAAGGCCTCCGCGCTCGGGCGGTCGCCCGGCTTGTACTCCAGGCCGACCCAGCCCTCGTATCCGGCCTTCTTCAGCTGGTCGAGGAGGTCCGCCAGCGGGAGCGTGCCGGTGCCCGGGGCGCCGCGGCCGGGGTTGTCGGCGATCTGTACGTGGCCGGTCTTCGACGCGTACTGCTCGATCACCGACGGCAGGTCCTCGCCGTTCATGGACAGGTGGTACAGGTCCATGAGGAACGTGGCGTTGCCGAGGCCGGTCGCCTCGTTGACCTTGTTCACGATCTCGATCGCCTTGGGCGCGCTCACGATCGGGCAGAGCGGCGACTCGGGCTTGTTCAGCGCCTCGATCAGGAGGATCGCGCCGACGCGGTCGGCCGCGCGGGCCGCGAGCGCCAGGTTCTCCAGCGCGAGCGCGTCCTGCTCCGCCGGGTCCACGCCCTCGACCCGGTTGCCGTACAGGGCGTTGAGGGCCTTGCAGCCGAGCGACTGGGCGAAGTCGGCCGTCACGTCGATGTTGGCGCGGAACTTCTCCGACTCCGCGCCGGGGATCGACAGCGCGCCCCGGTCCGGGCCCGGCAGCTGCCCGGCGTAGAAGTTCAGGCCCGTCAGCTGGACGCCCGCGTCCTCGATCGCCTTCTTCAGGGCGTCGAGCTCGGACTGCTCGGGGGTGGGGGAGTCGACCCAGGGCCACCACAGCTCGACCGCCGTGAAGCCCGCCGCGGCGGCGGCCGCGGGGCGCTCCAGGAGCGGGAGTTCCGTGAAGAGGATCGACAGGTTGACGTTGAAGCGCTGGTTTGCGAATCCCATGTGGGTCGGCGCTCCCTTCCGTTGTCGAGATTCCGTATTACGGAAGTTCGTTTCTGCTTAATGGAAGATTGCCGTCGTGTGTCAGTGCTTGTCAAGAGGGGGCTGCCGGAAATCGGCATCACGCAGCAGGTTGAGCGCGTGCTGGGGAGGGTGAAGCCCGACACATGGCTCTGACCTCCGCGATCGCTGAGGTGCGGGGTCTGGCCTGCGGAAACGACTCGCGCTGGTTCTCGCGGTCAGCGCGGCGAGGACCGCGGCCACAGAAGCGAGGCCGTCGAGGCAGTGACCGGAGCGAGCGCCCAGATGGTCGGCTGATGGCCGCCGCGCCGGTGACGGCGAGCAGCGCGATGGCCCACGCGAAGGTGGGTACGAGACCGGACAGGGTCGTCGACGCGCCGAAGGCGATGGCGGCACCGAGGACGACGTTCATCGAAGGCCGTCCCCGACGGAGCTGAATCACCGGGCCGGTGCTCAGCCAAGTGATGAGCGCGCCCGCGAGCGCCGGGCCCGCGCGCGATGTTGAAATACGCCGCACTCAGCGCCGATGCGTTGCGCAGTAGCTCGGCGCCGACCATCTTCCGCCACCGCCGGTATCACCGGGAATCAGTCATCCCGCGCCGCGCGAGGCATTCCTCGAGGAAGCCGAACGCCCGCAGATGATAGGAACGCGCGGCCCATCCAAGACTGATGTTGTGCCCCGCGTCAGGATGGCGGTCGACCCTGACGCGACTCCCGGTCAGCATGCCGCTCAGTTCGGCAACCGCCTGCTGGTCGTGCCGCCACCATCGTTCGTGCTCGGCGAAGGTGAACCTGACCGGCGCGCGAATGCGGCGGGCGACATCGGGGAGCACGTCCGGCCAGGTCGGTACCTCGCGCCGCTCCCACGACGGCGTGGGAGCCACCACCGATCGACTGCTCAGGAAGGTGTTCGGTGGATAGAGTCCGAACGCTCCCCAGCTGAAGCCCCAGGCGGCGCGACTGTGGGGTTCGGGCAATCGGTCGGGTTCTACGGCGTATCGGTGGCCGCATCCGGAAACATCCAGGCCGATCAGAGGGGCGTCCACGTCGTCGGCTGCCGCGGTCAGCACGACTTTGCCCCCGAAGGAATGGGCCAGCAGAAAGAAGCCGGCCCCGACCTCGTGTCGGTGGGCGAACTCGGCCAGCGCGGCGTGCAGCGTCACGGACTGTTCGGCGAGGGGCTGTCCATCGGGGAGCTGGGTGGCGGAGTGGCCGTAGCCGGGCCGGTCGAGGGACAGGACGGTGAAGCCGAGCCGGGCGCCCAGGGTGAGGAGGGAGAGGTCGGGGTGGGCCTGCCCGTCGAAGTAACCGGCGCTCATGCCACTGCCGTGCACGGCGATGACGGTGGCGCGCGGAGTGGTGTGCTCGGGCTCGCTGAGCAGGCAGGACAGGGTGATGCCAGCGGCGCTGAGGGCGATGCGGCGGACCCCCGGGGAAAGGGGGTGAGGCCGGCTCGGCTTCGCCCCGGCCGCGGTCTCTGCCGGGGTCCGGAGGCTGGACTTGATGACGGTCATGCGTCAGTCCTTGATTTCGCAGATGGCGGCGCCGGAGGTGATGGAGGCGCCGACTTCGGCGCTGAGGCCCTTGATGGTGCCGGAGCGGTGGGCGTTGAGGGGTTGTTCCATCTTCATGGCCTCCAGGACGACGACCAGGTCGCCTTCGTTGACTTCCTGGCCCTCCTCGACGGCGACCTTGACGATGGTGCCCTGCATCGGTGAGGCGAGGGTGTCGCCGGAGGCGACGGGGCCGGACTTCTTGGCGGCGCGGCGTTTGGGTTTGGCGCCGGCGGCGAGGCCGGTGCGGGCCAGGCTCATGCCCAGCGAGGAGGGCAGGGAGACTTCCAGGCGCTTGCCGCCGACCTCGACGACGACGGTCTCGCGGCCCGGTTCCTCCTCGGCCTCGAGGTCCGTGGGGGCGGTGAAGGCGGGGATGTCGTTGACGAACTCGGTCTCGATCCACCGGGTGTGGACCGTGAACGGCGCGTTGGAGCCGGTCAGTTCCGGGGCGAAGGCGGGGTCGGTGACCACCTTGCGGTGGAAGGGGATGGCGGTGGCCATGCCCTCGACCTGGAACTCGGCGAGCGCGCGGGCGGCCCGCTGCAGGGCCTGGGCGCGACTCGCGCCGGTGACGATCAGCTTGGCGAGCAGGGAGTCCCAGGCCGGGCCGATGACGCTGCCGGATTCCACGCCCGCGTCCAGCCGCACGCCCGGGCCCGATGGCGGGGCGAAGGCGGTGACGGTGCCGGGGGCGGGCAGGAAGCCGCGTCCGGGGTCCTCGCCGTTGATGCGGAACTCCAAGGAGTGGCCGCGCAGTTGCGGATCGGTGTAGCCGAGTGCTTCGCCGTCGGCGATGCGGAACATCTCGCGGACCAGGTCGATGCCGGCGACCTCCTCGGTGACCGGGTGTTCGACCTGCAGGCGGGTGTTGACCTCCAGGAAGGAGATCGTGCCGTCCGCGCCGACGAGGAATTCCACGGTGCCCGCGCCGACGTAGCCGGCCTCCTTCAGGATCGCCTTGGAGGAGGAGTACAGCTGCTCCACCTGGGCGTCGGAGAGGAAGGGGGCGGGGGCCTCCTCGACCAGTTTCTGGTGGCGGCGCTGCAGCGAGCAGTCCCGGGTGGAGACGACGACCACGTTGCCGTGGGTGTCGGCCAGGCACTGGGTCTCCACGTGCCGGGGCTTGTCCAGGTAGCGCTCGACGAAGCACTCGCCGCGGCCGAAGGCGGCGACCGCCTCGCGGACCGCGGAGTCGTACAGCTCGGGGACTTCCTCCAGGGTGCGGGCGACCTTCAGGCCGCGTCCGCCGCCGCCGAAGGCGGCCTTGATGGCGATCGGCAGGCCGTGCTGCTGGGCGAACGCGACGACCTCCTCGGCGCCCGAGACCGGGTCCGGGGTGCCGGCCACCAGCGGGGCGCCGGCGCGCTGCGCGATGTGCCGGGCGGCGACCTTGTCACCCAGGTCGCGGATGGCCTGCGGGGGCGGGCCGATCCAGATCAGGCCGGCGTCCAGGACCGCCTGCGCGAAGTCGGCGTTCTCCGACAGGAAGCCGTAGCCGGGGTGGATCGCGTCCGCCCCGGAGTCCTTGGCGGCCTGCAGCACCTTGGCGATGTCCAGGTAACTGGTGGCCGGGGTGTCACCGCCCAACGCGAACGCCTCGTCCGCCGCACGGACATGCAGAGCGTCCCGGTCCGGTTCCGCATAAACGGCAACGCTCGCGATCCCGGCATCCCGGCACGCCCGGGCCACGCGGACAGCGATTTCGCCACGGTTGGCGATGAGCACCTTGCGCACGATGGCTGCCTTCCCTCTCACGAGTACGGTGGTCCGGGCTGCCGCCCGCCGTCACAGCGGAGGGTTTCCGTGCTTGCGGGACGGCAGGTCGGAGTGTTTGCTCCGGAGCATCGCGAAGGTGCGGATCAGCGCGGACCGGGTGTCGCCGGGATCGATCACGTCGTCCACCAGGCCCCGCTCGGCCGCGTAATAGGGGTGCATCAGCTCCGACTTGTACTCCTTGATCTTCTGCTGCCGTACCGCCTCGGGATCGGCGGCGGCCGCGATGTCACGACGGAAGATGACATTGGCGGCGCCCTCCGCGCCCATCACCGCGATCTCGTTCGTCGGCCAGGCGAGGGACAGGTCGGTGCCGATGGAGCGGGAGTCCATGACGATGTACGCGCCGCCGTAGGCCTTGCGCAGGATCAGCTGCACGCGCGGCACGGTCGCGTTGCAGTACGCGTACAGCAGTTTGGCGCCGTGCCGGATGATTCCGTCGTGCTCCTGGCCCACTCCGGGCAGAAAGCCCGGCACGTCCACGAGTGTCGCCAACGGGATGTTGAAGGCGTCGCACATCTGGACGAAGCGTGCGGCCTTCTCGGATGCCTCGATGTCCAGGACGCCCGCGAGAGAGGCGGGCTGGTTGGCCACGATCCCCACCACATGGCCGTCGAGCCGGGCCAGAGCGCAGACGATGTTCGTCGCCCAGGCGGGGTGCACCTCGAAGAACTCCGCCTCGTCGACGATCTCCTCGATGACCGTGCGCATGTCGTAGGCCCGGCCCGGGTCGAGGGGGACCAGGTCCACGAGTGCTTCGGTACGCCGGTCTGCCGGGTCGTGGCACTCCACGACGGGTGGGAGTTCACGGTTGTTGGCGGGCAGGAGCGAGAGGAGGAAGCGTACGTCTTCCAGGCAGGCTTCCTCGTCGTCGTAGGCGAAGTGCGCGACACCGGACGTGGTGGCGTGCACATCGGCGCCTCCCAGGCCGTTCTGGGAGATCTCCTCGCCCGTCACGGCCTTGACCACGTCCGGTCCTGTGATGAACATCTGTGAGGTGCCGCGCACCATGAAGACGAAGTCGGTCAGCGCGGGGGAGTAGGCGGCGCCGCCGGCGCACGGACCGAGCATGACGCTGATCTGCGGGATCACCCCGGAAGCGCGGGTGTTGCGCTGGAAGATGCCGCCGTAGCCGGCCAGTGCCGAGACGCCTTCCTGGATCCGGGCTCCGGCCCCGTCGTTCAGCGAGATCAGCGGAGCACCCGCGGCGGCCGCCATGTCCATCACCTTGTGGATCTTCTCGGCGTGCGCCTCGCCCAGCGCGCCGCCGAAGATGCGGAAGTCGTGCGCGTAGACGAAGACGGTCCGGCCGTGGACGGTGCCCCAGCCGGTCACCACCCCGTCCGAGTACGGTCGCCGGCGTTCCAGGCCGAAGCCGGTGGCGCGGTGCCGGCGCAGTGCCTCGAACTCGGTGAACGACCCGTCGTCCAGCAGCAGTTCGATCCGTTCGTGGGCGGTGAGCTTGCCTTTGGCGTGCTGACGTTCCGTGGCGGCCGGGTCCGGTCCTCGGCGCGCCGTCTCCTTGATGTCGCCGAGCTCCGTGAGCCGTTCGCGCAGGGTGCGTTCGTCCGGGGGCCGCTCGTCCGGGTTGTCGGGGGTGATCCGGAGGCTCGACCCGGACCTCTGCCCAGGGATGCCCGAGGGGATGTCCGAGGCGGTCTGCTCAACCGTACGCATGGTGTTCCACTCCAAGGCTTTCGGCGACATCGACGGTCGGGGGAGGGGTGCCCACTGCCCGGAACGGCGCACGACAGCGCGCGGCCCGGGAGTGGGCACCCGCCGCCTGGGCGGCGACGACGGATCTGCTCAGACCTGCGAGCCGATGGTGTTGTTCTCGGCGAACGCCTTGGCGTGCTCCAAGGTGATCCTGCTGTTGCCGCTGAGCGCGGTGCGGGCGAACTCCCGGGCGTCGGCGACCGTGGCACCCTCGCCGAGGACGCCCGCCACCGCCTCGGGGCGTATCGCCACGGTGTGCCGGGAGGTCACCGCGACTCCGCCCCGTACGGCGGACACGTGCCACTCGCCGGTGTGGGCCGTCATCAGCGGCGGCACCACGACCTGCTTGTAGACGATGCGCTCATCGGCGAAGCAGACACGCACCGACTTGGTCGTGTGCATGGCGCCGTCGGCGGTGATGGTGTCCATCTCCATGATCTGTACGCCCGGTTCGTCCTCCGTGAGGTCCATGCGGGAGACGTGCGGCAGCCGGTCGGGCCACTCCCCGGCCCGGTAGAGGAAGTCGTACACCTCCGTCGCCTCGCCGTCGACGACGATGGTGTCCTCGAAGGTCAGCCGCAGTTCTGCCCGGTCCGTCGACTGCTCCGCGAGCGCCTTGAGGTTCGCGAGCTCGGAGCGGCTGTTGCGGTCGGTGACGTCGGCGATCCACGTAAGGGCGTCGGGGGCGTCGTCGATCGCGCGGTAGGTGTGCTCGAGCACCACCTCCGTTCCCCCGTCCGGAAGCGGCTGGAGGATCCATGCTCCGGACATCGCCGCGACGGGCGGCTGGGAGACCTCTTGCCGGAAGGTGATGCGAAGGCCCTCGGGGTCCAGTTCCCGCCGGGAGGTCCAGGTCTTGACCGTGTCCCCGGCGACGGCCCAGATCCGGATGCGCTCGGCCTCCGCGTCCCGTTCGAGCTGCTCCACATGGACGGTGGGAGGGAAGTTCACGGGCCACAGGGTGGTGTCGGCGAGGAGTCCGTACACGGTCTCGGGCGTTGCGGACACGGTGACTGCATGTCGCACGTCGGTCATGGTTCGTACGTCCTTCGTGTCGGGCGTAGCGGGAGGAGCGGGTCGGAGATGGTGGCGGAGTTCAGTAATTGCCCAGTCCGCCGCAGACGTTGAGGGCCTGTGCGGTGATGGAGGCCGCGAGATCCGAGAGCAGATAGCCGACCAGACCGGCCACCTCCCGCGGGGTGGAGTAACGGCCGAGCGGGATCTTGGTCTCGAACCGCTCCAGTACCGCCTGCTCGTCCGTGTCCCAGATCCGCGCGTAGTTGGTGCGCACCTGCTGCGCCATGGGCGTTTCGACATAGCCCGGGCAGACGGCGTTCACGGTGATGCCGGTCTTCGCCAGTTCCAGGCCCAGCGCCTTGGTGAACCCGACCACTCCGTGCTTGGACGCGGAGTAGGGCGCTCCGAGGACGACGCCCTGCTTGCCGCCCGTCGAGGCGATGTTGACGATGCGGCCGCGCTGCTTCTCGCGCATGCCGCCCGTGGTGAGCACCTCCCGCGTCATCAGGAAGACGCTGTTGAGGTTGGTGTCGATGACGTCGTACCAGGTCTCGTCCGCGAGGTCGGCGGTGACTCCGCCGCCGCTGCGGCCCGCGTTGTTGACGAGGGCGTCGATCGTGCCGTACCGCTGCACCGCGGCCTCGACGAAGGCCCGCACCTCGTCGCGCGAGCGGACGTCGCAGCGGACCCCGTCCACGTCCAGGCCGCGTTCGCGCAGATCCTTGACAGTGACGGTCAGGTCCTCCTCGTGGCGTGCGCAGAGGAACACCTTCGCTCCGTTCTCGGCGAGGCTCTCGGTGACGGCCAGACCGATTCCGCTGGTGCCGCCGGTGACGACCACCACGCCGGCGCTGTCGTTCGCCATGCTGTCTTCTCCTCGTATCCGTCCTGCGGGGGTGGGGCCTTGAAACGGGTACGGGCCTTCCGGCGGAGGGGGGATGCCGGAAGGCCCGTGGCTCATGTGCTCGCGGCGACCGGCTCGTTGACCAGGGCCAGGAAGAGCCGGGGTGTCTCGGCCTCGCCGACGGTTTCCTCGGAGAGCTTGACGCCCAGCTCGCGCTCGACCCTGCTGGCGGCTTCGAGCAGAGCCAGCGAGTCGTAGCCGAGGTCGGTGAAGGTGGTGTCCAGGATGTCGCCGTCGAGGTCGATGCCCTCGTCGCCGGCGCTCTGCCGAAGGATGCGGGTCAGGTCCGCCAAGGTCAGCTCACGTGCCGCCATGGATGATGTCCTCACTCTTGTGTGTCTCTTGGCGTCTTGTGTGTCTCTTGCCGTGCCGCCGCCGATACGCCGGATCAGTCGCTGTCGACGGCCGATCAGTCGCTGTCGATACGGCCGGTCAGTCGCCGTCCGGAGCGCGCAGCACCATCGCCGCGTTGAAGCCGCCGTGGCCACGGGCGACCACCAGCGCGGTCCGTACGGTCATGTCGCGTGCGGTGTCCCGGACCAGGGCGATCGGACAGTCCGCCGCCTGGTCCGGGACGTGGAGGGTCGGCGGGACGACGCCGTCGCGCATGGCGAGCAGCGCCGCCGTCACATCGAGGGACGCGGCGCCCGAGTACAGGCGGCCGGTCATCGTCTTGGGCGCGGTGACCGGCACGGTGTGCGGGCCGAACACGGCGGTCAGGGCCTCGGCCTCCGCCCGGTCGAGTGCGCGTACCCCGGCCGCGTCCGCGAAGACCACATCGATGTCCGGCGGGGCCATCGCCGCGTCGGCCAGGGCCAGTTCGACGGCGCGGCGCAGTCCGGGTTCGCGGCCGGAGCCGGGTGCGGGGTCGAAGGTCGCGCCGTACCCCGCGAGCGTGCCGTAGACGCGTGCACCGCGGTCCCGGGCTGCGGTCTCGCTCTCCAGCACGAGAATCGCTCCGCCCTCGCCGGGCACGTACCCGTCGGCCGAGACGTCGAAGGGCGCGTAGGCGCGCTCGGGGTCGGCGGAGCGGCTGAGGCGTCCCGTGGTGATCTGCGAGACCAGGCCCCAGGGGCTCAGCGAGGCGTCCACGCCACCGGACATCACGAGGCCGGTGCCCTTGCGTATGTGCCGCCGCGCGTGGGCCAGTGCGTCGAGGCCGCCGGCCTGGTCGGTCACCAGTACGCCGCTGGGACCGCGCATCCCGTGGCGGATGGAGATCTGGCCGGTGTTGACCGCGTAGAACCAGGCGAACGACTGGTAGGCGCTGACGTGTTCGGGGCCCTTGCTCCACAGTTTCTGCAGTTCGTGCTGGGCGAACTCGAAGCCCCCGGAAGCACTGGCGGTCACCACCCCCATGGCGAACTCCGGCATCGTCGCCGGGTCCACGGCGGCGTCCGCGAGGGCCCAGTCCGACGCGGCCAGGGCCATCTGCGTCATGCGGTCGGTCTGCGGGAGCATGCGGTTCGACAGGTGGTCGGCCGCGTTGAAGGTCAGGACCTCTCCGGCGAGCGGCGAGGGGTAGCCGCTCGGGTCGTAACGGGTGATGCGGTCGATGCCACTGATGCCCTTGAGCGTCGACGTCCAGAACTCCTCCGTGCCCAGGCCGTTCGGCGCGACCACGCCGAGCCCCGTCACCACAGCGTTCTCGCTCATGCGGCGCTCCCTTCCGTGGGGCGGGTCAGCACCATGGCGCTCTGGAACCCGCCGAATCCGCTGCCGACGGTGAGGGCCGTGTCCACGCGCTGTTCCCGGGCGACGAGCGGGACGTAATCGAGATCGCACTCGGGATCGGGGGTGTGCAGATTCGCGGTGGGAGGCACCACACCGTGTTCGATGGCCAGCGCGCAGGCCGCGATCTCGATCGAGCCGATCGCGCCGAGCGAGTGCCCGATCATCGACTTGATGGAGCTCACCGGCACGTTGTAGGCGTGCCGGCCGAGGCTGCGCTTGAAGGCGGCGGTCTCGTGGCGGTCGTTCTGCTTGGTGCCGGAGCCGTGCGCGTTGATGTAGGACACGTCCTCGGGGTTCGTCCGGGCCTCGCCCAGGGCGCTCTCGATGGCGACCGCCATCTCCCGGCCGTCCGGCCGCAGTCCGGTCATGTGGAAGGCGTTGCAGCGGGACGCGAAGCCGGCGATCTCCGCGTAGACATGGGCCCCGCGCCGTCGGGCGTGCTCGTACTCCTCCAGTACGAAGACCGCGGCCCCTTCGCCGAGCACGAAGCCGTTGCGGCTCCTGTCGAACGGCCGGGAGGCGTGCTCCGCCTCGTCGTTGCGCGGTGTGGTCGCCTTGATCGCGTCGAAACAGGCCACCGCGATCGGGGAGATCGGGGCGTCGGTCGCACCGGCGACCATGATGTCCACGCTGCCCTCGGCGATCAGATCGCGGGCGTAGCCGACCGAGTCGATGCCGGACGTGCAGCCGGCCGAGACGACGGCGGCCGGACCTTCGGCACCGACGGCCCACGCGACCTCGGCCGCGATACTGCTGGGCACGAAGTGCCCGTACAGATGCGGCACTCCGTAGGAGCTGTCGACCAGCCATGTGCGCCCGCTGTCGCTCAGGACGACGTACTCCTCCTCGAGCCCCATGGTGGCGCCCACCGCGCTGCCGATCGTCACGCCGATCTGTGCCGGTTCCGGCGTTCCGAAGTCGAGGCCGCTGTCCCGCACGGCCTCCCGGGCCCCGGCGACCGCGAACTGCGTCGCGCGGTCCATACGGCGGATCTCGCGGGGCGTCAGGCCCTGCTGTGCCGGGTCGAAGGTGCACTCGGCCGCCACCTGGGAGCGGTACGCGGCGGGGTCGAAGAAGGAGATGCGCCCGGTCGCGGTGCGCCCCGAAGTGATGAGATCCCAGAACGCCTTGGTGCCCGTACCGCCGGGGGCGATGACGCCCACGCCGGTGATGACCACCCGCCGCGGGCCCGGGGGCGTGCCTCCCGGCCCGCCTGTGCGGCGGGCGTCCACAGATGAGTCCGTCGCTGACATGTGGGTTGCCTTTCGTGGCCAGGTCCCCGTCTCGGCCGCGCTCCGGGACGGTGCGCGGGGACGTGGGTCCGCTCGTTGGCCGCCGGCCTGACGACCGGTCCGGCGCACCGAGCAGACCGACGCCCCCTCAAGGACGGGTCAAGGACCGCTCAAGCAGCCCTCGGGCCGCACTCGTGCGGTCGTCCGACCTGGGTCGAGGCGCCCTTGAGTCGGCCTGTAGTCGTCCTTGAGCGAAGCCCGAGAGCGTTCACCTCGCCGCACCCCGGTTCCCGGAGCAGAACGGGACGCAGCCACGAGACCGGCACCATCGACGCGATGTGAGGACTCCTTGAGTACGCACACGGCATCCGAAGTGAAGAACTCCGTCGTCAACACCGTGGTCATCGGTGTCCCGGCCGACCGCCTGTGGCGCTCGTGCACGGACATCGAGCGCTGGCCGAGCATCTTCCCCACCACCCGTGAGGTCCGCCGCACCGAAGTCGGCGCCAACGAGGTGGTGATGGACATGAGGGTCGTGAACGAGCTGGGTGAGAACAGCGTTCGTTCGCACCGGCGGTACCGCCCCGACCAGTTCCGTATCGACTTCCGGATGGTGACGCTGCCCCCGGCGATCGCCGCGATGGACGGCAGCTGGACCATTGAGCCCGCCGACGGCGGTGCGCGCCTCGTCATCGTGCACACCTTCGTCCCGCGCCAGGACGACACGAAGAGCGCGTCCGACATCGCCGACGCGCTCTTCCGTACCACCGAGAACGTGCTCGCCGCGCTCAAGGAGTGGCTCGAGGCCGACCGGGACATCGAGGTGGACGGCGCCGGGAGCGACAGTCTGCGCGACGCGTGGGGACCCAGGAACGCCGGCAACGGGATCTCGGCGGCGACGTTCGAGAACTGCGAGCTGTTCTTCAGCCGGCTCGGCCTCGCCGGCCTCGACTGGGGCGACATCACCATGGTGCTCAAGGACCTGCGCAAGGAGAGCACGCACGAGGACTGGGCGGACTGGCACCGTCGGTGGTCCGCGCTCGGTGTGCACTACGAGGGACGCGCCGAGGAGTCACTGGCGGCCGGCCATCTGGAGACCACCCGCACCGCACACCGCAAGGCCGCCGCCTGCCACCACTACGCGGAGTTCTTCTACTTCGACGACGCGGAGGCCAAGTGCGAGAGCCGGGACCGGGTCACCGAGGTGTTCGAGCGGGCCATCCCGTATCTGAACGAGGTGGTACACCCGCTGAACGTCACCAGCGACGGGCTTGACGTACCCGGATATCTCATGCTGCCGCGCGGCGAAGGCCCGTGGCCGTGCGTGGTACTGGTCAACGGCCTCGACTCGGCCAAGGAGGTCGAACTCTACGCCTTCGCCCGTGAGTTCATCGCCCGCGGTATGGGCGCGGTCGTCTTCGACGGGCCGGGGCAGGGCGTGCACATCGGCAGGACACCGATGGCGGTCGACTTCGAGCGGGTCGTCGCCGCGGTGATGGAGCACGTCGTGCGGAGGCCGGACGTGGACGCCGACCGGATGGGGATCTTCGGAGTGAGCTTCGGCGGCTATCTCGCCGCGCGCGCCGCCGCGACCGTCCCCGGCTTCCGGGCGTGCGTCAACCTTTCCGGAGGCTTCGACCACGACAGCTACCGCGACGTCAACGCGATGGTGAAGAAGGACTTCCGGTTCGTCTTCGACCAGGCCGACGACGCCGCGATGGACGAGCTCGCCCGTACGTCGCTGAACCTGCGCGACGTCCCGCCGCTGCGTATTCCGCTGCTCGCCATCCACGGAGAACTCGACACGATCATTCCGATCGAGTCCTGCGAACGGATGCTGGACTGGGCCGCGGGCGAGACCGAACTGATCCGCTATCCCGGCGAGCGCCATGTCGCGACGAACTACTTCGGCGACTTCATCCCGCGCTTTTGCGACTGGATGTCCGAGCAGCTCGGAGTCGTGGCGTACTGACCTCGGCCGGGCGCGGCGGGCCGGCCGCGTTGACATACATAGCAAGCTATGGGGTAATCGACTCGGCAGTACCTGTGCACGGAGGTGGCGGTGGCGGTCGAACCCGAGGGCGTAGCGACCCGGCAGTCGAAACAGCTGCCACGCGAGACATCGCTCGGATACCAGATCAACCACCTCGCGCGCCTGCTGGAACGCGCCCTGCGGCTGAGGATCGAGCGACACGGGGTCGTGCCCGGCCAGTTCGCCCAACTGCTCGCGCTCTACGAGCAGGAGGGACTGACCCAGCGGGAGCTCTGCGACCGCGTACAGATCGAGCAGCCGACGATGGCGTACACCCTCCAGCGGATGGAGCGGGACGGACTGATCCACCGCGTCCCGGATCCGCGGGACAGACGCCAGGCACAGGTGCTGCTGAGCGAGCGTGCCCGTGAGCTTCAGGAGCCTCTGATCGCCGCCGCACACGAGGTCAACCATCTGGCGACCGGAGGTCTCGACGCCTCGGAGACGGCCACGCTGCTGAGCATGATCGCGCGCGTCATCGAAAACCTGGAGTCCACCGGGAGTCCCTGATCCCCCAAGAGGTCGGCGGCCCCCATCGACGCACAACGAGACGTCAGGAAGATCCGTCTCGTCCATCGCACCGGGGAGAAGATCGTGAAATCACGTGTGCACGCCGCCGCCGGAGTGCTCGCACTCTCGCTGATCACGCTGTTCTTCACGTCCTCTGTCGTTGTCGAGATCTTCGGCGACGAGCACGCCGTTTCGACCGTCAAGACGGCCATCGCCCTGGCGCTGATCGTCCTCGTGCCGAGCATGGCGATCGCCGGAGCCTCCGGCCGCTCCCTGAGCAGCGGTCGCCGCCGCGCCCCGCTCATCCGCCGCAAGCAGCGCCGCACGGCGGTGGCCGCCGCCGTGGGACTCCTGGTGCTCGTTCCGTGCGCCGTCACCCTGCAGTCACTGGCCGCGGAACGTGAATTCGGTACGCAGTTCTCGCTCATCCAGACCGTCGAACTCATCGGCGGCGCGGTGAACATCACGCTTCTGGCACTCAACGCCCGCGACGGCCGGCTGCTCTCGGCCGCCTCCCGGCGCCGCCGGAAGCAGCGCGTGCCCGCCGACGCACAGTCGTAAGGACCACTCTCCGGAAGGGGAAGCCATGCCGGATCAGACGCCGGCCACCCGCCCGCACGGGCAGCACGCAGAGTTTGGGCACCACCGTTGCCGGAGGACCGCCTGAGATGGCCGTCGCAGGGAAGACCGCGCTAGTCACCGGCGCGAGCGAAGGCATCGGGTTCTCCATCGCCGCGGCGCTGATCGAGGCAGGCGCGCACGTCGTGCTGACGGCACGGAGGCAGGCACCGCTGGCCGCCGCGGCCGAACGGCTGGGCCCCTGGGCAACCTGGGTCGCCGGTGACACGGCGGACGCGGAATCGGCGCAGCGCGCCGTGGACCACGCGGTCGATGTGCACGGAGGCCTCGACCTGCTGGTCTGCAACGCGGGGATCCTGATCCCGGGAGCGCTCGCGCAGCAGCCCCTGAGCGAGGTCGACCGAGTGATCACGGTCAATCTGCGCGGCACCATCGCCACGATGAACGCGGCAGTGCCCGCGATGGCGGAGCGCCCGGGTGCCTCCGCCGTGGTCGTCTCGTCGTCCATCGGCCGCCTACCGACGCCCGGAATGGGCATCTACGGAGCCACCAAAGCGGCACTGCACTATCTCGTGCCCACCTGGTCGATCGAACTGGCGCCCCTGGGGATCCGGGTCAACGCCGTGTGCGCGGGCATCACCGACACCCCTGGTCTGCGCCTCGGAGCCCAGCACATCCCCGGTCTCGAGGACTCCGTGATCGCAACGAATCTGATCAAGCGGATCGCCACCGCGGACGAGATCGCGCGGCCCGCGGTGACCCTGTTGGACAGTGATGTCAGCGGCTATGTCACCGGATCCGTCTGGGACATCGACGGGGGCTTCCAGCGCGATCACGGGAACGGCGCGCCGGCGCGCGCGGCCGAGGTCGAGGGGACGTCCCATGACGCAGCATGACGTGGTGGTGGTCGGCGGCGGTCACAACGGGCTGACGGCCGCGGCCTACCTCGCCAAGGCGGGCCTGGACGTGGTGGTGCTGGAGGCGAAGGACTACGTGGGCGGTGGCGTGATCACACGCGAGGTGACCCTGCCCGGATTCCACCACGATCTGCACGCGATCGCGCACATCTTCATCCAGGGCAATCCGCTCATCCGCGACGACGAGCTGGGCCTGCTGTCGCGGCACGGACTCGAGTACGTGTTCCCGGACCCGAGCATCGCCGTCACCTTCGCGGACGGCGACTACATCGCCTTCTACCGGGACGTACGCAAGACGGCCGAGACGATCGCCAGGATCTCGCCGCGGGACGCGGAGAGCTATCTGCGCTTCCACGCGTTCACCGATCAGCTGCTGGACATGCTCATGGCCGGGCTCTTCGAACCGCCGCCCCCGCTCGGAGCGTTCTTCGCCGGGCTGGACCAGACCGAGGTCGGCCAGGAGCTGCTCCGCATGCTCATGATGAGCTACCTGGACGTCGTCAACGAGTGGTTCGAGAGCCCGAAGGTCCGGGCCGCGCTGGCCCGATGGGTCTCGGAGATCCTGGCCGCACCCGAAGAAGGCGGCACCGGCGCCTTCCTGCTGATGATGGTGCCGGTGATCCACCGCTATGGGCTCGGCTACGCGGTCGGCGGATCGGGATCGCTGACGACCGCGCTGGTCAACTCCTTGGAGGAACTCGGCGGGACCGTCCGGACCGCGGCACCCGTCGAGAGGTTCCTCTTCACGGGCGACCGCGTGACCGGGGTCGTGCTGCGCTCGGGCGAACGCGTCGAGGCCCGGCGGGCGGTGGTCGCCGACGTGAACATCAAACAGCTGCCCGACATGGTCGACCACCGCTTCGGGGCCGACTGGGAACGCAAGGTGAGGCGGATCAAACCGGTCAGCTTCGCCTTGCTGACGGGACATCTGGCGCTGAGCGAGGCGCCCGTCTTCAAGGCCGGTCCCGAGGTGGGCAGCGCGGGCTTCCAGGAGATCGCGGTTCCGCTGCCCGAGCTGATGCGGACCTTCGACGGCCTGAAGTACGGCGTTCCGATCAGCAACATGCCGAGTATCGCCGTGGCGAGCGCCTGGGATCCCACCCGTGCGCCCGCCGGGCAGCACACCCTGTACCTGCTGAGCTACGCCCCTCTCGAACTGGACCGGGGGAGCTGGGACGAGCGCAAGGAAGAACTCTTCGACCGCGTCTTCGAGACCTTCTGCGGTCTCACCACGAACATGGGCCCCGACAAGGTACTGGGCAAGGTGATCGACAGTCCGGTGGACGGCGAGCGGTTCAACGCGTCGTGGCCGAACGGCGACCCGGGCCACTTCGGTTCGCAGCTCTTCCAGTTCATGGGATACCGGCCGATGCCCAATATGGGCTACCGGCTGCCCGCGGAGGGCTTCTATCTGGTCGGGCCGTCCACACACCCCGGATCAGGGGTCACCGGCGGAGCGCGAGCCGGAGCCCGGGCCGTTCTCGACGACCTCGGATTCGACTTCGACGACGTGATATCCGGGCAACGGCCCACCGTTGACCCGGCGGAGTAAGTGGATGCGGGGCGGCTCGGCCGACTTGCGGGGCGACAGCGCAGCCGCCCTCCCGCCCGGCCGGTGGGGTCGCCCCGGTACGCGGGGAGGCGAGCACAGTGGACATCGGAATCCTTGGCCCCTTGACGGTACGGTCCACCGGTGGACAGGCGGTGCCGACCGCCCCCAAACCACGGCAGTTGCTCGCCCTGCTGGCCGCGCGCGCGGGCCTGGTGGTCCCCGTCGACCTCCTGGTGGACGAGTTGTGGCAGGACAACCCGCCTGCCCGCGTGCTGACCGTGGTCCAGACCTACATCATGCAGCTACGCCAATCGCTTGCCCGCGCACAGGGGGCCAGCACCGCCGAAGTGACCCGCGAGACGCTCCCCTTCACCGGTTGGGGTTACCGACTGGTCGTCGACCGTGAACGGTCGGACGCGAGCGTGTTCGCCCAGTACGCGGAGCAGGGCCGACGCGCACTGCTCAACGGCGAGAACGACCGGGCATCCGCGCTGCTGCGCCGGGCGCTGCAGGTCTGGCGGGGGCCAGCGCTGGCCGATGTGCACGTGGGGGCGCACCTGTTGGCGCACCGGACCAGCCTGACGGAGAGCCGGCTCGGCGTCATCGAACAGCGCGTGGAGGCAGATCTGCGTATCGGACGGCATCACGAATTGATCGACGAGCTGACGGGGCTGGTGGCGCGATATCCGCTCCATGAGAACCTCTGCGCGCTCCTCATCATCGCGCTCTATCGCGCCGGACAGCCTGCCCGCGCCCTCGACGCCTTCGAGCTGCTGCGAACGAATCTCCGTGAGGCACTGGGAATCGACCCCTCACCGCGCGTACGCACACTGCGGCAGGCGGTTCTCGACGCGGCCCCGTGCGCGGAGTCCGGTGAGCCGCTGCGGGCGGGGTGTCCGTCGTAGTCGGCGCCGATCCGGATCGGACCCGTTCGTCCCGACAACCAGGGAGTATGTGGATGCCACCCGAAGCGAACCCGGTTCGGCGCCGTCCGGTCGACCTTCTTCTCGACCCGCTGCTCGACCTGTACTTCGTACGTGGGCGGGTCGAGCATCTCGAGCAGGCGACGCCACGCATGCGCCTGATCCGTATCACCGGGCGGAGCGTGCGCGGGCTGGACTGGATCCCGGGCCAGCACGTGAGGGTGCACGTGAAGGATGTGCACGCCCCGCTCTGGGCCGGTGCCCTGCGCGATGTGCTGCGGACCTATTCCGTGTGGTCGTACGACGGGGAAGGGCTGGAGCTGTGCGTCCTCGACCACGGGGACGGTCCCGGTGCCCGCTGGTCCGGTTCTCTCCGGGTGGGGGACGAGGTCACCTTCCGCAAACCCGAGGGGAGGTTCGTCGCCGTCGAGTCGGCCGCGTACCACCTGTTCGTGGGGGAGGAGACGGCGTCGGTGGCCTTCGGCGCGATGCTCCGAGCGCTGCCGGACAGCGCCCGCGTCCACGGCACCATCGAAGTCGCCGGCCCACAGGACCGGTTGCCGCTGCCGAGGTCCTCGGATCTGACGTGGGGTTTCCGCGGAGGCGCGTCCGCCACCCGGTCCGCCTCGCTGGTCGCGGCCGTTCGCGAGCTCGACCTGCCCGAGGAACCCGGGGTCGCTTACCTTGCCGGCGAGGCTCGCACCTGCCAGGCCGTGCGCGATCAGCTGGTGAGGGAACGCGGGTGGCCGCGCAGGTCGGTTCTGGTCAAGCCGTACTGGACACCGGGGAAGCGCGGCCTGGACTAGGCCCTGTCGGACGGGCCGGCCGCCGACGGTCTCACAGGACGCGCCCGGACGGCAGGCCCAGCTCCAGCCTGAACAGCCTGGACTGTATTTCCGCGTCCAGTGAGGGATCGGCCACCAGAATCGCCTGATGCAGGTTGTTTATGCGCGGTGAAGGATCTATCCCCAGCTCGGTGCGGAGATTCTTTCGAAGTTCCTGAAATGTGCTGAGGGCCTGCGCGGGCCGCCCCGAACGGTAAAGAGAAACCATGAAGAGGGAATGAAGATTCTCGTGGAGCGGGTGCTGCAGGACCAGTCCTGACAATTCGCTGATCAATTCGTGGTGATATCCGAGTCGCAGGTCTGCTTCCACGCGTTGCTCGACGGTCGCGAGGCGGTATTCCTCGAGATGGGTGCGGTGTGCGAGCAGGTGCGGTCCGAGCCGGACGCCCGCCAGCGCCGGTCCGCGCCACGTGCGCAGCGCCCGGCGCAGCATCACCGCCGCTTGGTCGTTCGCCCCCGCGGCCAGAGCGTCGCGCCCCAACTCGGCGCAGCGCAGGAACGCCTTTACGTCATTCGTCGTATCCGCACCTGACGCCAGGCGGTACCCCCAGCCCGTGAAGGGCAGTACCGCCTCGGCGACCTCGGCGGAGCGGATCTGCAAGGCGTCGGCGAGTGCCCGCCGCAACTGCACGATGTAGGTCTGCACGACGGTCACCGCGCTGGCCGGAGGGCGGCCCTCCCACATTTCGTCGATCAGCAGGTCCATGGAGACCGCTTGGTCCATCCGGGTCGCCAGCAGTGCCAGTAACTGCCGTGGCTTGGGTGCGGAGGGCGTGGCGTCGCCACCGCTCGACCGCACGACCAGGGGACCCAGAATTCCAATGTTCACCTTTCGCTCCCCCGTTGAAAATGCGCGGTGTCTCATCGCAAATTGAATGCTACAAGAGTTGGCGAGCGGTATGTCAACGTTTTTCTGGGGGGTTCGCCATGTGTTGACCTGGTGTCCTTCTGTTAAGGCGAGGAAAAACCGAAGGTGGGAAGTCTGTTGATTCGATTCAGCGCCCCGTGCGCCGGTCTCGTGGATTTTTCGATCAATTTGACGCCACGCGGAGGGGCGCTGTGAGCTCTTGAGTGATTCTGTGGCGCACTCGGTTCTCCTGTCCGTGACGCCACCCCGTGGAGCTTCGCATGGACACCATGACCCGAAACACCCTCGTCAAGTACCAGCTGGAACAGCTGGCCGAAGACGTGTACGCCTATCTCCAGCCGGACGGCGGCTGGTGTCTGAACAACGCCGGCATCGTGATCGGCCGCGAAGGCACCGTGCTCGTGGACACCGCGGCGACGGAGGCGCGGGCACGTCTGCTGCGGGAGACGGTCCGCACCCTCGGCCCCCGCCCGGTCACCACCGTGGTCAACACTCACAGCCACGGCGACCACACCTTCGGCAATCACCTCTTCGCCCCGAGCGCCACCATCGTGGCCCACGAGCGTGCCGCGGCGGAGATGGCCGAACACGGCCTGGCGCTGACCGGCCTGTGGCCGCAGGTCGACTGGGGCCATGTACAGGTGACCGAGCCCCATGTCACCTACCGGGACCGTATGACACTGCCGACGGCGGGCCCGCGCATGGAGCTCCTGCACCTCGGCCCCGGACACACGGCCGGTGACACCGTCGTCTGGCTGCCCGACCAGCGGGTTCTCTTCGCCGGCGACCTGCTCTTCTCCGGCGCGACACCCTTCGTGCTCATGGGATCGCTGTCCGGTTCGCTGCGCGTGCTGGACCGGCTGCGGGCCCTCGAACCGCTGCACGTCGTACCGGGGCACGGCCCGCTCTGCGGCCCCGAGCTGCTCGACGCGAACGCGGACTATCTGCGCTGGGTCCGCGAGCTGGCGCGCGCGGGCATCGCCGACGGGCTCGATCCACTGGAGCTGGCACGAGCGGCCGGACCCGGACCGTATGCCCAACTCCTCGACAGCGAACGGCTGGTGGGCAATCTGGTCCGGGCCTACGCCGAGTGCCACGGAGCCATTGCCGCCGCACCCGTCGACGTGCAGGGCGCCTTCGAGGACATGGTCGCGCTCTGCGGCGGGCTGCCGCACTGCGGAGCCTGACGGCGCCCGGGACCTGACGCGCCCCAGGGGGCGAGGCGAGGGAGGGTGCGGGGTGGTGCCGTGCCCTTCGTCCTGCCTACGCATCCCCGCTGATCGCCACGGGTGAGTCCGTTAAGGTCGTCTCGGAGCGACCGGGACACAGCGACGCCGCGCTCACGCGCCGGACGGCGGACTGTGCCCCGGATGTGCCCTCTCAGCCAGAGCTGAGGAAAATCGCAGGTCAGAGCCGATGCCATGGGGGCACAGTGCGATTGAGAGTGGAGTTCACGACCGAACCCTTCGACCTCGACGAGGCGCCCCCGCACGCGCTGGTCGCCCGCGAGGTCATCGAGGCGGCCGAGCTGGACGCCGTGGACGTCGGTCCGTTCGGCAACACGGCGGAGGGTGGCGCCGACGAGGTGCTCACGGCGGTCGACGCGCTGCTGCGCAAGACCTTGGAGGCAGGGGCCACCCGGGTCTCCCTTCAGCTCAACGTGGTCGAGGAGGGGGAGCGGTGACCGCTTTCGGGGACGACCCCTTCGTCACGGCGGTCAAGCCGCTGGTCGACGCCATGGGGGGCGAGATGCTGCCGCCCGACCAGGCCGGCGCCGACGATGTCGTGCTGTCCTGGGAGGGCGCGGACGTGGTCGCCGTACGCCTGCCCCAGCTCGCCGACTCCCTCGACCACATCCTGGCCGCCCTGGAGCGCAAGCAGGGCAGGCCGCTGGCCGACCTCGACCGCAAGGCCAAGCAGGAGGTCGTGCGCATACTGGAAGCGCGTGGAGCCTTCTCCGTGCGGCACGGCGTGGAGACCGTGGCAGGCGCCCTCGGCGTGAGCCGCTTCACCGTCTACAACTATCTGAACAGGGAAAACGCCGCGAAGGGTGACTGAGGCCGATCCCCCCACCCGCCGCCGTCCGGACTGCCCGGACGGCGGTTTTTGTTACCCGAAGTTTTCAACAAAGTGTTGACGTGGTGTTTCCGAGGGCGTTAGCTATCCGCAGCCCGTCCAGCACCACGGAGGCTTCCCGTGACTTCGAGTACGACACCTGGCGGCCTCGCCCGGTTCAACGCCCTGGAGGAGCCCGCGGCCGTCGCCGCCCTCCACGAGGCGTGCGCCTCAACGGCATGGGGGAGCGCCCTGCTCGCCCGCCGCCCCTTCGCCTCTCTCGCCGATCTCCTGGCGGCGAGCGACTCCGCCATGGCCGAGCTGACCACCGCGGATCTGGAGGAGGCGATGGCGGGGCACCCGCCGATCGGGCGGCCGAAGGCCGGGGACCCGACCTCCTCCCGGGAGCAGCGCGGCATGGCCGGCGCCTCCGAGGAGCTCAAGGAGGAGATGCTCGAACTGAACCTGGCCTACCAGGAGAAGTTCGGCCACGTCTTCCTCATCTGCGCCACCGGTCGGACCGGCGAGCAGATGCGCGACGCGGTCAAAGAGCGGATCGGCAACTCGCCCGAGCAGGAGCGCGAGATCGTCCGCGCCGAGCTGGGCAAGATCAACCGCATCCGTCTGGCCAATCTCGTACAGGAAGAAGAGGCATGAGCACCGACACCACGGCCTCCGTGTCCACGCACATCCTGGACACCAGCGTCGGCCGCCCCGCCGAGGGCGTCGCCATCCAGCTCGCGGCCCGCGCCGGGCGTGACGCGCACTGGCAGGCGCTCGGCGGCTCCGCGACCGACGCGGACGGCCGGTGCAAGGACCTTCCGGCGCTGCCGGAGGGGACGACCCACGTACGGCTCGACTTCGCCGTCGAGCAGTACTTCGAGTCGGATTCAGAAAAAAAGCAAGCCGATGCGCAGCAGGACGCCCCCGCGAATCGGGACAGCGGCGCGTTCTTCCCGGAAGTGGCGATCACCTTCGCCGTCAAGCCGGGCGAGCATTACCACGTACCGCTGCTGCTCAACCCGTTCGGCTACTCCGTTTACCGAGGGAGCTAGCAGACATGCCCACGATTCTGGGACAGAACCAGTACGGCAAGGCCGAGAACCGAGTCGTCAAGATCACCCGTGACGGCGACACGCACCACATCAAGGACCTGAACGTGTCGGTCGCGCTGAGCGGCGACATGGAGGAGGTCCACTACTCGGGCTCCAACGCGAACGTCCTGCCGACGGACACCACCAAGAACACGGTGTACGCCTTCGCCAAGGAGTACGGCATCGAGTCCGCCGAGCAGTTCGGCATCCATCTGGCCCGGCACTTCGTGACGAGTCAGGAGCCGATCAAGCAGGCGCGCATCCGTATCGAGGAGTACGCCTGGGAGCGCATCGAGACCTCGGACGCCAACTCCAAGTTCATCGGCGCCGACGCGGTCAAGCACTCCTTCGTACGCAAGGGCCAGGAGACGCGGGTCACCCAGATCACCTTCGATGGTGAGAAGTGGGAGGTCATCTCCGGCCTGAAGGACCTCGTCGTGATGAACTCGACGAACTCCGAGTTCTGGGGCTACGTCAAGGACAAGTACACGACGCTCCAGGAGGCGTACGACCGCATCCTGGCCACCCAGGTCTCCGGCCGCTGGCGCTTCAACTGGAGCGGCGACGAGCAGAAGATGCCCAACTGGGAGAAGTCCTACGACCAGGTCAGGAAGCACATGCTCCAGGCCTTCGCGGAGACGTACTCGCTGTCGCTGCAGCAGACCCTGTACCAAATGGGTGCGCGCATCATCAACAACCGCAGCGAGATCGACGAGGTCCGCTTCTCCCTCCCGAACAAGCACCACTTCCTGGTGGACCTGAAGCCGTTCGGGCTCGAGAACGACAACGAGGTCTACTTCGCGGCCGACCGTCCGTACGGGCTCATCGAGGCCACCATCCTGCGCGACGGCTGCGAGCCGCACATCCCGGTGGACCTCACCAACCTGTAGTACTGCACCGCAGGACTTGTGCTCGATCCCCGACGCGTGCGCCGGCGTCAAGTCCCAGGGGGAGAGCGGGGGCATCTGCGCAACAACAGCACCACGGATCCGGTCGTCACCCCGCTCGACCCCCGGGTCCGTCCACCAATGGGAAGAACGAGGAACCGCCGTGGCAGCTTCGCGCATCGTGATCGAGAACTGCGCCATCGCGACCGTGGACGCGGGCGACACCGAATACGCCTCGGGCTACATCGTCGTCGCCGACAACAAGATCGAGTCGGTGGGCGCCGGAAAGGCCCCCGAGAACCTGGAGAACGTGGTCCGCCGCATCGACGGCACAGGGCATCTGGCAACCCCTGGCTTGGTGAACACCCACCACCACTTCTACCAGTGGATCACCCGCGGCCTGGCCACGGACCACAACCTCTTCAACTGGCTCGTCGCGCTGTACCCGACCTGGGCGCGCATCGACGAGAAGATGGTGTACTCCGCCGCACAGGGCTCCCTCGCCATGATGGCCCGCGGCGGCGTCACCACCGCGATGGACCACCACTACGTCTTCCCGAAGGGCTCCGGCGACCTGTCCGGCGCCGTCATCCGGGCGGCACGCGAGATGGGCGTCCGCTTCACCCTCGCCCGCGGCTCCATGGACCGCAGCGAGAAGGACGGCGGTCTGCCGCCGGACTTCGCCGTCGAGACCCTCGAAGGCGCCCTCGCCGCCACCGAGGCCACCGTCGACGAGCACCACGACGCGTCCTTCGACGCCATGACCCAGGTGGCCGTGGCACCCTGCTCGCCCTTCTCCGTGTCGACCGAGCTGATGAAGCAGGGCGCCGAGCTGGCCCGCCGCAAGGGCGTACGGCTGCACACGCACGGCTCGGAGACCGTGGAGGAGGAGCAGTTCTGCAAGGAACTGTTCGGCATGGGCCCGACCGACTACTTCGAGTCGACCGGCTGGCTCGGCGAGGACGTGTGGATGGCGCACTGCGTCCACATGAACGACTCCGACATCGCCGCCTTCGCCCGTACGAAGACGGGTGTGGCCCACTGTCCGTCCTCCAACGCCCGTCTGGCGGCCGGCATCGCGCGCGTCCCCGACATGCTGGCGGCCGGCGTCCCGGTCGGCCTCGGCGTCGACGGCACCGCCTCGAACGAGTCGGGCGAGCTGCACACCGAGCTGCGCAACGCGCTCCTCATCAACCGCCTCGGCGCCCACCGCGAGGCCGCCCTCAACGCCCGTCAGGCACTGCGCCTCGGGACGTACGGCGGCGCCCAGGTCCTGGGCCGCGCCGCGCAGATCGGCTCCCTGGAGGCGGGCAAGCTCGCCGACCTCGTCCTGTGGAAGCTCGACACCCTGGCGCACGCCTCGATCGCCGACCCGGTGACCGCGCTGGTCTTCGGCGCGGCGGCCCCGGTCAGCCTCTCGCTCGTCAACGGCAAGCCGGTCGTCGAGGACAGCCGCCTGCTGCACGTCGACGAGGACGCCATCGCCCGCTCCACACGGGAAGAGGCACAGCGCCTGGCGCAGATCGCCGGCCAGGCCTGAGAGCCCGAGTCCTGACCCCCACCCGGGGTCCGGGCACGGCTTTGAACAACTGGAGATCTCCGGCTGAGGGGGACGGCCCTCGGCCGGTAGCCGTGGACCCGAGCGGGGTCCATGGCGGCCGTATCCGGGGCGCGCATGGACGTGTGCGCCCCGGAACGGTCTCCGTCCCGCATGAACGGGATCCGTTCTCATGAAGGGGGCCAATCCCTTCGAACGGTTTCCGTCCCGGTCCCGCACGACCGCGCATCACCTCCCTGAACCCCGCGTCAACGCCGACGTGTAACCGACCGGAGGAGCCGCCGTGGCCGCCCAGCCCGCGCCCAGCACCGATGCAGAACCAACTGGCCAGCTCAGGCACCCAGTTGACGAGAAGCTCCCGCCCCTGAAAATGGCGACCAGCGGCCTGCAGCACGTGGCCGCCATGTACGCCGGAGTCGTCGCCCCGCCGCTGATCGTCGGCGCCGCCGTCGGTCTCTCCGCCACCGAACTGACCTTCCTCACCGGCGCCTGCCTGTTCACCGCGGGTCTCGCCACCTTCCTGCAGACCCTCGGCTTCTGGAAGATCGGAGCCAGGCTGCCGTTCGTCAACGGCGTCACCTTCGCGGGCGTCGCGCCCATGACCGCGGTCGTCGCCTCCGCCAAGGACAAGAGCGACGCGCTGCCGATCATCTTCGGCGCGGTCATCGTCGCGGGCGTCCTCGGTTTCATAGCCGCCCCCTTCTTCAGCAAGGCGGTCCGCTTCTTCCCGCCCGTCGTCACCGGCTCGGTCATCACCCTGATCGGCGTCTCGTTGCTGCCGGTCGCCTTCGGCTGGGCACAGGGCCCCAACCCCGCGGCCGACGATTACGGCTCGATGACCTACCTGGGCCTGGCGGCCGCCACGCTCGTCATCGTCCTCCTGCTGCGCCGCTTCACCCGCGGCTTCGTCAAGCAGATCGCCGTGCTGCTCGGCCTGGTCATCGGCACACTCGTCGCGATCCCCTTCGGCGTCACGGACTTCGGCCCGGTGGCCGACGCGGACGTCGTCGGCTTCCCGACCCCGTTCCACTTCGGCGCCCCGCAGTTCCAGGTCGCCGCGATCCTCTCGCTGTGCGTCGTGATGGTCGTCTCGATGACCGAATCGACCGCGGACATGCTGGCGTTGGGTGAGATCGTCGAGCGCCCCGCCGACGAGAAGACCATCGCCGCGGGCCTGCGCGCCGACACCCTCGGCTCGGCGATCAGCCCGCTGTTCAACGGCTTCATGTGCAGCGCCTTCGCGCAGAACATCGGCCTGGTCGCGATGACACGGATCCGCAGCCGGTACGTCGTCGCCACCGGCGGCGGCTTCCTGGTGCTGATGGGCCTGTGCCCGATGGCCGCGTCACTCATCGCCGTCGTCCCGCGACCCGTCCTCGGCGGTGCCGGCGTCGTCCTCTTCGGTTCGGTCGCGGCGAGCGGCATCCAGACCCTCGTACGGGCGGGCCTGGAGAAGGACAACAACGTCCTGATCGTCGCCGTCTCGCTCGCCGTCGGCATCATCCCGATCACCGTGCCGGACTTCTACCACGCCTTCCCCGAGACGGCGAAGATCGTCCTGGACTCGGGCATCTCCACGGGCTGCGTCGCGGCCGTGGTCCTCAACCTCGTCTTCAACCACCTCGGCAAGGGGCAGGACGCGGACGAGGTCACGCATCCCATGGAGGCGGGGGAGGACCTCAAGGCCGTACCGGCCCACTGACGACCCGGGCACACGGAGGGCGCGGCACCAGGGGAGTGCCGCGCCCTCCGCCGTACCGGGGGCGTCAGCCGATGTGGTAACTGTCCCCGTACACCTTCCAGTCCAGCGGCGGATCAAGGTTCAGATTCCGCTTGCGCAGGAAGACCCGCTGCTCGGTGTCGACCCGGCTGGTGTCGGAGTGGGCCTCCTCCTGCTTCATCGCCCACACCCGCGCGTCGAGGAAGGCGTTCAGATACGTCACCTCGTCGCCGCCCTGGGAGGGCGGCTGGGCCTTGGCCAGAGCGCGCCGGCGAATACTGCTGAAGCTGGTGCTGTCGCCGCCGTCGCCGTGCATCACGATGGCGTCGTAGTACGTGAACTGGCCGAGCACACCGATGCCGTCGGCCTTGCCCTGCCGTACGGCCGGGTTGAAGTAGACACGGTCGCGTTCGTCGTTCTGGGCCTGCTGGAACGCCGAGTCCTGGGCCGCCCTGTGCCAGTCGCCCTGGAAGCCGGGGTCGAGGCCCTCGTGGGAGTCGCTGCCGTTCACCTCGCGCAGCGCGGGCAGGTACTTGGCCAGTACGTTGCCGGGCTTGCGCTGCGTGTAGAGCTCGACGAGGTCGAGCATGTCGCCGGTGCCGGAGCAGAAGCCGATGATCCCGGCGGTGTAGCCGCGCCCGTCGCCGATGTCCTCGATGTACCTGTACTGCGCCTTCCAGTCCAGCGAGGAGTTCTCCGCGCTGGAGACCAGCTTCATGGCGATCTCCTTCTTCGCCGGGTCGTCCAGACCGGCCGGCGCCGCCGTCGCGGACTGGGTGGCGATGATCGGACCTGCCACCAGCGATGCTCCGATCAGGGCGAGCAGGGTGCGACGTGACGTGCGTATGTGGGGGGTGTGCACGGTGCCTCCGATGGGGGAGTGTGACGTTGCCGCGTACTGTTAGGAAAGTTTCCTACCAGAGATTGGGGACGCCGTACACCCGTTGGGCGAGGGCGAGTTGGTGATCGGGGAAGCCGTGTGCTGGGCTACGGTCTCAGCGCACAGTCATGACCACGAGGGGGATTCCACGTCATGAACGAGTCGGGCCGTGTCGAGGCCTTCAGCGACGGCGTCTTCGCCATCGCCATCACGCTGCTGATCCTGGAGATCAAGGTCCCCGAGACCGGTGAGCACGGCGGACTGTGGCACGCGCTGGGCGCGCAGTGGCCGTCGTACGCCGCCTATGTCGTCAGCTTCCTGGTCATCGGCATCATGTGGATCAACCACCACCAGGTCTTCAGTTACGTGGCCCGGGTCGACCGCACCCTGATGTTCCTGAACCTGCTCGTCCTGATGGTCGTGGCCGCCGTGCCCTGGCCGACGGCGATGCTCGCGGAGTATCTGCGCGAGGACAAGGCGTCCCATGTCGCCGCCGCCGTCTACAGCATGGTGATGGTCGCGATGGCCCTGGCCTTCCAGGCCCTGTGGTGGCACCTCACGCGCACGGGTCACCTCTTCGACACCCGGGTCGACGTCGAAGCCGCTCGCCGCACCCGCGTCCGCTTCGCCCTCGGCTCCCTCGCCTACCCCGCCACGGTCGGCCTGGCCTACGTCTCGGCCCCGCTCACCCTGGCCGTCCACGGCCTGATCGCGATCTACTACGGCTTCAACCAGGTACCGGTGCCGACCCGAACGCCTGACAAGGCCGCGCTGCCGGAAGACGGCCGGTGAACAACGACGTGGGCGGGACGCCCATCGGCGTGCGGAAGTCCGCGGTCATGTGCGACTGGTCGTAGTGGCCGGTGGCGGCGGCCAGTTGGGCCCACGGGGTGTCCGGGGACCGGTGGGCGTAGGTGAGGATGTGGCGTACCGGGGCGACGCGGGCGTACCCACGGACGCGCTTCGTGAGCAGTTCCTCCGGGCAGCACGTCCGAGGCCTACGCCGAGGGTGTGCCGGCGGGCACGGCGTATGTCCGCAAGGGCGGGAACGCCGTGCTGACGGAGGACGTACGGCAGGTACTGGGTCGTGCGCCGCGTACGTGTGCCCGGTGGGCGCGCGATCACAAGGAGGCGTTCGCGCGGGACCGACGGCCGGCCCGCGGAGCCGGGGTGGGGGTCGCGCGCCCCGGCCGCAGGAGCGCCGCCGCCAGCAGCAGGGCCGCCGCCGCGATGCCCGTGGCCACGGTGAACGCCAGCCGATAGCCGTCCGCCGTCGCCGCCACGACCTGCTCGCCCCCGCCGATCAGGTGCTCCGTGCGGCTCGCCGCCAGTGTCGTGAGGACGGCGAGCCCCAGTGAACCACCCACCACCTGCGTGGTGTTGAAGAGCCCGGAAGCCAGTCCCGCGTCCTCCTCGGCGGCGCCCGACATGGCGAGCCCGGTCACCGCGGGCATCGCGGCGGCGAAACCGGCGGCGAGCAGGAGCAGCGGAGGCAGTACATCGGCGACATATGTGCCCTCGACCGGGACCCGGCTCAGCAGGGCCATGCCCGCCGTGATGAGGGCGAGCCCGGCGAGCAGCACGCGGTACGGGCCGAAACGTGCGATCGTGCGCGCCGACAGGCTGAGCATCAGCACCCCGATCGCGACGGGCGCCGGCAGGAATGCCGTGCCGGTGAGCAACTCGCTGTAGCCCAGGACGCGTTGGAGGTAGAGCGCGCCGATGTACTGGAAGCCGTACATCCCCGCGATCATCAGGATCTGGACGCCGTTCGCACTGGTCAGGGCACGGGAGCGGAAGAGCCGCAGCCGGAGCAGCGGGCGGGCGGCGCGCGCCTGGCGCACGGTGAAGCCTGCGAAGAGGGCGAGTGAGATCGCCGCGAGCGTCAGTGTGCCACCGAGCCCTCGGTCCCCGGCGCCCACGATCGCGTACACCGTCAGCATCAGCGCACCCGTGACCAGGGCCGCGCCGGGGTAGTCGGCGCCCTTGCCGAGACCGACTCCCTTGTCCGGGGCGAGAATCCGCAGCGCGGCGAGCCAGGCCACCACCCCGATGGGCAGGTTGATCAGGAAGATCCAGTGCCAGTTGAGGGCTTGCGTCAGCGCACCGCCGAGGAATGTGCCGAGCGCCCCGCCCGCCGCGCCGACCGCGCTGAACACCGCGATGGCACGGGCCTGTTCGCGCGGCTCGGGGAAGAGCGCGACGAGCATGCCGAGGACGACGGCCGAGGTCATGGCCCCGCCGACGCCCTGCAGCGCGCGGGCGGTGACGAGCATGCCCTGGCTGGTGGCGACTCCGCACAGCACGGACGCCGCGGTGAACACCGCGAGCCCGGCGGCGAACATCCGCTTGCGGCCGACCAGGTCTCCGAGCCGCCCCACCAGGAGCAGCAGTCCGCCGAAGGGGATCAGATACGCGTTCACGACCCAGGCGAGCCCCGGTCCCGAGAAACCGAGATCGCTCTGGATCGCGGGCATCGCGACCGTGACGATGTTCCCGTCCAGGATCGTCATCAGCGTGCCCGCGCACAGCACGACGAGCGAGGCCCAGCGGGAGTACGTTCGTGGTGTCGATGGCGTGCGTGGCTCGGTCCGGGACGGCATGGCGACGACCTCCGTGCTCTTCAAGGGTGCCCAGGTGCACGACTTGTAACGGGGTACATCGTGAGTGACCATGGGGACCGGCATAAGGAGGCACTTCGATGTCCCAGGGGAACACCGGTGTTACCTCGCAGGCCGTGCTCGCGCAGGCGTGCCCGGTCCGTGAAGTTCTTGACAGGGTCGCCGGAAAATGGAGCGTGCTGATCATCGTGGCCGCAGCGCACGGCCCCATCCGCTTCACCGAGTTGGAGCGGAGCGTGGAGGGAATCAGCCGCCGCATGCTGACCCTCACGCTGCGCAATCTGGAGCGCGACGGACTCGTCACGCGGACCGTCCATCCGACGGTGCCGCCGAAGGTCGAGTACGAACTCACCCCGGTGGCCCGGGAGTTGCACGCGACCCTGCTGTCCCTGACCGACTGGGCCGAGCGGCACCGCGTCACGATCGCCGAGTCGCGCGCGGCCTACGACGCCCAGCACTCACCGGAGTTGCTGGACGCGTAGGCCTGTTCCCTCAAGGGGGCGCGAGCGCCCCGGCCTGGGACAGCCGCGACGCGCGGATCGCCGGGTACAGTCCTGCCGGGCCGCCGATCACCAGGGTGGCGCCGCGATGCCGCCGGCCGGCGCCCATGGCGGTACGACGGTCGGCCGGCCCTGGTAAAGGCGACTCGTGCCCATGACGGCCACAACCCCCTGGAGAGCCCAGAGACTCGCGCCCGTCCGCCCGCGCGGCGGCCCGGTCAGAGCCCGAACAGCCGCGGATCGGTGGCCAGCGCCCGGAAGTACTCGCGCGGGTCGGCTACCAGCCTGCGTTCCTTGAGGTCGAGCAGTCCGCCGACCGCGGAGATCTCGGCGGACACCGTGCCGTCCGTCTTCCGGATCGTCTGCTCGATGCGGAAGCTCTTGCCCTCGCCCCAGTGGAAGTCGCAGGTCACCTCGACCTCGTCCCCGGCGCGCAGCTCCCGTTTGTAGCGGATGGTGGTCTCCAGGGCCACCGGGCCCACGCCCTTGCCTATCAGCTCGGTCTGACTGATCCCGGCCGCTTGCAGCAGCGACCAGCGGGCGTGCTCGGCGTACTGCAGATACACGCTCTGGTTGAGGTGTCCCTGCACATCGGTCTCGTACCCGCGGACGGTCACAGCGACGGAAAACGGCTCTGCCACGACTTCCCCTTCTCAACGGCGGTCAGGACTGATCCCTCCAACTCCCTTGTACCGAAAGCCATTCCGGGCCCCATCCTCACACCCGTCGCGGCGAGGCCAGGACATACCGCGCACCCGTGCGCGGCTCCGTGTGCTCGCCGACCTGCCAGCCCGCCTTCTCCAGCGTGGCCGCGCAGGCGCGCAGTGCCCCGGAATCCGGCTCGCGCACGGCGACGGCCTCCGGCTGCGGTGTCGCCCGCACCCGGTAACCGCCGCCCTCCGCCCCCGCGGGCCGGTGCCCCGCGGCCTCCAGCGCGAGCGCGGCGGCCTGCACCAGATGCGTACGCTCCCACCCGCACGGACGGTCGGTGTCACCGTCCGGATTGGTCATCCGACGCAGCTCCAGGAGCCCCTCCCAGGCGCTGCGTACCTCCCGTATGCGTGACGGCCCGGCGTCGGCCGCCTCCTCACCGCCGATCCGCGCCGTGAACACACCGGCCTCGGCCGCGGCGGGGGCCTCGACGGGGGCGACCGGCTCGGGCGTCTCACGTATGCGATGTCCGGCTGGCGTCAGGAAGTGGTCGTGCGGCGGCCGTGGATGCCGGAAGGCCAGCCCGCGCTTGACCAGCGCGGCGAGCTGCGCCTCCGTGCCCTTCAGCCGCCCGGTCACGGGATCGGCGGCCTCGATGACACGCCGCTGCGCGGCGGTCGGCGGTCGTGTCACGGCGCGCTCCTTCCCGCCGCCTGTCGTGCGCGGCGGCTCCCTCAGCCGCCCGTCAGTTCCTCTCCGGGCGTCTGTCCCGCCGAGGGGAGCGGCTCATGGGAACAGTACGCGTCGGGTCTGACATTCCACCCGGCCACCACATGCCGGCGGTGCTCGGTGCTGAGCCGGCTCATCGTCCCGGTGCCGAGCTGGAACAGTGCGCCGGCCGAGGCGGGCAGCCCCAGCCGCCGCGCGGTCAGCACCCGCAGGAAGTGCCCGTGCGAGACGACCACGACACTGCCCTCCGCCTCGGCGAGCGCCGCGTCGATCTTGGCCAGCATCCGTTCCGCGCGCGCCCCTACCTCGTCCGGGCTCTCACCGGGGTGCTCGGGCGGTCCGGCCGTGACCCCGTCCGTGAACAGGAACCAGTCGGGCCTGCTCCGGTGGATCTCGACGGTCGTGACCCCCTCGTACCCGCCGTAGTCCCACTCCGACAGGTCCGCGTCGACGCACGCCCCGCCGACCCCGGCCAGCCGCGCCGTCTCCCGCGCCCGCTGCATCGGGCTGACAAACGCCGCCGCGATGTGATGCCGTGCGATAAGCGGAGCCAGCCTCCGCGCCTGCTCCCGGCCCTTGTTGGTCAACGGGATGTCGGTCGACCCGGTGTGCCGCCCGGACAACGACCACTCGGTCTCTCCGTGCCGTACGAGGAGGAGGTCACCCATCGCCGAACCCTTTCTGTCACCTCGTACGGTGGCACCGCCGGACGAATGGCGCAGCTCCGGCTCGGCCGGGTGGCCCTACTGCCGGTACCCGCTCAGGAACCGCCCGATCCGGCTGATCGCCGCGTCCAGGTCGTCGGCGTGCGGGAGGGTGAGGATGCGGAAGTGGTCGGGGCGGGGCCAGTTGAAGCCGGTGCCCTGGACGACCTGGATTTTTTCGCGGAGGAGGAGGTCCAGGACGAATTTCTCGTCGTCGTGGATCTTGTGCACTTCGGGGTCGATGCGCGGGAAGGCGTACAGCGCGCCCTTCGGCTTGATGCAGGAGACGCCGGGGATCTCGTTGAGCTTCTGCCAGGCGCGGTTGCGCTGTTCGTGGAGGCGGCCGCCGGGCGCGGTCAGCTCGTGGATGGACTGGCGGCCGCCGAGCGCGGCCTGAATGGCGTACTGGGCGGGCGCGTTGGCGCACAGGCGCATGGAGGCGAGCATGGTCAGGCCCTCCAGGTAATTGCGCGCGTGCTGCTTCGGGCCCGTCACGACCAGCCAGCCCGAGCGGAAGCCCGCCACGCGGTACGTCTTCGACAGGCCGCAGAACGTCAGGACCACCAAGTCGGGGGCGAGCGCGGCGGCCGAGTGGTGCACCGCGTCGTCGTACAGGATCTGGTCGTAGATCTCGTCCGCGAACACCATCAGGCCGTGGCGGCGGGCGAGGTCGAGGATGCCCTCGACGATCTCCTTCGGGTACACCGCGCCCGTGGGGTTGTTGGGGTTGATGATGACGACCGCGCGTGTACGGTCCGTGATCTTCGCCGCCATGTCGTCCAAGTCCGGGTACCAGTCGGACTGTTCGTCGCAGAGGTAGTGCACCGCCTTGCCGCCGGCGAGGGTGGTGACCGCCGTCCAGAGCGGGAAGTCCGGGGCGGGGATGAGGACTTCGTCGCCGTCCTCGACCAGGGCCTGTACCGCCATCGACACCAGTTCGGAGACTCCGTTGCCGAGGAAGACGTCGTCCACGCCGACTTCCAGGCCCCGGTCCTGGTAGCGCTGGGCGACGGCGCGGCGGGCGGAGAGGATGCCGCGCGAGTCGGTGTAGCCGTGCGCCTGGGGCAGCATCCGGATCATGTCCTGGAGGATCTCCTCCGGCGCCTCGAAGCCGAAGAGCGCGGGGTTGCCGGTGTTGAGGCGCAGCACGCTGTGGCCCGCCTCCTCCAGCGCGTTGGCGTGCTCGATCACCGGGCCGCGGATCTCGTAACAGACCTCGCTGAGCTTGCTCGACTGCCGGAACTCCATGCGCTGCGCCCTCCGGTTCGTGGTGTTGCTTGGTTTTACCAAGTTGGAGCTTGGAAAGTCCAACAAGATAGCTAGACTGCGTCGCATGTCACCTCGCCGAAGCTACGACCAGTACTGTTCCGCCGCCCGCGCCCTCGATGCCGTCGGCGACCGGTGGACCCTCCTGATCGTCCGCGAGCTGCTCGGCGGACCGCGCCGCTACACCGATCTGCACGCCGACCTGCCGGGCGTCAGCACGGACGTGCTCGCGTCCCGGCTCAAGGACATGGAGCGCGACGGGCTGACCACCCGGCGACGCCTTCCGCCGCCGGGCGCGGCGTACGTCTACGAACTCACCGGCAGGGGGCGGGAGTTGCTGCCCGTGCTGCAGGCGCTCGGGGAGTGGGGGGCACCCGCGCTGGGGGAGCGGCGGCCGACGGATGCCGTGCGGGCGCACTGGTTCGCGCTGCCGTTGCTGCGCGGGCTTGACGGACTTTCAGGGGAGGGGCTGGTTGAAGTCCGGCTGGACGAGGGGGAGTTCCATGTGTGGCTCGGTGCTGAGGGCGGGCCGGTGTACGGGGACGGGCCCGCCCCGGAGGAGCCGGATGCCCGGCTGGCGCTCGATACGGAGACGTGCGAGGCCGTGAGCCGGGGGGCGTTGACGCTGCGGGACGCGGTGCGTGCGGGGCGTGTCGAGGTGACGGGGGAGGGCGCGGTGGCCAAGGTGCTGCGGGAGGCGTGACAGGCGGGTTTTCGCCCCCTCCGCCCCTACCCGTCCCTTACCTGGGGGCTCCGCCCCCAGACCCCCGTATCGAGCTTCGCGCTCGTCCTCGAACGCCGGACGGGCTGAAAGATTCAGCCCGTCCGGCATTGACGCGGGGTCAGGCGCCCGGCGGCATCCGCGAAGGCCGTCCCGACCCCCGCGTCAGCGCGTACCCGCCGATGCCCGCGAGCGCCGCGAGGATGCCGCCGATCGCGGTCCACACCCAGCGATCGGACCACCAGCCGGAGGCCCAGCCGTCGTCGGGCTCGATCGAGGACAGCGCGGCCGTCGACGAGTCGGACCCCGAGTCGGACTTCTCGGCGCTCGTCGCGATGCCCGGGACCAGCGGCTTGGCGAGCGAGCCGTCGACCGCCGCCGAGCCGCCGATGTCCTTGGAGTCCACCTTGACCTCGGCGCTCACCGGCAGACCCAGCTCGGACGTGCCCAGACCCGTGGCGGTCAGCCGGATGTAGTACGTGCCCGGCAGCGGGTCGTGGGCCCACGTCTCGGACCAGGAGCGGACGGTGCGCAGGGTGCAGGACAGGTCCACGGAGGCCGCGTCCTTCGCCGCCGTCCGCGTCTGCGCCCCGTACTGGCACGCCTGGCGGCGCCGCAGCCCGTCGTACACGTCGATCTGCCAGGTCTCCGCGGCATTCCGCGTCGAGGCCTCGGGCAGCTTCACCGTCGCCTTCACGGTGGGCCGTTGTCCGGCGTCCGCGGGGAACGACCAGTACAGGTAGTCACCCGTGGAACCGCTCGCGGTGGCCTGCTGCCCCTGCTCGATCTCGGTCGCCGTACGGAACGACGTACCGGCCTCGGTGGGCGCGCCGCCGTCGTCCGACGGACTCGCCGAAGCCGAGGGAGAGGAATCCGCGAGGGCGGGAGCGGCGCAGACGCCGAGCAGAACGGGAGCCACGGTGGCGCCCAGCATGAACACCGTCGTCGTCAACACACGTCGGATACCCATCAGTTGGTCCTCCAGACCGCGACCCGCCAGCGCGAGATCCAGCCCCACAGCACACCCGCGAGGAAGCCGGTGAGCACAAGGGCGCCGAGCAGCCACCAGCCGCGGCCGAGGCCGAACGAGGCGACGTCGCCCGCTTGGTCGGGCCCTTCGACGACGTCGACCGTCAGCTCCAGCGGCAGACCGGGCGTCGTCTTCACGCCCGAGCCCGCGGAGAACGCATTCGACACCTGCAGACACACGACTTCAGCGGCGGCGCTCGTGTCCTCGTCGTCGTCGCTCTCGGCCTTCGGATAGCGCAGACCGGTCGAGATGACGTCGGTGCGGCCGTTGCCCGCGGCCTCGCCGCGGACGATCTCGCGGCCGTGCACGGTGACGGCCCGCAGCAACACCCCGTAGTCCGGGTTGACTTCGCGGTCAGCCGCGACGCTCACCGAGGCCCGCAGCTCCTGGCCCGGCTCGACGTCCACGCGGTACCAGCGGTGCTGCGCGAACTCCTCGCGGTCCGTGTAGAGACCCGACTTGAGCGTGGGCGCCTTGGCGCACTCCGCGGCGCCTTCCACGGCGACCGGCGTCACCACGGGATCGGCGGCCCGGTCGACCAACTGGCCCACGCGGTCGGCAAGTTCCTCCTTGTGCTGGACCGAGGTGTAGGTGCCGCCGGTCGCTTCCGCGATGCAGCTGAGCTGGTCGCGGGTCTTGGCGTCGGGCACCAGGCCGAGCGTGTCGATGGTCAGGCCGATGCCCTTGGCCCCGATCTCGCGGGCCACCTCGCACGGGTCGAGGGGCTGGCAGGTGTCCTCGCCGTCGCTGATGAGGACGATGCGCCGGGTGCCCTCGCCGCCGTCGAGGTCGTCGGCCGCCTTCAGCAGCGCCGGACCGATCGGCGTCCAGCCGGTGGGCGTGAGGGTCGCGACGGCGGTCTTCGCCTCGGTGCGGTCCAGGGTCCCCACCGGGTACAGCTGAGCCGTGTCCTTGCAGCCCGTCTTGCGGTCATTGCCACGGTAGTTGGCGCCGAGGGTGCGGATGCCGAGCTGCACCTCCTGCGGCGTCGCGTCGAGCACCTCGTTGAACGCCTGCTTCGCCGCGGCCATCCGCGACCCGCCGTCGATGTCCCGAGCCCGCATCGAACCGCTGACGTCCAGCACGAGTTCGACCTTGGGAGCGGCCTGCTCCGCCGTTTCACCGGCGACCGCTCCGGCCGGAAAGGCGATCCCGGCCGTCAGGGCGGCAAGCAGGGCGCAGACTCCTGCTGCCAGCCGTTGTCTTGTGATCATCGGCGGATCCTATTGATCAAAGGTGCCGCGCTTCAAAACGATCTTCAAACCGAGCTTGAACGAGCTGGTGCACGTGCTCCGAAACGTGCCTCAAATCGCGCCTCAAGACGTGCCTCGAATCGTGCTTCAGGACGTGCCGCAAATCCTGCTTCACATCGAGTGGCCGCCCGAGCCGGGTCCCGTGAGCGGGTTGGGCAGTCGGGCCCACATGTCACCGGGTGTTTCCGGCGACAACCGCATCGAGGTCAACGCCTTGGTGGGCAGGGGTTCGTCGCGGAGGGCCGCGAGGTCGGCGGTGTCCGGCAGATCCCGTACGACGGTTTCCAGGGCCGCGCGCAGGGCGGCCGTCGAACCGGCTGTCGCCCCCAGCGCGCCGCCGACGAGCGAGCCGAAGAGCTTGCGGCGCAGGGTGGTCTCGTCGTCCGTGACGATCCGGCCGGAGAGGTCCGGGGCCGGGATGCCGTGGCGGGCGAGCCGGGCCGGGCTGATCCGGATGTCCGCCAGGTCGCGGTAGACGAGGCGGACCGGGGCGCCCGCGGGGTCGAGGACCACCAGCAGGTTCTGGCCGTGTGCCTCCAGGGCCACGCCCAGGTCGAGCAGCCGTAGCCCGACGGTGAGGACGAGCCGGGTGAACTCCGCGAGCCGGGCGGGGTCTTCGGTGAGGCCGGTCAGGGGAAGGGCGGCCACCGGGACGACCTGCTCGCCCGGCCGCGCGTACCCGTCCGGGGACTCCCGCAACACCGCCGCCAGATCAGGGCTGTTGGCGGTGATCGCGCCCAGGGTCCTGGTGATGTGCAGTGGCATGTCCAGGCGATCGGCCACCGCCTCCATGAACGCCGAGACGGTCTCGGCCGTCTCGACCGAGTACACCGAGATGTCGCGCACCGAGGAGGTCAGCCGGGCGCTCAGCGCGGTTTTGACGTGCGGGCCGTCCGGCAGGGCGAGGGTGCGCAGGGACATCAACGGATGGGCGGTGAGCCCGTCCTGGACAGGACGGTCCAGCACATGGGCCGACTGCCAGGGGTGGACCGGAATCAGGACGCGCTCGCCGTCCCGCAGCCACTTCGGCCACTCGCCCGTGACGAGGCAGTCGTCCGCGACCACCAGCCCCAGCTCCACGAGCGGCCGGTGCTCCGGCGCGTAGGCGAGCTGCTCGGCCGCCGAGAAACCCGGCCGCGAACGGCAGTTGGGGTGGTACGGATGCCCGTCGACGACCCGCTGCTCCCAGGTCCGGCTGTCCACGGGCACGGCCGGGTCGAAAGAGGCCGTCTGTCCCGCGCGGGACAGCGCCAAGGAGGCCACGCTGTGGTCGAGCTCGGCCGCGAAGGCGGGACCGTGCGGGACCGCGAGGGCGTCCAGGAGCCCGGCCGGACGATCGTACGGCTTGTCGTCGAGGCGTACCTCGGTGACGTACGCGGTGGTGGCGTACGGGTCCGCGTGCGGCCCGTGCAGCCGTCGGCCGTCGGTCAGGCGGACCGTGAGACCGTCGCGGCCCGGCTCGCGGCGCGCGATCCACGGCAGCGGCTCATGCGCCAGCGCCCGCCACAGACGGGTCAGCACGGCCGCCCGGGCGCCGGGCAGCGCCTGCGCGTACGGCGCCGCCAGGCCGGGGCGTACGACGCTCAGCTCGTCGGCCAGCGCCGCCTCGGCCGCGGGCGTGGGGGGACGGTGCACGGTCGGGCTCCTTGGGTACGGGGACTGCGTCGCGGTCGTCCGCCACGGCAGACATACTGATCACCAGTGCACCGTATGGAACGAATGGATCGCGTGGACTCCATGCCCCCCAAGCTCCCCCCGTTCGACGGGGGCGACACGGAAGAGGCCGCCGACGCGTACGCCGCCGCGCCACTGCTCAATTGTCTCCTGAGGGAGGTGGGGGAACCCGCCCAGGGCACGGGCGTGTTCCGGCTCCGGGCCAGTGGCCGACTGCTGCGCGTGCGGGGTGCTCGACGGCCCATGGAACCCGAGGTGTACGCCGGCCGCGCCTGGCATCGGCTCACCCACACCGAGCTGGTCAAACTCACCGCCGAGGAACTCCGCCGCTGCACCGGCCTTTCCAACTCCGAGCTGCCCGCCGAGATGATCGACAGCCGGGACGCGGTGGCCGCGCTGCTGGCCGCGCGCGCCCGCACGACACCGCCCGAGGACGCGTATCTGCGCTCCGAACAGTCCCTGATCACCGGGCACCCGTACCACCCCGCCCCCAAGGCCCGCGGCGGCGGCCCGGTCACCGGCTGGCTGCCGTACGCGCCCGAGGCGTACGCCCGCTTCCCGCTGGACCTGCTCGCCGTGCGGGCGGACGCGGTCGTCGAGGAGGGCGACACGGCGGCATTCGACGCCCTCGGCCGGACCCCGCCCGGCTACCGGCTGCTGCCCGCCCACCCCTGGCAGCTCGACCTGGTCGGCGCCCGCCCGGAGATCCGGGACGCCTTCGCGGACGGCCGGCTGATACGCCTGGGGCGCACCGCACGACCCCTGTGGCCGACGGCCGCCATCCGCACGCTGTACGCGCCCGAGGACGACCGGTTCATGAAGTTCAGTCTCGACGTGCGCATCACCAACGACATTCGCCGGCTGTGGCGGCACGACCTGCTGAAAATGCGCCGCACCGACGAGGCGACCGCCACGGCCTTCGCCGCTGTGCCGGGTCCCGCCGCCTGGCTGAGCGACCGCGGCTACCGCACCGCCGACTTCGCCTTCGAGGAACTCGCCGTCCTCGTCCGCGACGGACTGCGCGAGCACCTGGTCCCCGGGGCGACCCCGCTCCTCGCGGCCGCCCTCGTGGAAGGCTTCGACGGCAGCCCCCTCGACCGGCTCACCGATCCCTCCGCCTGGTGGGCGGCGTATCTGGGCCAGGTCGTGCCTCCGGTACTGGAGGCGTTCGCGCGGCACGGAGTCGTCGTCGAGGCGCACGTGCAGAACTCGCTGGTCGCCGTCGACGCCGACGGCATGCCCGTACAGGCGCTCTTCCGGGACGCGGAAGGCGTGAAACTGCTGCCCGGGGTGACGCGCGCGGCGGGCTGGCAACGGCTCGTGTACTGCCTGATCGTCAACCACGTCACCGAACTCGCCCTACTCCTCGCCGAACGCCACCCGGGCCTGGACCCGTGGCCCGCCGTACGACGGGAGCTGATCCGCTACGACACCGAGCGCGGCCTCCCCGAGATCGCGGACCTGCTCTCCTCGCCCACCCTCCCCGGCAAGACGAACCTCCTCTTGCGGTGGACGGGCGCGGACGGCGCGGACGCGCGGTATGCGCCGCTGCCCAACCCGCTCCGGGAGCCGTCGAGGTGATCGTCCGCCCGGCGTGGAGGGCGTGCCCCGCGATGGTGCTCGGGGCCGTGCGGCGCGGACAATGCCGATCACCTGTCCCGTCCGCTGCTTTACGCTGGCCGGTGTGCTGCGCGACGTGACCGCTGTTCGATACGTGACCCCGCTGAGGGCGGGCGGCTCCGTGCCCGGAGTCGTCGAGGCCGATGACCTGGGGACGTACGTCGTGAAGTTCACGGGCTCCGCGCAGGGCCGCAAGGCGCTGGTCGCCGAGATCATCGTCGGTGAGCTGGCGCGCGCCCTCGGGCTGCGGTTCCCCGAGCTCGTGCTCGTGCACTTCGACCCGGCGGTGGGCGAGCACGAGCCCCACCAGGAGGTCCAGGACCTCCTGCGCTCCAGCGCCGGCCTCAACCTCGGCATGGACTATCTGCCGGGCGCGAAGGACTTCACCCCGGAGATCGCCAAGACGTTCCCCGTCGACCCGCTGGAGGCGGGCAAGGTGATCTGGCTGGACGCCCTCACGGTCAATGTGGACCGCACGGTGCACAGCTCGAACCTGATGATCTGGCCCACCTTCGGCACCACGCCCCCGCGGCTGTGGCTCATCGACCACGGTGCCGCCCTGGTCTTCCACCACCGCTGGGACGCCTCGGCACCGGAGAAGGCGTACGACTTCCGGCGCCACGCGCTCGGTGGCTACACCCCGGACACGCGGGCGGCGGACGCCGCGCTCGCCCCCCTGGTGACCGAGGAACTCCTGCGCTCGGTCCTGGCCGAGGTGCCCGACGCCTGGCTCACGGAAGAGCCCGGTTTCACGACCCCCGACGCGGTCCGCGAGGCCTACGTCGGCTATCTGCACGCCCGCGTGCAGGCCTCCGCGGCGTGGCTGCCCACGGACTTCCCCAGCCGGGAAGAGCTCGCCGCCGAAGACGCCCACCGCGCGGCGAAAACCCAGGAGGGCCGGCCGAACTGGCTGAAGCGGGTCCCGGACCTGCACGGCAAACCGGCGGCGGAACAGGATTGGTCGGTACACCTCGGATGACAGAGATCCACCGCGTTCAGATCGAGTACTGCACCCAGTGCCGCTGGCTGCCCCGCGCCGCCTGGCTGGCCCAGGAGCTGCTCACGACCTTCGAGACCGAGCTGACGGAGCTGTCCCTGAAGCCCGGCACCGGCGGCGTCTTCGTCGTACGGGTCGACGACGAGGTCGTCTGGGACCGGCGGGAGCAGGGCTTCCCCGAACCCACGGCGGTGAAGCGCCTCGTACGCGACCGAGTGGCCCCGGAAAAGTCCCTGGGCCACTCGGACAAGTGACGGTTCAGCCGGCCAGCTGCTCGTAGGCGGGAAGGGTCAGGAAGTCCGCGTAGTCCTCGTCGAGCGCGACCTCCAGGAGCAGGTCGTGCGCCTGCTGCCAGTGGCCGGCCGCGAAGGCCTCCTCGCCGATCTCGGCGCGGATGTTCGCCAGCTCCTCGGCGGCGACCTCGCGGGCCAGCTCCGGCGTGGCCTTCACGGTCTTTCCGTCGTGCTCGAACTCGACGCCCGCGTTGATCCACTGCCAGATCTGCGAGCGGGAGATCTCGGCGGTGGCCGCGTCCTCCATCAGGTTGAAGATGGCGACCGCGCCGAGGCCGCGCAGCCAGGCCTCGATGTAGCGGATGCCCACCTGCACGGCGTTGACCAGACCGTCGTACGTGGGCTCGGCGTGGAGGGAGTCGATGGCGATCAGGTCACCGGCGGCGACGGAGACGTCCTCGCGCAGCCGGTCCTTCTGGTTGGGCTTGTCGCCGAGGACCGCGTCGAAGGAGGCCATCGCGATCGGCACCAGGTCCGGGTGGGCCACCCACGACCCGTCGAAGCCGTCGTTCGCCTCGCGGTCCTTGTCGGCCTTGACCTTCTCGAAGGCGACCTTGTTGACCTCTTCGTCGCGACGCGAGGGGATGAACGCCGCCATGCCGCCGATCGCGTGCGCACCGCGCTTGTGGCAGGTGCGGACGAGCAGTTCGGTGTAGGCGCGCATGAACGGGGCCGTCATCGTGACCGCGTTGCGGTCCGGCAGCACGAACTTCTGGCCGCCGTCACGGAAGTTCTTGACGATGGAGAAGAGGTAGTCCCAGCGGCCCGCGTTCAACCCGGCGGCGTGGTCGCGGAGTTCGTAGAGGATCTCCTCCATCTCGTACGCGGCCGTGATCGTCTCGATCAGGACGGTCGCGCGGACCGTGCCCTGCGGGATGCCGACGTAGTCCTGCGCGAAGACGAAGACGTCGTTCCAGAGGCGGGCCTCCAGGTGCGACTCGGTCTTCGGGAGGTAGAAGTACGGGCCCTTGCCGAGGTCGAGCAGGCGCTGCGCGTTGTGGAAGAAGTAGAGGCCGAAGTCGACGAGCGCGCCCGGGACGGGCTTGCCGTCCGCGTCGACGAGGTGGCGCTCGTTCAGGTGCCAGCCGCGCGGCCGCATGACGACCGTCGCGAGCTCGTCATTCGCCTTCAGGGCGTACGACTTGCCGGACTTCGGGTCGGTGAAGTCGATGTTCCGGGTGTACGCGTCGATCAGGTTGAGCTGGCCGAGGACCACGTTCTCCCAGGTGGGCGCCGAGGCGTCCTCGAAGTCCGCGAGCCAGACCTTGGCGCCCGAGTTGAGGGCGTTGATGGTCATCTTGCGGTCGGTGGGGCCGGTGATCTCGACGCGGCGGTCGTTCAGGGCGGCCGGAGCGGGGGCCACCTTCCAGGAGTCGTCCGCACGGATCGCGGCGGTCTCCGGAAGGAAGTCGAGCGTGGAGGTGCGGGCGATCTCGGCGCGGCGCTCCGCGCGGCGGGCGAGGAGCTCGTCACGCCGGGGCGTGAACAGCCGGTGCAGCTCGGCCACGAAGGCGAGGGCCGCGTCGGTGAGGACCTCTTCCTGCCGGGGCAGGGGCTCGGCGTCGACGATGGCCAGCGGCGACGGCGCTGGTGCGGACATGAGCTGTCACTTCCTTCAGCGAGCTGCGTACATACGGCACTGGGTGCCAGGGGCACCGGAAGCGGCTGACCGCGCCTTCGGGGCGGTCCAGCCCTTCTGAGCAGTGGATACTAGTTTCCTCATGGTGGAAGTTCAATGGTTTGTTGATGTCGAGATTCTCTGAGTCGAGGCAAGATGGCGCTCGGTGCCACCATGCTTACTCAAGGTGGATCAGATCGCCTTCCGTGTCGATGTCGTACGCCTGTGCCACATCACCGCACTCGACGAGTGTGATGGCGTCCTCGTGCGCCTTCAGATAGGCGCGCGCCCCCCGGTCGCCGGTGGCGGTCGCCGTGATCCCGGCCCAGTGACCGGCGCCGAAGAGCACCGGGTGCCCGCGCTCTCCGTCGTACGCCGCCGCCGCGAGCGACAGCGGTGACTCGTAGGCGGCGAGGACCCGGGCCACCGCCTCCCGCCCGATTCCGGGCTGATCGACGAGCGACACCAGCGCGGCCCGCGCCCCCGTGGCCGCCAGCGAGTCCAGCCCCGCCCGCAGCGAGGAGCCCATCCCCTCCTCCCACTCCGGGTTGTCCACGAGGACGCACCCCGGCAGTTCCGCCCGCTCCCGTACGGCGTCGGCCTGGGCGCCCAGAACCACGTGGATCCGGGTGCAGCCCCCCGCGCGCAGGACTTCGACCGCGTGTTCGACAAGGGGCCGTCCCCGGTGGGACAGGAGTGCCTTGGGGCGACCCCCGAGGCGCCGGCCGCCGCCGGCCGCCAACAACAGCCCGGCCACCTCGTCTTTGTTCTCCGTCATGTCCCCTGCATACCCGACCCGGCCCGAGCGCGCCCCGGAACCCCGGCGGGCCCTGTGGTGTCCATGGACTGAATTTCCGTTCGCGGAGTGGCGCCCGGCGCAGGGTGTGGCGTTTACTGGCCCGCGTCCCCCGGCGCCCGACCACCGCCACGGGGAGCTGGGCCGACGTACGAAGGACTGACGCACAACGGCGTGCGAGGGGGAGAGCTGTGTTGCGGAGCTTGGGGCAGAGGCCAGTGACCGGCAGCGACGAGGATCCGAGGGTGGCGGAACTGCGCAGTGCCGTCTCCCGGCTGCGCCGTGAACTCGCCGCGCACCCGGCCGAGTTCCCCGACCGCGGCATCGCCGAGGACGAACTCGCGGCCCTCGCCGCGATGGCCGTCAGCGGCATCCCCGAGATCCCCCGGCTGCGCCGCTCCCTGCTCCTGATCGCGGGCGCGATCGGCTCGGTCAGTGCACTGGCGACGAGCCTCTCCGATGTCCGCAGCGCCGTGGACCTCTTCGGGGAACCGCCGCGGCGGTAGCCGTGTACCAACCGCCGCGGCAGTAGCCGTGCACCTCAGGACAGGCCGATTCAGCCTCTCCGGATGACCCCTCGCTCCGTGGCCACCGCGACCGCCGCCGTGCGCGAATCCACGCCCAACTTGGCGTAGATGTGCACCAGATGGGACTTCACCGTCGCCTGGCTCAGGAACAGTCGCTTGCTGATCTGTTGGTTGGAGAGGCCGTCCTTGACGAGTTCGAGGACTTCGAGTTCGCGGCGGCTGAGGGCGGCGGCCGGGGTGCGCATCCGGTCCATGAGGCGGTCGGCGACCGATGGAGCGAGGGCCGAGTGGCCCGAGGCGGCGGTGCGCACCGCGGCGGACAGCTCCTCGGGCGGGGCGTCCTTGAGGAGGTAGCCGGCCGCGCCCGCCTCGACCGCCGCGAGGATGTCCGCGTCGGTGTCGTACGTGGTCAGGACCAGGACGCGAGGCGCGTCGGGGCGTGCCGTGATCGCCGCCGTGGCCTGCGCGCCGTGCATGCCGGGACCGAACTGCAGGTCCATGAGGACGAGGTCGACGCCGCCCGCCCCGGCGCGGTCGACCGCGGCCTCCGCCGTCGGTGTCTCCGCGACGATCTCGAAGTCCGGCTCCGCGGACAGGACGGCGCGCAGTCCGGCGCGTACGACGGGATGGTCGTCCGCGAGCAGCAGGCGGATGGTCATGCGCGGCTCCCGACGGCACGCGCGGAGGGGAGCCGGAGGGCTGCCTGCTCTTCGGTGGCGGTCGGCTCTCCGGTGACAGGAGGCTCCCCAGTGACAGGAGGCTCTCCAGTGGCGATCGGCTCTCCGGCGGTGCGCGGCTCTCCGATGACGGGTGGCTTCCCAGCGACGGGCAGCGGGAGCGTGACCGCCACCGCCGTGCCCTGGCCCGGCGCCGACTCGACGGTGAACGTCCCGCCCAGCGACTCCGCGCGCGAGCGCATCGCGGGGAGACCGAAACCACCGTCCTCCCGGACCCCCTCGGGCCGTACGGCATCGGGGGCGAAGCCGACGCCGTCGTCCACGACATCCAGGGCGACCGCCGTGTCCATGAAGCTGAGGGTGATCTCGGCGCGGCCCGCGCGCGCGTGGCGCAGCGTGTTGCCGAGGGCGGACTGGGCGATCCGCAGGAGGGCCACTTCGTACGGGGTCGGGAGTTCGCCCGGGGGGCCGCTCACCGAGAAGTGGATCCTCGGGGCGTCGACGGCGGCCGGCCGGCACAGCCGCTCCAGGGCTCCGGCGAGCGAGCCGTGTTCGAGATCGGGCGGCGTGAGGGCGCGGACGAAGCGACGGGCCTCGGCGAGGTTGTCCTGGGCGGTCGAGCGGGCCTGTTCGATGTGCGGGGCCGCCGGGGAGTCCGCGGGCAGCAGGCGCTGGGCGGCGCGCAGCAGCAACTGGATGCTGGACAGGCCCTGCGCGAGCGTGTCGTGGATTTCGTGGGCGAGCCGCTCCCGCTCGGCGAGCGTGCCCGCGGTGCGCTCGGCGTCGGCCAGCTCGGCGCGGGTGGCGATCAGCTCCTCGATCAGCTCACGGCGGCGCTCGCTCTCCCGGTACAGCGCCTCGTACCCGAGGACCGTGGCGACCGCGACCGCCGCCCCGAGGAGCGGGCCGATGAACGCGCCCGGCGTGATGTGCGAGCCGTGCGCCAGGAAGCTCGCGATGGCCGCCGCGGCGGTCAGGGCCACCGAGGGCAGGCTCCAGCGCACGGGCAGCAGGTGCAACTGCAGGAAGTAGAGCGGGAACGCCACCCACAGACCGTCCGGCGAGAGGGTCAGGAGCACCAGCCAGCCCGCGCTCAGGGCGGCCAGCCACACCGCGGCCGTACGCCGTGAGCGGTGCACCGCCGGGGTGCACACGCCCGCCGCGAACACCGTGCCCACCCCGAGGGCCGACAGCACGACGGCCAAGGGGTGCGTGCTGTCCCCGGAACGGACCGCGGCCAGCGCGAGGAGCCCCGTGAGCAGTGCGCAGAGGCACAGGCGCAGGGTGGCGACGACAGGGGAGTGGCGGCGGACGTCCATGGTCGTTCCAGGGTAGGCGGGGCCGAGCGGGCCCCGGTCAACCGAAAGTTTGAAAGTGGGGTGCGCACTTCGGCGGCGCAGGGCTCCGTCCTGTGACGAAGCCGGCTCCCTCCTTCGACGAAACCGGCTCCCTCCTTCGAGGGCGCGGGCTCCCTCCTTCGATTCGGGTGAACCGTGCCGTGGCGCGATGCCCCGGACGCGGCCCGGGCCGCAGGGTGGGGGCATGTTCGTCGCATGGAGAGACCTCCGGTTCGCCAAGGGGCGGTTCACCCTCATGGGGGCCGTGGTCGTGTTGATCACCCTGCTCGTGGGGCTGCTGTCCGGGCTGACCGCCGGGCTCGCCAAGGAGAACACCTCGGCGATCACCGGCCTGCCCGCCGACCACCTCGCCTTCGCCGCGCCGCCCGACGGCCAGTCGGTGTCCTTCACCAACTCGACGGTCCCCACGCGCGCGTGGCGGGCATGGGCCGAGCGGCCGGGCGTCACCTCGGCGGAGCCGATCGGCATCCGCACGCTGAACGCGGCCGCCGGGGACCGTACGGCCGCGGTGTCGGCCTTCGCCGTCGAGCCGGGCTCCGGCATCGCCCCGGCCGGCGTCGGCCCCGATCGGATCGTGCTCTCCGAGAAGGCAGCCGGCGAACTTCGCGCCAAGGCCGGAGACCGGGTACGCCTCGGCGGCACCGAGCGGACTGTCGCGGCGGTCGCGGGCGACGCCTCGTACAGCCATACGCCGGTGGTGTGGACCGCCCTGTCCGGGGAAGCCACCGTGGTCGCCCTCCATACAGACGGAACCGACCTCACGGCGGGGGACCGGGTCGCCGGCACCAGGACCCTCACCAAGGACGCCGCCCTCACCGCCATCGGCTCCTACCGGGCGGAGAACGGCTCGCTGCAGCTGATGCGCGGATTCCTCTTCGTCATCTCGGCCCTCGTCATAGGGGCGTTCTTCACGGTCTGGACGATCCAGCGCTCCGGCGACATCGCCGTACTGAAGGCGCTGGGCGCCTCGACGCCGTATCTGCTGCGCGACGCGCTCGGCCAGGCGGTGCTGATGCTCGCCGCCGGGACGCTCCTCGGCAGCGGGCTCGCCACCGGCATCGGCGGGTTGGTGCGGGGCGGCGACGTGCCGTTCGTCCTCGACGCGCCGACCGTCCTGGGGCCCGCCGCCGTGATGATCGCCCTGGGGGCGCTCGGCGCGGGCCTGTCCATCCGGCGGATCACCGCCGTCGACCCGCTGACCGCGCTGGGCAGCGCCCGATGATCACCCTGGAAGTGCCTGATGACCACGCTGGGAAGTGACCGATGAGCCTGACTCTGGACGACATCACGCTCACCTATCCGGACGGCGAGGGCCGTCTGACCGCCCTCGACCGGGTCGGCCTCGACGTCCCGGCCGGGACCATGACGGCGATCGTCGGCCCGTCCGGCTCCGGCAAGTCCAGCCTCCTCGCCGTCGCCGCGACCCTGGCCACACCGGACGACGGACGCGTTCTCGTCGGCGGTACGCAGACGGGGGCGCTGAGCCCCGCCGAGCGTGCCGTGCTGCGGCGGCGCGAGATCGGCATCGTCTTCCAGCAGCCCAACTTGCTGCCCTCGCTGACGGCGCTGGAACAGCTCCAGGTGATGGGCCACCTGGACGGGCGTCGTCGAGTGGCGGACCGGGCAAGGGAGTTGCTGGCCACGGTCGGGCTCGCCGAGCTGGCGCACCGGCGGCCGCACCAGCTCTCCGGCGGTCAGCGGCAGCGCGTGAACATCGCCCGCGCGCTGGTCAACGAGCCGTCAGTGCTCCTCGTCGACGAACCGACCAGCGCGCTCGACCACGAGCGGGGCGCGGCGGTCCTCGACCTCCTGGTCCGGATCACCCGGGAGCGCGCCACGGCCACCGTCCTGGTGACGCACGACCGCGCCCACCTCGGGGAGGCGGACGCGGTACGGGAGATGGCGGACGGCCGGATCGGGATGCCGGTCCGACGGGCGACGGACGACCGGCGACAGACGGCCGGCGCCTGAGGTGACGGCCTGATCAGGCCCCGGGACCCGAGCTCGCCAGCGCCTCCGACAGTTCGATCGCGACCTGCTGCAGCACGGGCACGATCTTGTCCGTGGCCGCCTCGGTGACACGGCCCGCCGGGCCGGAGATCGAAATGGCGGCGGCGGTGGGGGAGTTGGGTACGGAGACCGCCAGACAGCGGACTCCTATCTCCTGCTCGTTGTCGTCGATCGCGTAGCCGAGCCGGCGCACCTCGTCGAGCGCGTCGAGGAAGCCGTCCGGCGTGGTGATCGTCTTCTCCGTCGCGGCGGGCATGCCGGTACGGGCCAGCAGCGCGCGCACCTCGTCGGCCGGAGTGTGCGCGAGCAGCGCCTTGCCCACGCCCGTGGAGTGCGGCAGCACGCGACGGCCCACCTCGGTGAACATGCGCATCGAGTGCTTGGACGGCACCTGTGCGACGTAGACGATCTCGTCCCCGTCGAGCAGCGCCATGTTCGCGGTCTCGCCGGTCTCCTCGACGAGGCGTGCCAGATAGGGGCGGGCCCAGGTGCCGAGCAGCCGGGAGGCGGACTCGCCGAGCCGGATCAGACGGGGGCCGAGCGCGTATCGGCGGTTGGCCTGCTGACGTACGTAACCGCAGGCCACCAGCGTGCGCATGATCCGGTGGATGGTGGGCAGCGGCAGGCCGCTGCTCCCGGAGAGCTCGCTCAGGCCGACCTCGCCCCCGGCGTCCGCCATGCGCTCGAGCAGGTCGAAGGCGCGCTCGAGGGACTGGACGCCGCCACTGGGAGCGGATGTTTTGGCGGCGTCGGTGGTGCTGGCGCTGGACGTCGGCACGGGCGCGGTCCTTTCAAGGCTCAGAATCGAGAGGTGCGGCCCGCAGGGCCTCGAACAGGGCGGTGGCGGGTGACGGGCGGGCAAGTGCAGCCTACCCGGCAGTCGGTTGACTGCCTGGTTGTGCGTAGCTAAGTTCTGCTTCACGGAAGTCTAATTCCGCTTTGTGGAAACGTCCAGAGGGTGCGCATCGGGGGCAGAGTGGAGAAGTGTGCCCTTGACTGCACGAAGGTCGGAGTGAAGACTCCTTCAACAGAACGTTGAATTTCGTTACGCGGACGTAAACCCGCGGTATCGGGAGTCAACAGCGGCAGAGAGAGGGGTCCGGGTGTCCGACGTCGAACTGGTGCTGCGCTCGACGCGCGTCATCACTCCCGAAGGGACGCGCGCCGCATCGGTCGCGGTCGCCGCGGGGAAGATCACGGCCGTGCTCGCGCACGACGCCGAGGTGCCGGCCGGTGCACGCCTCGAGGACTTCGGCGACGACGTCCTGCTGCCCGGCCTCGTCGACACCCACGTCCATGTGAACGACCCGGGCCGCACGGAGTGGGAGGGCTTCTGGACCGCGACGCGCGCCGCGGCCGCCGGTGGCATCACCACCCTCATCGACATGCCGCTCAACTCCCTCCCGCCGACGACGACGGTCGACAACCTTCGTACCAAGAAGGACGTCGCCCGCTCCAAGGCGCACATCGACGTCGGCTTCTGGGGCGGCGCGCTGCCCGACAACGTGAAGGACCTGCGGCCGCTGCACGACGCGGGCGTCTTCGGCTTCAAGGCGTTCCTGTCGCCCTCGGGCGTGGACGAGTTCCCCGAGCTGGACCAGGAACAACTCGCCCAGTCGCTCGCCGAGATCGCCGGCTTCGGCGGACTGCTGATCGTGCACGCCGAGGACCCGCACCATCTGGCCGCCGCCCCGCAGAAGGGCGGTCAGAAATACGCCGACTTCCTCGCCTCGCGCCCCCGCGACGCCGAGGACACCGCCATCGAGAACCTCATCGCCCAGGCCAAGCGGCTCAGCGCGCGCGTGCATGTGCTGCACCTGTCGTCCAGCGACGCGCTGCCGCTGATCGCCGCCGCGAAGGCCGAGGGCGTACGGCTCACGGTGGAGACCTGCCCGCACTACCTCACGCTCACCGCCGAGGAAGTCCCGGACGGCGCCAGTGAGTTCAAGTGCTGCCCGCCCATCCGCGAGGCCGCCAACCAGGACCTGCTGTGGCAGGCGCTCGCCGACGGCACCATCGACTGCGTCGTCACCGACCACTCGCCGTCCACGGCCGACCTGAAGACCGACGACTTCGCCACCGCGTGGGGAGGCATCTCCGGCCTCCAGCTGAGCCTGTCGGCGGTCTGGACGGAGGCCCGCAAGCGCGGCCACGGCCTGGAGGACGTGGTCCGCTGGATGTCCTCGCGCACCGCGCAGTTGGTCGGCCTCGACGACCGCAAGGGCGCCATCGAGGCGGGCCGTGACGCCGACTTCGCGGTCCTCGCGCCCGACGAGACCTTCACCGTGGACCCCGCGGCGCTCCAGCACCGCAACCGGGTCACGGCGTACGCGGGCAAGACCCTCAGCGGCGTCGTCAAATCCACCTGGCTGCGCGGCGAACGGATCGTGGCCGAGGGCGAGTTCGGCGAGCCGACCGGGCAGCTCCTGACCCGCCACCCGTAAATCCGCGTACCCGCCCCGCACCCGCAGCGGCCGACCCTCGAAAGGCAGACCTGATCACCGTGACGGCGATACCTCATTTCACCGGCGACGCGAACCCCTACGGAGGCGGTGACCCGTACGCGGACTACCGCACCGCCGACTTCCCCTTCACCCAGTACGCCAACCTCGCCGACCGGCAGCTCGGCGCGGGTGTCATCGCCGCCAACGACGAGTTCTTCGCCCAGCGCGAGAACCTTCTCGTGCCCGAGGCCGCCGAGTTCGACCCCGAGCACTTCGGCCACAAGGGCAAGATCATGGACGGCTGGGAGACGCGGCGGCGCCGTGGCGCCTCGGCCGAGCACCCGTGGCCGACGGCTGAGGACCACGACTGGGCGCTGGTCCGCCTCGGCGCGCCCGGCGTGATCCGCGGGATCGTGGTCGACACGGCCCACTTCCGCGGCAACTACCCGCAGGCGGTGTCGGTCGAGGGTGCGTCGGTACCCGGCTCCCCGTCTCCCGAGGAGCTCCTCGCCGACGACGTGAAGTGGACGACGCTCGTGCCGCGCACGGCGGTCGGCGGCCACGCGGCGAACGGCTTCGCCGTCTCCGTCGAGCAGCGCTTCACGCACCTGCGCGTCAACCAGCACCCCGACGGCGGTATCGCCCGCCTGCGGGTGTACGGCGAGGTCGTGCCCGACCCGACGTGGCTGTCCGTCCTCGGCACCTTCGACGTCGTCGCCCTGGAGAACGGCGGCCAGGTCGAGGACGCGTCCAACCTCTTCTACTCGCCCGCCACGAACACCATCCAGCCGGGCCGGTCCCGCAAGATGGACGACGGCTGGGAGACGCGTCGCCGCCGCGACACCGGGAACGACTGGATCCGTTACCAGCTCGTCGGCCAGTCCGAGATCCGGGCGATCGAGATCGACACGGCGTACTTGAAGGGCAACTCGGCCGGGTGGGCGTCGGTGTCCGTGAAGAACGGCGCCGACGGCGACTGGACCGAAATCCTCCCCCGCACCCGTCTCCAGCCCGACACCAACCACCGCTTCACCCTCGCGGCCACCACGGTCGCCACCCACGCGCGCGTGGACATCTTCCCGGACGGTGGCATCTCCCGACTGCGCCTCTACGGCTCCCTCACAGAGGAGGGCGCAACACGCCTGGCGGCCCGCCACCAGGAACTGGGCGGCTGACGAGCGGGTTTCTCGCCCCCGCCGCCCCTACCCATTCCCGTACCTGGGGGGCTCCGCCCCTCAGACCCCCTGGGTTGTTCTTTTGGTGCGGGCCGGTGGGGGCTTGTCGCGCAGTTCCCCGCCCCCCTGAAGGGGCGCGGGGAACTGCGCGGGCAAACCGCCCCTACGCCGCGTACCCCCCGTCCACCGCAAACTCCGCCCCCGTGATGTACGCCGCCTCCGCGCCCGCCAGATAAGTCACCACCGACGCCACCTCACCCGCCGCCCCGAACCGCCCCAGCGCGGTCATCGCCGCCTGCCCAGGCGCGTACGGCCCGTCCGCGGGGTTCATGTCCGTGTCGATCGGCCCGGGGTGGACGATGTTCGCCGTGATCCCCCGATCCCCCAGCTCCCGAGCCAACGCCTTCGTCAGCCCGATCAACGCCGACTTACTGGTGGCGTACAACGTCCCGCCCGGCCCGGGCACCCGCTGTGTCATACAGGTGCCGACGGTGATGATCCGCCCGCCACGTTCCATGCGGGAGGCGGCGGCCTGGGAAGCCAGGAAGACACCGCGTACGTTCACGGCCAGGACCCGGTCGACATCGGCGAGGGACAGGCTCTCCAAGGGGGCGAGCAGGCCGACGCCCACGTTGTTCACCAGGATGTCGAGGCCGCCGAGCGCCTCCACCGCGTGCTGCACGGCGCCGCCCGCCTCCTCCGGGTCCGCGGAGTCCGCCCGCAGCGCGAGCCCGCGCCGCCCGAGGGCCTCGACGGCTCGTACGACGTCCTCCGCCCCCTCCTTGCCGCTGACGTAGGTGAGGGCGACGTCCGCGCCTTCCCGCGCGAGCCGCACCGCCGTCGCGGCGCCGATGCCGCGGCTTCCGCCGGTCACCAGGGCCACCTTGCCGTTCATGGTTCCTTGCGAAGTCGTCGTTCCTTGTGAGGTCATGCGTCCATCTCAGCGACCTGGGCAGCGAGGTGCTGGCGGCGAACGGACACCGAATTCGGGTCACCCGGGACCGTGCCCGGATGGCTGGAACTCTTCGCTCCACTTCCCGCGTTCTCCCGTCGTGACTCTTCAGCAAGAAATCGTCGGCAACGCCATGCAGATGGCGGTCGTCAACCTGAGCCCCGGCCAGACCGTGTACTGCGAGGCGGGAAAGTTCCTCTTCAAGACGACGAACGTGAGCATGGAGACCCGCCTCTCCGGTCCGTCGGGCGGCGCAGGCGGCCAGCAGCCCGGTGCCGGTGGCGGCGGGGGCATGGGCGGCATGCTGCGCCAGGCCATGGGCACGGCCATGCAGGTCGGCCAGCGCGCGCTGGCGGGCGAGTCGCTGGCGTTCCAGTACTTCACGTCGACGGGAGGCGAGGGCACCGTCGGCTTCGCGGGCGTGCTGCCCGGCGAGATGCGCGCCCTGGAGCTCGACGGCACGCGCGCGTGGTTCGCGGAGAAGGACGCCTTCGTGGCGGCGGAGTCGAGCGTGGAGTTCGGGATCGCCTTCCAGGGCGGCCGGACCGGGCGCAGCGGCGGCGAGGGCTTCGTCCTGGAGAAGTTCACCGGGCGCGGGACCGTGATCATCGCCGGTGCGGGCAATTTCATCGACCTCAATCCGGCCGACTTCGGCGGGCGCATCGAGGTCGACACGGGCTGCGTCGTCGCCTTCGAGGAGGGCATCCAGTACGGCGTCCAGCGCGTCGGCGGCCTCAACCGGCAGGGGGTGATGAACGCCGTCTTCGGCGGCGAGGGGCTGTCCCTGGCCACCCTGGAGGGCAACGGGCGCGTGATCCTGCAGTCCCTCACCATCGAGAGCCTCGCCAACGCCCTGAAGAAGGCCCAGGGCGGCGACAAGCAGGGCCCGACCGGAGGGCTGTTCTCGACGCACGCCGGATGAAGCGATGAGTTGCGGGGACCGGTGCGGTCTGAAGTGATGACCAAGGGCCCCGCACCAGAAAGCAGGCACCCGACATGGGCAAGCTCGTCTCCACCATCTTCGTCACTCTCGACGGCGTCTACCAGGCCCCCGGCGGCCCCCAGGAGGACCCCCGCGGCGGCTTCGAGCACGGCGGCTGGAGTTTTCCGTACGGCGACGAGGACTTCGGCCGGTTCATCAACGAGGTCTTCGACCGCGTGGGCGCCTTCCTGCTCGGTCGCCGTACGTACGACATCTTCGCTTCGTTCTGGCCGAAGATGACCGACCCCGCCGACCCGGTCGCCTCCAGGCTGAACGCGCTGCCGAAGTACGTCGCCTCGTCCAGCCTCACCGAGCCCGACTGGGCCGGCACGACCGTGATCGGCGGTGACCTCGCCAAGGAGGTCACCGCCCTCAAGGAGCGCACCGACGGCGAACTCCAGGTTCACGGCAGCGGAGCCCTCGTTCAGTCCCTGCTCGCCCTGGACCTCGTCGACACGATCCACGTACTGACCTTCCCGGTCGTACTCGGCGCCGGGCTGCGCCTGTTCACCGAGGGCTCCGTCCCGACGGCCTTCCGGCACACCGGCGGCCGTGTCACCGCCTCCGGGATCTCCATCCAGTCGTACGACTCGGCAGGCCGCCCGGAGTACGGCTCGTACGAGCTCCCGGAAAACGCCTAGTCACGCCGCCGCCGCATAGGTACGGTGATCGTTCCCGTGCGAGCCGCCGCCGTCTCCACGCATGCCCGTTCGCAGGAGACCCGGAGCCGCTCCCATGTCGTCGATCGCCGTACCCGCCGCGCTCGCGCCCCGCCGCGCCTGGCTCACCGACCTGCCCGTGCTGCTCGTGGCGGTGGTGTGGGGTGCCAGCTATCTCGCGGCCAAGGACATCACCACCGCGCGGACGGTGATCGCCGTCCTCGTGCTGCGTTTCGCGGTCGTGCTGCCGGTGCTGGTGACCGCGGGATGGCGAGCGCTGCGGGCCCTGACGGCGGCGCAGTGGCGCGGGGCCGGAGCGCTCGGGCTGATCCTGAGCGGGATCTTCCTCCTGGAGACGTACGGCGTCGTCCACACCTCGGCGACCAACGCCGGTCTCATCATCAGCCTCACCATGATCTTCACGCCGCTCGCCGAAGCTGCCGTGACCCGCGTACGCCCCTCACGCGCGTTCCTCGCCGCGGCCGGTGTCTCCGTGCTCGGCGTCGTGCTGCTCACCCAGGGCGGTGGCTTCACCCCTCCCTCGCTCGGCGATCTGCTGATGCTCCTCGCGGCCCTCGCCCGGACCGTGCACGTGCTCGCGATGTCCCGCATCAAGTCGGTCCAGGGCGCCGACGCGCTGCCGCTGACCACCGTCCAACTGGGCGCCGCCGTGGCGGTGTTCGCCGTGCTGTCGACCGGCGCCGACGCCACGCCGTGGAGCACGGCCGCGGGCTTCGGTGCGCGGGAGTGGGCCGGGCTGCTGTTCCTCTCCGTGTTCTGCACGCTGTTCGCCTTCTTCGTGCAGATGTGGGCGGTGCGCCGGACGTCGCCGTCCCGGGTCAGCCTGCTGCTGGGAACCGAGCCCCTGTGGGCCGCCGCGGCGGGCATCGCCCTCGGTGGTGAGCGCCTCGGGGCGCTGGGCCTGGTGGGAGGCGTACTGGTGCTCGCGGGGACCGCGTGGGGACGGCGCGCGGCAGGTTAACTCGCGGAAAATTCAACGGACTTGGCGGGAGAAATCCTCTACCTTGACATTGACATGCCATGGTCTACGCGCGTCATTCTAAGTCCATGAGATTCCCCCCACGCACCACTCGCATCGGCGCTCTGGTCGCCCTCATGTCCGCCCTGCTCATCGGTGGTACCGCCGTAGCCCCCGCCAACGCGGCGGCCACCTCCGTGGGCAGCATCTGTTACAGCGACCTGCCGTCCCAGGCGTACGACACGCTCGACCTCATCGCGTCGGGCGGTCCCTTCCCCTACTCCCAGGACGGCACCGTCTTCCAGAACCGGGAGGGTGTCCTGCCCTCCCAGTCCACGGGCTACTACCACGAGTACACGGTGATCACGCCCGGCTCCTCCACGCGCGGTGCCCGGCGCATCGTCACCGGTGAGGAGTACCAGGAGGACTACTACACCGCGGACCACTACGCCACGTTCGATCTGATCGACTTCGGCTGCTGATCCGCCGGTGACCCGGTCCGCCGGAGGTCCGGTCCGCGTTCAGCCGGACTTCCGGCTCTCGGCGGCCGCGAACAGCGCGAACGCCAGCACGAGGAGTGCGACGCTCGCGTAGATCTCGTAGCCGTCGAGGACGCCGAGCCGCTGTACGAGCCCCCACCCGTGCAGTCGGCCGGTGACCTCGTGCACCAGGCCCAGAGCGCCCTGCACCAGGGCGACAAAACCGAGTAGCTCCAGAATCCGTTTCATGTGATGACCCTCGCCCCGCGGACCCCCCACGTTCATCGGCCGCGGGGCGAGGCATGTCCGACCGAAGTCGCCGGTCGCGGTGACGAGGGTCGGACGAAAGTCTGAAGGGGTGCGACTTTGGTCGGTGATACCGGTCGCATGGAGGTGGCGGCGGGCGCGCCTGCGTAGATTTGTCGACCGTGAGTGGTGACAATCCGGCGCGCGAGCCGGCGTCTTGGCCGGCGGGGCCGACCGGGCGGATGGTGCCCGAGGTGCAGGCACTGCCCGGGCGGCGATGGCTGCTGCCCTCGGCCGTGGTCGCCGAGTTGGACCCCGACGCCGAGCGCGCGGGCCGCTCCGGACGGCCGCGCCGAACCGTGCGCGACTGGGTCGTCGACTTCGGGTGCTTCCTGCTGGCCGTCGCCATCGGGCTGGCGGCCGCGGACGCGCTGACCCACGACCCGAACACCCCGCACGGTCTCGCCGTCGCCGACCAGTGGCTCGGCGCGCTCGCCTGCGCCGCCGTCTGGTTCCGGCGCCGTTGGCCGCTGGGGCTCGCCATCGCCATGATCCCCGTCGGGCTGGCCTCGAACACCGCCGGCGGCGCGGGCATGGTCGCCCTCTTCACCCTCGCCGTGCACCGGCCCTTCAAGTACGTGGCCTGGCTCGCCGGTGTCCAGCTCGCACTGATTCCCGCCTTCTTCTGGCTGCGCCCCGACCCCGATCTGCCGTACGTCGCCGCCGTCGCCGTCACCGCGCTGCTCACCTCGGCGGTGGTCGGCTGGGGCATGTTCGTACGGTCCAAGCGTCAGCTCATGCTGAGTCTGCGGGACCGGGCGCGGCGGGCCGAGACCGAGGCGGCGCTGCGGGCCGAGCAGGCGCAGCGGCTCGCGCGCGAGGCCATCGCGCGCGAGATGCACGACGTGCTCGCGCACCGGCTCACCCTGCTGAGCGTGCACGCGGGGGCGCTGGAGTTCCGGCCGGACGCGCCCCAAGAGGAGGTCGCGCGGGCGGCCGGGGTGATCCGGGAGAGCGCGCACGAGGCGCTGCAGGACCTGCGGGAGATCATCGGCGTCCTGCGGGCCGGGGACTCCGACGACGCCGGGCGGCCGCAGCCGACGCTCGCCGCGCTCGACGGGCTGGTCACCGAGTCCCGCTCGGCCGGCATGAAGGTCGTCCTCGACAACCGCGTCACCGATCCGGCCGCCGTCCCCGCCTCCGTCGGACGCACCGCGTACCGGATCGCCCAGGAGGGCCTGACGAACGCCCGCAAGCACGCGCCGGGCGCGGAGGTGACCGTGACGGTTCGCGGAGCCCCCGGAGACGGCCTGACCATCTCCGTCCGCAACCCCGCGCCGCCGGGTGACATCCCCCATGTCCCCGGTTCGGGGCAGGGACTGATCGGCCTGACGGAGCGGGCGACCCTGGCCGGCGGCTGGTTGGAGCACGGGGCCGAGGGGGACGGGGGCTTTCTGGTGCGGGCGTGGCTGCCGTGGGGCGATTGACGCGCGGGCCGCGGGCAGGTGAGGGCTGGTCGCGCAGTTCCCCGCGCCCCTTCAGGGGCGCGGGGAACTGCGCAATCTTTTAAGCGGGGGTCTGGGGGCGGCAGCCCCCAGGTACGGGACGGGTAGGGGCGGAGGGGGCGAAAAACGTCTGCCGGCCCCCCCCGCGACGGCTCAGGAGTCGGTGCGCAGGATCACCCGCATGCCATGCAGTTCCCCGCGCTCCATGCGCCGGTGGACCTCCGCCGCGGCGCTGAGCGGCAGCGTCTCCGTGGTGCGGGGCCGGAGCAGACCCTGGGAGAAGAGGTCGTTGATGGCGGCTGCCGCCGAGGCGAGCTCCTCGGTGCTGGCGTGGGAGATGGCGAAGCCCCGTACGGACGCGTCCTTCATGTAGAGGGGACCCACCGGGAGGACGGGTTCGTCCTTGGCGCCGGCCATGAGGACGATACGGCCGCGACGGGCGAGCAGGGCGACGGCGGAGACGAGGTCGTTGTGGCCGGAGGTGTCGACATGGAGGTCGACTCCGCCGCGGGCCAGCTCCGAGAGGCGCCGGGTGAGCTCGGGATCGCGGTAGTCCACCACCTCGGAGGCTCCCAGGCCCCGGCAGTAGTCGTGGTCGCGCGCCGACGCCGTCGCGATGACACGGGCTCCCGCACGGACGGCGAGGACCACCAGCACGGCGCCCACGTTTCCCGCGGCTCCGCCCACCAGGACTGTCTCGCCACGGCACAGGCCACCGTGGGTGAACAGGGCGAGATACGCGGCAGCGGCCGGGTGGACCACGGCCACCGCGACCTCGGGAGGTACATCCGGAGGGAGCGGGTAGAGCCGGTCGACAGGCACCGCCGCCTGCTCGGCCGCCGCACCCTGACGGCCGCCGTGGCCGAGGCTGTTGCACCACACGGCGTCGCCGACGGCGAACCCGCCCCCGGCCGACGCGACCGTGCCCACAAGGTCCCGGCCGATGACGAAGGGGAACTCCAGCGGCGTACGGAAGACCCCTGAACGGACAAAGGCGTCCACGGGGTTGACCGTGGTGGCCCGTACGTCGACGAGGACCTCGTCGGGACCCGGCACGGGTGCGGCGAACTCTCCGTAGCGAATGACGTCGGGTGGGCCGAGTTGTTCGACGTAAGCGGCACGCATGGCCAAGGTTCCTTCCACCGCGGGGGCGCGCTCGCGCGAAGCCCGCGCGTTCCCGTCAAGTCGCCGTCAAGCCGTCATCAAGTCGCGGTCCAGGTACCCGGGATTTCCGCCCGTCGCGACCTGACGGACCCTCACGGGCATTCTTGCCCCGGCTTCCCGACCGGCGCGGCATTCCGGGCACCAGCGGTGAGTCGCGCGGGGCGGCGCGGAGCACGCGCACCGAGAAAAGGATCTGACGGCGCTTGTTTGAGACCTCCTGATCGGAAGCGTCCTGGTCGCAGACGGGCGACCTGGTTAGGTGGATCCCATGACTGCGATCCGACTGCTGCTCGTCGACGACGACCCCCTGGTGAGAGCCGGCCTGTCCTTCATGATGGGCGGCGCCGACGACATCGAGATCGTCGGAGAGGCCGCCGACGGGAGCGAGGTGGAAGCGCTCGTCGACCGCACCCGCCCGGACGTCGTCCTGATGGACATCCGGATGCCGACGGTCGATGGACTCACCGCCACGGAGAGGCTGCGCGGCCGCCAGGAGGCGCCGCAGGTCGTGGTCCTGACCACCTTCCACGCCGACGAGCAGGTGTTGCGGGCGCTGCGCGCGGGGGCGGCCGGGTTCGTACTGAAGGACACCCCGCCCGCGGAGATCCTCGCGGCGGTGAGGCGGGTGGCGGCGGGTGATCCCGTGCTGTCGCCCACCGTCACCCGCCAGTTGATGGAGCACGCGGCCGGCGGCGCGCCCGACACCCGCCGTGCGACCGCCCGCGACCGGGTCGCCTCCCTCAACGACCGGGAACGCGAGGTCGCCGTCTCCGTAGGGCAAGGCAGGTCGAACGCGGAGATCGCCGCCGAACTCTTCATGAGCGTCGCCACCGTCAAGACCCACGTCTCGCGCATCCTGGCCAAGCTCGGCCTCAACAACCGTGTACAGATCGCCCTGTTGACATACGACGCCGGGCTTCTGGAGGAGGACGGGCACTGAGAGGACGGCACTGAGGGGAGGACGGCACCGAGGGGAGGTCGGGCACTGATCGGGGGCCGCGATCGTTGATCGGGGCAACGGGAGGAGCAACCATGATCGACCTGGGGGAGTACGGGGCGCGGTTCACGGCGGACCCGTATCCGGTGTACGCGGCACTGCGTGAGCGAGGTCCCGTGCACTGGGTGCGCACGCCACCACCCGGTGCGTACGAGGGCTGGCTCGTCGTGGGGTACGAGGAGGCGCGGGCCGCCCTCGCCGACCCGAGGCTGTCCAAGGACAGCACCAAAATGGGGCTGAGCTCGCTCGAAGAGGAGCTGATGGGCCGGTATGTGCTGATCAGCGACCCGCCCGAGCACACCCGGCTGCGCTCGCTCGTCGCGGGCGCGTTCACCATGCGGCGGGTTGAGGCGCTGCGCCCGCGCGTCCAGCAGATCACCGACGAGTTGCTGGACGAGATGCTGCCGAAGGGCCGCGCCGACCTCGTGGACTCCTTCGCCTATCCGCTGCCCATCACGGTCATCTGCGAGCTCCTCGGCGTCCCCGACATCGACCGGGAGGCCTTCCGGGCCATGTCGAACGAGATCGTGGCCCCGTCCGGCGGAGACACCGAACTCGCCGCGATCGAGCAACTCGCCTCATACCTTGACGAGTTGATCGAGGACAAACGCTGCACGGCACCGGCCGACGACCTGCTCAGCGCCCTCATCCGTACCCGCGCGCAGGACGGCGACCGCCTCTCGCGCGACGAACTGCGCGGGATGGCGTTCATCCTGCTGGTCGCGGGCCACGAGACGACGGTCAACCTGATCACGACCGCGGTGCACACCCTGCTCACCCACCCGGACCAACTCGCCGCGCTGCGGGCCGACATGACCCTCCTCGACGGCGCTGTGGAGGAGGTCCTGCGCTTCGAGGGACCGGTGGAGACGGCGACGTACCGCTACGCGGCCGAGCCGATGGAGATCGGCGGCAGGTCCATCGCGGTGGGCGACCCGGTGATGATCGGCCTCGACGCCGCCGACCGCGACGCGGCGTACTGCCCGGACCGGCACCGCTTCGACGTCCACCGCGCCCCGCAGGGCCATCTCGCCTTCGGACATGGCATCCACTACTGCCTGGGCGCGCCCCTGGCCCGCCTCGAAGCCCGTGTCGCGCTGCGCTCCCTGCTGGAGCGATGCCCGGATCTCGAGCTCGACGGGCCCCCTGGGGACTGGCTGTCCGGCATGCTGATACGCGGCCTGCGCAGCCTGCCGGTGCGCTGGTGAGCGGCCCCCTTCGACGAGAGGAGCGTCATCCGTGCTGCGTACGGCGGAGATCACCGCGGAGCTGACCGGCAAGGAGCTGCGCGGCTCCGACGCCCACCAGCTGTACTGGCGCTCCACATTGGAGTTCAGCCTGGACTGCTTCATCTGCGAGCGCACCGGCCGTACGACGGTCTTCGAGCGCGGGGCCGAGCGCGCACTGTGCTCCGGCAGTCGCAGCGGATTCAAGCGGCACCACACCGCCGCCAGGATCGCCGCGTTCGACACCACCAACGGCCGGGAGGGGCTGGCGGTCCGTGCCCTGATCGACTTCTGGTGGGCGCCCTTCACCGACACCCGGGACGGCAACAAGACAGCGGCGCCCACCAGCCACCCCTGGGTCCGGCTGCACCTGGGCTACTACTGCAAGGACGCCAAGGAGTCGGGCACCGACAGCATCCAGACCAACCTGGTGCGGCCGCACGAGCTGAAGTGCAAGCACTGCGACCGGGTACTCGGAGTCGACGCACAGACCCCGGCGGTGCGCCTCCTCGTGTGAGGCGCACCGCCGGGGTCCTCCACTCAGTCTCGCCCGCCCGGGATCTCCCGGAGCCGCACCGGACGCCGCTCCTGCCGGGACACCACACACGCCTCGGCGATACGCAGCGCCTCCAACGCCTCACGGCCGTCGCACGGATTGGGCCGCTCACCGCGGACGACCTCGACGAACGCGGCGAGCTCGGCCTCGTACGCCGGACCGAAGCGCTCCAGGAAGCCCATCCACGGCTTGTCGGCGGGCGGCGGCCCGGCCGGTTCGGTGGACGCGATCGGCGTACGGTCGTCGAGGCCGACGGCGATCTGGTCCAGCTCGCCGGCGAGCTCCATCCGGACGTCGTAGCCGGCCCCGTTCACCCGGGTCGCCGTCGCCGTGGCGAGGGTGCCGTCGTCGAAGGTGAGCACGGCCGCGGCGGTGTCGATGTCACCCGCCTCGCGGAACATCGCGGGCCCGGCGTCCGACCCGGTCGCGTACACCTCGAGGACCTCGCGGCCGGTGACCCAGCGCAGCATGTCGAAGTCGTGGATCAGGCAGTCCCGGTAGAGCCCGCCGGAGAGCGGGAGGTAGTCGACCGGGGGCGGCGACTGGTCGGACGTCATCGCCCGGACCGTGTGCAGCCGGCCCAGCCGTCCCGACCGCACCGCCTCGCGGGCGGCCGTGTAGCCCACGTCGAAGCGGCGCTGGAAGCCCAGCTGCAGAATCGTTCCGGCGGCATCGACCTCGGCCAGCGCGGCCAGCGTGCCCGCCAGATCGAGGGCGATGGGCTTCTCGCAGAAGACCGGGAGCCCGGACCGCGCTGCCCGACCGATCAGTTCGCCGTGGGCCGAAGTCGCCGCCGTGATGACCACCGCATCCACGCCCCAGGTGAAGATCTCGTCCACGCTGGGCGCCGCCGTCGCGCCCAGTCGGTCCGCCAGCCGATGGGCCCGCGCGGTGTCCGCGTCCGTGACGATGAGGGAGCCGCCGACCTCACGGTGACGGCTGAGAGTGGTCGCGTGGAATGTGCCGATACGACCCGCTCCGATGAGTCCGATGCGCATGGGAACAGTGTGGGCGAAGCCGGCACCGTGTCAATGGTTTGTCCGGACAATCGAACTTCACAACTTCCCGTCAACATCTCCCAGAGCTACGCTCGGGCCGTGCCGAAACCAGATGTGGATCCGACCGTGTCGCTCCAGCTCAGCGTCGACCGCAGCAGCCCGGTCCCGCTCTACTTCCAGCTGTCCCAACAGCTGGAGGCCGCGATCGAGCACGGAACGCTGACCCCGGGCAGCCTCCTTGGCAACGAGATCGAGCTCGCCGGGCGGCTCGGCCTGTCCCGGCCCACGGTCCGCCAGGCCATCCAGTCCCTCGTCGACAAGGGCCTGCTCGTACGGCGCCGCGGCGTGGGCACTCAGGTCGTGCACAGCCAGGTCAAGCGCCCGCTGGAACTCAGCAGCCTCTACGACGACCTGGAGTCGGCGGGCCAGCGCCCGGCGACCCAGGTGGTCGTCAACACCGTCGTACCGGCGTCCGCAGAGGTCGCGGCGGCCCTGGGCGTGGCCGAGGGCGGCGACGTACACCGTGTCGAGCGGCTGCGCCTCGCCCACGGGGAGCCGATGGCGTACCTCTGCAACTATCTGCCCCCCGACCTGCTGGAGCTGGACAGCGCGCAGATGGAGGCCACCGGCCTGTACCGGCTGATGCGCGCGGCGGGGATCACCCTGCACAGCGCCCGGCAGTCCGTCGGCGCACGCGCGGCCACCGCGGAAGAGGGCGAGCGGCTCGGCGAACCGGCCGGCGCGCCCCTGCTCACCATGCAGCGCACAACCTTCGACGACACCGGCCGCGCCGTCGAGTTCGGCACCCACATCTACCGGGCCTCGCGCTACTCCTTCGAGTTCCAGCTCCTCGTGCGTCCGTGATCGACTGACGCGCTCTCCTTCCCTCGTGCGTCCGTGATCGACCGACGCGCGCTCCTCACCGGCCCCGCTGTCGTCACCGAGAAGGGCGTGGCGCGACCGGTGAAGTCCACCGCGCGCGGGACCCGCTGGTCGGGTGCATGATCCCCGTGATTGATACTTGGACGTTTGGGGCCGGTGAGACGCCGGTCCCAGGGGCCTATGTGACGGCCCTCCGGGCCAGTCCGCAGGGCCCGGCGCACCAAGGAGCAAGCAAGAAGGGCACGGCCTCGTGGCACGGACTCGGACCTGGGTAAGCATCGCGCTCGCAGGGGCGCTGGGAGTGTCCCTCGCGGGATGCAGCAGCACCGGCGGTAAGCGGGCCGAGGACGCCCGCAAGGCGGCGGCGGCCCAGGGCAGGGCCGCGGTGAACACGCCCAAATGGACCTTCGCGATGATCACCCACGCGGGCGAAGGCGACACCTTCTGGGACATCGTGCAGAGCGGCGCCAAGCAGGCCGCCGTCAAGGACAACATCAACTTCCTGTACTCGCACAGTGGCGAGGCACAGCAGCAGGCACAGCTCGTGGACGCCGCCGTCGACAAGCAGGTCGACGGCATCATCGTCACGCTCGCCAAGCCCGACGCCATGAAGGCGGCCGTCGCGCGCGCCGAGAAGGCCGGCATCCCCGTGATCACGGTGAACTCGGGCTCCGAGGAGTCCAAGGCGTTCGGTGCGCTCACCCACATCGGTCAGGACGAGACCGTCGCCGGCGAGGCGGTCGGTGACGAGCTGAACAAGCGGGGCCGCAAGAAGGCCCTGTGTGTTCTGCACGAGCAGGGCAACGTCGGTCACGAGCAGCGCTGCGCGGGCATCAAGAACACCTTCCACGGCACCGTGCAGAACCTCTATGTCCAGGGCACCAGCATGCCCGACGTGCAGGCCTCCATCGGCGCCAAGCTGCAGGCCGACACGTCCATCGACTCGGTCGTCACGCTCGGCGCCCCCTTCGCGGACACCGCGGTCAAGGCCAAGCAGGACGCGGGCAGCAAGGCCGAGATCGACACCTTCGACCTCAACGAGAAGGTGGCCGGGGAGCTCAAGAGCGGCACGCTCGGCTTCGCCGTCGACCAGCAGCCGTACCTCCAGGGGTACGAGGCCGTGGACCTGCTCTGGCTCTACAAGTACAACGACGACGTCCTCGGCGGCGGCAAGCCGGTCCTCACCGGACCGCAGATCATCACCAAGGACCAGGCCGGCGCGCTGCTGGAGTACACGAAGCGGGGCACCCGATGAGTACCACCGCACCCGCGCCGTCGCCGGGCACCAAGGCCGACGAACGTCTCCTGAAGACCTCGCCGCTGCGCAAGTTCATGGGCCGCCCCGAGCTCGGCTCGGTGGTCGGCGCGATCGCCGTCTTCGTCTTCTTCGCGATCTTCGCGGACAGCTTCGTACGGGCCGGGAGCCTCAGCACGGTCCTGTACGCCTCGTCGACCATCGGCATCATGGCCGTCCCGGTCGCGCTGCTGATGATCGGCGGCGAGTTCGACCTCTCCGCGGGCGTCATGGTGACCAGCTCCGCGCTGATCTCCTCGATGTTCAGCTACCAGATGACCGCGAACGTCTGGGTCGGCGTCTTCGTCTCGCTGCTCGTCACCCTGGCGATCGGCGTCTTCAACGGCGTCATGCTGACCCGCACCGACCCGCCGAGCTTCATCATCACGCTCGGCACCTTTCTGATGCTGACCGGCATGAACCTCGGCTTCACCAAGCTGATCAGCGGCACGGTCTCCACGAAGTCGATCTCCGACATGGAGGGCTTCTCCTCCGCCAAGGACGTCTTCGCCTCGACGCTCACCATCGGCGGCGTCGACTTCAAGATCACCATCCTGTGGTGGCTGGCCCTGGTCGCCATCGCCACCTGGATCCTGCTGCGCACCCGCGTCGGCAACTGGATCTACGCCGTCGGCGGTGGCGAGGAAGCGGCCCGCGCGGTCGGCGTCCCGGTCGACAAGACCAAGATCGGCCTCTACATGGGCGTCGCCTTCGGCGCCTGGATCTCCGGCCAGCACCTGCTGTTCTCGTTCGACGTCGTGCAGTCCGGCGAGGGCGTCGGCAACGAGCTGATCTACATCATCGCGGCCGTCATCGGCGGCTGTCTGATCACCGGTGGCTACGGTTCCGCGGTCGGCGCGGCTGTCGGCGCGCTGATCTTCGGCATGGTCAGCAAGGGCATCGTGTTCGCCGAGTGGAACCCGGACTGGTTCAAGTTCTTCCTGGGAGTGATGCTGCTCCTGGCGACCCTGCTCAACCACTGGGTCCGCAAGCGCGCGGAGGCGACGAAGTGACCACGGACGGGAACATGACGACCGACTCGGCCTCCACGGACCGTACGGCGCTCGTCGAGCTCGACGACGTCAGCAAGTACTACGGCAACATCCGCGCCCTCGAAGGCGTCTCGCTGGAAGTCCACGCGGGCGAGATCTCCTGCGTGCTCGGCGACAACGGCGCGGGCAAGTCCACCCTGATCAAGATCATCGCGGGACGGCACCAGCACGACGCGGGCATCCTGCGCATCGAGGGCGAGGAGACCCGGCTGTCGTCCCCGCGCGAAGCCCTCGACCACGGGATCGCCACGGTCTACCAGGACCTCGCCGTCGTTCCGCTGATGCCGGTCTGGCGGAACTTCTTCCTCGGCTCCGAGCCCAGGAAGGGCGTCGTTCCCTTCAAGCGCATGGACGTCGACTTCATGCGGAAGACGACCCACGCGGAGCTCCTGCGCATGGGCATCGACCTGCGCGACGTCGACCAGCCCATCGGCACCCTGTCCGGCGGTGAGCGTCAGTGCGTGGCGATCGCCCGCGCCGTCTATTTCGGCGCCAAGGTCCTCGTCCTCGACGAGCCCACCGCGGCCCTGGGTGTGAAGCAGTCCGGTGTGGTCCTCAAATATGTGGCAGCCGCACGGGACGCCGGACTGGGTGTTGTGTTGATCACCCACAATCCGCATCACGCGTATCTGGTGGGCGACCGATTCGTGCTCCTGAAGCGCGGCACGATGTTCAGCAGCAACGCGCGCGAGGACATCACGCTCGACGAGCTGACCCGCCAGATGGCGGGCGGCAGCGAGCTGGACGACCTGCGGCACGAGCTGGAACGCAGCTCGTGAGGAGCGCCCCGACAGGGGCGCGTGGCTGTACATAATGCGGCTCCGCCGCGTGGGCGCGACCGGCCTCCACGGCCCGCGGTGAAGGGACGGCCCGAGCCTCTTGACCGGCGCGCCCTGCACAGCGTCCGCGGAGGCTCCCACAGTGCAGGCCCGCCCCGGCGTAAGGCAGAATCGGCCCGATGAGCACCTACCGCGACCTCGCACACCGCGGCTCCGCGCGGGCCACCGTCCTGCGGACCGTAGGGACGCGTGAGCGCCGTTCCCACCTGACGGCGCCCCGCGTCCCCACCGTCGGCATCGACATCGGCGGCACGAAGGTGATGGCGGGCGTCGTGGACGCCGACGGCAACATCCTGGAGAAGGTCCGCGCCGAGACGCCGGACAAGTCCAAGAGCCCCAGGGTCGTCGAGGACACCATCGTCGAGCTGGTCCTGGACCTCTCCGACCGGCACGACGTGCACGCGGTCGGCATCGGCGCGGCCGGCTGGGTCGACGCCGACCGCAACCGCATCCTGTTCGCGCCGCACCTCTCCTGGCGCAACGAGCCCCTGCGTGATCGCCTCGCGGGCAGGCTCGCCGTGCCCGTCCTGGTCGACAACGACGCCAACGCCGCCGCCTGGGCCGAGTGGCGCTTCGGCGCGGGCCGTGGCGAGGACCACCTCGTCATGATCACGCTCGGCACCGGCATCGGCGGCGCGATCCTGGAGGACGGCCAGGTCAAGCGCGGCAAGTTCGGCGTCGCCGGTGAGTTCGGCCATATGCAGGTCGTGCCCGGCGGCCACCGCTGCCCGTGCGGCAACCGCGGCTGCTGGGAGCAGTACAGCTCCGGCAACGCACTGGTCCGCGAGGCCCGCGAGCTCGCCGCCGCGGACTCCCCGGTGGCGTACGGGATCATCGAGCACGTCAAGGGCAACATCGCCGACATCACCGGCCCGATGATCACCGAGCTGGCCCGTGAGGGCGACGCCATGTGCATCGAGCTGCTCCAGGACATCGGCCAGTGGCTCGGCGTGGGCATCGCGAACCTGGCCGCCGCCCTGGACCCCTCCTGCTTCGTCATCGGCGGTGGCGTCAGCGCGGCCGACGACCTGCTGATCGGCCCCGCGCGGGACGCCTTCCGCAGGAATCTCACGGGCCGCGGCTACCGCCCCGAGGCCCGTATCGCGCGCGCCCAGCTCGGCCCCGAGGCCGGCATGGTCGGCGCCGCCGACCTCGCCCGCCTCGTCGCCCGCCGCTTCCGCCGCGCCAAGCGGCGCCGCGTGGAGCGCTACGAGCGGTACGAGCGCTACACGGAGTCCCGCCGCACGACCCAGGGGTCGCTGTGACGGCCTCGCTGCCGCGCCAGGCATCACCGCCGGACGAGCCGCAGCGGCCGCCAGAGGACCCGCGCCACAAGTTCCGCCGCCGTGCCCTCACGCTGCTCATCATCGTGCTGCTCATCGGCGTACCCGCCGGCTATCTGGTGGTCTCCGCCAACCAGAGCCGCAACAGCGGCAAGCAGAAAGAGGACAAGTACTCGGCGACCGGCCTCACCGCAGGCTGGCCCTCGCGTGTCCAGCGCCGCCTGTACCAGGTGCCCATGCCCGCGGACTCCACGGACGTCGCCTACTACGAGACGAACAACTGGAAGACCAGCCGCCTGTATGTGCAGTTCGGCACCACCGACGCGGGCCTGGACTGGTTCCTCAAGACCGTCGGCACCAGCCGGAAGGCGCTGAAGAAGGACGACATCACCATCAGTGCCCGCGACCAGAAGGTCGTCGGCTGGGAGTTCACCGGCGTCGGCCCGTGGTCCGGTCTCGTCCACAAGCAGAAGGACCCGGCGCCCACGCAGGACATCGTCGTGAACCGGTCCGAGCCCCAGCACCCCATGGTGTACGTGGTCTCGCGCACGATTCCCTGACCGGTCCCGATCCGGCCCGGCGCGGTCACCGAGGCCGATTGTCAGACCCCGCCCGTAGAGTCGAAGACAACTGATTCGACTGAGGGGCGGGAGGTGACCGGGCGTATGGGGGACGGGGTGGATGCGACGGCCGAGCGGTCGCTTTCCGCGCGGGCGCTCTCCGGGCGGCTCGCCGCCGTCTTCCTGCCCGCGCCGCTGCCGCGCGAGGGGCGGGTCGCGTTCTGGGATCCGGACGGGGAGCCACTGCCGTCCGGTGAGCAGGGCGGGGACGCGGCGTCGGGGGAGCATGCCGCGGGGGTGTCCTCGGGTGAGCGCGTCGAGGGCGCGTCGTCGGCTGAGCCGGTCGACGGGGCACCGTCCGGTGAGCGGACCCGGCTGACGGTCGTACGACCCCACGGTCCCGGAGTCCGCAGGGGCACCGTCCCCGCCGTGACCCTCCCTGTAGGCGAGGCCCTGCCGCTGCTCGCCGGAGCCCGGCGTGACCCCGCCGCGCATCCTGCCACGGTCTGCTGGGGCGCGGCCGCGCTGCATGCCCTGCGGCTCGTCGCGCGCGGGCGGCTGCTGCCGGGACTGACGGCCGACGGGCTCGACGCATGGCGCGCGGGCCCGCTGGACCAGGACGACATCGCCCACCTCAGGGCGGTGGCAGCGGCCCTTCCGTACGAAGGACATGCCGTCCCGCTCCCCGGCAAGGGCCCGCTGCGGCTGCCCGAGCCGGAAGCGCTGATGCGGTCCTTCCTGGACGCCGTCGCGGACACACTGCCGCGCACTCCGGCAGCGCCGTACACCTCCGGGAAACCCTTCGCGGCGAGCGAGCCGCAGCGGCTGCCCGGTGCCCACGACTGGGCCGCCGAGGTCGCCGCCGGCATGGACGCGGGTGTACGGATCTCGCTCCGCCTGGACCTGTCCGCCTACCAGCTCTTCGACGACGACGAGGGAGCGCGCCGCGCGGGCGCGGCCGTCGTCCAGGTGCACAGCCTCGCCGACCCCACCCTCGTGGTGGACGCGACGGCCCTCTGGGCGGGGGAGGCCGACGCGACCTTCGGCCCCCGCGCGCGCGTCGACGCGGCCCTCGCCGTCCGCCGCGCGGCCCGCGTCTGGCCACCGCTCGACCGGCTGTCCGAACAGGACGTGCCCGACGTACTCGCCCTCTCCGAGGACGAGTTGTCCGATCTGCTCGGGGTCGCGGCGACCCGGCTCGGCGCGGCCGGGGTCGCCGTGCACTGGCCCCGGGACCTCGCCCACGACCTGAGCGCGGCGGCGGTGGTGCGCCCCGCGCCCGGGTCGGCGACGGACGGCACCGGGTTCTTCGAGAGCGAGGAACTGCTCCAGTTCCGCTGGCAGTTGGCCCTCGGCGGCGATCCGCTCACCGAGACCGAGATGGACACCCTGGCCGAGGCGCACCGCCCGGTCGTCCGGCTGCGCGACCAGTGGGTGCTCGTCGACCCGGCGCTCGTCCGCAAGGCCCGCAAGCGTGAACTGGGCCTGCTCGACCCGGTCGACGCGCTGTCCGTGGCGCTCACCGGCAGCGCCGAGGTCGACGGAGAGACGGTCGAGGCGGTGCCGGTCGGCGCGCTGGCCGCGCTGCGCGATCGGTTGACGGCGGGCGTGGCTTCCGTCGACCCGCCGCCGGAGCTTCAGGCCCGCCTTCGGGACTACCAACTCCGTGGCCTTGCCTGGCTCGACCTCATGACCTCCCTCGGACTCGGCGGCTGCCTCGCCGACGACATGGGACTCGGCAAGACCGTCACCGTCATCGCGCTGCACCTGCGGCGGGCCCGTAGCGAGCCGACCCTGGTCGTCTGCCCGGCGTCGCTGCTGGGCAACTGGCAGCGGGAGATCGCCCGTTTCGCGCCCGGCGTCCCCGTCCGCCGCTTCCACGGACCCGACCGCACCCTCGACGAGCTCGACGGCGGCTTCGTCCTCACCACGTACGGGACGATGCGGTCCACCGCGCCGCGGCTCGCCCAGCAGAAGTGGGGCATGGTCGTCGCGGACGAGGCGCAGCACGTCAAGAACCCCTACTCGGCGACGGCGAAGGCCTTGCGGACCATCCCGTCTCCCGCACGCGTGGCGCTCACCGGCACCCCCGTGGAGAACAACCTCTCCGAACTCTGGGCCCTGCTGGACTGGACGACCCCCGGACTGCTCGGCCCCCTCAAGTCCTTCCGAGCCCGGCACGCGCGCGCCGTGGAGAACGGCGAGGACGACGAGGCGGTGACCCGCCTGGCCCGACTGATCCGCCCCTTCCTGCTCCGCCGCAAGAAGTCGGACCCCGGAATCGTCCCCGAGCTCCCGCCCAAGACGGAGACCGACCACCCCGTTCCCTTGACCCGCGAACAAGCCTCGCTCTACGAGGCGGTGGTCCGGGAGTCGATGCTGGCGATCGAGACCGCCGAGGGCATCGCGCGCCGGGGCCTGGTCCTCAAACTCCTCACCTCCCTCAAGCAGATCTGCAACCACCCTGCGCTCTATCTGAAGGAGGAGGCCCGGGCCTCCGCCCATGGGCCCTCCGCCCGCTCCGGCAAACTCGCCCTGCTCGACGAGCTGTTGGACACGCTGCTGGCCGAGGATGGTTCGGCACTCGTCTTCACCCAGTACGTGGGGATGGCCCGCCTCATCACCGCGCACTTGGCCGCCCGTGCCGTCCCCGTGGAGATCCTGCACGGCGGCACACCGGTCGTGGAGCGGGAACACATGGTGGACCGTTTCCAGAGCGGGGCGACCCCGGTCCTGGTGCTGTCCCTCAAGGCCGCGGGCACGGGCCTGAACCTGACCCGCGCCGGCCACGTCGTGCACTTCGACCGCTGGTGGAATCCTGCCGTCGAGGAACAGGCCACCGACCGCGCCTACCGCATCGGCCAGACCCAGCCCGTCCAGGTCCACCGCCTCATCACCGAGGGCACGGTGGAGGACCGCATCGCCGAGATGCTCGAAGCGAAGCGGGCGCTGGCCGACGCGATCCTCGGCTCCGGCGAGGCGTCCCTGACGGAGCTGACCGACCGCGAGCTGTCGGACCTGGTGTCGCTCCGGAGGTCGTCGTGAACGGTTCCGAGAGCGAGGAGCGGGCGGTGGCGGCCGGGGCGCAGGAGGAACGCGAGGAGGCGGACCGGGGCGGAGGCAAGGACCTGCGCGGAGGCACGGACCGGCCCGGCGACTCCGATCTACCCCGTCCCGTTGCCGGGGTGCGGGGACCTGCGGACGAGGCCCGTCGGGCACTGCGGGCCGCGCGGGAGCGCGAGGTTCGGGGGGCCGGGTCGGCTGACGCGGCTGACGACCAGTCGGCCCCGTCTGCCGCGCGGGACGCGGCCGGGACGCCGTCGAAGACGGGGTCCTCCCCGGGAGCGCGACCTGGCGACGCGGCGCGGGAGGCTCTGCGGCGGGCGACCGGGGCGGGGAGAGCGTGGGGTGCCGGTGAGGGTGTGGATGGGGGTGCCGTGCCGTCTCCGGTGTCCGACGGTGATGCGGAACCCGGCCCGGTGGGAGCTTCCGCCGGGGCGGGGAGCACCCCGGCGAGCCGTCCTGCTGAGAATGCCTCCGAAGGCGCGCGTCCCGGTGACATCGCGCGCGAGGCCTTGCGCGCCGCGCGCGACGAGGCGAGGCGGGCACAGGCGGACACCGGAGCCGGCGGAGGAACGGGTACTGGAGCCAAGGGAGTTGAGGGCGGGCGCCGATCCGCCGAGCCGAACCTGAACGCTTCCCGGACTCGGCGGGGGCGGCCGCGCCAGGACGGCGGGACCCGGGCCCGGGACCTACGGGATCTGCTCGCCGGCGCCTTCGAGCTGCCCACGGACGTGACGTCGGACCCGCATACGGTGCAGCCTCGGGATGCTCGGGAGGTGGCTGCGGAGGCGCCTCCTGTGCTGCCTCGGGACGCTCGGGATGCGGCTTCGGGCGCGTATGGTGCGCTGTCTCGGGGTGTCCGGGAGGCGGCTGCGGAGGCGCCTCGTGCGTTGCCTCCGGACGCACACGAAGGGACTTCGGAGCCGCAGTCTGCGCAACGCGGAGACGCGTGCGAGGCGACCCCGCATGCGCACCCGGCACCGGCCGGAGACGCCCGCGCGGCGACGCCGGAGTCGTCATCCGTGCAACGCGGCGACGAGGGCGAGGCGTTCCTCGGGCGGGGCCCCGCGCGGCCCGGTTCCGTAACCGATGTGACCGCCGGCCCGCTCCCGGCGCACCCCGGTTCGCGCTCCGGATCAGCGACGACGACCGCACCCCCGGTCAACCGCCTCCCACGTTCCATGGGGTCCCCGGGCCGCGACGGTGAGCTGCGCCGTACCTTCCCCGCCTTCCCGGCGCGGGTGTCGGAGGCCGACACCTTCGCGGAGACGTGGTGGGGGAATGCCTGGGTGACCGCCTTGGAGGAGGGGGCGCTGGACGCGGCGCGGTTGGCGCGCGGGCGGGCCTATGCCGGGCACGGGTACGTCGACGCCATCACGGTCACGCCGGGGCTGGTGCTGGCATACGTGCACGGCAGCCGGCCGAGGCCGTATCGCGTGCAGGTCAGGGTGCCGACGTTGTCCGACGGCGACTGGGACCGCTTCTTGGACGCGGCCGCCGAGCGACCCGGGCACATCGCCGCGCTGCTCGACAAGGAGATGCCCAAGTCGCTCGCGGAGTGCGGGGTCGCGCTGCTCCCCGGCCCCGGCGAGCTCGAACCGCACTGCAGTTGCCCCGACTCCGGACACCCGTGCAAGCACGCGGCCGCCCTCTGCTACCAGACGGCACGGCTGCTGGACGAAGACCCCTTCGTGCTGCTCCTGTTGCGCGGCCGTGGCGAACGCGAGCTGCTCGACGCGCTGTCCCGCCGTAACGCCGCCCGCGCGGCCCGCGCCGCCCAGGAGCAGGAACCGGCGCCCCTGCCCGGCGTACGCGCCCGCGACGCCCTCACCCGGCGCGCGTTGCCGCCGCTCCCGGCGCCGCTGCCACCGCCCGCGCACCCCGAGCAGCCGCCGACCTACCCGGGCGCGCCGGGTGGTCCGGACCCCTTCGTGCTCGACCAGTTGGCCACGGACGCGGCGGCTCGTGCGCATGCGCTGCTCACGACAGGCCGCGATCCCGTCGCGGAACTGACGCTCTGGCAGGACGCGGTGCGACTGGCCGCCGCCCGCCCTGGTTCCGGCCTCACCGCCGCCACTCGTGCCCTGTACTCCTCGCTCGCCTCCGCGACGGGGCGCACCCCGGCCGATCTGGCGCGCGCGGTCGCCGCCTGGCGGCAGGGCGGATTCGAGGCGCTCAGCGTCCTCGAAGAGCCCTGGGACCCACCGGCGGGCCGTTTCGACCGGGCCCGTCCGCTCCTCCTCGCCGCCGACCTCCCCGCCTTCCGTCCGTGGCGCAACCACCTCACCCACCCCCGGGGCCACGCCCAACTCCGCCTCGGTCGGGGCGGCCTCTGGTACGCATACGAATCCGAACCGGGCCACGACGACTGGTGGCCCCGAGGCACCCCCGACCTCGACCCGGTCGGCGCGCTGACGGGCCTCGGCGCACCGGGCGACCTCTGACACCGACCAGGGGATCGGGGCCGCTCCGTCCGCCGACCGGCCGGATTCCAGGACGAGTTGAGCCCCGGCCTCGTACCATCGTGCCCATGATCCTCGACAACCACCGCCCCGCCCCGCGGTCCCGCGCGCACCTGTCGCGCGGCTGTTGTCGCTGAACCTCGCCACCGACGCGGTACGCGTCCAGGCTGCCGCAGTCCCCTGGATGACGCCGTAGCAGCCTCTTGCTTCAGGCACTCCGAGGGATGTCCCCGCGAAAGCCCGCACCGCCGCGTCCTCCACATCGCGGTCGGCACCCGTGTGTTCGCCTCCCACCCCCTGAAAGGCAGGCCTCCTCATGCCCCTTCACGAATCCGGTTACGACCGCCGCAGACTTCGCCAGTGGCTGGCGGGCGACGCCCGCGCCGACGGAGTCGCCCGGCGCGACATGCTCAGGCTGCTCGCCGCGGCCGGACTGACCGCGGCCGTGCCGACTGCCCTCGCCGCCCCGGCCGCGGCCGCCACCACGGCCGCGGCAGGCATCGTCAAGCCGGTGCCCGAGGACTGGTTCACGATCCGCGGCACCAACGCCGAGACCAAGTTCCCGTCCCTCGCCGGCACCGGCTACCACACCCCCATCGACCACTTCTTCGTACGCAACCACACCTCCACTCCGGTCCTGGACGCCGAGACCTGGAAGCTGACAGTCTGGGGAGACGGTCTCGCACGCGAGGAACCCGTCGAGTTCACCCTCGACGACCTCAAGCGGTTCCCGGCAACCACCCGCAGCGCGTTCGTGGAGTGCGCGGGCAACGGCCGCAGCTTCTTCACCACGCAGCAGGGGCAGCCGGTCACCGGCACGGCGTGGACGCTGGGCGCGATCGGCACGGCGCGCTGGAAGGGCGTACGGCTCGCCGAAGTGCTGCGCAGGGCCGGCCTCACGCGTCACGCTGTGGACGTGCTGCCCCGCGGCCTCGACGCGGAGTACGTCACGGCGGACGGCACGAACCTCGGCCATGTCCGGCGCCCGCTGCCGCTCGCGAAGGCGCTGGACGACGTATTGCTGGCGTACGAGATGAACGGTGAACCGCTGCCGCCGGACCACGGCCACCCCGTGCGCGTGCTCGTGCCCTCCTGGGTGGGCATCGCCTCGATCAAGTGGGTCGGCGACATCGAGGTCGCGGCCCAGCCGCTCTACTCGCCGTGGAACACCGACTTCTACCGGCTGTTCGGCGACGCGTATCCCGAGGGCGGCAGCGCGCCGCTGACCCACCAGACCCTCAAGAGCGCCTTCGAACTCGACTGGAACGCGAGTCTTCCGGCCGGCGCTGAGCATCGCCTCACCGGCCGGTCGTGGTCGGGCGCCGGTGGTGTCGTCCGCGTCGACGTGAGCACCGACGGCGGTACGACCTGGCGCCGGGCCCGGCTGCACGACGCCCCGTGCCGGGCGGGCTGGGTCCGCTGGTCCACCGACTGGCGTCCGGCGACTGCGGGGACGTACACACTGCTGGCCCGCGCCACCGACACCACGGGCCGCACCCAGCCCGAGGCGACCGTCCCCAACACCCAGGGCTACCTCTTCGACGCGGTGGTCCGGCACCCCGTCCAGGTGGGCTGACCAGGCCTGACCACATGTGATGGACCCGTGTGGGCGGCGTGGACAAGCGGGGCCCATGTCCGCCCGCACAGGTGCGGAAGTTAGCGTGGTGCGGTGAGTGAGACGAAGACCCCTGCCCTCCAGTACCGCTTCGACGGCCCGGAAGACGCCCCGGTCCTCATCCTCGGGCCCTCGCTCGGCACCACCTGGCACATGTGGGACAGGCAGGTCCCGGAGCTCGCGAAGCACTGGCGGGTCTTCCGGTTCGACCTGCCGGGACACGGCGGAGCGCCCGCGTATCCGGCGGGTTCGGTCGCCGAACTCGTCGGCCGGCTGCTCGCCACGCTCGACGGGCTCGGCGTGCAGCGCTTCGGGTACGCGGGCTGCGCGTTCGGGGGCGCCATCGGGATCGAGCTGGCGCTGCGCCACCCGGAGCGGCTCGCCTCGCTCGCGCTGATCGCCGCCTCGCCGCGGTTCGGTACGGCCGACGAGTTCCGGCAGCGCGGTGTGATCGTGCGTACGAACGGCCTCGATCCGATGGCGCGTACCTCGCCCGAGCGCTGGTTCACGGGCGGATTCGCCGCCGCCCAGCCCGCGATCACCGAGTGGGCCGTGCAGATGGTGCGCACCACCGACCCCGGCTGCTACATCGCCGCCTGTGAGGCGCTCGCCGCCTTCGACGTACGCGCCGAGCTGGGCCGGATCGGCGTCCCGACGCTCGTCCTCGTCGGCTCCGACGACCAGGTCACCGGGCCCGCCGAGGCACGCACGCTGGTCGCCGGGATACCGGACGCCCGGCTCGCGGTCGTCCCTGGCGCCTCGCACCTGGTCCCCGTGGAGCAGCCCGCCGCGGTCACGGACCTGCTCGTACGGCACTTCTCCACCGCCTGGCAGCCCGCCTTCGACTCGACCACCGGCCAGATGGCGATCCCGGCGGCCCCGGTGAAGCCGGTCCTTGCCCCGCCCCCGTCGTCCGCGCCCGTCGCCGAGATCGCTCCGGCCGTCATGCAGCCCCAGGCCATGGGGATGGGGCGACCCGATCCGTACGACGCCGGGATCAAGGTCCGCCGCGAGGTGCTCGGGGACGCGCACGTCGACCGGGCGCTTGCCTCGGCGGACGAGTTCTCCGGAGACTTCCAGGAGTTCATCACCCGGTACGCGTGGGGCGAGATCTGGGACCGGCCCGGACTCGACCGGCGCTCGCGCAGCTGTGTCACGCTGACCGCGCTGGTCGCGGGCGGTCACCTCGACGAGCTCGCCTTCCACACCCGCGCCGCCCTCCGTAATGGCCTCACGCCGGTGGAGATCAAGGAGGTGCTCCTCCAGGCGGCCGTCTACTGCGGCGTACCGGCCGCCAACAGCGCGTTCAAGGTGGCGCAGCAGGTCATCCGGGAGGAGACCACTCCCCAGGAGTGATCGCCCAGCCTGGCGGCGGAACCACCACCTTGGGCGGGCCGTCGGCGTGCCGAGGGGGGGCAGGATGGACCCATGAAGCTCACGAAGAAGTCGCACGCCTGCGTCCGTCTCGAGAAGGACGGGCGGACGCTCGTCATCGACCCCGGCGGTTTCAGCGAGGAGGACGCCGCCGTGGGCGCGGAGGCCATCCTGGTCACGCACGAGCACGCCGACCACTTCAACGAGGAGCGGCTGCGGGCGGGCATGGAGTCCAACCCGGCGGCCGAGATCTGGACCCTGAGGTCGGTCGCGGAGAAGATCTCCGCCGCGTTCCCGGGCCGCGTGCACACCGTCGGCCACGGCGACACGTTCACCGCCGCGGGCTTCGATGTCCAGGTGCACGGCGAACTGCACGCCGTGATCCACCCGGACATCCCGCGCATCACCAACGTCGGCTATCTCGTCGACGGCGGCCGCGTCTTCCACCCCGGCGACGCCCTCACCGTCCCCGACCAGCCCGTCGAGACGCTGATGCTTCCGGTCATGGCCCCGTGGAACAAGATCGCCGAGGTCATCGAGTACGTCCGCGAGGTCAAACCGCAGCGCGCGTACGACATCCACGACGCCCTGCTCACCGACCTCGCCCGGCCGATCTACGACAACCAGATCGGAGCGCTGGGCGGCTCCGAACACCTGCGGCTCACGCCGGGGTCGTCGGCCGAGATCTGAGAGCCCTTCGGCACGTCAGCTCTTCGGCAGTGTCAGGCCTTCACCGGCATCAGGCCTTCAGCAGCGTCAGCATCTGGTCGGTCGTCGCGATCTCCGCGATCCGCGGGAAGATCTTGCCGAAGCTGTGCGCGTGCGAGTCGGCGTCCAGGTCGGTGGTCGCGTCCTCCACCACCGTGAGGTGGTAGCTGTGCTCGAAGGCCGAGCGGGCCGTGGACTCCACGCCGATGGACGTCGAGATCCCGGCGAGCACGATCTGGGTGACGCCACGGCGGCGCAGCTGGAGATCCAGTTCGGTGCCGGTGAAGGCGCCCCAGTGCCGCTTGGTGATCACGATGTCGTCGCCGAGCGGACCGAGTTCGTCTGGGAACTCGGCGAACTCCGCGGGCGGCGCGGCGGTCGGGCCGGGTCGGTCCGCCCGCCCCACCGGCAGGTCGCCCCCGTCAGGGGACCAGGCGACCCGCACCCGTACGACGGGCAGGCCCTGCTTGCGGAACGCCTCGGCCAGCCGGGTGGCGTTCTTCAGGACCGCGTCGGAGGGGTGGACGGTCGGCAGAGCGAGGATGCCTTTCTGGAGGTCGATGAGAACGAGGGCGGAGCGCTCGTCCAGGGTGGTGGCGGGCATGGCGGTACTCCTTGTGACGCGTGGGGAAAGGCAGCGGCGGCCCTTGAGGAAGACAAAGGGCGGTCCCTGGGGAAGGCGGTCAGTCCTCGCCGAGCCGTCTGAGGAGCTCGACGGACTCGGACAGCGCGTGCTGTTCGGCCGGGGTCAGCCGTTCGGCCATGAGACGGACCATCGCGTCCTCGCGGAGCTCGCCCCGCTGCCGAAGCCGGTTCCGGCCCTTTTCGGTGAGCGCGATGAGCACCTGGCGGCCGTCCGTAGGGTGCGGTCGGCGCTCCACCAGACCCTCGGTCTGCAGGGCGTTCACCGTGGCGAGCATCGACTGCGGGCGGACCAGCTCGGCGCGGGCCAGGGCCGCGGGAGCCGCCGGGCCCTCCCGGTCGAGCCGCTTCAGCAGCGAGGACTGCGAGAGGGAGAGACCGTCGTCGGCGGCCTCGGCACGGATCCTGCGCAGCAACCGGTCCAGGGCGGACCGCAGTTCCTGTGCGGCCCGCCCCAGTTCCTCGCGGCTCAGCGGGGCGCGATCCTCGGGCGACGTCATATCGACAGGCTAACTGTCAAACAGGCGAACTTACAAGTTTGCCTGTCGAAATCGGCTGGTCCTGTGGCACCCCAGGGCCCGTTGTCGTACCCGCCCGGTAGGTTGTGAGCCATGCGCATTGCCACCTGGAACGTGAACTCGATCACCGCCCGTCTCCCGAGGCTGCTGGCCTGGCTGGAGAGCAGCGGCACCGATGTGCTGTGCCTCCAGGAGGCCAAGGTCGCGGCCGAGCAGTTCCCGTCCGACCAACTGCGCGAGCTGGGCTACGAGGCGGCCGTGCACGCGACCGGGCGGTGGAACGGCGTCGCGGTGATCTCCCGAGTCGGCCTGGAAGACGTCGTCAAGGGCCTGCCCGGCGACCCCGGCTACGAAGGCGTCGAGGAGCCCCGCGCCATCTCCGCGACCTGCGGCCCGGTCCGCGTCTGGTCGGTGTACGTGCCGAACGGCCGCGAGGTGGACCACCCCCACTACGCGTACAAGCTCCAGTGGTTCGAGGCCCTCAAGGCCGCGGTCGCGGGCGACGCGACGGGCAGCCGGCCGTTCGCGGTGATGGGGGATTACAACGTGGCGCCGACGGACGACGACGTCTGGGACATCTCCCTCTTCGACGGCGCCACCCACGTCACCCCGGCCGAGCGCGCCGCCCTCGCCGCCCTGCGCGAGGGGGGCCTCGCGGACGTGGTCCCGCGTCCCCTCAAGTACGACCACCCGTTCACGTACTGGGACTACCGCCAGCTCGGCTTCCCCAAGAACCGCGGCATGCGCATCGACCTCGTCTATGGGAACGAGGCGTTCTCGAAGGCGGTCAAGGACGCGTACGTGGATCGCGAGGAGCGCAAGGGCAAGGGCGCGTCGGACCACGCGCCGGTCGTGGTGGACCTGGACGTCTAGCCGGTAGTAGTGGACCGCGCGGCCAGCAGATAGTGGTGGACTGCGCGTCCAGCCGGTAGTGGTGGACCTGGACGTCCAGCCGGTCCGTATGGACCCGGACGTCCAGGCGACCGGCGACGTCACGCCGTCGGCGGCGGCGCCCCGGCGACCACGGGGTGGTCGCGCTCGACCGGCCCCGGGCCGGACGCGCCGCCCGGCGAACCGGGCGCCGGCGAAGAACTCGGCGTCCGCCTTGTGGTCAGGCTCCCGCTGATCAGCAGCCCGCTCATGAGCGTGATGACGTCACGTCACATGGACCTGCTGCCATCCGAGTTGACGAAGGACGGCGACTCCACGGAAGCGGTGCGTGCGCTCGCGCCGGCGGTGGCCGCGTTTCCGGTCGCCGATCCGGCGCGGGCCGCTGACTCTGATCGGGGCGAGTGAACGCCCCTTACCCGGCGGTCCGGCCGGCGCAGCGCTCCCGCTCGCCCGGCGGACCGCCGGGCGGACGGAGTCAGTCCTTCGCCCGTGTCCTGCGGGGTTCCAGGTCGGTCGACAGGCGCATCTCCAGCGACGGGACGACCCAGGCGAGGAACTCCTCGAAGTCCATCTCGGCCAGCGGGTGGACTCTGAGCACATAGCGCATGAGGGCGAGGCCGATCAGATGGCTCGACGCCAGGATGGCGCGGGTCTCGGCGTCTGGGCGGTCCTTGTACCCGGAGGTCGCCGCCCATTTCTTGGTGCTCTCCTCCACGCGGGCGCGGAGTGTCTCGGAGGTGGCGCTGTCGGCGAGGCCGGCCCGGTAGATGGCGGTCATGCCATAGCGGGTCTCCTCGCTCTCCCAGAACTCCAGATAGGTGCGGGCGAGCCAGGAGGCCTCCGACGTGTCGTCGCCGACCATGGACGGAGGCAACTGGTCGAAGATGGAGGCGACGCTGAGCGGCGAGTTGACCGCGGCGTCGAACACCCCCTCCTTGTTGTCGAAGAAGTGATGGACCAACGCCGGATCCACCTGGGCGTCCTCCGCGATCGCGCGGATGGTCGTCCTGGCGTAGCCGCGCTCGGCGAAGAGGTGGAGCGCCGACTCCAGGATCTGTTCTCTCGTGCCGCTGTCCCCGGGCCGACGTCCGCTGCGCGCACGCACCGGACGCGGCTTCTTTGTCGCGGGGGAGGCGGCCCGCCGAGGGGAGCCGGACTTTCGGGCGGGGGTGGGCGAACCGTCTGCACGCGTGGATGTCATGGGATCACTGCACTTCGGGGGTTCCGTGAGCGGTTAATTCACTGCATGATGAAAAATATCCTACCAGTCGGTTCCCGGGGGATTCCATCCACAGGTGGCACTCAGCAACTCCGTGGCGGTGTCCGACCGTTGGCGAGGAAATCGACTCCCCGCCCGGTGTCACTGCGAGACGCGGTTACGGCGTGGCGTCGCTCCCGAGCAGAGTCTGCCGCAGTCCCGGCGAGATCGTCGCCATCACCGTCTCCAGGTCCGCCGCGGCGACGGCGTCGACCTGTATGAGGTGGCGGAGCATCACGACGACCGTGTTCAGCACCAGGGCCCAGGCGACGGCCGCCCGCGGCGTCCGGTCGGGGGACGGCACCCGCAGCCGGAGCGAAGCCTGACACGAACGGGTAGCAGATAACGCCGTACCGGACAGCGGCCCGCGCCGCGCCCGCTCCGCTGCCTGTGTCATGTCGCCCTCACTCGGCAGGAACTCAGTAGTAGTTGCGCATCAGCTCGTCCGCCCACTCCGGCTGGACGACCTCCTCGCGCGGTCCGAACTGCCGCAGATACGGCTTGATGTCGAGCACGGGAGTGCCGTCGACGGCGTCCAGCCCGACGACGTGCAGATCGAGGCCGTCCGTCTTGACCAGCCGGCAGCGGGAGACCCCGATGCGGTTGGGGCGGTTCTTGCCGCGCTGGGCGAAGATGCCGGCGAGCGGCCACTCCGGGTTGTTGCGCGGATGGCGGGCGCCTTCCTGCACCTTGTCCAGTGGCACCCGGTGGAAGTGGAATACGACTTCGAGGTGGGAGAAGGAGTCGAGGGAGAGCAGCGCGTCCGTGGTGAACCGCTCGGCGTCCAGCCGGATGACGGAGGCCACCTCGCCCCAGTTGTCGTCGATGAGTTCACGCCGCTCGTTGTGCACCTGGGCGATGGGCACCAGGTCCGTGATCGCGTCACCGGTCATGTCAGTCCCTCCGTCTGCGCCGGTCAGGGCCGTCCCTGCGGCATCCCTGTCCAGAGACCACACCTGATCCCGTACGAGCAACTCACCTGTGGCGGCGCGCCGCACCGGCAGACGGGCCTTCTCGCGGGGTACGTCGAGAAGGTCGCCGAAGCGGTCCTGGAGACGCCGCAGCAACTGGACGCACCTGGGACGTGCTGCAGCTCTCCTCTGCTTCTTCCACATCTACTGACGAACCATCACCGAGTCGTGCTCATAAGGGATGTGAGCGCGGCGGGCGGCTCCTTGGAGGAACCCGGGCCGCACGGGTGGAGGGTATGTCCGAGCCCTTCGAGCAGCTGCACGCGGACCTCGAAGGGGCGTCGGCCGACCAGCCGGCGATCAACTCCCGTGCGGAAGCGGCGAGGAACTCGACATGCCCGTTCGGCAGCAGGGCGACGATCCCGCCCTCGTTCACCCGGAAGGGAGTCTTCGGCACAGGCGCCTGCCTCTCCTGGTCACGGGACGGCGGAACATGTAAGTAAGTCAGCGGATGTTGAACTCATGCTGTGATGAAATCTACGGAGGATGAATACCGTTGGCAAGGTGTGCCGTGCGCGCGGTGGCGGCGGGCCGCGCGCGGCGGTGGGCGGCGGTGCGAGAAGGGGACCGCTTCGGCGGCGCGGCCCGCGCTGCCAGGACCCGCGGTGACCAGGCAACTCCGCGCGCCTGTGGTGCGACCGGCGGAGTGGGTGACACGCTGGGTGTATGAACATCCCTTTCCTGGGCAACTGGCGCAAGAAGCGCGGCCTCGCCTTCGGCGTCGCGGTGTTCTCCGACGGCGAGAGCGATCCCGCGGGCATCGCCGAACTGCTCTCCGAGTGCGAGCTGCTGCGCTCCCAGGCGCACCAGGCGGGAGTCGAACTCGACGACTCCGCGGCCTCGTTGGAGGCCCTGGACCAACTGCTCCCGCGCTGGCGCGACGACGAGGAGAGCCTGCCCTGGCTCGGCAACGACGCCGGCCTCTACCTCGGCTCCGTGATCGTGCGTACGGTACCGGGCGCGGCCTGGGAGATCTGGCCCAACGGCCAGCCCGTGGTGCGGCTGACCTCCGGCCGTGAGATCGATGTGGTCGCGGGCGGTCACGCGTGGGCGTCCAGCGGTGTCCCCGAACTCTCGCAGCTCTACGCGGAGGTCGCCGAGGGGTAGTCGGTGGATTCAGAGGGGTGATCGGTGGATTCAATAGCAGCCCGGGCGTCGTAAATACGGCTAATGCCCGAAAAGTGCGTGTCGCGTATTAAGTCCGTTCTTGTCTGGATAGTTTGCGGCGACTGCGACACAGCTGAGAGTGGGTAGGGCTGGGCATGGCTGTCGATCCTTTGATCGAGCTGCATGGCGTGAACAAGTACTTCGGGGAGCTGCATGTCCTGCAGGACATCAACCTCACCGTCGGCAAGGGGGAGGTGGTCGTGATCATCGGCCCGTCGGGGTCGGGCAAGTCGACACTGTGCAGAGCGATCAATCGTCTGGAGCCCATCGAGTCGGGGACGATCAAGCTCGACGGTCAGCCGCTTCCTGCCGAGGGCAAGGCCCTCGCCAAGCTCCGTGCCGAGGTCGGCATGGTCTTCCAGTCCTTCAACCTCTTCGCGCACAAGACGGTCCTGCAGAACGTCTCACTGGCCCAGGTCAAGGTACGCGGCCGCAAGAAGGAGGAGGCCGACAAGCGCTCCCGTGAACTCCTGGACCGCGTGGGCCTCGCCTCGCAGGCCCCGAAATACCCGGCGCAGCTCTCCGGCGGGCAGCAGCAGCGCGTGGCCATCGCGCGCGCCCTCGCCATGGACCCCAAGGCACTGCTCTTCGACGAGCCGACCTCGGCGCTCGACCCCGAGATGATCAACGAGGTCCTGGAGGTCATGCAGCAGCTCGCGCGCGACGGCATGACCATGGTCGTCGTCACCCACGAGATGGGCTTCGCACGCTCCGCCGCCAACCGCGTCGTCTTCATGTCCGACGGCCGCGTCGTCGAGGACCGCACCCCCGAGGAGTTCTTCACCAACCCGCGCAGCGACCGCGCCAAGGATTTCCTCTCCAAGATCCTCAAGCACTGAGCGGGGGAGCGCACCGCATGTTCCGTACGACACGTGTGTGCCGTGCCCTCGTGGGGTTCACGGCACTGATCGTCATCGCCGTGGTCGCCGCCTGCGGCAAGGAGGGCAGCCCGCCCGTCAAGGGTCCCGCCGCCGGCAAACTGCCCAACTACCAAGTGGCGGAGGGCTTTGAGCTGCCCGACTCACCCACCTGGAAGCGGGCGAAGAAGCGCGGCTACTTCATCGTCGGCGTCAAGGAGGACCAGCCGTACCTGGGGGAGAGGGACCCGGCGACCGGCACCTACTCCGGCTTCGACATCGAGATCGCCCGGATGATGTCGGCCTCGCTGGGCTTCGCCCCGGAGACGATCCGCTTCAAGACGATCGCCTCCGCCAACCGCGAAACCGCACTGCAGAACGGCCAGATCGACTTCTACGTCGGCACTTACACCATCAACGACCTGCGCAAGAAGCTCGTCGGCTTCGCGGGTCCCTACTACATGGCCGGTCAGTCGCTGCTCGTACGCAAGGACGAGAACGACATCCACGGCCCGCAGGACCTCGCCGGCAAACGCGTCTGCTCTGCGGCCGGTTCGACCCCGTACCAGCGCATCAAGACCGACTATCCGCGCGCGACGCTCGTCGCGTACGACACGTACTCGGTGTGCGTCGACAACCTGCTCACCTACCAGGTCGACGCCGTCTCCACCGACGACGCGATCCTGATCGGGTACGCGGCGAAGGTGCCCGACGAACTCAAGGTCGTCGGCAAGCCGTTCTCCGAGGAGCCGTACGGCATCGGTGTACCGCGCGGCGACAACGCGCTGCGGTTCGCGCTCGACGACGCATTGGAGGCCCGCGAGAAGAACGGCGACTGGAAGAAGGCGTACGAGGCGACGCTCGGCCTGTCCGGCGTGCCGGCGCCCACCCCGCCCCCGATCGACCGCTACCCGGCGAGCTGAAGGGACGAGCGGCCGCATGAACGTACTGACAGACAACTTCTCCACCTTCGCCGAAGGATTCCTCGGGACGGTGGAACTCACCGTCTATGCCTCGGCGTTGGCGCTCGCGCTCGGTTTCGTGATGGCCTCGTTCCGGGTCGCCCCGGTCGGCTCCCTGCGGGCCTTCGGCACGGCGTGGGTGACCGTGCTGCGCAACACCCCGCTCACCCTGCTGTTCTTCGCGGTGCTGCTCGGCCTGCCGCGCTTCGGACTCGTGCTGCCCTTCCAGGTGTTCGCGGTCCTGGCGCTCGGCTGCTACACCTCGGCCTTCATCTGCGAGGCGCTGCGCTCCGGCATCAACACCGTGCCCAAGGGGCAGGGCGAGGCAGCCCGCAGCCTCGGCATGACATTCCAACAGACACTGTCCCTGGTCGTCCTGCCGCAGGCCTTCCGTTCGGTGATCCCGCCGGTCGGCTCCACGCTCATCGCGCTCGCCAAGAACTCGGCGATCGCGGGGGCGTTCAGCGTCAACGAGCTGCTCGGCACCTACAAGACGCTCAGCGAACTCGGCTACAACATCGTCTGGACCTTCTTCTGGATCGCCGTCGGCTATCTGATCATCACCCTCACCATCAGCGCGATCTTCAACGTCCTCGAAAAGCGCTGGGGAGTACCCCGATGACCGCCAACACCGTTGAGTCCACCGCCCTTTACGACATCCCGGGTCCCAAGACACGCCAGCGGCATCGGATGTACGGGATCGCGTCCACCGTCCTGATCCTCGCCCTCATCGGCTGGATCCTGTATCTGCTGTTCGACACCGGCCAGTTCACGTACACGAAGTGGATGCCCTTCGCGTACAAGGGCATCCAGGAGCTGCTGCTGCGGGGCCTGGGCAACACGCTCAAGGCCTTCGTGATGGCCGCGGTGCTCTCGCTGGCGCTGGGCACTGTGCTCGCCACTGGACGGCTCTCCGAGCACCGCCCGGTGCGCTGGATCTCCACGCTGGTCGTCGAGTTCTTCCGAGCCATGCCCGTGCTGGTGATGATCTTCTTCATCTTCGTGGCGCTGCAGGTACAGCCGCTGCCCGCGCTGGTCGCGGGGCTGACGCTCTACAACGGCTCGGTGCTCGCCGAGGTCTTCCGCTCCGGCGTCAACTCCGTCGATCGCGGCCAGCGGGAGGCCGCGTTCACGCTCGGCATGCGCAAGACCCAGGTCATGACGTACGTCCTCGTGCCACAGGCCGTGCGGGCCATGCTGCCCGCCATCATCAGCCAGTTGGTGGTGGCCCTGAAGGACACCTCGCTCGGCTATCTGATCACCTACGAGGAGTTCCTCCACGCCGGGAAGCTCATCGCGTCGAACCTCGACTACGATTTGCCGTTCATCCCCGTGGTGATGGTGATCTCACCGATCTACATCGGGATGTGCATGCTGCTCTCCTGGTTCGCCCAGTGGGTGTCCCGGTGGGAGCGGCGCAGTCCCAAGACCGAGGCCGTACATGTGGCACCGGCCGAACCAGGGACGCTGCTGCCGGGTGGGGGTCCCCCCACCGCCCCGCGACTGTAGGGGGAGAGCAGCGGCGCAAAGGGCTGGGGGTGTCTGGCGGGCCAGGCCGGGCCCGCGAGCCCGGCCTGGCCCGCCAGACACCCCCAGGACCCGGACGGCGGCAGCCGGAGATCACTGCTCGCGCAGGGGCACCGACACATATGAGGGGTCGTGCTCCGGCGAGGAGAAGGTCAGCTGCGCGCCGGACGGGTTGTGCTCGATGTAGAGCGGGTCGACCGTGTCGACGACCAGGGCGAGTCGATGCCCTGCCGGGACGTCGTAGGCCGTGGAGTACAGCTCCAGGTCGAGGCCGGACGGCTTTCCGGGCGTCTGCCCGTGGAAGGTGTACGGCGCGTTGCTGACCAGCTTGCCGAGGCCGAGCGGGCCCACGTCGTAGAGGTAGGCGACGAGGGTGCCGCTCTCCTTGGTGCCGGTGACCGTGGTGTGCAACTTGACGGTGCCGCGCACCTGCTGGGCGCTCGTGTACTTCTCCGACTGCCACACGGCCGCCCAGTAGCGCGGCAGCAGCGGTATCGACGCCATCGGGGGCAGCTGGGCGAGCTGGTCGAGGATGCTGGACAGGAAGATGATCCCGCCGTCCGCGCCCGAGTCGACGTTCGTGTGGATGGTCTTGGTGCCGGCCAGGGCGATCTTCTTCGTGGTCGGGCCGACCGACTTCCAGTCCGGGTAGCCCTCGTAGCCGCCCGAGGAACGGGACTTGAGCTGGACCGGCTGCTCACGATCGATGCCGTTGTCCTCACCCTTGAGGTAGTGGTCGAACCAGCGGCCGGTGTCCGTCCACACGTCGTTGGGGAGCCCGAACAGTCCGGTCACCTCGGCGGTCGCGTGGTCGCCGGGCCGGTACTCCAGCCTCTTCGGTCCGGTCAACTGCTCGTAGAACTTGACGTATTGGTTCGGCGGGAAGATCGTGTCGCCCCAGCCGTTGGCCAACATGATCGCCGCGTGGTTGGAGTTGAGCTGGTCGATGTAGGTCTCGGGGGAACGTTTCTTCCCCCAGGCGATGATCTCCTGTTCCTTGGAGAGATCGGAGGCGAAGAAGTCCTTGAAGATCTGCTGGAGTTCGGCGCTGGGATGGCCGGTGATCGTTCCGGCGCCGTCCAGCAGGGCGGCCGCCTGGGCGTGCTGGGTGCGGCCCGAGTAGATCGAGTCGATGAGGTCGGCCCAGCCGCTGAGGGCGGCAACCGCCTTGATCCGCTTGTCGTGCGCGGCGGCGAGCAGACTGATGCCGGCGCCGTACGACATCCCGGCCATGCCGACCTTCTGTGCGTCGGAGGGGGTGTTCGCCAGCGCCCAGTCGATCACCTTGGAGGCGTCCGCCACGTCCGGCGGGCCTGCCACTTCTATCTCCCCGCCGGACTGCCAGAATCCGCGGACGTTGTAACTGACCACCACATAACCGGAGTTCGCGAGCTTCTGGGCCTGAACGAGGTACTCGGCCTGTGGCAGGCCCCAGCTCGTAGGCAACACGATGAGCGGGTAGCTGCGGGTGCCGTCGGCGCCCGCGGGTGTGACGACGTTGGCCTTGAGGACCGTGCCGCCGTCTCCGGAGATGTCGACGAAGCGAAGGCCCGTCGCGCCGGTGGAGGCCTGGGCGGCGGGGGCCAGACCGAGGCCGGCGGTGGCGATCAGCGTCGCGGAGACGGCACCGACGGTGGACGTACGCAGGGCGTTGCGGCCGTGCCCGCCCGTCACCCACCGCCGCCCTGTTCGAAGGCGCTCCGCGCCCCTTGGACTCATGGGTCACTCCTCACTCGTGTCAGCGCAAAGTGACCCGACGGTAACCTCGGTCGCTTACGGGAAGTAACCCGTCGGTAAGTTACGTGCGGGTAACGATTGGTGAAGTGTTCATCTCGTGAGTAAAGAGACGTCGATCGGTGTGCCGCGACGCGCTGAAGTGCTCATTCCCTGCGCAAGTCGAACTGTTCATTCCGTGTGCGTGTCGAACCGCTCATCGCAGGGGCATGCGGGAGGCGAGCCTTCATGGGGTCGCCCGGTGCGAATTGCGCGGGGGCGCGGGCGTGGGCAGCGGGGTCTGGGCGGCCCGGGTGACGTCCGCGACGAGTTCGACGACGTCCGGGCCGTACGCCTGGGAGTTCACCACCTTCAGGAGCAGGACGAAGGACTTGTCGCCGTGCTTGCGTGCGAGGCGTTCGTGATTGCGGGCGAGATAGCGGGTCGCCGCCTGGTTGGTGATCGCGCGCTGGCCGCAGAAGAGGAAGACGGGCCGGGTCAGGCCGGGTTGCCCGGCCGTGAGCCGTGCCAGCAGCACGTATTCGGTCAGGCCTTGCTCCATGCGGTAGCGCTCGCTGCCGATCTGGAACGCGAGTCGGTCCGGGCCCGGTTCCGGGTCGGTGTTCACGCGCACCCCGGGCAGCATGGCGTCCATATGGGCAGCCATGCGCCGATTCGACCCCGGGCCGCCGACGCAGAACTCCGTCCGCTCGCCGAAGCCCTGCCGGGCCGCGTCCTGAGTGATCACCTCGGCGTGCGCGCCGCAATCCTTGATAAGAGCGGAGAGTTCAAGGAGTGCGAACACGTCGTACCGGTGCACTGCGAGGTCGGCGCTGCCGGCGTCGCGGTTGACGACGAGCAGTGACTCGGAGTTGTCCGGCAGCCCGAAGAACGCCTGCTTGCGGCGGAGCTTGCGCCTCCACATATACGTACGGGCGAGCCAGCCGAGCGCGGCACTGATGCCGGCCGCGAGCACGCCGAGGACGATGTTGCGCACGTCGTCATTCATGGGCGCGCATGCTAGCGGGCTTGCGGATCCGTGTTCGAGGGGGTCCTGACGCGGGCATGGCAGTGAAGTTACGCTGCGCGGACGGCTGTTGACTGGAGGTACGGATGCGTCGCCCTCTTGCGCGGAATCTGGCGGTCTTGGCGGTTTCGGCCGCGGTGGTGTCGGTCGGCGCGGCTGCGCCGCCCGCCGCCACCGATGCTTCGGTCGAGAAGGTTCCGGTCGCCGTCGGCTACGGCGGCGCCGTGGCAAGCGTCGACGCGGACGCCTCCGCGGCCGGGATCGAGGTACTGAAGAAGGGCGGCAACGCCGTGGACGCGGCCGTCGCCACGGCGGCGGCCCTCGGTGTCACCGAGCCGTACTCGTCCGGCATCGGCGGAGGCGGCTACTTCGTCTACTACGACGCCAAGTCCCGTACGGTGCACACGATCGACGGCCGCGAGACGGCGCCGTTGACGGCCGACTCCAGGCTGTTCCTGGAGAACGGGAAGCCGCTCGCCTTCGCGGACGCGGTGACCAGCGGGCTGGGCGTGGGCACACCGGGCACGCCCGCCACCTGGCAGACCGCTCTCGACGAGTGGGGCAGCAGGCGGCTGGGCAGCGTGCTGAAGCCCGCCGAACGCATCGCCCGCGACGGATTCACGGTCGACGCGACCTTCCGCTCACAGACCGAGTCCAACCAGGCCCGCTTCAAGAACTTCCCGGACACCGCCGAGCTGTTCCTTCCGGGCGGCGCGCTCCCGGTCGTCGGATCGACCTTCAAGAACCCCGATCTGGCGCATACGTACGAGGAGCTGGGCACGGAGGGTGTCGACGCGATCTACGACGGCGACCTCGGCCAGGAGATCGTCGACACCGTGAACAAGCCGCCGGTGGATCCGAGTTCGGGCTACAACGCGCGCCCGGGCAAGCTGTCCCTGGAGGACCTGGCGGAGTACGAGGCGAAGCAGCAGGTGCCGACCAAGGCCACGTACCGCGGGTTGAAGGTCTACTCCATCGCGCCCTCTTCCTCGGGCGGCACCACGGTCGGCGAGGCGCTCAACATCCTTGAGAGGAGCGACCTTTCCAAGGCGACCGAGGCGCAGTACCTGCACCGCTACATCGAGGCGAGCCGGATCGCGTTCGCGGACCGGGGCCGCTGGGTGGGCGACCCGGCCTTCGAGGACGTACCCACCAAGGGGTTGCTGTCGCAGAAGTACGCGGACTCGCGGGAGTGCCTCATCAAGGACGACGCGGTGCTGACGAGCCCGCTGGCGCCGGGTGACCCGAGCGACCCGGCCGCCTGCTCCACCGCCGGAAAGGCCGCCCCGACGACGTACGAGGGCGAGAACACCACGCACCTGACGGTGGCCGACAAGTGGGGCAACGTCGTCGCGTACACGCTGACCATCGAGCAGACCGGCGGCAGCGGCATCACGGTCCCGGGCCGCGGCTTCATCCTCAACAACGAGCTGACGGACTTCTCCTTCACGCCCGCGAGCCCGGACGTCCACGACCCGAATCTGCCCGGTCCCGGCAAGCGGCCGCGCTCCTCCATCTCGCCGACCATCGTGCTCGACCGCGCCAACCAGCCGGTGGTGGCGCTCGGTTCGCCGGGCGGCGCGACCATCGTCACGACCGTGCTGCAGACGCTGACCGAGTTCCTGGACCGCAAGCTGCCCCTGGTGGACGCGATCGCCGCCCCCCGCGCCAGCCAGCGCAACCAGACCACCACCGAACTCGAACCCGCCCTGTGGAACAGCCCGCTGAAAGCCCAACTGGAGTCCATCGGCCACGCCTTCCGCCAGAACCCGGAAATCGGCGCGGCAACGGGCGTCCAGCGCCTCCCCAACGGCAAGTGGCTCGCGGCGGCGGAGAAGGTACGGCGCGGGGGCGGGTCGGCGATGGTGGTGCGGCCGGCGTCGTAGCGAAGGGGGTGGGGCGGAGGCCCGGGAGCCCTCTCGGGCCCGGGCCGGCCGCCCCACGCGGCTAGCGAGCCGTCAGGATGCGCGGTCCGGCGTCCGTGATGGCCACCGTGTGCTCCGTGTGGGCCGCGCGGGAGCCGTCGTTCGTGCGGAGGGTCCAGCCGTCGGGGGCCGCGTGGTAGCCGTTGGTGCCGCCGCCGATGAGCATGGGCTCGATGGCGAGGACCATGCCGTGGCGGAGGGGGAGGCCGCGGCCGGGGCGGCCCTCGTTCGGGACGGACGGGTCCTCGTGCATGCGGCGGCCCACGCCGTGGCCGCCGAAGCCGTCCGGGATGCCGTACCCCGCCGCGCGGCACACCGTCCCGATGGCGTGCGCGATGTCGCCGATGCGGTTGCCGACGACGGCCGCCTCGATGCCGGCCGCGAGGGCCCGCTCCGCGGTCTCGATCAGGCGTACGTCGGCGGCGCGCGGCTTCCCGACGATGAAGCTGATCGCCGAGTCGCCCACCCAGCCGCCCAGTTCGGCGCCGAAGTCGATGGAGACCAGGTCGCCGTCGCGCAGCCGGTAGCCGTCCGGGATGCCGTGCACGATCGCGTTGTTCACGGAGGCGCAGACGACCGCGGGGAACGGGGTGGGCGCGAAGGAGGGGCGGTAGCCGAGGAAGGGGGAGCTCGCGCCCGCGTCCCGCAGGACCTGGTGCGCCACCTCGTCCAGCTCCAGGAGTGAGACGCCTACGTCGGCGGCTTCGCGTACCGCCGTGAGCGCCCTGCCCACGACCTGGCCCGCCGCGTACATCTCGTCGATCGATGTGTCCGTCTTCAGTTCCACCATGCCAATTACTATACCGGTATTAGAATGGTGGCATGGGACGTACCCCCCTGACTCCCGAAGAACGCGAACGCGGCGAGCGGCTCGGCCGGTTGCTGCGCGACGCCCGCGGTGACCGCAGCATGGCCGAGATCGCGGCGGTCGCCGGGATCTCCGCCGAGACGCTGCGCAAGATCGAGACCGGGCGGGCGCCCACCCCCGCCTTCTTCACCGTGGCGGCGCTGGCGCGGGCGCTCGGGCTGTCGATGGACGACCTCGTGGTGCGGTGCGCGTTGGCGCGGGTGGCGTGAGGTGACGTCCGACCGCCGACCATCGGGCGGGGGAGGCGAGTAGGGTCTCCTGACAGCTGCGTCCCTGGCGGGCCGCACACCGGTGTCATCCATCCCGGAGGGCTCTGCGTCCGGTCCGAAAACTCCCTGTAGCCGTGCCGTAACACGGCTGGTGTTTTCTACCGGAGCGAAGTACTCCAGTCGGGCGGGGAGTCGTGTGATGGCTGTAGAACAACTCCCGGGTCAAGTGCGGGAGTTCGCGAGGTACCTGAGCGGGCTGATGGAACGGCTCGATCAGGGCGCCGGCTGGTGCGGAGTGTTCTGGCAGCGAGATCCCGACGGCATGCGGGCCTGCCTGGACGGCTGGGAAGTCCCGCCCTGGGATGTCGTGGAGGCGCTCCTCCAGGACATCGCCGCGGAGTACGGCGACCGCGCCGCCGCCCAGGAGACCGAGCGCGCCCGCGGCCTGCACGGCGCCTCGCTCGCCGCGTACGACGCCCGGCCGGGAGGCCGCGACGCCCTCGGCGACCGCCTCGACGTCATGCTCCGCGAACAGCGCTACGCGGCCGAGCGCCAGGCCGAGCTGGGCCGGCTGCTCCGCTCGGCCGGCTCCCAGGAGGAGGCCGAGTCGATCCGGCTCGACCTCGCCTGGGCCCACGACGACCACGAACGGGCCACGGCCCGCTGCGCCGAGCTCCGCCACCGCATGGAGAACCTCGACCGCCGCGCCCAGTACACCTATGGGCAGGGCGCGCTGGACTTCACGGCCGGGCCCGCCGGGGACGTGTTCCGGGTACAGCAGGCCGAGGGCGGGGTGAACACGTCGGGCCGTCCGACCGCTCGGCCGGGCCCAGGAGAGGGCGCCGCCCCGGGGCCGTCGTCACCCCGTCACCGCTCGCCCATTCCCGAGCAGACCGGCCCGCACTCCCCGCTCGCGGACCCGGCCTGGCCGGAGCAGACCTCCGCGCGCTCGCCCTTCGCGGACCCGGAGTCGCCCGCCCGAGCGGCGACCTCACGTCCCGACGCATACGCCCCCGACGCGCAGGGCGACCACGACCAGCCCCCGGCCCGGGCCCCGGAGCCGGCCCCCGCCACCCCCAAGCAACGCTCCAAGCGCCGCCCCCGAGGCAGCGCCCGCTTCGCCGGAATGATGGAGCCGGAGTCGGCCCCCATGGCCGTACCCGAGACGGCGCAGCCCGCCCCGGCCCCCGCCGCGCCGGGCGGCCGTACCCCCCGAGGCGCCCGTTTCGCGGGAGCGGCCGAGGAGCCCGCGCAGCCGCGCACGCAGCCGCTGGACGACGGGGCGCGGCGGGCCACCGTCGAGACCGTCGAGACGCTGATACGGCTGCGGAGCGAGGGCAGGAGCGGCGAGGCGCACGCCGTCCTCGTCGAGGCCGCGTACTGGCCCGCCGCCCGTTTCCCGCTGCTCGCCGCGCAGCTGCACCGCGCGGGCCTGGACGCCGACTGGGCCACCCTGCTGTGGGAGGCGGCCTCGCTCCCCGCCGACCGGTTGGTCGCAGCCGCGGACGCGCTCGTCGCGGCGGGCCGGACGGCCGACGGGCAGCAGATGCTGCGCCAGGGCGTGGCCCGGCCCGCGCCGGAGATCGGGGCCGCCGTGCTGGGTCTCGCCGAGGAGGGCCGCCGGCGCGAGATCGACGCACTGCTCGCCGCGTACGTCCGCGTGCGCACCCCGGAGGAAGCGGCCCGCAGCGCGGAAGCGGACCCGCAGCGGCTCGTGCCGCTCCTCCTGGAGGCCGCCCAGGGTGTCTCGGACGAGCGCCACTGGGACCTCGTCCACGCTCTGCGGGTCGCCGGCTTCACCGCGTGACCGGATCCGTCACTCACCCACAGGAGTGCGAAACGTGATCGACTCAGCGGGTTAACGACGATGGTCTTGGCAAGGCTCCCCAGGGGGCTTACTTTCGAGCCTCTACAGCCTTTGTCTACGGGCGTAGAGGCTCTCTGACGTCCCGTCGAAGGAGCAGCTCATGGCCAACGTCGTACGTGCCGCTCTGGTCCAGGCCACCTGGACAGGCGACACCGCATCCATGGTCGCCAAGCACGAGGAACACGCCCGCGAGGCGGCCCGGCAGGGCGCCAAGGTCATTGGATTCCAGGAAGTCTTCAACGCTCCCTATTTCTGCCAGGTCCAGGAGCCCGAGCATTACCGCTGGGCGGAGCCCGTGCCCGACGGGCCCACCGTCACTCGGATGCGGGAGCTCGCCCGCGAGACCGGCATGGTCGTCGTCGTGCCCGTCTTCGAGGTCGAGCAGTCCGGCTTCTACTTCAACACCGCGGCAGTGATCGACGCCGACGGCACGTACCTCGGCAAGTACCGCAAGCACCACATCCCCCAGGTGAAGGGCTTCTGGGAGAAGTACTACTTCAAACCGGGCAACCTGGGCTGGCCCGTCTTCGACACCGCCGTCGGCAAGATCGGCGTCTATATCTGTTACGACCGCCACTTCCCGGAGGGCTGGCGACAGCTCGGCCTGAACGGCGCCCAGCTCGTCTACAACCCGTCCGCCACCTCCCGCGGCCTCTCCGCCTATCTCTGGCAGCTGGAGCAGCCGGCCGCGGCCGTCGCCAACGAGTACTTCATCGCGGCGATCAACCGGGTCGGGCAGGAGGAGTACGGGGACAACGACTTCTACGGGACGTCGTACTTCGTGGACCCGCGTGGGCAGTTCGTGGGGGAGACGGCGAGCGACAAGGCCGAGGAACTCGTCGTCCGCGACCTCGACTTCGACCTGATCGAGGAAGTCCGGCAGCAGTGGGCGTTCTACCGCGACCGCCGTCCCGACGCGTACGAAGGGCTGGTGCGGCCGTGACCGATCTGTACACGCGCCACAAGGCCGTCATGCCCGACTGGCTCGCCCTCTACTACGAGGACCCGATCGAGATCACCCACGGCGAGGGCCGCCACGTCTGGGACGCCCAGGGCAACAAGTACCTCGACTTCTTCGGCGGCATCCTGACGACGATGACGGCCCATGCCCTCCCCGAGGTGACCAAGGCCGTCAGCGAGCAGGCCGGGCGGATCATCCACTCCTCGACGCTCTATCTCAACCGGCCGATGGTCGACCTCGCCGAGCGGATCGCCCAGCTGTCCGGCATCCCGGACGCGCGCGTCTTCTTCACCACCTCCGGCACCGAGGCCAACGACACGGCCCTGCTGCTTGCCACCGCCTACCGGCAGAGCAACCAGATCCTGGCGATGCGCAACAGCTACCACGGCCGCTCGTTCAGCGCGGTCGGCATCACCGGCAACAAGGGCTGGTCGCCGACCTCCCTCTCGCCGCTCCAGACGCTGTACGTCCACGGTGGCGTCCGCACCCGCGGTCCGTACGCCGATCTGAGCGACGCCGATTTCATCGCCGCCTGCGTGGAGGATCTGAAGGACCTGCTCGGCCACATCCGCCCGCCCGCGGCCCTGATCGCCGAACCCGTCCAGGGCGTGGGCGGCTTCACGCTGCCGCCTGACGGCCTCTACGCCGCCTTCCGCGAGGTCCTGGACGAGCGCGGCATCCTCTGGATCGCCGACGAGGTGCAGACCGGCTGGGGCCGCACCGGCGAGCACTTCTGGGGCTGGCAGGCACACGACGCGGCGGGCCCGCCGGACATGCTCACCTTCGCCAAGGGGATCGGCAACGGCATGTCCATCGGCGGAGTCGTCGCCCGCGCCGAGATCATGAACTGCCTCGACTCCAACTCCATCTCCACCTTCGGAGGCTCGCCGGTCACGATGGCGGCGGGGCTCGCGAACCTCACGTACCTCCTCGAACACGACCTCCAGGGCAATGCCCGGCGCGTCGGCGGGCTGCTCATCGAGCGGCTGCGGGCGATCGCCGTGGCGCTCCCGGGCGTACGAGAGGTCCGCGGGCGCGGACTGATGATCGGCGTCGAGCTGGTCGAGCCGGGCACGGACAAGGCCAGTCCGGACGCCGCGTCCGCCGTGCTCGAAGCGGCCCGCGAGGAAGGCCTGTTGATCGGCAAGGGCGGCGGTCACAACACCAGCGTGCTGCGCATCGCACCGCCGCTCTCCCTCACCGTCGCGGAGGCGGAGGAGGGCGCGGCGATCCTGGAGCACGCGCTGAGGTGTACCCAGTAGGACTGAGCAAGGGAACGCGCCATGACCACCGCCTTGGAACCCGCCCTGTCGGTACGCCAGGTCCTCACCCTGGACCGGGTGCTCGCCGGAGAGCCCGAGGTGGTGGCCGGCGCGAGCCATCTCGACCGGCCCGTGCGCTGGGTGCATGTCGCCGAGGCCGCCGACGTGGGCGTGATGCTCAGCGGCGGTGAAATGGTGCTCACCACGGGGGTGTTGCTCGCCGGTGATCCCGACGCGCAGGCCGAGTACATCCGCTCGCTGCACCGTGCCGAGGCCGCGGCCGTCGTCCTCGGACTCGGCCGCGCCTTCCCGGCGCCGCCGGACGTGATGCGCCGGGCCGCCGAGCGCTGTGGGCTGCCCATGGTGGTGCTCCACCGGCCCTTCCCCTTCGCCGAGTTGACGGAGGAGGTGCAATCCCGGCTGGTCAGAAGCAAGTTCGCGGCCGTGAGTCTGTCCGAGGCCGTACGGACCGCGCTCACCGGACTCATCACCACGGGCGCTCCGCTGCAGCGCATGCTCGACGAGATCGCCGGGCACGCCGCCTGCCCCGTCGTCGTCACCAACCTCGCCCACCGCGTCCTCGCCACCGCCGGGGAGCGGTCCGCCGTCGACGACGTGCTGCGCGACTGGGAGCGCATCGCCCGGCAGGCGGGCGGCAGCGAGGGCGACGGATGGATCCGCGCCGAGCTGGGCGGGCGCGGCGAGCGCTGGGGCCGCATCGTGCTGTGCGGATACCGCGGCGACGGCGCGACCGGGCGGCTGCTCGCCGACCGGGCCGCCGAGGCCCTGGTCCTGCACCGGATGCTCGGCGGCTCCGTGCACACCTGGGAGGAGGAGTCCGCGCAGAGCCTGCTGACCGACCTGGTGAGCGGGGTCGTACCGGCCCGGCAGCTGCTGCCGAGGGCGCGGGCGGCGGGACTGCCCGTCAACCGGCGGGCGTTCGTGCCGCTCGTGGTACGGGACGGCGACCCGACCCAACTGGACCGTGTACTGCGCCTGTTGGGGCTTCCCGGACTCGTCGCCGAGCTGGCCGACGGAGCCACCGCCGTGCTGCTCAGCCTCGCCCGCGACCAGGACGGGGAGGCGCTGGCCGCGCACTTCGCACTGCGGCTGCGGCACGAGACCGGGGTCCGTACGACCGTGGCCGCGGCCTCTCCCCGTACCGCCTGGGACGACGTCCCCGGCGGCCTGCGCGAGGCCCTGCACGTCGCCGAGGCCGCCGCCGACGCGCCGGCCGACCAGGACCAGCCGGTGCTCGTACGCCTGCGGGACGTTCATCTGCGTGGCCTGGTGCGGCTGTTGCGGGACGATCCGCACGTCCAGTCCTTCGCCGAGCGGGAGTTGGACGGGTTGCTGTGCGGCGCCGACGCCGAGTCGGAGCTGCTGCCCGTGCTGCGGACGTATCTCGCGACCGGCCGGAACAAGTCGCGCACCGCGCAGCTCCACCACGTCAGCAGGCCCGCCCTGTACCGGCGGCTGGAGGCCATAGAGGCCCGTCTCGGCGTCGACCTCGACGACTTCGAGCAGGCGGCGTCCGTGCACATCGCGCTGCTCGCGCACGACGCGCAACAACGGTGAAACACGGGACGACATAGGTGAAACATGGGACGACGCGGGGGTGACACCGTGGAACGGCACAGCGCTTCAGACGTGACACGGTGCAACTCAAAGCCGCCCTCCGGCCTTTCTAGGCTCCTGGGGCGGGCGCCGGAATTGCCGTCTGCCCCACGGCGTCCGGCACGCACTCTCGCCGCACCGGGCACAAGCCCAAGTACATCCAGTACGAGGACTTGCGCCCGGCACGCCGAGAGCACGCACCGGACGCCGCAGGGCCCGCCCTCCGGGCGGACGACGGCACTTCCGGCGGCCGCCCCAGCACACCGAGCGACCGGAGGTCCCGATGAGCAGAGTGATCCGCGCCGCCGTCTTCCAGACCGCATGGACCGGCGACAAGGAATCGATGATCCAGGTCCACGAGCAGGCGGCCCGCGACGCGGCCGCGCAGGGCGCCCAAGTCCTGTGCTTCCAGGAGCTGTTCTACGGACCCTACTTCTGCCAGGTCCAGGACAAGGCGTTCTACGAGTACGCCGAGAAGATCCCCGAGGGCCCGATCGTCCAGCGCTTCCAGGCGCTGGCCAAGGAGCTGGGGATCGTCCTCGTCCTGCCGATGTACGAGGAGGAGCAGCCCGGCGTCCTCTACAACACCGCGGCGGTCATCGACGCCGACGGCTCGTACCTGGGCAAGTACCGCAAGACCCACATCCCCCAAGTGCCGGGATTCTGGGAGAAGTTCTACTTCCGTCCGGGCAACTCCGGGTGGCCGATCTTCGACACCGCCGTCGGAAGGATCGGTGTCTACATCTGCTACGACCGGCACTTCCCGGAGGGCTGGCGTGCGCTGGGCCTCGCGGGTGCGGAGATCGTCTTCAACCCGTCGGCCACCTCGCGCGGTCTGTCCGGCTACCTCTGGCAGCTGGAGCAGCCGGCCGCTGCCGTCGCCAACGAGTACTTCGTGGGCGCGATCAACCGGGTGGGCGTCGAGGAGTACGGCGACAACGACTTCTACGGGACGTCTTATTTCGTCGACCCCGAAGCCCAGTTCGTCGGCGAGGTGGCGAGCGACAAGGAGACGGAACTCGTCGTCCGCGACCTGGACCTGGCCAAGCTCCGCGAGGTGCGCGACCGCTGGCAGTTCTACCGCGACCGCGCTCCGGGCACGTACGGGCCGCTGACCGCGCCGTAGGCATAACGCGTTTCGCGGGCCCGGCTCACGGGGGGCCGGGCCCGCGGAACCGTGTTCCTTTCAAGGGCGGGACAACCCCCGGACCCGCGGCCGAAACAGTGTTGATCGCAGTTTTTAACAGCAACCGGATTCCCTCAGTGCACGCACGACCGGAAGGAGAGGGAGCATGAGCCGTACCGTCATCCGTGGTGGCCTCGTCATCACCGCGTCGGACGAGATCCACGCCGACGTCCTGATCGAGGACGGCCGGATCGCGGCCCTCGCCGCGACCGGCACCCCGGCGGCCGAGGCGTGGACGGCCGAGCGGACCGTCGACGCCACCGGCAAGTACGTCATCCCGGGCGGCGTCGACGCCCACACCCACATGGAGCTGCCGTTCGGCGGCACCTTCGCCTCCGACACCTTCGAGACGGGCACCCGGGCCGCGGCCTGGGGCGGCACCACCACCATCGTCGACTTCGCGGTGCAGAGCGTCGGCCACTCGCTGCGTGAGGGCCTGGACGCCTGGAACGCCAAGGCCGACGGCAAGTGCGCCATCGACTACGCCTTCCACATGATCGTCTCCGATGTGAATCAGGAGACGCTCAAGGAGATGGACCTGCTGGTCGAAGAGGGCGTCACCTCCTTCAAGCAGTTCATGGCCTACCCCGGGGTCTTCTACAGCGACGACGGCCAGATCCTGCGCGCCATGCAGCGCTCCGCCGAGAACGGCGGCCTGATCATGATGCACGCGGAGAACGGCATCGCGATCGACGTCCTTGTCGAGCAGGCGCTCTCCCGTGGGGAGACCGATCCCCGCTATCACGGGGAGGTCCGCAAGGCACTGCTCGAAGCCGAGGCCACCCACCGCGCCATCAAGCTCGCGCAGGTCGCGGGCGCCCCGCTGTACGTCGTGCACGTCTCGGCGCAGGAGGCGGTCGCCGAGCTGGCACGGGCGCGCGACGAGGGCCTGAACGTCTTCGGCGAGACCTGCCCGCAGTATCTGTTCCTGTCCACCGACAACCTGGCCGAGCCCGACTTCGAGGGCTCGAAGTACGTGTGCAGTACGCCTCTTCGCCCCAAGGAGCACCAGGCGGCGCTGTGGCGCGGACTGCGCACGAACGACCTCCAGGTCGTCTCCACCGACCACTGCCCCTTCTGCTTCGTGGGCCAGAAGGAGCTCGGCCGCGGCGACTTCTCGAAGATCCCCAACGGCCTTCCCGGCGTCGAGAACCGTATGGACCTGCTGCACCAGGCCGTCGTCGACGGGCACATCTCGCGCCGCCGCTGGATCGAGATCGCCTGCGCGACCCCGGCGCGGATGTTCGGCCTGTACCCGAAGAAGGGCACCATCGCGCCGGGCGCCGACGCCGACATCGTCATCTACGACCCGCACGCCGAGCAGGTCATGTCGGTCGAGACGCACCACATGAACGTCGACTACTCGGCGTATGAGGGCAAGCACGTCACCGGACGGGTCGAGTCCGTGCTCTCGCGCGGCGAACTGGTCATCACCGAGCGGGAGTTCACCGGACGCGCGGGTCACGGCGTCTACACCCCCCGCTCCACCTGTCAGTACCTTCTCTGAGCGACTAGGAGTGGCGCCATGGACTTCGGACTCGTGTTGCAGACCGACCCCCCTGCCTCCCGCGTCATCGAGCTGATGAAGCGGGCCGAGGGCAACGGCTTCACCTACGGCTGGACCTTCGACTCCGCCGTGCTGTGGCAGGAACCCTTTGTGATCTACAGTCAGATCCTCGCGAACACGGAGAAGCTGACGGTCGGCCCGATGGTCACCAACCCGGGCACCCGCACCTGGGAGGTCACCGCCTCCACCTTCGCGACGCTCAACGACATGTACGGCAACCGCACGGTGTGCGGCATCGGCCGCGGCGACTCGGCGATGCGCGTCGCCGGACGCAAGCCCAACACGCTCGCCCGCATCAGCGAGGCGATGAAGGTGATCCGGGCACTCGGGCGCGGCGACGAGGCCGACCTCGGCGGCACCGTCATCAAGTTCCCGTGGGTCAAGCCCGGCGCCGAACTCCCGGTCTGGATGGCCGCGTACGGCCCGAAGGCACTGAAAATGACCGGTGAGGAGGCCGACGGCTTCATCCTGCAGCTCGCGGATCTGTACCTGACCGAGTACATGGTCAAGGCCGTGAAGAACGCCGCCGCCGAGGCCGGACGCGACCCCTCCGACGTCAAGATCTGCGTCGCCGCACCCGCGTACATCACCGAGGACGACTCGCCGGAGGCGCTCGCCCACGCACGTGAGCAGTGCCGCTGGTTCGGCGGCATGGTCGGCAACCACGTCGCCGACCTCGTCTCCAAGTACGGCGAGCACTCCGCCGCCGTACCCGACGAACTCACCGACTACATCAAGGCCCGCGAGGGCTACGACTACTCCCACCACGGACGCGCCGACAACCCCGACACCGCGTTCGTGCCCGACGAGATCGTCGACCGGTTCTGCCTGATCGGCACGGCCGAGCGGCACATCGAGAAGCTCGACGCGCTGCGCGAGCTCGGCGTCGACCAGTTCGCGGTGTACGACATGCACGACGCGCAGGAGGCCACCATCGACGCGTACGGGTCGACGGTCATCCCGGCCATCAACGGCTGATCGCGCAAGCCCAGCCCCACAGCGGCTCCCGCTCCCTCCCCGAACGTCCCCTTCCCGCCGTCCCGGGAAGGGGACCGGCCGCACCCGCACATCCCCCCACGGCGTCACCCGCACGGCCTCTCCCGTCACTCCTCATCTGATTGGCCTGCCCATGACCGAGACCGTCCCCCCGGACAGCCCGCCCGCCGCTCAAGTCACGCTCGCCGACGGGCGGGTGGAGATCGCGCCCGACGCCCCGGCGCCGAGCGGCCCCTACGCCAACGAGGACCTGCTGCCGGTCCCGGTCGAGAAGCGCACCTGGACCACGTACAACTTCTCCGCGCTGTGGGTCGGCATGGCCCACAACACCGCTTCCTGGACGCTGGCCTCCGGTCTGATAGCCGTCGGCATGGACTGGAAGCAGGCCGTCTTCACCATCGCGCTGGCGAACCTGATCGTGCTGGTCCCGATGCTGCTCACCGGGCACGCCGGACCCAAGTACGGCATACCGTTCCCGGTCTTCGCGCGCGCCTCCTTCGGTGTCCGCGGCGCCAACCTGCCCGCCGTCGTACGGGCGTTGGTGGCCTGTGGCTGGTTCGGCATCCAGACCTGGATCGGCGGCGAGGCGATCTACTTCCTCGCCGGGAAGCTCTTCGGCGACAGCTGGGCGAACGCCTCCGAGGTCGGCGGCTACGCCTGGACCATGTGGCTGTCCTTCGCGATCTTCTGGGTGCTCCAGGTCGCCATCATCTACCGGGGCATGGAGACGATCCGCCGCTTCGAGAACTGGGCGGCGCCCTTCGTGCTCATCGGCGCCGGTGTGATGCTGTGGTGGATGAGCAGCAAGGCGGGCGGCTTCGGCCCGCTGCTCGACCAGCCCTCCAAGCTGGGCTGGGGCGGCGAATTCTGGAAACTGTTCTGGCCCTCGCTGATGGGCATGATCGGCTTCTGGTCCACGCTGTCGCTGAACATCCCCGACTTCACCCGCTACGGCAAGAGTCAGAAGGCGCAGACCTGGGGGCAGGCGCTCGGCCTGCCGACCACGATGACGCTCTTCGCCTTCCTGTCGGTCATGGTCACCTCGGGTTCGCAGGCCGTGTACGGCAAGGCGATCTGGGACCCGGTACAGCTGGCCGCCAAGACGGACAACGTCGCCGGCATCCTCTTCGCCCTGGTCACCGTGCTGGTCGCGACCCTGTCCGTGAACATCGCGGCCAACCTGGTCTCGCCGGCCTTCGACTTCTCCAACATCGCGCCCAGGAAGATCAACTTCCGCGCCGGCGCGCTCGCCACCTGCGTCCTCGGCGTGCTGATCTTCCCCTGGAAGCTGTACTCCGACCCGCAGGGCTACATCTTCACCTGGCTCGGCCTGGTCGGCGGTCTGCTCGGCACGGTCGCCGGCATCCTCATCGCCGACTACTGGATCCTGCGCCGTACCAAGCTCGACCTCGCCGACCTGTACCGCACGGGCGGCCGCTACTGGTACGACGGCGGCTGGAACTGGCGCGCCGTCGTCGCCTTCGTCACCGGCGGCGTCCTGGCCATCGGCGGCGCCGACTTCCACCCGCTGATCGACGGCCGGCCCATTCCGGCGCTGGAGTCGCTGGCCGACTACGGTTGGGCGGTCGGACTCGGTACGTCGATGGTTCTGTACGTGGTGCTGATGCTGCTGCGGGGCAAGGAGAAGGCCACTGTCTGACGTGCCCGACTTACGTGCCCATGGGTAGAGCCGACCGCTTCGTCCCGGTCGGCTCTACCGCGTTTTGGCGGACCTGCGTCGGTTTTTCAGGTCCTGTTCCGGTCTTCGGGTCCCGTCCCGGTTCTTCAGGTCCCGTTGCGGATCTTCCCGGCTATTGCCGGCTCTTCTCCAGTGCGGCCACCGCGTCCTTGGCGGCCTTGATGGCGCCCTTGTTGATCTCGTCCGTACTCGGCGCCTTCTTCGTCTCGAAGTCACTGCCGTTGTACGTGATGACCACCAGCGCGTTGGACACCTGCGCCAGCACCACTCCCTCGCGCGTCTGCTGCTTGTCCTCGGTGGTGAGGTTCACGACGGAGTAGGCCCTGTCGCCGAGTCCGGGGACCGCCCCGCCGCCGCTCTTGTCCGCGACGCGCTCCTTGTAGGACTTCTGTGCCGCTTCGTCCGACGCCTTGATCTCGTACGAGACGTCGAGCCAGCGGTAGTCGAACCCCTTCAGCGCGTTCCAGGAGCAGGTGCGGCGCACCGACTTGTCGGTCGAGGCGATCTCCTGCCCGGCCGTCTTGGCGCCCGGGACCAGGGACTTGACCGTCGTCTCCGTCACGCCGTCGCAGGGCGCGGGCGACGCGGTGTATGTCTTGGTGGCGGCGGACGTCGATGGCGCACTTGCCGTATCGGTCGTCTTTTGCGTCGGTTTGTGCTCGGCGGTGGGGGTCGCGGCCAACGGACCGGACGTAAGGGCCCAGCCCGCGGAGGCGAGCACGGCGACCGGCAACAGGCGCGCGGAGAGAGCGAGCGGCAGAGGAAGAGAACGCAAGACGCACTTCTCGTGGGGGACGGTGCGGAGGGGTCCGCACTGCGGACGGGACGCCAGTGTCACATGAGTCCCTGTGGGGCGGAAGTGCCAACTCGCTCCGTGCCTGTGTGGTGACAGTGGCTCACTGTTGACGGGGTGCGGGCCGTTTCTCGCCGTCCTTCGTGATCGCCCTCGCCGTCACGAGCCACACCGCCCCCCGGAGGCGGACGCCGCGATTCGTCTCGTACGGGCGCAACGTGTCCTCCAGGGCGGCGCGCGTGCCGGCGTCGACCGTTCGGCCGGGCGTGCGGGAGAGGATGAAGTCGACGGCGTCCGCGGCGTCGCGCCCCCATGTCGTGTCGACACCCACCGGGGTCACGGTCACGTCGACGTATCCCTGAAGCGCTTCGCGGATCCGCGCCGGGTCGGACAAGGACGCCATCGCGACCTGCGCGGCGGCGATGTCGCCGTCCGTACCCTCGCCGTCTCCATCGCCTCCTTCGAGGAGTTTGCCGAAGAGGCCGAGAGCGCGCGACTCCTCGATGTGCGGACCGGCGGGCCGCGGACACACGAACGCGAGCCGCCCTCCCGGCCGCAACGCCCCTGCCAGATTCCGGAAGGCGGCCGCGTGGTCAGCGAAGAACATCACGCCGCCCCGGCTGATGACCACGTCGTATCCGGCGCGCGGGAAGGGATGGATCTGCGCGTCGGCAAGCTCGTACGCGGCATTCGTGACGCCCTCGGCGGCGGTGATCGCCCGTGCCCTGTCGAGCAGGGGCGCCGAGATGTCGACTCCCACGGCATGTCCGCTCGCGGCCAGCCGGGCCGCGATCCGCGTGGTCGCCCCGGCGCCGCAGCCGACGTCGAGGACGCGGTCGCCCGCCGAGATGGCCGCGCCCGCGAACAGCGCGTCGTTCACGCCCGACACCATCGCGTCGTAACGCTCCTGGTGGGTGGCCCAGTGGGTGCCGACCGGGCCGTTCCAGGCCTGTGCTTGCGCGGAGTTGGCGATCCGGGTCACGAGGTCTCCTTCATGGTGCCGACGGGAAGCGCGCTCTCGATGCGGTCGACGGCGGCGAACGCGCCGTACGCCACGAGGTGCACGAGACAGTGGTCGGTATGGATCGGTCGGCGCCAGGCCGTCACGTCCTCGTCCGTGATGCGGTACGGGGCGAGGGCGGCCAGCAGCGCGAGACGGGCGCCGGGGCGGGAGCGGTCGGGCAGTTCGTCCCGGCCGAGCGGCGGATGCGTGCCGTCCCACGCCTCGAGCGTTTCCCGTACGAGGATCCGGTCGCCCTCGTCCAGGAGCCCCGCTCCGGCGGTGGCGGCGTCGCGCAGTGCGGCGTAGGCCGGGCCGACCGTGCTCCCTTGCGCCCAGTCCGGCCCGGGACCCGGGTCGTCGAGCAGCGCCAGGCCCGCACCGGGGGAGGGGCGCCGACGCACCGTCTTGGCGACCGAACGTCCCGCGAGGCTCCTCACCGCCCGGAAGCGCTGGACGTTGCCCGGCAGCAGGTTCTCGGTCAGCAGGGCCGACACGATCCGGTTGATGAAGTGGAAGGAGAGGGCGGTGCCGATATAGGCGGGGGCGTGGGCGCCGGGGAAGGGGTACGGCGTCAACTCGGCCGCCCCAGGGGTCCGGCTCGCCCTGCCCCACGCCAGCACACGCGCGTGGCGCTCGTCGGCGGGGGTCTCCCCGCGCACCATGGCTTCGGCGAGGGAGTGGTCCCCGGTGGCGTGCAGCAACATCGTGTGCGCGTCCACACAGAACGGACACCGATTGGCTTCGGACACCCCCAGCGCCGCGAGTTCCTTCCCGGTCCTGTCACCGCCGCCCGCGATGAGCGACTCGCGCATCAACGCCCAGGCGGCGGCCATGATTTCGGGCGCGGAGGAGAGCACGACGAACGTCGTCGCGCGCTCGATCCCGAAGTCTTCCGCGAGTTGGGCGTAGACGGCCGCGGTGACGCCGGTGGCGGATTTGGGTGGGGGCGGGGTGGTGTAGCGGAAGGGGCTGGACATGGGGTGCCTCCGGGCTGTGGGTGGTTGTTCAGGGTTGTGGGCTGCGGGCTGCGGGTTGTGGGCTGCGGGCTGATGGCTGTCGGTTGTCGGCTGGCCGCCGGCGACTGGCGGTGGGCGATTGACGGTTGGTGGCTGAGTGCTGGCCGCGAACCTTGGCCTGCACAAGGTGTCGGCCGACCGCCGGTGTCCTGGCCGGTGGCCACTGATTGCCATGCGCGAGCGGGTGGGCGGTGGCCGCCGGCCGCGCCCGTTGGCCGGCGACCTCGACCGCCCACCGCTGTGGGCAGTCGTTCCGCAGGGCCGAGAGCTCGGGGGAGGACGGGTGCAGCCACCAGCGCCGGGTGCCGTTGCAACCCTGGCCCAGGCGAGGCACCCGAGACGTCGTACCCCCGAAGGCAATACCAGCTACCCCCACCGGGGCCCGCGCACAGCGCGACCTACTGCGCCGGGAGTACCCCGGCACCCATCCACAGGTCTGACGCGGCTGTCGGCGCAGCCGCATATGGTGCCGAACATGCAGCTGGACCAGGCCACCCGCAGGAACATCACCGACGCGACGCTCGCCGTCGTGATCGGCGCCCTCGTCGTGACCGCGGCTGCCTTCGACGACGGCACGACCCCCGTCGACTACGCACTGATCGGCGTCGGCTCCCTGGCCCTCGCGGCCTATCGCAGGGCGCCGCGCGCCGTGCTGGCGGCGAGCACGGCCGCCACGACCGCCTACGTCGTCCACGCCCACCCAGGCTCCCTCTCCGCCCTCCCTGTCCTGGCCGCCGTACACACGGCGGCCCGTGCGGGCCACCGAGGCGTGGCGGCGATGGCAAGCGCCGCCTTCCTGGCGGGATACGTGGCGACGGGCCCCACGACACAGGAGATCGTCGAGCGGAGTCTCCTGCTCGCCGGCTGGTTCCTGTGCGCCCTGGTGACCGGCCTCGCCGACCGCAACTGGCAGGCGTACCTGCGCCAGACGGAACAGCGCGCGCTGGAGGCGGAACGCACCCGCGAGGAGGCGGCACTGAGACGCGCGGGCGAAGAACGGCTCCGGATCGCCCGGGAGTTGCACGACTCGCTCACGCACACCATCTCGATCGTCAAGCTCCAGGCGGGCGTTGCCGTCCACCTCGCCCGCAAGCGCGGCGAGGAGGTTCCGCCCGCGCTGCTCGCCATCCAGGAGGCGGGCGGCGAGGCGATGCGCGAACTGCGCGCCACGCTGGAGGTGTTGCGCACCGACGAGCCGACCGGCACACCCGCGCTGCTGGTGGAACGGGCCCGAGCCGCCGGTCTCGCCGTCGATCTGAGGGTGACCGGCGAGGAATGCGCGCTCACGGCGACCGTCGACCGCGCCGCGTACCGCATCGTCCAGGAGGCCCTCACGAACGCCGCCCGCCACGCGGGCCCCGCCAAGGTGACCGTCGAACTCGACTACGCACGGGTGAGTTGACGATCCGCGTGGACGACGACGGCACCGCCCAGTCGGCCCGGCCGCCCAGACCCGGCATCGGCCTCACCGGCATGCGTGAACGGGTCACGGCCCTCGGTGGCACCCTGCAGGCCGGCCCGCGCGCGGAGGGTGGCTTCTCGGTACGGGCCGAACTGCCGCTGGGCATACCGGAGGACGTGTCGTGATCAGGGTCGCGCTCGTCGACGACCAGGCCCTCATGCGGGCCGGCTTCCGCGCTCTGCTCGACGCCGAGGAAGGCATCGAGGTGGTCGGCGAGGCCGCCGACGGAGAACAGGGGCTGGCCCTCGTGAGAGCCGAGGTGCCGGACGTCGCCCTCGTCGACGTGCAGATGCCGGTGATGACGGGCATCGAGGCGACCCGCCGTATCGCCGCCGACCCCGAACTGTCCGGCGTGCGCGTCGTCATCCTCACCAACTACGGCTTGGACGAGTACGTCTTCGAGGCGCTGCGCGCCGGTGCCAGCGGTTTCCTGCTCAAGGACACCGAGCCCGCCGACCTGCTCCAGGCCATCGAGGTCGTCGTCCACGGAGAGGCGCTGCTGTCCCCGTCCGTGACGCGCACCCTGATCGGCGAGTTCGTCGCCCGGCCGCCGGACCGGGCCACCGCGCCGGGCCTGGAGCACCTCACGCGCCGCGAACGCGAGGTCACCGCACTCGCCGCGCGCGGCCTCACCAACGAGGAGATCGCCGCGCACATGGTCATCAGCCCCTTCACGGCGAAGACCCACATCAGCCGGGCGATGACGAAGCTGGGCGCCCGCGACCGGGCGCAGCTGGTGGTGTTCGCGTACGAGTCGGGGCTGGTGGCTGTTCGGCACGGAGATCACCGGTTCAGGTGAGCCGCGTGCTGAATCGCCCAACGCGTGTGGCGGATTGCGGTACACCGGGGAGGGTGGTCATGCTGCAGACACGATGTCCGACGGAGAACCGATGAGCGCTCAGCCGCACGCGTACGCAGTGACCGACCCGGAAACCGCACTGAAGTACGCGATCCAGCACATCCAGGGTGACCGTGTGCAGATCGTCGAGGGGGTCATCCAACCGATCGTGCCGTCCTGGGACCACGAGAACGTCGCCGATCTGATCCGCGAGCAGTTGGGGCCGGTGCTGCGCAGACTGGGCTGCCGGGCCGGTTCCGGGAACCTGGACCTGCCGGGGACGAGCAACTGGTACGTGCCGGATCTGGCAGTCGTGCCGAGCGACGTCGCCAAGGGCGCGGGGGCCCTGCTCCCCGACCAGACCTTGCTGATCGTCGAGGTCACCTCGGAGTCCAATGCGGAAACCGACCGCACGGTCAAACGTGCCCGCTATGCGGAGTACCGCGCACCGCTGTATCTGCTCGTCGACCGTACGGAACGGTCCTGCACCCTGTACGCAGTACCGGGCCGACTCGGCTACACCAGGGTGGAGGGGCCGCTGCCGTTCGGGACGCCTGTCGTGCTGCCTGATCCGTTCGACATGGAGCTCGACACCTCCGAGTTCTGAGCGGCACCGCCGGCTAGGGCACCCGGCCCGTCCATTCCGCCGACCCGAACTTCGACCGCGCCAGCTCCTCCGCCCGCGCCAGCTCCTCCTCTGTCACCTTGCCGTCCGCCAGCCCGTACCGGCCGCGGAACGAGTCGATCATCCGCTCGATGACCGCCTCGCGTGCGAGCCCCGTCTGCCGGCGCAACGGATCCACCCGCTTCTTCGCACTCTTCGTGCCCTTGTCGGAGAGCTTCTCCCGGCCGATGCGCAGCACTTCGAGCATCTTGTCGGCGTCGATGTCGTACGACATGGTCACGTGGTGGAGCACCGCGCCGGGCCCGCCCCCGTCCACGGGTCCCACCACCCGCTTCTGGGCGGCGCCCGCGATCTTGCCCTGGTCCGTGGCGATGTCGTTCAGCGGCTGGTACCAGGCCTTGATTCCCATGTCGCCGAGCGCGCCCAGCACCCAGTCGTCGAGATACGCGTAGCTGTCCTGGAAGGAGAGCCCCTGGACGAGCGCCTCGGGCACGGAGAGCGAGTACGTGATGGTGTTGCCCGGCTCCACGAACATCGCGCCGCCGCCGGAGATCCGGCGCACGACCTCGATGCCGTGGCGTGCGGCCCCCTCCAGGTCGACCTCGTTGCGCAGCGACTGGAAGCTGCCGATGATCACGGACGGGGCGCCCCACTCCCACACGCGCAGCGTCGGCGGACGCCGGCCCGCGGCGACCTCGGCGGTCAGCACCTCGTCCAGGGCCATGTGCAGCGCCGGGGACTGCGGACCCTCGTGGATCAGCTGCCAGTCGTAGTCCGTCCAGTCGGTGGCGTGCGCGAGCGCCCGGCGCACCGCGATCCCGATGCCCTCCGAGGTCAGCCCGTACATGACCGTGCCCACGGGCAGCGCGGCGTCGATGCGGGCGGCCAGGCCTGTCGCGTCGGTGTCGGCCGGGGCCCCGTTCAGCGCGTGGTTGACGGCGTCCAGCGCCTCGTCCGGTTCGAGGAAGAAATCGCCTGCCACGCGCGCGTGGCGCAGCACTCCGTCCTCGACGTCCAGATCCACCACGACGAGCTTGCCGCCGGGGATCTTGTACTCACCGTGCACCGATCCGCCTCCGTTCCGTTCCACGAGGACCAACGCCCATCCCGGGCGAATGATTCCGATCATTCCGGTCCTTCCGGGGCGGCTCCGTGTGGCGCGGGGCCGCTGTCCTGCCCTCCCATGAGCGCAAGTGCCATAGTCGGGACCGAGGTTGATCGCTCCGCACAGCGAGGTGGCAGGCATGTTCACGACTCGACCGACGCTCCAGGGCACCTTCGGCATGGTGTCCTCCACACACTGGCTCGCCTCGCAGTCGGCGATGGCCGTCCTGGAAGGCGGCGGCAACGCGTACGACGCCGCCGTCGCCGCGGGCTTCGTGCTGCACGTCGTCGAGCCCCACCTCAACGGGCCCGCCGGCGAGGTCCCGATCATCCTCGCCCCGGCGGGCGGCGAGGTGCGGGTCCTGTGCGGACAGGGCGTCGCGCCCGCCGGAGCGACGATCGCCCACTACAGGGGACTCGGTTTGGATCTCGTACCCGGTACGGGGCCACTCGCCGCCGCCGTGCCGGGTGCGTTCGACGCCTGGATGCTTCTGCTGCGCGACCACGGAACCAAGCCGCTCGCCGACGTGCTCAAGTACGCCATCGGGTACGCCGAGGACGGGCACGCGCCCGTGGAGCGCGTCGGCGAGACGGTCGAGACCGTGCGCGAGCTGTTCGAGACGGAGTGGACCTCGTCGGCCGAGGTGTATCTGCCGGGCGGCGAGGCACCGCGCCCCGGCGAGCTGTTCCGCAATCCCGCCCTCGCCGCGACCTGGCGACGGCTGCTCGCCGAGGTCTCCGAAGAGACGGACCGCGTGGCTCAGATCGAGGCCGCGCGCAGGGTCTGGCGCTCCGGCTTCATCGCCGAGGCCCTGGTACGCCAGGCCCGGCGGCCCACCATGGACACCAGCGGCGAGAGCCACACCGGCACCCTGACGGCCGCCGACCTGGCGGCCTGGTCCGCGACCTACGAGCCCCCGGCGACGTACGACTGGCGGGGCTGGACCCTGTGCAAGGCGGGCCCGTGGAGCCAGGGACCGGTCCTCCTGCAGCAGCTGGCCCTGCTCCCGGCCGAGCTGCCGCGCTACGGCTGCGCCGACTACGTCCACCTCCTCGTCGAGGGCTGCAAGCTCGCCATGGCCGACCGGGAGGCCTGGTACGGGGACGCGGCCGAGGTGCCGCTCGCCGAGCTGCTCTCGGAGCCGTACAACACCGCCCGGCGTGCGCTCATCGGCGACAAGGCGTCGTACGAGCTGTGCCCCGGCAGCCCCGGAGGGCGCAGCCCGCGGCTGAGCGTGCACGCGCGCGTGGTGGCCGCCGGGGAGCCGGGCTTCGACGCCCTCGCGGTACCGGGCGCCGGTGAACCGACCGTGGCCCGGACGGCCGCGGAACCCGACGTGGCACGGAACGGCGGCACCCGGGGCGACACCTGCCACCTCGACGTCGTCGACCGCTGGGGCAACATGGTCGCCGCCACCCCGAGCGGCGGCTGGCTGCAGTCCAACCCGGTCGTGCCCGAGCTGGGCTTCCCGCTCGGCACCCGGCTCCAGATGGCCTGGCTGGAGGAGGGACTGCCCAACTCCCTGACGCCGGGACGCCGCCCGCGCACCACGCTGACCCCCTCGCTGGCGCTGCGCGACGGCGTGCCGGTCATGGCGTTCGGCACCCCGGGAGGCGACCAGCAGGACCAGTGGCAGACGCACTTCTTCCTGTCCGTGGCACTGCGCTCCGAGGTGCGCGGCGGCCTCGATCTCCAGGGCGCGATCGACGCCCCGAACTGGCACAACGACAGCTTCCCCGGTTCCTTCTACCCCCGCGGCATGCGCCCCGGCAGCCTCACCGTCGAGTCCCGCATGGACGAGGCGGTTGTCGATGAACTGCGCCGCCGCGGCCATGACGTCCTGGTCGCCGAGGCCTGGTCCGAGGGGCGGCTGTGCGCGGTCGCCCGGGACCCGGAGACGGGCGTGCTGTCGGCGGCGGCGAATCCGCGTGGGATGCAGGGGTACGCGGTCGGACGCTGATCTCCGACCGCCGGCATCACTGATCGCCGTCCCCCCGGCGTCGCTGATCGCCGCCCCCGGCGTCGCTGATCGCCGTCCCCTCCCGCATGACCGATCACCGAACCCGTATTGCTGATCTCCGATCCCCGGTATTCATGGCGATTCCACCGGGAGTGCACCGGGCGGGTGGGGATTGTCAGTGGCGCGTGTTGTCATGGAGCCATGATCGAAGACATCGAAACCATCGACGAGTTTCTCGCTCACCGCACGTCCGACGTCGAAGAAGCGATCCGCAAGGCGGCCGCCGCCGAGATCATGCCGCGTTTCAGGCAGCTGGCCGCGCACGAGATCGATCAGAAGACCGGCCCGCACGACCTGGTGACGGACGCCGACCGCAAGGCCGAGGAGTACCTCACCGAGGCCCTCACCAAGCTGCTGCCCGGCTCGGTCGTGGTGGGCGAGGAAGCGGTGCACGCCAACCCGGCGACGTACGAAGCCATACGTGGCACGGCGCCGGTGTGGATCGTCGACCCCGTCGACGGAACGCGGCAGTTCGTGCACGGCGACTCCGGCTTCTGCACGCTGGTCGCGCTGGCGCTGGACGGCGTCGTGCTCGCCTCCTGGACGTACGCTCCCGCGCGCGACGAGTTCGCCACCGCGATACGTGGCCGGGGCGCCGTACTCGACGGCGTGCCCCTGCGCTCCGGCTCGCCCGAGCCGGGCCGCGACCTGGACATAGCCACGTCCCACCCGGACTACACCACGGACGAGCAGAAGCGCGCGCTCCTCGGCCTGTACGTCGAGGGGGTCGTCCCGCGCCCCTGCGGGTCGGCGGGGCTGGAGTATCTGGCCATCGCCCGCGGCGAGTTGGACGCCACGGCCTTCTCCTGGGAGGCCGCCTGGGACCACGCGGCGGGCCTGCTGCTGGTCGAGGAGGCGGGCGGCGCCCACCTGACCCTCACGGGCGAGCCGTTCCGCGTGACAGGGGGCAACGCGCTGCCGTTCACCGCGGCCCGGGACGAGGCCACGGCCCGCCGGGTGGCGGCACTGCTGGCGGCCGGAGTCTGATCGAGCGGCGGGCCTGGCCCGATCAAGAGCCTCCGCGCCCGTTCCAGGCCGGGGGACGGCTCGTGCCCGGGCGAGGGCTCCGCCCCAACCACCCGCGCCGCCAAGGCTGTCAGTCCACCGGCATATCCTGATCCTCAGTGGCCGTCGGCTGACAAAGGAGTCCGAAGGTGCCGTCGATGCTCGATGCGGTCGTAGTGGGTGCGGGGCCGAACGGACTGACGGCTGCCGTGGAGCTGGCCCGCCGGGGCTTCTCCGTGGCGGTGTTCGAGGCGCGGGACACCGTGGGCGGCGGAGCGCGCACCGAAGAGCTGACGCTGCCCGGTTTCCGGCACGACCCCTGTTCGGCGGCGCATCCGCTGGGCATAAACTCGCCCGCGTTCAAGGCGATGCCCCTGGAGCGGTACGGGCTTCAGTGGCTGCACGCCGAGCTGCCCATGGCGCACCCGTTCCCCGACGGCACGGCGGCGGTGCTCTCGCGGTCGGTGGCCGAGACCGCCGCCTCGTTCGGGCCGCGTGACGCCGGCGCGTACCGCAGGCTCGTAGCGCCGTTCCTGCCGAAGTGGGACACGCTCGCGCACGACTTCATGTCGCTGCCGCTGACCGCGCTGCCCCGCGACCCCATCACCCTCGCCCGCTTCGGCCTCGCCGGACTGCCGCCGTCGACGTGGCTGACCCGCCGCTTCCGCGACGAGCGCGCCAAGGCCCTGTTCGCCGGGCTCGTGGCGCACGTCATCGCCCCGCTGGACGGCTTCGCCACCAGCGCCGTCGGCCTGGTCTTCGCGCTGGCCGCGCACGCTCGCGGCTGGCCCGTCGCGCGCGGCGGCTCCCAGTCCATCTCCGACGCGCTCACCGCGTATCTCAAGGACCTCGGCGGCACCGTCCACACCGACTACGAGGTCAAGCGCCTGGACGACCTGCCCCCCGCGCGCGCGTACGTCTTCGACACCTCGCCCACCGCCCTGGCCCGGATCGCCGGCTTCGGGCGGTACTACGAGCGCTACCGGTACGGGGCGAGCGTGTTCAAGATCGACTACGCGCTGGACGGGCCCGTGCCCTGGACGGCCAAGGAGGCGCGCACCGCCGGGACCGTGCAGATCGGGGCGAGCAGCGCGGAGATCAGTACCGCGCTGCGGGCGGCCTCCCGTGAGGGCCGGGCGCCCGACGCGCCCTTCCTGATCACCGTGCAGCCCAGCGTCGTGGACCCCTCCCGGGCACCCGACGGCAAGCAGGTCTTCTGGGCGTACGGACATGTTCCGAACGGCTGGACGGGGGACCTCACGGACGCCATGGAGCGGCAGCTGGAGCGGTTCGCGCCGGGCTTCCGCGACCGCGTACTGGCGCGCGCGACCGCGGGCCCGCCCGAGCTCGCCTCCCGCAACGCCAACTATGTGGGCGGAGACATCGCCTGCGGCGCCGCCTCCGGGCTCCAGCTCATGCTGCGCCCCAAACTGTCCCTGTTTCCGTACAGCACCCCGCACCCGGCCGTCTTCCTCTGCTCGGCGGCCACCCCGCCGGGACCCGGCGTGCACGGAATGTCGGGGCACAACGCGGCGAAGGCCGTCTGGAGGAGGCTGAGGCAGTCATGACCACGATCACGCTGGTCCAGGGCGACATCACCCGGCAGACCGCGGACGCCATCGTCAACGCGGCGAACTCCTCGCTGCTCGGCGGCGGAGGCGTCGACGGAGCCATTCACCGCAGGGGCGGCCCCGCCATCCTCGCCGAGTGCCGCAAACTCCGTGCCGGCCACTACGGCAAGGGCCTGCCCACGGGCCAGGCGGTCGCCACCACCGCGGGCGAGCTGGACGCGCGCTGGGTGATCCACACCGTCGGCCCGCGATTTGCCCACGGGGAGGACCGGTCGGAGCTGCTGGCCTCCTGCTACCGGGAATCGCTGAGGGTGGCCGACGAGCTCGGTGCTCGCACGGTCGCGTTTCCCGCCGTCTCCGCCGGTATCTACGGGTGGCCGATGGACGACGCCGCCCGTATCGCGGTGGAGACGGTGCGGGCCACGGAGACGGCGGTCGAGGAGGTCAGATTCGTCCTCTTCGACGAGCCGGCGTACGAGGCGTTTGCCGCACAGGTCGGCTGAGCGGGGACCATCAGTCGAGCTTGGAGACCTGGTAGTGGCTGATGTACCAGCCGTCCTCCAGGCGTTTCACCAGTACGCCGAGGTTGACGTGAATAGTAGGCCGGTCGGTGAACGAGAAGTCGACGCCCAGGTAGCCCAGGACGAGGTCGTCGGCCGGGCGTCGGGTTTCGAGAATCCGATACTCCGCCGTCATCCCGAGGGGCTGGGAGTCGTAGTAGGCGGCGATGCCCGCCCTTCCGACGCTGTAGGGGTGCAGTCCCTGGAAGATCGCGTCTTCGGTGAACCGGGAGGCGACCCGCTGCGGTTCGTGCTGGTCGACGGCGGCCTTCCACTGGTCGAGGACGCCGCGCAGGATCACTTCACTGTCTGTCGTGCTGGTCATCAGGGTTCTCCTGTCGGTGGAATCGGAGGCGCGGCTTTTCGGCCGCGCCTCGCGAGCGATGCCCTGCGGGTCAGTGACCGGCGCTCATGCCGCCGTCGACGTGGAGGATCTCGCCGGTGACGAACGGGGCGTTCTCCAGGTAGATCACCGCGTCGACGATGTCGCTCGGCTCACCCATCCGGCCGACCGGATGCAGGGCGGCGAGAGCCTCATGCGTGTCCTCGGAGTGCATGGGGGTCTTGATGGTGCCCGGTGAGACCGCGTTGCTGCGGATGCCGCGCGTCGCGTACTCGATGGCGAGGGACTTGGTGGCGGACTGCAGGCCGCCCTTGGTCAACGAGGCAAGCACGGAAGGGACGTTGGAGTCGGGGTTGTCGACCAGGCTGGTGGTGACGTTGACGATGTGGCCGGCGCCCTGGGCGAGCATGTGCTCGATGGCCAGCTGGGTGATGCGGAAGAAGCCCGCGAGGTTCACGCCGGTCACCGTGGCGTAGTCGTCCTGGGTGTAGTCGGTGAAGGGCTTGGCGACGAAGACGCCGGCGTTGTTGACCAGGGTGTCGATACGGCCGAACCGCTCGATGCCGGCGGCGATGACGCGTTCGGCGGTGGCAGGGTCGGCGATGTCTCCCTGGACGGTCAGGATGTCCACGTCGTTGGAGGGGGCGATTCCGCGCGAGGTGGCGACAACCGCGTAGCCGAGCTTGCGATAGGCCTCGACGAGGCCGGCGCCGATGCCCTGCGAGGCGCCGGTGATGACTGCGACCTTCTGGTCCTGAGAGCTCATGATGACCTTCTTCGAGATGAGGTGGGGGCTTCTCGATCGATCGCGAGGAACTAGCCGACCGGTCGACTATTTGACGGTAGGTGTCTCCGCGAACAGAAGTCAAAGCTCAAGCGGGTCGGGTCCGGGACCGACTTCCTCCCACCTGGTAGGCGCAGCCTTCCAGTCCAGGTCGGATGGACAGGGCGGGGCAATGCCGGGGGCGTGCGGCGGCGGAAGCGAGGAGCGGCGCAATTGTCAGAAGGAGAGGCTGACCCCTTGGGAGAACTTGGGGCACTCGAACGGTCAGGCGTCGGCCACGGCCTCGCGCGGTGCGCGGGCACCGAGCAGGGCCAGGCAGTTCACCCACAGTGCGCCGAGCCGGCGGGTGTTGTTGTAGAGCTTGGCGAACAGCACCTGCCCCTCGAGCTGGGCGACCAGCGCCTGTGCGGCTTGCCGGGTGTCGGTCGCGGTCACCTCCTTGCGCTCGAGAGCCTCGGCTATGACCGCCTCGACCATCTCGACCTGTGCGTCGAAGATCTCCTGCAGCCGTGTCCGGATCGCCTCGGTGTGGTTGCTCATCTCCAGGCTGAGGTTCCCGAACAGGCAGCCCGAGACGGTGCCGCAGCTCTGCTGGCCGGCGAGCTGGCCGGCTTCCGTCTCCTCGAACAGCCGGAACAGGCGTCGCAGTGGTTCCTCGTCGCTGTTCAGGATGCGGGTCCAGGTGCGCTTCTGGCCGGCCCAGTGCTCGTCGATCACGGCCAGGGCGAGCGATTCCTTGGATTCGAAGAAGTAGTAGAAGCTGCCCTTGGGTACGCCGGCCGCCTTGCAGATCTCGGCCACGCCCAAGGCCGAGTAGCCGCGCAGCTCGATGAGCGATTGCGCGGCGCTGAGGATCTTCTCCCTGGCGTCGCTGGTCCGTCCCATGAAGCGAGTGTACGACCGGTCGACTATCTCTGGCATACCAGACGGTCGGGGCGTTGGCCAATGGCTGAGCCACGCGTTCAGGATGTGTTCATGGTGCGAATGCCACGTTGATGATCATGCCTCGCAGGCATGCGCACCGTACCCCCCACGGGAGAACTGAACAATGGACAAGTCGGAACTCGTCACTGATCCGAGTGCCACCGATCCGCATGTCGCCGATCCCGGCGCGTATGTGATGAAGAAGCTGCCCGAGGTGACCCTGGCCTTCTGGGTCATGAAGATCGCCGCGACGACCCTTGGCGAGACGGCGGGCGACCTCTTCGCCCAGACCCTCAAGTTCGGGTACTTCCTCACCACCATCCTGCTGTTCCTGATCTTCGTGATCACGCTGGTCGTACAGCTGAAGTCACGGCGGTACAACCCGTTCTTCTACTGGACCGTGATCCTGTCGACCAGCATGGCCGGCACCACGATGTCCGACTTCATGAACCGGGACGCCAGCGCCGAGTACCTCTCCGGCGGCGCCACCTCGCTCGGCTGGGGACCGCAGGGCCTGGGGCTCGGGTACCCCGCGGGTGCCGCGATCCTGATCTCGCTGCTCATCGTCATCTTCGTCATCTGGAAGCTGACCGGGCAGACGTTCGTCATCCGCGACATCGTGACCTTCCGGGGCGAGGCCCTCTTCTGGTCGGCGATCCTCGTGTCGAACACGCTCGGCACCTCCATGGGCGACTTCCTGTCCGACAGCTCCGGACTCGGCTACGCGGGCGGCGCGCTGCTCGTGAGCGGGGTGCTCGCGGGACTCCTCGCGCTGACGCGAGTTCCGGTCGTGCCGAATGTCCTGCTGTTCTGGTTCGCCTTCGTGCTCACCCGCCCGCTCGGCGCCACCGCGGGCGACTTCCTGACCAAGCCGGTCGCCAAGGGTGGCCTCGACCTCGGCACTGTGGGCTCCTCGGCCGTGCTCCTCGCGATCCTCGTCGGCCTCATGGGCTACGCCCACATCAAGGAGCGGCGGCCGTAGCCGGTCACGTGACTGTCGTGGCTGATCGACTGCCGGCAGAAGCCGGGCCTTCTCCAAGCCGGTGCGCGAGGTCTACTAGAACCTCGCCGATACCGGTCTGTCGGTCGCCGGACCGGCCCGCGCAACAGCCCACCGGCTGAGCCTGCGAAGGTCGCGGCCGTGCCTACCAGCCGGGCAGCGTCTCGGCCAGCAGCCGCAGCAGGTCACCGGTCGCGTCGACAGCACCGAGCGCGGGCAGCGCGCCGAGGGCGAGGACCGCCGCCCCGATGGGCCACAGGTCGGGCGGCGGCGCCGTCTGCAGCGCCGCGATACGGCGGGTGACGGCGTGCTCGGAGAAGTGCAGGGCGCATCCCGTGCGGGCGCGCTGGGAGATGAGTGCGGCGCGTGCCAGGGCGCGTGCGGTGGTGCGACGGTCGCCGACGCTGCCCGCGGCCACCTCGTCGGCCCAGCGTTCCAGCAGGAACGTGACGGTGGTGCGCACGGGCACGAGCAGCGGGTTGGCCGCGGCCGCGAGCGCGACGGCGGTCGACAGCGCCGAGTGCCGGTGCACGAGATGAGCGCGTTCGTGGGCCAGCAGGACGCGCCGCTCCGCGGGTTCGAGCGCGCCGAGCATCGCGGCCGTGACCAGGATCCGGCCCGGCGTGCCGGGAATCGCGAAGGCGTGCGGGGTCGAGGACGCGGCGACGATGAGTTCGCTGTCGGGCGGATGCCCTTCGCACAGCCGGCGCAGCACCCGGCGGATCGCGTAGTGCGCTCGTACGGCATGGAAGAGCCGGAAGGCGATCACGCCGAGCACGGCGACCGCCACGACGGCGATGGTCTCCGGGACGGGCTCGGGCAGCGAGCGACCGTCCTCACTGGCCTCCGCGGCCACCGACGGTGCCCTGTCGATCAGTGTGGCGGCGAGCAGGAACAGCGCCCAGGTGGAGGCGGCCGCGGTCAGCACGGCGGCGACGGTGAGTACGCGGGCCGCCAGCGCCGGCGACACCCGCCTGCCCACCTGCGGCGCGACCACCGGGAGCAGCAGCGACAGGACGAGTGGAACGTAGACGTCGATCCTCATGGCCCGTTTCCCCCGAGGAGGTCGCGCAGGGCCTCTTCCTCCTGGGGGCTCAGCCCGGTGACGAACTGCTGGAGGGCCGCGATCGGGTCGGGGCCGCGGTCGAGCGCCTCGTGCATGGCCTCGGCGGTCAGCTCGGCCGCGTTCTTGGCGGGCCGGTAGGCGCCGCGCCGCCCGTCCACGTCACGGAGCACCAGGCCCTTGTCGTACAGGCGCTTGAGGATGGTGTGCACGGTGTTGTAGGCGAGACCGCCGCCGATCTCGGCCTGGATCTCGGCGGGCGTCAGGGCCTCGTCGGTGGCCCACAGGGCGGCGAGGACTTCGCTCTCCAGTTCGCCCGCGCTGCGCCGTTCCGCCCTGCCGTGGGGGCCTGTGCCAGCCATGTCCGCCACCTTACAGCGCGTAGGGGCGCGAGCACCGGGCCGGACTCCGGATGCCGCTCCCGGACTGCATCCATGACTGGTTCACGCTAATTTGTCCATGATTTTCCGGCTCCATCCTTCACACTACATCCTGTAGGGTGAAGGACCCTACAGGATGTAGGGCTGAAGGGTGGACGATGGTCAAGACCTTGAACATCCCGCTCGTCGGCGCCAAGCGCCGCGCCCCGTCCTCGGCTGCCCGCGTGTCGAGACGGCCCGGCGGCGACGTGTGGCTCGCACTGGTCGCGGTCGCCTTCACCTTGGCTCAACTCGTCCTCGTACGCCCCGGAATGGGCCTCGGCTGGGACGAGACCGTGTACGTCAGTCAGGTCAGCCCGCACGTCCCCGCGGCGTTCTTCAGCGCCCCGCGCGCCCGCGGTGTCCCGCTGCTCGTCGCGCCGATCGCCTCCTGGTCCTCGTCCACGACGCTGCTGCGGGTCTACCTCGCCCTGCTGTCCGGCCTCGCCCTGTACCTGGCGTTGCGCGTCTGGCGGGGATTGTTCCCGACACGGGTACTGGCGACGGCGGGCGGCGTGTTCGCGACGCTGTGGGTGACGCTGTTCTACGGTCCGCAGGCCATGCCCAACTACTGGGTCGCGATCGGCGCCCTGGCCTGCGTCGGCTGCTTCCTGCGCGCCCGCGCGGACCGCTCCGACCGGGCGGCGTTGTGGGGGGTGGGCCTCAGCACCGCGCTGATGGCCTGGATGCGGCCCACCGACGCGGTCTGGACGGCCCTGCCGCTCCTGGTGCTCGCCGTGGCCGTCCGCGGATGGCCACGGCCGAGGCTGCTGGTCGCCCTCGTCGCGGGTCTGGTGGCCGGAGCGGGCGAGTGGGTCCTCGAGGCGTACGTCAGCTACGGCGGCCTGGGTCAGCGGCTCGCGGACGCCTCCCGCATCCAGGGCGGCCTGGGCTGGAACTTCGCCGTCGGCGACCAGATGCGCAGCCTGAGCGGACGCGCCCTGTGCCGCCCGTGCACCGGGGCGATGCCGAACCCGGTGGTGATGGTGTGGTGGTTCGCGCTGCCGCTGCTCGCCGTCCTCGGTCTGGTGATCGCCGTCAGGGCCCGGCGCACGGCGACCACACTGTTGCTCCTGGCCTGCGCCACGACGGCGGGCATCCCGTATCTGTTCATGATCGGATACGCCGCCCCGCGCTTTCTGCTCCCCGTCTACGCCCTCCTCGCGATCCCGGTCGCCGACGCCCTCGTCCACCTGGTCACCGCCCCGAGCCGGGCCTGGCGCCCGGTGGCCGTGACCCTGGTGGCGCTCGGCCTCGCCGGGCACCTGGCGGTTCAATTCGCGGTCCTGCAAGCCACCGTGCAGCGCACCACCGACTCCCACCGGGCCTGGGCGGCCACGGCGGCCGACCTGCACCGGCTCGGCGTACGGCCGCCCTGCCTGCTGACCGGCCACGAGGCCGTCCCGATCGCCTTCTACGCCGGTTGCTCCTCCGTCGCGACCAGTGGCCACAACGCCAACACCACCGAGACGGACATCGTGCGGTCCGGACGGCGCGAGCCGGTCGGCGTGCTCACCACCCCGGGAGGACGGCCGCCCGCATACGCCCGCGATTGGGCCCCGCACCCCGCCGGTGACCTGCGTGTCTATGTCGCACCAGGGGCGGGAGGCGGGGCGGTATGACCGTCCCGTCCGGCGCCCCTGCGACAACCGTCGACGGGCCGGCGTCCACGAGGAGGCCGTTGTCCGTCGGCAGACGGGTCTCCTGGCACGCCGCGGTCACTCTTGTCATGCTGGTGTGCGCGGTGTATCTAGCCCGGCGCCACTGGCCGGTGATCGAGACCGGAGCCGATCGGCTCGCCGCCGCCGACCGAGGCTGGCTGCTCGTGGCGACCGCCGCCACCTCGGCGACCTGGGCGTGTTCGGCCCTCGCCCAGCAGGGCGCGGTGGCCCGGTCGTTGCCCGCCCGGCGCCTGGTGGCGGTGCAGTTCGCGGCCTCCGCCGCCAACCACGTCCTGCCCGCCGGTCTCGGGGCGGGCGCCGTCAATCTGCGCTTCCTTACCCGTTGCGGGCTGCCCGTCACCCGGTCGGCGACCGCGCTCGCGGTCAAGGCCACCGCGGGGACCGTGGTCAGAGGCTGTCTGATCGCCGCGCTCGCGCCGGCCTGCCCCGGCGCACTGCGCTCCCCGCACGTATCCGCGACGGCATGGGCGGTGACGGTCGCGGTGGTCGCCACCGCCGTGGTCCTGCTGTCGGGGCCGCTGCGGCGCGCCCTTCGAGCCGTACTGGCGGACATCCGCGCCGTGCACGAAGTACCCGCGCGGGCGGTGGCGTTGTGGGGCGGCTCGCTCGCCTTCACCGCGCTGCACGCCGCCGTGGTCATCGCCGTCACCCAGGCCATCGACCTGCCGCTGCCCCCGGCCCAGGTGGCACTGGCGTACCTCGCCGCGAGCAGCGCCGCCGTCCTGCTGCCCACTCCCGGCGGCCTCGGCTCCCTGGACGCCGCACTCGCCCTGGCTCTCACCCTCGCCGGAGCACCGGGCAGCGCGGCGGCATCGGCGGTCCTCGGCTACCGGCTGCTGACGGTGTGGCTGCCGCTGCTTCCAGGGCTGGTCGCGCTGGGGGTGCTGGTGCGCCGCCGAGTGCTCTGAACCGCCGTACGGCTCACGTGAGTTCGAGACGGTGGCCGCGCCCCGGCAGTGTGGTGATCCGCGGCGCACGCAAGGGCTGCCGCCCCGGGTACGGCCGCACCGAGGGTACGGGCGGCGCGGGCGTCGGTCTCGCCCTCGCGGGTGGGCGGGATCGGTCGGAGGTGAGACCGGTCGGGTAGTCAGGATGTATTCAGGCATCGGCTGGCAGCGTCCGCTCCCATGACATCCGAGACTTCCGAGACGTCCGTTGCGTACGGCCGGACCGAGGCCGCCCCCCGCCACCCCATGCGCTGGAACAAGGTGCCCGAAGTCACCGCGTACTTCTGGTTCATCAAGGTGCTGTGCACGACGGTCGGCGAGACCGCGGCGGACCTCCTGAACGAGAAGCTGGGCCTGGGCCTGACCGGCGTGTCGCTGCTGATGAGCGCGCTGCTGGCGGTGGTCCTCGTCGTCCAGTTCCGCACGAAGGCCTACAAGGCAGGCGTCTACTGGTTCGCCGTGGCTCTGATCAGCGTCGTCGGCACGCTGATCAGCGACAACTTGACCGACAACCTGGGCGTGCCGCTGGAGACCAGCACCGCCGTGTTCGCCGTCGCCCTCGCCGTCGTCTTCTTCGTCTGGTACCGCCGCGAGCGGACCCTGTCCATCCACAGCATCGACACGCTGTCGCGCGAGGCCTACTACTGGCTGGCGGTGCTGTTCACCTTCGCGCTGGGCACCGCGGCCGGTGACCTCGTCGCCGAGCGCATGGCTCTCGGCTACTGGGTCTCCGCCGTCCTGTTCGGCCTCGCCATCGCCGCGGTCGCGGTCGCGCACGTCGCGCTCGGCCTGAACGCCGTACTCAGCTTCTGGATCGCGTACATTCTCACCCGCCCGCTGGGCGCCTCGATCGGTGACTACCTCTCGCAGCCCACCGGCGACGGCGGCCTGGGCTTCGGCACCGTGGTCACCAGCGTGCTGTTCCTCGCGGTCATCCTCGGCCTGGTCGTGTACCTCTCGGTGACGCGCCGGGATGTCGCCGAGGCCGAGCGGCTCACCCCGCAGGGAGGCTGACCACGAACCTCGCGCCCGAGGTGTGCCGCTCGTCGTAGTGCACCTCGCCGCCGGCGGAGCGGGCCAGGCGTCGCGAGAGCGGCAGCCCCAGGCCCGCTCCGCCGTGTCCGTCCCCCGGATCGGCGCGGCGCCCCGGTTGGAAGAGCTGCGTCGCGAACGACGCGGGTACGCCGGGTCCGTCATCCGTGACATCGACGCGTACGCCGCCGGGGCGTGCGCGCGCCCGGAGCTCGACCCGCGCCCGCGCGTGCCGCAGCGCGTTGTCGAGCAGGGGACTGACGATGCGCTCCAGGAGGGCGTCCGGCACACCGGCCGACAGCTCGGCGTCCCGCCCGGTGACGACCACCTCCACTGTCTCGGTCGGCGCGACGCGGTCCGCGAGCCGCCGCAGCACGGGCAGTACGTCGGTCGTGCCGGGCGCGGTGGCCGCGCTGTCGCGCGCGTCGTCCAGGAGGGTGTCGCAGATCGTGCGCATGGACTGGGCGGCGTCGGCGATGACTTCGTGCGTGCTCCGGGTGTCGGCGGCGGAGCGGGGACGGGCCTGCCACCAGTCGAGCTCCGCGATGATCCGGGCGAGCGGGTTGCGCAGTTCGTGCGACAGCTCTCGGGTGAGCTGCCGCTCGTGGCGCAGCAGCGCGCGGATGCGGTCCAGGAGTGCGTCCAACGACCCGCCCAGCTGGGCCAGTTCGGTGGGCCGGGCCACGCTTCCGAAGCGGTCCTCGGAGGCTATGGCGCTCCACCGCGTGGCGTGCTCGGTCATGGTGCGTACGGGACGCAGCGCGCGCCCGACCGCCAGGCGTGTCAGCGCGTATGTGCAGGCGAGCATGACGGCGTCGAGCGCGAGCGAGGCGAGGAGCAGGGCCTCGGCCGAGCTGCGATAGGGGGACAGGTCCAGCGCGGTCACGACGGTCGCGGCACCCTTGTCGCCGGGCACGGGTCGCGAGCACAGCCGGACGGGGCCGTGGCTGTGGGCGGTGACGCACTGTCCGCCGCCCCGCGCGGCGAGCCGGTCCGCGGTGCGGGTCAGCGGGCCGGTGGCGGTGGTGGAGGGGGGCTTTTCGAGGAGCCGGCCGCCCGCGTAGATCCACACGTTCGTGTCGAGCAACTCCTCGCCCGGCGTTTCCAGGACGCGCACCCGGGGGCCGCTGGTGTCGACGGTCGCGGCGACGGCGGCGGCCCGCGTGCGCAGTTCGTCGTCCGCCTGGTGCTGGAGGTGGCGCTGTACGACCGTGTTGAACGCGACGGTGAGGATCACCATCAGCAGCGTGGCGGTGGTCAGCGCGACCAGGGAGAGCCGGCCGCGCAGGGTACGCGGCCACCACCGGGAGCACAGCCGCCGGGGGGAGTATGGCCACCACCGAAAGCGCGGCCACCATCGGGAGACGGATGCCCTCCGGGAGACGGATGCGCTCCGGGAGACGGATGCGCTCCGGGAGACGGATGCCCTCATGACAGGCGGTGCCCGATACCGCGCGCGGTGGTGACGGTCAGCTCGCTGCCGCCGTCCCGCAGCTTGCGGCGCAGCCGGGTCAGATACTGGTCGAGCGTGTTGTCACTGACCTGCGCGCCCTCGGGCCAGCCCACCCTGATCAGCTCCCGCCGGCGCACGATGTCCCCGGACGCCGCCATCAGTGCCGCCAGCAGGCGGAACTCCGTGGGAGTCAGGCCGACTCGGGTGCCCCGGACCGTGAGGCTGTGCCCCACCGGGTCGAGGATCAGGTCACCGGCCGTCGCGGTCGGAACCGAGCCGGTGCGCTTGAGGGCCGCCCGCAGCCGGGCGGCCAGCTCCGTCAGATGGAACGGCTTGGGCAGATAGTCGTCGCCCCCGGCCGAGAACCCCGCCAGCCGGTCCGTGAGGTGGTGGTGGGCCGTCAGGAAGATGACGGGGGAGAGGAAGCCGCCCGCCCGGATCGCCTGGCACACGTCCCGTCCGTCCGCGTCGGGCAGCCCGACGTCGAGCACGGCCGCGTCGACGTCGTCCCCGGCCAGCCGCAGCGCCGTCGCGCCGTCCTGTGCGGGCACGGTGTCGAAGCCCTCGTCCCGCAGGCCGCGCAGCAGGACATCACGCAGGGCGTGATCGTCCTCGACGACCAGGATCCTGTGCCGCATGCCTCTCCCTCACTTGGTCTCGTACGGGGTCGCCTCTGCGAGTTGCGGCGCTATCAGCAGGGGCCTCAGCCGCGACCTGGTGAGCCGGTGCGCCGACGTCTCGGGGATCCGGTGCAGCCCCGCCGTCAGCAGCATCGCGATCAGCGTGCCGACGAGGACTCCGGCCATGACGTCGTGCGGGTAGTGCACGCCCACCCAGACGCGGGACGCGGCCAGCGCGCAGGCGGCCACCACCGCGACGGTGCCGAGGCGGCGGGAGACGTGGAGCAGGGCCACGGCGGCCGCGGCGGCGATGACCGCGTGATTGCTCGGGAACGACCAGTCGCCGGGGGCCGGACACGCCTCCAGCGTCCTCACCTGCAGGCTCTGACAGGGCCGGTCCTCGCGCACCAGCGTCTTGAACACCGAGTTCACCGCGTACGCCACGACCACGATCAGCGGTACCGCGAGCGCGATCAGCGCGGCCCGGGCGCTCACCCGCCGCGCTTGCCACCAGCCCAGCAGCATGAGGACGGCGAACAGCCCGAGCCCGTACGTCGACCAGGCGGACACCAGACTGTCCAGCCACGAGGGGGAGTCCTGGGCGAGATCCACCACATACGTGTAGGCGGAGCCGTCGATCGAGGAGCCGTCGAAGCCCGGCATCATCCTTGGACCCCCTTCTCCGCGGCGGCCGCCCGGCGTGAGCGGTACAGCTCGGCGGCGAGCGGGATCAGGGACACGGCGACGATCAGGGCGATCATCGGGAGCAGATACCGGTCCACGTTCGGAATGGACGAGCCCAGTGCGTAGCCGCCGAGTGTGAGGCCGAGGCTCCAGAGGAGTCCGCCGGTCACCTGCCAGACGGTGAAGGTCCGCACGGGGACGTGCAGGGCGCCCGCCATGGGGTTCAGCACCGTGCGCACCACGGGCACGAAGCGGGCCAGCACGATCGCCTTCGCGTATCCGTAGCGCTCCAGCAGCTCCTCGGCGCGCTGGGCGCCCGCCTGCAGCCGGGGCGAGCTGCTGCGGGCGAGCAGGGCGCCGCCCGCCTTCCGCCCGATCAGATAGCCGGTCTGCGAGCCGGCCAGCGCGCCCACGGCGGCGGCGACCAGGAGCGGGGCCAGCGACAGCTTCAGACCTCCGTGACCCGACCCGGTGCACAACAGGCCCGCCGTGAACAGCAGGGAGTCACCGGGCAGGAAGAAGCCGATCAGCAGCCCGGTCTCCGCGAACATCACCACGCCCACGCCCAGCACACCGAAGGCGGCGAGCAGGGACTGCGCGCTGAGAATATTCACGGCGAGCTGCGACGCTGTGAACAAAGGTGCGGCCATGGTCGCGGGCCCTCTCATACTGGACGGGCGGGTACGGTCGAGACGCACCCGAGTGACTACAATCCTGTAGACGGTCTACTGAACTGTAGACGATGGCGGGGTGAGGATCGTTCCCATGACCAGCGCGAAGGACGAACGCCGACCGGCGGGCGAGCTCGAGGCCAGTGTGATGGCCGCACTGTGGGCCGCCGGGGCACCGCTCACACCCGGGCGTGTACAGCTGGAGCTGGACTCGGGTCTGGCGCGTACGACCGTGACGACGATCCTGTCCCGGCTGCACGAGAAGGGCATCGTCGGCCGCGAGCGGCAGGGCCGGGGCTACGCGTACTTCCCCGTCCAGGACCCGCACGGTCTCACCGCCCGGCGCATGCACAGCGAACTCGACCGGGACGACGACCGCGAGACGGCCCTGGCCCGGTTCGTCGCCCAGCTCAGCCCCGACGACGAGCGTCTCCTGCGCGATCTGCTGGAATCGGGTGAGGAATGACCGCGACGACGGCCCTGCTGCTGATCCCGCTGCTGGTGCCCTTCGCGGTACCGGCGCTGGCCCGCCGCTGCCTCGCCCGTCTCGCACCCGTGACCGCACTGTGGGCCCTGACCCTGGCGGTCGTGGTGCTCGCCGGAGCCTCCGTCGCCGCGCTCGGCGCGCTGCTCCTGACCGGCCTGCTCAAGCTGCCGGTCTTCGCGGGCCTCGGTGACCTCATCCATCCGCTGCGCACCGCGTCCGACCTGGTCGTCCTGCCCGCCGCGGCGGCCGCCACCGGCGCCCTGACCGTCGGCGCCTGGACCCTCGGACGCTCGGCCCTGCGCCAGCTCCGCGCCTTCCGCATCGCCCGCACCCAGGCCGACCGCCGGCCCGCCGCGGGCGACCTGTGCGTCATCGAGTCGCCCCACCCCGACGCGTACGCCCTGCCGGGCCGCCCGCACCGCATCGTCGTCACCACGGCGATGCTCCGCAGCCTCGGTCCCGACGAACGCGAAGCGCTCTTCGCCCATGAGCGGGCCCACAACGCGGGCGGCCACCACCGCTTCCTCCTCGTGGCCGAACTCGCGGCGCACTGCCACCCCGGTCTGCGTCCGGTCCGCGCGTCCATCGCGCTCGCCGCCGAGCGCGCCGCCGACGAGGCCGCCGCCGTCGCGGTGGGGGACCGGCGCCTGACCGCCCGCGCCATCGCCCGCGCCGCCCTGGCCACCCGGGCGTCCCACTCCACCCGCCCCGACTTCGCCCCCGCGGCCACCACCGGCCCCGTCCCCCAGCGCGTCGCCGCCCTCCTCGCCGCACCCTCGCGCCACCCCCGCGCCGCCTCCTGGATCGCCCTGCTCCTCGCCGTCTGCGCCACCCTCTCGGCCGGCGCCTCGGCGGCCGGCGTACTCGCCTTCCATCACGAGGTGGAGGTAGCGCAGGGCGAAGAGCCCCGCTGACGCAGGGTTCAGAGGCAGAGCCCCCTGGAGGAGGCGAGGGCGGAGCCCCGGGCGGGGGTGCAGGGGGCGCAGTCCCCGCCGGGTTTCAAGGGCAGCGCCTCTGGGAGGTACGGGGGCGAACCCCGGGCAGGGGTCCAGGGGCAGCGCCCTTGGCGGGGTCTGGGGCGGAGCCCCAGGGACGGGAATGGGCAGGGGCGGCGGGGGCGAAAAACCATACGGTCGCCACCACCGCGTCGACCCCTTCCTCCGCCTTGCCCAAGGAACCAGGCCCTAGGCCTGTTCGGCGGATCATCTCGGAGACGTGGGGCCCGGCACGCCCATCTGCGACGTTGTCGTCGGTTGCCGACTCCCCCACTCTCGACTTCGCTCGAGGGGCCCCCATAGCGTCGACGCCCACCTCCGCCTCGCAGCTCGACGCACCAAGCCCCGCTCATCGGCGCTTATCAGGCGCCGCAGCTCTCCTCCGACCTGATCCGCCGGACAGGCCTAGCCCCGGCCCCGACGCCCCCCTCCCGCACCCCTCCTCAGCAGGACGCCCGCGACCGGCCCGACCGTCAGCAACACGGCGAGTACCGCGTACCCGTACGACAGTGTCGCCGCCGTGGCGACGCCCGCGACGAGCAACGGCCCGCCCGCGTCCCCCAGTTCGCGCCCCAACTCGGCGGCGCCCATCGTCTGTCCGAGCCGCTCCCGAGGGGTGGCCGACGCCAGGGCGGCGAAGCCCAGCGGGGTGATCAGACCGGTGCCGACACCGATCAGCGCCGCCGCGAGCAGCACGCCCGTCAGCCCGGGGAGCGTCGCGCAGGCGAGCCCCGCGGCGGCGGTCAGCAGCCCGGCGCCGATGCCCGTGCGGGCGGTCAGCCGGCCCGCGTCCAACGCGCGCCCGGCGCGCGGCTGGACGAGGGCGGCACAGGCGGCGAGGACGGACACGGCGGCGCCCGTCGCCACGGTGCCGAGGCCCGCGCCCGCACCGGAGACGGGCAGGAATCCCACGCCGACGGAGAGCGCGGCTGTCGCGCCCGCGAGTGCCCCCGTCGGGGCGAGGAAGGCGGGGTCGGCCAGGCGGCGCGCCAGGTCGAGCACGGTCTGCCGGGCGCGCGGCAGCGGCGGCACGCGCGGCACGCAGAGCAGAGCCCATACGGCGACCACCGCACCCAGCGCCGTGAGCACACCGAACAGCAGCCGCAGCCCGCCCGCCCACACGAGCACGCCGCCCAACAGCGGCCCCAGCGTGTAGCCGATGGACTTGTAGAAGCCGTAACTCCCGTACGCCCGCCCGTGCTTGGCCGCCGGATTGAGCCGGGCCACCAGCGCGGAGGCCGCGGGCGAGAACGCGGAGGCCGCCGCACCCTGACCGAGCCGGGCGGCCCACAGCAGGCCGGGGCTGTCCACCACGACGTACAGCGCGGACGCGACGGCGAAGGCGACGAGCCCGCCGAGCAGTACGGGCCGGGCGCCGATCCGGTCGGCGATCGTGCCGAACACCGGCTTGAGCAGCACCTCGGCCCCGTCGTAGAGGGCCAGCAACCCGCCCAGGACGAGCAGCGAGGTGACCCGGTCCGCGGAGTGCCCGCCCAGGTTCGCGGCGATGCCGTGCGCCCCGAACGCGGTGGTGAACCCGGCGGCGTACAGCGGCCACATCTGCCGCGCGGGCGCCCGCGTCACGTCATCCGCCCGCGTCACATCACTCGGTCGTGTCACTGAGGCCGAGCCGCAGATGCTCCACGTGGTAGACCGCCTGGTCGAGGAGTTCGGCGACATGGTGGTCGTGGAGCGCGTACACCACCGAACGGCCGCTCCGCTCGCCGACGACCAGGCCCAGATTGCGCAGCAACCGCAGCTGGTGCGAGCAGGCGGACTGCTCCATGCCGACCGCTGCGGCCAACTCGGTCGCCGGGAGCGGCCCTTCGCGCAGTCGCGCGAGGATCAGCAGGCGGGAGGGTGTCGACAGCGCCTGGAGCGTGGTCGCCACCTTCGCGACGTTGGCCGCGTCCAGACGTACGCGCTCGGTGGCGTCCTGCGCGGTGGTGACGGCTCCATGACCCATGGGCGGTATCTTACCCACCGCACATGAAGGCATGAATGAGTCTTCATGTGTTCCTGTATGGTCCTCGGTGTGACTCCCACTCTCGCCCCGCCGCCCGTCACCGAACGGCCCGCCTCAGCACCTCCACGGCGGCGCACTCGCGTCCTCGCGCTGCCGGAGGCCCGCCGGGCGCTCCTCGCGACCGTCACCTTCCTGCTCGCGCTCCCGCTGCACCTCGGCGGCGCGCCCGGGTGGACGTACGGCCCGCTCTACGCGATCGCCTACGCCGCCGGGGGCTGGGAGCCCGCCCTCGAAGGGCTGCGGGCGCTGCGCGAGAAGACCCTGGACGTGGATCTGCTGATGATCGTCGCGGCCCTCGGCGCCGTCGCGATCGGGCAGGTCCTGGACGGCGCCCTGCTGATCGTCATCTTCGCCACCTCCGGAGCCCTGGAGGCCCTCGCCACCGCCCGCACCGCCGACTCCGTGCGCGGTCTGCTCGACCTCGCGCCCGCCACGGCGACCAGGGTGACGACCGGCGGCGAGGAATCGGTCCCCACCACTCAACTCACCATCGGAGACGTGCTGTTGATCCGCCCGGGCGAGCGGATCGGCGCCGACGGACGGGTCCTTGACGGCACCAGCGAGGCCGACCAGGCGACCATCACCGGCGAACCGCTGCCGGTCGCGAAGACGCCCGGCGACGAGGTCTTCGCGGGCACCCTCAACGGCACCGGAGCGTTGCGCGTCCGCGTCGAGCGCGACCCCACCGACTCGGTGATCGCCCGAATCGTCACCCTCGTCGAGGAGGCTTCACGGACCAAGGCGCCGACGCAGCTGTTCATCGAGAAGATCGAACAGCGGTACGCGATGGCCGTGGTGGCCGCCACGCTCGCCGTCTTCGCGCTCCCCGTGGCCTTCGGCGCGGACCTCACCGGCGCGCTCCTGCGGGCGATGACCTTCATGATCGTCGCCTCGCCGTGCGCGGTCGTGCTGGCCACCATGCCGCCGCTGCTCTCCGCCATCGCCACCGCCGGACGGCACGGCGTCCTGGTGAAATCGGCCCTCGCCATGGAACGCCTCGGCGAGATCGACGCGGTCGCCCTCGACAAGACCGGCACGCTGACCGAGGGCGCACCCGAGGTGACGGCCGTACGTCCGGCGCCGGGTTCGGGGCTGGACGAGGACGCCCTGCTGGCGCTGGCGGCCGCCGCCGAGCACCCCAGTGAACACCCGCTCGCCCGCGCCGTCGTCGCCGCCGCCCGGGCCCGCGGCCTGCGGCTCGCACCCGCCGCCGACTTCACGGCGAAGCCGGGAGACGGCGTCACGGCGACGATCGACGGCCACGTCATCACAGTCGGCCGCCCGCAGCCGCACACCGACGCCGGTCGGCCCGACCATCGGGCGTCGTACACGGAGGCTGCCGGTGCGGTCGGCCGTCCGGCGTCGCACCCGGAGGCCGATGCCGGTAAGGCCGGCAGGCCGGTCCCGTACACGGACGCCGACGGCGGCACGGTGGTCTTCGTCGCACGCGACGGTACGCCCGTCGGCGCCCTCGCCCTCACCGACCGCCTCCGCCCCGAGGCCCCCGGGACCGTCGCCGCGCTCACCGCCCTGACCGGCGCCGCGCCCGCGCTGCTCACCGGCGACAACCCGCGTGCCGCCGCCCAGGTGGCCACCGCCACCGGCATCACCGACGTACGCGCGGGTCTGCTGCCCGAGGGCAAGGTCGAGGCCGTACACCAACTCGCCGACCGCAAGGTGCTGTTCGTCGGCGACGGCGTCAACGACGCGCCCGCCCTGGCCGCGGCCCATTCGGGGATCGCGATGGGCCGCGCCGGATCCGACCTCGCCCTGGAGACCGCCGACGCCGTCGTCGTCCGCGACGAGCTGGCGGCCATCCCGGCGGTCGTACGGCTCTCCCGCGCCGCCCGCCGCCTGGTCACCCAGAATCTCGTCGTCGCGGGTACGTTCATCACCGTCCTGGTCCTGTGGGACCTCCTCGGCCACCTCCCGCTCCCGCTCGGCGTCGCGGGTCACGAGGGCTCAACCGTCCTCGTCGGCCTCAATGGACTGCGGCTGCTGCGGGAGTCCGCGTGGCGGAGGACGGACGTGGGCTAGGACGAGTCGTCGGAGCGAAGGAGGCACGCAGGCCGGGCGAGGTACATGTCGTATTCTCGCCAGCCCCGACCTCGCGCGTGCCCGATGCTTGAGGCATGCGGAACGGGATGCACACGGACATCGAGCGCTGCGTGCGCGCCGTCCAGGCCAAGGACGCGCGCTTCGACGGATGGTTCTTCACGGCGGTGCTGACCACACGGATCTACTGCCGGCCCAGCTGCCCGGTCGTGCCGCCGAAGCCGGAGAACATGACCTTCTACCCGAGCGCGGCCGCCTGCCAGCAGGCCGGGTTCCGGGCCTGCAAGCGATGCCGCCCGGACACCAGCCCCGGCTCGCCCGAGTGGAACCAGCGCGCCGACCTGGTCGCCCGCGCGATGCGGCTGATCGGCGACGGCGTCGTGGACCGCGAGGGCGTCCCCGGCCTGGCCACCCGGCTCGGCTACAGCACCCGCCAGATCGAACGCCAGCTCCTGGCCGAGCTGGGCGCCGGACCGCTGGCGCTCGCCCGGGCCCAGCGCGCCCAGACCGCGCGGCTGCTCATCGAGACCACCCCGCTGCCGATGGCGGAGATCGCCTTCGCGGCCGGATTCTCCTCCATCCGCACCTTCAACGACACCGTGCGCGAGGTCTTCGCGCTCTCCCCGAGCGAGCTCCGCGCCCGCCTGCCCAAGAAGCGGGCGGGAGCCACGCCGGGCGTGCTGAGCCTCCGGCTCCCCTTCCGAGCACCGCTCAACCCCGACAACCTCTTCGGCCACCTGGCGGCGACCGCCGTACCCGGCGTCGAGGAGTGGCGCGACGGGGCATACCGGCGGACCCTGCGGCTGCCGTACGGGCACGGGATCGTCGCCCTGACGCCGCGGTCCGACCACATCGCCTGCCGCCTCACCCTCAGTGACCTGCGCGACCTGCCCGTCGCCATCAGCCGCTGCCGCCGCATGCTCGACCTGGACGCCGACCCCGTCGCGGTCGACGACCAGCTGCGCGCCGACCCGCTGCTCGCCCCGCTCGTCGACAAGGCACCCGGCCGCCGGGTGCCGCGCACGGTCGACGAGGCCGAGTTCGCCGCACGAGCCGTGCTGGGCCAGCAGGTCTCCACGGCTGCTGCCCGCACCCACGCGGCCCGCCTGGTCGCCGCGCACGGCGAACCGGTCGAGGACCCTGAGGGCGGCCTCACCCACCTCTTCCCCTCGGCCCCGGCACTCGCCGCACTCGATCCCGAGGCACTCGCGATGCCGCGCACCCGCCGCACCACGTTCACCACGCTGATACGCCAACTCGCCGACGGAACACTTCACTTGGGGGTAGAGAGCGACTGGGCTGAGGCACGAACCAGGCTGCTGGCGCTTCCCGGCTTCGGCCCCTGGACGGTCGACGTCATCGCCATGCGCGCCCTCGGCGACCCCGACGCCTTCCTCCCCACCGACCTCGGAATCCGGCGCGCCGCCCAGGAGTTGGGCCTCCCGTCCACTCCGGCCGCCCTCACGGCACGCGCCGCGGCCTGGCGCCCCTGGCGCGCGTACGCGGTCCAGTACCTGTGGGCGACCGACAGTCACCCGATCAACTTCCTTCCCGTATAAGCCCGTTCAAGGACATCCAGTGAAACAGCACACGGTCATCGACAGCCCGTACGGCCCCCTGACACTCGTCGCCGACGGAGGCGTCCTGTGCGGCCTCTACATGGTCGGCCAGCGCCACCGCCCGCCCGAGGAAACCTTCGGCGAACGCGACGACACACTCTTCGATGAGGCGACCGACCAGCTACGGGCCTATTTCGCAGGCGAGTTGAAGGAGTTCACGCTCGAACTGCGGCTGGCCGGCACGTCCTTCCAGCGCAGCGTCTGGGAGCAGCTCCGCGAGATCCCGTACGGCGAGATCCGCTCGTACGGCGAACTGGCCGAGGCCCTCGGCAACCCGGGCGCCTCCCGCGCGGTCGGCCTCGCCAACGGCAAGAACCCCATCGGCATCATCGTGCCCTGCCACCGCGTCGTCGGCGCGAACGGCAGCCTCACGGGATACGGCGGCGGCCTGGACCGCAAGAAGCGGCTGCTGGACTTCGAGAGCGGAGCGGCCCTCTTCTAGCCGCTCGGCGCGCCGGCCGTTCCGCCCGCCAGGGCCTGTCCGGCGGATCAGGTCGCAGGAGAGCTGCCGCGCCTCATGAGCACAGGTGAGCGGGGCCTGGTGCGTCCAGCTGCAAGACGGAGGAGGGCGACGACGCGGTGGGGGTCCCCCCCGCTCGAGCGAAGCCGAGAGTGGGGGAGTCGGCAACCGACGACAACGCCGCAGGTGGGCGTGCCAGGCCCCGCGTCTCCGACATGATCCGCCGGACAGGCCCTGGTCGCCCAGCTTGCGCAGGAGTTCGGGCAGGGCGGTGCCGATCGGCTCCCGTACGACCTCGTCGGCCCGCTCGTCGTACGGCGTCGGCTCGGCGTTGGCGATGATCAGCCGGGTCCCGTGGTCGGCGACACCGGCGAGCCCGGCGGCGGGCCGAACCTGCAGGCTGCTCCGCACGGCGATGAACACTTGGCCGGCCTCGGTGATGGCGACCGCCTCACCCGGCACCACCGGGTCGAGCCGCTCGCCGAACATCCGTCGCCGACTTGAGGATCCCACCGCACTCCAGACACGGCGGGTCCACCTCACCGGCCTCGACCCGGGCGAGCGCGTCCTCCATCGGCTGCCTGGCGTGCCACTTCGTGCAGATGACGCTCCGTGCGGTGCCGTGCAGTTCCAGCACCTTCCGTGCCGGCATCCCGGCGAGCTGGTGCAATCGGTCCACGTTCTGCGTGATCACCCGGACCGGCACGCCGGACCGCTCCAGCTCGGCCACGGCCCGGTGCGCCGCGTTCGGCTCCGCCTTCAGCGTCCGTTTCTTGCGCCGCATCTGCCAGGAGCGGCGCCGGATCTCCGGATCTCCCATGTAGTACTCGTACGTGACGAGCTTCTCGGCCTCCGGGTCCCGCCGCCACAGCCCGCTCGGGGACGATGCCTACGGCGTGCCGGGAAGCCGGACCGTGACGAGGAGACCGCCTGCGGGGCGGGGGACGAGGTCGAGGGTCCCGTCGTGGGCGCGGACGATGCTGTGCACGATGGCCAGGCCGAGGCCGACGCCGGCGTGCTCGTCGGTGCGTACGCGTTCCGTTCCGCGCCGGAAGGGTTCGGTGAGGGTCGGTACGAGTTCCGGGGGGAGCCGACGGCCCGTGTTCTCGACCCGCAGCACGCTCGTGTCGCCGTGCACCTCGGTGTGGACCGTCACGGTGCCGCCGGCGGGGAGGTTGTGGACGATGGCGTTCTGGACGAGGTTCGTCACCATCCGCAGCAGGAGCTCCGCGGAGCCGCTGGTCCGGGCCGCCCCGCCGGTGACGTCGAGCGTCATCCGGCGCTGTTCGGCGAGGGGAAGCAGCGTTTCGGCGGCTTCTTCGGCGACGAGGGAGAGGTCGACGCATCCGCGGGTGAAGTTTCCGCGGTCGCCCCGGCTGAGCAGCAGGAGGGCCTCGGTGAGGTCGATCGCCCGCGTATTGACAGCGTGCAGGCGTTCGATGAGTTCGCCCCGGTCTCGCGTGGGGTCCTTGCGGGCGACGTCGAGGAGGGTCCGTGAGATCGCCAGCGGGGTGCGCAGTTCGTGCGAGGCGTTCGCGGCGAACCTCTGCTGCTCGGCGACGTGGGACTCGAGTTGTTCGAGCATCGAGTCGAACGCGTCGGAGAGTTCACGGAATTCGTCCTGGCGGCCCTTCATGCGGATCCGGTGGGACAGGGACCCGTTCCCGGCCATCCGTGCCGCATCCGTGATCTGTGTGAGTGGTGCGAGCATCCGGCCGGCGAGGATCCATCCCCCGACGAGGCCGAACACGAGCAGGAAGACCATCGCCACGGCCGCGGCGGGGGCGAAGGTGTGCACAAGGAGGTAGCGGTTGGGCGAGATCCCGAGAAGGCCCTGGGAGTTGTCGGGTACATAGCGCAGCAGGAACACCCACACCACGGCCAGCAGGAGGGAGCCGGCGACGGCGAGGAACCCGGCGTAGCTGAGGGTGAGTTTCAGTCGGGCGCTGAGCCCTGGGCGTCTAGGCATGCGTACTGCCGGTGCGGCTGGTGTCGGGGCCGGTGTCGATCCGGTAGCCGACGCCGGGCACCGTGGCGATGATCCATGGTTCGCCGAGCCGTTTGCGCAGTGCGGAAACGGTGATGCGTACGGCGTTGGTGAGGGGGTCGGCGTTCTCGTCCCAGGCCCGTTCCAGCAGCTCTTCGGCGCTGACGACCCCGCCCTCGGCGGCGACGAGGACTTCAAGCACGGCGAACTGTTTGCGGGTGAGCGCGACGTAGCGTCCGTCGCGGAAGACCTCCCGGCGGAAGGGGTCGAGCCGCAGGCCCGCGATCTCGCGGACCGGGGGCCGGGCGTACGCGCGTCTGCGGTCGAGCGCCCTCAGCCGCAGGACGAGCTCCCGCAGCTCGAACGGTTTGGTGAGGTAGTCGTCGGCGCCGAGCTCGAACCCGGAAGCCTTGTCGTCGATCCGGTCGGCGGCGGTGAGCATGAGGATCGGGATGCCGCTGCCGGAGGCGACGATGCGCCGGGCGACCTCGTCGCCGGAGGGGCCGGGGATGTCGCGGTCGAGGACCGCGAGGTCGTAGGAGTTGACGCTGAGCAGTTCCAGGGCACAGTCGCCGTCGCCGGCGATGTCGGCGGCGATCGCCTCCAGCCGCAGACCGTCACGGACGGCTTCGGCCAGGTAGGGCTCGTCCTCAACGATCAGTACGCGCATGTCTGAAGCCTAAGCAGCACAACATATCGCCGACGTATGCAAAGACGTGTGCACACCGGACATGCGACTCAGCCCGCCGGTGCCGGCGCGGGGCGAGGCTGGTCCGACGGCGCTTTTGCCGTAGTGCGCCACCAGCGGCGCGACGCCAGCCCCGCCAGCACGGCGCCGGCGGCGTTGACCAGTACGTCGTCCACGGAGGACACCCGGTCCAGCCGCAGGACGTACTGTGCGGTCTCGACCAGGACAGAGCAGCCCGCGCCGAGCGCCAGGATCCGCGGCACGGACGCCAGCGCCGCGAACCGCATCGGGGCGAAGAACCCCAGCGACGCGAAGACCAGCAGGTTGCCGACGATCCCGAGCGGCCCCATCGTGACCAGGTCCCGCAGCGGTACCAGGCTCACCCGGGCGGGGACGATGCCGGCCCCGCCGCCCGGCATCATGGTCAGCCACAGGAACGGCACCGTCCCATGGACCATGCCCACCTCGGCCAGCGACGTCCGCCACGCCGCCGCGACGCCGGCGGCACGCCGACGGTGCGCCAGAGCCCACACCACCAGCGCCGACAGCGGCAGCGCGACCAACGTCATGAGCACGACTCCGTTGAACGTGTCGAAGCAGCCGTGCCACCGCCCGGCCATGCACCTCGGAGCGGCCATCATGAGCGGCCCCCGCACGACGAACGCGGCGCCCGCCATGCCGAGGATCGCCAGGCTGATCAGCACGATCCCGCGCGTGCGGCGGGGCGGTGCTGACAGGGATGCGTCGTGGTTCATGCCCCCATTGGAAACGGAGGGCCGTTGCGGTGGCGTATGCGATTTTCGATACGCCCGCGATACACGGAATCCCCGGCATCAAGGAACTCGCGCAAGCCGGGCAGTGAGATGGTCCCGCCGCTGGTGATCGCGCCGGCCCCGCTACCGCAGGTGCTGGACGACTCGTCCGTGAACATCGCACTGCCGAGCATCCAGGACGAGCTCGCCGTCACGCCCGCACATCTGCCCTGGACCGTGAACGCCTAAAGGCTGTCACGTATGGGGCGAGAGTTGTCCCGCGAGGGCGAGGTTGTGAAGCCGGGCGATGCCGAGCATGGCCTGGTGGACGCAAGTGTTCAGGAGGCCGTGTACGCCGGAACAACTGACCCCGGCACTGCAATGCCCGGGGCGGGATCGCGTGTGGTGGAGCCCGGGCGGCCTATGAGGAGGAGTAATCGCTGCCGCGCAGGCCCGAGTTGAAGTGCGCTTCAGGGCGGCGAACAGGGACAAGTCCTACTTCCCCTCGGTGGGTAGTCCGCGCAGGAGCTTCGGCAGGGCCGTGCCGATCGGTTCGCGTACGACTTGGTCGGCGAGTTCGTCGTACGGGGTCGGTTCGGCGTTGACGATGATCAGCTGTGCGCCGTGGTCGGCGGCGACGCCCGCGAGGCCGGCTGCGGGCTGGACCTGGAGGCTGGTGCCTACGGCGATGAAGACCTGGCAGGCTTTGGTGATGGCGACGGCCTCGCCGAGGACCACGGGGTCGAGTCGTTCGCCGAACATCACGGTCGCCGACTTGAGGATCCCGCCGCATTCCAGGCACAGTGGATCGTCCTCACCGGCCTCGACCCGGGCCAGGGCGTCCTCCATGGGGCCGCGTGCGTGGCACTTCGTGCAGACGACACTGCGTGCGGTGCCGTGCAGTTCGAGCACCTTGCGGGCAGGCAGGCCGGCGAGCTGGTGCAGCCCGTCGACGTTCTGCGTGATGACCCGGACGGGCACCCCGGACTGCTCCAGCTCGGCCACGGCCCGGTGCGCGGCGTTGGGCTCGGCCTTGAGCGTCCGGTTCTTCCGCCGCATCTGCCACGACCGCCGCCGGATCTCCGGATCCCCCATGTAGTACTCGTACGTGACGAGCTTCTCGGCCTCCGGATCCCGCCGCCACAGCCCGTTCGGGCCGCGATAGTCCGGGATCCCGGAATCCGTGGAGATCCCGGCACCGCTGAGAATGGCGACGAGTGGCTTGGTCATGGTGCCGAGGGTAGGTCGTGCGTCCGGACGCGGCGAATGGATATCGCCGGGGCCAGGGGCTGCTGGACCCTCCGGTGCTAGGGTCCGCGCATGGCCAAGGTCACCGTCTCGCTCGACGCCGAACTTGTCGTGGAAGTCATGGTGCTCGCGGGCGTGGGCAGTCCCCAGGACGCCGTCGAACTCGTCGTACGCGACTACATCGAGCGCGGTCACCGCACGGAGGCCAGGATCACCGAGCGCGACGAGGCCCTGCGCGCGGTGGACATCAAGCCGCGGGACGTCGAGGGCTGAACCGGTTCCGGTCAGCCGACCCGGTGGCCGTTCTCCAGTTCCGCCGTTCCCGCGCCCTCCGCCAGCACGTCGAGCCCGGCGAGTACGCGTCGCCCGAGGGCGCCCGGCAGATATTCGGCGAGCTCTTCGCGGGGCACCAGGCGCCAGGACAGCAGCTCCTCCTCCTGCAAGCGGATCGACTTGAGGTCGTCCTCTCCGAGGACGCCGCCGTCGTACAGGTAGGCCACCAATGGCGGCCGCGCCGTCCCGTGCACCCAGTCGACCGCGAGGAGCCGGCCGAGTTCGACGTCGAGGCCGATCTCTTCGGCCGTCTCGCGGTGTGCGCCCTGGCGTGGGGTCTCCCCGTCGTCCGACTCGACGGTGCCGCCCGGAAGGGCCCAGCCCTCGCGGTAGTTCGGCTCGACGAGCAGCACCCGCCCTTCGGCGTCGAGGAAAAGGGCGGCGGCGCCGGCGAGGACGCGGGGCAGGCCCGCGATGTACGTGGCGAAATCTGGAGTGGTCACCCACGAAGGGTAACGAGAGTCGTCATTCGCCAAGGGCGACGAGCCTGCGCAGCCGTTCCTCGGACTCGCTGCCCGGCTCGGCGAAGTGGCAGATCAGGCTGAGCCGGGGTGCTTCCTCCACTGCCAGGCGTACGTACGACACTTCGAGGTCGCCGGCCTCGGGGTGCCGGTAGCGGCGTACGGAGGAGCGGAACTCCACGACGTCGTGGGTCTCCCAGGCCTCCGCGAAGTACGGGCTGGTGTCGATGAGTTCGGCGACCAGCTCGGAGAAGCGCGGATTGTCGAGTTCGTACGCCGCCTGCTGGCGCAGCAGCCCGGCCATCCAGCGGGCCTCCCGCTCCCACTCCGGCATCAGCGCGCGGATCTCCGGGACGCGGAACAGCATCCAGGCGCTGTTGAGTTCGCGGCGCGGGCGGTCCAGCAGGGCCGGGCCGAGGATGCGCTCCTGCGCCGGGTTCCAGGCCAGGATGTCGAAGCAGCGGTCGATGACGAACGCCGGGTTGGGCATCAGCTTGTCCAGGAAGGTGCGGACGGCGTCCGGGACTTCCAGGGAGCGCTCGGCGGGCTCGGGCGCCGGAAGGCCCGCGAGCCGGAAGAGGTGGGCCCGCTCCACCTCGTCGAGCCGGAGGGCACGGACCAGGGCGAGCAGGATCTGTGGGGAGACATGGATGTCACGGCCCTGTTCGAGCCAGGTGTACCAGGTCAGGCTCACGCCGGAGAGCAGCGAGACCTCCTCGCGGCGCAGCCCGGGGGTACGGCGGCGGCCACCCGGTGGCAGCCCGGTCCCCGCGGGGTCCGCGCGCTCGCGGCGGGAGCGCAGGAACGCGGCGAGGGCCTTGCGGCCGTGATCGTCAGGGACCGGGGCGAGCGCCTTGCGGGCCTGGTCGCCGGTTCCGGGTGCTGATCCTGGTGTCGCTGCCACCAGTAAATTCTGCACTCTTCAACCGGGGTGCGGCCTGGCGGAGGGTGGAAGGGAAAGCGAACCCCCTTGTGAAAGGCGGCCCTTGTGGCTGAGCTGACCCCTGCCCGAACCGTTCTGATCACCGGCGCCACCGGCGGTGTGGGTGGCGCCCTCGCGCGCAGGCTGAGCGGCGACGGCTGGATCGTGTACGCCGCCCACCGCAAACCCGCGGACGCCGAAGCGTTGCGCGACGCCGGCGTGACCCCCGTCCTCCTCGACGTGACCGACGAGGAGTCCATCGCGGCGGCCGCGGACGTCGTGGGGCCCCGTCTCGACGCCCTGGTGAACAGCGCCGGAATCATGGGGCAGGGCCCCGTCGAACTGGTCCCGGCCGAGGCCTGGCGCCGCCAGTTCGAGATGAACGTGATCGGGCAGGCGGCGGTGATCCGCGCCTTCCTGCCCGCCCTGCGCGCGGCCGGCGGCCGGATCGTGAACCTCGGTGCCGTGTCCGCCCGCGTCACCCCGCCCTTCTTCGGCCCGATCGCCGCCTCCAAGGCCGCCCTCTCGGCGCTCACCCAGGCCCTGCGGATGGAACTGCGCCACCAAGACGTCAAGGTCTCCCTGATCGAGCCGGGAGCCATGGACACCGCCATCTTCACCACGGCGGACAAGGCGAGCGCCGACATGGGCTGGGCGGGCTCGCCCGAGACCCAGCACCGGTACGCGGCCGCCCTGGACGCCGTACGGACCGCCGCGGCACGCCAACCGCTGGGGCCGGTCGCCCCGGCCGTCAACGCCGTCGTACGAGCCCTGACCGCTCGTCGGCCCGCCACGCTCTACACCACCGGACGCGACGGACGGGTGCTCGCCCTGCTGCGCTTCCTCCCGGACGGCATGCGCGACCGACTGCTGCTGCGGGCGATGGGGGTGACGGCCGAGGCGTTCAGGACGAGCACGGCCGCGATCGTGGGCTAGGGCCTGTCTGACAATTTCCGTCGTCGCCCGGAGGGCGGCCTCGGGGCGTCAGGTGCGTGCTCTCGGCGTGCCGGGCGAAGGCCCTCGTACTGGACGTACTTGGGTCCGCGCCCGGTGCGGCGAAGGGGGTCCCCCGCCCGAGCCGAAGCCGGTTCGAGGGTGGGGGCGCGTGCATGGCGTCGCGGGGCAGACGGGAATTGTCAGACAGGTCCTAGGCCTCGGCCCCCACCAGCGCGACCGTGCGCGAGGCCAGCTCGCTGATCCGTACCCCGTCGAAGCCGAACACCGCGCTGCGGACGGTGTCCTCCAGCGGATCCTTCCACTGCGAGGGGACCGCGGTGGCCCCGCACAGGACGCCCGCGACGGAGCCGGCGGTCGCGCCGTTCGAGTCGGTGTCCAGGCCGCCGCGGACGGTCAGTGTGATGGTGCGGGTGAAGTCGCCGTCGCCGTACAGGAGCCCCGCCGTGAGCACCGCGGCGTTCGGGATCGTATGGATCCAGCCGAGGCCCGCGGTCTCCTCTGCCACCGTGCTGAGCGTGTCCTCCCAGGTCATCCGGGTCTCGTGAAGCGTGAGCACCCGCCGCACCGTGCGCGCGAGGCGGCTGCTCGCGGGGATGACGGTCAGCGCCGTGTCCAGGGCGTGCCGCACGGTGGGCGCGGTGAACGCCGCAGAGATCAGCGCCGCCGCCCACATCGCGCCGTACACACCGTTGCCGGTGTGCGAGAGGACGGCGTCCCGGCGGGCCAGGGAGGCCGCGCGGCGCGGCAGCCCCGGGCAGGTCCAGCCGTAGACGTCGGCGCGGATGAGCGCGCCGATCCACTCCTGGTAGGGATTGTCGTATGTCGCCGTCAACGGCGGTTTCAGCCCATTGGCGAGATTGCGGTACGCCGCCCGCTCCGCCGTGAACGTCTGCAGATACGGCAGCCGCAGCAGCCACAGGTCACCGACCTGCTCGGTGCTGAAGGAGAAACCGTGGGTCTCCAGGAGGTCGAGCCCGAGGATGGCGTAGTCGACGTCGTCGTCCCGGCAGCTGCCGTGGATCCGGCCGCGCACGCACTGCCGCCACTCCGGCCGCAGCTCGAACTCGGCGCTCGCCGCGCCGTCGCCGGCGGGCTCCGGGAGGTAGTCGGTGAGCGGCAGGGCAGCGGCCTGCCGCAGATAACGGTCGATCCGGTCCCGCGTCCAGTGGTCGCCCTGCTCGACCGGCTTGCCGAGCATGTTGCCCGCGATCCGGCCCAGCCAGCCCCCGAGGATGCGGTCGGCGAGCTCAGTGCCCACAGGGGTCATAGCTCCGGTTTACCCAATTCCGGGCGGGCACGCGCGGCATTCCGCGAGCTGGGCGGGGCATGACGGCGGGGGCTTCCTCCGGTTAAGGTCGCAGCGGCGCGACTGCCTTGACGTGAGCAAGGCCCGGAAAGCAAGGGGAATGCAAGGTGGCGGACGCTGCTGTGAATCGGACCCCGCGTGTGCTCATCGCCGCGGACAAGTTCAAGGGATCGCTGACGGCCGTGCAGGTCGCGGAGCGGGTGACGGCCGGACTGCGCCGATTCGCGCCGCGGGTCGAGGTCGAGGCGCTGCCCGTGGCCGACGGTGGCGACGGGACCGTCGACGCGGCGGTCGCGGCCGGCTTCGAGCGGCAAGAGGTGCGGGTCGCCGGGCCGCTGGGCGACGAGGTCACGGCCGCGTTCGCGCTGCGCGGAGACACCGCGGTCGTGGAGATGGCCGAGGCGAGCGGGTTGCAGCGGCTGCCCGCCGGGGTCTTCGCGCCGCTCACGTCCTCGACGTACGGCTCCGGGGAGCTGCTGCGCGCCGCGCTGGACGCCGGTGCCCGCACGATCGTTTTCGGCGTCGGCGGCAGCGCCACGACGGACGGCGGAGCCGGCATGCTCTCCGCGCTCGGCGCGCGCTTCCTGGGCGCGGACGGGGAGCCGGTGGCTCCCGGCGGTGCCGCGCTGCGTGACGTCGTGACCGCCGATCTGTCCGACCTGGACCCCCGGCTCTCCTCCGTCGACTTCGTCCTCGCCAGCGACGTGGACAACCCGCTGACGGGTCCCAAGGGTGCCCCTGCCGTGTACGGCCCCCAGAAGGGCGCGAGCCCCGACGACGTGGCCACCCTGGACGCGGCCCTCGCCCACTTCGCCACCGTCCTGGAGAAGGCGATCGGTCCCAAGGCCGCCGAGTTCGCGGCCGCGCCGGGTGCGGGCGCCGCGGGTGGCATCGGGTACGGGGCCCTCGTGATCGGCGCCCGCTTCCGCCCCGGTATCGAGGTCATGCTCGACGTCCTCGGCTTCGCGCCCGCGCTGGAGCGCGCCACGTTGGTGATCACCGGCGAGGGGTCTCTCGACGAGCAGACCCTTCATGGCAAGGCTCCCGCCGGGGTCGCCGCCGCTGCCCGCGCGGCGGGCAAGGAAGTCGTCGCCGTCTGCGGGCGCCTCGGCCTGCGCCCCGAGGCCCTCGGCAAGGCGGGTATCCGTCGCGCCTACCCTCTCACCGAGGTCGAGCCCGACGTCGCGAAGTGCATCGCGGATGCCGGGCCGATCCTGGAGCGGGTGGCGGAGAACATCGCGCGGGACTTCCTGACGGGCTGAGCGGGGATTTTCTTCGCCCCCTCCGCCCCTGCCCGTCCCGTACCTGGGGGCTGCCGCCCCCAGACCCCCGCTTAAAAGATTGCGCAGTTCCCCAACGCGCCGCAGCCGAAGAGACCGTCCATAGCCGAAGGGCCCCGAACCAACAGGTTCGGGGCCCTTCGATCACGTACGAGAAACGCCGCTACGGCAGCTGCGCCGCTCGCGCCTCCCGGCGATTGTCCCGGAAGTTGTTCACCCTCCGAGCGGTAGCGAAGAGGGGAATCACGGCGCCCATGACGAGCTGCAGCGCGCAGCCGGTCTGAAGGAGCAGCTGGCCACTCGGCGCGTCGAAGGCCCACGCCGCCAGCAGCCCCATGCTGAGCACGATCCAGGAGAGCATCGCCACCGCGAGGCGCCCCCGCGGCTTCGGGTACTCGACCCGGCTCACCATCAGCCACGCGGTACCGATGATCGCCATGAGCGTGGCGACGAACGGAAGCTCCAGCAGGACGATGGAGACCACGGTCAGCGCACCGAACGGCGACGGCATGCCCTGGAACGTGCCGTCCTTGACGGTGACGCAGGAGAAGCGAGCGAGTCTCAGCACCACGGCCAGCAGGACCACGATGGCCCCGACCGCCGCCACCCGCTGATGCGCGTCGTCCGCGACCATGCCGTAGACCAGCACGAAGTAGGCCGGGGCCAGACCGAAGCTGATCAGGTCGGACAGGTTGTCCAGTTCCGCGCCCATGGGGGAGGAGCGCAGCTTGCGGGCGACCAGACCGTCGAAGAGGTCGAAGACCGCCGCGCAGAGCATCAGGATGACGGCCGTGGCGGCGCTGTGCCGCGCCATGCCCGTCTCCTGGCTGCCGGTGAGGTGCGGGATGAGGATGCCCGTGGTGGTGAAGTACACCGCCATGAAGCCGCACGTGGCGTTGCCGAGGGTGAGGGTGTCCGCTATTGAGAGGCGGAGCGAGAGGGGCATCTCCTCCTCGTCGTCCACCTCGTCGGCCTCCGGCACCCAGCCGGCCTGTGTCTCAGGATCAATCACGGTCAATTCGAGTCACCCCAGCCACGGTCTTCTGACCGACCTCCACGTCGACCTCGACACCCTCGGGGAGGTAGATGTCGACGCGCGAGCCGAAGCGGATCAGCCCGATTCGGTCGCCCTGCTCGACCTTCGTGCCCTGGGGGATGTACGGCACGATACGCCGGGCGACCGCTCCGGCGATCTGGATCATCTCGATGTCGCCGAGCTCGGTGTCGAAGTGCCAGACGACTCGCTCGTTGTTCTCGCTCTCCTTGTTGAACGCCGGAACGAACCCACCGGGGATGTGCTCGACCGAGGTCACCGTGCCGGAGAGCGGCGCGCGGTTGACGTGGACGTTGAGCGGGCTCATGAAGATCGCGACGCGGGTGCGCCCGTCCTTCCACGGCATGATGCTCTGCACCACACCGTCGGCGGGCGAGATGACCCGGCCCTGGGTGATCTCGCGCTCGGGGTCGCGGAAGAACCACAGCATGCCCGCCGCGAGCGCGGTGGCGGGTACGGCCACGGCCTTGGCGGCGCCGGAGCGGCGCGCGCGGGCCAGGCTGAGTGCTGCGGTGGCAACGGTCGGGAGAAGCCACGGCGATGCTCCGCGCGCGAGGCGGACCCGGCCGCGTGGTGCAGAGGTTTGGCTGTGGGGCATGGATGACCTTCGTAGCGGATGATGCCGCGCTGCAACGGGGGACGGCGGCTTTCCCGGGATCGTACCGGTCGCGGGCCACAACTGGGCAAGCCAGGAAGCCGAGTCGGCGGCCGAAGAGTGTTGACGGGGTGTGATCTTCTTCTCGAAGAAAACACCCCGAACCCGGACATCTAGCCCTGGAGTCGATACTCTTCGAGCAACCTGCGCCCGATGATCATTTTCTGGATTTCGGCGGTACCTTCACCGATCAACAGCATCGGAGCCTCTCGGTAGAGGCGCTCGATCTCGTACTCCTTGGAGAAGCCGTAGCCGCCGTGGATCCGGAAAGCATCCTCCACGACCTCCTTGCAGTACTCGGAGGCGAGGTACTTCGCCATCCCTGCTTCGAGGTCGTTTCGTTCCCCAGAGTCCTTTTTGCGTGCCGCGTTCACCATCATCGCATGAGCGGCCTCGACCTTGGTAGCCATCTCGGCGAGCTTGAACTGGATGGCCTGGTGCTGGGCGATCGGCTTGCCGAAAGTGTGACGCTGCTGGGCATATGAGACACCCAGCTCGAACGCACGCTGTGCGACGCCGCAGCCGCGTGCCGCTACGTTGACGCGGCCGACCTCGACTCCGTCCATCATTTGGTAAAACCCTCGGCCGGTGGTCCCGCCGAGCACACGATTGGCCGGAATGCGCAGTCCGTCCATGATGAGCTCGGTGGTGTCGACGCCCTTGTAACCCATCTTGTCGATCTTCCCGGGGATGGTGAGGCCGGGGCGGACCTCTCCGAAGCCGGGCTCCTTCTCGACCAGGAAGGTCGTCATCGACTTGTGGGGCGCGCTCCCCTCGGGGTGTCCTTCGTCACTCCGGACCAGAACGGCCACCAGGGTGGACGTGCCGCCGTTCGTCAGCCACATCTTCTGACCGTTCAGGACGTACTCGTCGCCGTCCTTGACCGCTTTCGACGTGATCGCCGACACGTCCGAGCCAAGGCCCGGCTCCGACATCGAGAAGGCCCCACGCACCTCGCCGAGCGCCATGCGCGGCAGGAAGTAGTCCTTCTGCTCCTGCGTGCCGTGCTGCTTGAGCATGTACGCCACGATGAAGTGCGTGTTGATGATGCCGGAGACCGACATCCAGCCGCGGGCGATCTCCTCGACGCACAGCGCGTACGTGAGGAGCGACTCGCCCAGGCCCCCGTACTCCTCGGGGATCATCAGCCCGAAGAGGCCCAGCTCCTTGAGGCCGTCGACGATCTGCTGCGGGTACTCGTCGCGGTGTTCCAGCTCGGTCGCGACCGGGATGATCTCCTTGTCCACGAAGTCGCGGACGGTGGAGAGGATCTCCTGCTGGATGTCGGTCAGACCGGCGGTCTGGGCGAGTCGCGCCATGGCTACTTCTCCGTCTGCTTCAGCTCCGGGCGGCCAGGCTGCTCGCCGCCGCGCTCCTTGATGTACGTCTCGGTGGGGACCATGACCTTGCGGCGGAACACGCAGACCAGCGTGCCGTCCTGCTTGTAGCCCTTGGTCTCGACGTAGACGATCCCGCGGTCCGACTTGGACTTGGAGGGCGTCTTGTCGAGGACCGTGGTCTCGCCATAGATCGTGTCGCCGTGGAAGGTCGGCGCCACGTGCTTCAGCGACTCGATCTCCAGGTTGGCGATCGCCTTGCCCGAGACGTCCGGGACGGACATGCCGAGCAGCAGCGAGTAGATGTAGTTCCCGACGACGACGTTCTTGCCGAAGTCCGTCGTCTTCTCCGCATAGTTCGTGTCCATGTGGAGGGGGTGGTGGTTCATGGTCAGGAGACAGAAGAGGTGGTCGTCGTACTCCGTGACCGTTTTCCCGGGCCAGTGCTTGTAGACCGCGCCGACCTCGAACTCCTCGTACGTGCGTCCGAACTGCATGGTGCTCAGGCCTCCGGGGCTTCGAACTTGGACGTGCGCTGCATGCCGGCGGCCCGGCCCTTGCCCGAGATGACCAGCGCCATCTTGCGGCTGGCCTCGTCGATCATCTCGTCGCCGAGCATCGCGGAGCCCTTCTTGCCGCCCGCCTCGGACGTGTAGTACTCGTACGCGTCCAGGATCAGCTCCGCATGGTCGAAGTCCTCCTGGGAGGGCGAGAAGATCTCGTTGGCCGCGGCGACCTGGTCCGGGTGCAGCACCCACTTGCCGTCGAAGCCGAGGGCGGCGGCGCGCTGGGCGACCTCGCGGTAGCCCTCCTGGTTGCGGATCTGCAGGTAGGGGCCGTCGATCGCCTGGAGGTTGTGCGTGCGCGCGGCCATCAGGATGCGCATGAGGATGTAGTGGTACGCGTCCGCCGGGTAGCCCGGGGGCTGCTCGCCCACGACGAGCGACTTCATGTTGATCGACGCCATGAAGTCGGCCGGGCCGAAGATGATGGTCTCTACACGCGGTGAGGCAGCGGCGATCTCGTCAACATTGACCAGACCCTTCGCGTTCTCGATCTGCGCCTCAATACCGATCTTGCCGACCTCGAAGCCCATCGTCTTCTCGATCTGCGTCAACAGCAGATCGAGAGCCACGACCTGCTGGGCGTCCTGCACCTTCGGCAGCATGATGCAGTCGAGGTTCTGGCCCGCGCCCTCGACGACGGTCACGACATCGCGGTACGTCCACTCGGTCGTCCAGTCGTTGACGCGCACGACCCGCGTCTTGCCGGTCCAGTCGCCCTCGTTGAGGAACTTGACGATGGTGTGCCGCGCCTCGGGCTTGGCGAGCGGGGCGCACGCGTCCTCCAGGTCGAGGAAGACCTGGTCCGCGGGGAGGCCCTGGGCCTTCTCCAGGAAGCGGGGGTTCGAGCCGGGCACGGCCAGGCAGGAGCGCCGCGGGCGAAGGCGGTTGACGGGCGTGGTCATGCGGGGACCTCCAGGGGGTCGAGCTTGTTCGCTTTGCGGATCTCGTCGACGATACGGCCGATGATTCCGGTGATGTCGAAGTCCTTCGGGGTGAAGACCGCGGCCACTCCCGCGGCCCGCAGCTGTTCGGCGTCGGCGTTCGGGATGATCCCGCCCGCGATCACCGGAATGTCGGCCGCGCCGGCCTCGCGCAGCCTCTCCAGCACGTCCGGGACCAACTGGGCGTGCGAACCGGACAGGATGGACAGTCCGACCCCGTGCACGTCCTCGGCGACCGCGGCGTCCACGATCTGCTCGGGCGTGAGCCGGATGCCCTGGTAGACCACCTCGAACCCGGCGTCGCGGGCCCGCACGGCGATCTGCTCGGCGCCGTTCGAGTGCCCGTCCAGGCCCGGCTTGCCCACCAGGAAGCGGAGCTTGCCGACGCCGAGGTCCTTCGCCGTCAGCTCCACCTTGCGGCGGACCAGCGCGAGCGCGGTGCCCTCCTCGGCGGTGACCGCGACGGGGGCGGAGGAGACGCCGGTGGGGGCGCGGAACTCGCCGAACACCTCGCGCAGCGCCCCGGCCCACTCGCCGGTCGTGACACCGGCGCGGGCACACTCCAGGGTGGCCTCCATGAGGTTGTCGGTGCCCTTGGCGGCCTCCTTCAGCCGCTCCAGCGCCTTGCACGGGCGAGGGTGGTTGAAGGGCGGCTGGTAGCGCGTGTCGCGCCAGTGCTGGAGCGCGGAGATCACCCGGGCCTCGACCGCCGGGTCGACCGTCTGGATCGCCGCGTCCAGGTCGGCCGTGAGCGGGTTCGGCTCGGTCGACTCGAAGATGTTGACGCCGACTATCTTCTCTTGACCGGACTCGATACGGCCCCGGCGCTCGGCGTGCGAGGAGACGAGCTGCGACTTCAGGTAGCCCGACTCGACAGCGGCCATCGCGCCGCCCATCTCCTGGATCCGCTCGATCTCGGCCAGCGACTCCTCGACGAGAGCCGACACCTTGGTCTCGATCACGCGCGAGCCCTCGAAGATGTCCTCGTACTCCAAGAGGTCGCTCTCGTGCGCGAGCACCTGCTGGATACGCAGTGACCACTGCTGGTCCCAGGGGCGCGGCAGGCCCAACGCCTCGTTCCAGGCGGGAAGTTGGACGGCACGCGCGCGTGCGTCCTTCGAGAGCGTCACGGCCAGCATCTCGAGCACGATCCGCTGGACGTTGTTCTCCGGCTGCGCCTCGGTCAGACCGAGGGAGTTGACCTGGACTCCGTACCGAAAGCGCCGCTGCTTGGGGTCCTCGATGCCGTACCGCTCGCGCGTGATCTTGTCCCAGATCCGCCCGAACGCCCGCATCTTGCACATCTCCTCGATGAAGCGGACACCCGCGTTCACGAAGAAGGAGATACGGGCCACGACCTCGCCCTTGCGTTCCTCGGCGATCTGGCCGGACGCGAACACCGCGTCCAGGACGGCGATCGCGGTGGACATCGCGTACGCGATCTCCTGGACCGGGGTGGCTCCCGCCTCCTGCAGGTGATAGCTGCAGATGTTGATCGGGTTCCACTTCGGGATGTGGTTCACCGTGTACGTGATCATGTCCGTCGTCAGACGGAGGGAGGGACCCGGCGGGAAGACGTGCGTCCCCCGCGACAGGTACTCCTTCACGATGTCGTTCTGAGTCGTCCCCTGGAGCTTGGTGATGTCCGCACCCTGCTCCTCGGCGACGACCTGATAGAGCGCCAGCAGCCACATGGCGGTGGCGTTGATGGTCATCGAGGTGTTCATCTGCTCCAGGGGTATGTCCTGGAACAGCCGGCGCATGTCACCGAGATGCGAGACCGGCACCCCGACCCGGCCGACCTCGCCGCGGGCGAGGATGTGGTCGGGGTCGTAGCCGGTCTGCGTCGGCAGGTCGAACGCGACCGACAGGCCGGTCTGGCCCTTGGCGAGGTTGCGCCGGTACAACTCGTTGGACGCCTCGGCGGTGGAGTGACCGGCGTACGTGCGCATCAGCCACGGCCGGTCCTTCTGGCGCTCTGTCATCTGGGGGACCTCAGACGTTCCGGAAGCGGTTGATGGCGTCGATGTGCTGGGCGCGCTTCTCCTCGTCGCGCACACCCAGACCCTCGCGGGGCGCCAGCGCGAGAACGCCGACCTTGCCCTGGTGGAGGTTGCGGTGCACGTCGTAGGCGGCCTGCCCGGTCTCCTCCAGGGAGTACACCTTGGAGAGCGTCGGGTGGATCTTGCCCTTGGCGACGAGCCGGTTGGCCTCCCAGGCCTCGCGGTAGTTCGCGAAGTGCGAGCCGACGATGCGCTTCAGCGACATCCACAGGTAGCGGTTGTCGTACTCGTGGTTGTAGCCCGAGGTCGAGGCGCAGGTGACGATGGTGCCGCCCTTGCGGGTCACGTACACACTGGCGCCGAAGGTCTCGCGCCCGGGGTGCTCGAAGACGATGTCGACGTCCTCGCCGTCGGTCAGCTCGCGGATGCGCTTGCCGAAGCGCTTCCACTCCTTCGGGTCCTGGGTGTGCTCGTCCTTCCAGAACTTGTAGCCCTCGGCGTTGCGGTCGATGATCGCCTCGGCGCCCATCTTCCGGCAGATGTCCGCCTTCTGCTCGCTGCTGACGACACAGATCGGGTTGGCGCCACCGGCGAGCGCGAACTGCGTGGCGTACGAGCCGAGTCCGCCGCTCGCGCCCCAGATGAGCACGTTGTCGCCCTGCTTCATGCCGGCGCCGTTCCGCGACACCAGCTGGCGGTACGCGGTGGAGTTCACCAGGCCCGGAGCGGCGGCCTCCTCCCACGACAGGTGGTCCGGCTTCGGCATCAGCTGGTTCGACTTGACGAGGGCTATCTCGGCGAGACCGCCGAAGTTCGTCTCGAAGCCCCAGATGCGCTGCTCAGGGTCGAGCATCGTGTCGTTGTGGCCGTCGGAGGACTCCAGCTCGACGGACAGACAGTGCGCGACGACCTCGTCACCGGGCTTCCAGGCGTTGACGCCCGGGCCGGTGCGCAGGACGACGCCCGCGAGGTCGGAGCCGATGATGTGGTACGGCAGGTCGTGGCGCTTGGTGAGCTCGCTGAGCCTGCCGTAGCGCTCCAGGAAGCCGAAGGTCGCCATCGGCTCGAAGATCGAGGTCCAGACCGAGTTGTAGTTGACGGAGGAGGCCATGACGGCCACCAGAGCCTCGCCCGGGCCGAGTTCCGGCACCGGCACGTCGTCCAGGTGGATCGACTTGCGGGGGTCCTTGTCGCGGGTGGTGAGCCCGGCGAACATCTCCGTCTCGTCCTTGTGCACGGTGATCGCGCGGTACGACTCGGGGAGCGGCAGAGCTGCGAAGTCGGCGGACGTGGAGTCCGGCGACTGAATCGCGTCCAGGATTTCCTTCACGGTGTTGCCTCCGGCGATGAGCGTCCTGAGGGAAGACGCTGAGGGTTACGTCGGTGCTGCTGCTGAGGGGTGTGCCGTCGGTTCGGCGGAGGTGGTGCTGTGGCAGCGCTTTGTGGCGCGGGAGGTTGCCTGTGACGCAGGCGTCCGGGCGCGCAATCCAGTGGCTTGCGGGGACAGCCGGCGTACGAAAGGTCTCTGCACGCCGGCCGCCCGGACACCTTCAACGTATGGCACGGCGTGTCACCCCGCAAGGCACGGAGTGCCAGAAGTTGCGCTCAGGTGAAATCTTTACGTAACACGTGAGCGATGATCGATCAGACTGCGCGATGATCGATCGAATTCGGGGCGCAAAAACGCCGGACGCGCTCAAATCGAGCCCGTCCGGCGATGGAGAAGAAGCGGCGAAGCCGCGGTGCTGTGAGGGAAGTCGCTCCGACCGTTCCGGTCCTACGACCGTTCCTTGAGTGCCTGCTCGATGGTGCGCATCACCTGGTCCAGCGGGGCATCGACCCGGGCCACGGTCACCAGCACGTCCCCCTCGGTGAAGGAGGACGCCGGCGCCGACCGGGGCGCGGCCTCGCGCCCGGCGCCGATTCCCGTGCCGAACGTCTTGCGGACGATGGAGAAGGCGTGGTCCAGCTGGGCCTCGACGTCCCCCTGGCCGCCGGCCCGCAGCCAGCGCCGTAGAACATGGTTGTGCGCCGTCACCACGGCCGAGGCGGCGACCTCGGCGAGCAGCGGGTCGTCGTTGGCGTCGTCGTCGTGCGCGTGCTCGTCGAAGTGGCCCAGGAGATAGCGGGTGAAAAGCCGCTCGTACCGGGCCACCGAGGCGATTTCCGCCTCCCGCAGCGTCGGCACCTCGCGCGTCAGCTTGTAGCGCGAGACGGAGATCTCGGGCCGGGCCGCGTACATCTTCATGACTTCCTTGATGCCACGGCACACGGTGTCGAGCGGGTGCTCGTGCGCGGGCGCCGCGTTGAGCACCGCCTCGGCCCGGATCAACGTGTCGTCGTGGTCGGGAAAGATCGCCTCTTCCTTGGAACGGAAGTGACGGAAGAACGTGCGGCGGGCCACCCCGGCCCGGGCTGCGATCTCGTCGACCGTGGTCGCCTCGTACCCCTTGGTCGCGAACAGTTCCATGGCCGCGGCCGCCAGCTCTCGGCGCATCTTGAGCCGTTGCGCGGCCGCGCGACTGCCTGCGGCACTCTCCGGCGCGTCGGGCGTGGCTGGTGTACGTGAGGACTTGGCGGGCTGGGACATGACCCGAACGTACTGCATCTGCGCAGGAGAGCGCGCATGCCCGGGGATCCCCCCGCCCTCGACGGGCGGGGGGGTTCCGGTCGGGTCGAGCAGTCCGCCCCAGTCGGCGCTGTCTTCGAACCAGTCGCCCGGACGCTCAGCGCCGGGCATATTCGCGGAAGCCGCGGCCCGTCTTGCGGCCGAGGCAGCCCGCGGCCACCAGGTGCTCCAGGAGCGGCGCCGGGGCGAGGCCCGGGTCGCGGAACTCGCGGTGCAGAACCTTCTCGATGGCCAGGGAGACGTCCAGCCCGACCACGTCCAGGAGCTCGAACGGGCCCATCGGGTACCCGCCGCCCAGCTTCATCGCCGCGTCAATGTCGTCAAGAGACGCATAGTGCTCCTGCACCATCTTGATCGCGTTGTTCAGGTACGGGAACAGCAGCGCGTTCACGATGAAACCGGCACGGTCCCCGCAGTCCACCGGGTGCTTGCGGATCTTCGCGCAGACCTCACGCACGGTGGCGTGCACATCGTCGGCGGTCAGCACGGTCCGCACCACCTCGACGAGCTTCATCGCCGGGGCAGGGTTGAAGAAGTGCATACCGATCACGTCCTGCGGCCGCGAGGTGGCGCGGGCGCAGGCGACGACGGGCAGCGAGGAGGTGGTGGTGGCGAGGATCGCGCCGGGCTTGCAGACCTTGTCGAACGTGGCGAACAGCTGCTGCTTGATCTCCAAGTCCTCGGCGACCGCCTCAAGCGCCAGATCGACCTCGGCGAAGGCGTCGTACGAGCCGGCCGGAGTGATCCGCTCCAGGGTCTCTGCCGCCGCCTCGGCCGTCATCCGGCCCTTGTCGACAGAGCGCGAAAGCGACTTGCCGATACGGGCCTTGGCGGCCTGCGCCTTCTCCTCGCTGCGGGCGGCGAGGACGACCTCGTACCCGGCCTTCGCGAAGACCTCGGCGATACCGGACGCCATCGTGCCGGAGCCCGCGACGCCGACGGAGCGGACCGTGCGGCCCGGGGCCAGAGCGGCCCCCTCCAGCGGCGTCAGCGCGTCCCGCACGACGGTGGTGCTGCCGGGAGCCTCGTACGAGTAGAAGCCGCGCCCCGACTTGCGGCCGGTCAGGCCCGCCTCGCTGAGCTGCTTGAGGATGGGCGCGGGGGCGTGCAGCCGGTCGTGCGACTCGGCGTACATGGCCTCCAGGACGGTCCGCGCGGTGTCCACGCCGATCAGGTCCAGCAGCGCGAGCGGACCCATGGGCAGTCCGCAGCCCAGCTTCATCGCGGCGTCGATGTCCTCGCGGGAGGCGTACTTCGCCTCGTACATCGCGGCGGCCTGGTTGAGGTAGCCGAACAGCAGCCCGTCGGCGACGAAACCGGGCCGGTCGCCGACCGCGACGGGCTCCTTGCCGAGTTCGAGGGCGAGGTCGGTGACCGAGGCCACCGCGCTCGGCGCGGTGAGCACGGACGAGACGACCTCGACGAGCTTCATCGCGGGTGCCGGGTTGAAGAAGTGCAGGCCGAGCACGCGCTCGGGGTGGGCCGAGTCGGCGGCCAGGCGCGTCACGGACAGCGCGTTGGTGCCGGTCGCCAGGATCGTCTCCGGGCGCACGATGTCGTCGAGGGCGCGGAAGACCTGCTGCTTGATGTCGTACGACTCCGGGGTCACCTCGATGACCAGGTCGGCGTCGGCCGCGGCCTGCAGATCGGTGAACGTGCGGAAGCGGGAGAGAACGTCGGCGCGCTCCTGCTCGGTGCAGCGTCCGCGCTGCACGCCGCGGGCGGTGGACGCTTCGAGCGCCGTGACGGCCTGGGCGGTCGCGGCCTCGCTGATGTCGATGCCGATGACTTCGCGGCCGGCCCGGGCGAGGACCTCGGCGATGCCGGTGCCCATGGTGCCGAGGCCGACGACGGCGACGGTCTTGAGCGGGGACAGAGGGGTGTCGGACAGGGGAGTGGCCATCGCGGGACTCCAGGGAGAGGGTGACGACTGAGGAGCGCACGCAGGTGCGCCAACAGGCGCACACAGTGCGGAGGTTGCGGGTGTTGCCGGGCTGACGAGCGCACACGCCCGGTGCCGTCCTAGGGGCGCCGATGAACGGACGCCGCGCGGAACGGTGCTGATCGACCGGCCCTGTCCCGGAGCCGTGTCGTACGCAGGTACCTGAAGTACCGAACCGACTGCTCTCACGGTGGCTGCGTCACCAGGCCACCGTAAGTAAGACGCGAGTGGGTAACTCGCTCGTCTGAGCTTAACCCGCCAGTAACGAGCGCGCCAGCCCCCGAGTTTGTGATGTACGTCCCCGCGCCTCACGGGTTTCTCTAGGCTCGGCGCCATGGACGAAGCGTTGCGATCACTCACGGAGCGTATAAGGAGCGAGGCCGGGGCCTCGGCGGAGTACGACCGTCTGCTGGCGGCCGCGGACCTCGACGAGCTGGCGGCGGTGCTGACCGCGCCCGGGCAGCCACTGTGGGCCCGGGAGCTGGTCGCCTTCCGGCTCGGAGTCGCCGGGGACCGACGGGCCTTCGAGGCGCTCGTCCTGTTGCTCAACCACCGCGACCCGCAGCGCTGCGCGTCCGCCGCATTCGCCCTGGCCCGGCTCGGCGACCCCCGCACGGCCCGCGCGGCGGCCGCGCTCGCCACGAACGAGCTGCGCGTGGCCTACGCGCTCCACCCGGTACGGCTCCTGGTCGAGCTGCGCGCACCCGAGGCCGTGCCCGCGCTGATCACCACCCTGGAACGCAGGCTGCGCCCGCACGATCCGTACCGCAGGGTCGCACTCGCGTGCGTGGAGGGCCTGGGCGCGCTGGGGGACGTACGCGCGAGACCCGTCCTGAACGAGGCGCTGGCGCATCCGGCGCTCGCGGAGGCGGCCGTGCACGCGCTGGCGCGGCTGCCGAAGGATGAGGCGTAGGCCGACGCTCGCCCCAAGGAGATGGCGTAGGCCTATGTCCCACCCAGCGAGACCGTGCGGGCGTATGGCCGACCCAGCGGGACCGCGCAGGTGGATGGGCGACCCAGCGAGACGGCGCAGGTGCTCGCCCGATCCAAGAGGGAGGCGCCGCTGCACGCCCGCCCCAAGGAGACGGTATAGGTGTGCGTCAGTCCGCTCCGGCGTCGGCCAGCGGCCACACGTAGCGCACCTCGGGCACCGCGACCCCGTCCACGTCGAAGGGCTCCTCGGCGCCGTCGGGGGCGAAGCCGGCGCGCTCGTAGAAGCGGCGGGCCGGAGCGTTCTCCTTGAGCACCCACAGCAGCATCCGTGCGTGCCCTGCCGCCGCGCACCGGTCGACCGACTCCCGCAGCAGCGCGCGCCCCACCCCCTCGCCAACCCGGTCGGGATGTACGTAGATCGCGTACAACTCGACGTCGTCCGTGCCGACTTCACCGTCCCGGTACGGTCCGTGGCAGGCCCAGCCGACCACCTCGCCGTGCCGCTCCGCGATCAGGTTCACGATCTCGCCGCCGCCCTGCTCGAAGTACGCGTGGCGCCGTGCGGCGTCCCTCTCCACGCTGAGCGCGTCGAGGTACGGCTGCGGTATCAGTCCCTTGTACGCGGTCTGCCAGCCTCGGATACGGATCTCGGCCACGCGGTCGCAGTCGGCGAGGGTCATCTCGCGGATCAGGAGCCCGCTCACTCGGCCACCACCGCGTACGCCTCGATCTCCATGAGGAACTCCGGACGGACCAGCCCGGCGACCTGGACGGCGGAAGCGGCCGGGAGGCGGTCGGCGGGTATGTGTGCGTCGCGGGCCGCGCGGATCGCGGGCATATGGGCCATGTCCGTGACGAAGAAGGTGAGCTTGACGACGTCGTCGAACGTGGCCCCCGCGGCGGCGAGACACCGGCGCAGGTTCTCGAAGACCTGACGGGCCTGGGCGGCCGGGTCGCCCTCTCCGACGAGTTTGCCGTCCTCGTCGAGGGCGAGCTGGCCCGAGACCGCCACGAAGCGGCCGGTACCCATCACGACGTGGGTGTACGCGGCGGCGGGGGCGACCCCGTCGGGGGCGGAAATGCGCGTCAGCTCACTCATGCGTCCATGGTGGACCATGGGTCCGACAACGCCCCCGACGGGCCACTGCTCAGCGGGGGTTCAGCCCCGGAAGCCGAGCAGCCCGTGCAGCGCCGAGCCGCGCGAGGTGGTGGAGGCCACCTTGGTGCTGGTCAGCGGCTCCGGATCGGGCAGTGTCTTGCACACCGCGTCGATCTCGCCACCGCCGTGCGGCACCTTGCCGTTGGTCAGATACGTGGCCAGGTACTTGTCCAGGCAGTCGTTCCCGCTCAACGTGATGCCGTGGTTCCCACCGCCCTGCTCGACCACCAGGCTGGAGCCGCGCAGCTGGTGGTGGACGGTGACACCGCCCTCGTACGGGGTGGCCGCGTCGTTCGTGGCCTGGAAGAGCAGCGTCGGGGGCAGCGCGTTGTTGGAGATGTCCACCGGCTGGAGCGAGTCCGTCGGCCAGAAGGCGCACGGCGCGTTGTACCAGGCGTTGTTCCAGGCCATGAAGGGCGCCTTGTCGTACACCGCCCAGTTGTCCTTGCGCCACTGGTTCCAGTCGCGCGGCCAGGAGGTGTCACGGCACTGCACCGAGGTGTAGATGCTGTAGCCGTTGTCGCCCGAGGCATCGACGGCGCCGAAATTGCCGTACGCCTCGACGAGCGGGTCCGAGTTCTTGTCGTTCACATAGGCCGCGAACGCCTCGGCGAGGTAGGGCCAGTAGCCGTTGTAGTAGCCGCCGGGGATGAAGGTGTCCTCCAGTTCGGAGGCGCCCACCTTCTTCTCCGCGCGCTTCTTGCCGAGGGCCGCGCGCATCGCGTACCACTTGGCCTCGACCTTCGCCGGGTCGCTGCCGAGCTTGTACGTCGCGTTGTGCTTGGCGACCCAGGCCAGGAAGGCCAGGTGGCGGTCGTTGAAGGCGTAGTCCTGTGCGATGTTGTCGTCGTACCAGACACCGGTGGGGTCGACGATGGAGTCCAGGACCAGGCGGCGTACGCGGTTCGGGTAGAGCTTCGCGTACACGGCGCCCAAGTAGGTGCCGTACGAGTACCCGAAGTAGTTGATCTTCTGGGCGCCCAGCGCGCTCCGGATCGAGTCCATGTCCCGGACCGCGCTCACCGTGTCGATGTACGGAAGCAGGCTCGCGTACTTGGTGCCGCACGCCTTGGCGAAAGCCTTGGCGCGGTCGAGGTTGGCCTTCTCTATGGCCGGGGTGCTGGGGACGGTGTCGGGGCGTGCCGGGTTGAACTGCCCGGGCTTGCAGTCCAGAGCGGGCTTGCTGGCGCCGACGCCGCGCGGGTCGAAGCCGATGACGTCGTACTGCGCCGCCACCTTCTTCGGCAGCGAGGACGCCACGAATCCGGCCAGTGTGAGACCGCTGCCGCCGGGTCCGCCGGGGTTGACGAGCAGGGGCCCCTGGTATGTCTTCGCGGTGTGCGGGACGCGGGACAGGGCGAGTGTGATCAGCCCGCTGTGCGGGTTCGAGTGGTCCAGCGGCACCTTCAGGGACGCGCACTGGAGCTTCGGATAGTCGCTGGTGCCGCACTTCTTCCAAGTGAGCTTCGCGGTCTGGGTAGTGCGCGGTGCGGTCGCGGAGCCGGCGCTCGCGTCGGCGGGGATCGACGTGATCATCCCGGCCAGCACGGCGGCTGCCCCGCACAGAGCAGCTGCGCGTTTCTTCATAAAGCCTCCCCAGGACGGAGGATTTTGAGCCGTGCAGGCCACGGCCCTCGCCGCATCGTCCCGGAAAGGAAGGCCGGAAGAACTCGTTCTGACAAGACTTGACCCGATTGAGCCGCGGGATGCGCTCGGATGCCGTCAGGGATGTTTCGAAGGTGCGTCAGAGCAGCGTGAGCTGAGTCGGCTCCGCGGTCGCCGGCGGCTCGGCGGGGGTGGCGATCCTTCGGGGCATCCCCGCGCGCGTGGGGCCGATGCCGTACTCCTCGGCCAGCTCGTGGACCTGACGGGTGATCCGGCGCTGGTACCACTTCGGGGCGTACGCGCCCTCCGCGTACAGCCGCTCGTAGCGCCGTACGAGATACGGGTGATGGTGCTCGAGCCAGGCCATGAACCACTCGCGGGCGCCGGGCCGCAGGTGCAGCACGAGCGGGGTCACCGAGGTGGCGCCGGAGGCCGCGATCGCCCGTACCGTGGCGCGCAGCTGGGCCGGGTGGTCGCCCAGGAAGGGGATCACCGGGGCCATCAGGACACCACAGCCGATGCCGTGGTCCGTCAGGGTACGGACGACGTCCAGGCGGCGCTCCGGGGCAGGTGTGCCCGGCTCGACGGTGCGCCACAGGTCGGGGTCGGTGAAGCCCACGGAGACGGAGATGCCGACGTCGGTGACCTCGGACGCCTGCTTCAGGAGATCGAGGTCGCGCAGGATCAGTGTGCCCTTCGTCAGGATCGAGAAGGGGTTCGCGTGGTCGCGCAGCGCGGAGATGATGCCGGGCATCAGACGGTAGCGGCCCTCCGCACGCTGGTAGCAGTCGACATTGGTGCCCATCGCGATGTGCTCGCCCTGCCAGCGGCGTGAGGCGAGCTGGCGGCGCAGCAGGTCCGGCGCGTTGACCTTCACCACGATCTGGGAGTCGAAGTCGAGTCCCGTGTCGAGGTCCAGATAGCCGTGCGTCTTGCGCGCGAAGCAGTACACGCACGCGTGCGTGCACCCCCGATAAGGGTTGACCGTCCACTCGAAGGGCATGCGGGAAGCCCCCGGCACCCGGTTCACGATCGAGCGCGCCCGGATCTCGTGGAAGGTGATCCCGCGGAACTCCGGAGTGTCGAAGGTACGGGTGGTCACCGCGTCCGCGCCGAACAGCGCGGCGTCTCGGGCGGGGTCCCCGGCGGGGTCCACTGTGAGGTTCTCCCAGCGCATGACGCCTCCTCGATAGCACTGGGCACAGAATAGAACACATGTTCCCTTGATCGTGCGACCTCCTTTCCACGGCACCCCCGAGCGCCTCCCGGTGGCCCGTCCACGCCCTACGGGGACCCCGATTTGGGCGGCCGGGCCGCCTGGTGGTTGGCTGGCCGCACACCCCCGAGGAACCAATTGCTGGAGGAAGTGCCATGGCGCAGGTCGAGGCCACGACGGAACGGGTCATCGCGGCGGACGCGGAGGCGGTGTTCGACGCCCTGGCCGACTACAGCGGCACGCGCGCGAAGCTGCTGCCCGAGCACTTCAGCGAGTACGAGGTGCGCGAGGGCGGCGACGGCGAGGGCACCCTCGTCCACTGGAAGCTCCAGGCCACCAGCAAGCGCGTCCGCGACTGCCTGCTCGAGGTGAGCGAGCCCACCGACGGCGAGCTCGTCGAGAAGGACCGCAATTCCTCGATGGTCACCACCTGGCGGGTCACCCCGGCCGGCGAGGGCAAGTCGCGTGTCGTGATCAGCACCGCCTGGAACGGCGCGGGCGGCATCGGCGGCTTCTTCGAGAAGGCCTTCGCGCCCAAGGGCCTCGCCCGGATCTACGACGCGGTGCTCGCCAAGCTCGCCACCGAGGTGGAGAAGTAGCCCAAGGGGCGACCTCGCGGGAGCGAGCCCGACCAGCGGCAACTCCGTGGGAGCGCACCGCCCCAGAGGTCACTCCGTAGGGGCGCACCGTCCAAGAGGCAACCCTCCAGGGCGTGTTGCGCCCTCACCGTTTCGAGTGGATCTCCCTGTCGCGCGACGGTACGCCGTAACTCGTCGCGCTTACTCGCAGTTGTCGCGATAAGCGGGAATTGTGCAGTGGGCGCGACGAGGGGAGCGGTACGTGGGCGGGATCACTCTGATGAAGGACCAACCGGCTGCCGCGCCCCCGCAGGACTCCACTCAGCCGGCCACCGAGCCCGTCCAACTGGGCCCGCGCCAGGTGCGGTTGGTCTTCTTCGGGCTCATGCTCGCCCTGCTGCTCGCCGCCCTGGACCAGATGATCGTGGCCACCGCGCTCCCGAAGATCGTCGGGGAGCTGCACGGCCTGGACAAGATGTCCTGGGCGATCACCGCCTATCTGCTCACCTCCACCGTCGGACTCCCGGTCTACGGCAAGTTCGGTGACCTCTTCGGCCGCAAGGGCGTCTTCCAGTTCGCGATCGCCGTCTTCGTCGTCGGCTCGGCGCTCGCTGGATGGTCGCGCACCATGGACCAGTTGATCGCCTTCCGCGCGATCCAGGGCGTCGGCGCGGGCGGCCTCATGATCGGCGTGCAGGCGATCATCGCGGACATCGTGCCGCCGCGCCAACGCGGGCGCTTCATGGGCCTGATCGGCGCAGCGTTCGGCCTCGCCTCGGTTGCCGGCCCTCTTCTGGGCGGCTACTTCACGGACCACCTCTCCTGGAGGTGGTGTTTCTACATCAACGTTCCCTTCGGCCTGGTCACACTGGCCGTCGTCACCGTCGTGCTGAAGCTGCCGAAGCCCACCGCCAGGGGCCGCCTCGACCTGCTCGGGGTACTGCTCCTCGCCGCCGCCTCAACGTGCCTGGTACTGCTCACCAGTTGGGGCGGCACCGAGTACCCGTGGGGCTCGCGGGTCATCCTGGGGCTCGGGGCGGGTGCGCTCGCGGCGACCGTCCTCTTCTTCGTCGCCGAGCACTTCGCGGCCGAACCCCTCATCCCGCTACGGCTGTTCAAGGACGGCGTCTTCAACATCACCGCGCTGGTGGGCCTGGTCATCGGCGTCGCCCTCTTCGGGGCCGCCAGTTACCTGCCCACCTTCCTGCAGATGGTCGACGGGGCCAGCGCCACCGAGTCCGGACTCCTGATGCTCCCCATGATGGGCGGCATCGTCGGCGCCTCCGTGGTCTCCGGGCAGCTCATCAGCCGCACCGGCCACTACAAGGTCTATCCGGTCCTCGGCAGCGCCCTCTCCGCGGTCGGCATGTGGCTGCTGTCCCGCCTGGAAGTGGACACCCCCCGGCTGCACTACAGCATCTGGATGGTGGTGCTGGGCGCGGGCATCGGCATGGTGATGCCGGTGCTGATCCTCGCCGTGCAGAACTCCGTACGCCCGGCCGACCTCGGCACCGCGACCAGCGCCAACAACTACTTCCGGCAGATCGGCGGCAGCGTCGGAGCCGCCATCTTCGGCACCCTGTTCGCCCATCGGCTCACCGACGCGCTCGCCGATCGTCTCCCCACGCGCGCGGGGGCCGGTCTTCCGGACTCCGAGTCCCTCACCCCACAGCTCGTTCACGCGATGCCCGCCGCCCTGCGCGACGACTACATCGGGGCTTACGCGGACGCCATGCCGCGGATCTTCCTCTACCTCGTGCCCGTGCTCGTCCTGGGCCTGCTCATCGCCTTCTTCCTCAAGGAGAAACCTCTGGTGTCCCACAACACCCCCATCGCCGACCCGGAGTCCGGCCAGGTGAACGCCCGGATCCCGCAGGCCCGTTCGGCGTACGCGGCCGGAGTCCCCGTCTGCGGCACGGTGCAGCACCCCGACGGAACCGTCGTGCCGCGCGCCGCGCTCACCCTCATCGATGTCGCGGGACAGCAGATCGGGCGGGGTGCCAGCGGCGAGGACGGGCGGTACGCGCTGTCTACGCCCGGCTCGGGATCGTACGTCCTGATCGCCGCGGCGGGCGGCCACCAGCCGCAGGCCGTCTCGGTGACGGTCGGCGAGCGCCCCGTGGAGCTGGACGTCGTGCTCGGCGGCGCGGGACGCCTCGCCGGAAGCGTGCTGACCGCGGACGGCACCCCGGTGCGCGACGCCACCGTCACGCTCACCAATGTGCACGGTGAGGTGGTGGCCACCACGCGCAGCGGACGCGAAGGCGGCTATGTCATCACGGAGTTGGTGGCCGGTGAGTACACCCTCGCAGGCAGCGCGCCCGCGTTCCGCCCGGCCGCGCTCCCCGTCACCGTCCAGGCTGCCCGCGAGACCCGCCAGGACGTCGAACTGGCCGGCGGCGCGGTGCTGCGCGGCACTGTACGGGCGGGCGGCGGGCGGCCCGTCGAGGACGCGCGCGTGACGCTCCTGGACGCCGCGGGCAACGTGGTGGACACGCTGACCACCGGCGCAGACGGAACGTTCCGGTTCGTCGATCTGTCGTCCGGCGAGTACACCGTCATCGCGGCTGGCTATCCGCCCGTGGCCACTGTGCTCCAGGTCGCCGGGGGCGGCAGGACGGAACGGGACTTGCAGTTGGGGCACGAAGACTAGACAGACGGGGCATAGTGCGGCCCCGCCGTGCGCCGGAGCCGCCCCCGGAGAGGTCAATTCCCGTATTGCCACACATCGCTACGGGCCGCCGCCGTACGGTAGTGGAGGCGGCACAGATCTTGCGGAGCCGTGGGGAGAAAGGGCCTGGGCCATGGATCGTGGCACCGAAGTGGGCGCAGCTCCCAGTCGCGGAGCTGGGACCGGCGCGATGGGGCACGCCGCCGTCGGCCGCATCCCCCTGGCCGTGGTCGTCGTGGACCGCGACGGCCTGGTGTCGCACTGGAGCACCGGCGCCAGGCGCCTGTTCGGTGCCCCCAAGGAGGGCGCGGTGGGCCGCCCCGCCGTCGACCTGCTCCCCGTCTCCGGCGCGCTCCCCGAGGACGATGACACAGCGCCCTTCGGGGCATACGCGGCCTACGACGGACTCGGCCCCGACCTGGAGTCCTCCCTCGACGGGCGGATCTCCTACCCGGCCGCCGGGCGCGCCCGGCTCACGGTGACCGGCAGCGACCGGGTCGACGTTCTGTGGTGGGCGTACCCGCTCGTGGGCCCCGGACGTGAGCGACTGCTCGTGCTCGCCGCCGACGCGGGCGCGATGCGCCACGAGGACGACGACGTGGCCGTCGAGCGCATCGCACCCGGCTTCGCGCTGCACACCGACTTCCCCGGCGCCGAGGAGCTGGCCCGCAGGCTGCCCGAGATCCTGCCCAGCATGAGCGTGGGCGAGAGCGCCCGCATCGTCGCGCAGGTCCTTGAACTGGGCTATCCCGTCCTGGAGTTCAGCCAGAACGACCGGGTGCCGGTCACCCCCGACTGGGGCGTGCCCCGGCGGGCCGAGCGCAAGGCGCGCCGCGAGCGGGTGGCCAGGGCTGCCGCCTCCGGCGAGCCCGTGCCCCAGGACGTCAAGGACGAGGGCGAGGACCTCGAATACGTCGCCGTGCGCGAGCGCCTGGAGTTCCTCAACGAGGTCAGCGGCCGCATCGGCACCTCCCTCGACCTGTCGCAGACCATCCTCGAGGTCAGCCGGGCCGTCGTGCCGCGCTTCACCGATGTCGCGGGTACGTATCTGAGGGAACAGGTCGTCGCCGGTGAGGGCTTCCCCGAAGGGGTGCCCGACACGACCACCATGTGGCACCGGGTCGCCGTGGAGCACACGGACGAGCCGGGCCGCTGGGACGACGTCGTGCCGGTCGGCGAGGCCATGCCCTTTCCGGCGCACACCCCGTTCTTCCAGTGCATGACCACCGGGGAGCCCGTCCTCGTGCCGCGCATCAGCGAGCAGATGGGGCACATGATCGCCGCGCAGTTCGAGAAGCGCGACATCAGGCCGCTCATCACCAACCGCTCCATGCTGGTCGTGCCCCTGAAGGCCCGCAATGTGGTCCTCGGGTTCATGATCCTGCTGCGCCACCCCGAGCGGGTCGAGTTCAACGACATGGACCGGGTCACCGGCGCCGAACTCGCCGCCCGCGCGGGCCTCGTACTCGACAACGCGCGCATGTACACGTACCAGGAGAGTGTCGCCGAGACCCTCCAGGACAGCATGCTGCCGCACATCGCGCCCCGCATGTCCGGCTGCGACATCGCGACCCGCTACCTGCCCGGCACGCTTCTCGGGCGGGTCGGCGGCGACTGGTTCGACTCGGTGAAGCTGCCCGGCTCCCGCACCGCCCTGGTCGTCGGCGACGTCATGGGCCACGGTCTCAACTCGGCCGCGATGATGGGCCAGTTGCGCACCGCCGTCCAGACCATGGCCGCGCTCGACCTGCCGCCCGCCCAGCTGCTGCGCAACCTCGACGACCTCGCCCAGCGGCTCGGCGACAACTATCTCGCGACCTGCCTGTACGCCGTCTACGACCCCATCGCCGGCGAGCTGAGCATCGCCAACGCGGGCCACATCCCGCCCGTCCTGGTCCGCGCCGCCGACGGGTACAGCGAACTGCTCGACCTGCCGACGGGCGCGCCCATCGGAGTCGGCGGAGTCCCCTTCGAGGCGGTACGCGTGCGCGTGGCGCCCGGCGACCGGCTCGTGATGTGCACCGACGGACTGGTCGAGGTGCGCGGCGAGGACATCGGCGTCGGCCTCGCCACACTGTGCGAGTCCGCCGCCCACCCGGCCGCGTCCATGGACGACGCCTGCGACACCATCATCCGCGCGCTCAACACCCGTGGTGGCCGCAAGGACGACGTCGCCCTCCTGATGGCCCGGCTCAACGGCATCGAGCCCGAGTACGTCGCCGAATGGCGGCTCGCGCTCGACCCCCTGGAAGTGGGCAGGGCACGCGCCATGGTCCGCGAACAGCTGCATGTGTGGGGCCTGACCGCCCTTGCCGACAGCGCCGAGCTGATGGTCAGCGAGCTGGTCACCAATGCCGTACGGCACGCGCACAGCCGCCAGATCGGGTTGCGGCTCGTCCGGGGCGACGCCTTGCTGTGCGAGGTGGACGACGACGATCACACACTGCCGACGCTGCTCAGCGCCGGGCCCGGCGACGAGTTCGGGCGCGGCCTGCGCGTCGTCAGCACACTGGCCCACGAATGGGGGACCAGCCGGACCAGCGCGGGCAAGACCGTGTGGTTCGAACAGACACTGCCGCGACGCTGACCCCGTCGCGAGACGCCCGGGCGGGAGGGGGCGCGGGCGGTGTGCGGAGGCGTACGGGTGTCGAATGCGCCGTGAAGGAATGCGCCATCCGCTTGTCGCTTCGCGCCGGGCGCGATAAACCGTTCTGGCCTGCCAGGTCCCGGCGGGCTGCGGTCGCAACCTGGGGAGCGGGCATGAGTGTGACGAGTCGGTACCGGGAAGCCTGGGAGGGCTTCTGGCGCGAGGCCCCCGAGGAACAGGGGGCGGTCTTCTGGGATGCCGAGCCCGCGCTGACCGTCGGCGTCCATCTCCCCCTCTTCGAACCGCACTTGACGGCCCGTGACCTGCCCGTCGTCGACCTCGGCTGCGGCAACGGCACCCAGACCCGCTTCCTGGCCGACCGCTTCCCGCACGTCGTCGGCGCCGACCTGTCGGCCGCGGCACTCGACCACGCCCGTCTTGCCGACCCGGCGGGCCAGGCCGGGTACCGTCTGCTCGACGCGGCGGAGAAGACCGAGGCGGAGACGCTGCACGCCGAGCTCGGCGACGCCAACGTCTATATGCGAGGTGTGCTTCACCAGGCCGAGCCGGACGACCGGCAGCCGTTGGTGGACGGGCTGGCGACGCTGGTGGGGGAGCGCGGCCGGATCTTCCTCGTGGAACTCGCCGAGGCCGCCGGACTCGTGCTGAGGGGCCTGGCGCAGAGCGCCGGCGGGCCGCCACCCAAGCTCGCTCCGGTCTTCCGGCACGGCATCGCCCCCGGCGAGGTCGCGGACGCCGCGGTCCCCGAGTACCTCCGCGCCGCGGGCCTCACGGTCGTCGCGAGCGGCGAACTCCCCCTCGTCACGACCGAGTACACGGCCGACGGCTCGCGTATCGAACTTCCGTCGAAGTGGCTGGTGGCGGGGCGTACCGGGTGATGCCAGTGGTCTGGGCCGGTGAGAGTTGTCCACAGGCTCTGCCGGGCCCGGGCCGAAGCGCGTACGGTTTCGGGCATGAAGATCCTCATCAGCGCCGACATGGAAGGCGCCACGGGTGTGACCTGGCCGGCCGACGTGCTGCCGGGGACTCCGCAGTGGGAGCGGTGCCGCTCGATGTTCACCTCGGACGTCAACGCCGCCGTGCTCGGCTTCTTCGACGGCGGCGCCGATGAGGTGCTGATCAACGAGGCCCACTGGACCATGCGGAACCTGCTGCTGGAGCGACTGGACGAAAGAGCGGAGATGCTCACCGGGCGGCACAAGTCGCTGTCCATGGTGGAGGGAGTGCAGCACGACGACGTGGACGGCATCGCGTTCGTCGGCTACCACGCGGGCGCCGGCATGGAGGGCGTCCTCGCGCACACCTATCTGGCGAACTCCATCACCGGCGTCTGGGTGAACGACATACGGGCCAGTGAGGGACTGCTCAACGCACACGTCGTCGCCGAGTACGGAGTGCCGGTCGTGCTGATCACCGGCGACGACGTGGCCTGTGAGGACGCCCTGGGATACGCGCCCGAGGCGCTGAAGGTCGCCGTCAAGGACCATGTGTCGCGCTACGCGGCGGTGTGCCGTACGCCGTCCAGGACCGCGGCGGACATCCGGGCTGCCGCCAAGGAGGCCGCCTCGCTGGCGGTGCGTCACGAGCCGGTCGATGGCGGCCCATTCACCGTCGCGCTGGAGTTCGACGCCGAGCACCTGTCGATGGCCGCCACCGTCGTGCCCGGTGTCGAGCGCATCGGGGAGCGGAAGGTGGCGTACACCAGCGACACCATGTACGAGGGGATTCGCACCTTCAAGGCGGTCACCACGATCGTCTCGGCCGCGGTGGAGGAGCAATATGGCTGACGCACTGGCTCTCGATGAAGTCGTACGGTTCACCTCGGACCTCATCCGTATCGACACGACCAACCGTGGCGGCGGGGACTGCCAGGAGCGCCCGGCCGCCGAGTACGCCGCCGCGCGGCTGGCCGAAGCGGGCCTGGAGCCCACACTCCTGGAGCGCACGAAGGGACGTACGAACGTCGTCGCCCGCATCGAGGGCACCGATCAGTCCGCCGACGCGCTGCTCGTCCACGGCCATCTGGATGTCGTGCCCGCGCAGGCGGAGGACTGGAGCGTGCACCCGTTCTCCGGGGAGATCCGCGACGGTGTGGTCTGGGGGCGCGGCGCGGTCGACATGAAGAACATGGACGCGATGATCCTGGCCGTCGTGCGCGCGTGGGCGCGCGAGGGGGTGCGGCCTCGCCGCGACATCGTCATCGCGTTCACCGCCGACGAGGAGGCGAGCGCCGAGGACGGCTCGGGGTTCCTCGCCGACGAGCATCCCGGTCTCTTCGAGGGCTGCACCGAGGGCGTCAGCGAGTCGGGTGCCTTCACCTTCCACGACGGCGGCGGCAGGCAGTTGTATCCGATCGCGGCCGGCGAGCGGGGCACAGGCTGGCTCAAGCTCACCGCACACGGGCGGGCGGGGCACGGCTCCAAGGTGAACCGGAGCAACGCGGTGACGCGGCTCGCCGCCGCCATCGCGCGGATCGGTGCGTACGAGTGGCCGCTGCGGCTCACACCGACGGTGCGCGCGGCATTGACCGAACTCGCGGTTGTGTACGGCATCGACGGCGACCTCGACGACGTCGACGGCCTCCTGGAGAAGCTCGGTCCCGCCGCCACGCTCGTCGAGTCGACCGTGCGCAACAGCACCAACCCGACCATGCTGAGCGCCGGTTACAAGATCAACGTCATCCCGGGAGAGGCCGTCGCCTACGTGGACGGCAGATATCTGCCCGGGGCCGAGGACGAGTTCCGCACGACGCTGGACCGGCTCACCGGACCGGACGTGGAGTGGGAGTTCCACCACCGTGAGGTGGCCCTCCAGGCACCGGTGGACTCGGTGACGTACGCGAAGATGCGCGCGGCCGTCGAGGAGTTCGCGCCCGACGGGCATGTCGTGCCGTACTGCATGTCGGGCGGCACGGACGCCAAGCAGTTCTCGCGCCTCGGCATCACCGGGTATGGATTCGCGCCGCTGAAGCTTCCGGAGGGCTTCGACTACCAGGCGCTCTTCCACGGCGTCGACGAGCGCGTGCCGGTGGAGGCGCTCCACTTCGGCGTCCGTGTCCTCGACTGCTTTCTGCGCACGGCCTAGGGGGACGGGATGCAGAGCCTGGCATACGGTTCGTGGCCTTCGCCGATCGACGCGACGCTCGCCGCCGCGCACGACGGGCACGCCGAGTTCGTGGGCTTCGTCGGGGACGAGGCGTGGTGGACCGAGCCGCGGCCCACGGAAGGCGGGCGGCGCACGCTCGTACGGCGCAAGGGTGACGGCACGGAGGAGTCGGTGCTGCCGGCCCCGTGGAACGTACGGAGCCGCGTCATCGAGTACGGCGGTCACCCCTGGGCGGGGGTCATGCGCCCCGAAGGCCCTCTGGTCGTCTTCGTCAACTTCGCCGATCAGCGGCTGTATCGGTACGAGGCCGACGGCGAGCCACGGCCGTTGACACCCGTATCGCCGGTGGGCGACGGACTGCGCTGGGTGGACCCGCAGTTGCGGGTGGAGCACGGTGAAGTGTGGTGCGTCCTGGAGGAGTTCACCGGGGACGGGCCGACCGACGTACGGCGGGTCGTCGCCGCGGTGCCATTGGACGGGTCGGCCGCGCAGGACCGGGATGCCGTGCGGGAGCTGACCGACGGGCGGCACCGGTTCGTCACCGGCCCCCGGATCTCGCCCGACGGCCGGCAGGCGGCCTGGCTCGCCTGGGACCATCCGCGGATGCCGTGGGACGGGACGGAGGTGGTCCTCGCGGAGGTCGCCGACGACGGCACGCTGCGTGAGGCGCGGTCCGTCGCCGGTGGCCCCGAGGAGTCCGTCGTCCAGGCCGACTGGGCCCCCGACGGGACCCTGCTGTACGTCAGTGACCGCACCGGCTGGTGGAATCTGTACCGGCTCGGCCGGGACGGCGAGGAGACGGCCGTCTGCTCGCGCGAGGAGGAGTTCGGCGGCTCGCTGTGGCGGATCGGGTACCGCTGGTTCGCACCACTGGAGAGCGGGCTGATCGCCGTCGTGCACGGACGGGGCGCCACCGCGCTGGGCGTCCTGGACCCGGAGACCGGCGAGGTCGTCGACGCGGCGGGCCCCTGGACCGAGTTCGCCCCGACGCTCGCCGCGCACGGCAGCAGGATCGTGGGCGTCGGCGCCAGCCCCCGCAGCGCCTACGAGGTCGTCGAGCTGGACGCCCGCACCGGGCGGGCCCGGGTGATCGGCGCCGCGCACGACGACCCGGTGGACCCCGCGCACTACCCGGAGCCGCAGATCCGCACCTTCACCGGACCCGCGGGGCGCGAGATCCACGCGCACATCTATCCACCGCACCACCCCGACCATGTCGCCCCGGGCGACGAGCTGCCGCCGTACGTCGTCTGGGCACACGGCGGTCCCACCGGCCGGTCGCCCCTCGTCCTCGACCTGGAGATCGCCTACTTCACCTCGCGCGGGATCGGTGTCGTCGAGGTCAACTACGGGGGATCGACGGGACACGGGCGGGAGTACCGCAACCGGCTGCGCGAGCAGTGGGGCGTAGTCGACGTCGAGGACTGTGCGTCCGTCGCGCTCGCGCTCGCCGAGGAGGGCACGGCCGACCGGCGGCGGCTGGCCATCCGCGGGGGCAGCGCGGGCGGCTGGACGACCGCCGCGTCCCTGACGAGCACCGATGTGTACGCCTGCGGGACGATCCTCTATCCGATCCTCGACCTCGTCGGATGGGGTTCGGGGGAGACTCACGACTTCGAGTCGCAGTATCTGGAGTCGCTGGTCGGGCCGTTCGCCGAAGTGCCCGGCCGGTACCTGGAGCGCTCGCCCTCCGAGCACGCCGACCGGATCACCGCGCCCTTCCTGCTGCTCCAGGGCCTCGACGACGCCATCTGCCCGCCCGTGCAGTGCGAGCGGTTCCTGGCCAGGCTGGAGGAACAGGGCCGACGCGTTCCGCACGCCTACATCGCCTTCGAGGGGGAGGGACACGGCTTCCGCAGGGCCGAGACCATGGTGCGGGTGCTGGAGTCCGAACTCTCGCTGTACGCGCAGGTCTTCGGGCTGAACCCGTCCGGTATCCCCACCTTGGAGCTGGCCAAGTGAAGTTGTTCGGTCAGCATGTGGGTCAGCAGGTGGGTCAGCTTTTCGATCGGGATTTCCATCAGGATCTGGAGTACACCGAGTGACCTCACCGACCCCCCTGACCCGGCCCGCGCGACTTGCCGCCGGGGCCCGCGTCGCCGTCGTCGCGCCCAGCGGACCGGTGCCCGACGAGCGGCTCCAGGCCGGTCTCGACATCCTGCGCGGCTGGGATCTCGACCCGGTCGTGGCACCCCATGTCCTGGACCGGCACGCCGGGTTCGACTACCTGGCGGGCACGGACGCGGACCGGGCCGCGGACTTCCAGGCCGCCTGGTGCGACCCGGACGTCGCCGCGGTGCTGTGCGCCCGCGGCGGGTACGGCGCGCAGCGGATGGTCGACCTGCTGGACTGGGACGCGATACGGGCAGCGGGGCCCAAGGTGTTCCTCGGGTTCAGTGACATCACGGCGCTGCACGAGGCGTTCGCGAACCGTGCGGGCCTCGCAACCCTGCACGGACCGATGGTGGCGGCCGTCGACTTCCTCAAGAACGCGCGGGCGCAGGAGCATCTGCGGGCGACGCTCTTCGAGCCGGAGTCGGTGCGGACCATCGCGTCCAGCGAGGGCACCGCGCTGGTGCCGGGACGGGCCCGGGGTGTCACCCTCGGCGGCTGTGTGAGCCTGCTCGCCGCCGACCTGGGCACACCGCACGCCCGTGCCTCGGCCGGGGGAGGGCTGCTCCTGATCGAGGACATCGGCGAGGAGGCGTACCGGCTGGACCGGATCCTGACCCAGCTCCTGCGGGCCGGATGGCTCGACGGGGTCGCCGGTATCGCACTCGGCTCATGGGTGGACTGCGGTCCGTACGAGGGGTTGCGCGCGGTGTTCACCGACCGGCTCGGCGGGCTCGGCGTGCCCGTCGTCGAGCACTTCGGGTTCGGGCACTGCGAGGGGGCGCTCACGATTCCGTTCGGCCTCGGGGCCGAACTGGACGCGGACGCGGGGACGTTGACGCTGGACGAGCCCGCGCTGGCCTAGCGGCACTGCACCGCGCCCGCAGCCTCCGCGCACGGGGCCGTGGGCGCGGCCCGTTCACTGAATCTCCGTCAAGAAACGCTCGGCACGGTGATTGACCTCGTCTGACACGTGTCACAGCATGACTACCGGCCGGTAAGCACCGGTCGGTAGTCGGGTTGTCCTCAGTGTGGAGGTCTACGTGTCCCGTCGTTCGCGTGTGCCCAGATCCCGTTCCCGTGCCTCGCTCGCCCTGGCCCTCGGTGCGGCGCTCACCGCACCGCTCGCGTTCACCGCGCCCGCTTCGGCCACGGATCAATACACCGTCACCGCGCTGAAGTTCACGGTCCGGGCCGGTGGCCGCACCTGCACGATCGACGCCGATCTGTACCGTCCCGCGGGCGTGGACCGCGAACACACCGCGCCAGCCGTGCTCGCCACCAACGGTTTCGGCGGCAGCAAGTCGGACGGTTCGACGGACGCGATCGGCAAGGCGTTCGCGGCCCGCGGCTATGTGGGGCTCGTCTACTCGGGGCTCGGCTTCGGCAGGTCGGGCTGTCTGATCTCCCTCGACGACCCGCGCATCGACGGCGTGGGCGCGTCCCGGCTCGTCGACTTCCTGGCAGGCACGCGGGCCGCCGACGACGGCACGAAGGCCGACTACGTCACCCGGGACGGCAAGGGCGACCCGCGCGTCGGCATGGTCGGCGGCTCGTACGGGGGCGCCGTCCAGATGGCCACGGCCGCCGTGGACCACCGCGTCGACGCGCTGGTCCCGCTGGTCACCTGGAACGACCTGGCGTACTCGCTGGACCCGAACAACACGGTCGGCGCGACCGACGTGCCCGGCGCCTTCAAATGGCAGTGGGCCAACGGCTTCTACCTGATCGGCGAGAGCCAGCCACTGACCGCGCCGAATCTCGACCCCTCCCGGATCAACTCCCTCGCCTGCGTGCACTTCGTGAGCGACGCCTGCGACACGGTGCGGACCCTGAACTCGGGGAGCTACCCGGCCGCCAAGACCGGACCGCTGCTTCGCTACGCCCGCAGCGTGTCGCCCGTATCGTACCTGTGCGACGTGCAGGCGCCGACGCTCCTCGTCCAGGGGCAGGCCGACAGCCTGTTCAATCTGAACGAGGCGACAGCGACGTACAAGACGCTCAAGGCGCAGGGCACCCCGACGAAGCTGATCTGGCAGTCGTGGGGGCACAGCGGAGGGCTCACCGACCCGGCGACCGGTGAACTCAACCTGGGCCAGGGCAACTTGGAGACGAGTTACGTCGGCCGGCGGATCCTCGCCTGGTTCGACCGCTATCTGCAGCACCGCAAAGGCGTCGACACGGGGCCGGCCTTCGCGTACTACCGCGACTGGATCGCCGACCCGAACAACACCTACGCCACGGCCTCGCGGGTGCCGTCGCTCAGCCAGAAGCTCTATCTCTCCGGGGACGGCAAACTCGTCGACAACCGCAAGAAGGTCGCGCGCGGCAGCCGCGAATACCGCAACCAGCTGGTGCCCACGAGCCACTCCGAGAGCTCGCTCACCGGGATCGTAGGGCTGCCCGACCCGGCGCCGTACGACACCGAGGGCACCTATCTCGGCTGGACGAGCGAGCCCCTGTCCCGGGCGGTCGAGGTGGCCGGCGCGCCCAGGGCCACGCTGAAGGTCGTCTCACCGGAGACGGAGCGTGTGCAGAACTCCGGCAACGCTGCCGACAAGCTGCTCCTCTTCGCCAAGCTGTACGACGTGGCGCCCGACGGCACGAAGACGCTGGTGCACCGGCTGGTGGCGCCCGTGCGGGTGCCGGACGTGACGAAGAGGTTCACCGTCACGCTGCCGGGGATCGTGCACCGGTACGAGGCGGGGCACCGGCTCCAGTTCGTCGTCGCCGCCAGTGACGACGCGTACTTCGGGAACAAGGGGGTCAAGCCGGTGACGATCACCAGCGCGCCCGACGACACCGGGGTGTTGCAGCTGCCGGTCGTCGGGGACTGAACGCCTCGCCGCTGAGGATCGGCTGGGGATCGGGCTGGGATCAACCCGGGATCACCCGGAGGAACCTGCCACCGCGCGGGCCGGCACCTCGCGGCTCATGCTGAGCCCATGAGCCCGAAGACCTCGGAGAGCGCCGGCGCGAGCGGCGGGAAGAGCGGCGGCGGGCTGCTGACGCCCGGCAGGGTCAGTGTCGCCACACTGGCCCTGCTCGCCCTGATCTTCGTCTTCGAGAACACGCGCAGTACCAAGATCCGGCTGTTCATTCCGGAGGTGATCGTGCCGCTGTGGATGGCACTCCTCGGTACCGGGGTGATCGGCGGCCTGTGCGGGGCGTACGCCGTGAAGCGCAGAGGCTGAGCGCGCGCTCGCGTAGGGTGACGGGATGCCTGACAACGCCCGCTATCTCGCCGAAGGCCCTCGCGTGGGCATACGCCACTTCAGGTACGAGGACGGTGCGGAGTTCACCGCCCGGGCCCGGGAGAGCAAGGATCTGCACCAGCCGTGGCTCTTTCCGCCCAGCAGCGCCGACGCCTATGCCGCGTACGCCGGGCGGCTCATCGAGGATCGGACGAAGGCCGGGTTCCTCGTCTGTGAGCGGGACGGGGGCGGCATCGCCGGGTTCATCAACATCAACAACATCGTCGAGGGCGGCTTTCTGTGCGGGGCGCTGGGGTACGGCGCCTTCGCGCACGCCGCGGGGCGCGGGCTGATGGCCGAGGGGCTCGGCCTCGTCGTGCGGTACGCCTTCGGAAAGATGGGCCTGCACCGGCTGGAAATCAATGCGCAGCCGGGGAACGCCGCCTCCATCGCGCTCGCCCGGCGCTGCGGCTTCCGGCTGGAAGGCTTCTCACCGGACTTCATCTACATCGACGGGGCCTGGCGGGACCATGAACGGTGGGCGATCACGGCGGAGATGGTCTCTTCCCGCTGAGCTCTTCGCGGGTGAGGATGAGCCCCATGCGGAACATTGTCGTGCTCGACGCCCCGTCCAACCTGGGCCTGCGTCCGCCCGCGCCCGGCACCGTCCCCGGCTGCTACAAGCTGGCCGGTGCCCTGCGCGAGCAGCGGATCGTGCAGCGGCTCGGCGCGCTGGAGGGCGGGGTCGTCGTGCCGCCGCGCTACGACCGCGGGGACTGGCAGGAGGGCGACGGGGTCTTCAACGCGGCCGCCATCGCGACCTACACCCGAAAGCTCGCCGACCGCATCGAGCACCATGTCCGCGCCGGTGACCTGCCCGTCGTCCTCGGCGGTGACTGCTCCATCCAGCTCGGCGCCTCGCTCGCGCTGCGCCGCATCGGCCGTTACGGGCTCGCCGCGGTCGACGGGTCCGCGGACTTCCGGCATCCCGGGAACTCGGACCGGATCGGCGCGGCCGGCGGCGAGGAACTCGCCCTCGCGACCGGTCGCGGCCAGGACGACCTGGCGAACCTCGAAGGGCTGAAGCCCTATCTGCGGGACGAGGACGTACGGCTCTTCGGCATCCGCGACTACGACACGGAGCGGGACGAGCTCGCCGCGCTGAAGATCCCCACCGTGACCGTCGGTGAACTCCGCGAATGGGGCGCCGACGCGATCGCCAGGGCCACCGTGCAGACCCTCGAGCTCCCGCACCTGGACGGCTTCTGGGTGCACCTCGACGCCGACTCCCTCGATCCGAGCGTCATGCCGGCCGTGGACAGCCCGGACCCCGACGGACTGCTCCCCGACGAACTCCTCGCGTTGCTGCGCCCGCTGGTGACCTCCCCGCACTGTGTCGGCCTCAACGTCACCATCTACGACCCCGATCTGGACCCGGAGGGCACGGCGGGCGCGCTGATCGCGGACCTCGTCGTCTCCGCCTTTGCGGAATCCTGACCGGATCCTGACGAGCGGAGACCCTGGTCAGCTCGTCGATGACCATGTTCGATGGTCATCGTGACGACGATCCGACGTGACGTACTGACGCTTCCCGCCGCCGAGTTGGGTCCGAGCAACCCGCTGCCGCCGCTCCGGCCCCTCGACGAGATGCACCGCATCGACGAACGGGACAAGGAGGGCCTGCCGCGCGACATGGCGCGGCAGATCGGATACGAGCCGCTGCGCAGCGTCCTGCCCGAGCGCATCCGGGACGGGTACGGCAGACAGCGGGCGCCGCGCGAGATCGACACGATCGTGATCGAGAACGACCGGCTGCGGGCCACCGTGCTGCCCGGCTACGGGGGCCGTGTCGTCTCGCTCTTCCACAAGCCCTCGCAGCGCGAACTCCTCTATCGCAACCCGGTGTTGCAGCCCGCCTGCTTCGCCCTCAACGGCGCCTGGTTCTCCGGCGGCATCGAGTGGAACATCGGCGCGACGGGCCACACCACCCTGTCCTGCTCGCCCGTCCACGCCGCACGCGTCACCGCCCCCGACGGCGGCGAGATGCTCCGCCTGTGGGAATGGGAGCGGCTGCGCGACCTCCCCTTCCAGGTCGACCTGTGGCTGCCGGAAGGCTCCGACTTCCTGTACGTCGGCGTACGCATCCGCAATCCGCACGAGAAGCCCGCGCCCGTGTACTGGTGGTCCAACATCGCGGTCCCCGAGGAGCGCAGGGTGCTGGCGCCGGCCGAGGAGGCATGGCACTTCGGATACGAGCGCCGACTGCGGCGGGTGCCGGTACCGGAGTTCGAGGGTGTCGACCGGACCTATCCGCTGAACAGCACTTTCCCCGCCGACTACTTCTACGAGGTTCCCGACGGGCGGCGGCGCTGGATCGCCGCGCTCGACGACGCCGGCGACGGGCTCGTGCAGACGTCCACCGACGTCCTGCGCGGACGCAAGCTGTTCGTCTGGGGCTCCGGTCCGGGCGGGCGACGCTGGCAGGAGTGGCTCACCGAACCGGGGACCGGCGGATACTGCGAGATCCAGGCCGGTCTCGCGCGCACCCAGCTCGAACACGTACGGCTCGACGCGCAGAGCGATGTGTCCTGGCTGGAGGCGTACGGGCCGTTGGCCGCGAACGCGGAGGCGGTTCACGGGGCGGACTGGGAGGCGGCGCGGGCGGAGGCCGAGGCCCGGCTCGACGCCTGCCTGCCGCGGGGCGATGTCGACGCCGCATACGACGCCTGGTTGCCGCACGCCGACGCCGAGCCGGGCGAGGTGCTCGCCGTCGGATCCGGCTGGGGTGCGCTCGAAGTGCGCCGGGCCGCCTACAAGCTGCCGGGTACTCCCTTCGACGAGTCCACGTTGGGTGACGCGCAGGCGCCGTGGCTTGAGCTGCTGCGGTCCGGTGCGTTTCCCGAGCCGCGACGGGTCGGTCCGCCCGGCGAGACCCTGGTCGCCTCGCACTGGCGCGACATGCTGGAGACCGCGCCCGCCGCGCCGCTCGCCGAATATCACCTCGGAGTTGCCCAGTGGCACGCGGGAGATCTGGCGCAGGCGGTGAGGAGTTGGGAACGGGCACTCGAACTCGCCCCGTCCCTCTGGCCGTTGCTCCGCTGTCTCGCCGTTGCCGACCAGGAGGCCGGCAACCGGGAGCGGGCCGCCGACCGGTACGCCGAGGCGTTCGACGATCTGTGCCGGGAGCGCCGGGACGACGGTGAGGTCTGGACTGCCGCTACGGCGGCGCTGGGGCGTGAGGCGATCGGAGCCCTGCTCGCGGTGCGGCGGGTGGCGGATGCGCGGGCGGTGTGGGAACGGCTTCGGCCCGCTACGCGCTCGCGTGGGCGGTTCCGGTTGATCGAGGCGCAGTTGTTGCTGGCGGAGGGGGAGGTGGGGGCGGCTCGGGGTGTCTTCGACGCGGGGTTCGACGTTGCGGATCTGCGGGAGGGGGCCGAGGTGATTTCCGAGCTGTGGGCTCGGGTGACGGATGAGCCGTTGCCGGCGCGGTACGAGTTCCGGATGCGGCCGCCGGGCGAGTGAACGTGGGGGATTCTCGCCCCCGCCGCCCCTGCCCGTCCCGTCCCTGGGGCTCCGCCCCAGACCCCGTTCGCGCAGTTCCCCGCGCCCCTTTTCAGGGGCGCGGGGAACTGCGCAATCTTTTGAGCGGGGGTCTGGGGGCGGCAGCCCCCAGGGACGGGACGGGCAGGGGCGGCGGGGGCGAACAACCTACTCCGTCGGCCGGCGGTCCACGTACTCGTACACCGCGCCGTCCGGATGCATCGCGATCAGATTGCGGCCCACCGGCGTCGCCACCGGCCCCGCCAGGATGCGGGCGCCGGAGTCGCTGAGGACGCGGTGGGCCTCGTCGACGTCCTTGACGGCGATGGTCGCGGCGACCTTGCGGAGGACGTCCAGCTCGGCCTCGGGCCCGCTCATCAGCAGGAAGCAGCCGACCGCGGCGACCGAGACGCCACCGCGCTCGAAGCGGAGGGCGTGCCCGCCCGCGAGTCTTTCGTAGAAGGGGACCGAGGCCTCCAGGTCGTCGACGCAGATACGCAGCGTGGCTCCCAGAATCTCCATGCGCAGGAGCCTAGTTGGGTCCGGCGGCGGAGGAGATCGTTTCGTACGGACAGGGGCTCGGCCCAGACGATCGGGAGAGGAGACACCGTCTGGACCGAGAGATCAAGAGAGCGACCGGCCGACCTGGCGACCGGCAGACCAGCAAGCGGCCGACCCAGCGGCCGAGCGACCTGGAGACAGGGAGCCCGGCGGGGCTCGGTCACAGGCCGGGTAACCCGGGCGCGCGCCCCGAAACGTCGAGCGCCCCCGCGTTTGGGTGCCCTGACCAGGGGGACGCGGAAAGCCTCGTACGAGCGACACCGCCGGAGGCGAAACGTGAGTCGACCCCGCATTCTGATCGTCGGTGCCGGCTTCGCCGGGTATCGGACGGCCCGCACCCTGTCGCGGCTGACCCGGCACGAGGCCGACATCACCCTTCTGAATCCGACCGACTACTTTCTGTATCTACCCCTGCTGCCCCAGGTCGCCGTCGGGGTCCTGGAGCCACGCCGTGTCACGGTCTCGCTCTCCGGCACGCTGCCCCACGTACGGCTGGTGCTGGGTGAGGCCGACGGCATCGACCTCGACGGGCGCACCGTGCACTACACCGATCCGGAGGGTGACGGGGGCACGCTGACGTACGACCGTCTCGTGCTCGCCGTCGGCAGCGTCAACAAGCTGTTGCCCGTGCCCGGTGTCGCCGAGTACGCGCACGGCTTCCGGGGGCTGCCCGAAGCGCTGTATCTACGGGATCACGTGACCCGGCAGGTGGAGCTGGCCGCCGCGTCCGACGACCCCAAGAGCTGCGCCGCGCGGTGCACCTTCGTGGTGGTCGGCGCCGGGTACACCGGGACCGAGGTCGCCGCGCAAGGGCAGCTGTTCACCGATGCGCTGGTACGGAAACAGCCACTTCGGGAGGGCATGCGACCGCGCTGGCTGCTGCTCGACATCGCGCCGCGTGTGCTGCCGGAGCTGGACGAGCGGCTCTCGCGCACCGCCGACCGGGTGCTGCGGCAGCGCGGTGTGGATGTACGCACGGGAACCTCGGTGGAGGAGGCCACGCCGACCGGAGTCCGGCTCAGCGACGGGGAGTTCGTCGATACGCGGACGCTGGTGTGGTGTGTCGGCGTACGACCCGATCCGCTGGTCGAGGGGCTCGGGCAGCCCCTTGAGCGGGGGCGGCTGCTTGTCGATCCGTATCTTCAAGTGCCGGGCCGGCCAGAGGTGTTCGCGTGCGGGGATGCGGCAGCCGTACCCGATCTGGAGAAACCCGGCGAGTACACGCCGATGACCGCTCAGCACGCCTGGCGGCACGGGAAGGTCGCGGGCCGCAATGTCGCAGCCTCGCTCGGCATCGGCAGCCGCCGCGCCTACCGCCACCGCGACCTGGGCTTCACCGTCGACCTCGGCGGCGCGAAGGCGGCCGCCAACCCGCTCGGCGTCCCGCTGTCGGGGCCGCTCGCCGGAGCCGTCACCCGTGGCTACCACCTCGCCGCGATGCCCGGAAACCGCATCCGGGTCGCGGCCGACTGGCTGCTGGACGCCGTACTGCCGCGCCAGGCCGTGCAGTTGGGCCTGGTCCGCTCGTGGTCGGTGCCGCTGGACTCCGCCTCGCCGGAGCTGGCGAAAGCGCCCGGGAAGCCCGAGAGCCGTCCCGAAGGAGAGTCGTCATGAACACCCGTCAACTCATCGATCTCGCCCAGCAGTTGCGTGTGGACAGCGTTCGCGCCTCCGCCGCCGCCGGGTCCGGGCACCCCACCTCCTCGATGTCCGCCGCGGATCTGGTGGCGGTGCTGATGGCCCGCCATCTGCGCTACGACTTCGACCGCCCCCAGCACGCCGGCAATGACCGCTTCGTGCTCTCCAAGGGGCACGCCTCACCGCTGCTGTACGCCGCGTACAAGGCGGCCGGGGCCATCAGCGAGACCGAGCTGCTCACCTTCCGCAAGCTGGGCAGCCGGCTCGAAGGGCATCCGACGCCGCAGCGGCTGCCGTGGGTCGAGACGGCCACCGGCTCGCTCGGACAGGGGCTGCCCGTCGGGGTCGGCATCGCGCTGGCCGGGAAGCGGCTGGACCATACCGGATACCGCGTCTGGGTCCTGTGCGGCGACAGCGAGCTCGCCGAGGGCTCCATATGGGAGGCCGCCGAGCACGCCGGATACGAGCACCTCGACAACCTCATCACGATCGTCGACGTCAATCGCCTCGGCCAGCGCGGGCCGACCCGGCACGGGCACGACCTGGACGCGTACGCCCGCCGGTTCCAGGCCTTCGGCTGGCACACCGTCGAGATCGACGGGCACGACGTCGACGCCGTCGACCGCGCGTACACCGAGGCCGAGTCCACCGCCGGACAGCCGACCGCGATCCTCGCCCGCACCCTCAAGGGCAAGGGCGTCGCATCGGTCCAGGACCGCGAGGGCCTGCACGGCAAGCCACTGCCTGACGCCGACGAGGCGATCGCGGAGCTCGGCGGCGTGCACGACCGCCGGGTGGAGGTCCAACCGCCGCCCGCCGCAAGGATGTTGCACGCCGTACGGTCGGGCCATCTCGACCTGCCCCGCTACGAGCTCGGCGACAAGGCCGCAACCCGTGACGCCTACGGACAGGCGCTCGCCGCGCTCGGCACCGCCCGCGGGGACATCGTCGCCCTGGACGGCGAGGTGAGCGACTCGACGCGCTCCGAGTTCTTCGCCAAGGAGCACCCCGACCGCTTCTTCGAGTGCTACATCGCCGAGCAGCAGCTGGTCGCGACCGCGGTCGGCATGGCCGCGCGCGGCTGGGTGCCGTACGCCTCGACCTTCGCGGCCTTCCTCACCCGCGCGTACGACTTCGTCCGCATGGCCGCGATCAGCGGCTCCGGCATCAACCTCGTCGGCTCGCACGCGGGCGTCTCCATCGGCCAGGACGGGCCCTCGCAGATGGGCCTGGAGGACCTGGCGATGTTCCGCGCGGTGCACGGCTCGACCGTGCTGTACCCGTGCGACGCCAACCAGACCGCGAAGCTCGTCGCCGCGATGGCGGGCCTGGAGGGCATCCGCTATCTGCGCACCACACGCGGGGACACTCCCGTCATCTACAGCCCCACCGAGGAGTTCCCGGTCGGCGGCAGCAAGGTGCTCCGGGCCTCCGGCGAGGACCGGCTGACCCTCGTCGCGGCGGGCGTCACCGTCCACGAGGCCCTGGCCGCCGCCGAGTCGCTCGAGCGCGTGGGCATTCGGGCGAGGGTCGTCGACCTCTACTCGGTCAAGCCCGTCGACCGCGGCACCCTGAGGGAGGCCGCCGAGGACACGGGTTGCCTCATCACCGTCGAGGACCATCGCGAGGAGGGCGGCATCGGCGACGCCGTGCTCGACGCCTTCCTCGACGGCCGTCCGGTGCCGCGCCTGGTGCGCCTCGCCGTGCGGACGATGCCGGGCTCGGCCACCCCCGCCGAGCAGCTGCACGCCGCGGGCATCGACGCCGAGTCGATCGCGGCGGCGGCACGACTGCTGGTGGAGACGGCCATCGTGCCCTGACCCACGAAACCGAGAGCCGCGACGGCCATTCTCGACGTGCCCGCAACGGAACAAGACGCGTCCGCAAAGGAACACGACAAAGAATACGAGCCTGCAAAACAAATAGCGCGAAATGCGGCCCGAGGTCTGAAAGCCAGACCTCGGGCCGCTTGGACCGCTACTTCCCAGGGAACGGATTCACCCACTTCCCAGGGCACGGATTCACCACCGGTACCAGCGACTCCTGCCTCCCGAGGCGCTCGTGCCGCGCATCAGGAATCCGAGAAGCCACAGGACGAGAACCGCCAGTGCTATCCACCACAGAAGTTTCACTGCGAAACCCGCGCCGAAGAGAATCAGCACCAGAAGCAGTACCAGCAGGATAGGGACCATAATGTGAACCTCCTGCTGTCCGGGTTTCCCGGAGCGGCCGGATTAGACTTCCTTTCGGCAGAGAATTTCTCCGTGCAGTACGGAGAACCAGCCGTCCTTCTGCCGCCCCCACTCACGCCAGGCGTCCGACACGGCCCGCAGTTGCTCCGCAGTGGCGTGGCCACCCGCCGTGGCGCGTTCCGCGTACGCCGAGGCCAGCGTGCGGTCCGCCCACAGGCCGCTCCACCACTCCCGCTCGTCCTCGGTGGCGAAGGTCCAGGTGCTCGACGTGGCCGTGATGTCCCGGATGCCGGCCGTCAGCGCCCACGATGTGAGGCGTCGCCCGGCGTCGGGCTCGCCCCCGTTGGCGCGGGCCACCCGCAGATACAGGTCCAGCCAGTCGTCCATGCCCCGCGACTGCGGGTACCAGGTCATCGCCGAGTAGTCCGAATCACGAACGGCGATGAACCCGCCCGGCTTGGTCACCCGGTACATCTCGCGCAGCGCCTGCACCGGGTCGCCCACGTGCTGCAGCACCTGGTGGGCGTGGACCACGCAGAAGGTGTCGTCCGGATACTCCAGCGCGTGGATGTCCGCGACCGCGAACTCGACGTTGCCCAGGCCGCGTTCGGCTGCCACGGCACGCGCCTGGTCCAGGATCGCCGGTGCGTGGTCGACGCCCGTGACATGTCCGTCGGGAACCAGTTCCGCCAGGTCGGCGGTGATGGTGCCCGGGCCGCAGCCGATGTCCAGGATCTTCATGTGGGGCTTCAGCGAGTCGAGCAGGTACGCCGCCGAGTTGGCGGCGGTGCGCCAGGTGTGCGAACGCAGCACGGACTCGTGGTGGCCGTGCGTGTAGACGGCGGTCTCCTGCGACTTCGACATGGCCGTTCCCCTTCGCGTCTTCTCGGCGGTTACGCATCACCGTACGCGTCCATGTCGAATAGTGAGACCTGCGTCTTGCTATATGGACCAATGAATCGACTGAGGACTCTGAATCCGACTGCCCGACTGCCGTATGGACCCTTCAGTGAAGGGGGAGCGGGCGGTAGACGGTGAGCGCCTCGGGCAGCTTCCGGAGCGTCACCTCGCCCTCCACCTCGGTGACTTCACCGTCGTACGCGAGGAGCGTGCCGGGTGCGACGCCGTCCAGGTGCAGACGGCGCACGCGTACGGCGGCGTGGGCGGGAGAACGGGTGAGCGGGCCGGCGAAGGCGGCGGCCAGCAGGCGGACGGCGGGGCGGCGGCCGCCGTGCACGACCCGTACGTCCAGCCCTCCGTCCGAGAGGTCGAAGCGACGGGCCGGGGCGAGACCCACGCGGTGATACGTCCCGTTGCCGGCGAACAGAAGCCACAACGGGTGCGTGCGGCCGCCCAGTTCGGCGCGCAGCGGATGGCGGTCGGCGCGCAGGACGCGCAGGGCGCCGAGCACTCCGGCCGGCCACCCGCCGATCAGCGGCGACCAGCGTTCCCGTTCACGCACGAGTTCCGGATAGACGCCCAGGCTGCAGGTGTTGAGGAAGATGCCCTCCGTGGCGCCCGACGAGAACCGGCCCACGTCCACGCGTATCGCGTCGCCCTGCTGGAGGGCGCGGATCAGGTCGCGCTCGCCCTCCACACCGAGGTCCTGGGCGAAGTGGTTGAGAGTGCCGCCCGGGAGGACGGCGAGGGGGAGGCCGTGGCTCAGGGCCACCTCGGCGGCGGTGTTCACGGTGCCGTCGCCGCCGCACACGCCGAGAACCCGGGCGTGGGTCGCCGCCTTCTCCAACTCGGCCTGGATGTCGGACGGTTCGCACTCCACGATCTCCGCGTGCGGCATTGCGTCACGCAGGGCGTTCACCCGGTCCGGGGTGCCCGCGCCCGTGTTCGCCACCATGACCAGGCCGTCGCCCTCGGGGAGTGCGGGCGCGTCCACGCGGGGGCGGCCGGGAGGCGGGAGCTGGTCTCGGGTCGGGACCAGACCACGTACGGCGTAGGCGGCGCCCGCGCCCAGGGCGGCGCCCGCGAGGACGTCGCTCGGGAAGTGGACGCCGGTGTAGACGCGGGAGAGGGCGACCGCTGCGGCGAGCGGTGCGATCGCCGCACCCCAGCCGCGGGACTCCAGGGCCACGCCCGTGGCGAAGGCCGCGGCGGAGGCGGCGTGGCCCGACGGGAACGAGGTGGTGATCGGCTGGCGCTTGAGCTGTCGGATCAGCGGGACGGGGTCCAGGGTCGGGCGAGGGCGGCGGACCGAGCGCTTGCCGAGGGTGTTGATGGTGGCGGAGGCGAGGGTGAGGGAAGCGAGGCCTCGGGCGGCGGCCCGGCGGGACCTGGGGGTGCGGGTCGCTGCGAGGGCCGTGGCTGTGGCGAACCAGAGTGCGCCGTGGTTCGCGCTCTGGCTCAGCCTCGGCAGAAGGCGGTCGCAGCCCGGCCAGTGCCGGGCCGCTGCCGCCTCGAAGAGGCGGCAGTCCGCGGCGAGCAGCCAGTCCCTGAGGATGTGGGGTCCCGGGGGGCGGACGGTGAGGTCTACGTCTGGGGTCATGGCGGTGCGGGTACCCGGGACGAGCGTTTTTTCGCCCCCTCCGCCCCTACCCGTCCCGTACCTGAGGGCTCCGCCCCCGGCCCCCCCTGGGTTGTCCTTTTGCTGCGGACCGGTGGGGGCTTGTCGCGCAGTTCCCCGCGCCCCTTCCGGGGCCCTTACCTGGGGGCGGAGAAACCGCCCGGACCGGCACCCCGAATACGCGTTTGCCCATTGGCCCCGGCTGCCCGGAGAATGCCGCCTCATGGGACATCTCGAAGCCGCGCATCTGGAGTACTACCTTCCCGACGGGAGGGCGCTGCTCGGCGACGTGTCTTTTCGGGTGGGGGAAGGGGCCGTGGTGGCCCTCGTGGGGCCCAACGGGGCCGGGAAGACGACGCTGCTGCGGCTGATCTCCGGGGAGCTGAAGCCGCACGGGGGGACCGTCACCGTGGGTGGCGGGCTGGGCGTGATGCGGCAGTTCGTGGGGTCCGTACGGGACGAGACGACCGTACGGGAGCTGCTCGTGTCCGTGGCGCCGCCGAGGATCCGCGAGGCGGCCAAGGCCGTGGACGCCGCCGAACACGGGATCATGACCGTGGACGACGAGGCCGCGCAGCTGCGGTACGCGCAGGCGCTGTCCGACTGGGCCGAGGTGCGCGGATACGAGTCCGAGACGCTCTGGGACATCTGCACGATGGCCGCGCTGGGCGTGCCGTACGAGAAGGCGCAGTGGCGGCTGGTGCGGACGCTGTCCGGGGGCGAGCAGAAGCGGCTCGTGCTGGAGGCGCTGCTGCGCGGCACCGACGAGGTGCTGCTGCTCGACGAGCCGGACAACTATCTCGACGTGCCCGGGAAGCGCTGGCTGGAGGAGCGGCTCAAGGAGACCCGTAAGACGGTTCTCTTCGTGTCGCACGACCGGGAGCTGCTCGCTCGCGCCGCCGAGAAGATCGTCAGCGTCGAGCCCAGTCCGACCGGTGCGGACGCCTGGGTGCACGGCGGTGGATTCGAGACCTATCACGAGGCGCGGCGGGAGCGGTTCGCGCGGTTCGAGGAGCTGCGCAGGCGCTGGGACGAGAAGCACGCCCAGCTGAAGAAGCTGGTGCTGAATCTGCGTCAGGCGGCTTCCATCAGCCATGAGTTGGCGTCCCGGTATCAGGCCGCGCAGACCCGGCTGCGGAAGTTCGAGGAGGCCGGACCGCCTCCGGAGCCGCCGCGCGAGCAGGACATCAGGATGCGGCTGCACGGCGGACGCACCGGCGTCAGGGCCGTCACCTGCAAGGGACTTGAGCTCACCGGACTGATGAAACCGTTCGACCTGGAGATCTTCTACGGCGAGCGGGTCGCCGTGCTCGGCTCCAACGGCTCCGGCAAGTCGCACTTCCTGCGCCTGCTGGCGGGCGGCGCCGTGGCGCACACGGGGGAGTGGAAGCTCGGCGCCCGGGTCGTGGCGGGGCACTTCGCGCAGACACACGCCCACCCCGAGCTGGAGGGGCGGCCCCTGCTCGACATCCTGTGGACCGAGCACGCACAGGACCGCGGCGCCGCCATGTCGCGGCTGCGCCGCTACGAGCTGACCGCGCAGGCAGAGCAGCGCTTCGAGAAGCTCTCCGGCGGCCAGCAGGCGCGCTTCCAGATCCTCCTGCTGGAACTGGAGGGCTCCACGGCGCTGCTCCTCGACGAGCCGACCGACAACCTCGACCTGGAGTCCGCGGAGGCGCTCCAGGAGGGCCTGGAGGCTTATGAGGGCACGGTGCTCTCGGTCACCCACGACCGCTGGTTCGCGCGCTCGTTCGACCGCTATCTGGTCTTCGGCTCCGACGGCCGCGTCCGCGAGACCCAGGAGCCGGTGTGGGACGAGCGCAGGGTGGAACGGGCCCGCTAGAGCGCACCCCGAGGGCGCCCGCCGGCGCGCCCCAGGGGCCATTTCGAGCGCCGTACACGCACATACGGAGGCCCGGGGACCCGGATGTTCGTAGAGTGGAGGGAGACAGGTGAGTTCCATGGCTCCCTCCCGGACACCGCTCGGGGTAACTGCTTGCCGGGCGGGTACGCGGACCGCACCGAGGACACGACGAGCGGGGTACCACCATGACCGGAGTCGACCCGGGCCGGCTGGACGACCAGCAGCTCATGAAAGAGCTGGAAAGCATCCACCGCACGCGCCACGACACACTGCTGCACGGTTCGAACGACGCGCTGCGGACCCACAACGAGCGCATGGCCCAGCTGGAGGGCGAGTACCTGCGCCGCCATCCTCGCCGCCCCGCCAGCGCAGGCCGTACGCGTGACGGGGCGCGGGAGCGGGGATGCGCGGGAGCGCCCCCGGCATGACCGGCCCGAACCCGCTTCTCATCCGGCACGAGGAAGCTCTCGAGCTGTTCGGCGACCGCGTCCACACGGTCCGGGACGACCAGTGGGACGCCCCCACGCCCTGTGCCGACTGGGCGGTGCGTGATCTCGTCAACCATCTGGTCTCCGAACAGCTGTGGGTGCCCGCGATGGTCCGGGACGGCGCCACCGTGGAGGCGGTCGGCGACGTCTTCGACGGCGATGTGCTGGGCACCGATCCGGTCGCCGCCTGGGACACGTCGGCCCACGCCTCCTGTGCCGCCTTCGCCGCGCCGGGCGCGCTCGACCGCACCGTCCACCTCTCGTTCGGCGACACCACGGCCGCCTTCTACTGCGCTCAGATGGTGACCGACCTGGCCGTGCACGCCTGGGACCTGTCCCGGGCGATCGGCGCCGACGAGCGGCTGCCGGGCGACCTCCTGGAGTTCACGGTGCGCGAGGTCACCCCGTACGTTGCCGACCTGGCGAAGACCGGCCTCTTCGCCGCGCCGGTGGAGCCGCCGCCCGGCGCGGACGTGCAGACCAAGCTGCTGTGCCTGCTGGGGCGTGAGCCCTAGCGGTGAGTCAGGGGACATCAGGGGGGTGAGTGACGACTTCCTTCCGGACGAACGAAGTCGACCGGGCGCGCCGGTTGATCGGCGAGCGGTTCTACGCCAACTTCATGGATGTGCTGGGCGATACGCGCCGACTCGACGCCCGCTTCGACTTCGTACGCCGCGGGTCGGTGACCGTCGGTGTCCTCAACTGCGGTGCCGAGGTGCGCATCCGCACCGGCGAAATCGGCGCCCACCCCGTCGACGTACCGCTGAGCGGGCACATGGACTGGCCGCTGGTCGCCGCGCTCCAGGAAGCGCTGGTGAACGGGTTGCTGCCGACCGCCGGACACGGTCCCCCGGAGGAACTCGACCGGCCCGCACACCTGTTGCGGCCCGCGCCGCCACCTTGGGGCGCTTCGCCGAGCAGGACCGGGCGCACATCGCCCGCACGGCCCCGTCTCACGCCGTCTGACGCGTGAACGCCTCCAGGAGCGCCTCGCGGAACGCCTTGAGATCGGCCGGCTTACGGCTGGTGATCAGCGTGTTGGGCCCCTGCTCACAGACGTGTACGCGCTCGTCGACCCAGGTGCCGCCCGCGTTGCGGATGTCCGTGCGCAGGCTCGGCCAGGACGTGAGCACGCGGCCCCGGACCACGTCGGCCTCGACGAGTGTCCAGGGGGCGTGGCAGATCGCGGCGACCGGACGGCCCCGGTCGAAGAAGTCGCGTACGAAGGACACGGCCCGCTCGTCCAGCCGCAGGGTGTCGGGGTTGGCCACGCCGCCCGGCAGGACGATCCCGTCGAAGGACTGGGCCGACACGTCGGCGACGACCTCGTCCACGGTGAACGTGTCCGCCTTGTCCAGATGGCGGAAGGCCTGGATCCGCCCGGGCCTGGTGGACACGAGGACGGGCTCGCCGCCCGCGTCCCGGACGGCCTGCCAGGGATCGGTGAGTTCGACCTGCTCGACGCCCTCCGGCGCCATCAGGAACGCGATACGCATGGCTGCTCCCTCTTCTTTCCCTGCCGTCACAGAGGCGGGCGCGGGGTGCCGGGCCACCGCTCCGGTGCGGCGCGGCTGATGTCGGCGAGTGCCGAGCCCGGGTCCTGCGCCACCGCGAGGTCGCCGAGGCTCACCATCCCCACCGGCCGGCCGTCCTCGACGACCGGCAGCCGGCGTACGGCGTGCTCGCGCATCAGCTCGATCGCGTTGGACACGGTGTCGTCGGGGCCGATCACCACCGGATGAGGGGTGCACACGGCCTGGGCGCTCACGGTCAGCGGATCGGCACCGTCGGCTACGGCGCGCAGCGCGATGTCACGGTCGGTGAGGACCCCGATCAGCCGGTGGTCGCCGGTCACCAGGACATCGCCGATGTCCTGCGCACGCATCAGCTGCGCGGCCTCGACGAGCGAGGCGTCCGGGCCGACCGCGACGACTCCCGGCGTCATGACTTCCCTGACGAAATCTGCCATGGCTGATGGGCCTTCCTGCGTTCCCCGGCTGCGGGGGTGCGGATACGTCGGCGGGACGACGGCCGCAGTACCCCCGAGCCGGGCGCCTATGCCTTCCCTTCCGGCTACCCGGCGTGCACGACCGCTTCGGCCAGCTCGTGTGCCGTGGTGTAGCGCGCCTTGTGCGGCAGTCGCTCCAGGGCCTCGACGAGCACGTCCGGCGCGTGCTTGTCGCGCAGCAGGCCGGTCAGCTCGCGGGGACCCGCGGGGAACGACGTGCGGCCCAGCAGCCGCGCCAGTTCGAGCCGCACCGACTCGACGGAGGCGGTCGGCCGGCCCGGCGTCACGGGCCCGCCCGCGATCTCCGGGTCGTCGTCGGCGGTCGGCTCCGGATCGTGCCACTCCTCGGTCCGGGTGGGGTGCCCCGTCCTGAGCAGCTCTCGTAGTTCGTGCTTCATCTCTTCGTCCCGGTGGACGCTCAGCCGGTCGCTGCCTCGCTGCATGACTCCCTCCAGATGTTCGGGGGTGGTCATCACGTACCCGTGGACCGGGAGTCGACACGTCGCTCAGCAGTCACCAATCGCCCCGCTTTCGTAGCTGTGGGTGTTTGCGCCGCATGCCTCGGGGCAGACGCATTCCCAGTGCTTCGGACAGGAGGCACGTCCGTGGGAGCGGCGAACCGTCGCCACGGGTGTGTCTGTCCGGCACGCCCGCGTACTCCCACGGTGACTGTCCAACTCATGGCACTTCCAAGGGAGTTGCGACGCACCATGCGAACTCAAGCGAGCGCGAAGCATCATCCGCACGACGACGCCCCCGACACCGCAGAGGCATTCCGCAAGCTCGCCACGCTCCCCCCGGGCCAGCAGCGCGACACGCTCCGTGAGGAGATCGTCGAGGCCTGGCTGCCGATGGCCGAACGGCTCGCGGGGCGGTTCCGCAGCCGCGGCGAGAGTTACGAGGATCTGCGCCAGGTCGCGGCGCTCGGCCTGGTCAAGGCCGTCGACCGCTACGACCCCGAGCTCGGCAACGCCTTCGAGAGCTACGCCGTGCCGACCGTCACCGGTGAGATCAAGCGCCACTTCCGCGACCACATGTGGACCCTGCACGTGCCGCGTCGCGTCCAGGACCTGCGCAACCGCGTGCGGTTCGCCAGCCAGGACCTGTCGCAGACCATCTCGGGCCGCAGGCCCACCGTCGCCGAGATCGCCGAGCACGCCCGGATGAGCGAGGAGGACGTCCTGACCGGTCTGGAGGCCCTGGAGAGCTTCACCGCGCTCTCCCTGGACGCCGAGCTCCCGGGCAGCGAGGACGGCTACTCGCTCAGCGACGCCCTCGGCTCGCCCGACCCGGCCCTCGACACCGTGATCGACCGCGAGGCCGTCAAGCCGCGCCTGCAGGCCCTGCCCGAGCGGGAGCGCGCCATCCTCTACATGCGTTTCTTCGGCGACATGACCCAGAGCAGCATCGCCGACGAACTGGGCATCTCCCAGATGCATGTCTCCCGGCTGATCAGCCGCTGCTGCAACCGACTGCGCGACCAGGTGATGCACGACGTGGCCTAGCGTCCTTCGCCCGCACGATCCCGCCCGCGGGTCAGTTCAACCGCGCCATGGCCAGCGCGATGTGACGGGACATCATGTCCATCGCCTGCGCCTCGGCCATCGAGAACGCCAGCCGCGCGCCGCTGCGGAACAGCGTCAACACGCCCCGTACGGGCCCTGATTCGGTCGTCAACGGTACGCACAACAGTGACGTCACATTCGCGCGTACGAGGACGGGCGCGCCCGAGGTGTCACGGCCGAAGGCGTCCGGGTCCTCGGGGCGTACCTGCAGGGCAGTGGAACCGCCGCGTGCCGCCTCGACGACGAGGGGGCACGCGGCGGGATCCTGCCCGGCCACGGCCGCCACCTCCTCGGCGCGCTCCGACGGTCCCAGGACGGCCGTACGGGACAGCCGCGCGGCCCCGGCGTCGGCCACCACCCAGTCCGCGAACCGCCCGTGCAGCACCCCGGCCGCCCGTTCGAGCACCGCGGAGCGGTCCCCGCCGGGCGCGCTCAGCAGCGCCGTGGTCATCGCGTCCACCAGGTCCATCAGCGTGGCGTGCCGGGTGGTCTCGGAGAGGCTCGGCACCGCCTGGCCCGGCACGCTCCCCTCCGACGGCGCCCGGGAATCCCCGGGCTGCAGGACGACGAGGACGGCGGTCCGGGGTTCCCCGCTGGGCCGCAGGGCGGTCAGCGTCGCGCGCACCGGTACCTCCGGCTGCTGCTGGAGGTGCACGGTGAGACCGCGGTCGCCCTCGCCGCGCGCCACCGCCGCCGCCTGCGAGCGGAACGCGGCACGGTCGGCGTGCGCGAGGAACCCGGTCAGCGGCCGCCCCGTCGCATAGCCCGCCCGGACCCCGGTGAAGGCCGTCGCCGCGAAGTTCAGTCTGCGCACCACCGTCTCGCGGTCCACCAGCGCGACGGGCACCGGCACCCGCTGGAAGAGCGCCTTGAGAAGCTGCTGTTCCTGACGGTCCACCGAGGCGACGCCGGACGGGCCGTCCGAGTGCAGGCGCTGGAACCACGGCCACAACTGGTCGGCCACATGGTCGAGTTCGAAGATCGCCGCGTCGAGGACCGTCGGAAGGTCGTCGGCGGGCACGGACCGCGCCGCCTTGAGCTCCGCAACACGGCGTACGAAATCCGCGAGTTCTTCACCGAATTCGTCCGTCTGCGCCATGCGATGAACGTAACCCGAGCGGAGCGTTCCGGGTGTCGCGGGGGCCCAACCCGTAGAAGCAGTTTTCCGCGCTGGTGAGCGGGAAGGCGCGAAGAGAGGACGAGAGGAGGAGTGAAGCATGCCCGAAACCGATCAACTCGGCCAACTGGCAACGGAATCACCCGAGTCCGCCCTCCCCGGAAGGAGGCTCTCGGAACTCGCCGAGCAGGCCGCGCGCTGCACCACCGACTGCTGCGGCGCCAGCAGCATGGTGTCCGAGGGCGGCGCCGAGCGGCCCGCCGCGGTGACCCACCCCGACCTCGCCGGGCTCGTCTCGGTGCAGCTCCGCTCCGGTGACGGGCCGATCCCGGCCGCCCTGGAGCGCGGTGAGCCCGTCGACTCGGCGGATCTGTTGCGCGAGGAGCGCTGGCCGGAGTACCGCGCCATGGCCCTCGACGCGGGCGTGCGCTCCAGCATCACCATCCCCTTCCGGCGCTCCGGGCTGACCGTCACCCTCAGCCTCTACAGCTTCCGGCCCGGCGCCCTGGAGGACGCCCGCCGCGGCCCCGCCCGCGCGCTCGGCGACTTCACCACGACCTGTCTGCTCCGCGACCGCTCCTACCGTGCCGCGCTCACCGAGCTCGACCAGCTGGGCACCGCGCTGCGCTCCCGGCCCGTCGTCGACCAGGCGTGCGGCATCGTCATGCATGTGCTGGGCTGCGACGCGGACACGGCCTTCGGGGTGCTGCGCCGCATCTCGCAGGGCACCAACCGCAAACTGTCCGACGTCGCCTCGGCCGTCGTGGACAAACGGGGCCGGGGGCTGGAGAAGGAGCTCGTCTCACTGTCCGACTGAGGCTTCGTGGGCGCGGGCGGCCGGGCCCGGACGGGCGGCGGTCCTCGCGTCCGTGGCGGCGGGCGGTCTTCGTGCCTGTGGTGTCACCCGCTCGGGCGTCCGTGTCGCGCGAATGGTGCCCGGCCGCGCGCGCCGCGCCGCCGGGCGGGCTGTGATGGGCCCCGGGGGCACGACGGCCGTGCCCCCGGGAAAGCCGCCCGGCCGAAGGAGCCCATCCCATGCGCCGTACCGCCCGTGCCCTGTCCGCCACCGCCCTGGCCGGTGCCGCCCTTGGCGCCGCCGCGTCGGCCGCGTCCGCGGATCCGGCCGCGGAGGTCAGCCCGGGGTCCGTCGAGCCCGGTGGCACCGTCACCATCTCCGTCACCTGCGACGCGATCGGCGGCTCTCCGCCCGACTTCATCGACGCCACCTCGGAGGGCTTCGAGGAGGGTAAGGTCCAGCTGCGCCGGGTGGAGGGCGACGCGCAGGGTGTGGCGGGCGCCGCCGCCTACCGGGGTACGGCCCGTATCCCTCAGGGCGACGCCGCCGCCGACGACCCCGAAGCGGTGGGCGCGGAGTCGGAGTGGGGCGTCGACGGGGCGTGCCCCGGTGCCTCGGGTGGCCAGGAGAAGAAGTGGAAGGCCTCGTACACCGTGGCCCGTGGTCCAACCGCGGCGAGCGACACCGCCCAGAGCCTGCCGGACAGCGGTACAGGGCAGAGCCTGCTGGACAGCGACGCCGTTGAGCGCCCGCCGGACACTGGCACTGGGCAGAGCCTGCCGGAGAGCGACGCCGTTGAGCGCCCGCCCGACAGCGGTACAGGGCAGAGCCTGCCGGACGGCGACGCCGTTGAGCGCCCGCCGGACACTGGCACTGGGCAGAGCCTGCCGGAGAGCGACGCCGTTGAGCGCCCGCCCGACAGCGGTACAGGGCAGAGCCCGCCCGACAGCGGCACAGGGCACAGCCTGCCGGACAGCGACGACGGCGAGCGCCCGCCGGGAGTCGGCACCGTACAGCCCGAGAGCGGTACCGGGCAGCGTCCGCCGACCGTTGAGGGCGGGGTGCAGGCCGGGGAGGGCGGCGCCTTCACCGACTCCGTCCCGGCGTTGGTCGCCGGGGGTGTCCTGATCGCGGGCGGGCTGGGCGCTGCTGTCCACCGACTGCGCCACAAGGACACGTCAGCCGACGATTGACGCTGTGACGGGCAGAACCCGTCCGGCCGCCATGGGGCGACCGAACCCTGGGTACGGAGAGGCCGAGGGCGCGAGCGGCACCGTACGAGAGGCTGTACGAAGGGACAGGAACACCGGGGACGGTACGGAGGCAGGAGCACCGGAGCGGGGCACGGCAGCGGCGACGGGGCAGTACACCGGCGACACGGCACGGCACCACGGACTGCGCGGAGGAACGTATGCGGCGGACGGTTCCGGAAGGTCACGGCCCCGTCCGTTACGGCCCGCCCCTTCCCGATCAGGGCCTGCCCGTGCTGCCGGAACTCCGCTCCGCGCTGGCCGCCGCCGCGGATCGCGCCCACGCCGAGCCCTCCGGCGGCGGGCCGGCGCTCCTCGACGCGGCCTGTGCCTACTGGAGCCGACGCGGACTGCCCACCGCACACGACCGGGTGGCCGCCGCACCCGGTGCCCCCGCGCTGCTCCTCGCGCTGACCGGCGCGCTCGGCGGCGATGTCCTCGTGTCGCGCCCGTGCGCCGCCTGGTGGGCGCCGCAGGTACGGCTGTTGGGCAGATCCGTGTTCCATGTGGCGACGCCCGCGGAGTGCGGGGGCCTCCCGGATCCGTACGCCCTCCTGGAAACCGTCCGAAGGGTCCGCGCCGAGGGCGGTGAACCGCGGCTGCTCGTGCTCTCCGTGGCCGACGACCCCACCGCGACCGTCGCGCCGCCCGAGGTCGTCCACGAGACCGTCGAGGCCGCGGTGGGCGAGGGACTGCACATCGTCAGCGACGAGACCTGGCGCGACACGCTGCACCGGCCGCACGACACGGTGCTGCTCAGCCCCGCCGAGATGCTCCCCGACGAGGTCACCGTTCTCACGGACCTCACGGGCGCCTTCCTGCCGCAGGGCTGGCCGGCAGCCGTCGCCCGCTTTCCGGACACCGACTCCGGGGTCGGGCTGCGTGCCCGTGTCCTCGACGTGCTCACCGTGCTGGGCGCGCTGGTCGCCGAACCGGTCGCCGCGGCGGCCGCGTACGCGCTCGACGAACCCGCCGCGATCACGGATCGGCTCACCGCCGCCGTACACCTGCACGCGCGCGTGGCCGCCGCCGCGCACCACGCGGTGGTCGACGCGGGCGCCGTCGCGCGGCCCCCGCAGGCCGGCAGACACCTGTATGTGGACCTCGGCCCGCTGCGCTCCGCGCTCGGCGCGCACGGCGTGGGCGACGCCCAGGACCTGGAGGACTTCCTCACCGCCCGTCTCGGCATGCCCGCGCCGGGCGGCCACCGGTTCGGCGACGACCTCGCGGCGCTGAGGGTGCGGCTGGGCACCGGGCCGCTGCTCGGTGCCACGGACGAGGAGCGGGCGGAAAGCCTCACGTCACCCTCGCCGTTGGAACTGCCACATGTGCAACGCGCGTTGACCCTGTTGGGGTCGGCCTTCGACGATCTCCGTGACGACGCTCAGCGATGGGAGCCTCCTCGATGACGCAGCAGTCCGAGTCGACCACGAGCACGACTACGACCACTCAGGACGCCGACGATCCGGCGTCCTCTTCGCCCCCGGCGGCGGCCGGGCACGTGTCTCCCGCCGTTCCTCTCGCCCCTGCTGTTCCTGCCGGTCCTCTCGCTCCTGTCGGTCCCCTCGCCGAGCCCCGTCCGCTCGGCGAGCGGCGTGTCTGGCCGCGGTCCTTCGTGGACCGGCTGACCGCGCCGCTGCCCGGGATGCGGGCCTTCGCCCGGTTCGCGCGCGAGGGCGCGTTGCGGCCGGGGGCCGAAGGGCTCGCCGACATTCCGCTGCTGCCGTTCGACCCGGGGCCGTTGCCCCGGGTCGACGCGCGCACGGTCGCCGTCTCCTGGGCGGGCCACGCGAGTTGGGTGATCCGGATCGGCGGACTCACCGTCCTCACCGACCCGGTCTGGTCCCGCAAGATTCTCGGCACCCCGGCCCGGATCACGCCGGTCGGTGTGGCCTGGAGCGCGCTGCCGCGTGTCGACGCGGTCGTCATCAGTCACAACCACTACGACCACCTGGACGCGCCGACCCTGCGCCGACTCCCGCGCGACACACCGGTGTTCGTACCGGCCGGCCTCGGCCGCTGGTTCAGGTGCCGCCGGTTCACCCGGGTCACCGAGCTGGACTGGTGGGAGGCGGCCGAACTGCGCGGCGTCCGCTTCGACTTCGTCCCTGCCCACCACTGGTCCAAGCGCAGCCTGACCGACACCTGTCGCACGCTGTGGGGCGGCTGGGTCCTCACCGCACCGGACGGGCAGCGCCTGTACTTCGCGGGCGACACGGGGTACGGGCACTGGTTCGCCCGCATCGGCCGGCGCTACCCGGGTATTGACCTGGCGTTGTTGCCGATCGGTGCGTACGACCCCCGGTGGTGGCTCAGCGATGTCCACTGCGACCCGGAGGAGGCGGTGCGGGCCGCCGTCGACCTCGGCGCGCACCGCATGGCGCCCATGCACTGGGGCACCTTCGTCCTCTCCGCCGAGCCCGTCCTGGAACCGTTGACACGGGTGCGGGCGGCCTGGGAGAAGGCGGGGCTGGCCCGGGAGGCGTTGTGGGACCTGCCGGTGGGGGCGTCCCGGGTGCTGGGCCCCGTCAGGGGCGCGGGGAACTGCGCGACAAGCCCCCACCGGCCGGCAGACAAAGAACAACCCAGCGGGGTCTGAGGGCGGAGCCCCCAGGTACGGGACGGGTAGCGGCGGAGGGGGCGAAAATCGCTGGCCATGGCCTACGCGGCCGGCCTCCGTACCCTCCGCCACACGCTCGGTGCCACGCTGATCGCCAGCGTGAGCGCCACCGCGGCGACCACTCCCTCCCACGGCTCGCTGAAGAGGGACCCGCCGAGGATGCCGATCAACTGGTACGTCACCGCCCAGGCGAGGCAGGCGGGAACGTCGCCGCGGGCGAAGGTGCGCAGCGGCATCTTCGCCATGAGACAGGCGAGCATGACCGGGATGCGGCCGGCCGGGACCAGTCGGGAGAGGACGAGCACGGCGATGCCGTGGTCGCTCAGCTTCTCCTGGGCCTGGGCGAGCCGGTCCTCGGGGGCGCGGTCGCGGAGGGTCTCCAGCCAACGCGAGCCGTTCTTGGACCGCATACCGCGCTGACCGAGCCAGTACAGCGCGACATCACCGAGGAACGCCGCGAGCGCCGCCACCGCGAAGACCAGCAGGAGCGCGAACGGCGCCGTCTGATGAAAGGCGACGACAGCCGCCGAACTCACCAGCGCTCCCGTCGGCACCACCGGCACCAGCGCGCCGATCAGCACCAGCAGGAAGAGAGTGGGGTACCCGATCGCCTGCTGCGTGGACTCCGGCGGCGTGGTCGTGGCGGCCGCGGTCAGGAATATCACCGGGTGACCTCCGGCCGAGCGTCTCCGCCGTGCTCCGCTCCATGCACGGCATTCGCCGCGGGTGCGGTGGACAGGCTCGTCACCGCGCGGCCGCCTGCCGGGCGGCGCGACGACGGTCGCGGCGTCGCGGTGGACAGGTTCGCCACTGCGCGGCCGCTCGCCGGGCGGTGCGGCGGCTTCGGTGTCGCGGTGGCCAGGTTCGTCACCGCGTGACCGCCGGCCAGGCGGTGCGACGACGGTCGCGGCGTCGCGCTGGACGGGTTCACCGCGCGACCTCCGGGCGTACGCTCTCGCCGTGTTCGAGGCGGTGGACCGTGACCTGGGGCGCGCGTTCGGCGGCGAGGCGTACGAACTCCTCGCCCGGCGCGTGGAATTCGTGGGGGCGCACGGCGTCCATCCCGATCGGCCAGTACGTGCCGTAGTGCACCGGCACGGCGCTGAGCGGCATCAACTGGGCGAGCGCCTCCGCGGCGCGCCCCGCGTCGAGGTGGCCCTCCCCGAGGTACGGCCCCCATCCGCCCACCGGTAGGAGCGCGACGTCGACCGGTCCGACCTCCTCGGCCATTGTCGCGAACAGCCCGGTGTCCCCGGCGAAGTACGTGCGCGCCTCGCCCTCGACCACGTACCCGACGGCGGGGGAGCGGTGCGGCCCGACGGGCAGTCGCCGCCCGTCGTGGCGTGCCGAAACGGTGCGTACCACCAGGTCACCGACCTGCGTCCGGTCGCCGGGCACCACCTCGGTGATCCGGAGATGGTCGAGCCTGCGCAGCCCGGGCACCGCGCGCGGCGCGCCCTTCGGCACCAGCAGCCGCGTACCGGGCGCGAGTTTCGCCAGCGAGGGCAGGTGCAGATGGTCGGCGTGCAGATGGGAGACCAGTGCCACGTCGGCGACCGCCGCCCGGGGCGGGGGCGGCGCCCCGCGCCTGCGCCGAAGGTGTGCGAGCCGGCGCGCGAAGAGCGGGTCGGTGAGCAGGCGTGTTCCGGAGTCCTCCAGCGTGCAGGTGGCGTGCCCCCACCAGGTGATCTCCACCGGCACCTCTTTGCCTCCTTCGCGCGACTCCCCCCGAGCCTACGGGCAGGAGTAGGGTCGGCGGCGAAACCCGGAGGTGAGGGGGACGCCATGGGAGACGCGCGCGGTGCCTTTGGCACGCACGCCCTCAAGTTCTCGCTCGAACAGGGCGGCCCCGCGTCGCTTCGCGTGACGGCGATCGCGAGCCTGACGCCCCTGGAGGAGCTCGACGCGGACCCCTTCCTCGTCGACTCCCGCAGCCAGCACGCGATGTGCGCCCGCTGGGCCGCCGAGCGCGGCTACGTGGTCACGCGGGAACTCCTCGTACGTGGTCTGCGCCCCGATCACCGCACCCTGTGGGCGGACGTCGAGGCGGGCCTCGTCGATCTGTTCGTCGCGCCCAGCCGGCGTGTGCTGGAGCGCGCTCTCGCCTCGGTCGACGAGTTCACCGCCGAGTGCGCGCGCCGCGGCGTGCGGGTCGAGACCGTCGGCTGCGCGGAACCGTCGTACGACGCCCAGATGAAGGCCCGGGTCCACCGCCGTCTGTCGATGCCGACGGCGGGGTACGACGGCCGCTGAACCCCCGACGGGGACACAGAGCCCCATCCGCCCGTTGTGACAGGGTGGGAGCAGGCCTGGTCGACCGGGCGGGCCGGGACGTGAGGTGGACTGGGCGTGGGTGGAGGGCGTTGGCGGCGGGTCCTCAGCGGAGTGTGGCGGAGCATCGCGGTGTGGGCCGTGTCCACGGTCACGATGCTCGTCCTGGCCGGTGTGCTGCCCGACTTCCAGTTGCAGTCGGACACCGGAGACAGTGCCACGCAGATCACCGTCACCGCGGCGGCCGGCGCGGGCGTCTTCGGTCTGCTGTCCTCGCTCGTGTGGCCCCTGCTCGTCAGGGCGTTGCTGCTGGTGCCCGCCCTCGTGCTCGGGCTGCTCGTCTTCTTCCTCAACGGGTCCCTGCTGCTGATCGCCCTGCGGATCAGCCCCTCCGGGCAGGGTGAGGTCGCCCCCGAGACGGCCGTGGTCGTCGCCGCCGTGATGTCGGCCGTCGCCTCGGCCACGGGTGGTGCCCTGGCCGTACGGGACGACGACGCGTACCGACGCAGGCTGTACCGGCTCGCCGACCGGCGCCGCAGGCGCGCCGCCGGACAGGCCGGGCCCTCGACCCCCGGCGCCGTCTTCCTCCAGCTCGACGGCGTGGGCCACGACGTCCTGGAGGGGGCCATCGGCAAGGGGCTCATGCCGACCGTCGCGCAGTGGCTCGGCGGCAGGCGGCCCACCCACCGGCTCACCCCCTGGCGCACCGACTGGTCCAGCCAGACCGGCGCCAGCCAGCTCGGCATCCTGCACGGCAGCAACCACGACATCCCGGCCTTCCGGTGGTACGAGAAGGACAGCGGCGAGGTCATGGTGTGCAACCGGCCCACGAGCGCCGCCGAACTCCAGCGCCGGGCGATCGAGTACACCGGTGACGGGGGACTGCTCACCGTCGACGGCGCCAGCCGCGGCAACCTCTTCAGCGGCGGTGCCGACGAGTTGGCCCTCGTGCTGTCCATCGCGGCGCGAAGGGGCAGGGAGAACCGCTCCAGGGCAGGCTATTTCGCCTACTTCAGCGACCCCGCCAACGCCGTCCGAACCGCCATGTCGTTCGTCGCCGAGGTCTTCCGGGAGAGGGGCCAGGCCACGTGGGCCCGACTCAAGAAGCGGCGCCCGCGCGTCAAGCGCGGCGGGCTGTACCCCTTCGTCCGCGCCTTCGCGACCGTCGTCGAGCGGGACGTCGTCGTCGCCGCGGTGATCGGCGACATGCTCGCCGGGCGCAACGCGGTCTACGCGGACCTGGTGGCGTACGACGAAGTGGCACACCACTCCGGGCCGCGCAGCCGCGACGCCGAGAAGGTCCTGGAGCGGCTCGACCGGTCGCTCGCGCTGATGGCGAAGGTCGCCGAGCACGCGCCGCGGCCGTACCGGATCGTGCTGCTGTCCGACCACGGCCAGAGCCCCGGCGAGACCTTCCTGACCCGCTACGGCCTCACCCTCGGCAATCTGGTCCGCGCTGGCTGCGGGCTGCCCGTGCCGCGCAAGGCGCAGCGCACGCACAGCGGTGCCGAGGCCCGGGCCGCCGTACGGGCCGCGCTGCGCAGGCCGGTCGAGGAGGGCGGCGAGCAGCACCGCCCCTCGCGGCGCCGCTCCGAGCCCATCGTGCTGGCCTCCGGCAACCTCGGCCTGGTCTCCTTCCCCGATGTGCCGCACCGGATGAGCCGGGAGGAGATCGACCGGCGCCATCCCGCGCTGCTGTCCACGCTCGCCAACCACCCCGGCGTCGGCTTCGTGCTCGTCCGCAGCGAGGAGCACGGCGGCCTCGTGCTCGGCGCCCACGGCGCTCAGGTACCGGTGGACGAGCTCGACGACGCATACCCGGGCCCGCTCGCCGACTTCGGCCCCGGCGCCGCCGACGCCGTACGGCGCACGCACGCGTTCCCGCACGTCGCCGACATCATGGTCAACTCCTGGTACGAACCCGGGGAGGGCGAAGTCCTCGCCTTCGAGGAGCAGATCGGCTCGCACGGCGGACTCGGCGGGGCTCAGGCACGGCCCTTCCTGCTGTCGCCGGTGGCGCTGTCCGCGCCGGTGGAGGACGACGGCGAACTCGTCGGCGCGGAGCACGTGCACCGCGTACTGCGGCGCTGGCTGCGCGAGTGCGACGGCCCCCAGGTACCGCTGGCGGCACGCCCGAACGAGCGTGCCGCCTGAGCGCCCCCGCGCCCGCTGACTCGGAGTGGCTGAGCGCCTCTGCCTGCTGACTCAGCGGGCCTGAGCGCCTCTGCCCTGCCGACTCATCGGGCCAGTGGAGCGACCACCCAGCGCTGCGTCTTGTACATGCTGTCCTGCTGCCCGATCTCGATCAGCTTGCGGGCGGCCGGGAACGCCTCGTTGCCTTCGATCTCGTAGCCGACCTGGAGCGTGCCCGGCACGTCCCGGATCTCCAGCTGCTCGTGGATCTCGGCGGCGGAGCGCTGTTCGTCGGAGCCCACCACGGCGAGGTGCTGGACCAGCCTCAGCTGGGCCGCGGCCAGCGACTCGGCCGGGTCGCGCGGGAGCGGTGCCGCCGCGGCCTGCCGGCCCCGCCCGGACGGGGGTGCGACCACCGAACTCGGCGTCCGGGTCGAACCTGCCGCCTCCCGCGTCGACAGGTGCGCCTGCACGACCGTGCCGTCGTTGTCGAGCGCCACGCGGATCTCGCCGCGCCCCGGCGTGATGACGGGTACACCGTCGAAGGTCTGACGGAAGGTCACATGCGTCTGGAGCGATACGGGTTCACCGAGCTGCGAGCCGTCCTTGGTGCCGGAGTTCTGCCACAGGTCGTGCACCCCGTCGACGATCAACTCGGCGCCATCCGCGTGCTGTTCGGCGAAGTCTCGGGCCAACTCCACGGCCCGGCCGGTGTCCAGCTGGTCGGTGTTGCGGTGGTTGGCCTCGGCGAGCTTGACCCACCGCGCGGCGAGCGGCGCCGTCGCGACGTACCGGTCACCGGAGTTGGCGCTCAGCACACCCTGCCGCTCGACCTGGACCTCCTGGAGCGCGGCGGCCGGGAAGCTCGCCGCCTGTCCGAGCCTCGCGAGTTCCGCGCTCGGGTCGCGCGGCGCCAGCTGAACGGTCTGCTCCGGTACGGCGGTCGCCGCCTCGCGCAGGCTGCTGCGGGCGTAGTACCAGCGCCACGCGTACCAGGCGTCGGAGACATGCTCGCGGAAGAACGTCCGCTCGGCGTTGAGTCGGTTGGTCGCCTCCGCCTGGGTCGGCCCGGTCGCGCAGACCGAGGGCGCCTGCCCGTGGTAGATGTCCCAGGACGCGTTCAGCCAGGCGTCGCAGTACGTCTGCCCGGCCCGCCACTTCTCCCAGAACTTCTTGCCGTAGTCAGGGCTGTCGATGCTCGTCGTCTCGAAGCCGAAGATCATCCGGGAGCCGAGGTTGGGGCCCGCCCAGGTGCGCACCGGGGTGTGCCCGTCCAGGACGCGCAGCGAGTTGCAGGTGGACCAGAAGACGTAGTTCGCCTTCTCGTTGCCGAAGCCCATCCGGTTGGAGATCGCGTCACTGCGGCCGTCCCACACCGCGCCGAGCGGCGCGAAGAACACGCCGTTGCCGTCCATGCCGCCGTGTCCGGAGTGGTAGACGGCGACCACGGCGTCCACGCCGTAGCGGTCCTGCCAGTTGTCGTACGTCTCCTCGTACGCCCACACCTGCGCGCCGCCGTCCGCGAACCAGAAGTTCCGGTCGTAGAACTGCTGGAGATAGGCGAGCCACCCGGTGGCGTCCTCGTGCGTGTGCGAGAGCGGGTTCTGGTTCACGAACTTCTGGATGCTGAACGCACCCCACCAGCCGAACGTCGAGTCGCGGTCGGCCGCGCCGGGCTTGCCGGAGTCGAGTGGTGACGGACCACGGTCCGCGTAGATCATGCGCATGGTCAAACCCCCTGATGGTCCACCTCGCCGCGCTCGGTCCCGGAGGGGCGAGGAGGCCTCAAAATGTCACCGGCGCGGGGGTTTGCCCAGCGCGCATACCGGCCATCGCGGCCGCGTCCCGGGCATGGCACGGCGCCTCACCGGTCGCTCCCGGACAGCTGTCCCGTTGGTACGGAGGGAGTCCCGTGCGCCGGAAAACGGGCCGCAGTGGCGGACTCGTGCCCCCGCAATGTTCGTATCGCACACCGCGCACCAGCGCGCCCCACTCGAACACCCTTGTCCCTGCCGCGAAGTGATCAGGCCCGGTGCGATCACATCGGCTCAGAAGGTCTCGATGTCCTCTTCTGGACCCTACGGCGGCCGGACTTCGCCGGGATGCTGCAGACCTCGCCGAGTGGAAGAGAAAGCCTCCGCTTTCCCTGTCTTTCGTTGTTCGTCGTCGCCCTTCTGTCCTCACCCAGTCCCCACGGCGTCCCCACGGTCGAGGCGCGGCTGGGGTGTCAGGCGGGGAGGGTCATGCGCTGGGTGGGGATGTCTCAGCGGCACTCGCGGTAGAGGCGGTTGTAGTCGTGTTCGGCGTCGGGGTCGTCGGCGTTGCACGGTTCGTAGCCGTGGGGCCGAGGCGGTAGTAGAAGCCGTATTCGATGCATTCGGTTTCGCCGGGGAGGGTGCCGGTCCAGATGGTGTTGCAGGTCTCTGGTGGGTGGCAGGTGTCGCGCTGGCGTCCGGTGAGTGCGCAGCGGGCGATGTCGCAGCGGTCGAGGTCCCGGGCGTCCTCCCGCACCGCGCGGTCCCACTCCACTGCGAGACGGTGCTGCGGACCATGATCCGCAAGGGCACACGCGACTACCAGGAACTGCCCGCGACCCCCGATGCGTTCGTCTGGTTGCGGCTCGACCAGGAAGAAGCCTGGCGGAAGGGCATCCCCCGTCGTCGCAGGCAGCCGCTCTGGTGGACTCTGCGCCGGCCATGGGACCGTTGACCTACGACGCGGCCCGTGCCATGTTCAACCGCGCCAACCAGGTGCTGGGCGCCACCAACTGGACGCTGCACAACCTGCGCCACCCCGCGACCTGCTTGATGCTCGGCGATCCGTCGATGCCGCCTGCCTACGTCCAACACATCCTGGGCCACAAGTACTTGTCGACGCTGGACATTTATGACCGTCCCACCAGGGACGAGGCCATCGCCGCAGGACTCGCACACCATGTCCGCCAGCAGCAACGACGGGAGAACCCGCCGCCGGCTCCAGCCGCTCCGGCCGCCGAAGCCGGATCAGGCGCGCAGGGTGACGCCGAAACGGGTCCTCATCCGCCGCAGTTCCCACAGCGAGACAGCGGTCACCGACAGCGGCCCGCCCAGCGTGGAGCAGAACTGGACGATGGGCGGGCCCCCCGGCATGCCGTCGCCGATCAGGCTGAAGGCCGCGAACACCCACACCAGCGTCAGGGTGAGGACGGGCGGCAGCATCGGGTGGACCTGGGCGCTGTTGAAGGCACTTCGGGCCGAGTACAGCGACGCCATGAAGAAGAAGGGAAAACCCCACACGATCACGATCAGCGAGGCGACGGCCAGTACGTACTCCCACCAGCTCTTCCCGTCGTCGGCGTCGACGGTCAGGGCCGTCGGGACGAGGATTCCGCCCATCACGACCAACGTCAGCACGTACCAGCTGACCGCCTTGAGCGGAGCGCGCAGCCGGGAGCGCAGATGCGGCCGCAGGTGCGGGGGCGCGTAGTAGATGAATCCGATGATGACCAGGGGCGCGGCGATGATCAGCACGAACGGGGCGACGATGAGTTGGGCGGCACCGCCGTACGCCGCGTCCTCCCAGCGGTTCGGATCCACGTTGTAGGCGAGGATCAGGGCGATGGTGGCGGCGGCACCGAGCACCGTGCGGGCCAGCTGGACGCGGTCCACGGTGCGGTCCGCGATCCGGCCGTCGCCCTGCGCGAAGAGCCTGGTGGCAACGCGGTGCGCGGAGCGCAGGATCACGCCGACGAGCCCGAAGGGAGAGCCGAACGACAGGCAGCCGCGGCGGCGCCGGGCGGCGGGCCTCGTGGGCTGGGGGCCGTAGGGGTACGGAGGTTGGTTCGGGTACGGGCCCGGATTCGGTGGTGGCGGACCGTACGGGCCGCCCTGCGGTGGTCCGTAGGGAGCGCCCCAGCCGCCCTGGCTTCCCGGTCCGTTGCCGCCAGGCTGACCCGGGCCGTTTCCCGGCCCCCATCCCCCCGTAGCCATGCCGCTCCCCGTTCGCTTTCGGCCAGTTGGTGTGTGTCCTGTGGTGCCAGGCGCAGTGTAGTGGCACATCAGGTGACAGAGGCCGCGCTCGTTGCCGGTCGCGGCACCTTGCCCGTCGCGTCACATACGTGCATATTGCCACCCGCACGCGCGGGGATGATCCCCGCTACAGCCACTACGGGTCGCGCGGCATTCTCTGCTCCCCGCGCACGCGGGGAGGTTCCCGTCGTTCAGGCTCCGCGCACTGACTGCGACGTCTGCTCCCGGCGCCTGCATGGTGGTCCACGCTGTTGAAGGCAGGCGCGCGGAGCGTGTCGAGTTCGGCGTTCACCTGGTCGCGGCTGGCCATCTCGGGCAGGCCGCTCGGCTCCGGGGTCACGAGCTCGCCGCCGAGCGGGAGCTGCCCGTCGGTGGCGGCGCGGGCGCGGAACTGCCGGTGCAGTTCGGTGGCCTGCAGCAGCAGATCCCGAGCTCGACGCAGAGCTGCAAGACGACCACCAGGCGTCGGCGATGTGCCGTTGGAGGAGCGGATCCATTCCACCCTCTCGGCGCTGGTCAGCGATCTCCTGTAAGCGGGGCAGGATCGCGGCGCACTGGTTCGGCGAAAGGTCGGGGCCGGCATCTGAGGAGCGGTGTGAGCGGGGTGGAGACGTCGTTCCAGGAGCACGCGCCGGCCTCACCAAGATCTCGGGCTCAGTCCAGCCGATGGTGGCAGTCCCCCCGCCGGCTTCGCGTCGGGCCCGGTTTGACATGGATGCGGTACACGTTAATTATTAGTCGTATGGTTAACAATGTCGATGGGACGTTGTCGGCCCTGGCTGATCCCACCAGGCGCCAGATCGTTGAGCTGCTCCAGCAGCGGCCCCGGCGGGCCGGCGAGCTGGTGGCCGCGTTCGACGTGAGCGCGCCGTCGATCAGCCGGCATCTGCGCGTGCTACGGCGCAGTGGGCTGGTGACCGAGTCGGGCATACCGGACGACGCCCGCGTCAAGGTCTACGAGCTGCGCCAAGAGCCATTCGTGGCCCTGCAGGCATGGCTGGACCAGGTACAGGCGTTCTGGACCGACCAGCTCGGCGCCTTCAAGGAGCACGTCGAGAACACGAGTAAAGGAACAGAGAAATGAGCACGACCGCATCGGCATCCATCGAGGTGGCCTGCGACCCCCAGACGGCCTTCGACGCCTTCACCGCCGACATCGGCAGCTGGTGGAAGCGCGGCACGCAGTACTGGAACGACCCCGAGAAGGGCAAGGAGCTGCGCTTCGAGCCGAAGGTCGGCGGACGTCTGATCGAGGTCCACGACCTGGAAACCGGCGAGGGCTTCGAGATCGGCCGGGTGCTGGTGTGGGAGCCCGGCAAGCGGGTCGCGTTCACCTGGCGCCTGGCCCGCTGGGACGAGTCCGAGAACACCGACGTCCAGGTCGGCTTCGAACCCACCGTGGAAGGCACCCGCGTCACCATCGAGCACGGCGGCTGGGACCGGGTCCCCTCCGCGCCGCCCGGCATGATCCAGGGATACAGCCACGGCTGGAAGGAACTCCTCGGCTTCTACGCCCAGGCCACCCGCACGCAATGATCCTTCCTCCGTCTCCAACAGCCCAAGGCTGTGCCCTCTACGTCGTGAAGGTGGGACCGCCTCTGGTTATGCCTGCGCCTCCGTCAAGCCTCGTTCCCGTTCGCGCACTCGCAGCCACACATCGGTCGTAGTCGTCACGGAAGCGCGGTCAGAACCACCTGAGGCGCTCAGGCACACGAGGGCAACTGGGCATCGCTGGTTGGCCATTGAGAGTTTCAAATGGCCACGATGGCGCTCCGCCACGGCAGGACCTGACGGGGCGTCGGCCGGCAACTCAGTGCAGCGGAGGCTTCAGAGCGCCGAGCTGTAGCAGCATCGCCAAGTCGTCGCGTACCGCCCAGCGTTCGGCAATCCGTCCATCGACCAGTCGGTAGGCGAAGGTCCTGACCATCGACCACGGGCGCTATGCCGGCGCCCTCCCCGGCCCCGTCCCCTTGCACAAGCCCGCAGGGTGTCCCGGCATGCTCGCGCGTTGCGGTAACGGTCGTCGTGTCGGGGGAGGTTGCGTGCGGCGCGGTACTCGTCTGGCTCATCTCGCCCGGCTAGTGCCCTGTCGAACCGCTGCCCTGAGGTGGGACATCGCCCGGGTGCACAGCTCTGTGGCGTGTGGGCCGTCCGTCGAGGTGACGCTGAGGAAGAGCTGGCCGTCGAATCCGGCGACGCACACCAGCGGCGCCCCCGAGACGCTGGTGTGCGCGGCCAGGTACAGACTTTCCACGCGCAACGGGCCGTAGTCCACGGGGATCGGGACGCGCACGTTACTGAGGGAGACGTCGAAGAGGGTCCGCTTGAGCTCGCTGCGCCGCAGCAGTGCGCTGAGTGTCTTTCGGGGCAGGATTCGCAGCAGCCGGTTCACCCGAACCAAGGGGAGCAGCTGTTCGGGCCGCAGACGGTCGCGGATGTCCGTGGTGGAGCTGCGGGCCACGGTCCACAGGTCGTGCCGGGCGAGGCCGTCGACCGGGATGAGGAAGCTGGTCGCGTAGAGCCCCAGTGTCTCGCCCGGAGGCGCGGCCAGGATCCGCCGCAGGTCCGCGGCCACCGCGATACCGACGGGGGAGGGGTGACCGAGGTCGGCGTGAGCGCGGGCGAAGGCGGCGCAAAGGAGGCCCTGGAGGGTGGCCCCCTCCGTGCGACAGCGCGTGAGCACCGACGAGGTCTCCGCCGCGTCCATGGACCAGGCGGCGTAGGCGAGTTGACCGCTCGGGCGTGGTGTGCGGCCTGCTCCGCGCAGCATGCGGGCCACTCTGAGCAGGTCGAGCGGGTCGGCGCGGCGGGTGGGCAGGAGGTCGTCGGCGGGGACGGTGACGGCGGGGGGCACGGAGGTGGTGAAACTGGTCGGGTCGGCGAGCGCCCGGAGGAGGTCGCGCAGGACGAAGGAGACGGAGAGGCCGTCGATGACGAGATGGTGGCAGATCGCGACGAGATCGAAGGAGCCGTCCGACTCGACGACGACGAAACGGGTCAGGGGACCGGTGGCGGTGTCGAAGGGGCGTTTGAGTTCCTCCTCGAGGATCGCGGTCCAGCTCTGAGGGCTGTCGGCCCGGACGATCCGCAGCTCCGGGTCCGGTACTCCGTCGGTGGTGAACCGCGCTCTCCAGGGGCCGGAGGCGGCGACGCGGACGGCGAGCAGCGGATGGTGGGTGCGGGCCGCGGACAGTGCCTCGCGCAGCTGAGCGGGGGTGGTCCGGCCTCGAATCCGGCCGACGAGGGCCCCGTTGACGGGCAGCTTCTCGCCCGCCGCCCACAGGAGACGCTCGGTGGGTGACAGACGTCGTGGCTTCATGGGATTCACCGGTAGGCGGCCAGGGCGGTGGTCAGCCCCGCCGGGAGAGTGACCGCCGGCACGAACGGCAGGCGGCCGACGGCACATGTCCAGGCGGGATGCCGAAGCTCGGCGACCTTGTCCGGGTTGAGGAGAGAGGCGCCGGTCAGCCGGCCGGCGTGGCCGGCGACCACCGCCAGGGGAGCCGGGATATGGATCACCCGGGGCGGACGGCAGCCGAGCACGGCCGCCGTGACGGCACCGATGCGTTCCCAACGGTGCTCGATGCCGTCGCTGACGTGATAGACCGCGCCCGCTTCACCGGACTCGGCGGCGGTGAGCAGGGCCCGGCAGAGGTCGTCCACATGGATGAGCGAGTAGCGGCGCGGGCCCCGGCGGCCCACGGCGGGCAGCATTCCGGCCCGGACCGCCTTCACCAGCCGCGGTACGAACTCGCGGTCACCGGGGCCGTAGACGATGGGCGGGCGGACGACGACACCCGGCAGCCGGTCGGCGTGCGCGCGCAGCGCCAGCTCGCCGCCGAGCTTGCTGCGGCCGTACGCGGAGACCGGCGACGGTGGGTCCTCCTCGCGTCGCTGCCGCCCGGGGCCCGCGGCGGCGAGGGAGGAGCAGAGGACGAGGCGCGGTGGCTCCGGGAAGGCGGCGAGGACGGCACAGAGGCGGCCGGTGCCCCGTGTATTGACCTCGGCGTAGCCGAGGTGGGTACGGGCCTTGGTGACTGCGGCGAGGTGGACGACCCGGTCGGCGCCCTCGGCGGCTGCGGCCAGTCCCGCGCCGGTGGCGAGGTCGCCTTCGACCGTCCGGAGCCCGGGGAAGCCTCCGGGGACGCTCCGCCCGTCCCGGACGAGGGCGGTCACCTCGTGCCCTAGACGGACGAGGTGGCGGAGAAGGCACTGCCCGACGAAACCGGTCGCACCGGTGACGAGATACCTCATGCGGTGTACGTCATGGGCTTTACCTCATGCGGTGCGCCTCGTTGGGTGGTGCGCTCGTACAGGCGGTGGGTGCGGAACAGGATGCCGCCGGCGGCCTTGGTATAGCTGTTGACGTGCCGGTTGTCCTCCAGGACCCAGGAGAACTCGGTCTCGGTGTGGCCGAGGCGGAACGCGGCCCGCTGGGCCTGCGCGAACATGGCGGCGGCGAGGCCCCAGTTCCGATGCTCCCGCTTGATCCCGCAGGCCAGGGCGCGGGTCCGCTGGATCCGGCGGGTGGCGCGGGCGATGCGGATAAGCCCGATGGGTAGGCCGTAGCGGGTGAGCCGTCCGCGGGCGGCCCGCAGAGCCTGGTTGGCATCGGGAAGGCAGAGGAGGAAGCCCGCCGGCTCGCCGTGCACCTCGGCGATCTGCACCAGCTCGGGCTTCAGGATCGGCCTGAACTCCCGTACGGCGTGCGCGAATTCGCGGTCGGTCATGGGCGTGGCGGCGTAGTTCTCCGACCAGGCGTCGTTGTAGATGTCCTTGACGACGGCCATATCGGCGTCGAAGCGGTCCGGATCCAGCGCCCTGACCCGGACGCCCGGGGCGGCCAGCGCGCGCTGCGCCGCGCGGCGGAACCTGGCGGGAGGCTCGCCGTCGGCGGGCATCGGGATGCGCCAGGACAGCAGGTCCTTGGCCTTGGTGAATCCGCAGTCCTCGAAGAGCCGCGGATAGTAGGGGGGATTGTGCGGCATGAGCATGGTGGGCGGGCGGTCGTAGCCGTCGACGAGCAGTCCGCACTCGTCGTTGAGCGAGAAGTTCAACGGGCCCAGCATCCGGCTGAGCCCCCGCTCGCCCAGCCAGTCGGCCGCCGCCTCGAAGAGGGCGGCCGCCACCGCCGGCTCGTCCACGCACTCGAAGAGCCCGAACTGGCCGCATCTGGGGTCGTGCCGCTCGTGGTGACGGGGATCGACGACGGCGGCGATCCGGCCCACGACCCTCCTGCCACGCCGGGCGAGGAACAACTGGACCGTGCCCACCTCGAAGAACGGGTTACGGCCGGGATCGAGAAAAGCACGCCGCTCGCGCTCCAACGGGGCCACCCACAGCGGATCGTCGCGGTAGACGGCGTACGGAAGCCGGACGAAGGCGGTGGTGTCGGCGCGCCCCCGTACGGGCGTGACGGTGACGGGAGCACCCGTGGCAGAGGGGCCGGAGGCGGGGGCGGTCATCGTACGTGCACCGGCATGGCATCCCGGTCCCGCTGCGGGCCCGCCGTAGCGGCGCGACCCACCGCTACGGCGGGAATCACACCAAGGCGGCGGCCCGCGGCGGCGAAGGCGCCGAGGATGTGTGCGAGGTGTTCGTCGGTGTGCGTTGCCTGCAGCGTCAGGCGGATCAGCTCCCGGCCCACCGGCACCCCGGGAGCGACTACCGCACTGGTGAACACGCCCTCGGCGAGGACCTCCTCCCACATCCGGGCACACAACTCGGCCCCGCCGATGTACACGGGGATGATCGGGGTGACCACCGCTCTGGCGCTCCCCGTGTCGAACCCGAGCGCCCGCAGCCCGCTGTCCAGCCGCCCGGCCAGATCGAGTACACGGGTACGGCGTTCCGGCTCCGCTTCGACGATGTCCAGCGCGGCGAGCGCGGCCGCGACGGAGGCGGGCGTCATCGAGGCGCTGAAGAGCAGCGGGCGTGCGGTGTAGCGCAGATAGCCGATGATGTGGGCGGGACCCGCGAGGAGACCGCCGATCGAGCCGAAGCACTTCGAGAAAGTGCCGGTGTACAGGTCGACTGCGTCCGGCACCCCGAAGTGCTCCGCCACGCCCCGACCGTGGGCTCCCAGCAGTCCGATGTCGTGGGCGCCGTCGACCACCACCCTGGCGCCGTGCCGGCGGGCGAGTGCGGAGATCTCGGGCAGCCGGCACAGGTCGCCTTCCATCGAGAACAGCCCGTCGGTCACGATCACTTTGCCGGCGTCGGGATCGGCGGTCACGAGCTGCCGTTCCAGACCCGCCATGTCCGAGTGACGGTAGGGGCGCTTGCCCGCCCAGCCGAGCCGGATGGCGTCCATGAGGGAGGCGTGGTTGGCCATGTCGCTGAAGACGAGGTCACCGCGGCCGAACAGCGGGGCGAGCGCCAGGTTCGCCTGGAAGCCGGTCGTCGTGACGATCGCCGCCTCGCAGCCGAGGAAGGCGGCCAGCCGGGCCTCCAACTCCTCGTGCAACGGCAGCGTTCCGCACAGCGCACGACTTCCGGAGCAGGACGCGCCATAACGTTCCGTCGCCCTCGCGGCGGCACCCGTGACCCGTGGATCGCCCGACAGCCCGAGATAGTCGTTGCACGCCGCCATGACCACGCGCTCACACCGGACCCGGGCTTCGCCGTCCCTGGCCGACAGGGCTTGGTAGAACGGTCTGAACCCGGTCTCCATGAAGGACGGGGCAGATGACGAGAGAAGTTTGTCGAAGACATCCGCCATACCCACAGTCCTCACCTCAGGTAACACTCGCGATACAGAGCGTAAAAGCTACGTGTGCACCTACGTTTCGGGCCAGTCAGATGCCCCCCTGTCACCTGACTGGCCGGGCGCACGGGGCGCGCCGGACAACGACTCGTGGCCCCGCAATGTTCGTATCGCACACCGCGCATCAGCGCGCGCCACTCGAACACCCTTGTCTCTGCCGCGAAGTGATCAGGCCCGGTGCGATCACATCGGCTCAGAAGGTCTCGATGTCCTTTTCTGGACCCCTGCGGCGGCCGGACTTCGCCGGGATGCTGCGGACCTCGCCGAGTGGAAGAGAAAGCCTCCTCATTCCCTGTCCTCCGATATTGACATGGCCAGTTCATGAATGATTCATGGGGAGTTCGCCGGCTCCCTCGATTCTCCCGATCATGACATCTCGGAAAGCCTCGCTGAGGCTGGCTCTGCCCATGGCGATCGCCGCCTTCATGCTGACCATCGCCGGCACTCTGTCACCCGCCTCCGCGGCGACGACCGACTGGATGTACAAGAACGACTTCGGTCAGCCCTGTCTCACCTCGTCGACCGCAAGCAGTAACATCTGGGTGCAATACAGCTGTTCGGGAAACGGCGGTACGCTCTGGCACTGGGGCTCCGAGTCGAACCAGTGGGACGGGCACACGATGCGCCGACTGGTGAGCAACGCCAACGGCGACTGCCTCACGACGGACGTCGGGGCTGAAACCAACGCCGTCTACGCGGCCCCCTGCGGAGGCGGCCGCTCCGGACAGTTCTGGACAGCCGACAACGACCAGATCCAGAACCAGAACGGGAATTATCTCCGCACCTCTGACAGCGGTGACGGCGTCTACACCAGCCCGTACAGCGTGGTGGCCAAGTACGGCATCAACTCCACCCGGTTCGTCTGGTGGGGTTACCACTTCTGACGAGTCCGGCTCCGGTGACGGCCTCCGGGACCGTGACGTCCCGGTCCCGGGCGGCCGTCCGGCCCGTAGGCAACTGCGCGTGCTCACCGACATCGGCCTGGTCGACGACGCGGAAGGCTCCCAGCTCGGTGTGACGACCGGTCAGGTCTGCCGGGTTCCAATAGGTCTGACGGAGGGCGACGCGGTCTGCTGCTCGTCTGCGGGCGGATTTCGCGGTAGGCATGCACGTACGGCTGGAGGTCGGGGTGTCGCCGAACCGGCCGCCTTCGGCGCTGTTGCCGCGCCCGCCCGCACAGCGTGCCGCGGGCGCGTGCTGCGTGCCGGTGGCGCACCCCTCTTGCGGGCCGCGGTACTCCGTATGGACTCGATGACTCTGAGGGTTGCCCAAGTCTGGCTCGATGCTGGCTACTTTGTGCACACGGACTTGCCGACGCCTTGACGATCCGTTCCATGCACGTTCAACCAACTGTCCCTGCCCGCATTGTGTGCCGTCCCTAAGGTCCTTGAAGTTGCGGAAGAAGGGACCCATGGACACACTCCTCGCAGTCCGGGCTCGCGGGATCACCAAGTGCTTCGGCGACGTCGTCGCACTCGACGGCGTCGATCTGGATGTGGCGCAGGGGCAGATCCACGGCTTGGTCGGACCGAACGGCGCCGGCAAGACGACATTGCTCGGCCTCCTGCTGGGCCTGGCCGTCGCCGACAGCGGCCGCCTCGAGATCCTGGGTACGCCGGTCGGGCGGGCGCTCGCCGCTCCCGACGGTGTCGCCGGTTTCGTGGACGGGCCCGGTCTCTACCCCTCGCTCACGGCCAGGCAGAACCTCGCCGCGCTGGCCGCTCTCCGCGGCCTGGACAAGCGGACAACGGGGATCGACGACGTGCTCGACCAGGTCGGGCTCACCGATGTCGCCGACGACCGGGCCCGCGGCTTCTCCCTCGGCATGCGTCAGCGGCTCGGGCTCGCCGCCGCCCTGCTCACCAAGCCCCGGCTGCTCGTGCTCGACGAACCTTCCAACGGCCTCGACCCGGCCGGCAAGAAACACGTACACGGTGTCCTCATCCGCCTCGCGGCGGACGGAACCAGCGTCGTGCTCTCCAGCCACCGCATGGACGACCTCCAGGCACTGTGCTCCGAGGTCACCATCGTCGCCACCGGACGGGTCGTCTTCTCCGGCCCGCTGAGCAAGCTGGCCGCCGAGAACCGTGAACTCGACTACCGGCTGCTGACCTCCGACCCGCAGGCCGCCCGCCGGCTGGCTGTCGACACGGCCGGGATCCGCGTCGTCGACGACGCCGGGGCACGGCACGACGCCGAGGCGCTCGTCGTGCGCGCGCTCGTGCCCGGCCTCGACGAACTGGTGGTGGGGCTCGTGCACGCGGGCATCGCGGTGCGCGAGCTCGCCCCCGTGGTGTCGCCGCTCGAAGCCGCGTTCCTCGCCCTCACCGAGCAGCAGGAGGCCGGCCGATGACCGCGACCATCGCCGACGACAACGTTGTACGTGCCCGCCGCGTCTCGGTTCCGCGCGGCTACCGCTTCGAACTGGTCAAGCTGGTCTCGCAATGGCGAATCCGCCTGCTGGTCCTCGCCTGCTGGATCGCGCCGGCGCTCTTCGTCGCCGCGGTGAGCCAGCAGAGCACGCTCCCCGTCGACACCCTCTTCGGTCGCTGGATGCACGCCACGGGGTGGGCCGGACCGCTGGTGATGCTCGGTTTCGCGGGCACCTGGGCGCTCCCGCTGCTGACCGCGGTGGTGGCCGGCGACGTGTTCGCCTCCGAGGACCGGCTGGGCACCTGGCGCCACCTGCTCGTGGCGGTCCGGTCGCCTCGACGGATCTTCGCAGCAAAGGCACTGGCCAGCCTCACCGTCATCCTGCTGCTCGTGGCCGGGCTGGCCTTCTCCAGCGCGGCCGGCGGGGTCGTGGCGGTCGGCAACCAGCCGCTGGTAGGCCTCGACGGCCACCTGCTGGCGCCGGCGGACGCCGCCGGTCAAGTCCTCCTCGCCTGGGTGTGCGTACTCGCCCCTACCCTGGCCCTCGCCGGGATCGGACTCCTCGGGTCGGTCGCGCTGGGCCGGTCCCCCATGGGGTTGCTGCTGCCGGCGCTCGTCGCGCTCGCGATGCAGGTCGCCCAGATGATGCCGCTGCCCGTCGCCGTACGCCTCGCCCTGCCCAGCTACGCCTTCATCGCCTGGAACGGCCTGTTCACCGGCCCGGCACAGGTCGGCCCGCTCCTCATCGGCATCGTTGTCAGCCTGGTGTGGGCCCTGCTCGCGACAGCGCTGGCCTACCTGCTGTTCGTACGGCGCGACTTCACCAACCTGACCTACGACGGCTCGGGGCGCCGCGCGATCACCACCGGACTCCTGCCGCTGGTCGCACTGGTCGCCCTCACGGTCACGGTCGTCGCCGTGGCGACCCCGTCCATGGGTTCCGGAATCCGGCAGGACAAGGTGCAGCGGTCGGTCGCCACGGCATTCGCCCACCTCTACCGCTTGCAGACCAAGCAGCTCAACCGCCCCGACGTCACCGAGGCGCAACTGCGGGCCACGGCGGCGTGCAACAAGGGCGCCGGCCAGCGCGTCGCCGAGGGACCGGGCAACGACTGGCGCTGCGTCGTCTCCTGGCATCTCCCCGGCGTCGAGGCCGCAGGGACGGCCATCTACCAGCTCGACGTCACCCCCGACGGGCGGTTCGTGGCCGATGGCGACGGACCGAAGGAAGTGAACGGCTACTTCCTGGTGCGGACCCCGACCGGGGACGCATCGAACCCGCTATGGCAGTTCGACGGCAACGTCGAACTGCTCCCCACCCCGAAGGGATAACTCCATGCAGGTAACACGCCGCCGTCGGCGTGTCGAGAAGGAGCATTCCGGCTTTCTCGGTAGACGCATCGGCCGTCGGACCCTGGTAACGGCAGGCATCACCGCTGTCGCCGTGACCGCCGCCGGCACCGCTTTCGCCCAGACGCACCAGTTCGGCACCGACCAGGTCGGCCAGATCACCGATCAGGGCCAGGTCATCTCCAGCGACCAGTACATCGCCCCGTACGGCGACCGCCTCGTCGTCAACAACGGCAAGATCATGTCGTCCTCGGTCAGCCCGGACGGCACCCACCTCGCGGCCTCGGTCACCGACGGTGGCGCGGCGCTGTCCATCGTGGACCTGAAGAGCTGGAAGGTGCAGCAACTCGTCAGCAACGCCGCGTCGTCGACCCCGCGCATCAGCAGCAACAGCGTGGGCCAGGAAGGCCCCACCTACTCGCCCGACGGTTCGCAGCTGTGGCTCGGCCAGACCGACGGCTACACCAAGTTCACCGTGAACTCGGACGGCAGCGTCGCCAACCCGACGTCCGTCAACATCCCGGCGGACGGGTCCAAGCACGCGCTCGTCGGCGAGGCGGTGTTCTCCTCCGACGGCTCCACCGTGTACTCCGCGGTCAACGGCCAGAACCGCGTGGTCGCCATCGACGCGGCGACCGGCGCAATCAAGCAGAGCTGGTCCGTTGGTAACGCCCCGCGCGACATGACCGTGGTCGGCTCCAAGCTGTACGTCAGCAACGAGGGCGGGCGTCCGGCGAAGCCCGGCGACACCACCATCAACTCGTACGGCACCCAGGTGCCGGCCGACCCGAAGACCGCTGCCACCACCACCGGCACGGTCAGCGTCATCGACCTGGCGAACCCGGATGCCGCCGTCGCGAGCATCGACGTCGGTCTGCACCCGACCGCCCTGTACGCCAAGAACGGGGCGCTGTTCGTCACCAACACCGCCACCAACGACGTGTCGGTCATCGACACCGCCGGCAACAAGGTCGTGCAGACCATCGCCACCCAGCCGTGGCCGGAGGCCTCGGTGGGCTACGAGCCCGACGCGGTGACGCTCACCGACGACGGTCACCTGCTGGTGACGCTCGGCCGCGCCAACGCGGTCGCCGTCTACCGGTACACGAGCCCGCAGGAGCCGGTCAGCTACGTCGGCCTGCTCCCGACGGACTACTTCCCCGCGGAGATCGCCACTGTCGGCAACCAGGTGCTGGTCTCCAACACCCGTGGTATCGACGCCCGCCGCCCCACCAACAGCGCCGCGCACGGCACCCACGACACGACATCGAGCCTGCAGCGGTTCACGCTGCCGGACGACAGCGTCATCAAGTCCGAGACGGCCAAGGTCTTCAAGCAGAACGGCTGGAACGGCGGAGCGGTCACGCTGACCGAGGGCAAGGGCGACGCGAAGCCGGTGCCGGTCCCGCTGCGGCTCGGCGACCCCTCGACGATCAAGCACGTCTTCATGATCGTCAAGGAGAACCGGACCTACGACCAGGTCTTCGGGGACGTCAAGCAGGGCAACGGCGACCCGTCGCTTGCGCAGTTCGGCGAGAACGTGACGCCGAACCAGCACGCGCTGGCCAAGCAGTTCGGGCTGTACGACAACACGTACGACATCGGCACGAACTCCGCCGAGGGGCACAACTGGCTGATGCAGGCCGACGACCCGGAGTACACCGAGTCCTCGGCCGGTGAGTACCAGCGCAGCTACGACACCGAGGACGACGCTCTCGGTCACCAGCGGACCGGCTTCATCTGGACCGGTGCGCAGGCGGCCGGCAAGTCCGTGCGGGACTTCGGCGAGTTCCAGCAGTTCCTGACGAAGCCGGCGGGCGCGAGCTGGCAGAACCTGTACTGCGACTCCAAGAACATGGAGGCGACCGGGCAGGACACCGCCTACCCCCTGAACTCGTCCTCGCCGATTCCGTCCCTCAACGACGTGTCGGTGCACGGCTTCCCGAAGTTCGACACCAGCGTCCCGGACATCTACCGGGAGGGCATCTGGAAGCAGGACTTCGAGAAGAACGGTCCGGCGAACCTGAACATGTTCTGGCTCTCCAGCGACCACACCGGTGGTCCGGCGAACGCGGCCGCTCAGGTCGCGGACAACGACCTCGCGACCGGCAGGATCGTTGACGAGATCTCGCACAGCAAGTACTGGAAGGACTCGGCGATCTTCGTGGTCGAGGACGACTCCCAGGCGGGCCTCGATCACGTCGACGGCCACCGTGCCCCGATCCAGATCATCAGCCCCTGGGCCCAGCACGGCGTCGTCGACAGCCACTACTACTCTCAGATCACCATGATCCGGACCATCGAGCAGATCCTCGGGATACACCCGATGAACCAGAAGGACAGCGCGGCCAGCCCGATGCGAGGGGCGTTCACCCAGAACGCGGACTTCAGGCCGTTCACCGCTCTGCCCAACCGGACCTCGCTGACCGATGGTCTGAAGACTCCGCCTGCCTGCGGCCTGGACACTCCGGCACCGCAGAACCCCAGTGCGGCGGCCGCGCCGTCGGCGAAGGTGCCGGCGGACAAGCAGGCGCTCGCGGCGAAGTGGGAGACCTGGAAGTCGAAGCAGCGGCTGACCGGGCCCAACGCCGTGCCCGACTACGCGAACCCCGCGCAGATGAACCACTTCACGTGGTACGAGACGCACGACTGGAAGAAGCCGTACCCCGGCGAGGACAAGATCTTCGCGCCGGAGGACGTGCCGGGTGCCTACATCCCGTCGTCGGAGTCCGACGGCTGACGTAGACCGATCGCGTCAAGGGGCCCCCTGGCCGGCGTCACCGCCGGCCGGGGGCCCCTTCTGTCGCCGAGGGCCGACGACTGGGGTCGGCCGTGATCGTTACGCCGTTCGGCCCGAGCACTTCGAGCGACGTGTGCCCACGACGATCGTTCCCCGGAAGGCGTTCACCGGGTCGCGGGGGCGAAAGACGTAGTCCGCGGTGAGGCCTGATTCGGCGAGGATACGCAGCCACCCGGTGAGGCTGTACATCCAGCGAACCGTCCACATTGAGCGAACGGGCCCGGTCCGTACGAGCATGCGGCGCCGCCCCTCGGGCCTTCCGGGTGAGCGGTTGTGGCTTCGCAGTCCGGAGGTGAGCCAGTCGCGATCAGCGGTGTCCCGGAAGTCGGCTTGTCAGGACGCTGGCATCCGGTAGCGGCGCCTGTCACCGACCATGTCGATGAACCGGCTCCCGTTCGCTTCGATCACACGTCGGGAGGCGATGTTCGTCTCATCGACGGTCAGGAGGGCCTGCGTGATGCCGAGAGAACGGGCGATCGGCAACGCCGCGGCGAGTATCGCGGTCGCGTGTCCCCGGCGCCGCGCGCTGGGTCGCACGTCGTAACCGATGTGACCGCGGCCTTCTCCAGAGCCGGGGGCAGCCGGTGACGGATGGCCGGCCTGCTCAGCATCCGGTCGCCCTCGGTCGGCATCATGACCCGTCGAGCAGTTTCTTCACCTCGGGCGGAAGCTCCGTGCCGGAGTAGGCGGCGACGAACTTGGCTTCACCAGGTGCATCTCCGACTGCGATGGCCACCTTGGGAGAGATGCCCTCCACCTTGCAGGCAGTCTCCGTAGTCGCCGACTCCTTGGCGTCGTCCGGACCGCTGTCGTTACAGGGCGGCTTGGTGGCGTCGCCGAGCTTGTCCCCGACGGTGAACTCCACGTTCGCCACGTCCCGGTATGTCCGCTCCTGGTACAGGATCAGATAGGCACAGGACCCGGCCTCGTCGCCGCCGCTGCTGTCCGCCCCGCACGCGACGGCTGACACCAGCACGGCCGCCGCCAGCGCCATGGATCGCCCGACCCGGCTCATCAAGCCTCCTCAGTAGGTGCTGCGAAGAGCGAGGACGTCTCCCTTGCCGAGGGTCCTGGCTTTCGTCGAGCACTTGAACGAGTTCTTGCACATGGTGAGGCCCCGATCTGTGAAGATCGCCGCCTGCGAAGGCGGACTGAAGTGGTGCCACGCGGAGTGGACGAGCCCGCTTCGTCCTGCTCGGCGGGCCTGCCGCGGGCGGAGGATCCCTGGCGCGGTTCCGGGCCGCGCTGAGCCCGGTGTGGTCGGGCGTTTCCGTTCGTGGGCCGAAGGACGGACTATCGAAAGGGGGACTGAAGTCGGGAGCGCGACCTGTCGGCGGTGATGGCGGTGAGGGGCTCGATGCGTATCGGGAGTGTGCGCGGGGTGGCGTTGCGCGCGCACTGGAGCGTGCCGTTGATCATGCTGTTGTTCGCGTACGGTCTGGCCGCCCAGACCCTGCCCGGGTATGCGCCGGGCCTGGCACCGGTGGTGTACGCGGTCGCCGGAGTGGTCGGTGCTCTGCTGTTGCTGGTGAGTCTGGTGGTGCATGAGGCGGCGCATGCGCTGATGGCCCGCAGGGCCGGGATACCGGTACGGGACGTGACGCTGTGGGCGCTGGGTGGAATGACCCGGATGGACCGGCCGGAGACGGCACGGGCGGCGTTCGCGGTCGCCGTCAGCGGGCCGCTCGGCAGCCTGGTGCTGGGCGGGGTCGGGCTGGGCGCGGCAGCTGGGGTGGAGGCGACGCTGGGCTGGCGAATTCTGGTTGCCGTGCTGGGCTGGCTCGGTGGCACGAACCTGCTGCTGGGCGTCTTCAACCTGCTGCCCGCCGCACCACTGGACGGGGGCCGGGTGCTCCAGGCCGTGGTGTGGTGGCGTACGGGGGACCGCGAGCGGGCCCAGCGGGCGGCCGGGCGCAGCGGACAGGTCGTCGGCATGCTGCTGGCCGTGCTGGGGTGGCTGGTGTTCGCGAGAGGGGTGTCGGGCGGGCTTTGGCTGATGGCCATCGGCCTGTTCGTGGCGGTCACCGCCGCTGCCGAACGACGGTGGGCCGAGCTGGTCACGACCCTGCGCGGCGTACGGGCGGCCGACGCGATGACCACTCCGGTGGTCACCGGTCCCGACTGGCTGACCGTGGACCGCTTCCTGTCCGAGGTGGCCGCTCAAGCCGGGCACTCGGTACTGCCTGTGCTGGACTTCGAGGGCCACCCCAGCGGTGTCGTACGGCTGCGTCGCCTGACCGCCGTGCCGTCCGGGCAACGGGGGTCGCTGCGAGTACGGGGCGTGGCGACCCAGCTGTCCCAGTGCACGCTCGCCGCACCGGACGAGCTCCTGATCTCCGTCCTGGAGCGCCTGGGCTCCGGCGGCGGACTGCCCATCCTGGTCATGGACGGCGGCCGCCTCGGTGGGATCGTCACGGCGCACGACATCGACCGGCTCTCCCAGCGGCACATGACAGGCCCAGATCGCGGTGCTGCGTCATCCGGCGGTGGTGTCGGCCGCCACGGCATCCTGCGTTGCCGCCCCGGTTCTCATAAGCCTGACGTCGGCAAAGGACAGCGAGCACGGCCTCGATCGAGTCATCGACAGCCCCGCCGCCTGTTTCTCACCTCGACAGCACAGTGAAAGAGGGGCTTTCGACGCCGGCAAAGGGGGTGTCGACCGTGGTCAGGACGTGTCACACCGGAGTGTGGATGTGGCGATGGCGGCGGAATCCTCTCCGACGACGCAGTGACGTCGTCGAAGCCTGGATCGTGCTCGTCGCCTGGGTCCTCGCCGCGGTGGGCAGCGTGCTCGCGGGAGTCACGACGGCTGATGCGGTGGAACAGAGCCTTGACCGCCAGCGGCTGGAACGCCACGCCGTCACGGCGGTACTCGCCGAAGACGCGGCAGGCAAGGGGTCAGCTCGGTTCGTCGACGATGACCGTGTGTGGGTCACCGTGCGGTGGACCGCGCCGGACGGCTCCGCCCGCACCGGTCAGACCAAGGTGCCCCGCGACACCGCGGCGGGCAGCCCGGCCATCGTGTGGACGGACCGGCAGGGTCGGTTGACGTCGAAGCCGCTCAGCCCCTCGGAAGCGAATTTCCAGGCGACCTGGGCGGGCACGCTGGCCGCAATATGCGCTGGTAGCGCGGCGATCGGGAGTGCTCAACTCGTGCGCGGACGCCTGGAGCGCCGGCGCATGGAGGAATGGGCTGCCGAATGGCAGCGGTTCGGGGGACGCTGGGGCCGGACGAGTAATTGACCTTGTACTGCTGCTGTCCGCCCGTTCACCCCGCTGTTCGTCCCGGCGGCCGTGTTGGCCGTGGCCGGCGGAGGTTCTACTCCCGCGTGAGCTGTGCGACACGAGCCGCGGGTGGCGGCCCGCCCGGAGCCGCGCCAGCTGAGTGATTGATGTACGCCGGTCGGGTTCCTGTGGACGTGCCGCGGCAGGTGCGGCGCGGCTCCTCGCTACCGTCCAGGAACGTCGGCCAAAGGCCCCTGTCTTGGCCATGCACCCAATCACGAGGAGCTGACGTTCATGGCCGTGTGCGAGGTCTGCAACAACGACTACGAGATGGCGTTCGAGGTTCGTGCCGCAGGAGCTGTCCACATCTTCGACAGCATCGAGTGCGCCGCCCAGAAGTTGGCACCGATCTGCGACAACTGCCAGTGCCGCATCCTGGGCCACGGCCTTCAAACGGACGGACAATTCTTCTGCTGCGCGCATTGCGCGCGCCAGAGGGGCGTTGCGCAACTCGTCGATCACGCCTGAGAGGCCTCCCGCCCGACCGGTACTGACGATCACCGGGCCACCCCGGCGATGATGTCCCGCGTGGCGGCCCCAGGTCGCGTGCGAGGTGGGTGACTGCCTCGACGACCAGGCCCGGGCGAACGTCGGCTGCGCCGTGCCCCCCGATCCCGACGGGTGGCCGGCGAGCTCGGGCCGACCGAGCCCGTCTGTTCGGACAAAGGCGCGATGACCGGTTGGCCTCGCGGTTCAGCCATGCCGAAAACGCCGGATGATCAAACCGCCTGTTCGGATAGCGTGTCGAGGTATGACGTTCACCCACCGCCATACGGGCGTTCCTGAAAAGCCCAGCCTTGAGGGGCTGGAAGAGAAATGGTCTCGACGGTGGGACGAGCAGGGCGTATTCGTATTCGACCGCACCAAGACACGCGACCAGGTGTTCTCCATCGACACCCCGCCGCCCACAGTCAGCGGCTCGCTGCATGTCGGGCATGTCTTCTCGTACACGCACACCGACGCGATCGCCCGCTACCAGCGCATGCGCGGCAAGGAAGTCTTCTACCCCATGGGGTGGGACGACAACGGCCTGCCCACCGAACGGCGCGTGCAGAACTACTACGGAGTCCGCTGTGACCCGGCGCTCCTGTACGACCCCGGCTTCTCCCCGCCGACCACGCCTGGCAAGCAGCAAATCCCCATCTCTCGACGGAACTTCATCGAACTGTGCGAGCAGCTGACCGTCGAGGACGAGAGGGCCTTCGAGAGCCTGTGGCGCAACCTCGGCCTGTCGGTGGACTGGACCCGCACCTACCAGACCATCGACGGCGAAGCCCGCGCCACCTCGCAGCTCGCCTTCCTCAATAACCTTGCACGCGGCGAGGCGTACATGGCCGAGGCCCCCACGTTGTGGGACGTCACCTTCCGTACGGCCGTCGCGCAGGCCGAACTCGAAGACCGCGAACGCCCCGCAGCCTTCCACCGGTTGGCCTTTCACCAGGCGGACGGCCGACGAGTGATGATCGAGACGACCCGTCCCGAGCTGCTGCCCGCCTGTGTGGCATTGGTCGCGCACCCTGACGACGAGCGGTACCGGGACCTCTTCGGCTCACCCGTGCGTACCCCGCTCTTCGGCGTCGAGGTGCCCGTCGTCGCGCACAGGCTGGCGGACCCCGACAAGGGCTCAGGGATCGCGATGGTGTGCACTTTCGGCGACACGACCGACGTGACGTGGTGGCGCGAGCTGCAGCTGGAGACCCGGCCGGTGATCGGCTGGGACGGACGACTCACGGCCGAGCCGCCGGCAGGGCTGGACTCCGAGCAGGCCCGCGCCGCGTACACGCAGCTGGCCGGTGCCACGGCCCACACCGCCCGGGAACGCATCGTGTCAATGCTGCGGGCGAGTGGCGACATGGAGGGCGAGCCCCGCCCGATCACGCACGCGGTGAAGTTCTTCGAGAAGGGCGACAAGCCCCTGGAGATCGTCACAACCCGCCAGTGGTACCTGCGCAACGGTGGCCGGGACGTTCCCCTGCGCGAGGAGTTTCTCCAGCGGGGCAGTGACCTGGTCTGGCATCCCGAGCACATGCGGGTGCGCTACGAGAACTGGGTCAGCGGACTCAACGGCGACTGGCTGGTCAGCCGCCAGCGGTTCTTCGGGGTCCCCATTCCGCTCTGGTATCCCCTCGACGGAGACGGCAACCCGGACTACGACCAGCCGATTGCCCCGGACCCGGCGCTGCTGCCGGTCGACCCCAGTGCCGAGGCGCCTGCCGGGTATGCGGAAGGGCAGCGCGGCAAGCCGGAAGGCTTCATCGGTGACCCGGATGTGATGGACACCTGGGCGACGTCCTCGCTCACCCCGCAGATCGCCGGCCGCTGGTTGAAGGACCCCGACCTGTTCGAGCGGGTCTTCCCGATGGACATGCGGCCGCAGGCACACGAGATCATCCGCACCTGGCTGTTCTCCACCGTCGTGCGCGCCCATGCCGAGCACGGTGTGCTGCCGTGGAAGCACGCCACCATCTCGGGATGGATCCTCGACCCGGACCGCAAAAAGATGTCGAAGTCCAAGGGCAACGTCGTCACTCCGGCCGATCTCCTCGTCCAGCACGGCTCGGACGCCGTCCGCTACTGGGCGGCCGGCGGCCGACCCGGCACAGACACCGCCTTCGACACCGGCCAGATGAAGGTCGGCAGACGCCTCGCGCTGAAAATCCTCAACGCGAGCAAATTCGTCCTCAGCTTCGGCGAGGCGCCGGAAGCGGCCAAGGTGACGGAACCCCTGGACCGGGCGATGCTCGCCGAGCTCGCGGCGACCGTCGACGACGCCACCGAGGCGTTCGAGGACTTCAACTACGCGCGCGCCCTGGAGCGTACGGAGCAGTTCTTCTGGCGCTTCTGCGACGACTACCTGGAACTGGTGAAGACCCGCGCCTACGGCGAGCACGACGACACGGCGGGTACGGAATCGGCCAGGGGCGCGTTGATGACGGCCCTCGACACGCTGCTGCGCCTGTTTGCTCCGGTCCTGCCTTTCGCGACGGAGGAGGCCTGGTCGTGGCAGGCGGAAGGCTCGGTGCATCGCGCCGCCTGGCCGGTCGCGGATGAGCTCCGCCGGATGGCCGGCGGCGCGGACGGTGAGCTGCTGGCCACCGCGGCGGAGGTCATCGCGGCGGTCCGAAAGGCCAAGTCCGAGGCGCAGGTGTCCATGCGCACCGACGTGACCAAAGCCGTCATCTCCGGGTCCCTCGCGGCGCTCGACCGCTTCGCCCTGGTCCAAGCCGACGTGCGGGCCGCGGGTCGCATCGGCGTAGTGGAGCAGCAGGTGGGAGATGGAGCGTTCACCGTGACGGTCAGTCTCTGACGGTGTGCGGCGCACGGTGGAAGAATCCGAAACGGGCTTCCACCGCGCGCCGGTGACGCCATCGCCCTCCTGGATACAGGGGCCGCATCGTTCGGGGACCTGCATGGTGAGGTTGTGCTTCGACGTTCTCTCGCTCCGGATCATTGGAGACGTGCCGAGCAATCCGCCACCTCGGACAGCTGCCGCGGTGGTACGGAGACAGCCCCGTGCGCCGGAAAATGGGCTGCGGTGAACGGACGGCGGTGCCCACACTGTTCGTATCGGACACCGCGCATCTGCGGGCCCCACTCGAGCACCCTCAAGGAGCCGCTGCGTGCAGGCAGCCGTCACCGTCACTCCCGCCCGGATCCCGGAGCTGCTGCTCGGTCTCGCGACCGTACGGCCGGTCTTCATCTGGGGCGCCCCCGGCATCGGAAAGTCCTCTCTGGTGCGGGAGTTCGCCGAGTCGCTGGGTCTTGAGTGCGTGAGCCTGCTCGGCACCCAGCTCGCCCCCGAGGACCTCATCGGCGTCCCGCAGATCCGCGACGGCCGCTCCGTCTTCTGCCCGCCGGAGGCGATCGCCCGCGACGAGCCGTACTGCCTGTTCCTGGACGAGCTGAACGCGGCGACGCCAGATGTGCAGAAGGCCTTCTACTCGCTGATCCTGGACCGCCGCATCGGCAACTACGAGCTGCCGAAGGGCTCCATCGTGATCGGCGCGGGCAACCGCGCGACGGACAACGCGCTGGCGCGCCCGATCGCCTCGGCGCTGGTCAACCGCCTCACCCACGTCCACCTCGAGGCGTCCCCGAAGGACTGGCTCGTCTGGGCCGCCGCCAACGACATCCACCCGTGGGTCCTGGACCACCTCACCGACCGCCCCGACCACCTGTGGTCCAAGCCGCCGAAGACGGAGGAACCCTTCTCCACACCCCGCTCCTGGCACATGCTCTCCGACGCGCTGCGCTCCTTCGGTCCGGCCCTCGACGAGGCGACCCTGAAGGTGATCGCGCACGGCACGCTGACGCCCACGCACGCGGTCGCCTTCTGCGGCTACGTCAAGATCGTGCGCAGCCGGTTCGGCATCGAGGCCATCATCAAGGGCGACGCCCGCTGGCCGAACCGGCTGGAGGACCGCGACCTGCTCTACTACCTCGCCGAGTCCTTCCGCGGCCGTCTCATCAAGGAACTGCCCGCGAGCAAGGAGCACCTCTCGGCGAACGGCCGCCAGACCGCGTACCGCGCCAAGTCGCTGCTCGTCCAGCTCGCCGAGATCTCCGTCGAGGTCGCCCAGAGCGTCATCACCTCCGACGCCGACGGCAATCCCGTACTGCCCGCCTGGTTCCTGGTGGAGGCGGCGCGTGACATGCCGCGCCTGGTGGAGGCGCGGCGATGAGCGGAGCGTCGCGCGCGGCACGCGCGATACCGGCCCGAGGCCCGCGCCGCCCCGCCGCACCGACGCGTGCCCGGGCTGTCCGCCGCACTGAGGCGTCTGCCGAGGTCCGGACACCGGCCTCTGCCGGGGCTCGGACCCCGGCTGCCGAGACCCGCAACCCCGCGTCTGCCGAGCCTCGGACTCCGGCGTCTGCCGAGGCCCGCAACCCCGGGTCTGCCGGTGCTTTGACTGCGGCGTCTGCCGGGGCTCGGACATCGGCGTCTGCCGGGGCTCGGACATCGGCGTCTGCCGGGGCTCGGACTCCGGCTGCCGAGGCCCGCACCCCCGCGTCTGCCGAGGCTTGGACTGCGGCGTTTGCCGGGGCTCGAACTGCGGCCGTTGCCGAAGCCTGGACATCGGCCTCTGCCGAGGCCCGGATTTCGGCGCGGGCCGGGGCGCCGACACCGGGCTCTGTCGAGGCGCCGCGATGAGCCGGACCCGCAAGGCGGACGCCGTGGCCAAGCCGGATCCGGCGGCCGAGGCGTTCGCGGAGGGGATGCGGCTGGTGCGGGCCAATCGCGCGCTCGCCGCCATCGGGTTCAGTACGTGCCGTCAGGAGGAGTGCGTCATGGCGCCCCGGGACGGTCTCGTGCGGGTCGACTCCGACGGAACCCTGCACGTGCACCCCACCCGCAGGGCCGAACCCGTGGCCTGGGCCTGGGCCATCGCGCACGCCATCATCCATCTGGGCTTCGGCCATGTACCGGCCGCGACCGGCGAGCGCGAGCAGCCCGACCGCTTCGACGTCGCCGCCCGCTGCGTCGTGGTCAACCGCTTCCTGCTCGGCTTCCCGATCGGGCTGACCCCCGAAGACCTGCCGGCGTCGTACCCCGACGGCGAGGAGGAGCAGCTCGCCGCCCGCTGGCGCCGCGACGGCATCCCACCCGCGTACGACCGCTGCGGTACTGCGGGCCCCGACCCGGACCAGGTCCTGGTGCCCTGGAACACCTGGATCGGCGGCACCCCGCCCGACTGGCAGATCGCCTTCGCGCACGCGCTGACCCGCACCATGGCCACCGCGATGGACATGGCGGGCGGCCGCCGCGCGTCCATGCGCGGCGGGCCCACCCGGCTGCAGCCCTGGGAGAAGGCGCTGAGCTGGTTCATCTCCTCCTACCCCCTCCTGGGCGGCATCGCGGCCGGCATCACCCTCGTCGCCGACGCCGAACTCGCCCGTGCCCACGGGATTTCCGTCGCGGCCGTCGACGCGGAGGCGGCGGAGATCTACATCAACCCCCTGCGCCAATTCGGCGACGAGGAATGGCGGTTCGTCCTGGCCCACGAGATGCTGCACGCCGCCCTGCGCCACGGCGACCGCTGCGGCACCCGCGACCCGTATCTCTTCAACGTCGCCGCCGACTACGTCATCAATGGCTGGCTGTGCGAGATGCAGGTCGGCACGATGCCCGAAGGGCTGCTGTACGACCCGGAGTTGAAGGACCTCTCGGCGGAGGAGGTCTACGACCGAATCGCCGGCGACCTGCGCCGGATGCGCCGACTGGCCACGCTGCGCGGCAAGGGGGTGGGCGACATCCTCGGCGGTCCGCTCGGTTCACCGCGCGACTACGTCGATCTCGACGAGTTCTACCGCCGTGGCCTCGGCCAGGGCCTCGACCTGCACCAGCAGCAGGAGCGCGGCTACCTGCCGGGCGGTTTGGTGGAGGAGATCCGTGCGCTCAGTCACCCGCCGCTGCCCTGGGACGCCCAACTCGCCCGCTGGTTCGACGAGTTCGTGCCCCGCCCCGAACCCGTACGGACGTACGCGCGTCCGGCGCGCCGCCAGGCGGCGACCCCCGACATCCCGCGCGCGGGACGCTACTTCCCGCCCGAGGAGATCGCCCGCTGCACGTTCGGCGTCGTTCTCGACACCTCCGGCTCCATGGACCGCGTCCTGCTCGGCAAGGCACTGGGTGCCATCGCCTCGTACGCCGAGGCCCGCGACGTACCGGCGGCCCGGGTCGTCTTCTGTGACGCCGCCCCGCACGACGCGGGCTATCTGCCGGTCACCGAGATCGCCGGACGCGTCCGGGTGCACGGGCGCGGTGGCACGGTGCTGCAGCCCGGGATCGACCTGCTGAACCGCGCCGACGACTTCCCACCGGGCGCGCCCGTCCTGGTGATCACGGACGGTTACTGCGATGTGCTGCGGGTGAGGCGCGAGCACGCGTACCTGATTCCGCAGGACGGGCGGCTCCCGTTCACCGCGCGTGGACCGGTCTTCCGGGTGCGGTGACCCGTCCCGCGGGTGTGGCGCCGCGTCTCACGGGTGCGGTGACGTGTCTTCCGGGTGCGGTGACCTGTCTTCCGGGTGCGTCGCGCCAGGTTGTGATCGGATGGTGGGTACGGACCCCGAAAACGGGACCTCATCGAAGGGATTCATCGTGGCAACCACGCGCACCGCACACACCGTGTGGGAAGGCAACCTGCTCGAGGGCAGCGGCGTCGTCACCTTCGACTCCTCCGGCATCGGCCAGCAGCCGGTGACGTGGGCGTCGCGGGCCCAGGACGCGAACGGCAGGACCAGCCCCGAGGAGCTGATCGCCGCCGCCCACTCCAGCTGCTTCTCCATGGCGCTGTCGCACGCCCTCGCAGGCGCGGGCACCCCGCCCACCAAGCTCGTCACCAACGCCGACGTCACCTTCCAGCCCGGCGAGGGCATCACCGGCATCCACCTCACCGTCGAGGGATCGGTGCCGGGCCTCGACAACGACGGCTTCGTCGCGGCAGCCGAGGACGCCAAGAAGAACTGCCCGGTCAGCCAGGCGCTGACCGGTACGACGATCACGCTCTCGGCCAAGCTGGCCTGACGCCCGGAAGCGATACGGCGCCGCGGCCCCGCGAAGGGCCGCGGCGCCGTCGTGTCCGGGTCCGCCCGGACCACTCGCCCCATTGACAACCGGGCGCTCAAGTTTTGTGCTGGAGATCGGGCAGAGCCCTGGCGGAAGGGGACTGACATGGCACGTGCGGTCGGGATCGATCTCGGTACGACGAACTCGGTGGTGGCCGTCCTGGAGGGCGGCGACCCCACCGTCGTCGCCAACGCCGAGGGTGGGCGCACCACGCCCTCCGTGGTGGCCTTCGCCAAGAACGGCGAGGTGCTCGTCGGCGAGGTCGCCAAGCGGCAGGCGGTGACGAACGTGGAGCGCACCGCGCGCTCCGTGAAGCGCCACATGGGCGACGCGAGCTGGCGTTTCCCGGACAAGGACTCCATCGACGGCACCCGCTACCGCGCGCAGGAGCTGTCCGCGCGCGTGCTGCAGAAGCTGAAGCGGGACGCGGAGGCCTACCTGGGCGAGGACGTCACGGACGCCGTGATCACCGTCCCCGCTTACTTCGACGACGCCCAGCGCCAGGCCACCAAGGAGGCCGGCGAGATCGCGGGCCTCAAAGTCCTGCGGATCATCAACGAGCCGACGGCCGCCGCCCTCGCCTACGGCCTCGACCGCGGTGAGGAGCAGACCGTCCTCGTCTTCGACCTGGGCGGCGGCACCTTCGACGTCTCGCTCCTGGAGATCGGCGACGGCGTCATCGAGGTCAAGGCCACCAACGGCGACACCCGGCTGGGCGGCGACGACTGGGACCAGCGGGTCGTCGAGCATCTCGCCCAGCGCTTCAAGGCGTCGTACGGCATCGACCTCGGCCACGACAAGATGGCGCTGCAACGGCTGCGCGAGGGCGCCGAGAAGGCCAAGATCGAGCTGTCCAGCTCCTCCGAGACGACCATCAACCTGCCCTACATCACCGCCACCGCCGAAGGCCCGCTGCACCTCGACGAGAAGCTGACACGCGCCCAGTTCCAGGAGCTGACCGCCGACCTGCTCGACCGCTGCAAGACCCCCTTCCACCAGGCGGTCAAGGACGCGGGCGTGAAGCTGTCCGCCGTCGACCACGTCATCCTGGTCGGCGGCTCCACCCGTATGCCCGCGGTCACCGAGCTCGTGAAGGAACTCACCGGCAAGGACCCGCACAAGGGCGTCAATCCGGACGAGGTCGTGGCGGTCGGAGCCGCCCTTCAGGCCGGTGTCATCCGCGGCGACGTCAAGGACGTCCTGCTCCTCGACGTCACCCCGCTGTCCCTCGGCATCGAGACCAAGGGCGGCATCATGACCAAGCTCATCGAGCGCAACACCACGATCCCCACCCGGCGTTCGGAGATCTTCACCACGGCCGCGGACAACCAGCCGTCGGTCGGCATCCAGGTCTACCAGGGCGAGCGCGAGATCGCCGCGTACAACAAGAAGCTCGGCGTCTTCGACCTCACCGGGCTGCCGCCGGCGCCGCGCGGTGTGCCGCAGATCGAGGTCGCCTTCGACATCGACGCCAACGGGATCATGCATGTCTCGGCGAAGGACCTCGCCACCGGGCGCGAACAGAAGATGACCGTCACCGGCGGCTCCGCGCTTCCCAAGGACGACATCGACCGCATGATGCGGGAGGCCGAGCAGTACGCCGAGGAGGACCGCAACCGCCGCGAGGCCGCGGAGACCCGCAACCAGGGCGAGCAACTCGTCTACCAGACGGAGAAGTTCATCCGCGACAACGACGAGCGGATCCCGCCCGACACCAAGACGGAGGTCGAGGCGGCGGCCGCCGACCTGAAACGGCTCCTGGAGGACTCCGCCACCGACACGGCCGCCCTGCGGGCCGGCATCGAGAAGCTGGCCACCGTCAGCCAGAAGATGGGCCAGGCGATGTACGCGCAGGCCCAGCAGACGCCCCAGGACGAGCCGGCCACCGAGCACGCACAGCCCGAGGAGGAGGGCGTGGTCGACGCCGAGATCGTCGACGAGGACCGGGAGAAGGGCGGCGCGGCCTAGACGCCCGTCGGGCGATCGTCAGGCGTCCGTCTTCTCCCAGCCCCGCCGTGCGGGCCGCGGCCCGAGCTGCTTCGGGTCGCGGCTGCGGTACACCACGTACGGGCGGAACAGGTACCGCACCGGCGCGCTGAACATATGGACCAGCCGCGTGTACGGAACCAGCGCGATCAGCGCCATCCCGATCACCGCGTGCACCTGGTACAGCACCGGCACGCCGTGCATCAGCTCCGTCCTGGGCCGGAGCGTGAACAGGCTGCGGGCCCATGGGGCGATCGTCTGCCGGTAGTTGTAGCCGTCGCCGGACGCGTGGGTGAGCTTGGCGGTCATGCCCATCACGATCGCGCCGAGCAGCACGACGTACATCAGCTTGTCGTTGACGGTCGTCGCGCGGAACACCGGCGAGTTCGTCCGCCTGCGGTAGATCAGCAGCAGGATGCCGAGCACGGTGAGAGCTCCGGCCGCGGTGCCGCCGTACAGCGAGAACAGGTGGTACGTGTGCTCGCCGATCCCGAGGGACCCGGTCCAGGACTCGGGGACGAAGAGGCCGATCAGGTGCCCGACGAGCACGAACAGGATGCCGTAGTGGAACGCGGGCGAGGCGATGTTCAGCAGCTTCGACTCGTACACCTGCGACGAGCGCGTGGTCCAGCCGAACTTGTCGTAGCGGTGGCGCCAGACGAGCCCCGCGATCAGCAGCGCGAAGGCGATGTACGGCAGGGCGCCCCAGAGGAAGGTCGTCATGAGCGGTCTCCGATGACGGCAATGGGTTCGAGGCCGATGGCGCCGAAGGGTTCGAGCCCGACCTCTTCGCGGGGAGGACCGGACCGGGCCAGCGCCAGCGCCTCGGCGCGGTCCTTCGGGGACGGGCCCGGCAGCGTCGCGCACACCGCTTCGAGGACGGTCGCGTACGGCGTACCGAAGTCGGTGAGCGCGATCCGCAGCAACTCCAGGCCACCGCGGTGCTCGTCGAGGAGTCCCCGATGCCCCGTCCGCGCCGCGAACTCCAGCGCCACGGGCAGGAAGTCGGGCAACTCCTCGCCGGTGAACTCCAGCCCGTGCTCCCGGTACACCTCCTTGAAGCGCACCAGCGACATCCCGCGCCGCCGGGTGTCGCCGTCGCGCCACCAGCTCAGATAGAGGCTGTGCCGGTTCTTGAAGTCGAAGACCTGGACGTAGTGGGCGGCGAGATCCTGAGGGGGCTGTCCGGCAGCGTGGTCGAGGAACTCCCCGAGTTCCGGGGCGGCTCGACGCAGCAGCGGCAGCCGTACGTGGAAGTCGTCGTCCGGGTATGAGAGACAGTACGCGGCGGCCTGGTACAGCACGGCATGCTCTCTCACCTGTCCTCCCGGTCCGCCGTCTGCCGGTCCCGCAGGGCGTGGAAGTTCTCCACGGACACGAGCGGCAGCTGTATGCGGCCAGAGTCCTGGCCGAACGGGCCGTCGCCGCCCATGCCCGGTCCGCCGTCGTAGTCGAGGCTGCATCCGTCGGGCAGCGCCGACTCCTCCAGACTCCTGGCGTCCCCGACGGCGGCCGTCGGAATGACATACCGGTCCTCGTACTTGGCGATCGCCAGCAGTCGGTACATCGCTTCGATCTCCGCGCCCTCCATACCGACGGACGAGGCGATGGACGCGTCGGGTGGCTCACCGAGGTTGATGGCCCGCATGTGGGAGCGCATGGCGGCGAGTCTGCCGAGCGAGGCGCGGACCGGCTTGATGTCCCCGGCGGTGAAGATCTCCGCGAGGTATTCGAGCGGGATGCGGAGGGTGTCGATCGCGCCGAAGAGGTTGTCCAGGTCCTCGCCGTCGTGCCCGGTCTCGGTCAGCGCGTCGACCACGGGGGACAGCGGCGGGATGTACCAGACCATCGGCATCGTGCGGTACTCCGGATGCAAGGGCAGCGCCACCCGGTACTTGCCGACCAGCGCGTGCACGGGGGAGCGGCGGGCCGCCTCCATCCAGTCGTACGGGATCCCGGCCTCCTCGGCGGCCAGCTGCACGCCGGGGTCGTCGGGGTCGAGGAAGATGCCCAACTGGGCTTCGTACAAGTCCTGTTCGCTGGGCGTGGACGCGGCCGCGGTCACCTTGTCGGCGTCGTACAGGATCACCCCGAGATAGCGCAGCCGTCCCACGCACGTCTCCGAGCACACGGTCGGGAGGCCGACCTCGACGCGCGGATAGCAGAGCGTGCACTTCTCGGCCTTGCCGGTGCGGTGGTTGAAGTACACCTTCTTGTACGGGCATCCGGTCACGCACATCCGCCAGCCCCGGCACCGGTCCTGGTCGACCAGGACGATCCCGTCCTCGGCCCGCTTGTACATCGCACCGGACGGACACGACGCCACGCACGACGGGTTGAGGCAGTGTTCGCAGATGCGCGGCAGATAGAACATGAAGGTCTGCTCGAAGGCGAACTTCACCTTCTCGGCGGCCTGTTGGCGCACCCGCTGGACCATGGGGTCCTGGTCGCCGTGTTCCGCAGCGCCCGCCAGGCTGTCGTCCCAGTTCGAGGACCACTCGATCTTCATCGGCTTGCCGGTGAGCTGGGAGACGGGCCGCGCCACCGGGAAGTCGTCGCCGAGCGGGGCGTCGGTGAGGTTCTTGTAGTCGTACGTCCAGGGCTCGTAGTAGTCCTTGATCTCCGGGAGTTTGGGGTTGGAGAAGATTCCGGCGAGTTTCCTGAAACGTCCGCCGGCCTTCAGCTTCAGCGCACCCCGCTTGTTGAGCTCCCAGCCGCCGCGCCACTTCTCCTGGTCCTCGTAGCGGCGCGGATAGCCCTGCCCGGGACGGGTCTCGACGTTGTTGAACCAGACGTACTCCATGCCGTCCCGGTTGGTCCACGCCTGCTTGCAGGTGACCGAACACGTGTGACAGCCAATGCACTTGTCGAGGTTCATGACCATGGCGATCTGGGCCATCGGGCGCATCAGTACTCGACCTCCTGACTGCGGCGGCGGATGACCGTCACCTCGTCGCGCTGGTTGCCCGTCGGGCCCAGATAGTTGAAGGCCCACGACAACTGCGCGTAGCCGCCGATGAGATGGGACGGCTTGAGGATCAGCCGGGTCAGGGAGTTGTGGATGCCGCCGCGCCTGCCGGTGGCCTCCGTCTTCGGGACGTTCACCGTGCGCTCCTGGGCGTGGTGCATGTAGACCGTGCCCTCGGGCATCCGGTGCGAGACGACGGCCCGCGCGACGACCACGCCGTTGCGGTTCACGGCCTCGATCCAGTCGTTGTCCTTCACACCGATCGCGTCCGCGTCCTGCGGTGACATCCAGATGTTCTGGCCGCCGCGGGAGAGCGTGAGCATGAACAGGTTGTCCTGGTACTCGGAGTGGATGGACCACTTGTTGTGCGGGGTGAGATAACGGACCGTCACTTCCCGTTGCCCGTCCGGGCCGATGTGCGGCTCTCCGAACAGCCGGTGCATGTCGAGCGGCGGCCGGTACACCGGCAGCGCCTCGCCCAGTTCGTGGATCCAGTCGTGGTCGAGGAAGAAGTGCTGGCGCCCGGTGAGGGTGTGCCAGGGCTTGAGGTGCTCGGTGTTGAGAGTGAAGGCCGTGTAGCGACGGCCGCCCGATTCGCTCCCCGACCACTCCGGCGAGGTGATCACCGGGACCGGCGCGGCCTGCGTGTCGGCGTACGTGACCCGCTTGCCCTCGTGCTCGGCGGCCAGGTGCGCCATCTCCTGGCCGGTACGGACCTCCAGCGTGCGGAAGCCCTGCGTGGCCAGCCGCCCGTTGGTCGTCCCGGACAGCGCGAGGATCGTGTTCGCGGCCTTCACGGCGGTGTCGAGCTCGGGACGCCCGTCGGCGGGTCCGCCGCGCACGACACCGTTCAGCTCCTTGAGGCGCCCGACCTCCTCGTCCGGCTTGAGCGCGATTCCCTTGGCGGGCAGACCCAGTTGCTCCACCAGCGGCCCGAGCGCCGCGAACTTCGCCCCGATCGCCGTGTAGTCGCGCTCCACCACCGTCAGATTCGGCAGCGTCTTCCCGGGCACCGGATCGCACTCACCGCGCTTCCAGTCCCGTACGACCCCGCCGGGCTGGGCGGTCTCGCCGGGAGTGTCGTGCTGGAGCGCGGTGGCGACGACATCCTTGCGCACGCCCAGGTGGCCGACGGCGAGCTCACTCAGCCGCTCGGCCAGCGCCTTGAACGTGTCGAAGTCGGTGCGCGCCTGCCACGGCGGGTCCACCGCCGGAGCGAAGGAGTGGACGTACGGATGCATGTCCGTCGTCGACAGGTCATGCTTCTCGTACCAGGTGGCGGCGGGCAGGACGACGTCCGAGAGGAGGGTGGACGAGGTCTGCCGGAAGTCCAGCGAGAGGAGCAGATCGAGCTTGCCCTCGGGGGCCTCGTCGCACCAGGTCACATCCCTCGGCCGGACAGCGGGCTCCGCCTCCTCGGCCCGCAGCGACGAGTGGGTGCCCAGCAGATGCTTGGTGAAGTACTCGGCACCCTTGGCCGAGGAGCCGAGCAGGTTGGCGCGCCAAAGGGCCAGCACACGCGGCCAGTTCTCCGGCGCGTCCGGGTCCTCGCAGGCGAACTTCAAGCTGCCCGCCCGGAGTTCGGCCACGACCTTTGCCACCGGATCGCCGAAGACCTCACCGAGCTCCAGCGGATTCCGGTCGAACGTCGGGTACGACGGCATCCACCCCGAACGCGCCGACAGCGCAAGACAGTCCGCGCCGGTCATGCCCGCGAAGCGGCCCTCGCCGAGCGGTGAGGCGAGCACATCCGCCGCGAATGTGTCGTAGCGCCACTGGTCGGTGTGGAGGAACCAGTACGCGGTGCCGATCATCTGCCGCGGCGGCCTGCTCCAGTCGGCGGCGCCCGCGAGCGTTGCCCAGCCGGTGACCGGGCGGCACTTCTCCTGGCCGACGTAGTGCGCCCAGCCGCCGCCGTTGCGGCCCTGGCAGCCGGTGAGCTGGAGCAGCGCGAGGAAGGCCCGGTAGATGGTCTCGGAGTGGAACCAGTGGTTGGTCCCGGCGCCCATCAGGATCATGCAGCGACCCCGCGACTTCTCCGCCGTCCGCGCGAACTCCCGTGCGATCTTCACGCACTTGGCCGCCGGAACGGAGGTGTGCGCCTCCTGCCAGGCGGGCGTCCCGGGCGCCCCGGCGTCCTCGTACGAGGAGGGCCAGCTGCCCGGAAGCCCCTCGCGCCCCACCCCGTACTGCGCGAGCAGCAGATCGAAGACCGTGGTGACGAGCGGACCGCCGGGCCCGCCGAGCTGAGTCGCCGGAACGCCGCGGTGTACGACCTCGCCGCGTCCCTGGCCGTGCTCACCGCCCTCGGTGTCGAAGCGCGGGAGGAGGACCTCGACACCGCCTGCGGCCTCATGGTCGTACAGGCTCAACTGTGGCTCGATGGCACCCAGTTCGAGATTCCACCTGCCCTTGCCGGACTCGGTCCAGCGGAAGCCGAGCGAACCGTTCGGCACGACGGCCCGCCCGCTCACGGAATCCAGGACCACCGTCTTCCAGGCGGCGCCCTCGCCGGTGTGGCCCAGATCGGTGGCGCGCAGAAACTTCGCGGGGACGTACGCGCCGTCCTTCTCCGTCAGGGTCACCAGGAACGGCAGGTCGGTGAACTTCCGTACGTAGTCCGCGAAGAAGGGCGTCTCGCGGTCGACGAAGAACTCCTTCAGGATCACGTGCCCCATCGCGAGGGCGAGCGCGCCGTCCGTGCCGGGGTGCGGGTGCAGCCACTCGTCGGCGAACTTGGCGTTGTCCGCGTAGTCGGGGGCGACGACCACCACCTTCTGGCCGCGATAGCGGGCCTCGGCCATCCAGTGCGCGTCCGGCGTGCGCGTCACCGGGACGTTCGAGCCCCACATCATCAGATACGCGGCGTCCCACCAGTCGCCCGACTCCGGCACGTCGGTCTGGTCGCCGAAGACCTGCGGGGAGGCGACGGGGAGGTCGGCGTACCAGTCGTAGAAGGAGAGCATCGGCGCCCCGATGAGGCTCATGAAGCGGGCGCCGGCGGCGTGCGACACCATCGACATCGCGGGAATGGGGGAGAACCCGGCGATACGGTCGGGGCCGTACGTCTTGATGGTGTGGACGTGCGCGGCGGCGACGATCTCGACCGCCTCGTCCCAGGTGGCGCGCACCAGACCGCCCTTGCCCCGGGCCCGCTGATAGCGGCGGCGGCGCTCGGGGTCGGCCTGGATGTCCGCCCAGGCGAGAACGGGGTCCCGCAGCCGGCCCTTCGCCTCCCGGTACATCTCCAGCAGGACGCCCCGGATGTACGGGTAGCGCACGCGGGTCGGCGAGTACGTGTACCAGGAGAAGGCGGCGCCCCGGGGGCAGCCGCGCGGCTCGTACTCGGGGCGTTCGGGGCCCACCGAGGGATAGTCCGTCCCCTGGGTCTCCCAGGTGATGATGCCGTCCTTGACGTACACCTTCCAGCGACAGGAGCCGGTGCAGTTCACGCCGTGCGTGGAGTTCACGACCTTGTCGTGGCTCCAGCGGTCCCGGTAGAAGGAGTCCGCCTCGCGACCGCCGGTCAGCCGGACGCTGTGCAGGTCGGGCGCGGCCGTGCCGGGCCGGAAGAACTTCCCGGCGCGCAGCAGCGCGGCGCCCGGTTCCGTGGGCGGCATCTGCGTGTCGGTCACGTGCGCTCCCTCACTCGCCCCGTGGTTTCGAACCTAGGGGCGAGTGCGGGAGCGCACCCGTTCACAGCATCCGTACGGGTCAGGACGCGCGCGGACGGGTCAGAGCCTGCGCGTACGGGTCAGGACGCGCGCGGACGGGCCGGGGCCTGCGCGTACGACTCAGGACGAGCACGGACGGGTCAGGACTCGCACGCACGGGTCAGGACTCGGCGTACCGGTCAGGACTTGATCGCGACCCCCGCGTACACCGGGACGACGCCCTCCGCCTGTGCCGCCACGTCCTCCGGCTCCGGCTGCCACTCGGAGACCGCGACCACGCCGGGCTCCTGGAGTTCCAGCCCGTCGAAGAACCGCGAGAACTCGGCGCGCGAGCGCGGGAAGAAGGGGGTGCCGCTCTGGCGGAAGAGACCCGCGGCCTTCTCGACGCCTTCGGGGCTGATGTCGGAGGTGACCTGGGACAGCACCAGCCAGCTGCCGGGGGCGAGCACCTCGATGTACCCCTTGAGCAGGCCGTACACGTCGTCGCCGTCGGACGCGTCGCCCAGGTAGTGGGTGAGCGCTACCAGCGACAGCGCGACCGGCTGCGCGAGGTCAAGGAACTCGCCGGCCAGGCGCAGGATCGTCTCCGGGTCGCGGACGTCGGCGTGCACATAGTCGGTGGTGCCCTCGGCGGAGCCGTGCAGCAGGGCCTCCGCGTGCCGCAGGACGATCGGGTCGTTGTCCGCGTACACGACCTTGGACTCCGGCGCGACCTGCTGGGCCACCTGGTGCAGGTTGGGCTGGGTGGGGATGCCCGTGCCGATGTCCAGGAACTGGCGTATCCCGGCCCGGGCGGCGGCGCGGGTCGCCCGGTGCATGAACCGGCGGTTGGCGCGCGCCCCGCGTACCACGGTGCCGTCCGCGGCGAGGATCCTGCGGGCCAGCTCCTCGTCCACCGGGTAGTTGTCCTTGCCGCCCAGCCACCAGTCGTAGACGCGGGCGGGATGGGGCCGACTGGTGTCGACACGGGTGGGCGCGGATTCACTGCCGGTCATACGGATGCTCCTCAAGGTGCTCAATGGGTTCGGATGGCGTCTCGTCCGGGTGGCGTCTCAGAAGCTCCCGCGGAACTCCTGCAGGATCTTCTGGGTGCGCTGGGCGGAGGCCGCGTGGGCGGACATGTGGTCGAGGACCTCCAGGTGCGTGGCCACCTCGGCGCGCGAGTCGAGGTAGAGGGCACCGGTCACGTACTCGCTGTAGACCATGTCCGGCAGCTCCGGCTCCGCGAAGCGGAACAGCGCGAAGGACGTGTACGTGCCCGGGTGCGGGCCCTTCGCGTACTCGGCGACCTGGAGCGTGATGTGATCGCTCTCGATCGCCTGGAGGAGCCGGTCGATCTGGTCGCGCATGACCGAGGCGTGGATGCCCACGGGCCGGATCAGCGCCGTCTCGTCCATGATCACCCACAGGTGCGGCGGACTCTCGCGCGTGAGCAGCTTCTGCCGGTTCATGCGCAGCGCCACATGCCGCTCGATGGCATCGGGACCCGTCTGCCCGACCGTTCCGGCCTCCAGTACGGCCCGCGCGTAATCCTCGGTCTGCAGCAGCCCGGGCACGAAGTGCGGCTCGTACGAGCGGATCATCCGGGCGGCGCCCTCCAGGCTGACGTGCATGCTGAACCAGTCCGGCAGCACATCGTGGAACCGCTGCCACCACCCCGGCTGGTTCGCCTCCTCGGCCAGCGCGACGAAGGCGCCCACCTCGTCGTCGGCCACACCGTACGTCGTCAACAGCACCTGTACGTAAGGGATCTTGAGGGCGACCTCGGCCATCTCCATGCGGCGCACGGTCGCCGGGGCGACCCGCAACACACGGGCCGCCTCCTCCCGCTTCAGCCCCGAGGCCTCCCGCAACTCCTGCAACCGCCGCCCCAGCACCACCTGCCCCACGGTGGGCGCAGCCCGCCGCTCACTCACGCCACGCCTCCCCACGCGCCGAAGTACCCGAGCAGTGTGTCATGTTCCGGTGGGAAGCCCCATGGGTCCGCGGGGAGTGCTCATTGCCCTGTCGTACCGTCAGGCCAGTAGCTTGCGCAGCGCCTTGAGAGAGGCATCACCGCGGACGGCGGCGCGGAGGTTCTCGCCGGTCTCGTCCAGCCGAAGCAGCAGAGGAGCCAGTCCGATCACATCCGCTACGAGCTCGCTGCGGCGGCGCCACCGACCGTCCGTCAGCCAGCGGCCTGCGATCTCCGCCGCGACGGGGACGGGCACCGAGACCTGCAGAGGACTCGAACTGGCGAGGACGGCCGCCCTCAGTTCGTTGCTTCGGGTACCCGAGAACCGCCTCAGAACAGCGTTGATCCACTCGCCCAGGAACTCGGGAGCCATCCCGTCGGCGATCTCCATGGCTGCATGGGCGGAGCTCGGGGCCCACCCGCAGTCATGAATTCCGTCCAGGGCCTCCGGTATGTCGCCGAGGTGCGCCTTGCGCACCGCTATGGCCGCGCGCAGGCTGTCGCGCTCCCCGGAACTCCCGGCCTGTCGTTCAACGGTCCCGGCCAACACATCCAGGTGGTGGCGGTCGAAGGCGTCGATGAGTTCCGCGACGCGACTCGCCCACCCCACGGGCACATCCCCTGGACGAGAGCCCTGGGAGAACGAGGTCTCGCCCTCGGCGAATCCAGGCGGCAGGAGCAGACTCCACGCCCTGGCACGGAAGCGGTCGGGAACGTGGTGGAAGAGCTGCGTGGCCCGGGAGAGATTCCACGGCATCTCCGCTTGCTGGCCGTCCAAGTACGTTTCCACCTCCTCCCAGAGCCTGTCCGCTTCGGGCGCTGACACCGACGGGAGGAGGGCGACAAGCAGGTTCGCCGCGCTCCACGCTCCCTCCTTCGTGCGGTCCCGGTATTCGGCCGCGTGAGCCCGCCGCCGCGCGGCGGCCATGGTCAGGGACACCGCGGAGGAAGGGAGGTCAGGGCCCGCAGCCGACAGTGCGCAGGCCAGCAAGGAGTGGCTGCCACCGCGCTGCGCGAATGCCACTGCCGCCGCCGGGGTGACGGACCGGGCGAGCCGGACGAAGTAGGCGTGGGTGAGGCGCTCCTTGTCGAGGTCGAGGTCTTCTCCCGCGCAATCGTCGATGAGTCGGGACAGCGCCACCTCGTCGATGCCGTGGGCCAGCGCGGTCCCGGCGACTCGCCGGGCCTTGTCCCGCAGCCAAGAAGGGGGAAGCGTCTTCGCCAGGCGCATCGCCCCTGTCGGGGTCATGGGGAGGCGTGCGCACATACCTGCCAGCACCGCGAACCTCAGCTCCTCGCCGGCCAGTTCACGCAGCGCGCTGTCCCAGCCCCCGTCGGGCGGCTCGGGGGTGAGGCTCAGTGCGAGGGCGTCGTCATCCGTGACCGAGAGGCGGGTGCGGTAGGTCTCGGCCAAGGCGTCACTCGCCGCGGAGGGCCCAAAGCTCGCCCAGCGCGCGACGACGGCACGCAGGCCCGACGAGTCCCCCGCGGAGGAGTCCGCCATGGCAAGGCGCAGTGCCTCTGGAATCAGTTCCTCCTCCAGAGCCGGAGCGACGGCTTCCAGCACGCTCAAGGCATCACCTTGGCGGTCCCTCGCGCGGATGATGCGAAGGACAAGGCGGCCCAGGCCTCCTTGGGTCATGGCAGCCATGGCGTCCCGGAAGTGATTGCTGCCGCCGAAGAGTGCTGTTTCGGCATGCCCGTCGAGGAACTCGACGATCTGCTGTCGCTCGTGGGCCGGGAACGGGCCTCGACTCAATGCCGCGTACACCCTGCACCGATCGGGCGCACTGAGCGACGACGCCATGTGCTGGGCACGCCGGCACAGGTCCGGTGTCAGATGGGGCGCCATGCGGCCGAGCACGTCCGGCCACAGCACAGGGTCGAAGTCCCGGATGACGTCGTCCAGCGCACCGGACAACCGCTCGGCTCGAATGCTGTCCGGCAGCCAGGGTGCCGTGATGGCCACCACATCGGGGAAGCGGGCCACGTTCTCGTATTGGTCCGGCGAAAGGGCCTTGCCCCTGGTCATCCAGTGCACGACGGCATGCTCGGGATCCTGGTGGCCCAATGCGGCGGCCAGCCGTACTGCACGGTCCAACGGCACGCTCGCGGTCAGTACGCGCAGCAGCTCTTCACCGCTTCCCAGCCTGTCGAGGCGCTCGACGGCCTTCCGGCACGCCCGCGCGGCGAGGTCGCCGTCGAGGTGCGGTACGAGGCTGATGAGGGCGTACGCCTCTTCGTAGGTGCGTCGGCTGCCGGCGTAGATCGTGCCGGTGTCCGGCACGATTTGGTGTTCGGCCACCCGCACAGCCTCGTCCGGCGACGAGATTCGGGCGAGGTGGACGACGTATGCGGCCAGGGCTTCGGCGAATTCGAGGTCGTGGGCGGGGCGTGCGCTGTCCAGCAGCCCGTCGATCTCCGCTCGCCCTGTGGTGCGCAGTACGGGGATCAGCACGCCGACTCCCGTCGCGCGCTCCACCGGCGACTGCAGGCCGAGGACGTATCCGATGGCCCGGCTCTCGCTCCAGACATTCCAGCGGACGAGTTCGGCGGCCAGTGCGGGTGACAGACATGCGGCTTGGACGCTGGTGTTCGCGCGTGAGGCAGCCACGCCGAGGGCGGCAGCGACCGGGAAGGCTCTGCGTCGGCGCACGGTGCCGCGCCGCGCCTCAGCGGTCAGCCCGGACATCGCCCGGCGGACGTCCGGCAGATGGCCGTGCACATCCTCCGACGTACTGTCCCAAGCGCGCCGCCACTCGGTGGAGCCGAGCGGGACCAGGAGTTCGGGGCGGACGGCGCCGGCCCGGTCGAGATGCTGCCCAAGGTGTTTCACCAGGTATGCGGGGATGTCGTCGGCGGCCAGTCGTCCCTTGCGGACGTCACGGAATGTCTCCTGTGCCCAGGTCAGATAGGCGTCTTCGACCCGAGCGAACTCGCCGTCCTCACGCAGTCGGCGCTGCCGTGTGGACGCGTAGCGCGGGTGTCCCAGGACGAGTGCCCGGTCGCCCTCGCGTCGGGTCAGGAAGCGGCGCAGCGCGACGAGGGACCGGTCGAGCCTGTCTCCCATCGGTGTGCGCCGGTTCTGCGGGGGCGACAGATGGCGCATCACCTGGAGCGCGTCGCCCCGGGTCAGGGGACCGCACGCCAGGGCCAACGTGTCCAGCAGGGCGCCCACGTCGGAGGAGGGTGGTCCGAGACCGGACCGCCACTGGACCTCCTGGTCGGCCCACCAACGCTCGAAGTAGGCCGTGAGCCCCCGTTCCACGGAGCGCAGCGACGAGAGGTCGGGTACCTGTCCTTTCTCTTGGAGGAGTTCGGCCAATTCGTCGACGTAGAGCCTGAGTACGACGGGTTCCCCGTCGGACAGGCGGTGCAGCTCGGCAGCGAGGCCTGACAGGTCGGGGAGCGCGGCGCGAAGATCGGGCTGGTGCGCCAGTACCTCCCGGACACCCTCGACGGAGAGTGCCGGCACGTCCAGGGTCCGGGCCCTGCGCCATCCCAGACGTTCGCGCCAGTCGTGCGCCGTGGGCCGGTCGGCCGTATGCCGGGCGGACAGGACCACACGCACGTCCTCCGCGAGTTCGTGCGGAAGGAAGTGCGGCCCCGGGTCCCAACCGACGGCCTCGTCCAGCCCGTCCACGACGACGAGCAGGCGGCCTGAGGGCGGCGGACGGCGTAGGAGATCCGCCAGCTCCTCCCTGAGCTCGTCCGCTCCCCGGCCGGAGACGGCCACCGGCACCCGGTATGCCCGGGCGACGCGGGCCACCAGTGCTCTGTGGACGACGTCCTCGGTCGCGATGTCGAAGGCGATGCTGATCGGGACGAAGACGACGGAGAGCGCCGGGGAGCCAACCAGGGAGTCGATCCACCTGATGAGCAAAGAGGACTTGCCGCGCCCCGCCGTGGCGGTGACCAGCAGACGCCTGTCGGCGCTCGCGTCCCACAGCCAGTCGGTGAGTTCCGCGAGCTCCGCGCTCCGGCCCCCGAACGGGACGGGTTCGTCGGCGCTTCCGAGGGTGGCCTCCACCAGATTGCCGATGGGTGTTTCCAGGGGGAGCCGAGCGCTGACCCGAACCGTGCCGGTCAGGCGGAAACGTGCCACCACCGTGTCGACCGGCACCGCGTAGAGCACGTTCGAGGCGGGGCGTTCCTGGCCCACCGTGGTGCGTGTCCGTAGCGGCACCTGTTCGACGAGGATCCCGGCGACGCCCCCGGATCCCGGTATGACGACAGCGCTGCCTGAGTATCCCTTGAAGCTGCCCAGATCCTGCTGGACGCGCAGTTGAAGGACATGAAGCCCGTACCCCCGGTCATTGGTGATCTCTGTGGCGGCGAAGTCCACGATGCCGGTGAGTCCGGGGTCGTTGCCACGGGGTGTGTGCGGCGCGGCACGGACCCGCCATACGGCGCCCTCGGTCGCGGTCGAGAGGGAGGAGGGCTCGACGTCTTCCGCGAGATGGAGAACCGCCACGTCGAGCTGCTCGTCGTCCTCGGTTCGGACGACTTCGACCGTGCGTCCGGTCGGCAGCGCGAACGCCAACTCCGCCGTGTCGTGGCCGCGAACCACATGGCGAGCCGTGAGCACCGCGCGGGCCGTCACGGCGCAGCCACCGCCGCGGTCACGCGCGCCGACGAGCACACGGCCGTGCACGGCCCGCGCCTACTCGCCCCGGCGGCGGAAGGTCAGCGCCACTTCGAAGGTCGCCTCCGCCGATGCCTTGGAAAGAATCACTCCCGCCTCCGCGGTCAGCGTGATTCCGAAGGTCGCGGAAACCTCGCCCACTTCCCAGTCTTCATGGCTGGGCAGGTCGCCGAGACTGCCCGCGACCGATGCCGCACCGGCGTGGACGGCCTCTCGGATGTCGTCGATCCGGCTCCTCAGCGACTCGGCGATATTGGAGCCCCACGAGATCTCACGGCCACTTTGAAGATCCACGACCTGAACGAGCACCTCGGTCGCCGACTCGCCGTCCGGCTCGGCCATGCGCTTCCCCCTGCGGTGCCGTCCTGCAGTTGCGTAGATGCTTCCACAGATCCACGACTTGAACGAGCACGCGGTCGCGTCAAGTCGCCGACGACTGAAGGTATTTGACCGTCGCCGGGTCGGCCGGGAGGAAGGTCTCGATGGCCAGCTCGGCGACCGTCACGTCCATCGGCGTGTTGAAGGTGGAGATGGAGGAGATGAAGGACAGGAGCCGCCCGTCGTGCTCGATCTGCATGGGGAGGGCGAAGTAGGCGACGGGTCCGGCGAGTTCGTCGTCGGCGGGGTCCGGGGCCGGGACTGGGTAGGCGGCCACCTCCTCGTACAGGGCGCGCAGCGGCTCCGAGCGGCGCAGCGCGATCTGGCGGTCCATCTGGGCGAGCAGATGGTCGCGCCAGGCGCGCAGATTGCGGATGCGCGGCGCCAGACCCTGCGGGTGGAGGGTGAGACGCATGGCGTTCAGCGGAGGCGTGAGCAGGGACTCCGGTACGCCTTCCAGGAGCATGACGATGCCCCGGTTCGCGGCGAGCACGTTGTATGTGGCGTCGACCACCAGCGCCGGATACGGCTCATAGCCCTGGATCAGCCGCTCCATGCCCTCGCGCAGGGCATCCATCGACGGGTCGTCGAGCGGGGTCTCCGGGTAGTGCGGAGCGTAGCCCGCCGCGAGCAGGAGCGCGTTGCGGTCCCGGACGGGGATGTCGAGATGCTCGGCGAGCCGCAGCACCATCTCCTCGCTGGGGCGGGAGCGGCCCGTCTCGATGAAGCTGATGTGCCGGGCCGAGGAACCCGCCCGCAGCGCCAGCTCCAGCTGGCTCACCCGCCGCTGCTCGCGCCAGCCGCGCAGGAGCGGGCCGATGCCCTTGTCGACGGGGGCAGTTGGGGGCGCCGCGGCTCCGGACGGGACAATGGTCATACAAGGACCGTAGTCGAGGAGTTGTGCGTGAACGAGTCGGGGAATCTGTCCTGGGAGGCAGAGGCGGTCTACCGGGCGCGGGTGCGGGGCTGTCTGCTGGGCGGGGCGGTCGGGGACGCCCTCGGCTATGCCATCGAGTTCGCGTCGCTGGAGCGGATCCGTGCCGGGTACGGGCCCCAGGGTGCGACCGGGCTCGTACCCGACGGTGACGGGGTCGTGGGCCGGGTCAGCGACGACACACAGATGACGCTCTTCACGGTGGAGGGGCTCCAGCAGGCCCACGCGCGGGCCCGGCTCAAGGGGATCGGCGGTGCGTCGACCGCGTTGGTCCGGCAGGCGTACGAGCGGTGGCGGGAGACGCAGCATGAAGCCGAACCGGACGCGACGGCGACCGGCGGGCTCGCCGCGCAGGCCTGGCTGTACGCGCGCCGCGCCCCCGGCAACGCCTGTCTGTCCGGGCTCGCGCAGCACCACGTCCCCGACCCGTGGGGCGAGCTGGGTCCGCCCGGGCCCGTCAATCCGGAGTCGAAGGGGTGCGGCACGGTGATGCGCTCGGCGCCGTTCGGGCTCATGGTGCGCACCCCGGCCCGGCACGCGTTCGAGCTGGCCGCGCGGTGCGCCCAAATCACTCACGGTCACCCCACGGGGTACTACGCCGCGGGGGCGCTGGCCGCCATCGTCAGCCATCTGGTCGCGGGGGACTCCCTGGAGGGTGCCGTGCTGCGCACGCTGCGACTGCTCGTCCGCCATCCCGGGCACGAGGAGACCGCGGCCGCCCTGAACCAAGCCCTCGACCTGTCCGCCGAAGGCGCTCCGACCGCCGAGAAGGTCGAGTCCCTCGGTGCCGGCTGGATCGCCGAGGAGGCCCTGGCCATCGGCGTCTACTCCGCCCTCGCCGGCGACAAGGTCACCGACGCCCTCCTTCTCTCCGTCAACCACTCCGGCGACAGCGACTCCACCGGCTCCATCTGCGGCAACCTCCTCGGCGCGCGGTACGGCGACCACGGGCTCCCGCAGGAGTGGCTGGAGCGGATCGAGGGGCGCGCGCAGATCGCCGCCCTCGCGGACGACTTCGCCACGGAGTGCGTACGCCGCTGAGGTGGGGTTTGTTCCGCCCCGCCGCCCCGCAAGGGGCGCGGGGAACTGCGCGACAAGCCCCCACTGACCCGCAGCCAAAAGACAACCCAGGGGGTCTGGGGGGGGCGAAGCCCCCCGAGGTACGGGAATGGGTAGGGGCGGAGGAGGCGAAAGACCCTCGGTGTACCGGCGCCTGGCGTGTGCGGCGCAGCCGGCAGGGGACTGTGGCACGCTGAGGAACAGCCTCACCCGCACCCCCCCGCCGGACGAAAGGAGCGAGGTCATGGCCGTCGAACCGTTGTCGCAGAAGGAGATCGAGGAGCGGCTCGCGGAGTTGCCGGGCTGGTCGGTGGACGGCGACCGACTCGCCCGTTCCTACCGCCTCGGCTCGCACTTCGCGGCGACCGCGATGGTCGTGCACATCGCCCAGGTGCAGGAGGAGCTCGACCACCACTCCGACCTCACGCTCGGCTACAACACCATCTCCCTCACCGTGAACACGCACAGCGTCGGCGGCGCCATCACCGAACTCGACTTCGCTCTCGCCCGCAGGGTGGAGGACCTCGCCCCGGGACACGGGGCAAGCTGACCCACGTGCTGGATTACGACAAGGAAGCGGACGAGTACGACGCGACGCAGGGCGGCGAGCCCCGGGCCGCCGCGGCCGCCGACGCGGTGCTCGGCCTCGTCCCCGAGGGCGCGCGCAGCCTGCTCGACGTCGCGTGCGGCACCGGGATCGCGACGCGGCACCTCGCCGCCGGGCGGCCGGGGCTGCGGGTGACGGGCGCGGACGCCGCGCACGGCATGGCGCGGATGGCGGCCGCGCGCCTCCCGGGTGCCGTCATCCTCGCCGACTCCCGTCAACTACCTTTCACCGAGGGCTCGTTCGACGCCGTGTCCGTCGTCTGGCTGCTGCATCTGCTGGACGACGCGGCGCCCGTCGTCGCCGAGGCAGCGCGCGTCCTGCGCCCCGGCGGCGTCCTCGTCACCACCGTCGACAAGGCCGCCTCCCACCACGTGGGCAGCGACATCGACGCACTCGCCGCGCCCTACCGCGAGGAGCGAGCCACGGACGAGGCCGAACTCGTCACGGCGTACGCCGCCGAGCACGGCCTGCTCCCGAGCGGTACGGCCCGGTTCCGGGGCCACGGCCAGGGACGGATCCCGCGCCGCCTGGCCCGCTGCGTCCGGGACGGCGAGATCTACGCGGCCGGCGGCACCACGCTCGCCGAGCGCATCGAGGCGCTCCCGGACCCGGACTCACCGCGCCCGGACCCCGAGTTCACGCTGCGGGCGTTCCGGAAGGCCTGACCTGACGCGCGGCCGTTCCCGAAGGCCGGCTTGAGCACCCCTGCTCAAGCAGCTCCCCGCCGCGTGAACTCCATGACCCAGTTGGTCACCCACGTCCTCTCCCCGTCCACGGAGAACGCCTGCTCCCAACGCGCCGTGGTCTCCGAGATCCCCGACCACAGGAACCGCACCCGCACGTCCTTCCCGTCGTGCGTGTCGTCCCCGTAGAACTCGCCCCGGCCATCCGTGAATCGACCGATCACCGGCGGGAACAGCCTGCCGCTGCGGCTGGAGGACCAGTTCAGGGACCACTCGCGCGCCGCGGGGTCGAAGAGCCGCAGGGTGAGTCCCGTCCAGCCCTGCTCCGGCACCGCCAACTCGTCGACGTTCGCGGCCCCGTCGAACAGACTCCAGCAGCGGTTGGTGGCCGGGAACTCCTCCCAGTCGCTGTCGGCGTCGAGGAAGTCGGCTCGGCGGCGGTTGAGGACGTCCCACTCGCCGTGGAAGAAGTCGAAGTCGTGCGGAGTGCTGGTGCTGTCGTGTGCGCTGCTCATGAGCGGTCTCCTGTGGTGCCCTCGGGAAGAGAGTCCGCGAGGTAGGCGTCGAGGTCGGGGACGTCGGGCGCGAGCATGTGCCGCACCCAGGCGTCGCGTTCGTGCAGGATCGGCGGCAGCTCCCAGACGCAGCCGATCCACGGCAGGTCGGGCGTGATGAAGTGCGTCGGGTCCCGGTCCGGGCACCCGAGCACCGGCTGGCCCGCCGACGCGCCCCGGAAGTGCAGGACGTTGTCCCACACCCAGCTGTACGCGTTGAGGTACGCGCCGTCGTCGCCGCCCCGGTGCAGGACGACGAAGGTCGCGGGCGGGGTGCCGTCCGGCTCCGGGAGCAGCTTCGGGAGCATCGCGTAGGCCGCCTGCTCCACCTCGGGCGCGATACCCGCCGGATCGGCGGTGACGTGGTAGCGCTTGATCCGCCGCCCGGCCACCTCGATGGGCGGCGGCACGGTCAGCAGTTTCTCCAAGAAGGCCATGCGAGGAAGCTAGGTCCGCTTTCCTGACACCTTCTGTCAGTGAAGTCTGGGATTCTGGAGCGGTGAAATCAGCGCGGCTCGTCTCGATCCTCCTGCTCCTGCAGACCCGCGGCCGGATGACCGCCGCCCAGCTCGCCGAGGAGCTCGACGTCTCGGTGCGCACCATCTACCGGGACGTCGAGGCGCTGAGCACGGCCGGCGTCCCGCTGTACGGCGACGCCGGCCACGCGGGCGGCTACCAGCTCCTCGACGGCTACCGCACCCGCCTCACCGGCCTCACCACCGACGAGGCCGAGGCCCTCTTCCTCGCGGGCGTCCCCGGACCCGCCGCCGAGCTCGGCCTCGGCTCGGTCCTCGCCGCGGCCCAGTTGAAGGTGCGCGCCGCCCTCCCGCACGAGCTGCGCGCGCACGCCGACCGGATCAGCGGCCGCTTCCACCTGGACGCGCCCGGCTGGTACGCGGACGCCGACGAGACCCCGCACCTGCCCACCGTCGCCGACGCCGTCTGGAACAGCCGTGTCCTGCGCGTCCGGTACCGCCGCTGGCGCGAGCCCACCGACGTGGAGCGCCGCCTGGAGCCGTACGGCCTCGTCCTGAAGGCGGGCCGCTGGTACGTCGTCGCGGGGCCGGGGCCGCGTACGTTCCGCGTCGACCAGATCCTTGAAATCGCCCCGCCCGAGGAGGAGTTCACCCGTCCCGGGGACTTCGATCTCGCCGCGTACTGGTCGGCGTACCAGAGGGACTTCCTCGATCGGCTGCACCGAGCGGAGGCGGTCGTCCGACTCGCACCGGGAACTCGACTGAGCGGCCCCATGGCTCACGCCGTGCAGGTCAATGGCCGTACGGACAAGGATGGTTGGACACGTGCGACCGTCCCCATCGAGTCCGTGGACCACGCCCACCACGACTTCCTCCGCCTCGGTGCGGACATCGAGGTGCTCGAACCGGCGGAGCTGCGGGAGAGGATCGCGGCGACGGTGATCGCACTGGCGCGCATGTATGCGGGGTAGAGAGCGCTTGCCTATGGGCGGCAACTCCCTTGTGTCCAGCGGCAACTGAGGGAACAGAAGCAGTCTGTCCTCTCAGGAGGTAGTCACCGTGCAGCACCCGCACAGGCAGCACCGCAGACGCGCGATCGGATCGGCGATGGCGGCCACCGCCGCCCTCATCGCCGCCGGGCTCGCCGCCCTCGGCACCGGCTCGGCCCAGGCCGCCACCGCCCGTCAGGTCGAAGCCCTCGACCGGGGTGTCGTCAGCGTCCACACCGACAGCGGCGACCTCGTCAGCTGGCGCTGGCTCGGCACCGATCCGAACGACGTGTCGTTCAACGTCTACCGAGCCGGTACGAAGGTCAACTCGACCCCGATCACCGGCTCGACGAACTACTTCCACTCCGGCGCGCCCGCCCAGGCCGACTACACGGTCCGCGCGATCGTGAACGGCGTCGAGCAGGCCGACTCGGTCCACGCGATCCAGTTCCGTAGGGGCTACAAGGACGTGCCGATCACCCCGCCTGCCGGAGGCACGACGCCCGACGGAGTCGCGTACACCTACGAGGCCAATGACGCCTCCGTCGGCGACCTAGTGCTGTGACCGCATAGGTTCGCCGGGTCGGCGGTCGTGGCGGTTGGATGTGCGGTGACATCCGATCCGACCGCTGGAGGCGCGGTGGCCGAGCCCGTCCGTGTGCGCAGACTGACCGACCACGAGGGGCAGAAGCTGCAGCAGATCGTGCGCCGGGGCAGCACGAGTTCGGTGCGCTACCGGCGGGCGATGATGCTGCTGGCCTCCGCTGGAGGGGGCACCGGCAGCGGATGATCAGGCGGATCCCGGCCGGCCCGCGGAGCGGGTATGTGCGGCGCTGATGTGTCCTCAGACGCCCGCTTCCACCAGGTCGTCGGTATGGAAGGTGCGGCGGTAGGAGGCGGGTGAGACACCGAAGGCGGTGCGCATGTGGGCGCGCAGGGAGTTGGCGGAGCCGAAGCCACAGCGGTGGGCGACCAGGTCGATGGACAGGTCGGTGGTCTCCAGCAACTGCTTGGCCAGTTCCAGGCGTTGCGCGGTGAGCCACTGCACGGGGGTCATGCCGACCTCGTCGCGGAAGCGGCGGGTGAAGGAGCGCAGGCTCATCCGGGCGTGTTCGGCCAGGCGGTTCAGGGAGAGGGGTTCGCCGAGGTGTTCCAGGGCCCAGGCGCGGGTGGCGGTGGTGGTGGCGACGGTGGGTTCGGGCACCGGGCGGTCGATGTACTGGGCCTGGCCGCCGTCCCGCCAGGGCGGGACGACGCACATGCGGGCGGCGCGGTTGGCGGCGGCGGCGCCGTGGTCGCGGCGGATCATGTGCAGGCACAGGTCGACGCCGGCGGCGACGCCCGCGGAGGTCAGGACGTCGCCGTCGTCGACGAAGAGGACCTCCTCGTCGACCTTGACGCGGGGGTAGGCGCGGCGGAACTCGGGGGCGAGGTTCCAGTGGGTGGTGGCGGGCCGGCCGTCGAGGAGGCCCGCGGCGGCCAGGACGTAGGAGCCGGTGCAGATGGACACCAGGCGGGTGCCGGGCCGGATGCCGGCGATGGCCGCGGTGACCTCGGGCGGCAGCGGGCCGCCGCGGCCCAGCTCGGGCATGGCGTGCGTGGGCGGGACGATCACGGTGTCCGCGGCGGCCAGGGCCTCGGGACCGGCCGCGGGCTGCACGGTGAACCCGGCGTCGCTGAGGACCGGGGCGCCGTCGGCGGTGCAGACGGTGACCTCGTACAGCGGGCGTGAGCCGGCGTCCAGGACGCTGCCGAAGACGCGGGAGGGGATGCCGAGTTCGAAGGGCGGGACGCCGGGCAGGGCGAGGACGGCGATGCGGTGCCGCCCGGCCGCGTCGGCGCTCGGGTCGGGGCGGGGGTCGGTGCACGGCCACTGCATCTCGCTCATGGCCAGATCCTGTCACATAGTGGCCAGACGGCCAACACCATGGTGGGGGCGGGTGCCGGATCGTGGACTGCGTCGCGCCGGGAAGGGCCCGGGCGGCCGGTATCCGATCAAGACGGAAAAGAGTGAGGCGGACAGCATGCGTGCGGTGGTCGTGGAGCAGTGGGGCGGACCGGAGGTGCTCGTGGAGCGTGAGGTCGCCCGGCCCGAGCCGGGACTGAACGAGGTCCTGGTGCGGGTCCACGCGGCCGGTGTGAACCCGGTGGACTTCAAGACCCGGGCCAGCGGGGCCCTGATCGAGTGGGGCGAGGTCCCGGCGGTCGGCTGGGACGTCTCCGGCACCGTGGAGGCCGTCGGACCGGGCGTGGGGATGTTCCGCCCCGGGGACGAGGTGTACGGCATGCCGCTGTTCCCGCGGCAGGCCGGCGCCTACGCCGAGTACGTCGTCGCCCCGGCCCGCCACCTCGCGCCCAAGCCGGCGAACCTCACCCACGTGCAGGCGGCGGCGCTGCCGCTGGCCGCGCTGACCGCCTGGCAGGCCCTGGTGGACACCGCCGGGGTGCGCGCCGGTGAGCGGGTGCTGGTGCACGCGTCGGCCGGCGGGGTCGGCCACCTGGCCGTGCAGATCGCCAAGGCCCGCGGCGCGTACGTCATCGGCACGGCCAGCGCCGGCAAGCACGACCTGCTGCGGCAGCTGGGCGCGGACGAGGTGATCGACTACCGCACGGTCCGCTTCGAGGACGCCGTCGGGGACGTGGACGTGGTGCTGGACGGGCTCGGCGGCCAGAACGCCGAGCGGTCCCTGACGGTGCTGCGCCCGGGCGGCCGGCTGATCACCCTGCCCGGCCCCGACGACGTCCCCGCCGACGTCCCCGGCCACGTGCGGGCGGTGTGGATGCTGGTCGAGCCCGACCACCTGGGTCTGCGCGAGATCGCCGCCCTGGCCGAGCGGGGCGCGCTCACGCCCGTGGTCGAGACCGTCGTCCCGCTGGCCGAGGCCGCGAAGGCGCACGAGATCGGCGAGCAGGGCCGCACCACCGGGAAGATCGTCCTGAGCGTCGCCTGACGCCGGCCGCCCCGGCCGGGTCGGCTGCGGGCAGGTGGAGCGGGACCGGAGCCCCGGGACCGACCGGTCCCGGGGTTCCGGGCGCGGCCGAACGGGACGGGGCGGACCTGCGGGCACGGCCGGCTGCTGTGCCGTGACCCCGCTGACGCCATGTGCGGCGAACAGTTCGCGGGCTGCGGTCATGATGCGCTCACGCTTGGCCTGCTTGGCCCGCTCGCGGCGCCCGATCGGCATGTGACCGCGTCCCATGGGACCTCCCTTGAGAATAATTCTGAGTAGACTCATAATTGAGTGCAATCGGATTAATGGAGTGAGGGCTAGGCCCCATGTCACGCCGAATTGGCTGATCTGGCCTCACGCCTGGATAAACAGGATGAAGACAAGGAGTAGCGCCCCATGCGAGCGTTCGTCGTCACCAAGTACAAGGAGCCGCTGCAAGAGGCGGACGTCCCCGAACCCACCGTGGGGGAGCACGACGTGCTCGTCCGGGTGGAGGCCGCCGGACTGAACCCGCTGGATGAGAAAATCCGCGCCGGTGAGTTCAAGCAGATCCTGCCCTACAAGCTGCCGCTGATCCTGGGCAACGACGTCGCGGGCACCGTCATCAGCGTCGGGACGGCAGTTCGCGGCTTCAAGCCCGGAGACGAGGTCTACGCCCGGCCCCACCAGGACCGCATCGGCACGTTCGCCGAGCGCATCGCCATAGCGGAAGGCGACCTGGCGCTCAAGCCCGCTTCCATCAGCATGGAAGAGGCCGGCTCGCTGCCGCTGGCGGCGCTCACGGCGTGGCAGGCGCTGGTGGAGCGCGGGAAGGTGCGGCCAGGGCAGAAGGTTCTCATCCACGCCGGCGCCGGCGGGGTCGGTTCGATCGCGATCCAACTCGCCGCACACCTCGGGGCGAGCGTCGCCACGACCGCCAGCGGTTCCAACGCGGACTTCGTGCGCGCGCTCGGCGCGGACACGGTGATCGATTACCGCAGCCAGGACTTCGAGCAGCTCCTGACCGGCTACGACCTGGTGCTGGACAGCCTCGGTGGTGAGAATCTCGAGAAGTCCCTGCGGGTGCTCAAGCCCGGCGGCAAGGCCATCGGGATCGCCGGTCCCCCGGACCCCGCGTTCGCCCGCGAGGCCGGCCTGAACCCGCTGATGCGCCTCGCGGTCGCAGGCATGAGCGGCAAGATCCGCAGGCAGGCCAAGAAGCTCGGCGTGACGTATGAGTTCCTGTTCATGCGCGCCAGCGGCGACCAGCTCCGCCAGATCACCACCCTCGTCGACCAGGGCGTGGTGCGTCCGGTCGTGGGAAAGGTGGTCGGCTTCGACCAGACCCCGCAGGCGCTGCAGTCCCTGTCCCAGGGTGGTATCCGCGGCAAGGCCGTCATCGGCAGCAGCTGACCCGCCGCAACCGCGACGGGCGACACAGAACGCACGAGGACACCACCCATGTCTGTCGCCTCCCAGTCGGTCGGACGGCGCGAGCGGAACAAGCAGGAGAAACTCGACCGCATCGTCGCTGCCGCCAGTGAGCTGTTCGCCGAACACGGCGTCGATGAGGTCACGACCCAGCAGATCGCGGACAAGGCCGACATCGGCACCGGGACCCTGTTCCTTTATGCCAAGACCAAGGGCGAACTCCTCCTGCTTGTCCAGAACGCCAAGTACGTCGAAGCACTTGAGCAGGGCCGGGCGGACGCCGAGACCGTCCCAGGCGTGCTGGACGCGGTGCTGGCGATCGTCCGGCCGATCGTGGAGTGCAACCGCATCCAGATCGACAACGGACGCACCTACCTGCGAGAGATGGTCTTCGGCGACCCCGAGGAGCCCCGGCACGGCGCGGCACTGGCCATCGTCGCGCAGACCGAGGAGGCCGTCGCCGCCGTGCTGCGCCGAGACGAACGGGTCGCAGAGGGCGACGCCGCGACGCTGGCACACATCGTGTCCGCCGTGATGTTCCTCAGCATGGCGGCAGGCGTGAACATCGCCTTGAGCGTCGAGGAGATCGTGCAGGACATCCGCAGGCAGGTCGACGTCCTGCTGCCTCGCTGAAGCGCGGCCCCAGCCTCAGGCCCAGGCGACCATCCGGGTAGTCCTCGGCTGCAGCATGGCCCGAATCCCCAAATGGCAGGTCATCCGGCCGTTGCTGCCCATACCGGCATGACTGGACGGGTGGGGCGGCCGGCCGGAGGACTACCGCCACCGCGTGCTGCTGGGATTCCGGAGATTGCCTGCCTACGTGGCGTCGAGTCCCCGTCGCACAGTCCCTGTCCGCAGGATTCCGGGTCGAGGCCCGTGTGGTGCGGTCAGGGCTTTGTGGGTCGATTCAGCAGTTCAAGGGCGCCTTCGACGCGATGATGCCGTCCTACCGCGTCGTGCGTGGCGCAGGCGGCCAGGTCGGGGCGCTCGTAGGGCTGCCGGCAGACATGGCAGTCGTAGGTGACCGCCCCACCACTCGAACGCCGCCCGGTCGTCCATGGGCGCATCACGCCAGTCCCGCCTGCCTCGCGCGAACCACAGGAAGTCGAAGTACGTGCGCAGGTCCCGGACATGGGCGGCCTGGGTGTTCCACGGCGAAGACGCCAGCCACACCGAGAAATACCGGTTCAGCGCCACGTCGTACACGCCCGCCGGACTGATCAGGAACGGCTGCCCCTCGGGCACCCCCAGATCATCCAACCCCTCACCGAGATCGGCCAACAGGGAGCTGAACTCCCGTGCTCGCCAACCGGTGATCGACATGACGCTGGACGATAGTCCGTGGACAGCTCAACAGCGCATAACAGAAGTTATGGACAGGGTTTGCCATTGCCCGTTGTCCATGGCCCAAGTCAGGACGATGAAGGGCGGCTGGCCCACTCGCACGGATCGCCGCACTCGTCGGTGTCGGTGTCGGTGGACTGATCGCCTCCGTCATTGCCCTGTCTGTCGGCTCACCCTCTTCAGACGTCTACAAGTCACCGACACCCCCGCCGCACTCGAGGAGCGGGGGTGTCGCATGTTGGACTGACCTGGCCGTCACCCCGTACTTGTCGCACGGCGCCGGGGTCCGCGCTGCGGCCGAAGACCCGTGCTTCACAGGTCTTGGAGCTTGTCGACGCGGACGGGACCGCCGGTGGTGACGGACTGGATGGCGGCGAGGGCGATGGCCAGGGCAGCGCGTGCGTCCTCGCCGGTGGCGGAGGGGGTGCGCTCGGTGCGGACGCTGTCGGTGAAGTCGGCGAGTTCGGCCACATAGGCGTCGTGGAAGAGGTGCTGGTCATAGGTGACGCACTCGGCGGCGACGCCGTCCGGGCCGTATGCGGTCAGGTGGGTGCGGCGGACGTCGCCCATGGTGAGCATCCCGGCCGAGCCGAGGACCTCGGCGCGTACGTCATAGCCGTAGACGGCCTGGAAGCTGGCCTCGGCGGTGGCGAGGGCGCCGTTGTCGAAGCGGACGGTGACAACGGCGGTGTCGAGCAGGCCGCGGTCCTTGAAGTCGGGGCGGATCAGGGCGTCCGCCATGGCGAAGACCTCGACGGGTTCGGCACCGGGATTGAGGTGGCGCAGGACGTCGAAGTCATGGATGAGGGTCTCCAGGAAGATCGTCCACGGCGGTATGCGGGCCGGGTCGGCCAGAGCGGGGTCGCGGGTGAGCGAGCGCAACAGCTGCGGTGTGCCGATGGCGCCGGCGGCGATCTTCTCGTGGGCGGCCCTGAAGCCCGCGTCGTAGCGGCGGTTGAAGCCCACCTGGAGGGGCACGCCCGCATCCGCGGCGGCCGCGATGGCGCGGTCGGCCTCGGCGAGGGTGACCGCCATCGGCTTCTCACAGTAGACCCCCTTGCCCGCCTTGGCGGCCGCCTCGACCAGGTCGGCGTGGGTACGGGCCGGGGTGGCGATCACCACCGCGTCGATGTGCGGGTCGGCGAGCAGTTCACCGATGTCGGTGTAGGCGGTGGCGCAGCCGAGCCGGTCGCCCAGGCTCCGCGCGGCGCCCGGGGTGGGGTCGGCGATGGCGACGAGCCGGACGCCCGGGAGGCGGTGGGCGAGGGTCTCGGCGTGGAACGAACCCATCCGTCCGGCGCCGAGGAGGCCGACGGCGAGAGGCTGCTGGGTGGTCATGCGGGTGCTCCGTACGTCGTCGTCGGGGTAGGTACAGGCTGTGGAGACAGTCAGACGGTGAAGGCGGAGCGGAAGCGCTCCAGAGCGAGCTCGCTGTCGCTGGAGGCCCACGCCTCCATCGCGACCGTGCCCTCGTAGCCGAGGCCCGCCAGGGCGCGGGCGACGGCTGGGTAGTTGATCTCCCCGGTTCCGGGTTCGCGGCGGCCGGGGACGTCGGCCACCTGGATCTCGCCGATCAGGCCCAGGGCATGGGCCCTGCGGACCAGCTCGATCAGATTCCCCTCGCCGATCTGGGCGTGGTAGAGGTCCAGATTCATCCGCAGCCCGGGCCGGTCCACGGCCGCGACCAGGGCCAGGGTGTCGGCGGCCGTCGCGAACGGCACCCCGGGGTGGTCGACGGCGGTGTTGAGGTTCTCCAGGGTGAAGACGACCCCGGCGCTCTCGCCCAGCTCGGCGAGGCGGGTGAGCGTGCGGTGGGCGGTGATCCACATCTCTCCGGTGGCCTCGCCGGTCACCGGCACCACGGGCAGGCCCTGGCCGTCCAGTCCGGTGCCGTGCAGGTTCAGGCGAGGGCAGCCCAGTTGCTCGGCCGCCTTGAGCGACTCCTCGGCGGTGCTCAGGAGTTCGGCCGCGCCCTCCTCGTCGGTCAGACTGCCGCGGATGTAGCCGGTCATGGAGGAGAAGTCGGCCGGGGTCCGGGCCAGAGCGGCAAGGTCGTGCCGGGTCCAGTCCCAGATCTCGACCTGGAAACCGGCGTCATGGATGCGCCGTGCCCGCTCGTCGATCGGCAGATCCAGGAAGACCATCTCGGCGCAGGCCGCCAGTGTGTACATCGCCACGTACCTCTCTCCGCGACTTCGGACTAGAACGTTCAAGGAACTAGAACGTTCTAGAACTCCGTGGAGCAGCAGTACGCCAGCTGTCGCCCTCCCCTGTCAAGGCTCCGGTGGCCCGTGAAAGCTAGAACGTTCTATAGTCGACTCCGTAGGAGACGACTCCGACCAGGGAGGACAGGTTGCCGGCGACCCCAGCGGTCCCCAACGGAAAGCGACCGACGCTCGCCGACGTGGCGTCACGGGCAGGGGTGTCCACGGCGCTGGTCTCCATCGTGATGCGCGGCGCGAAGGGGGCCGGCGAGGCCACCCGCGAGCGCGTCCTTCAGGCCGCGCGGGAGATCGGTTACCGACCCGACGCCCGGGCCCGGCTGCTCCGCAGCCACCGCTCCCATCTGCTCGGGGTGCAGTTCGGCCTCCAGCATCCGTTCCACTCCGACCTGGTGGAGGGCATCTACGCGGCGGCCGAACCGGCCGGGTACCAGATCGCGCTGAGTGCAGTGGCCGCCGGGCGCGGCGAGCAGCGCGCCGTCGAGACGCTGCTCGACGACCGCTGCGAGGCGCTGATCCTGCTCGGCCCGCAGGCCCCCGCCGCGCGGCTGGCGGAACTCGCCGGGCAACTGCCGGTCGTCTCCGTGGCCCGCCGGCTGCGGCCGTCCGTCCCGGGCCTGGAGGTCGTACGGACCGCCGACGACGAGGGAGCCCGCCAGGCGGTGGTCCACCTCGTCGCTCTGGGCCACCGCGACATCGCCCACATCGACGGCGGCCGGGCACCGGGCGCAGCCGACCGGCGCCGCGGCTACCGCACCGCCATGAACCGCCACGGCCTGGGCGAATACATCCGCATTCTCCCCGGCGGTCTCACTGAGGAGGAAGGCGCCGAGGCCGCCCGAACCCTGTCGGCCACTCGCCCGCGCCCCACCGCCGTACTGGCCTTCAACGACCGCTGCGCGACCGGCGTACTCGACCTCTTCCTCCGCTCCGGCGTCGCGGTCCCCGGCGACATCTCCGTCGTCGGGTTCGACGACAGCCATCTGGCCCGCCTGGCCCACATCGACCTCACCACCGTCGGACAGGACATCGCACGCCTCGCCGGGCTCGCCGTCGGCCGGGCCGTCGCACGCCTGGAGGGCGCGGAGATCCCCGCCGGGGAACAAGTCATCACCCCCCGTCTTGTCGTCCGGGGAACGTCCGCCCCGCCCCGCTGAAGGCAGATCCCGGGGTGCGCGGCCTGTGTGTTCCACGGCGACGACGCCCGCCACACCGAGAAGTACCGGTTCGACTCGACGTCGTACATGCCGACCGGCCTGATCAGGAACGGCTGCCCCTCGGGCACACGCATCCCGCGGCCACATCAGCTCGGCGAGTGAAGTGCGCCCGCCATGTCGATCACTGGATGGCGGGTGCACTTCACCCGCCATCCAGTGATCGACATGGCGCCGGACGATATCCCGCGGACAGCTCAACAGCGCATAACAGAAGTGGGACGGTTACCGCGCCCTGGCCGGCCGGTGGGCCGACGGCCGTGTCGCCCTACGGAGCCGCAACGGCAGCGATCTAATGCTGTGACCGCGTAGGTTCGCCGGGTTGGATCAGGCTGCGGTTGTGAGGGGGCGTCCGCCCCATCGGGTGCCTTTCTCGCTGCGGATGCGGGCGCGTTCCTTGCGTTCGGCGGCCAGGACGTCGCAGTGGCGGGCATTGGCGTTGCGCCAGCGGAGGTAGGAGTGCAGGGCCCTGGTCTGGACGGTGTGGTTGGGGTGGTGGGAGTTGGCGATGGTGAACTGCCGCAGTGGTCCGAAGTGCGCCTCGATCGGGTTCGCCCAGGAGGCGTAGGTCGGGGTGAAGCACAGCTCGACCTTGTGCTTCTTTGCCCAGCGGCGGATGTCGGCGCTGAACGTGGGCGCCGGCACCGGCTCCTACGAACCCCCGGACCGCGACGTGACCGCGGTGGAACCGTCGGCGGTCATGCGGGCGCAGCGTCCCGCGAGCGCGGCGCCGTGCGTGGCCGCCGCCGCGGAGAGCCTCCCGTTCGAGGACCAGTCCTTCGACGCCGCGATGGCCTTCAGCACCGTTCATCACTGGCAGGACCCGATCGCCGGGCTGCGTGAGATGCGGCGCGTGGCCCGCCGCGTGGTGGTGTTCACCTACGACGCCAGTGACACCGGCTGGCGTCAGCGGTTCTGGCTCACCCGCGACTACCTGCCCGAATTCGCTGACCTTCTCGTCGACTGGCCTTCACTGGCCGACCTGACCCGCGCGATCGGGGGCCGTGCGGAGCCGGTGCTCATCCCGTGGGACTGCGCTGACGGCTTCTTCGAGGCCTACTGGCGCCGGCCCGAGGCGTACCTGGACGAACAGGTGCGCCGCGCGGTATCGGTATGGACCAGAGTCGGGCCGGAGGCCGAGCAGCGGGCGGTAAACAGGCTTCGCGACGACCTGTCCTCAGGCCTGTGGGCCGAGCGCAACCGCGACCTCGTCGCACTCGACGCGGCAGAGCTCGGCCTCCGCCTTCTCGTAGCCTGAACCATCGTGCGCGAGAACGCCGCAAGGAGCTGACCCGCCGGAATCAGTAGACGTTGCCGCGGCGACGCTTGGTCTCGAAGGCGCGCTCGACCTGGAGGCCGTCGCCGTACAGGTCGAGCCTGGACCGGTCGGTCCAGGCCATCAGCTGCATCAGGGCGCCCTCGGAGCGCGCTACGCCCACCTCGGTATGGACGCCGCCGCCGCGCTGCCATCTGGCTCCGCACATGATCGACGGACAACTCCTAGTCGGCGGGCGCGTCGGCGGGCGCGTCCGACTCCAGCCGTTGCGTCCACACCTGCGCCGCGATCAGATCAGCCTCATCCTGCGGCGTGCCCGCCTTGACCAAGATGATTCCGCTGCTGCCGTCGGGGAACTTCACACTCCGCGCCTCCATGCCCAACCGGCCAGGCGTCGACTCCTCCGGCATGCTCGCTCCTCCCAGTCGGGGAGACCACGCTAAAACGCCTCCACCACAGTCGGCATGGGCGTTCGGCCAGACGGCCTACGGCTCAGTCAGCGTGTACGGATCAGGCAGCGGCCCGATCGGCAGCCCGGGTCGGCCAGGCCGGGCATCGCCGAAGCGGCAGCCGCCCGCCTCGCGGAAGGGCGTCAGGAAGCCCCAGACGGGTCGTACCGCCGGCCTCGCGCCGCGTGACCGTGACGCTGCGACCGTGCCGGAAGCCTCCCCTTCGGGAGTGGTGGTCGCTCCCAGGCGCCGCCCCTCAGCGGCAACCACGCCGATCCCGACCACAACGCGGCCCCGCCCCGCCATCGGACGAAGCAGAGGCAGGCCCCAGCCTCTGGCCCGAGCCAGAACTGGCCGCCTGGGTGGACCCTTGAGAGCGGATCAAGACCGCACCGAATCTGGCCTCCCACCTGCGGGAACCGTCGAATCGGCCGGCCCTGTAGGATCCGTCGCGCAGCGTGGGGGTTGCGCGGCAAGGCGTTGGCCAGAGGTGGAAGCGGCCGGAACTCGTCAATGCGGCAGGACGCTGTCGAGGTACGTCTGCACCGGCCCGAACAGCCCGGCCGGAATCAGCGCCGAAATCTCCCGGAGCCGCACCCAGCGAGCCTCCGAGACCTCCCGCGGACTCGCGGCGTGGGCCATGCCCGAGACATACCGGCAGGCCACGTAGACCACCGGCCTGCCGGTCGCCGGATGCACCCGCTCACCGAGCAAGAGGACCGGCTCCACCGTCACACCCGCCTCCTCCAGGGCCTCCCGCGCGGCAGCCTCGCCCGCGGTCTCGCCTGGCTCGACCTTGCCCGAGGGGAACGTCCACAGCAGGGAGCCGGCGGGGGTGCTGCGGCGGATCAGCAAGACACGGCCCGCGTGAGCGACCACCGCGCCGGCAATCGGGGGATCGTCCATCCAACCTCCAGCGCACCGTTTCCTACGAAAGGCACTACACCTCCGGCCCGAAACGGAAACCTCAACTCCTGCTCTGAGAACGGAAGCTGTGTGGCGATTGCCGAGCACGTCACAAGCTTCGGAACCGACTACGAAGCAGCCCGGAACGCCTTGCTCCACCTGTAGTCGAACCAGGCCCCTCAAGGGGGCTGGAGTTCTCCACGCCGCGGCGGGCGATCCGCGGCACGATCTGCCGGCGTCGCAGCCAAGCGCGCAGATGGGGTCGCGTCCCAGAACCCCAAGAAAATCACGTGCCGCGCTGCGCCCGATCGTCGAGAATCCAGGCGTGGCCACCATGAACATCGACTGGACCAAACGCGGCCCGTCCCCCCGACCCTCCCTGACCGCGCGGGCTGGACGTACCTTCGGCGCGATCCCGCCCACGGCACTTGTACTGCTCGGCATCGTCAGCGTTCAGGTGGGCTCGGCATTGGCCAAGCACCTGTTCAGCGCAGTGGGCAGCTTCGGGACAGTCTCGTTGCGACTGTTCTTCGCGGCGGCGGTGTTGATGCTGTTGTGGCGGCCGTCACTGCGCATGAATCGTCGCACGTGGACAGTAGTGCTCAGCTACGGCGTGATTCTCGGCCTGATGAACCTGTGCTTCTACCTGGCGCTGGCCCGGATCCCGCTGGGGATCGCGGTAACCACCGAGTTCCTCGGGCCGCTGGTTGTGGCCCTGGCCGGGTCGAGGCGATGGCTGGACGCTTTCTGGGCCGTGCTCGCGGCAGGCGGTGTGGTCCTGCTGATGGAGGGAAGCGGCGACCTCAACCTTGTCGGTTTTCTGTTCGCCCTCGCCGCGGGAACGTGCTGGGGCCTGTACATCCTGGTCGGCGCGGCGCTGGGCCGCCACACCACGGAAGGCAATGGTCTGGCTCTGGGAATGGCCGTCGCGGCACTGGTGGCTGTGCCTTTCGGCGTGGCCGACAGCGGAACGGCGCTGATTCAGCCGTGGATCCTGGTTGCGGGGCTCGGCGTGGCACTGTTGTCGTCGGTGATCCCGTACTCGCTGGATCTGGAAGCACTACGCAAGATCCCACCGCGCGTGTTCGGCATCCTGATGAGCCTCGAACCAGCGATGGCGGCCCTCATCGGCCTCATCGTGCTCCAGGAGTCGCTGCACTGGTCGCAGTGGATCGCGGTGCTGTGCGTGGTGGCCGCATCGGCGGGCGCCGCACGCGGCACCGGCCCAGACGTCTGACCGCCGGTAGCGGGAGGGGCGGTCATCTCGCAGACGGTGCCGTAACTCCGTAGTGCTTGCCGCTCCTTGGAGAGGGCGCGTGCCCGGTGTGGCACGCGCCCTCGATCGTCAGGCGACCGTGCAACTCTGGTCGCCCAGCTTGAATGACGTCGGCTTCGTGTTGGAGCCCGACCAGCTCCCCGTGAACCCGAAGCTCACCGACGAACCCGGTGCCACATTGGCGTTCCAGTTCAGGTTCTTCGCCGTCACCGCCGCGTCGGTCTGTGTGTAGTCGGCGTTCCAGAGCTGTGTGATCTTCTGGCCGTCCGGGAAAGTCCAGCCGAGTGACCAGCCGCTCCAGGCGCCGGAGCCGGTGTTGGCGAGTGCCACGTCCGCCTGGAAGCCGCCCGACCACTGGTTCGTGATCTTGTACGTCACCGTGCAGGCGCCCGTCGGTGTGGGATCCGTGCCGCCTCCGCCGCCCCCGCTCGTGTCCGAGGTGTCGCCGTAGATGATCCCCCGCCCGTTCGTCGAGATGTACACCCGCCCGTAGACCCGAGGGTCGCCGGTGATCGCCGCGCCCGTCCAACCCCACTGGTGGGCGTCGTCGTTGATGCGGGTCCAGTTCGCGCCCTTGTCGGTCGAGCGGAAGATCCCGCGTACGCCGCCGATCTTCGCGCTGGTGTAGAGCGTCTGGTACGAGACTCCCGTGGCCGCCTTGCCGAAGCCGATGGTGTCGGCCTGCTCCACGTTCGACAGCTTGGTGAAGCTCGCGCCGCCGTCCGTCGAGTGCCACAGCCCGTACGCGCCGTCGCTCGCGCCGCCCGCGAGCCACACGTCGCCCTTCGTACCGGGCAACGCCTTGAAGCGCACGCTGTCACCGCTCGGGAGGCCGGTGGCGAGCGACGCCGTGAAGGTCGCGCCGCCGTCCGAACTGACGTAGAACTTGCCTGACTTGAAGCCGTAGAAGGTCTTCGGGTCCACCCGGTCCGACTCGACGACCGCGCCGGAGGGGATCCCGCTGGACGCCGCCCACGACGTGCCGAACCCGGTCACGTACTGCACGCCGGTGCCCGCCGGGCTCCACACGAAGCGGCTGCCGTCGGACGCGGCCGCGGCCGTGCCGCCTCCCGTGACGCCCGAAGGGTCGGTGCCCGCGAACCAGTTGGCGCCGTTGTCCGTCGAGAAGCCGATGTGCGGGCCCGAGTCGAGGTTGCCGACCCGGACGACCGTGTTCGGGTTGGTCTCGGCGTAGTCGAGGCTCGTCGTGGTGGTGAGGTTCGGCGAGGTGTACATCATCGACGGCACCTTGGTGAGGTCCGTGTGCCGGAAGCCGCCGATGTCACCGAGGGCACTGAGCAGAGAAGCCCCCGACGGGGGAGAGGCGAGGTCGTTGACGGCCGTCTCCTCCAGGCCCTGGACCATCGGCTTGATGGTGAACTGGCTTCCGCTGTCCCAGTTGGTGAGGTTCTCGGTGCCGTAGATCGTCGCGCCCGTTCCGTACATCATCCGAGCGGAGTCGAACGGGTCGATTTCCAACCCCTCCGTCATCCAGCCGAGTTTGGGGGTCTGTTCGGGGGGTGAGGGGTTCGCGCCGAAGGTCAGCCAGGGGACGGACGACACGTCCATGGTGTAGCGGTTCGAGCGGTTGGGGTACGAGGTGTAGTCCCAGGCCTTCGTCCAGGTGCCGCCGCTGTCCGTGGACCTGAAGATCTGGGTGTCGGGCCACCAGGAGCTGTACGCCGTCGCCATCACCGTGCCCGGGTGTTGCCGGTCGACCGTCAGCCCGCTGAAGCCGTAGTACGTGTCGGCCTCCGCGACCGGGCTGATGTTCGTCCAGGTCCCGGTCCTGGTCGCGTACCGCCACAGCTGCCCCTTGCCACCGTCGTACGGGCCGCCCTTGTCGCTGTAGGCGAGATAGAGGTAGCCATTGGTGGCGTCGAGGACGCCCTTGTGGGCGAGGTAGCCGGTGGGCTGCCCGGAGAGCCGGGACCAGGTCGTGCCGCCGTCCGTCGAGCGGTAGACCGCGTTGTCCTTGTCGGCGACGCCGACGTAGACGGTCTGCGTCGCGCTGCCCGACGTACCCGTCGACTCGTCGAAGGTGACCCAGACGATGCCTTGGTTGTCGGAGGCGTAGCCGCTGGTGTCGGTCGAATCCTGCACGTAGTCGCCGACGTTGGGGAAGTTCGTGACCTGGGACCAGCTCGCCCCCGAGTCCGTCGACCGCCACAAGCCCTTGCCGCTGGGCGTGCCCAGATAGAGCACGCTGTTCTTGTGGGGGTCCACGGCCAGGCGCTCGCCCATGCCACGTCCGGGCATGTTGCCGCCCAGCTTGAAGGGCAGGTCCGCCTTCTGCCAGCTCGCGCCCCGGTCGGCGGAGCGGAGCACGGCGCCATTCGTCGGGTCCCAGCTGTTGGTGTACGTGCCGACCGCCGCGTACACCTTGTTCGGGTCGACGGAGTCCGAGGCGAGGCTGACGACCCCGGTGTGGCCCCACTCGCTCCAGCCGACCGAGTCGAGCAGTGGGGTCCAGGTCTTGCTCGACTCCACCCAGCGGTACGCGCCGCCGATGTCCGTGCGGGCGTAGGCGAGGTTCTTCTCGGAGCGGTTGAAGACGATGCCGGGGACGAAGCCGCCGCCGTCGACCCGGGCGTTCTTCCAGGTGTACGTGTCGGCGGCGAGGCTTGTCGCATTGGGGGTGCTCGCGGCCACGGCGGGCGGGGTGCCGGCCAGTAAGCCGGCCGCGAGCGCGAGCACGGCCGTGAGGATGCGGGTTCTTCGCACGGTGGGGGTCCTCTCATGAAGAGAAGGGCGCGACGGCCGGGCGGCCCCCTGTGCGGGTGAGGACCGCCCGGCCCGAGCCCTGCCGCACGAAGGCGACAGGGCCTGGTACGCGGAGCTTTAGCGGGGACTATTCGAGGAGCTCCGCGTACGAGCCCATGGCGAGGGCTATGTCCGCCTGGGCCCAGAACCGGTGGTACGTGAAGGAGGGCGCGGCCCCGCCCGCCAGATAGCTCTCGATCTTCGACCAGGCCGGGTCGTTCTTGTAGAAGGACCGGAGCGAGGCGAAGGTCGAGGAGGAGTTGATCGTGTCGCCGTTCGGCATCTTGCCGCTCCAGCCGCTCGGCACGTACACGCTGTCGTCGAAGCGGTTGTAGTCGGCGCGGGTCTCCGGGACGGCGATGCCCAGGCCGTCCTGGTAGTTGCTCCACATGCCGTCGAGCAGCGCCTTCGCCGTGGTCTTTGCCTGGGTGTTGCCGGACTTGGCGGCGTAGTACGACAGCGTCTTGGCGTACGCGGCCGCCACGCCCACGTCGTTCGTGTAGTCAGCGACCGTGACGTGAAGTCCGCTGTTGGCGCCGGGACTCGATGCGTTCCAGGTGTCGGGCGCACCCGACCACTGAAGGGTTGACGGGATCTGGTAGGTGCCGTCCGGGTTGATCGTGGTCTTGGACAGCGCCCAGGAGACCCACTTGTCGAGGACCGCCTTCGCGCTCGCGTTCCCCGTCTGCTGGTAGTACTCGGCGACCCGCTCCATGGACCACGCCTGGAAGCCGAACCACTGGTTGGAGGGCGGGTCGTGGTAGACCGGCTGCTGGTCGTAGTACATGCCGTAGAAGGTCGGCGTCCCGGTGGGCGGCGTCGCGTAACGGCCCGCCCAGCTATTGGTCGCACCGCCCGCGATGGCGCCCTCGTTCGACTGGAGCCAGCGGTAGAACTCCAGCTGCCGGGTCAGCGACGTGCCCCAATCCGCCGCCCCTGTCGACGACTTGGGCTTCAGATCGGCGTTCGAGCTGAGCGCGTACGCGGCCAGGGGGTTCTGGTAGCCGCCGTGGACGTGGCTGGAGCCGATGCGCCAGGCCCAGCCCGCGGAGGTGTCGTTGGCGCCACCCCAGGCGTAGTACCAGGACAGCAAATAGTGCGAGGCATCCTTGCCGGTGCCCGCCGAACAGGTCGAAGGACCGACGCAGTTGCCGATCTTCTTGAAGTACTTGTCGTACATGGCGTAGCGCAGATAGTCGCCCATCTTCGCCGCCTTGCCGACGGTCGCCGACACATCGCTGCCCCTGCCCTGCGCCTTGGCCCAGACATCGGCCCAGTACGCGGCCTGCACCGCCCGCGCGTCGGCGTCGGGAGCGTCGGTGTACTTCCACTGCTTGGCGTACGAGGAGTCGCCCGTGAAGAGGTCCAGGTACCCGTTGGTGCCGCCGTACTTGAAGGCGTCACAGGTCGGCTGCGGCACCGTCTCCCATACCGACTCCTGCACTCCGCGCTGGAAGGTGTTGATGTACGAAGGGCCGGTCGCGGTCGGTCCGGCCTCGCACTTGCCGGGCTCGTCGCCGTAGCCGTAGACGTTGTCGACGTCCTGCAGCCAGTGCATGCCGTAGACGTCGTCCGTGCCGTACGCGCTCTTCAGCTCACCCGCGATCGGGTCCGAGCCGACCGAGACGCCGGTGTCGAGCTTCGCCGGGTACTCGTTCGGGGTGTCCAGTTCGGGCGCGTAGGTCGCCGGCTTCGAGGCGTTGTAGAAGGAGTTCGTCGGCTGGTCGGCGTGCGTGGGGATCATGTACGTCTCCATGGTCGCCCACGCGGCGTTGAACTTGGACCAGTCGCCGGTGACCTTCCCGTACATGGCCTGCAGCCAGATCAGATAGCTGTACGCCTCCGACGTCGTCTCGTGCCCCTGGTCCGGCGCCTCGACGATCAGCGTCTCCACCGAGTGGTAGGGGATGCCCTCGGGGGAGAAGTAGCCGTTCGCCGGGTTGGTGATCTTGCCGTAGAGGTCCAGGAAACGGGCGTCGTACGCCTTCGAGGCGGCCAGTTCCGTCACGGTGACCGTGGCCTTGGTGTGGCCGGTCGCGGAGGCCGTGAAGGTCGCCGATCCTGTGCCGGAGGCGTCGGCGGTGATGGTCACGGTCTGCGCCGTGTTCCAGTTGGACGGCGTGAAGGTGAGCGAGGAGCCGCCGGAGACGGACAGGCCGGTGTTGCCGTCCGTACGCGCGGTGGACACGGTCACGTTCGCGCTCGGCTGCGTCGACAGCTTCACGTCGAAGGTGCCCGACTTGCCCTGCTGAATGCCGAGTTGGGTCGGCGAGGCCACAACGGCGGGACCCGAGGCGACCGTGATGCCGACCGGAGTGGAATCCGCCGACGCGCCGAGACTGTCGTAGGCCTTGGCGATCAGCGAATGACTGCCCACGGTCAACCCAGAGGCCGAGAGCGTGTAGGGAGAGCTGGTGTCCGTGCCCAGCAGCGTCGTGTCGTCATAGAACTCGACCTTGCTGATGGTCGCGCTGTCGGCCGCCGCGGCGGTGGCGGCCAGCGGGATCGCGTCGCCCTGGGTGTAGACGGCGCCCGCGGTGGGGCTGGTCAGCACGGTGACCGGCGGCTGGTGTGCGCCCGTGCAGGTCGTGCCGTTGATCGCGAAGGAGGCGGGGGCGGTGTTGGTGCCGCTGTAGGTGAACTGCGCCCCGGTGGATACTGCGGCCCCGGCGGCGATCGTCCCGTTCCAGGAGGCGTTCTTCGCGGTGACCGTCTTGCCGGACTGGGACCAGGTTCCGTTCCAGCCGTTGGTGAGGGTCTGGTTGCCCGTGTAGCCGTAGGTCAGCGTCCAGCCGTCGATGGCGTCCGTACCGCGGTTGGTGATCGTCAGATCCGCGGTGAAGCCGGAGCCCCAGTCATTGGTCTTGTAGTCGACACTGCACTGAACCGTGGCCGCCTGTGCGGGAGTTGTACCGGTCGCCAGTGTCGCCAGGGGAAGCGCGAGGGCCGCCACGGCAGCGGTCCACAACCGCCGCGCGGTGCGGCGTCTCCTTCTGGGGTGCATGTGCTGGTTCCTCCTTGCGGCTCGGAGAATGGGGGGAGGAGCAACAAGCCTTGAACCAGTGGGAGCGCTCCCATAGTGGAGAGGAGGGTGTGAGGGGTCAAGGTGCTTGAAGAGTCGAAATGATTCGATTGATCAACAGTGCAACACCTCTGTCCTTTACTGACACTTGGCGCTAGCTTCATCCGCACCAGTGGGAGCGATTCCATCAGTCGACGCGTCCGTCACGACGCGCCCGAGCTGCAAGGAGTCGCTCATGCGACACCCCCCGCGTTTGAGTCTTTTAGTGGTCGGTGCCGCGGTCGCCCTCGTGGGAACCGCGATCGCGCCGGTCGTCACGGCTTCAGGAGCCACACCCGCGTGCACGGTGGAGTACTCCGTCACCAGCCAGTGGGACACCGGATTCCAGGGCGCCGTGAACGTCACCAACAACATGTCAGCGGTGAGCAGTTGGAGCCTCACCTTCGACTTCGGACACGGCCAGAAGATCAACCAGGGCTGGAACGCCAAGTGGTCCCAGTCCGGGACGACGGTCACCGCGTCCAACGAGAGCTGGAACGGCTCGTTGGGTTCGGGGAGCAGTGTCAGCGCCGGGTTCCTCGCCTCGTGGTCGGGGAGCAACGCCGTACCGACGGCGTTCAAGCTCAACGGGACCACGTGCAACGTGGATTCCGAGCCGACGCCGACGCCCACGCCCACCGAGCCTCCGTCGGACGGCACGGCACCGGCGCTGCACGTCTCCGGTAACAAGCTCGTGGACGCCGGCGGCAAGACCCGCCGGCTGCTCGGCGTCAACCGCTCCGGCGGCGAGTTCATGTGCGTCCAGGGCCGCGGCATCTTCGACGGCCCCGTCGACGACGCGTCCGTGAAGGCCATCGCCGACTGGAAGGCCAACACCGTCCGCATTCCGCTGAACGAGGAGTGCTGGCTGGGTCTGTCGAACATCGACGCCCAGTACGCGGGCGCCAACTACATAACCGCCGTCAAGGACTTGGTGGCCAAGGTCGTTGCGCACGGCATGACACCGCTCGTCGAGCTGCACTGGTCGTACGGCCAGTACACCGGCAACTCCTCGGGCTGCTCCGACGTGCACGCGAGCTGCCAGAAGCCGATGCCGGACGCCCAGTACACCCCGTCCTTCTGGGCCTCGGTCGCGAGCACCTTCAAGGACGACCCGGCCGTCGCGTTCGACCTGTTCAACGAGCCCTACCCGGACCGCGCGACGTCCACCACCACCCAGGCGTGGACCTGCTGGCGGGACGGCGGAACCTGCCCCGGCATCTCCTACGAGGTCGCGGGAATGCAGGACCTGGTCGACGCGGTACGCGGCACCGGCGCCAAGAACCTGATCCTGGCGGGCGGGCTCGCGTACTCCAACGACCTGAGCCAGTGGCTGACGTACAAGCCCAGTGATCCGACGGGCAATCTCGTCGCCGCGTACCACGTCTACAACTTCAACACCTGTGCCAGTGAGAGCTGCTGGAACTCGACGCTCGCCCCGGTGGCCGCCCAAGTCCCGCTCGTGGCGGGAGAGATCGGCGAGAACACCTGCTCCCACTCCTTCGTCGACACCGCCATGAAGTGGTTCGACGACCGGGGGCTCTCCTACCTCGGCTGGACCTGGAACACCTGGGACTGCTCCTCCGGCCCTTCCCTGATCTCCAACTACGACGGCACTCCCACGTCGTACGGCATCGGGCTGCGCGACCATCTGCGCGCCCTCAACGACTAGTCCTCAAGGGCTGGTCCTCAACGGTCGGTCCTCGACGGCCGGTCCTCAACAGATTGTCCTCAACCGATGGGAAACCCGCACTCATGAGCCGTACCAGAACAGCGTTACTCGCAACGCTCTTGATGATCGCCGGTGGCACGGGCACCGCCGTCGCGGTCGTCCCCGCGGATGTCGGCACGGCCACCGTCCCCTGCACCGTCGACTACAAGGTGCAGAACCAGTGGGACACCGGCTTCACCGCCGCCGTCACGGTAACCAACAACGCGGCCGCCAAGAGCAGTTGGGCGGTGAAGTGGTCGTACGCCGGAAACCAGAAGGTGACCAGCGGCTGGAACGCCAAGATCACCCAGAGCGGGACGGGAGTCACCGCCGCCAACGAGACCTACAACGGCTCGCTGGCGACCGGCGGCTCGGTCAGCTTCGGGTTCAACGCCTCGTACAGCGGGACCAACGCGTTGCCGACCACGTTCACGCTCGACGGGGTGACGTGCAACGTCGATGACGGCGGCACCGACCCGGACCCGGATCCGGACCCGTCGGGCAAGGTCGACAACCCCTACGCCGGTGCCAAGGTGTACGTGAACCCCGAGTGGTCCGCGAAGGCCGCGGCCGAGACCGGAGGCAGCCGGATCTCCAACCAGCCCACCGGTGTCTGGCTCGACCGGATCGCCGCGATCAACGGCGTGAACGGCGGCATGGGCCTGCGCGCCCACCTCGACGCGGCGCTCGCACAGAAGGGCAGCGGCGAAGAGGTCGTCCAGCTCGTCGTCTACGACCTTCCCGGACGGGACTGCGCGGCCCTCGCCTCCAACGGTGAGCTCGGCCCGACGGAGATCGACAAGTACAAGACACAGTTCATCGACCCGATCGCGGCGATCCTCGCGGACAGCAAGTACGCCTCGCTCCGCATCGTCACGACCATCGAGATCGACTCGCTGCCGAACCTCGTCACCAACACCGGCAGCCGCGCCACCGCCACGCCCGCGTGCGACACGATGCTCGCCAATGGCAACTACGTGAAGGGCGTCGGCTACGCCCTGGCCAAGCTCGGCGCGATCCCCAACGTCTACAACTACATCGACGCCGGACACCACGGCTGGCTTGGCTGGGACGACAACTTCGCTCCCTCGGCCACCCTGTTCAAGCAGGCCGCGACGAGCGAGGGCGCGACGGTCGACGACGTCCACGGGTTCATCACCAACACGGCGAACTACAGCGCCCTCAAGGAGAACAACTTCACCATCAACGACGCGGTGAACGGCACCTCCGTGCGCCAGTCCAAGTGGGTCGACTGGAACCGCTACGTCGACGAGCTGTCCTACGCCCAGGCCTTCCGCAACCAGCTCGTATCGGTCGGCTTCAACTCCGGCATCGGCATGCTGGTCGACACGTCCAGGAACGGCTGGGGCGGTACGGCGCGGCCCACCGGTCCCGGCGCGACGACCAGCGTCGACACCTACATCGACGGCGGCCGCTACGACCGCCGCATCCACGTCGGCAACTGGTGCAACCAGTCCGGCGCCGGTCTCGGCGAGCGTCCGCAGGCGGCCCCGGCTGCCGGCATCGACGCCTATGTGTGGATGAAGCCCCCGGGCGAGTCCGACGGCTCCAGCTCGGCGATCCCGAACGACGAGGGCAAGGGCTTCGACCGGATGTGCGACCCGACGTACACGGGCAACGCCCGCAACGGCAACAACCTGTCGGGCGCGCTGCCGAACGCTCCGCTGTCCGGGCACTGGTTCTCCGCCCAGTTCCAGCAGCTCATGACGAACGCGTACCCGCCGCTGTAGCGGCCTGAGGCGATCCGCCGGGGTCAGGCCTGCCGGGCCAGCCCCCGGCGGATCGCGAATTCCACCGCCGAGTAGTCGGCGTCGGCCCGCTCCAGCTCGTACGGCACCGCCGGGTACAGCGGCGGCTGCGCCATGAAGCGGGGTCGGGTGCCGTGGTGCGGCTGCGCCGCGTGCACCAGGAAGGGGTGACACAGGTATACGTCGCCGGGGCGGCCGGTGGCGTACGCGAGCGGGCGGTGCGCCGAGGCCTCGACCAGCTTGGGGGCGATGTCCAGGCCGGAGACCCCCTCTTCGCCGTACGGCTCCAGGAGCGGCGGCACGTCCAGGTGCGAGCCGACGCGGATCCGGGTGGGGGCGTCCTGAGGGCCCACCTCGCTGAAGAGAAAGAGCATCAGCAGGGCGCGGCCCTTGGACCTGAGGTTTGTGAAGTACCAGCTCTCGCCCTCGGGCAGATAGCTCCCCTCGATGTGCCAGCCGGCGTCGTCCGGCTCCTCCTCGTGCGGGAAGCGCAGCGGAAAGCTGCCCAGTGAGTAGCGCGGCTCCCAGCGACCCTCGCCGAGCAGCAGGTCGAACGCCTCGTGCAGGGCGGGGGAGTTGGCCGCCGCGGCGAACGGGCCCTGGGCCATGCCGGAGACCCAGTGCACCGGCTCGGCCCAGGTCGCCGGATCGTGCGGGTCGTAGCCCGTCTCTTCCCACAGCAGCCGTGCGCAGTCCTCGGCGACGCGCGGGGGGAAGGCGCCCTCGATCTTCACGAAGCCGTCCTCGAGGAAACGCTCCACCATCTCGTCGTCCATGGGGCCATGCTCGGGGACCGGTCCGCGCGGGCGCATCCGGTTTTTCTGCGGGCTTTGTGCTCGCCCCCTTTTTTGCTGTTTGCGCAACACGACTGGCCGTTTCCGGGAGTGGCGGAGCAGGCTGTCGGCATCCCGGACGAGAGGCTCGGAACCATGGCACACCACCACCACGACCACACACAGATCGACTTCACCGAGTGGCTGCCCCTGCTGGAGCAGGAGGCCGAACTGTTCACCCCGCTGTACTCCGAGGCGGCGGCCTGGATCCGGGAGCGGCGGCCGGATCCCGAGATGATCGTGGACGCGGGCAGCGGCCCCGGCGTGATCTCCTGTCTCCTCGCGGACACCTTCCCGCAAGCGAGGGTCGTCGCCGTGGACGGCGCGGAACCTCTCCTGGAACGGGCCCGCGCCCGTGCGGACCGGCTCGGCGTCGCCGACCGCTTCAGCACCGTGGAGGCCGAACTCGCCGACGGGCTCGGTGACTTGGAGTACCCGGCGGACCTGCTGTGGGCCAGCAGGTCGCTGCACCACGTCGGCGACCAGCGAGCCGCGCTCGCCGGATTCGTGCGCGGCCTCGCGCCCGGCGGCACCCTCGCCCTCCTGGAGGGCGGCCTGCCCACGCGCTTCCTGCCGCGCGACATCGGCATCGGCCGCCCCGGTCTGCAGTCCCGGATCGACGCGGTACACGACGAGTGGTTCACACGGATGCGGGCCGAGTTGCCCGGAGCGGTGGCCGAGACGGAGGACTGGCCCGCCCTGCTGACCGCCGTGGGCCTGCGCCACACCGCGACCCGCACCTTCCTCCTCGACCTCCCGGCCCCGCTGTGGGACGAGGCCCGCGCCTTCGTCGTCACCTCCCTCACCCACCGCCGGGACGGCCTGGCCGAGGGCCTCGACGCGGACGACCTCGCCACCCTCGACCGGCTCCTCGACCCGGACGACAAGGCGAGCGTGCACCATCGTCCGGACGTCTTCCTGCTGACGGCGCAGACGGTGTACCTCGGCGTGAAGCCGGAGTAGGCCGCTGCCCGGAGTAGCCGCCCGCTGCCGGTCAGCACTCGCCCGGGTGCGCGTACACGGTGACCCGCGCACCCCGCACCTGCCGCGTGCCACACTCCTCGAAGTACTCCGCCAGGACCCGCCGTTTGACGATCTCCTGCGGTGTCCGGTCGAGAGGCTGCCCCGCGGGATCGCGCAAGGCGACCACCCGGGGCGTGGCGAGCATCCGCGCGCGGATGACGGTCGCCGGAACCTCCGTGCCGTACAAGGTGTGGGAGGCGACCGGACCGCGCTCCAGGGCCAGATCGCGCAGCCCGCGCACCGATCCCGGGTCGGGCAGTGACCACACGCGGCGCCGCGCCGGCATGTAGAGCACCCCGTCGCCCCGGTCACCGGCCTCCGCGACGGCCCGGGCCACGGCGGTGACGTCGTCGGTCCGGCTCTCGGGCGTGCGCAGCTGCAGCGTGACGGGAAGCAGCGCGAGGACGGCGGCGCCCGCGCCGGCCAGCGCCAGGGTGCGGGTCCGTCCGGCGGTCCGTATGAGCCGGTCCAACGCGGCGCCGACCAGGAGAGCGGTGCCGGCCTGGCCGTAGAGCACGTAACGGTCCACGTACAGGGGTTTGACCAGCGAGACCAGCAGGAGCAGGAGGGAGGGGAGGAGGAGAAGGCCGAGCGCCAGGGCGGGGAGTCGGGGGTGGGATGCGGTGCTGGTCCCGAGGAGGGGGCGCCGGGGGCCGAGTGGGGGCAGCGGGGTGTCGCGCGCGGGTGCCGACGGGTGGGTGTCGGGTGCGGTGGTGTGCGTGAGTGCTGACGGGTGGGTGTCGGGTGCGGTGCCGTTCGCGGGTGCCGGCTGCCGGAATCCGTGTGCGGCGCCGAGCCCGAGTACGCGTGCGCAGGCCGCCCCCAATACGGCCAGTCCCGCGAAGCCGAGGTAGGCGCCGGTACCAGGACCCCCGATCCAGGACACCTGGTCCGACTGACGCAGGCTCAGCGTGCCGAGCGGTGCCATCGCGACGAGGACCGTCACCGCCGCCCGGGCCCATCCCCGGCGGGCGCCGCGCGGCACGGCCGGCGCGTGCGCGGCCAACGCCAGTACGGCGAACTCGTGCAGCAGACAGGCCGCCAACAGCACCGCGCCGTACGCGGCCCAGGCCCGGGCGCTGCCTCGGCTCCCCACGGCCCGCACCAGCAAATACGTCGCCCACACGACCAGAGCGCACACGAGCGCGTACGACCGGCCCTCCTGCCCGTAGCGCTGCACCTGCGGCAGCACCGCGAAGACGGTCCCCGCCAGGAGACCGGCGCGGGGCCCGGCCAGCCGGCGCCCGAGCAGGGCCACCGTCCCGGTCGCCGCGGCCGTGGCGAGGACAGACGGGAGCCGGAGCACCAGGAGGGGATCAAGCCCGCCGCAGACCTCGAACAGGGCGTGCATGAAGAGGTAGTACAGGCCGTGCACGGCGTCGGCACCGGCGAGCGTCGACCACAGGTCGGGCAGGCTGCGCCGGGCCATGTCGTACGTCACCGCCTCGTCCCGCCACATGCTGCCGTCGCGCCGCACGCCCCACAGCCCGAGCACGAGCGAGACAAGGGCGGGGGCGAACACCGGCACCGGGGTGCCTGGGACGCGCGGTGGCAACCGTGCGGGGGCGAACGGTGGTCTGGAAGTCTGTGTGGTGGCGATGGTCGGCTCCGGTGCGTGGCGAAACCTCGCGGTCCCCGCTGACGGGGCCCCGAGGACGTACACCACCGAGTCCAGACGCCGGTCGATTGATGGGCAGCCCCGTTGCGCCGCACCTATCAATCCAGGTGGGAGCGGGTTTCGGCGGATCGGGCCGACGCGAGCAGGGGGGAGTCACGAGTGGGACGCCGTGAGAAGCCGGTGGACCCGGCCGAGGGCGCGGTGCCGCGTTTCGCGTACGAGCTGCGCAAGCTCCGCGACGGCGCGGGCACCCCGACCTATCGCGCGATGGCGCAACGCACCGGCTACTCGGGGCCCACCCTGTCCGCCGCCGCGGCGGGCGAACGGCCGCCCACGCTGCCCGTGCTCCTGGCGTACGTCACCGCGTGCGGAGGCGACACCGCCGAGTGGGAGCGGCTCTGGCGCGAGACCCTCGGGGCGGAGGCCGGCACGCGTGCGCCGGACGACGCCGACAGCCCCTACCCCGGGCTCGCCCGCTTCGAGCCCGCCGACCGGGACCGGTTCCACGGCCGCGACGACCTGATCGCCGAACTCCTCGAACTCTGCGCCCGCAGAAGGATATCGGCGGTCGTCGGCGCTTCCGGCAGCGGAAAGTCGTCCCTCTTGAGGGCCGGTCTGATTCCCGCACTGCGGGAGAGGACCGCGGAGGGGCGAGCGGCGCCGAGCACCCGGGGGGATATTTCAGCCGCCGTGCGGGAGAGGCACGCCCCGGGTGCGTTGCGGGACCGCGATACGCCGCCCACGGCGCGGACGACCGACATGCCCGACAGCACACGCGATCCGTCGCCGCCCCTGCGCGTCGCACCCGCCACCGCACCGACACGCGACCTGCCCGGCGCGGCGCGCAAGCCATGGGCCGGGGCACCCGCCGCCGTGCCGGGGGGCGACCTGCCCGGCGTGGCGCTCAACCCGCCGGTCACGGCACCCGTTGCCGCACCCCGCGACCTGCCCGACGTGCCGCGGCCCCCGTCGGTCACGGCATCAGCCCCACCCGTTGCCGCACCGCGCGACGTGCCTGATGTGCCGCGGCCCCCGTCGGTCACGGCATCAGCCGCACCCGTTGCCGCACCGCGCGACGTGCCTGATGTGCCGCGGCCCCCGTCGGTCACGGCATCAGCCGCACTCGCCGCCGCACAGCGCGACCTGTCCGGCGCGGCGCGCCCCCCGTCCGCCGCCGCCCCCGGAGCGCCCGCCACCGATCCGCCGAGCCCCAGCCCCGCGCCGCCCGCCGCCATCCGCATCCTCACACCCGGAGCGCACCCCCGTACCCACGCCGACCTGTTCACCCCGCACGACGCGCCCGGCGACACCCTGCTCGTCATCGACCAGTTCGAGGAGGTCTTCGCGCTCTGCACCGACTCCGCCGAACGGGCCCTGTTCATCGAGCGGTTGCTCACGGCGTTGGACCCGGACAGCCGGCTGCGGGTGATCATCGGTGTCCGGGCCGACTTCTACGGGCGGTGTGCCGAACACGGCCGACTGGCCGAGGCTCTGCGCGACTCGACCCTGCTGGTCGGGCCGATGACCGCCCAGCGGCTGCGCGAGGCGGTCGTCCGGCCGGCCGCGGCGCGGCGGCTCGTCGTCGAACGTGCCCTGACCGCACGGATCGTGGCGGACGTGGCCGATGAACCCGGCGGTCTGCCGCTGATGGCCCACGCGCTGCGCGAGATCTGGCGGCGCCGCAACGGCCGGACGCTCACCCTCGCCGCGTACGAGTCCGTCGGCGGTGTCGAGGGCGCCGTCGCCCACACGGCGGAAGAGCTGTACGCCCGCTGCACACCTGCCGAAGCCGCGGCGGTACGGGCGTTGCTGCTGCGGCTGGTGAACCCGGGCGACGGTGCCGAGGACACCCGGCGCCCCGTCGACCGTGCCGAACTCGGCTACGACGGGACGACCCCAGAGGTCCTCGAACGGCTCGTCCGCGCCCGGCTGTTGACCGTCGGCGGCGACACCGTCGACCTCGCCCACGAGGCCCTGATCGGCGCCTGGCCCCGGCTGCGCGGCTGGGTGGACGAGGACCGCGAACGGCTGCGGCTGCACCGTCGGCTCACCGAGGCGGCACACACCTGGCGCGAGCTGAACCGGGACGGGGGCGCCCTCTACAGAGGCGTACGACTGACGGCCGCGCAGGAGGAATTCGGGTCCCGGCAGGCCGAGTTGAGCCCACTGGAGCGCGACTTCCTGGCGGCGAGCCTCGCGGCGTACGAGCGCAGCCGTCGGGCCGCCGCCCGTACGACACGCCGGCTGCGGGGCCTGACCGCCGGGCTCGCCGTGCTGCTCTGCCTGGCGGTGGTCGCGGGCGTGGCCGCCTGGCGGCAGAGCGGGGTCAGTGCCCGGCAGCGGGACGAGGCGGAGGCCCGCCGGGTCGCCGCGTTCGCGGACACGCTCCGGGCGACCGACCCGCGCACATCGATGCGCCTCGCCCTGGCGGCCTGGCGGACGGCCGACCTGCCCGAGACCCGCGAGGCGATGCGGCGGGCCGCGGCCCAGAGCGAACAGGACGCCTTCACCCAGCCCGCACAGGTCCGTGCGCTCAACGCGCCGTACTGGCTCAGCACGGACGGCCGGATCCTCACGACCGTCGTGCGGGACCGCGCCGTCCAGTGGGACGTACGCCGACACCGGCAACTGCGCGCTGTCGCCGTGCCCGGCCTCTCGGAGGGGATCGTCGACGTCAGCTCCGACGCCCACTGGATCGCGTACCGCAACCGGGGTGGCGCGACGGTCAGGAACCTGACGAGCAGGGAGAACCACCGCATCCCGTTCGGAAGTTGGACCGACAGCGACGGGGCGTTCGGGCCGAGTGGTCGTACCTTCGTCGTACGCCGCCTCGACCGCGCCTCGGACGGCAGGCGCGCCACGCTCGAGGTCTGGGACGTACGACGTCAGCGGGTCCTCTTTCGATACGCGCAGGGCGATCCGGACGGACCGCTGCCGGTACTGAGCCCCAACGACCGCTTCCTCGCCTGGTGCACCCACGACGGGGAGCAGCTGCGCATCTGGGACGTCGTCGATCGGCGCCGGGTCGCGACCGAGCCACCCGCGCGGACGCAGCGGCTCCTGTGCCGGTCGGACGAGCCGACGTTCACCCCAGACGACCGCGCTCTGGCCGCGGGAACCGCTGATGGCGTCGTCACCTGGGACTTCCACGCCGACCGCGCACGTCCCCTGCTGCCGATGCCCGGCGAGGGCGTCAACTCAGTGGAGTTCGACCCCACGGGCGCCTACGTCCTCACCTGGAGTTCGACCGGCCTGGCACTGTGGCGTTCGGACAGCCCGGACCCGGCGGACGGCGGGCCACGCCGGCCGCTCGTCACGTTCCCCGTCGACACCCCCGCCGTCACCGACATCCGGCTCGACCCGCGCGAGGGTGTGCTGCGCTATCGCGAAGGCTCCCAGGCAGGAGTTGTACGCACCCTCTCGCTGCACGGGCTCATCGGTCCGGCGTGGCGGAAGAAGGCGCAGACCGCCGCCGCCTTCGACGTCGCCGGGGAGCCGGTCGAACCCGCGGTGCGGCCCGCGGTGAGGGCCGTGGCCGCCGACGGCACGGTGCACACCGCCGTCAACACCCGCTACGGGATCCGCGTCACGCGTCAGGGCCCGCACCCCGGCTCCCACGTCATCGGAAAGCGGACCGAAGGCCCCGCCGCGATCGACCCGGCCGGGCGTACGGTCGTGACCCTCGAAGGAGTCCTGATCGACGTCGCGACGGGCCGGCGCAGGCAGGGATTCGAGGGCGAGGATCTCCTGCCCGCCGCGGCCTTCAGCCCGGACGGACGCTTCTCGGCCGTCGCTGACATCCAGGGGCGCCTCACCCTGTGGGACGGGGCCGGGCGGCACCGGATCGCCGTCCTGGCAGGCGCCGACTCCACCGTCGAGCGACCCGCCCTGGCTTTCTCGGCCGACGGCTCGCTGCTGGCCGCGAGCCGGGCCGACGGTTCGGTCCGGGTGTGGGAGACGGCGTCACCACGGCTGCAGGGGGCGACCCTGCCGGCCGGTGACGGGCCCGTCCTGGCGGTCGGATTCACCCAGGGCGGGCGGGAGTTGCATGTCGCCACCGCTCATATGCCTCTCCGCTCGATGCAGTTGGCTCCGGGCCGGGCAGCGGCCGAGGTGTGCGCACGGGCGGGCGGCGGGGCGACCCGTGCCGAGTGGAGCAGGTATCTGCCCGACGTTCCCTATCGGCGCACGTGTTGAGACTTCCCGCCCTGACGTCGACTTTTCTGGTCTTGACTTCGAGAGTGCTCCAAGTGATGGACTCCCGGAGTTGACCGGAAACGTATGGGGGTAACCATGACCGACTCGCCTGTCGCGCTCATCACGGGTGGCGGTAGCGGTATCGGCGCCGCGGTCGCGCGGCGACTTCTCGACGCGGGGCACCGGGTCACGGTCACCGGACGGGGTGAGAAGCGGCTGCACGCCTTCGCCGAGGAACTCGGGCGCCCCGAGGGGCTGTTGACGGTCGTCGGGAACGCGGCCGAGTACGACCAGGTGCAGGCGGCCGTCGACGCGACGCTCAAGGAGTTCGGCCGTCTCGACGCCGTCGTCGCCAACGCCGGCTTCGCCACGCACGACACGGTCGCGGACGGCGACCCGGCGGGCTGGTCCGAGATGGTGCTGACCAATGTCCTGGGTCCCGCGCTGCTGATCAGGGCCTCCATCGACGCCCTGAAGGAGACACGCGGCCGGATCGTGCTGGTCGGCAGCGTCGCGGGTCACATCCACACTCCCGGCAACATCTACGGGGCGACGAAGTGGGCCGTGACCGGCCTCGCCGAGAACACCCGCCGTCAGGTCACCGAGTTCGGTGTCGGCGTGACCCTGATCTCCCCCGGCCGCGTGGAGACCCCGTTCTGGGACAGTTACGGCAGCCTGCCGCCGGGCCACCTGCTCACGGCCGATCAGCTCGCCGAGTCGATCGTCTGGGCGATCGGCCAGCCGGAAGGTGTCGACGTGAACACCGTGGTCGTACGCCCGATCGGCCAGCCCGTCTGACGGGTGCCCCGTAAGGGGCGCGGGGAACTGCGCGATCAGCCACGGACGGCACGCAGTTCCCCAACACCCCTCAGCCGACTGCTCAGTTGTTCTGGATGAACTGCTTCGCCAACGAGTCGCCCAGCGACACAGCCGCGCTGTGACTCTCGATCGGCGACACCTGAGAGTTCTTGAACAGGATGTAAGTCACGCCGGAGTCGGTCCCGCCGGTCTCCGGGTCGGGGTCGATGCCGAGCGCCTTCGCGGTGGCGTACGAGGCCTCGCCGATGATCTTCGTGGGTCCGGTGTCACCGACCACCGCGTACTCGACCTTGTTGTTGTAGATGACCGCGACCACGCCGCCGCCCTTGATGCCGGAGCTCGTGTACTTCCAGATGCTGCTGGTGCTCGGTACCACCACATACGGCAGCGAGTCGGCGCGCAGCGGCTTGCCGTCGGACTGGTGGAAGGCGGTGTCGTCCTGGAACCAGGGGTCGGTGTCGCCGTTGCACTTGCTGGTGACCTGGCCGTCGCAGTCGATGTCCATGTCGGCCTTCCAGAACACGGCGCCGTTCTTGCCGCAGACCGGGATGGTGGCCGACGTCTCGTCGTCGGTCTTGTACTTGCCGTTCGAGATCTGCGAACAGGACGTCACCTTGGCGAGCAGGTCGGCCGCGCTGACCGAACCCTCCTGTGCGGAACGGGGGTTGACGGTGCCGGAGGCGTTGGCCGGGAGTAAGGCGGTGGCGAGGAGCGCGGCGCCGGAAGCCGCGGCGAGGGTCAGTGTTCGAGTGCGCACTGTGGGGGACCCTTCTGTTAGGAAACTTTCCTTACCGGGTGCCGTACAAAGTGGCCCCCTTTGCATGACCTCGTCAAGCCCCTGTCGTGAACTCCGGGTTTCTGAGCCGATTGCGACCAGTCCCTTGCGGGAGAAGACTGGTTATATCGAACATTCCGGGTAATGGCCCGGCTTCTGGGAGGCGAGGCGTCATGTTCGTCCGGACTGTGTACGTGACCGGCGATCCCGCGAAGATCGACACGGCGATCAAGTCGTTGAACACCCAGGGGCGGGACCTGCTCGAGGATCGCCCGGGGTATCGCGGATCCGGCATCTTCGTGGACCGGGAGCTCGGCAAACTCCTCGTGGTGAGCTGGTGGGAGTCCGAGGAGGCCAGACGGAACAGCGACGAGGTGCTGCGTGATCGGCGTGCGGCGCTCCTGGAGCCGTTCGCGGCGACGCTGGCGGTCGACAACTACGAGGCGGTGGTCTTCCATCCGGTCCGGCAGCCGCAGGCGGGAGGCGGACTGCGGGTCAGCAGGCTGGAGTTCGACCCCGCGGACGCGGATCTGCTTGCCGACACCTTCCGGACGACGGTGGTCCCCAGGCTGGAGAGCCTCCCGGGGCTGGCCAGGACGTCACTGCTCATCGACCGGGAGCGTGGGCGCGGCCTGGTCGGCGCCCTGTTCACCGACCGTGAGTCCCTGGCCGCGTCCCGCGGCGCCCAGTCGGCGGCCCGGCACGAGGGCGCGGCCAAGGCGCATGTGACCGTGACCGGACTGGAGGAGTTCGAGATCGTCTTCACGGACGTGCGGGGCGGCTGACGCCTACCGCGGCTGACGCCTACCGCGGCTGACGCCTACCGCGCGGGGGCCGGGCGACGACGGGTCGTGTCCCTTACGGGCCAGGCCGGAAGGGTCGTGTTCCGTGCGGGGAGAGGCCGACGGCGGGTCGTCTGACGGAGCGTGTCCCGTATGTGCGCCGACCGACGACGGGTCGGCGCACGTACGCGTCTGCCCCGACGCGAGGCCGGCTCCCGCACGCGTCCGCACTGCCGTGGGAGACCCCGCGGCAGTGCGGCGGACCGTCTGCGGCCGCGGGCCTCAGCCCATGTCGAAGGTCGCCGGGTCCGGACCCAGACGGCGGTCCTCGTTCAGCGCGGTGATCGCCGCGATGTCCTCGGCGTCCAGCGAGAAGTCGAAGACGCTGATGTTCTCCTTGATCCGGGACGGGGTCACGGACTTGGGGATCACGACGTTCCCCAACTGGAGGTGCCAGCGCAGCACGACCTGAGCCGGCGTGCGGCCGTGCTTCTGGGCGATGGCGACGATCGCCGGGACCTCCAGGAGGCCCTTGCCCGAGCCGAGCGGCGACCAGGCCTCGGTCGCGATGCCCTGCTCCGCGTGGTAGTCACGCGCCGCGTGCTGCTGGAGGTGCGGGTGCAGTTCGATCTGGTTGACGGCCGGGATGACGGACGTCGCGCCGATCAGCTTCTCCAGGTGCTCCGGAAGGAAGTTGGAGACGCCGATGGCCTTGGCGCGGCCGTCGGCGTAGAGCTTCTCGAAGGCCTTGTACGTGTCGATGTACTTGCCCCGGGACGGCAGCGGCCAGTGGATCAGATACAGGTCGACGTACTCCAGGCCGAGCTTCTCCAGGGACGCGTCGAAGGCGCGCAGCGTCGAGTCGTACCCCTGGTCGCCGTTCCAGAGCTTGGTGGTGACGAAGAGATCCTTGCGGGCGATGCCGGAGGCGGCGACGGCCTTTCCGGTGCCCACTTCGTTGCCGTAGATCGCAGCGGTGTCGATGCTGCGGTACCCGGCCTCCAGTGCGGTGGCGACCGCCCGCTCCGCCTCGTCGTCCGGCACCTGCCAGACGCCGAAGCCCAGCTGCGGCATCGCGACGCCGTTGTTCAGGATGATCGGGGGGACCTTGCTCACGAGCTCTCGATCCTTCAGTCGTCGGGTGGTACTCCCATGGTCAACGATCACGGGCCGTAATGCATTCCTGACCGGTGGATTCCTCGTGGATTCATGGTGGGGGCCGGGCGTCGGCCCCTGCCCCGAGCGGAGGTTGGCCGGAAATGGATCCGACCTTCTCGGTCCGGACCATTGACCGGATCCCGTCACCCCGCAACTCTGTATCACGTCACTGAACGCTCTCATGAACTCAGTGCACGCATGTGAACGCCAGCGTCTGTCTGGGCCCCACCACACCTGTCTGGGCTCCACACCCCCCACCCATCAGGAAAGCGGGTACGCACACATGAACGAACAGTCGGCTCTCGAGGCCTCCCGTACACAACCGACCATTCGGGAAACATCGGAGGAAAGGGTCTGGGAGACCCCCGGGTATCTCGTCGTCGAGACCGCCCTGGAGGTCACCGCGTACGCCCTCGGCGAGCGCTAGACCACCGGTGGTCGAACCATGACCGCGACAACCGTGCGCGACGACGGTGCCGCGGCCCCTTGGCGAACCCCCGAGTTCACCGAGCGGCTGCGCGCCGTCGCCGAGGAGCGCTACCACGACCGGCACCCCTTCAACACCCGTATGCATCAAGGCGAGTTGACGCCCGACGAGCTGCGCCGCTGGATCGCCAACCGCTTCCACTATCAGCGCCACATCCCCGTCAAGGACGCCCTGATCGTCGCCAAGTTCGGCGAGCCCGCGCTCCGCCGCGCCTGGCTGCGCAGGATCCAGGACCACGACGGAACCCCCGACGGCGAGGGCGGCATCGAACGCTGGCTGCGGCTCGGCGAAGCGGCCGGCCTTGACCGCCTGACACTGTGGGACGCGTCCCGGGTGCTGCCCGGCGTACGGTTCGCGGTCGAGGGTTATGTCACCTTCTGCCGCCGGCGACCGGCACTTGACGCGGTCGCCGCCTCGCTCACCGAGTTGTCGGCGCCCGGCCTGATGCGCAAGAGGATCGCCGCCTTCGAGCGGCACTATCCCTGGATCGACGCCGACGGGCTCGCCTACTTCCGGGCCCGCATCGGCCAGGGCGGACGGGACAGCGAGGAGGCCCTCGCACTCGTCCAGGCCTGGGCCCGCACCAGGGAACAGCAGGAACGGGCGGTGGCCGCGCTGGTGTTCAAGTGCGAGGTGCTGTGGGCCTTGTTGGACGCGGTGGACCAAGGCGGCGGGGAGGAGCGGGGCGTCCGGGTGGACCGGGGCGGCGGAGTGGACCACGCCGGCGTGCTGCGCGACCCGGTGAGCGGGTCATGACCTGGCGCCCCGCCCTCTCGCGATCCGTGATGCTCCGTCACGATCACGTCAGAGACACCGACTTGCTGCTCCTCCCCGAGCGAGTCGTCGTCCTGCGCGGCACCGCGGGCAGCGTCGTCCGGCTCTGCGACGGCAGTCGCGCGGTTCCCGAGATCGTCGCCGAGCTGGGCGAACGGTTCCCCGGCGCGCCGGTCGCCGACGAAGTCCCGTTATTCCTCTCGGCGTTGCGGAAGGAGGGCTGGCTCCAGTGACCGTGGCTCCCCCCTGGGCCCTGCTCGCCGAACTCACCCACGGCTGTCCGTTGCGCTGCGCGTATTGCTCCAACCCCGTCGAACTGATCAGTCGGTCAAGAGAGCTGAACACCGAACAATGGGACGACGTGCTGCGCCAGGCCGCTGACCTGGGCGTCGTGCAGACCCACCTCTCCGGCGGCGAACCGCTCCTCAGGCGCGACCTCACCCGGATCGTCGAGGCCGCCGACACCGCGGGGCTCTACACCCAGCTCGTCACCAGCGGCGTGGGCCTGCACGAGCGGCGGCTCGCCGAACTGCGCGACGCCGGACTGCGCTGCGTCCAGCTCTCCGTGCAGCACGCCGACCCGATTGCTTCCGAACTCATCGCGGGCGCCCGCTCGTTCGCCGCCAAGGAACGCGCAGCGCGCCTGGTGCGCGCCGCCGGACTCCCGCTCGGTCTGAACGTCGTGCTCCACCGCGCCAACATCGACGCCCTCGACGATCTGATCACCCTCGGCCTCGACTGGGGTGCCGAGCGGATCGAGCTCGCCAACACCCAGTTCTACGGCTGGGCGTTACGCAACCGCGCGGCCCTGCTGCCGACCCGCGTCCAGGTCGACCGGGCCCGTATCACCGTGACCCGACGCCGTGAACAGCTCGCCGGTGCTCTGGAGTTGATCTGGGTCGCACCCGACTACCTCGACGGCACCGCGAAACCGTGCATGGGCGGCTGGGGGGCCGTCTCCCTCACCGTCGCCCCGGACGGCACCGTACTCCCGTGCCCGGCTGCGGCGACCCTCCCCGACCTCGACCCGCCGAACGTGCTGGACCACCGACTCGACTGGATCTGGCGCGAGTCGAAGGCCTTCAACGCCCACCGCGGCGAGGGCTGGATGCGGGACCCCTGCCGCACCTGCGCCCTGCGCACCACCGACTACGGCGGCTGCCGCTGCCAGGCGTACGCGCTCACAGGCGACGCCACGCGCACGGACCCGGCCTGCCGTCACGCCCCCGACCACCACCTCGTACGCACGCTCGTCGACGACAGCCCGCGTACGACCTCTGCCTACGCCTACCGAGAGGGAGGATCATGAGACGACGACTGCGAGCGGCGCTGCTCGCGGGCGCGCTCGCCACCGCCGGCCTGATGACGGTGTCCGCGACCGCGCCCCAGACTGCCGCCGCCGACCCTCAGCAGATCGCCGCGCCCGACGGATCCCGGATCGCCGCGCCCGCCGGATCCCGGATCGCCGCCCCCGGCCGGTCCCCGGTCGCCACGCCAGACTGGTCGGTCGCCCTCGTCGACTCGACCATGGCCCGCTACACGCCGAGCACGATCGGCGGCTGGTCGTACCCGGTCGGTCTCTACCTCTACGGCCAGTATCTCACCTATCGGCGCACGCACGACGCCCGCTATCTCACGTACATCAAGAGCTATGCCGACCGCTTCGTGAAGAGCGACGGGACGATCAGCCAGAGCTTCAACAGCCTCGACAGCATGCAGGCCGGCCGACTGCTGACCATCCTGCACCACGAGACGGGTCAGGACCGCTACCGCAAGGCGGCGAAGAAGATCCGCGACCGGCTCACCACCTATCCGCGCACCGCCGACGGCGGCTTCTGGCACGCCGACACCAGCAGCCGTGCGCATCAACTCTGGGCGGACGGCGTCTACATGGTGAATCCGTTCCTCGTCGAATACGGCAAGGAGTTTGGGGACACGACGTACGCGAACGACGAGGCGGCCAAGCAGCTGTACGTCTACGGCAGCCATCTCCAGGTCGCGAGCGGCCTGTTGAAGCACGCGTACGACGAGTCGAAGACCGCGAGCTGGGCCGATCCGCAGACGGGGCTCGCGCCCGAGCACTGGTGCCGGGCGGTCGGCTGGTACTCGATGGCGATCGTCAACGTGCTGGACGCGATCCCCGTAAGCCATCCCCGTCGGGCTCAACTGGTCGGCATCCTGCGGAAGTTGGCGGTCGGCCTGGAGAAGTACCAGGACCCGGCCACCGGGCGCTGGTTCCAGGTGATCGACAAGGGCGGCAGAATCGACAACTGGACCGAGACGTCCTGCTCCAGCATGTTCACCTACGCCCTCTCGCGCGGCGTCCAACAGGGCTACCTCGACGCGCACTACGCCTCAGTCGCCCAGCGCGGTTACGAAGGCGTTCTCGCCAAGATCTCGACGGGCTCCGACGGCCGCACCAACCTCACCGACATCTCGATCGGCACGAACGTCGGCGACTACGCGTACTACGCCGCCCGCACCCGGGCCACGAACGACTTCCACGGCCTCGGTGCCTTTCTGATCATGAACGAACAGTTGCGAGGTGATTAGTGTCATGAGCACGTCCAGAAGAGGGTTGCTCGGCGCCGCTCTCGGCGGCGCGGTCGGCCTCTCGAGCGCTACAGCGGCGCACGCTGCCTCCTGGCAGCAGAAGTGGGCCCCCTCGGCGAGCGGCAACGGACTCGGCGCTTTCGAGACCGTCGAGGACGATCGCGCCGACTCGCACCCCGCCGGACAGCCACACATCTACGCGACCGGCGACAACTGGCGCTTCAACATGCACAGAGTCGACCGGGACACGTCGACCGACCGGCAGCGCCAGGAGGTCACCGGACTGCGCAACGGCAGCGGCAGCAATTATCTGAAGTGGACCGAGGGCCAGACCTGGCGGGTCACGTACTCGATGTACATCCCGAGCTCGCTGAAGGCGACGACCACCTTCACCCACATCATGCAGATGAAGCAGCCCGGCAACGGCACCTCGCCGATCGTCGTGCAGTCACTGCGGCGTGTGAACGGCGTGCAGACCATCGAACTGAAGCTCGCGATCGACGACATCCTCGTCGGCCGTACGGACCTGGAGCCGCTGCACGACAAGTGGATCGACGTCGACTTCCAGATCAAGGTCGGTAACGGCTCGGCGGGCTCGGTCCGTTGGATCCTCAAGAACGGCTCGACCACGGTCGTCGACAAGTCGAGGACGGGCGTCGACACCTTCCTCGCCGACCGGGTGCGGCCCAAGTGGGGCATCTACCGCTCCCTCGGTGACACCTCCGGGTCACTGCAGGACTGCTACCTGCTGCTGACCAACCTCCGCGGCTACCAACTGGTGTGAGGAGCCGTCACATGAAACGCACACACTGGGTGACGACGGTCTTCTTCGCCTTCGCCGTGGTTCTCGGCCTGACACACCCCGAGGCCCTCGCGGCCGCACCGACGACCCGGGCCGGCGTCTTCGACGTACGCGACTACGGAGCCAAGGGCGACGGCTCCACCAACGACACCTCCGCCATCAACAAGGCCATCACGGCTGCCAATTCGGCGGGCGGCGGCACGGTCCGCTTCCCCGCGGGCAAGTACAAGTCCAAGAACACCATCCACATGAAGAGCGAGGTCACGCTCCAGGTCGACAAGGGCGCGACGATCCAGGGCTCCAGCGCGGACACGTACGACCCGCCCGAGGACAACCCCAACGACGCCTACCAGGACTACGGGCACAGCCACTTCCACAACGCGATGATCTACGGCGACCGGCTCACGAACATCGGCTTCGTGGGCGACGGCGTCATCGACGGCCTCGGCAACCTCATCACCGGCAATCCCAAGTCCGGCGAGGCCGACAAGATTCTGTCCCTGACCCGCTGCAACGGCCTGCGCATCGGCGACGGCCTCACCCTGCGCCGCGGTGGCCACTTCGCGGCCCTCATCAACGGCTGCACGAACGTCACCTCGGACCACCTCACCATCGACACCGCGAGCGACCGCGACGGCTGGAACATCATCAGCACGACGAACGTCACGGTCACAGGCGCAAACATCAAGGCCAACGACGACGCACTCGTCTTCAAGAGCGACTACGCGCTCGGCGCCAAACTGCCCAACGGCCATGTACGGGTGAGCGATTCGTATCTGTCGGCGGTGTGCTGCAACGCGCTGATGTTCGGCTCCGAGACCTGCGGGGACTTCTCCGACTACCAGTTCGCGAAGATCCGTATCGAGGGCTCCAACAAGTCCGGGCTCGGCATGGTCTCGATGGACGGCGCGAAGATCTCGGACGTCCACTACCGCGACATCACGATGACCAACGTCCACTCGCCGATCATGCAGAAGATCGGTACCCGGAAGCGCTGCGGCAACAGTCCGGGCATCGGCTCGATCAGCGACATCACGTACGACAACATCACGGCGACCGGCTCCAGCCCCTCCTTCAGCCCGACGCTGTGGGGCGAGAGCGGCCACCGGATCAAGGGCGTCACCTTCACCGACGTCAACATCACCGTGCCCGGCGGCAACGGGACCATGTCCACCGCCGTGCCGAGCAACGACCCGAACGACTACAACCCGAAGGCCATCGGCACGCGCCCCGCGTACGGCTGGTACCTCCACAACGCGGACGACGTCACCTTCACGGACAGCTCTGTGAAGTTCACGGCGAACGACGGACGCCCTGCCGTCATCGCCAACGCGGCGAGCGGGATCAGGTTCACGCGCCTCACGGCTCAGCGGGGGAGCGCGTCGCCGTATGACGCGGGGTTCCAGAACGTCACCGGGTACTGCCTGACGGACAGTCACAACACCACGGGCGGCGCGCTGCGGGTGTCCTCCACCGGGTCGACCGAGAACTGTGCCGCCATGGCGAAGCCGCTCGACCTGGAGAACCCCCGCCAGGCGTTCCTCCGCGGCTCCGTCGGCGGACTCTTCCTGCACTGGGGTGAACGCACCGCTCCCGCCCACACCAGCTGCACCGCCTGGGAGAACGACGTCACCAGCGGTGGCTGGACCCCCGACTACTGGGTGAAGGAGGCCCAGAAGCTGCACACCCAGTACCTCGTCCTCGCCACCTTCCACAGCCGGCTCGGCTACGCCCGCCCGTGGCCGTCGAAGATCCCAGGAAGCTGCTCCACCCGGCGCGACTTCCTCGGCGAACTGATCGGCGCGGCCAAGGCCGAGGGCCTCAAGGTCATCCTCTACATGACCGACGACCCTCAGTGGCACAACGAGGGCGGCCATGAATGGCTCGACTCGGCCGCGTACTCCGCCTACAAGGGCACGAAGGTCGACCTCACCACCCGCGACGGCTTCGGCCGCTTCTCCTACGACAACTTCTTCGAGGTCATGGACCGCTATCCCGACCTCGGCGGCTTCTGGATCGACAACGACAACGCGTACTGGGAGAGCCACAACCTCTACGCGCAGATCCAGCAGAAGCGCCCGAACTACACGCTCAGCAACAACAACGAAGACACGCCGATCATGGACATGATCAGCAACGAGCAGAAGACGGGGATGACACCGCCGTACGACTACCCCCAGGCGGTCTACACGGCCCAACCCCGCCTGACCGAGGCCGACTTCAAGCTCCCGTCGAGCGGGGCCTGGTGGTACGACGGCTCGAATCCCTCCGTCGACAAAATGCTCACACTCGGCCGGCTGATCACCAACGCGGGCTCGTCAGTGAAAGCACTGATGGCCGAGACCGCCCAGGTCAACGGCAAGTTCCCGAGCAACCAGGCCGCTTTCAACAACTTCGCCGACTCCTACCTCGACCCCATCTGGCCGTCCCTGCACGGCACCGAGGGCGGCGGCTACATGTACGGCGGCCTCAAACCCGGGTTCTGGAACGACGGCGCCCACGGCGTGACGACGATCAGCAAGAGCGACCCCAACCTCCAGTACGTGCATGTGCTGACGCCGCCGTCCACCAGCACGCTGCGCATCCGGGACAACGGCTACCGGATCGCGTCGGTCGCCAATCTCCGTACGGGAGCGGCGATTTCATGGTCACAGTCCGGCGGGGTGCTCACGTTGAGCGGCCTCGCCAACTGGGACCCGTACGACACCGTCTTCAAGGTCACGACCGCTGGGCGGCAGGGCATCCTCTCCGGGGTCACGGTCAGCGCGAGCGCCGCGTCGAGCGGTCACGCGGCCTCGGCCGCGGGCGACGGCAATTACCTCACGTACTGGGACAGCGACAAAGCCCTGCCGGTCAACCTCACCTTCGACCTCGGCTCGGCGAAGAAGGTCCAGTACATCGGACTGAACCAGCGTGAGGACTCCGTCGCCTACCCGCGCTCCGAGACCGAACAGTCGGCGCGGATCAAGGCGTACAAGGTGTTCCTCAGCAACGACGGTTCCAGCTGGGGAAGTGCGGTGAAGACTGGGCAGCTGCCAAGCCGCCGTGGAATTCAGGGGATTGACCTGACGGCGGCCAATGCCCGCTACGTACGCCTCGAAGTCGACTCCACCTGGGCCGCGTCCACCGACTCCACCCGGTATAAGCGGCTGCGGATCGACGAGGCGTGGATCGGGACGTCGTACGCCACACCGGCGACGTACTCCACCTTCTCGGACAACGGTCAGTCCGTCCGCCCCGCGATGGGCTGGAGCAGTTGGAGCTTCGTGCGCCGCTGGCCCACCGAGGCGAAGATCAAGGCGCAGGCCGACGCCCTCGTGTCGAGCGGCCTCAAGAACCACGGCTTCGTGTACGTCAATCTCGACGACTTCTGGCAGAAGTGCGACGCCAATGGGTTCGTTGTCGACGGCTACGGGCGCTGGACCGTCGACTCCGCCAAATTCCCCTCCGGGATCAAGGCGCTGGCCGACTACATCCACTCCAAGGGACTGAAGTTCGGCTTCTATGTGACACCGGGCATCGCCAAGAACGCGGTCACCAAGAACACGCCGATCGAGGGGACTTCGTATCACGCGGCCGATATCGCGGACACGTCGAAAACCGAGAAGAACTACAACTGCAAGAACATGTATTACATCGACTACGGGAAGCCGGGCGCGCAGGAGTTCGTGAACTCGTGGGCGAAGCAGTTCGCCTCCTGGGGAGTCGACTACCTGAAGATCGACGGGGTGGGCAGCGCCGACATTCCCGACGTCCAGGCCTGGGACAAGGCGCTGCGAGCGACCGGCCGTCCGATCAACTTCGCGCTCTCCAACAACCTTCCGATCGCGAACGCCTCCACCTGGCGCGCGCTGGCGAACAGCTGGCGCACTCAGGGCGATGTCGAGTGCTACTGCGGTTCGGGCGCGAACGGCAGCGGCTATCCGCTGACCGACTGGTCGCATGTCTCCGCCCGCTTCACCTCGGCGGCCAACTGGCAGCCGTACGCCGGCCCGGGCGGCTGGAACGACCTCGACTCACTGGAGATCGGCAACGGAGACCAGGCGGGACTCACCGCCGATCAGCGCCGCTCCCACTTCACGCTGTGGGCGATGGCGGCCGCTCCGCTGCTGCTCGGTACCGACCTCACGCACGTCGACTCCGTCGACAAGGCGATGCTGACGAATGACCGGCTCATCGGCGTCGACCAGGACGGGGCCGCCGCGAAACGGGTTGTGAGCAGTGGTGTCAAGCAGGTCTGGAGCAAGAAGGAAAACAGCGGCGACTATGTCGTGGCGCTGTTCAACACCGGTACGTCCGGCAACACCACGGTCGGTGTGAACTGGTCGCAGGTCGGTTTCACGGGCTCCGGCGACGTCACGGACCTGTGGTCGGGTTCCCACAAGGGTGTGATCGCGGACTCGTACAGTGCGACGCTGCGGCCGGGGGAAACACGGCTGATCCGTGTGAAGCCGGTGAGCGGCACGAGAGCTGTGGGTCCGGTCAACAGCGCCATGGCTGTGGACTCGGACAACAGCGCGATGGTTGTGGATCCGGTCAACAGCGCGATGGCTGTGAACTCGGTCAATCAGGTGAACGTTTCTGCTGCGGCTCCCGGTATGGCCGTCGCCCCCTACGAGTACCTCGGCTGGGGCAACCCGCAGAACCCCACCTCCGTGATGTCGGCGACCGGGGTCAAGTGGTTCACGCTCGCCTTCATCCTCTCCGATGGCTCCTGCAACCCGAAGTGGGACGGCTCGCGCCCGCTGACCGGCGGAAACGACCAGTCGAAGATCAAGGCGATCCGGGCGGCCGGCGGTGACGTCATCGTCTCCGTCGGCGGTTGGAGCGGTGCCAAACTCGGTGAGAAGTGTTCCAGCGCCTCGGCGCTCGCGGGCGCGTATCAGAAGGTGATCAACGCCTACGGCCTCAAGGTCATCGACATCGACATCGAGAACACCGAGTGGAACAACGCGACGGTACGGCAGCGCGTGATCGACGCGCTGAAGATCGTGAAGGCCAACAACTCCGGTCTGAAGACCATCATCACCTTCGGTACGACGACCAGCGGGCCGGATTCCACCGGAGTGGACATGATCAAGCGGGGCGCCAACTCCGGTCTCGCGAACGACATCTGGTGCATCATGCCGTTCGACTTCGGCGGCGGCACCACCAACATGGGCACGCTGACCACGCAGGCCATGGAGGGCCTCAAGGCGCGAGTGAAGTCGGCGTACGGATACAGCGACGCGACGACGTACGCGCACATCGGCCTGTCGTCGATGAACGGCAAGACCGACGACTCCGGTGAACGGGTCCGCGTGGCCGACTTCAAGACCATGCTCGCCTACGCGCAGCAGCACCACATCGCGCGCCTCACCTACTGGTCCGTGAACCGCGACCGGGCCTGCGGCTCGGGTTCCGACGGTGACTCCTGCAGCGGCGTCTCCCAGCAGCCGTACGACTACCTCAAGGTCTTCGCCCAGTACACGGGCTGAGGGGATCAACCATGAAACTCACAAGAGCGCTTCCCTGGTGCCTTTCCCTGGCCCTGGCCGTGCCGCTGATCGGTCTGACCGGTTCGACGGCCCGCGCGGCCACCGACTACCAGGCCGAGGACGCCACGATCTCGCAGGGCACGGTGGCCTCCAACCACACCGGCTACACGGGCACCGGCTTCGTCGACTACACCAACACCACGGGCTCGTATGTAGAGTTCACGGTGAGCGCGGCCTCGGCGGGCACCTCGTCGCTGGCCCTGCGCTACGCCAACGGCACCACTACCGACCGCCCCATGAACATCTCCGTCAACGGAACGGTCGTCGCCACCGGCGTCTCCTTCCCGGCCACCACCAACTGGGACACCTGGGCGGCCAAGAGCCTCAACGTCTCTTTGAACGCGGGCTCCAACAAGATCCGCGCGACCGCCACCACGGCCAACGGCGGCCCCAACCTCGACCGGATCAGCATCGGAGCGGCGGCCGACACCCAGGCGCCGAGCCGCCCCGGCCAGCCGAGCTGCTCGGCGGTCACGGAGGACGGCCTCACCCTTTCGTGGGGCGCCTCGACGGACAACGTCGGCGTGACGGCCTACGACATCTACGAACACGGCAACAAGCTCGGCGAGGCGCCTGGCGACGCGACCTCGAAGGCGCTCACCGGGCTGAGCCCCAACACCACCTACGACCTGACGGTCATCGCCCGGGACGCGGCCGGCAACGCCTCGCAGGCCAGCCCCGTCGTGGACTGCACCACCGCGCCGAGCTCCGACACCACCCCGCCGACCAAGCCCGGCACCCTCACCTCGTCCAACGTCACGGCCAACAGCGTCGACCTGAGCTGGGGCGCCTCGACCGACGACAAGGCGGTCGTCGGGTACGACGTGCGCAGCGGAACGACCGTCTACAAGTCCGTGACCGGCGGTACGTCGACCACGCTGACCGGACTCGCCTGCAACAGCCCGTACACCCTGAACGTCGTGGCGCGCGACGCGGCAGGCAATGTGTCGCCTGAGAGCAACACGGTCACCTTCACCACGCAGGCGTGCGCGACGGACGGCGGTGTTCCGTCGTCGATCGGGACGGTCTCCAGCGGGTGGACGATCCCGTGGGGCACGTACTGGATGCCCGACGGCCAGACCGCGCTGGTCACCGAGCGGGACGACTTCCGCGTCTGGAAGGTCACCAAGGACGGCACGAAGACGCAGGTCGGGACCGTGCCCAACGCGGTGACGACGAACGGCGAGGGCGGCCTGCTGGGCGTGGCGGCCGATCCGAAGTGGGAGACCAACCACTACGTCTACTTCATGCACACGGCGTCCGAGGGCAACCGGGTCGTCCGCATGACGTACAACGGCAGCTCGCTGACCAACTACACGATCCTGCTCCAGGGCATCAAGAAGAACCGCTACCACAACGGCGGACGCCTCGCCTTCGGCCCCGACGGCTATCTGTACGTCTCGACCGGTGAGGCCCAGACACCCGCCCTCGCGCAGGACAAGAACTCGCTCAACGGCAAGATCCTGCGCATGACGACGGACGGCAAGGCCGCTCCCGGCAATCCGTTCGGCAACTACGTCTACAGCTACGGTCACCGCAACCCGCAGGGCCTGGCGTTCGACCGCAACGGACGGCTGTGGGAGGCCGAGTTCGGCGACAGCTCCAAGGACGAGCTGAACCTCATCAAGCCGGGCGCCAACTACGGCTGGCCGACCTGCGAGGGCACGTGCAGCGTCTCCGGGATGACCAACCCCAAGAAGACCTGGAACGTCTCCGAGGCCTCGCCCAGCGGCATCGCCATCGTCCGCAACGTCATCTACATGGCGTCCCTGCGCGGTGAACGGCTGTGGCGCATCCCCATCAACGGCGACACGGAGAACGTCGGCACGGCGACCGCCTACTACGTGGGTACGTACGGCCGTCTGCGTACGGTCACCAAGGTCCCCGGCGCCGACCAGCTCTGGCTCTCGACCACCAACTGCGACAACAACGGAGGTGCGGCGGACGGCTCGGACAAGATCTTCCGGGTCAGCATCGGCTAGCACCTGTCCGGCCGATCGGCAGCACACGCGGCCGACCGCGGGCGGGGTGGATCAGGTCCCCGTGTAACGACCTGCCTCCTCGTCCGCGGTACGGCCGTCCAGCCGGGCGAGCAGGCGGTCCCGGACGTCGCTTCCTTCGGCCCCGGACACCTGCTCGTACCCTGCGAGGGCTTCGGCCCAGCAGGTACGGGCACGCGCGGACTCACCCCGTTCCTCCATGGCGTCACCCAGCACTACCAGGACATCGGCCCTGCGCCGGGCACCTCCCACCCGGCCCAGCACGGCGAGCGCCTGCTCCGCCTCCGCGGCCGCGGAGGCGGGCCGGCCCGCGCCGAGGTGTATCTCGGCGCGCCGGAAGCGCGCCATGCCCTCGCCGAGCGCCTGTCCGCACTCCTCGTAGATCCCTAGCGCCTGGTCCAACTGCTCCAGGGCTTCGGGAATCTGCCCCGCTGCGGACAGCGCGAGCCCCAGCGCGTAGCGTGACTCGGCGAGCGCGAGCGTGGCGGCCTCCGAGCCGAGCCGCTCGATGGCCTCCTCGGCGAGTGCCACCGCACTGCGGACATTGCGCAGACTCGCCTCGACGTGGGACAGCTGACACAGCGCACTGGCCACACCGAACGGGTTCTCGTCCTCACGGAACCGCGACAGGGCCTCCCGCAGACACCGGTCCGCCTCCGTGTACCTGCGCTCCTGGAGTGCGATGACACCACGGTCGTACGGCACCCAGGCACTGGTCACGGGATCGTCGATCGCCACGGCCAGCGCCAGCGCACGCTGCGCCTCCGCATCGGCCTCCCGCAGATTCCCCGCCGTCAGATGGACCGCGGTGAGCGCCGCACACGCGCGGCCCTCCGCCTGGGCGTCCCGTGCCTCGCGCGCGGCACGCTGCGCCGCGGCCGCCGTGTCCTGGTACTGGCGGAAGTTGCCGGAGCCCACGATGTCCTTCACGCTCCACAGCAGATCGATCGACCTGCGCAACTCGGAGCCCTGAGCGAGCTGGCGGGCGCAGGACAGGATGCACTGGGCCTCGGAGGCCAGCCAGCGCCTGGCGTCGTCGAGATAGGAGAACTCGACGCCGGGATACCGGGCCGGTTCCAGATGCTCCACGCTTCGGTCACCGGGATGCTCGACCGCGTACACCCCGGTCGCGGTGGCCAGATAGAAGTCCAGCAGGCGGGTCAGTGCCGCCCCCCGTTCACTGGCGGGCTGTTCGTCCCGCTCCGCACAGGCGCGGGCGTACAGCCTGGTGAGGTCGTGGTAGCGGTAGCGGCCCGGTGCCGCCGCCTCCAGGAAGCCGGTGTCGACGAGCGCTTCGAAGATGTCCTCCGTCTCCTCCGGCGGCTGACCGAGCATGGCGGCGGCCGCGGCGAGAGAGATGTCCGATCCGTCGGCGAGGCCGACGAGACGGAAGGCGCGCGCCTGAGCAGGATCCAGCTGCCCGTATCCCATCTCGAACGTCGCCTTGACCGCGAGGTCCCCCGCCTGCAACTCGTCGAGGCGGCGGCGCTCGTCGGAGAGTTTGGCGGCGAGTACGGACACGGTCCAGGTACGGCGGGCGGCGAGGCGCGAGGCCGCGATACGGATCGCGAGCGGAAGGAAACCGCAGGCGGCGACCACATCGAGGGCGGCACTGCGTTCGGCGCCGACGCGCTCGGCCCCCACGATCCTGGTGAACAGCAAAAGCGCCTCGTCCGGGCTCATCACATCGAGGTCCACGAGGTGAGCCCCGGCCAGATCCACCATGCGGACGCGGCTGGTGACGAGCGTGGCGCACCCGGGAGTGCTGGGGATCAACGGCCGTACCTGGGCGGCGTCGCGGGCGTTGTCCAGGAGCACCAGCACCCGGCGGTCGTTCAGGACTGAGCGGTAAAGCGCCGAGCGTTCCTCCAGCGAGTCCGGGATCGCCGAGTCCTCCATGCCCAGAGCGCGCAGGAAGGAGCCCAGGACGGTCTCGGGCTCCGCCGCCCGAGCCCCGGCCCCTTGCAGGTCCACGTACAACTGCCCGTCCGGGAAGCCCTGGCGCACCTGGTGCGCGACGTGCACGGCGAGAGTGGTTTTGCCCACGCCTCCGATGGCGGCCAGGGCGGAAACGGCCACGACGGCTCCCGGCGTGCGGCCAAGGACCTGGCTCAGCTCGCGCACGAAGCCGGCACGCCCCGTGAAATCGGGGACGGTGGCGGGGAGTTGTGAGGGACGGACGAAGGCCGGCGCCGTCTCGCGGTGCTCCACGGAGGGTTCCGCAAGTCTCGGGTCGGCTTGGAGGATGCGCTGCTGCAACTCCTGTAGTTCGGACCGCGGGTCCACGCCGAGTTCGTCGGCGAGCAGGCGTCGGGTGTCCGCGTACACGGCCAACGCCTCGGCCTGGCGCCCGCTTCGGTACAGGGCAAGCATGAGCAGCTCACGCAGGCGCTCGCGCAAGGGGTGGGCGGCGGTCAGTGCCGTGAGCTCCGAGACCGCCTCCGCATGGCGACCGAGTTCCAGGTCCAAGTCCAGGCGTGTCTCGCAGAGTTGCAGCCGCCACTCCTCCAATCTGACGCGCTGTGCTTCGGCATAGGGGCCCGGCAGGCCTGCCAGGGGCTCTCCGTCCCAGAGCGCGAGGGCCTGGTTGAACGTGTCACGTGCCTGCGCTCGTTCGCCGGCCGAACGGAGCGACTCCGCTTCTGCCGCAAGGCGCTGCGCATCCGCCAGATCGACCGAGCCGGCCGCGGTGCGCAGTGCGTATCCGCCGGACTCGCTGGCCAGGACACCTGGGCCGAGCACCTTGCGGAGCCGGGACGCGTACGTACGAACGGCTGCGAGGGCCTGGGACGGAGGCTCGTCTCCCCACAGCGCGTCGATCAACTGGGCGGCCGTGGCCGTGCGGCCTTCACCCAGCAACAGGGCGGCGAGCAGAGCACGTTGCGGCGGCGAGCCGGCGGACAGGGCCTCCGCGCCGCGCCACGCCCGAACCGGACCGAGCACACTGAAACGCAGCGTCGGCGTGCCCTCCTCGGTCCGGCCCTGCGGCACGTCCCCGACGGACGTGTCAGGAACGTGCCGGCGTACGGGTACACGAGGGCCTCGGGGCTCGGGCGGGGAGATCGGTGCCGCGGGCGCTCGCTGCACCCCCCGCCGCATGACATCGGCACGCCGCGCGGCCTCCACGAACAGGGCCCTGACTCCGGTGACACGGCGGTCGTCCCGAGCGTCGCGGGCCCCTTCGCCCTCGACGGCGGCGAGACTGAGCAGCGCGGCGACCGTCTGGGGATGGTGCGCGCCCACGGTCGCGGCGGCCTTCTGCGTGGCGACGGCCAGCACGTCCGCGGCGCGTCCCATCCGGTCACGGTCTCCGGCGGCCCGCGCGGACTCGAACTCCGCGGTGGCCAGGGCCACCAGCGCCGACAGGGACTGCGGGTGTTCGCCGCCGAGCAGGCCCACCACGCGGCGGACGGCGCTTTCGAGGCCGTCCAGCAGCTCGTCCGCGTCGTCGTGCCGACCCTGCCGCCGCGCCGTCGCCGTCAGGACGGAGGCCACCAGGAGGCGTACGTCCAGCTCCTCCTCGGCGTGGTCGACCGCGGCCATCCGCTCCCGGGCCTGCGCGGCCGCTGCCGCGGCACCTTCGATGTCGCCCAGCCGGATCTTGAGCGCCGCGAGATTGGCCAGCGTCCTCGTGGCAGCCGCGTCGCCGCCCGGATCGAACTGCAGCGCTGAGGACAGCACGGTCGCGGCGGCGGCCAGATATCCGCGATCGGCCAGGGTCACCGCCAGTTGGTTGCGCGAGGTGCTGTCGAGGTTCAGCCCGTCGGTGTCCCACGCCAGACGGGATGCCACATGCTGGAGGAGCGCCTGCGACGCACTCTGCAGACCGAGGCTGTCGAGCAGCGCGGTGAGGCGCGCCAGGTCGCGGCTGAGGGCCGGATGGTGCAGCACGTGGTCGTCCGCACGCAGGCGTTCGACGGCGCGGGTGGTCCGTACGGCGGCCGTGCTGTCGCCCCGCAGTGCGAGGGCGGCGTGGGAGATCGCTTCCTGCCAGACGTCGGTCATGCGGTGCCCCCGTTCCCCTCGCCGTCGATGAGCGCCTTCACGGCCATGAACTTGAGCTCGGCGATCTGGGACGGATCGATTAGGCTGCGCTGCGCCCATGCGTCGAGCTGGAGCAGGAGCGCCTCCGTGCCCACGAACCGGGCGGGCGTCGTGCCGTCCTGGACGAGGTGGTCGCGGTCCGGGCCCGGTGGCCGGAGCACGTCGATGAGGTGGACGACATCGAGGTGGTCGAAGCGGCGGATCGCCTCCCTGATGGTGGCGGCGAAGAGCACGTTGGCGGCGCGGGCCTCGGCGGCCCGGTCGGGGGCCTGCTCGATGAGGATGCCGACGACGGCGGGCTGCCGGGTGCCGTCGTCCCCCACACCCTCGACCGGCCCTCCCGAGTAGCCGGAGTAGTCGCCGAGATGCTGGTCCGTCGTGAGCTGCAGCGCTTCGATGGTCGCGCCCCCGACGCAGAGGTGCTGTGCGGCCCCGGCGCTGACCCGGCCGCTGAGGTGTACGTCGTTTGCGGCGGGCCGGTAGGGGCCGCGCCAGCGGTCCCCGTCGCGGGCGACGTCGGCCGCGGGGATCGGCAGCGTGACTTGGTGCCCGGCGCCGATCTCGACGAGGGCCAGATCGGCTTCCTTGTCCTGGCGGCAGACGCGGCCCTCGACCCGCTCCCCGTCGGCCAGTTCGATGCCGACGTGTTCGTCGAGCGACAGGCCGCGCAGGCAGTGCAGTGCGGTGAGCACGAACCGGCGGGTGAGCAGGAAGCCGCCGCCCAGGCGCTGCTGAGCCTGGTAGAGGTCGACCCAGTAGCTCGTGCCCGTCACGGGTTCCCCGGAGTGCGCTCCACGGTGAGGGTGACCTCGAACGAGGCCTCCGCCGAAGCCTTGGACAGGATGACGCCGGCTTCGGCCGCGAGGGTCAGACCGAAGGTGACGTCCAGGCTGGTGATCTGCCAGCCGTCGCGCTCGGGGACCTGCGCCAAGGACCGCTGGGCGATGGAGGAGGCCTGGACGATCGCCTCCTCGATCTCGGCGGCGCGCTCGCCGAGGGATGACGTCGCCCGTGTTCTGCTGGCGATCTGCCTGTTCCCGGCTGTGTCGAGTGCGACCGTCTCGACCCTGACATCGGCCATGACCGTACTTCTCCTGTGTGCCCGGCACCTTCGTCGGTGGTACGTGATCTCGGCGAGAGCCTAGTCGCGCAGCTCGGGCGGTGCGACCGCTTCCCGGACAAGTCCCGGTCCTGCCCGTGGTGTTGGCGGTCATGGCCCTCGGCCGACGTACGACTCGGCTGACGTACGGCTCGACTGACTTACGACTCGGGCGTGTTCAGGCCGTTGCCATGCCGAGGTACGCCTCGCGCACCCGCGGGTCGGCGTGTACCTCGGCGGCCGTGCCCTCCGCGAGGACGCTGCCGAGGTCGAGGACGACGACGCGGGCGCAGAGTTCCATGACGAAGGCGACGTTGTGTTCGACGAGGAGGACGGCGCAACCTTCTTCAACTGACAGATGACGGATGACAGACAACAGATGACGGATTTCACTGTCCGTCATCCCACTTGCGGGCTCGTCCAGCAACAACACCCTGGGCGGGTCCGCCACCGCGCGCGCGAGTTCGACCATCCGGGCCCGGCCCACCGGCAGGGCTCCCGCGTAGCTGCCCCCGAGCTCCTCAAGGCCGCACGTCCTGAGCACCGCGTCCGCCCGCTTCCTGCGTTCCCTCTCGTACGGACGCCGAGTGGGCGCCGCCAGCAGATCCGCCGCGAGGCCGCCTCCGCCGCCCCGCCACTCCTGAGCGACCACCAGGTTGTCGGCCACGGTGAGCTGGCCGAACAGCTGCTGACGCTGAAAGGTACGGCGCATGCCGTGGCGGGCGCGCCAGACGGGGGAGCGGCGCGTGATGTCGGTCCCGTCGAGGAGGATGCGGCCCTCGTCGGGGCGGCGGATGCCCGACAGGGCGTCGAAGAGGGTGGTCTTCCCGGCGCCGTTGGGTCCGATGAGTCCGCACACCTCGCCGGGGCACAACGCGAGGTCCACGCCGTCGAGGGCGTGGACGCCGCCGAAGCGGACGCCGATGCCTACGGCTTCGAGCACGGGAGCGTTCATGACTGGGGCACCCCCTTGGCCGATGACCGGGGCGTCCCCTGCGGCGAGGCCGCGATGCCCAAGTACGCCTCCGTCAGCCGGTCCGCCTCCACCTCGGCGCGCGAACCGCACCACGTCACCCGCCCTTGAGCGAGATAGGCGACCGTGTCCGCGAACTCGAGGACCTCGGCGGCCTTCTCCTCGACCAGCAACAGCGCGGTCCCTGCCTCCTTCAGCTCGGTCAGCAGCCGGAACACCTCGTCGACCACGCGCGGGGCGAGGCCGAGCGAGGGCTCGTCCGCGATGAGCACCTTCGGCGGGCGCTGAAGCAGCGGCGCCAGCGCGAGCATCTGCTGTTCGCCGCCGGACAGCGAGCCGGCGAGGACGCCGCGGCGCGCCGCGAGGCCGGGGAAGCGCGCGTACACGGCGTCACGTTCGTCCTTCGCGCGCAGGTGCAGGGCGAGATTCTCCTCGATGGTGAGGGACGGGAAGATCCCGCGCCCCTCGGGCGCCAGCACGACCCCCGCCCGAGACCGCCCGACGGCCCGCTCGCGTGTGGCGTCCCGCCCGGCGACGTACACCCGGCCGGTGAGCGGGGTCAGGAGCCCGGCGGCGACACGGCAGGTGGTGGACTTGCCGGCGCCGTTCGGGCCGAGGAGGGCAAGGATCTCGCCGGGGCGGACCGCGAGGTCGACGCCGTGCAGGACGGCGGCGCCGTCGTATCCGGCGTGTACGGCCCGGAGTTCGAGGGCCGCGTCGGGGGATGCCGCCGAAGGTGCCTTCGTCGGCGCATCCGGTGTCGTCGTCGCGCGCCTGCGGTGCAGGCGGGTGGAGACCGCCGCCGCGTAGCCGTCCGGGTCATTGGCCAGCGCCAGCCCCGCCAGGCCGAAAAGGATCACCGGCAGATGGACGGACTGGGTGACGTAGTCCGACAGCAGATGCGGTACGACGGCGTAGACGAGGCCCGCGACCACGGCGAACTGGGGGCGGCGCACCCCCGCCGCCACGACGACCGCCAGCCAGATCAGCCCGGTCATCGCGGTGAAGTCGGTCGCGGTGATGCGGGTGCTGTAGGACGCGTACATCACGCCGCCGAAGCCCGCGAGTCCGGCCGACAGCGTGAACAGCATGAGCTTGGTGCGGATCACCGACACGCCCGACGCCATCGCCGCCGCCGGAGCCGAGCGGACGGCGAGCATCGCACGCCCGGACGGCGAGTGACGCAGCGCGCTGAGCGCCGCCACGGCCAGCGCGACGAGCACGATCATCGCCAAGCCCATCGCGCGGTCGTCGCCCAGATCCACCGGTCCGAAGACCGGTCGCGGAATCGCCCAGCCCGTGTCGCCGTTCCTCAACCAGCCGATCTGGAAAAGGACTTGGTCGGCGAGGAAGGCGAGCGCGAGGGTCGCGAGGGCGAGCGAACGCCCGCCGAGCCGCAGCGCCGGGAGCGCCACCAGGGCGCCCAGTACGGCGGCCGCGCAGGTCCCCACCGCCGTGGCCGCCGCGAAGGGCCAGCCATGGCTCATCAGCAGCCCCGCCACCAGCGCCGCGCCCGTCACGAAGGTCGCCTGCGCCAGCGACACCATCGCGCCGAGCCCCGTCACCACCGTGAACGAGACGAACACCAGGGAGAGGGCGAGCCCTTGGGCGAGAATGCCGCTCCAGAAGGGGGTCGTGACCGTGTAGAAGGCGAGGGCCAGCAGCAGCCCGGCGGCCGTCCAGGGGCCCCAGCGCCGTACCCACGACCGGCCCGCCAAGTAGTCGATGGGCGGCGCGTCGACGGCCGCCGCCGTGCCCGCCGTCCGCTGTCGCCGCGTCAGCACCAGCAGCCCGGCGAAGAGAATCAGGAACGGAACGGCCGTACGGAAACCGGTGATCCGCTCGGCGAACGTCGCATACCCGGCGACCAGGTTCTGCAGCACCCCGAGCCCCAGTCCGCCCGCGAAGGCCAGCGGAATGGAGGCGAAGCGGCCGATGACCGCGGCCGTGGCCGAGACGAAGAGGAAGAGCGTGAAGTCGTGGGCGGACAGGCCGAGGAGAGGAGTGGCGAGCACACCCGCGAGTCCGGCGAGCGCTGACGACAGCATCCAGGCGATCGACGACAGCCTGTCCGCGCTCATCCCGCGCAGCTCCACGAGCGAGCGATTGTCCACCGCGGCCCGGAGTTCGAGTCCAAGCGGCGTGTGCCGCATCAGGATCCACAGCCCGACGGCGACCACGGCGGTCGCGACCCAGGTGATCAACTGGTCGGAGTCGACGCCGACGCCGTCCATCAGCTGCCACGACTTCGCCGGGCTCGGCCCGACCCCCGGAAGCCCGAACTGGTTCTCGGCCGGTTTGACGGACACCCCGGCGTCCTCGAGCAGCTCGACGATCCACAGCCCCAGCGCGGGCAGCGCCACCAACAACCCGATGGTGGCGACGATTTGGGCCGTCTCGCCGACCCGCGCCAGTTTGCGGAACATCAGCCGGTCCAGACCCAAGCCCAGCGCGGGCGCCACGACACCCACCAGCAGCACGGCCGTCGGCACGGCGGGCCAGCCGAGGCCCGAGTGCAGCTCGTAGAAGGCGAGCGCGCACAGGTAGGCGGTGGCGCCGTGGGCGAAGTTGAACAGCCCCGAGGCCGAGTAGGACAGCACGAGCCCGGTCGCGAGCAGGGCGTACAGCGCGCCGGAGACCAGTCCGCTCAGTACGAACCCCAACAGGTCCGACATGCCAAGCCCCCTTCAGAAGCGGCTACTTGAAGGGAATGGGCGAGTAGCACGTGAAGGGCGCCGACACGACGTACTTCCCGTCCTTGAGCTGGACGAGGGCCCCGCAGCCGAACGACTCCTTGCGTCCCCTGGGTTCGGCCCGGTCGCCGACCATCGTGCCCGTGTCGGAGAAAGCGTCCGCCGCCTTCTGGAAGGACGCCACCGTCAGATCCTTGCCCGCCTTCTCGGCGATGGCGAGGAAGAGGTCGGCGCTCATGTACCCGGTCGTCATGTGCATGTTCAAGGGAACGCTCTTTCCGGCCGCCTTCCCGATGTCCTCCTTGAACTGCCGCATCGCCGCGCTGTCTTGCTCGAACGGCTGGAACGACAGCAGGATGTGCACCCCGTCGAGCGCCTTCTTCGTCGCGCTCTTGGCGAGCAGCGACGGGTCGTAGTCGGTGGGATCGGTGAGCACGCCCTCGTACCCGGTGCGCTTGAGCGCCGTGAACAGACCGATGTTGTACGGGGTTTGCATCACGGAGACCACGGCGTCGGGTGCCTTGCCGCCGTTGCTGCGCAGGATCTCCTTGGTGTACGCCGACCAGTCGCTCGGCACGGCGCCCGCGGGCACGGACGACTTGGCGAAGGTCACCTTGTAGCCCGCCGAGGTGAAGCTCTGCTTGTAGGTGCGGATGGCGAAGGTGCCGGCGTCGCTGTCATTGGCCAGGATCGCCACGGACTTGCCCTGTGAGCCGCCCGTCACGTGTTTGAGCCCTTCCGGCCAGGTCTGTGAGATGGTGCCGCCGGGCATCGGCACCATGCAGCCGCCGAAGCCGTAGATGTATGTCGGCCCGCAGAACGAGGGCAGGGTGCCCCAGCCGAAGGTCGGTACCTTCTGCTGCTGCAGGAAGTCCGCCCCGGAGAAGGTCGTCGAACTCATCGGCGCGATCGCGAACACCTTGTCCTGCTGGACGAGTTTGCGTGCCGCGGCGAGGTTCTTGGCCGGGTCCTGTCCGTCGTCCTCGGCGCCGAGATAGTCGATCTTGCGGCCGTTGACCCCGCCCTCCGCGTTCGCCCGGTCGAAGCGGGCCTTCGCGCCGAGGTCGGTGTCCTTCTTCGAGTACCCGGTGGCGGTCGTCATCGAGACGATCCCGCCGACCTTGATGGAGTCGTCGGTCACCCCGCGTACGGAGCTCCCCGCCTTGTCCGAACCGCCGCCACTGGAAGCCGAGTTGCAGGCGGTGGTGGCGAGCAGCAGCGCGGCCACGGCGGCGGTCATGGTGCGGATCGGTCGCGACACGTCGGTCCCCCTCCGTCGGGTGACCGAAAGTGTGCGTGGGATCTGACGGACCGTCAATATCTGACGCATCGGTAAGTGACGAAGCGTCAGGGAACCTCCATTGGCGGCGCGCACCGCCCGAAGGGAGGCTCAGGCCCGGTACAACGCCTCGACCTCCGTCGAGTACGCCTTCTCGATCGCCTTCCGCTTCAGCTTCAGCGAAGGCGTCAGCAGCCCGTGCTCCTCGGTGAACTGGTGGGCCAGTATCCGGAATGTACGGATCGACTCGGCCTGCGAGACCAATGTGTTCGCGGCGACCACCGCGCGCCGCACCTCGGTCTCCAGGTCGGGGTCGCGCACCAACTGGGCAGGCGACAACTGCGGCTTGCCGCGCATCTGGAGCCAGTGTTCGACGGCTTCGGAGTCGAGCGTGACGAGTGCCGCGATGTACGGCCGGTCGTTGCCGACGACGATGCACTGGGCGACGAGCGGATGGTCGCGCACCCGCTCCTCCAGGATCCCAGGCGAGACGCTCTTGCCGCCGGAGGTCACCAGGATCTCCTTCTTGCGCCCGGTGATGGTGAGATAGCCGTCCTCGTCGAGCGAGCCCAGGTCACCGGTGGCGAGCCAGCCGTCGTGCAGGGCGGCGTCGGTGGCCTTCTGGTTGTTGAGGTAGCCCTGGAAGACGTTGCCGCCGTGCAGCCAGATCTCGCCGTCGTCCGCGATGTGCACGGTGGTGCCGGGGATCGCCTGGCCGACGGTGCCGAACCGGGTGCGCTCGGGCGGGTTGGCGGTCGCGGCCGCCGTGGACTCGGTGAGTCCGTACCCCTCGTAGATGGAGACGCCGGCGCCCGCGAAGAACAGCCCGAGCCGCCGGTCCATCGCCGAGCCGCCCGACATCGCGTGCTTGACCCGGCCGCCCATGGCGGCGCGCACCTTGGAGTAGACGACCTTGTCGAAGAACTGGTGCTGCATGCGCAGGCTCGCGGAGGGGCCGGGCCCGATGCCCCAGGCCTTCGACTCGATCGCGTCCGCGTAGCGCACGGCGACCTCGACGGCCTTCTCGAAGGGACCCGACTTGCCGTCCTTCTCGGCCTTGCGGCGAGCGGCGTTGAAGACCTTCTCGAAGATGTACGGCACGGCCAGGAAGAAGGTCGGCTGGAACGCGGCCAGGTCCGGCAGCAGGGCCGCCGCGTTCAGCTGCGGCTGGTGCCCGAACTTGACCTTCCCGCGGAAGGCGGCGACCTGCACCATCCGCCCGAAGACATGCGCGAGCGGCAGGAACAGCAGCGTGGCCGCCTCGTCGCCCCGCTTGGAGTGGAAGACGGGCTCCCAGCGCTCGATGACGGTGTCCGCCTCGAACATGAAGTTGGCGTGGGAGATCACACAGCCCTTGGGGCGGCCGGTGGTGCCGGAGGTGTAGATGATCGTCGCGGTCGACTCGGGCGTGACCGCGCGCCGGTGCCGGTGGACCACCTCGTCGTCGATGTGCGCGCCGGCCTCGTACAGCTCCTGCACGGCGCCCACGTCGAGCTGCCACAGCTTGTGCAGCTGCGGCAGCCGGTCGACGACCGTGGCGATGGTCATCGCGTGGTCCTCGTGCTCCACCATGACGGCCGACACCTCGGCGTCGTACAGCATCCAGAAGACCTGTTCGGCAGAGGAGGTGGGGTAGATGGGCACGACCTGGACGCCGATCGTCCACAGGGCGAAGTCGAAGAGCGTCCACTCGTAGCGCGTACGGCACATGATCGCGACCCGGTCCCCGAACCGGATGCCCTGGGCGAGCAGGCCCTTGGCAAGTGCGAGCACCTCGTCGCGGAACTCGGCGGACGTCACATCGCGCCACTGCCCCTGCTCGTCCTTGCGGCCGAGAGCGATGTGCAGCGGGTCTTCCAGGGCATGGTCGAAGACGACGTCAGCCAAGCCGCCCACCGGCGGCGCCGACGCCAACGGAGGGTTGGTGAACTCGCGCAATCCCGCTCCTTGTGGCGCTCCGCACAGCGCCGTGAAAGCTACCCCACCGGGCCGTCGTGCGGGAGGGGGGTCGGAGCGCCGAGGGCCGCGGCATATGCACAGGTCAGTCGGGGAAATGCCCGCACAAGGGGAAGGGCCGGACAGAATCGCTTACGGTTCCGTAGGTTTCCGGCCCGTAATCTCCACGGAATCTGTACGACCCGATGACAGTGCGCGGGCCCCCGGATACCGGACGTGGAGCATCTGCTTCCGGGCTCCCTGCGGCCCCGGAAGGTCCTGTGCGAAGGGTGCCGAGCCGGTCCCGGATGGACCCGGGACCGGCTCGGCACGCCTCGTGGCGTCACCGGCGAGACGCCGTCACCGTCTCGGCCGGTGCCACGGCCTCGCTCGCCGCAGGACGCGGTGTCCGCACCAACATCAGTACCAGCGCGCCGGCGACCATCCCCGTCACACCCGCGGCCACCGACGCCGTGTTGAGCCCCGACGCGAAGGCGGCCCGCAGCGTGTGCTCGGACAGTGCGCCCCGCAGCGCCCCGGCGCCGCCGCCCGCCAGCGTGTGCGCCGCGTCGTGCGACAGCGTGTCCTGCATACGGGAGGTCAGCACCGTGCCGAAGACGGCCACTCCGAGCGCGTACCCGAGCTGGCGGACCGTGTTGACCGCGCCGCCCGCCATGCCCGCCCGCTCCGGCGGTACCGCTGCGAGCGCCGCGCCGGCGATGGCGGGGGAGACGAACCCTGTGCCGATTCCCACCAATACCAGGCCCGGCACCAGCACCGTCCAGCTCGCACCCGCGTCCAGTACGGCCTGGCACAGGGCGCCCGAGCCGATCAGCAGCAGCCCGCCGCCTATCGTCAGCCGCGCCGGAACCCCGTGCAGCAGCTTCCCTGCCAGGATCGCGACCACCACCGAGGCGCCCGTCATCGGCAGCAGGGTGAGCCCACCGCGCACCGGGCTCATGCCCAGCACCGTCTGCATCCAGGTCGACAGATACGGGATGACACCGAACGCTGCCCCGTTGAAGGCGAGCGCGCCCACCATCACGCCCACGAAAGCGGGCTTGCGCAGCAGCGACAGATCGAGCAGCGGATGGGCCGCCCGACGCTCGACGAGCACGAACGCGACCAGCGAGAGCGCCGCGAGCGCGAACGAGCCCGTCGTGACCGCCGACGTCCAGCCGTCGGACCCGGCCCGCACCACCCCGTACGTCGTCGCCCCCGCGAAGCACGCGAACGCCGCCGTGCCCGCCCAGTCGATGCGCATGCCGCGTGGACCTCGCGACTCGGGCACGACCTTCAGCGTCAGCCACACCGACGCCACGCTCACCGGCAGGTTCACGAAGAAGATCCACCGCCAGCCGGGCCCCTCGGTGAGCAGCCCGCCAAGCACCGGCCCGACCGCGGCCGCGCTCCCGCTGACCGCACCCCACACCCCGAGCGCCGCCGATCGCTGTCGCCCCTGGTAGACGGAGCCGAGCAGCGGCAGCGTCGTCGCGAACATCGCCGCCGCGCCCACGCCTTGCAGTGCGCGCGCGGCCACCAGCATCCCGGGCCCGGACGCCAGCCCGCACAGCAGCGACGCCACCGCGAAGAGCGCGACGCCCGCCACATGCACCCGGCGGCGGCCGAGGATGTCGGCCGCGGCCCCGACTGCCAGCAGCAGTGCGGCGAGAGCGAGCGCGTACCCGTCGATCACCCACTGCAGATCACCCAGTGACGCGTGCAGCGCCCGCGCCATGTCCGGCAGCGCGACGACCCCGATCGTCACGTCCAGCAACAACATGAAAGTCCCCAGGCACACCGCCGTGAGCGGCCCCCATGTACGCATGTCCTCAACTCCTTGTGCCACGGATGCGTATGCCTCCGTACGATGAGGTCGTGCCGGATGATCGCGGCGGTTACCGAGGTCCGATCGACGGAATCCGACAAGGACAGGCCTTATGGAGATGGAATCCCACACCTTCGACAAACTCGATCTGCAGCTGTTGGCGGCACTGGAGGTGGACGGCCGGGCGCCCTTCAGCCGGATCGCGGAGGTGCTGGGCGTCTCCGACCAGACGATCGCGCGGCGCTACCGCAGGCTGTGCGCCGAGGGCGGGCTCCGCGTCGTCGCCGTCCGCGACGCCCAAGCGCTCGGCCAGGACCACTGGATGCTGCGGCTGCGCTGCGCGCCCGACAACGCGGAGGCGATCGCGGACGCGCTGGCCAAGCGCCCCGACACCGCCTGGATCGGGCTCGCATCGGGCGGTACCGAGGTGGTCTGCATGACGCGCCCCCGTAGCCCCGACGACCACGACGAACTGCTGCTCGGCAAGCTTCCGCGCACCCCGAGCATCATGGAGATCCGCGCCCACCAGCTGCTGCACCGCTTCTTCGGCGGACCCAACGGCTGGCTCGGCAAGTTCACCGTGCTGACGGACGATCAGATCGCCGCGCTGCGCCCCGAGCCGCCGGGCATCACCGGCCCCGCCCGGATCGACCCCGAGGACGAGCCGCTGGTCGCCGCCCTCGAACGCGACGGACGCGCCACCTACCCCGAGCTCCAACGGGCCACCGGCCGCTCGGAGTCCGCCGTCAAACGCCGGCTGGCCGGGCTGATCGCCTCCGGCGCCGTGTACATCGACGTCGAGTACCACTCCGAGATCCTCGGCTACCCCCTCGCCGCCTGCCTGTGGATCACGGCCGCCCCCGCCGCGCTCCACTCCGTCGGCCAGGCTCTCGCCACCCACGACGAGATCGCCTTCGCCTCCGCGACAGCGGGCCCCTCCAACGTCGTCGTGACCGCCGTAGCGCGCGACACGGCGGGCCTCTACGCCTACCTGAGCGAGGGGCTCGGCCGCCTCGAAGGCGTGCAGTACGTCGAGACGACGCCGTTCCTGCGCAGGGTCAAGCAGCTCACCTACGCGAGGCCGGCACGCTAGGCGCCGGTGCGCCGGCGCGCTCGCGCAGCTGCCGGCGGAACGTTCGGGAGGGCCTAGGCCTGGTACTCCGTGAGGTCGATCCCGTACACCCGCAGATCGTGCCCCGTCTCCGCGTCCCGCGCCGTGCTCTCCGCCCGCATTCCGAGTTTGTCCAGCACGTTCGCGGACGCGGTGTCGCTCGTCCGGCATACGGCGACGACCCGGTCGAGACCGCGGTCCTGAAGAGCGAACTCGAGCGTGGCCTGCGCCGCCTCCGACGCGTACCCCTGCCCCCAGAACGGCCGCCCGAGCCGCCAGGCGATCGCCACCTGACCCGCGACGTCGGGCGGTGAGTCCGGAACGTACAGGCCCACCGCTCCGGCCAGCTCACCGGATCCGAGGAGCTCGACGGCGAAGATCCCGAAGCCCTCCTCGTCCCACTCCTCCTCCCACGCCTCGATGTCCTCGGCGGTCTCTTCCAAGGAGCGCGGCGTACCGTCGCCGACCCAGCGCATCACCTCGGGATCGGCGTGGATCTCGGACAGGGGGACAAGGTCGTCATCCAGCCAGCGGCGCAGGAGAAGACGGGGGGTGCGGATCTCGCTCATGGCCCCATCCTGCCCTTCTGCTTCCTACCAGCGCTCACCGCACCGGGCGTCAGCCTCCCGCTGCCTGGTGTCGAGGCATCACGATCTCCCGTGCAACCGGACCCCGCCACTCAGGATCGCCGCCGCCAGCGCGTCCGCCGCCTCCTGCGCGGACGTCCGGCGCCGCCCGTGCACCAGGACGAAGTCGACCTCGCCGAGTTCCGGCAGTCCCGCCCGCTCCGGTACCCGGACCAGCCCCGGCGGGACGAGTCCCCGTGAGTGGGCCATCACGCCCAGGCCCGCGCGGGCGGCGGCGATGAGGCCGTTGAGGCTGCCGCTGGTGCAGGCGATGCGCCACGGCCGGCCCTGGCGTTCCAGGGCTTCGAGGGCGAGGGCGCGGGTGATGCCCGGGGGAGGGTAGACGATCAGGGGCACCGGGCGGTCAGGGTCGAGGCGCAGGCGTTCCGCACCGATCCACACCAGGCGGTCGTGCCAGACGAGCTCGCCGCGCGGGTCCTCGGGCCGCCGCTTCGCCAGCACCAGGTCGAGCCTGCCCGCCGCGAGCTGCTCGTGGAGCGTGCCGGACAGCTCGACCGTCAGCTCCAGGTCCACCTCGGGATGGTCGTACCGGAAGCCCTCCAGGATCTCCGGCAGCCGGGTGAGGACGAAGTCCTCTGACGCGCCGAAGCGCAACCGGCCGCGCAGCCGCGTCCCGGTGAAGAACGCCGTCGCCTGCTCCTGCACCTCCAGGATCCGGCGCGCGAAGCCGAGCATCGCCTCGCCGTCCTCCGTGAGCTCCACGGAGTGCGTGTCCCGGGCGAACAGCTGACGCCCGGCGGTGTCCTCGAGACGGCGTACGTGCTGGCTGACCGTGGACTGACGCAGCCCGAGGCGCCGCGCGGCCCGGGTGAAGCTCAGGGTTTGGGCCACCGCCAGGAAGGTACGCAGCTGCGACGGGTCGTACATGGTTTCACGTTATCGCGATTCGCAATGACAGTCAGAGCGGTATGACGGATTCCCGATTGCGGGTCGGAGGAGGACGATGGAGAGGGCACGACCCGACCTCGTACGACGACGCACAGAACCGAGCAGTGGAGCACCGTTGAAACGCCTGCAGTGGCCGAGTTGGATGCCGATCGACCCGTACATCCTGCTGTTGCTCGGGACGGTGGGCCTCGCGGCCCTCTTCCCGGCGCGGGGTACGGGCGCCGACGTCGCCTCGGGCGCGTCCACGGCCGCGATCGCCTTCCTGTTCTTCCTCTACGGGGCGCGCCTGTCCACCCGCGAGGCGGTCGAGGGGCTCAGGCACTGGCGGCTCCACGGCACGGTCCTGGCCTGCACCTTCGTGATCTTCCCGCTGCTCGGCCTCGCCGCGCGCGGCCTCGAGCCGGTCTTCCTGACGCACAACCTCTACACCGGCCTCCTCTTCCTCACGCTCGTCCCCTCGACCATCCAGTCGTCGATCGCGTTCACCTCCATAGCGCGGGGCAATGTGCCCGCCGCGATCTGCGCGGGCTCCTTCTCCTCGCTCGCGGGCATCGTGATCACCCCGCTGCTCGCGGCGTCCCTGCTGGGCAACAGCGGCGGCGGATTCTCCGCGGACGCGCTCGTCAAGATCGTGCTGCAGTTGCTGGTGCCCTTCATGGCGGGGCAGGTGCTGCGCCGCTGGATCGGCGGGTTCATCACGCGGCACAAGAAGGTCCTCGGATACGTCGACCGAGGCTCGATCCTGCTCGTCGTCTACACGGCCTTCAGCGAGGGCATGGTGAAGGGCATCTGGCACCAGGTGAGCCCGGTCAGGCTGGCCGGACTCCTGGTCGTCGAGGCCGCGATGCTCGCCGTGATGCTCGCGCTCACCTGGTACGGCGCGAAGGCCCTGCGCTTCAACCGGGAGGACCGGATCGCGATCCAGTTCGCCGGGTCGAAGAAGTCCCTCGCCTCCGGGCTCCCCATGGCCAGCGTGCTGTTCGGCGCGCACGCCTCGCTCGCCGTGCTGCCGCTGATGCTCTTCCACCAGATGCAGCTCATGGTGTGCGCGGTGATCGCCAAGCGCCGCGCCCGTGACCCCGAGGCCGCCGAGACGGCTACGACCCCGGTCCCGCCAGTCGCAGAGTCACGAATCTCGGTCGGTACAGGGACACGTTCCGGCTGAGGTTCGCCTGCGCCGCGGCGCCCGTCGCGTCCAGCCAGTTGACGTCGTAGCTGAGCACGATCCCGTCCCCGTCGCTCAGCTCAGGGTGCGCCTGCGGGTTGTACGCCGCGACGTCGCCCTCGGGCAGCGACGGGCTGAAGCTCCGGGTGGGCCCGTGCCAGGGGCCGGTCGGCGAGCACGCCCAGTACGAGGTGATCGTCGTCAGGCCCGCCGTACCAGCCGCCATCGTGAACAGCACATACGTACCGCCGTCGCGCACCACCGTGAACGTGCTGCCCACGCCCGTGAGCCGTCCGTCCCCGAGCACCGGCGCCGGACGCGCCCGCACCGCCCATCCCGAGCCGTTCCAGTACTCCCAGGCCCCCGGCTCGGCGAGCCTGCCGCGCGGCACGCGCGCCACGTACGCCTTCGAGGCGGGGCGCGCGGCGGCCTGCCCGTCGTCACCGCCGAAGACGTACGTCCAGTCGCCCGCGTCGACCGCCGAGGTGCCGAACAGCACCCGCTGTGAGGCGTCCGCCACCGAACGCTGGTCCAGGACCGTCGTGATGCCTTCGAGGCGCAGGTCCGGCAGTGAGAGCGTGGCGACCTCGGTGGCGGTGGGTACGCCGTAGATCCACGGGGCCTGGCCCGTCGTACGGGTCCACAGCAGGACGCGTACGACCTTCTCCGAGGAGCCGGGGGAGCGGGGCTCGACGCGTGCCGCGACCGGCCAGCGCCACTGCTGCGGCCCCGGGTCCGGGAACAGGGGCGCGGGAAGTGTGGTTTGCAGACGGCCCTCGCGGGACATCACGACGGCCGAATTGCGCACGAGAGGCGCGCTCGTGTCGCGCCAGGCGTACGACTCTCCGACCGGGTTCGGCGGCCCGTGCACCAGGCCCAGATAGGTGTCGGAGAACAGCCACAGCACCCGCCCGTCCGGCAGCCGCACCGAGTGGGTGCCGTCGCCGCCGGTCCAGTCGTCGGTGCGGCCGGCGTCGTCCCCGTACCGGGCGAACTCGCCCGTGAGTTTCGCGTCCGAGGTCCAGGACCTGAGCGTACGAGCCGTGCATGCGCCGCCGCCCTCCCGGTCGTGGTCCGGGAGGGCGGTGAGCAGCACGGCCGCGCAGACCAGGGCCAGCAGAATGCCCAGCCCGGTCCCGTTCTGCCGTCGTGCTCGTGCGTCGTCGGGCACGGACGGGACGTTAGTGGTCTGCGCTCACATGGTCCATGGGCAGCCACAGCACGGTGTCCCGAGTCATCCTCTGCGAGGGCGCCGCCGCCAGCTCGTCGTCGCTCAACGCCCGGTCGAAGACCCGTACGTCGTCGATCGCACCGGTGAAGAACGCCCGGCTGTCCATCCGTTGGCCGATGTGCACCCCGAACGGCGAGTCGCGGCTGACCGATCCGGGCACGTCGGCGGTACTGACCGTCGTACCGTCGACGAACAGCGTGAGCTGCCCGCCGCCGCGGCGCAGCGCCAGATGGTGCCATTGGCCGTCGTTGTACGCGCCCGTGGAGCGGACGGACGCGGACGTCGGGGCAGACGCGCCGTTCCTGGTGGTGATCAGTCCGGTGATCCGGTTGGACGCGGGCTCGCCGCGCAGCCACACCTGCGGTTGCGTCGTCCCGATCCCGCCCATCCACAGCAGCGGCTGCTCACCGGTGGTGGCGGTGTAGCGGAACCACAAGGACGCCGTGAAGTCCTTCGTCCCGAGCGGCAGTCGGTCCTGATACGGCAGTCGTACGGCGTCGTCGGTGCCGTCGAAGGCGAGCGCGCCGCCGAACACGCCCTCCGTCTCCTGGGCGCCGCCGAGGACCGCGGCCCGCTTGGTGCCCGGAGCGAGGTCGGCCGTCGTCGGGTCCGGGCCACGGCGTGGCTTGAGCCAGTCCTCGGTGAACCGGGCGAAGCGGATCTCGTCGCGTGCGTCGACCGCGCCGCCCTCATACATCAGACCCACGGTGTCGCCGTCGACGCGGACCATGTCCGAGTACCCGGACCAGTCCGTGGTGACGACCGTGCCGCGGTCCACGCTGTCCCAGGTGCGCCCGCCGTCGTACGAGGAGCGGATCATCATCGTCCGGCGGCGGTCCGGGTCGCCGGGGCAGGACAGCAGGATCCGGTCGCCGAGGCGCAGGGTGGAGCCCTGGACCTGGGGCGCGTAGAGGTCCGGGATGTCGCGGAAGGGGGTCACGAAGCTGACGCCGCCGTCGCGGCTGACGGCCTGGGTGCGGTGGCCGAGGTCCGTACCGTCCTGCTCGCGCCCGCTGACGAGGACGGAGCCGTCGGTGCGTTCGGTGAGCGCCATCTCGGACGGCTTCTGGCGGAAGGTGCCGTCGTCGGCGATCGGCCACGAGTCGCTCGCGCCGATGTCCCAGTGCTCGCCGCCGTCGTCACTGGTGATGAGCGCGGCGTTGTTGGCGGTGACCCGACTGCCGTTCCACGTCTCGGTGTTGACGCCGAAGACGAGCCGTCCCGCGTGCCGGCCCCGGGTCAGCTGGATGCCGTGCACGGGCCCGGTGGCGTACCAGGAATTCCAGTTGGCCGGAAGGATCTCGTCGCTCAGGTCGCGCGGCTGCGACCAGGTGAGGCCGTCGTCGTCGCTGTACTGCAGGTGCGGGGTGCGGTCGCAGGGCACGGAGCAACTCGCGCTGTCCGTACGGCCCGTGTTGTACGTCTCGGCCAGCAGGATGCGGCCCGTCTCCCGGTCCACGATGGGCGCGGGGTTGCCGTGCGTGTCGCCGCCGCCGTCGTTGACGACCTGGAGGGGGCCCCAGGTGCGCCCGCCGTCGGTGGAGCGCTTGACCACGATGTCGATGTCGGCCGCGTCACCGCAGTTGAGGACGCGTCCTTCGGCGAACGCCAGCAGCGTGCCGTCGGTCGTCTTCACCACGGCCGGGATACGGAAGCAGGCGTAGCCGGGATCCTGGGAGGCCTTGAAGAGTACCTGCTGCTCGAACTCGCCTGTGGTGGAGGTCTGTTCGGCCCCTGCAGGGCCCGGCAGCGCGAGCAGTGCGGCGGTGGTGAGAACGGCGGTGAGGACGGCGGTGAGGGTGGATCTGAGACGTGTCTGAGGAGTGGATCTCGGGCGTGCGCGGAGACTTGACGGCATGGTGCGACCTGCCCTTCATGCGTCTGGGCAATCCGGATACTCTGGACATCCAACATCCCACGTCCAACGTTCGCGTCACAGACGCTACTTGGGCTCTCAGGCACCCCACAAGAAGCGTGCACCGGTCGTGTTCACGCCAGATCCCGTCGGCGCCGTGGCGGCGGCAGCATCGGAAGTATGGCCGCGGGCTGGGGAGTTGACGCCGGGGCCGCTCCACTCCTGCGGCAGACCAGGGCGTCGGGGTCGTTCGCCGGCGCCTGGAGGGTGTAGCCGTCCGGACAGGTGGGTCCGGGGTCACCCTGGGGGCCGGCCGGACCGGGATCTCCCTTGTCTCCCTTGTCGCCCTTCACGCCCGACACGCCGGAGGACCCTGGTTGGCCCTGGTAGCCCTGCTCGCCCCGGGGGCCGGGCGGCCCCGCCGGGCCCGGGGAGCCGTCCGCACCCGGCGCTCCCGAGGGGCCGGGCGAGCCGGACAGTCCCGGGGGACCGGACTCACCCCGCGGCCCGCGCTCGCCGGTGGCACCCGTTTTCCCGCCCGCACCCCGCTCGCCCTTCGCGCCGGGAGCCCCGGGCGATCCTGCGGGCACGCGCACCCGGTCGATCAGGTTGTCCACGGCCTCGGAGGGGTCCGGGGCCGCAGGGGTACCGCCGCCGGCCTCCACCTGGGCGCGCAGCGCGCGCACGTCGTCCGCCAGCGTGGAGAGCGCCTTGCCGCGCCGGTCCGCCTCCGAGCGCAGTTCCTCGGCCCTGCGGTCCCCGGCGTCGATGCGCGCCCACAGGATCACCGCGACGCCGGAGAGCGCGATCAGCACGCAGACGAGGAAGATGCTGCGCCAGCGCAGGGCGAGCAGCCGCTGGAACCCGTTCACGGCGCACCTCCGAGGCGGTGGATGTCGAGGCGCAGCCGGGCGATCTCCGACTGGTCCGCCGCGTGCAGCGAGGACAACTCGTTGATGCGCGAGTCGCGTTCGGCGACCTGGCGTTCGAGGCGGTCGCGCTCGGACTGCAGCTTGTCGGTGAGACTGGAGAAACCGTTCAGGGCGTTCTCGCCCCGCTTCCCCAAATACGCCACGACGGCCGCGCCCAGCACGCCCGTGCAGGCCAATAACGAGCCGAGCAGGGTGGTGCCGGCATCCAAGTAACTGCCTCCTACCTGGACGACGGGCCGCGCGGACGTGGCCCGATGGAACTCGCCAGGAGTAACGAGCCCGGGCGCGCGGGGATGTGCGGACGGCGTGCGGCACCCCGGACGGGTGGTGACGGAGCGTCATGGCTGCAGTTCGGCCTTGCCATCGATCGGCAATTGGCGCAGTGCCACCCTGCCGTTGGTCGACCCCGCCGCGGTGCCACCGTGCCGTCGGTCGACCCCGCCGCGGTGCCACCCTGCCGTCGGTCGGCCGGCTGCGGAGCCGCCGCGCGATCGGTCGGCCGGCCGCGTGCCACCGTGCCGTCCATCGGTCAGGGGCGCAGCACCACCTTGCCGAAGTTGCTCCGAGACTCGATCGCCTCGTGCGCCTTCGCGGCATCCTCCAGCGCGAACTCCCCGTGCACGGCGGGCTTCAGCGCGCGGTCCGTGAACAGCCGCCAGAGCTCCTGCCGCCACCGCTCGTACAACTCCGGCTCCCCCCGGGCGATCCGTGCCATCTGGAAACCGATCACCGACTTGGCGCCCACCAGAAGGTCGTACGCCTGGACGCTCCCGCCGCCCGAGCTGTACGCGACCAGCCGCCCGCCCGGGGCGAGCGCGGCGACGGCCGGGGTGAGCAGGTCGCCGCCGACCGCGTCGAGGGCGTAGTCGACGGGGGTGCCCCAGTCGGCGCTGTCGTACGTGATCACCTCGTCGGCGCCGAGACCGCGGACGAACTCCGCTTTCCCGGGAGCGGACACCGCGCCCACGACACGCGACGCGCCGCGCAGACGGGCGAGCTGGACGGCGAGGTGCCCGACACCGCCGGCCGCCGCCGTGACGAGCGCGGACTCGCCGGGTGCGGGGCGCGCCGCTTCCAGGACGCCGAGCGCGACCAGGCCGCTGCGGACGAGGGCGACCGCGTCGACGGCGCTCGCGCTCTCGGGGATGGGCGTGGCCATGGCTTCGAGCAGTGGCGCGTAGTCGGCGTACCCGTGCCCGAAGCAGAGCCCGGTGACGCGGTCGCCCGCCCTGAAGCGGGTGACGCCCTCACCGACGGCGACGACCTCCCCGGCGATCTCGCCGCCGAGCGCGATCGGCCCGGCCGCCTCGGTCACCTTGCGTACGACGGGGAGGGTCACACCGATCGCCTCGGTGCGGACGAGCAGTTCGCCGGGGGCGGCGGTGGGTACGGGAACGTCCTCCAGGAGCAGTGGGCCGCCAGTGTGCTCGTACCGGACGCGACGCATCGCACCTCCACAGTCGAAAGCAGGTGAAGTCGTTGGGAGTCCCAACGATATCCGGAGATTCATTGGGGTGTCCAACGGTTATTCGCTACCCTGGCGGCATGTCCGCTCCCCTGCCCGCGATCCGTGCCCTCCCCAGCTGGCTGCTCGGCCGGGCCGCCGCCCGGGGCCGCACGCTGGTCGCCGAGGCCCTGGCCGCCGAGGGCGTCAAGATGTGGCACCACGTGGTGCTCTCCGCCGTCGGCGATCTCGGCCCCGTCGCCCAGGCCGAGCTCGGCCGCTCCATTCAGCTCGACCCCAAGGACCTGGTCGGGATTCTCAACGACCTTCAGTCCGCCCGTCTGGTCGTCCGCGAGCCGGATCCGAAGGACCGCCGCAAGAACGCGGTGTCCCTCACCGAGGAAGGTGCCCGCCTGCTGGAGCGCTGCGAAACGGCGGCCCGCGACGCGAACGACACCCTGCTGGCGCCGCTCTCGGCGGCCGAGCGGGAGCTGTTCATGGGCTTGTTGACACGGATTTCCGGCACGGAGCCGCCGGCGGGCTGAAGGGCGGCGGAGCCTGAGGCGGGGCCCGGCTGAGCCGCGGCCCGGCTGGAAGAGGCCGGGCCGAGGCGGGGCCCCTCCGGCGCAGGGGGCGCTCCCCGCCGTTCGGGGCCCCGCCGCCGTGTCGCGGGGGAGCCGGTCAGCCCTGGGTGGCCGTGGCCCGCAGGGCGATGCGGTGCTCGCCCGCGTACACGTTCATGGAGGCGCCGCGCAGGAAGCCGACCAGGGTCAGGCCCGTCTCCGCGGCCAGGTCGACCGCCAGGGACGACGGGGCCGAGACCGCAGCGAGCACCGGGATGCCCGCCATCACCGCCTTCTGTGCCAGCTCGAAGGAGGCCCGCCCCGAGACCAGCAGGACCGTGCGGGAGAGCGGGAGTGTGCCGTTCTGCAGGGCGCGGCCGACCAGCTTGTCGACCGCGTTGTGCCGGCCCACGTCCTCCCGTATGTCGACCAGCTCGCCCTCCTCGGTGAACAGCGCCGCCGCGTGCAGGCCCCCGGTCCGGTCGAAGACCCGCTGGGCCGCCCGCAGCCGGTCGGGGAGGCTCGCGAGCAGCTCGGGTTCCAGCCGCACCGGGGGAGTGGTGTCGCCCGCCGTGTCGTCGATCGTCCAGCGGGCCGTCGTACGGACCGAGTCCAGGCTCGCCTTGCCGCACAGGCCGCAGGAGGACGTCGTGTACACGTTGCGTTCGAGCGTGATGTCGGGGATGACGACGCCCGGCGCCGTCCGCACGTCGACGACGTTGTACGTGTTGGAGCCGTCCACGGTGGCACCCGCGCAGTACACGATGTTCTGCAGCTCGTCGGCCCTGCCCAGCACCCCCTCGCTGACCAGAAAGCCCGCCGCGAGCGCGAAGTCGTCGCCCGGAGTGCGCATGGTGATGGCGAGGGGTTTGCCGTTGAGGCGGATTTCCAGTGGTTCCTCGGCGACGAGCGTGTCCGGGCGGGTGCTCACGGCCCCGTCCCGGATACGGATCACCTTGCGTCGTTCCGTGACTCGTCCCATGTCCTGATCAGCCCCGGTTCTTTACGTGCTGGTGGCCGAATCGGCCCTTGCTGCGGAGGTTGGCGTGGGTCACCGGGTCGTCGTGCGGCGAGGTGACCTTCGCGACCTCATTGTCCTGCACGTGCAGGGTGAGGTCGCGGCCCACTCCGCGGCGCCGGACATGGACCTGCAGATCCGCACCGCCGCGACGGGCAGCTTCTCGATCCGGGCCGCCGTGGCCTTGAACTCCGCCGTCCACGCGATCGGGCAGTTCGCCTCGATCGTCCGCCGGTCGGGTGTCCACCTCGTCCGGAAAGCCCATGGCTCTGAACGCCGGCCCGGGCCGCAGCTCGGGCCGGCGTTCACCCACACCGGCGGCACCACCGAGCCACTCCGCGAGCAGCGACTGGGTGGGCCGGGCGTAGGCCTTCGGGTCGGGTCTGCTCATGCCGCGGTCCGCAGCGCGAGCAGATCCGAGATGGCGTGGACGGTACGGAGCGTCGGCACCGGAACCCCGGTGATCTCCGCCAGCTCCACGACGGCCGCGAGCAGCACGTCGAGTTCGAGCGGTTTGCCGCGCTCCAGGTCCTGGAGCGTGGAGGTGCGGTGGTCGCCCACGCGCTCGGCGCCGGCAAGGCGCCGCTCGATGGAGACGCCCACCTTGCAGCCGAGGGCCTCCGCGACGGCGAGCGTCTCGGTCATCATGATCTCGATGACCTTGCGCGTGCCGCCGTGCAGGCACATCTGCCGCATCGTCGCGCGGGCCAGCGCGCTGATGGGGTTGAAGGAGATGTTGCCCAGCAGTTTGAGCCAGATGTCGTTGCGCAGGTCCTGCTCGACCGGACACTTGAGTCCGCCCGCCTGCATGGCCTCGCTGAACGCCTGACAGCGCACGGAGAGGGAGCGGTCGGGCTCGCCGATGGAGAACCGGGTGCCTTCGAGATGGCGTACGACTCCCGGTCCTTCCAGCTCGGTAGCGGCATAGACCACGCACCCGATGGCCCGTTCGGGCGCGAGCACCGCACTGACCGCGCCGTCCGGGTCCACGCTCTCGACGCGGTGGCCGTCGTGCGGGCCGCCGTGCTGGTGGAAGTACCACCAGGGAATGCCGTTCTGGGCGGCGATGACCGCCGTGGTGTCGTGCAGCAACGGCTCGATCAGCGGCCCGCACGCCGCGTACGAGTTGGCCTTCAGACCGAGGAAGACGTAGTCGACCGGACCGATCTCGGCCGGGTCGTCGGTGGCGTGGGCGCGCGCGGTGAAGTCTCCGCGCGGGCTGAGGACTCTGACTCCGTGCTGCCTCATGGCCGCCAGATGCGGTCCACGGGCGACGAGGTGCACGTCGGCGCCTGCGCGGTGCAGCGCGGCGCCGACGTAGGCGCCGATCGCACCGGCGCCGAGAACTGCGACTTTCACTGTGTGGCGCTCCGTTCGGTCGAGGGTACCGAGGAACTGCCGAACTGTGTCGACGAAATATTGTCTACAGGATGGAAGGGGTGGCAGCAAGGGGCGAGACGGCACTCGAACCGCCTTTCGTGCGGCACCAATGGCCTTTCGCGCGGCATTCACGGGGCTGTTCGCCCCGCCTCGCCGACCGTTCGTCGCTGCGGACCGTTCACCCCGCCCCGCCGACCGTTCGTCGCGCCAGGCGTACCGCTCATCGCATACGGTCGACGAGTTTGCGCCTCGCGGCTTCCCCATCGGGCAACCGCTTCCTATCGTTCGGGATCATGAGCCCCCCTGTCGCACCGCCCGGCTGGAGCCGCTGGCTCGTCCCGCCGGCCGCTCTGTCGGTCCACCTCTCCATCGGCCAGGCCTACGCCTGGAGTGTCTTCAAGCCGCCGCTCGAATCCGCGCTCGGCCTCAGCGGAACCCAGAGCGCGCTGCCCTTCCAGCTCGGCATCGTCATGCTCGGTCTGTCGGCGGCGTTCGGCGGCACGCTCGTCGAGCGCAACGGACCGCGCTGGGCGATGACCGTCGCCCTCGTCTGTTTCTCCTCCGGCTTCCTGATCGCCTCTCTCGGCGCCGCCACCGAGCAGTACTGGCTGATCGTGTTCGGCTACGGCTTCGTCGGCGGGATCGGCCTCGGCATCGGCTACATCTCACCCGTCTCGACCCTGATCAAGTGGTTCCCGGACAGGCCCGGCATGGCCACCGGTATCGCGATCATGGGCTTCGGCGGCGGAGCGCTGATTGCCTCGCCGTGGTCCACGCAGATGCTGAAGTCGTTCGGTTCCGACTCCTCCGGCATCGCGGTCGCCTTCCTCGTGCATGGGCTGACGTACGCCGTCTTCATGTCGCTCGGTGTACTGCTGGTGCGGGTGCCGCGGGGTGAGAAGCCGGTCGCGTCCGGGCCGAGCGCGCTCGACGGTGTGCAGGTCTCGGCCGGGAACGCCGTGCGCACCCCGCAGTTCTGGTGCCTGTGGGTCGTGCTCTGCATGAACGTGACCGCGGGCATCGGCATCCTGGAGAAGGCCGCCCCGATGATCACCGACTTCTTCGCGGACACGTCCACGCCGGTGTCCGTCTCCGCGGCCGCCGGATTCGTCGCCCTGCTGTCCGCGGCCAACATGGCGGGCCGTATCGGCTGGTCCTCGACGTCCGACCTGATCGGCCGCAAGAACATCTACCGGGTCTATCTCGGGGTGGGCGCGCTGATGTACGCGCTGATCGCCTGGTTCGGGGACTCCTCGAAGCCGCTCTTCATCATCTGCGCGCTGGTGATCCTCTCGTTCTACGGCGGTGGCTTCGCGACGATCCCGGCGTACCTGAAGGACCTCTTCGGCAGTTACCAGGTCGGTGCGATCCACGGCCGGCTGCTCACCGCGTGGTCCACGGCGGGCGTCCTCGGTCCGCTGATCGTCAACTGGATCGCCGACCACCAGGAGGCGGCGGGCAGGCACGGCTCGTCCCTCTACGGCCTCTCGTTCCTGATCATGATCGGCCTGCTCGCGGTCGGCTTCGTCGCCAACGAGCTGGTCCGACCCGTCCATGTCCGGCACCACATTCCCGCACCGAGGGAGGCAGTCGATGTCCAGCGAGAGCAGTCCGCCCAGTAGGCGGGGATTGATCGCGTTCGCCTGGCTGTGGGTGGGCGCGCCCCTGTGCTACGGCCTCTACGAACTGGTATTGAAGGCCAAGCAGCTGTTCACGGGGTGAGGACCCGGCGCGGGTGCGGAATCTCGCGGCCCCCGGCCTGGGCGCGCGTGCGGAAGGTGTTCGGGCGTCCGAAGGTCTGACAGAAGCCGACAAGCCTGGCGTCCCATTCCTGTGGCATCACCTGCCGTCGTACCCGTGAGTCACTGATCAGACTGGTGGATCCCGCTACCCAAGGCAACGAGGGGGACCACTCATGAACGGCTCACGGATCGCCGCCGTCGGCCACTACCAGCCCGCCAAGGTACTCACCAACGAGGATCTGGCGGGCCTGGTCGACACCAGCGACGAGTGGATCAGGAGCCGGGTGGGCATCCGCACGCGCCACATCGCCGGGCCCGACGAGCCGGTCGACGAGCTGGCCGCGCACGCCGCCGCCAAGGCGCTCGCGGCGGCGGGCCTGACCCCGGGCGACATCGACCTCGTCCTGGTCGCCACGTCCACGGCCGTCGACCGCTCCCCGAACATGGCCGCCCGGGTCGCCGCCCGCCTCGGCATCCCGTCACCGGCCGCCATGGACGTCAACGTCGTCTGCGCGGGCTTCACGCACGCGCTGGCCACCGCCGACCACGCCGTCCGCGCGGGCGCCGCGACCCGGGCGCTGGTCATCGGCGCCGACAAGATGTCCGACGTGACGGACTGGAGCGACCGTACGACCTGCGTGCTCGTCGGCGACGGGGCGGGGGCCGCGGTGGTCGAAGCCTCCGACAACGCGGGGATCGGGCCGGTGCTGTGGGGCTCGGTGCCCGAGATGGGGCATGCCGTCCGGATCGAGGGCACCCCCGCGCGGTTCGCCCAGGAGGGGCAGAGCGTCTACCGCTGGGCCACCACCCAGCTCCCGCCCATCGCCCGCAAGGCCTGTGAGCGCGCCGGGCTCGCCCCCGAGGACCTCGCCGCGGTCGTCCTGCACCAGGCGAACCTGCGCATCATCGAGCCCCTCGCCGTGAAGATCGGCGCGGTCAACGCCGTCGTGGCGCGGGATGTCACCGACTCCGGGAACACGTCCGCCGCGAGCATTCCGCTGGCCTTCTCCAAGCTCGTGGAGCGCGGGGAGATCTCCACGGGCGACCCCGTCCTGCTCTTCGGCTTCGGCGGGAATCTGTCGTACGCGGGACAGGTCGTCCGCTGCCCGTGAACTGCTCGTACGCTCCCCTGCAAGCCTCCTGGTACGCCCCCTCGCACGCCCCGGTGCGACGAGCCCAACTCCTGTGTCTCCTGGCGTTTGTGCGCCGTAGACTGTAGGCGAAAGACAATTCATAATTGGCTTTCATATTGCAGCGACGGCGCTGCCCAGGAGGGACCCTGATGTTGTCGACGACAGGACTGCCGCAGGGTGCGGTGCCCAAGCTCGAAAGGCCCGGCCCGCTGCGCGACCGCGTCTACGAGGCGCTGCTCGAACTCATCACCACCCGCGCCCTCCAGCCCGGCCAGCACCTCGTCGAGAGCGAACTCGCCGGGCACCTCGGGGTGTCCCGGCAGCCCGTGCGCGAGGCACTGCAGCGTCTCAGCACCGAGGGCTGGGTCGATCTGCGGCCCGCCCAGGGCGCGTTCGTGCACGAACCGACCGAGGAGGAGGCGGACCAGCTTCTCACGGTCCGTACGCTCCTGGAGGCCGAGGCCGCCCGGCTCGCCGCCGCCAACGCGGGTACCGATGCGATCACCGCGCTCGAGGAGCTGTGCGAGGAGGGTGAGCGTGCGGTGGCCGCCGATGACGTGGACGGCGCGGTCGCGATGAACGCCCGGCTCCACGCGAAGGTCATGGAGCTCGCGGGCAACACGGTCCTCGCCGAGCTGGCCGCGCAGGTCGACCGGCGGGTCCGCTGGTACTACACGCCGGTCGCCCGGCAGCGCGGCCACCAGTCCTGGATCGAGCACCGTGAGCTGATCGCGGCGATCGCGGACCGTGACGAGCAGCGCGCCACGGCGGTCATGCGCGCCCACACGGAACACACGCGGAAGATGTACCACGAGCGGGAGAAGTAGCGGATCAGGCGACGGCCGCCGGGGAATCGGGGCTCTCCGGAGACTCCGCGCCGGCCCGGCACGGTGACCATCGCGCCTCTGCCCCGAGCATGGCCACCAACACGCCCACCAGCGCGAGGAGTTCGACGACCGCCGACAGGTTGATCCCGAGCAGCGCGGTGGCCAGGGTGACGGGCACCGCGGCCGCGCGGAAGCTCACCGGGAACAGCCGCAGCACGGCGCGGAACGCCACGTCACCGGCGAGGAAGAGAGCGACCCCGCCGGCGAGCGCGAGGGCCGGGCCGGTGTGCAGATGCTCGGTGAGATGCCCGAGGGACTTCTTCACGCCCGCCGCGAGAAAGGCGATGCCGAGGAGCATGGGCAGGAAGGCGTAGTAGTACGCGTTCATCGCCAGGCGCCAGCGCCGGTCCGGCGGGGTCGCAGAGAACACGGCCTCCGCACCGTGCTCGTCGCGCACGAAGTACGTCCACCACAGCGCGATCGCCAGCGCGAGAGCGAGGAAGGCTCCGCCGAACAGGCCTACCGTCAGCGGCAGATCGCCGACGCCGATACCGATCGCGATGACCGACTCGCCGAACGCGACGATCAGCAGCAGCCCGTGCCGCTCCACGAAGTGCGCCGGGTCGAGACCGCCCAACTGCGCGCGCAGAAAGGCGGCTTCACGCCCGTCCCGGCGCCGCGGACCGTGCTCCGCCAGGAACGGCGTCACGAACTGCAGCACCAGCGCGAACAGCCACAGTCCGTCGGCGGCGAGTCCGTCGTACAGCCCGGCCGCGGTGACGGACACCGCGGCCAGGGAGTTCGGCACCGCGTACCAGATGACATCGCGGCCGTGGCTCCTGGTGTAGAGCGCGCTGTGCACGAGCACGACGGCCAGGAAGCCGAGGCCGAAGACGACTCCGCCGTCGTCGAAGGCGCGCGGGATGGCGAGGGCGCACACCAGGAAGGCGCCCATGCCCAGCATCAGCAGGATCCGTCGCGAAGGCCGGTCGGGCGGCACCTGGTTGGTGAGATACGCGTACGCGCCGTACATCCAGAACAGCACCACGAAGATCAGCGCGACGCGCGCCGCCGTCGCGAACGACAGGTCGGCGGTGAGCAGCACGGTGAGCTGGGTGAGCGTGAAGACGAAGACCAGGTCGAAGAAGAGCTCAAGGGTGCTGACTCTGCGCCCTGCCTCGCCCAAGGCCGTGTGTCCTGCCGCGTCTGCGGCTGTGCGCCCTGCCTCGCCCAAGACCGTGTGTCTTGCCGCGTCTGCGGCTGTGTATCCGGTCTCGTGCGCGGTCGTGTGTCCTGCCGCGTCTGCGGCTGTGCGTCCGGCCTCGCCCACTGCCGCGTGCCCCGCCTCGTCCTCTGCCGTGCTCATGCGTTCCCCCCGAAAACGATCGCTGCTCAGATCGTATGCGGCTCCCTCGTGGTGTGCAGACCTCGCTTTGTCCTGTGAGTGGAGAAAGTTGACACGAATTCGTGCGCGACTTCTTCCCACTCCCGGCAGCCGCTGCTACGTTCCCCTCGAAAGCAAGACCGGTGAAGTGGCCGGAACTTGACGGACGCAGGCCGATTGAGGCGGGGAGGGGCTCGTGAGACGTATGACGGCACGACCCGCTAACGCGCACCAGGCGCGGCTGCTGCGCCTGTTGCGTGACGGTGGCCCCAACTCCCGGGCCCAGCTGGGCGATCAGATCGACCTCTCGCGGTCGAAGCTGGCCGTCGAGGTGGACCGGCTGCTGGAGACCGGGCTCGTGGTGGCCGACGGACTCGCCGCATCCCGTGGCGGCCGCCGCTCCCACAACATCCGGCTCGCGCCGGCCCTGCGCTTCCTCGGCGTCGACATCGGCGCCACCTCGATCGACGTGGCCGTCACCAACGCGGAACTGGAAGTCCTGGGGCACATCAACCAGCCCATGGACGTACGCGAGGGTCCGGTCGCCGTATTCGAACAAGTCCTGTCCATGGCCGCCAAGTTGAGGGCTTCGGGGCTCGCGGAAGGGTTCGACGGCGCCGGAATCGGCGTACCGGGGCCCGTCCGTTTCCCCGAGGGCGTCCCGGTCGCCCCGCCGATCATGCCCGGCTGGGACGGCTTCCCGGTGCGCGAGGCGCTCAGCCAGGAACTCGGCTGTCCGGTCATGGTCGACAACGACGTGAACCTGATGGCCATGGGGGAGCAGCACGCGGGCGTCGCCCGCTCCGTGGGCGACTTCCTCTGCGTCAAGATCGGCACGGGCATCGGCTGCGGCATCGTCGTCGGCGGTGAGGTCTACCGCGGTACGACGGGCAGCGCGGGCGACATCGGGCACATCCAGGCCGTGCCCGACGGACGTCCGTGCGCCTGCGGCAACCGGGGCTGCTTGGAGGCCCACTTCAGCGGCGCCGCGCTGGCGCATGACGCCATGGAGGCGGCCCAGCAGGGCCGCTCGGCGGAACTCGCCACGCGTCTGGAGACGAACGGCTCCCTGAGCGCCGTCGACGTCGCAGCCGCGGCCGCGGCGGGCGATGCCACCGCGCTCGATCTGATCCGCGAGGGCGGCAACCGTACGGGTCAGGTCATCGCCGGACTCGTGTCGTTCTTCAACCCCGGCCTGGTGGTGATCGGCGGCGGTGTCACCGGCCTCGGCCATACGCTGCTCGCCGCGATCCGCACCCAGGTCTACCGCCAGTCGCTGCCGCTGGCGACCGGCAACCTGCCCATCGTTCTGGGGGAGTTGGGCCCGACCGCCGGCGTGATCGGCGGGGCCCGGCTGATCAGTGACCACCTGTTCTCACCCGCGTAAGGCCTGAGGTCCGCGAGGCCTCACGTCACCTCATCTGCACAACGCCCTGCTCTGCCACGCCCTGAAATCGCTTGCCCTGTAAGCGCCCTGCCCTGAAACCGGCCCGCACGCCCGCCAAGGGGAACCGTCATGGCACCAGAACCACCGCTGCTCACCATGTCCGGCATTACCAAGTCGTTCCCCGGTGTCCGGGCCCTCGACGGCGTCGACCTCGACGTCCAGGCCGGCGAAGTGCACTGCCTGCTCGGCCAGAACGGCGCCGGAAAGTCCACGCTCATCAAGGTCCTGGCCGGCGCCCACCAGCCCGACGAGGGCACCATCGGCTGGCGTGGCGAACACGTCACCCTCAGGTCGCCGATCGCCGCCATGCGCCTCGGCATCGCCACCATCTACCAGGAACTCGACCTGGTGGAGGGCCTGTCGGTGGCCGAGAACGTCCACCTCGGACATGAACCCACGGCCGCCGGTTTCGTCGTACGGGGAAAGGCGGCGCGATCATCAACTGCCACCCTTCTCAAGCGACTTGGACATCCGGAGATCGACCCGGCGCGGCTCGTCGGGGAGCTGTCGGCGGCCCAGCAGCAGATCGTCTCGATGGCCCGGGCGCTCTCCCACGACGTACGCCTGATCGTCATGGACGAGCCGTCCGCGGCCCTCGACCCCGACGAGGTCGACAATCTCTTCCGCATCGTGGGCGATCTGACCGCGGACGGCGTCGCCGTCGTCTACATCTCGCACCGCCTAGAGGAGATCCGCCGGATCGGCGACCGCGTCACCGTGCTGAAGGACGGGCGTGCGGTGGCCGGTGGGCTGCCCGCGAAGTCCACGCCGACGCGCGAGGTCGTGGCGCTGATGACGGGGCGCAATGTCGAGTACGTCTTCCCGGAGCGGCCCCGGTCACGGCCACCCGGTGAGCCCGTGCTCAAAGTCCAAGGTCTGGCCCGGGCGGGGGAGTTCGCGCCGCTCGACCTCGATCTGCGCCCCGGCGAGATCGTCGGCCTGGCCGGGCTCGTCGGCTCCGGACGCTCCGAGATCCTGGAGACGATCTACGGGGCCCGGAAGCCGACGGCAGGTCAAGTGAGTGTGGACGGGCGGTTGTTGCGGCCCGGCAGCGTACGCTCCGCCGTCCGGGCCGGTCTCGGGCTCGCCCCGGAGGAGCGCAAAGCGCAGGCCCTGCTGATGCTGGAGTCCGTCACCCGCAATGTGTCGGTCTCCTCCATGTCCCGCTTCGCGCACGGAGGTTGGATCGACCGGAGTGCCGAACGCGGCGCGGCGCGGGCGGCGACCCGCGAGCTGTCCCTGCGCCCCGACAACCCGTCGGTGCCCATCCGGACGCTGTCCGGCGGCAACCAGCAGAAGGCCGTCCTGGCGCGCTGGCTGCTGCGCGGCTGCCGCGTCCTGCTCCTCGACGAACCGACCCGCGGAGTCGACGTCGGCGCCCGCGCCGAGCTGTACGCGGTCATCCGCCGGCTCGCCGACGAAGGGCTCGCCGTGCTGCTTGTCTCCAGCGAAGTGCCCGAGGTGCTCGGGCTCGCCGACCGCGTCCTGGTGCTCCGCGAGGGGCGCGTCGTCCACACGGCGCCCGCCCAGGAACTCGACGAACACCGCGTACTCGACCTCGTCATGGAAGGAAGCCCCGTGGCCGGTGAAGGAAGCCCGGTGGCCAGTGAAGGGAGCCCGGCGTCGTGACGCAGCACGTATCTCCGCCCAGGGATGACACCCCCAAGGTGTCACCGTTCAAGGAACACGCCCCGTGGCGGACGCTCGCGGCCCGCGCCGACGTCCGCACCCTCTCGCTCCTCGGGGTGCTCGCCGCCCTGATCGTCATCGGCGGCATCACCAAGCCCGACGAGTTCCTCGACACCCGCAACCTCCAACTCGTCCTCACCCAGGCCTCGGTGATCGGCGTCGTCACCGTCGGCATGACCTTCGTCATCACTTCCGGCGGCATCGACCTGTCGGTCGGCGCGATCGTCGCTCTCTCCTCGGTGTGGGCGACCACCGTCGCCACACAGGAGTACGGCTTCGCGGGAGTCCTGTTCACCGCGGTGCTCGTCGGCCTGGGCTGCGGCCTGGTCAACGGACTGCTCATCGCGTACGGCGGGATGGTCCCCTTCATCGCGACGCTCGCCATGCTCGCCTCGGCCCGCGGCCTGGCCCTGCAGATCACGGACGGCAAGACGCAGATCGTCAGCATCGACGGGATCCTGAAACTCGGCGAGCGCGACTCGTACGTGCTCGGCATACCGCCCCTGGTGCTCGTCTTCGCCGTCGTCACGGTCATGGGCTGGCTGATCCTCAACCGCACGACTTTCGGGCGGCGTACGGTCGCCGTCGGCGGCAACGCGGAGGCGGCACGGCTCGCCGGCATCGACGTACGACGCCAGCGGCTGTACCTCTATCTGCTCTCCGGACTGTGCTGCGGCATCGCGGCCTTCCTGCTGATCATCCTGTCCGGCTCTGGCCAGAACACCAACGGCAACCTGTACGAACTCGACGCCATCGCGGCCGCGATCATCGGCGGCACCCTGCTCAGCGGGGGCCGCGGCACCATCACCGGCTCGGTGCTCGGTGTCCTGATCTTCACGACGATCACCAACATCTTCGCGCTGAACAACCTCCAGAGCGACGTCCAGCAGATCGCCAAGGGCGCGATCATCGTCGCCGCGGTCCTGGTCCAGCGGCGCACAGCAAGCACGACCTGACACGGGAAGGGTCCACCGCCATGCCAGAACCCACGAGCCTCACGAGCCGTAGAGGGCTGCTCTTCGGGACCGCCGCCGTCTCGGCCGGTGCCCTCCTCGTCGGCTGCACCAGCAACGACACCAAGGACGAGAAGACGGCCGCGAACAGCCAGCCGGCCGCCGACGACAAGCCCGGCAAGCACGTCACCATCGGCTTCGCCGGCCCGCAGGCCGACCACGGCTGGCTCAACGCCATCAACGACAACGCCAAGAACCGGGCCAAGAAGTACTCGGACGTCACCCTGGAGATCACCGAGGGCTCCAACGACACAGCCGCGCAGATCGGCCAGATCGAGACACTGATCAACAAGAAGGTCGACGTCCTGGTCGTGCTGCCCGCCGACGGCGCGGCGCTCACCCAGGTCGGTCTCAAGGCGATGCGCGCGGGCATCCCCGTGGTCAACCTGGACCGGATCTTCAACTCACCTCAGGCCTACCGCTGTTGGATCGGCGGTGACAACTACGGCATGGGCCTCAGCGCCGGCCACTACATCGGCGAAAAGCTCAAGGGCAAGAAGAACGCCCGCGTCATCGAACTCGCCGGGCTCGACAACCTGGAGCTCACCAAGCAGCGCACCCAGGGCTTCGACGCGGCTCTGAAGAACTACCCGAACATCAAGAAGGTCGCCCGCCAGGCCGCCGAGTTCACTGTGGAGTCCGGGCAGGCCAAGATGGCCCAACTCCTGCAGGCGCAGTCGAAGTTCGACGCACTGTGGAACCACGACGACGACCAGGGCGTGGGCGCGCTGCGTGCGATCAAGCAGGCCGGGCGCGACGACTTCCTGATGGTCGGCGGCGCCGGCGCCCTCTCCGCGTTCCAGGCCATCGACGCCGACAACAGCGTCCTCAAGGCCACCGTCCTGTATCCGCCGACCATGGCCGCGTCCGCGATCGACCTCGCCCGCGCGCTCGGCCAGGGCAAGGGCATCGGCGGCCTCGCCGAGTTCGAGATCCCGGCGTCCCTCACCCTCTACTCGGCCGTCGTCGACAAGGACAACGTCCAGCAGTACATGGCCACCGGCTTCAAGTGATGCGCCCTGCCCCCGGGGCCTGTCCGGTGGACCAGCTTCCATCGGACCAGGTCCCGCCGGGGTCAGGCCCCACCCCCCACCGCGCCACGACGACGAGGAGGACATCCGCATGGGACAGCCGCACCAGGGCGACGAGGCCGAGAAGCCGCCATTGGGCGTGGGCATGGTCGGTTACGCCTTCATGGGCGCCGCCCACTCACAGGGCTGGCGCACCGTGGGCCGCGTCTTCGACCTGCCGCGCCGCCCGGTCCTCGCCGCCGTCTGCGGCCGTGACGGACAGGCCGTGCGGGCGATGGCGGACCGGCACGGCTGGGCGGCGGCCGAGACCGACTGGCGCGCCCTGATCGCCCGCGACGACGTCGACCTCGTCGACATCTGCACCCCCGGTGACAGTCACGCGGAGATCGCCGTCGCCGCCCTGGCCGCGGGCAAGCACGTGCTGTGCGAGAAGCCCCTCGCGAATACGGTCGAGGAGGCCGTCGCGATGACACAGGCGGCCGAAGAGGCCTTCGCGCGCGGCCAGTTGGCCATGGTCGGATTCAACTACCGGCGGGTGCCCGCCACATCCCTCGCGCGGAAGATGGTCGCCGAGGGACGCCTGGGCACCCTGCGGCACGTACGAGTGACGTACCTTCAGGACTGGCTGGTGGACCCGCAGTTCCCGCTGACCTGGCGCCTGCGCAAGGAACTCGCTGGATCGGGAGCGCTGGGCGACCTCGGCGCGCACATCGTGGACCTCGCGCAGTATCTGGCGGGTGAGCCGCTCGTCGGGGTGTCTGCGCTCACCGAGACATTCGTACGGGAGCGGCCGCTGCCCGGCGGGGCGTCGAGCGGGCTGTCCGCCGTGTCGGAGGCGGGCGGCGCCGGTACCGGCGCCGGCTCAGGCTCTGGTGCCGGTTCGGGCTCCAGTGCCGACCCAGGTTCCGGTGCCGGTTCCAGCCCTGGCTCGGGTGCCGTGACCGTCGACGACGCGGCTCTCTTCACCGCTCGCTTCGCCTCCGGCGCCCTCGCCTCCTTCGAGGCCTCCCGTTTCGCGACCGGGCGCAAGAACTCCCTGCGCATCGAACTCAACGGGGAGCGCGGCTCGCTGGCCTTCGACCTGGAACGGCTCAACGAACTCTCCTACCACGACCACACCGAACCCGGTGCGCACGCGGGCTTCCGCCGCATCCTGGTCACCGAGCCCGACCACCCCTACCTGGACGCCTGGTGGCCGCCGGGCCACGGCCTCGGCTACGAGCACACGTTCGCGCACCAGGCCCGCGACCTCGTGCACGCCATCGCGGCGGGCCGTCCACCGGTGCCGTCCTTCGCCGACGGGCTGCAGGTGCAGCGCGTGCTGGCGGCGGTCGAGGAGAGTGCCGAGAAGAACTCCGTCTACACACCCATCGCGGTCTGAGGAGGCCCCGGGAATGCCGCGCAACTTCACGCTCTTCACCGGCCAGTGGGCCGACCTGCCCCTCGAAGAGGTCTGCCGCCTCGCGCGCGACTTCGGCTACGACGGACTCGAACTCGCCTGCTGGGGCGACCACTTCGAAGTCGACAAGGCGCTCACCGACCCGGCGTACATCGACTCCAGGCACGCGCTCCTCGACAAGTACGGCCTCAAGTGCTGGGCGATCTCCAACCATCTGGTCGGCCAGGCCGTCTGCGACGCCATCATCGACGAGCGCCACCGGGCGATCCTGCCCGCACGCATCTGGGGCGACGGCGAACCCGAGGGCGTACGGCAGCGGGCCGCCGCGGAGCTCGGCGACACCGCCCGCGCGGCGGCGGCCTTCGGCGTCGACACCGTCATCGGCTTCACCGGCTCGGCGATCTGGCATCTGGTCGCGATGTTCCCGCCCGCCCCCGAGTCGATGATCGAGCGCGGCTACGAGGACTTCGCGACGCGCTGGAACCCGATCCTGGACGTGTTCGACGAGCAGGGCGTGCGGTTCGCGCACGAGGTCCACCCGAGCGAGATCGCGTACGACTACTGGACAACACACAAGGCACTGACGGCAGTTGACCACCGTCCGGCCTTCGGCCTCAACTTCGACCCGTCGCACTTCGTGTGGCAGGACCTCGACCCGGTCGGCTTCCTCTACGACTTCCGCGACCGGATCTATCACGTGGACTGCAAGGAAGCCCGCAAGCGGCTCGACGGACGCAACGGCCGTCTCGGCTCGCACCTGCCCTGGGGCGATCCGCGCCGCGGCTGGGACTTCGTCTCCGCGGGTCACGGCGACGTCCCCTGGGAGGACGTCTTCCGCATGCTCCGCTCCATCGACTACGCGGGCCCCATCTCGGTGGAGTGGGAGGACGCCGGCATGGACCGGCTGCAGGGCGCACCCGAAGCCCTGACCCGCCTCAAGGCGTACGACTTCGCCCCGCCGTCGGCTTCGTTCGACGCGGCGTTCGGCGGCAACGACTAGGCCGCGTCGGAGAGTTCAACGCATTCCGGGGTGACGGCGCACCCCGGCGTATCGCACCCGCCCAGTACGACCAGCCCCTTCATGGAGGCATTTCGTGCACCCGAACGGACGCAACAGGAAGAACACGAGCCACTCGAGACGTCCAAGACTCCGCGGGGCACTCGCCCTGCTGAGCGGCGCGCTGCTCGCGGCCGCTTCCCTCACCCTCACCGCACCTCAGGCCGGCGCAGCCGTCGCCGAGCCGGAAAGCGCAGTTGCGGCAGAGGACTTCCAGCAAGTCACCCTCGCCAAGGGCGAGCCCGAGGTCGGCGAGCCCATGTCGCTCGCCGTGCTCCCGGACCGCTCGGTCCTGCACACCTCGCGCGACGGCGAACTCCGGCTCACCGACAGCGCGGGCAACACGAAGATAGCGGGCAAGCTCGACGTCTACTCGCACGACGAGGAAGGCCTGCAGGGCGTCGGCATCGACCCCGAGTTCGCCAGCAACCGCTACATCTATCTCTACTACGCACCGCCCCTGAGCACCCCCGCGGGCGACGCCCCGGAGACCGGCACCGCCGCCGACTTCGCGCCCTTCGACGGCGTCAACCGCCTCTCGCGGTTCGTTCTCAAGGCCGACGGCACACTGGACAACGCCAGCGAGAAGAAGATCCTCGACGTCCAGACGTCCCGCGGCATCTGCTGCCACGTCGGCGGCGACATCGACTTCGACGCGGCGGGGAACCTCTACCTCTCCACCGGGGACGACTCCAACCCCTTCCAGTCGGACGGCTTCACCCCCATCGACGAGCGGGCCGACCGCAACCCGGCCTTCGACGCCCAGCGTTCGGCCGGCAACACCAATGACCTGCGCGGCAAGATCCTGCGCATCAAGGTGAACGCCGACGCCTCGTACTCCATACCCGACGGCAACCTCTTCCCGCCCGGCACGGACAAGACGCGCCCCGAGATCTACGCGATGGGCTTCCGCAACCCGTTCCGCTTCAGCGTCGACAAGGCGACGGGGATCGTCTACGTCGGTGACTACGGCCCGGACGCGGGCGCGGCCGACCCGGCGCGCGGCCCCGGCGGCCAGGTCGAGTTCGCGCGGGTGACCGGCCCCGGCAACTTCGGCTGGCCGTACTGCACGGGCAAGAACGACCCCTACGTGGACTACGACTTCGCCACGAAGACCTCCGGCGCGACCTTCGACTGCAACGCGCCCAAGAACACCTCGCCCCACAACACCGGCCTCACCGACCTTCCCCCGGCCCAGCCCGCCTGGATCCCGTACGACGGCGCGTCCGTCCCGGAGTTCGGCAGCGGCTCGGAGTCCCCGATGGGCGGCCCGGTCTACCACTACGACGCCTCGCTCGACTCGCCGGTGAAGTTCCCGCAGGCGTACGACGGGAACTTCTTCGCCGGAGAGTTCGGCCGCCGCTGGATCAAGCGGATCGTGTCGGACGGCAACGGCACCGTGCAGTCCATCAACGCCTTCCCGTGGACGGGCACCCAGGTGATGGACATGGCGTTCGGTCCCGACGGCGCGCTGTACGTCCTCGACTACGGCACCGCCTGGTTCGGGGGCGATGAGAACTCCGGCCTCTACCGCATCGAGAACGCCACCGACGGCCACTCACCCGTCGCCCAGGCCGCGGCCGACCGCACCTCGGGACAGGCCCCGCTCAGGGTCCGCTTCTCCTCGGTCGGTTCGTCCGACGCGGACGGTGACGCCCTCACGTACAGCTGGGACTTCGGCGACGGCGGCAAGTCGACGGCGGCGAACCCGACGTACAAGTACAAGAAGAACGGCACGTACACGGCGACCGTGACGGCCAAGGACGCGAGCGGGCGCACGGGCAGCGCGAGCGTGCAGGTCGTGGTCGGCAACACCGCGCCCAAGGTGACGCTCGAACTCCCGCGGGACGGCCAGCTGTTCAGCTTCGGGGACACCGTGCCCTTCAAGGTGAAGGTGAGCGACCCGGAGGACCGGACGATCGACTGCTCCAAGGTGAAGGTCAACTTCATCCTCGGCCACGACAGCCACGGCCACCTGCTCACCTCCGCCAACGGCTGCTCCGGCACCATCAACACCGGCGCGGGCAGCGGCCATGACGAGGACGCGAACATCTTCGGAGTCTTCGACGCCGAGTACACCGACGGCGGTGGCGGCGGACAGGCCCCGCTGACCAGCCACGACCAGCATGTCACCCAGCCCAGGCACCGCCAGGCCGAGCACTACGGCAACGCCTCGGGGATCACGGTCCAGACGAAGGCCACCGCGCACGGCGGCAAGACGGTGGGCGACATCAACAACGGTGACTGGATCTCGTTCGAGCCGTACATCCTGAGCAACGCCACGAAGATCACGGCGCGCATCTCCTCCGCCGGATCGGGCGGCACCCTCGAGGTCCGTGCGGGCTCCTCGACCGGCCGACTGCTGGGCACCGCGACCGTGCCGGTGACCGGGGGCTGGGAGACCTTCCAGGACGTGACCGCGGATCTCTCGGATGCGCCCCGTGGCACCACCACGCTCTACCTCGTCTTCAAGGGGAGCGGCACCGGTGCGCTCTACGACGTGGACGACTTCACCTTCACCACGAGCTGACGGGAGGTGTGACGGGCATGCGCACATCAGCGCAGATGCTGACGGTGGGTGCCGCGGCCGCTCTGCTCATCGGCTGTGTGTCGGGACCGGCCGCCTCGAAGGGAGCCGACGAGAGCCGGGTCCTGGTCTTCTCCAAGACCGCCGGCTTCCGGCACGACTCGATCCCGGAAGGGATCGCGGCCGTACGCGAGTTGGGGACGACCGGCGGTTTCGCGGTCGACGCCACCGAGGACGCGGGCGCCTTCACCATGAAGAACCTCGCCCGCTACGACGCCGTGGTGTTCCTTTCCACCACGGGTGACGTCCTCGACGACACCCAGCAGGCCGCTTTCGAGCGGTACATCAAGCGGGGCGGCGGCTATGTGGGCATCCATGCGGCCGCCGACACCGAGTACGACTGGGCCTTCTACGGCGGTCTGGCGGGCGCGTACTTCCAGTCGCACCCCGCGATCCAGCCCGCGACCGTCGACGTCGAGGACCGGGCGCACCCGGCGACCTCGGAGTTGCCGAAGGCCTGGGACCGCACGGACGAGTGGTACAACTACCGTTCCAATCCACGGGAACGGGCCCATGTACTGGCCTCGCTCGACGAGTCGTCGTACACCGGCGGCACGATGAGCGGCGACCATCCGATCGCCTGGTGCCAGGAGTACCGGGGCGGCCGCGCCTTCTACACCGGGGGCGGCCACACCAAGGAGTCCTACGCCGAACCGGCCTTCCGCAAGCACCTGTTGGGCGGGATCCGGTACGCCATCGGTGACGCGCAGGCCGACTGCCGCCCGGAGAACGGCTACCGGCCGCTCTTCGACGGTACGGCCGAGTCGCTGTCGGCGTGGAAACAGGCGGGCCCCGGTTCGTTCTCGCTGTCGGACGACGGCACGCTGACGTCGAACGGCGGGCTGGGGATGCTTTGGTACGCCGGCTCCGGGGCCGGCTCCGACTCCGATCCGGGCTTCGGCTCGTACTCGCTGAAGCTGGACTGGAAGGTGGCCGGGGACGACAACTCCGGTGTCTTCGTGGGCTTCCCGGCCTCCGACGACCCCTGGTCGGCCGTCAACAACGGCTACGAGATCCAGATCGACGCGACCGACGCCCCTGATCGCACGACGGGGGCCGTGTACAGCTTCCAGTCCGCCGACATCGACAAGCGCGACCGTGCGCTGAACCCGCCGGGGGAGTGGAACACGTACGAGATCCGCGTGGAGGGCGAACGACTCCGCGTCTGGCTCAACGGCGTGAAGATCAACGATTTCACCAACACCGATCCGGCACGGAGCCTGCGCGACGGGCACGTCGGCATCCAGAACCACGGAGCCGACGACCAGGTGTCCTTCCGCGATGTGCGGATCAAGGAACTGCCCACGAAGCCGTCAGCACTTACGGCTTCGCCGGGCGACTGAGCGGCGGCGGGCGGGAGACGCCGTACTCCCGCCCGCCGTCTCGCCCCTCGCCTCTCCCGGCAGACGCATCTCCTGCCCGATGTACCTCCCTGGCTGATGAATCTCCTGATTGACGTACGACAAGGAGGCTGCCCATGTCCGCGTCCCTTTCCGATTCCCGGGTGGGGGTGTGGCTGATCGGAGCGCGTGGCTCCGTCGCCACCACCGTCATCGCGGGCTGCGCGGCCGTCACCGCCGGGCTGCACGCCCCCACGGGCATGGTCACCGAAACCGACCTCTTCGCCGACTGCGGTCTGCCTGCCCTGTCGTCCCTCGTCTTCGGCGGCCACGACACAGTGGACTGCCCGCTGCCGAAGCGGGCGGAGGCCCTGGTCGCAGGTGGCGTACTCCCGCACGGCCTCCCGTCGGCGATCGCGGCCGAACTGGAGGCCGCCGACCGGGAGATCCGCCCGGGCGGGCCCGCCCCGGGCGACACCCGCGACCCGGCCGAGCTCGTGGACGCCTTCGCCTCGGACATACGGGACTTCGTACGCCGCCGCGGCCTGACCCGGGCGGTCGTGGTGAACGTGGCCTCCACGGAGCCGGCTACCACCGGGACCACGCTGCCACCCAGCTCGCTGTACGCGGCGGCGGCGCTGCGGGCCGGCTGTCCGTACGTGAACTTCACCCCCTCCACGGGCCTGCATCACCCGGCCCTTGTGACCTTGGCCGAGTCCAGCGGGCTGCCCTACGCCGGACGCGACGGCAAGACCGGCCAGACGCTGCTCCGCTCGGTGCTCGGCCCGATGTTCGCCCAGCGCGCGCTGACGGTCCGCGCCTGGTCCGGCACCAACCTCCTGGGCGGCGGCGACGGAGCCGCCCTCGCCGACCCGGCCGCCGCCGCGGCCAAGAACGCCGGCAAGGAGCGCGTGCTCGCCGACACCCTGGGCGCGGCCCCCGAGGGCGAGACCCACATCGACGACGTCCCCGCCCTCGGCGACTGGAAGACCGCCTGGGACCACATCGCCTTCGACGGCTTCCTCGGCACCCGCATGATCCTCCAGACCACCTGGCAGGGCTGTGACTCCGCACTCGCGGCCCCACTCGTCCTCGACCTCGCCCGCCTGGCGACCCGCGCCCACGAGGCCGGCCTCACCGGCCCGTTGAGCGACCTCGGCTTCTACTTCAAGGACCCGATGGGGGAGGGTCCCTCGGCCCTGGGCGAGCAGTACGCGGTACTGGCGGGGTTCGCGGGACGCCTTCGGGGACTCGCTGGGGAGGGCCGGTGAGGTTGTGGCGAGTCGGGGCGACTGGGCCGGGCGCTTCTGTTGGACGAGGGGAGCGGGTTGGGTCGAGGGGGTCGGTCGGGTGGGCTGGGGCGAGCGAGCCAGCCGGGTCGGCTGATGTGAGCGCGTCGGCTGGGGTGGCCGGGGCGAGTGAGTCGGCCGGGCCGGTCAGGGCGGGCGCGGTGGCCCGGGTGGCTGGGGCGAGCGCGATGGCAGGGACGGTCAGGGCAAGCATGTCGGCCGGGTTGGCTGTGGCGAGCGCGGTGGCCGCGTTGGCCAAGGGGAGCGCGCCGGCTGGGTTGACCGGGGCGGGCGCGCCGGCTGGGTCGGGCACGGCGAGCGTGTCGGCGGGATTGGGCGCGAAGGCGCGGGCGAAGGCCTGGGCCGAGCTTCTGCGTCTGCCCGCCCTGTTCACCGTTCCCGGAGACGCCCTCGCGGGGGCCGCTGCCGTCGGCGCCCGCCCGAACTCCCGCACTCTGCTCGCCATCGGTTCCTCCCTCTGCCTGTACGAGGCGGGCATGGCCCTGAACGACTGGGCCGACCGTGCCGAGGACGCCGTGGAACGCCCGCACCGCCCGCTGCCCTCCGGCCGCATACACCCAGCCGCGGCACTCGCGGCGGCCGGAGCCCTGACCGCGGCCGGCCTCGCCCTCGCGGCCCGCGCGGGCCGCCCCTCCCTCGCGGTCGCCGCCCCTCTCGCGGCCACCGTCTGGGCGTACGACCTCACGCTCAAACGAACCCCCGCCGGACCTGTGGCGATGGCAACCGCGCGCGGCCTGGACGTACTCCTCGGCGCCGCGGCCACCGCCGGTACGGCTCCCAGCCGGGACCGGGTCTTCGGGACCGCGGCCACCGCCGGTACGGCTCCCAGCCGGGACCGGGTCTTCGGGACCGCGGTTACCGCGGGTGCGGTGCGCAGTCGGGACCGGCTCTTCGGCCCGGCGGCCAACGGACGTGTCGCGCCCGGTCAAGACGTGCCCCTCCGCATGGCCACCCTCTCTCGCACCGCCCGCCGCGCCCTCCCCTCCGCCCTCACCCTGGCGACCCACACCCTCGCGGTGACCATGGTGTCGCGCGGCGAGACCCAGGGCGGTTCGCCGGTGGCACCGCTGGCCGCTCTGGCCACGACCGCTGCGTTGGCCTGGGAACTGTCGAACGGTCGGGCAGCCGCGAGCCGGCCTGCCGACGCTGCCCCAACAGCGGTGCATCCAGGGAGTGTTAACGCCTCCACGCGCACTGGTACGGGCAAGGCGGGCGACGGCATCGCCGCGAGACTCGGGCCGGCATCCGCTGCCGATCCTGCCCCTCGCCCCTTCCCCCACCCCGTCACAGACACCCTGCGCGCAGCCCTCACCCTCGCCTACGCGGCGACCTCCGCCCACCCGCTCTTCCATGCCGCCCTGAACCCCTCACCCCCGCTCACCCAACGAGCCGTCGGTGGCGGAATCCGCGCCATGATCCCCCTTCAGGCCACTCTCGCCGCCCGCGCGGGCGCCCCCGTCACCGCCCTGCTGACCGCCGCTCTCGCCCCGGCGGCACGCAAGTTCGCGAGGAAGGTGAGCGTCACATGATCCCGAGCCCCCGCACGGCCACCCACGCGGGCCCCGCCCCGGCCCCCCACCCCCTCCGCTTCGGCTACGGCACCAACGGCCTCACCGACCTCCGTCTCGACGATGCCCTCGGGCTCCTCGCCGACCTCGGCTACGACGGCGTGGGCCTGACCCTCGACCACATGCACCTGGATCCGCTCGCCCCGGACCTGGCCGCCCGCACCGGGAAGGTGGCCAACAGGCTGGCGGCGCTCGGCCTGGGCGTCACGGTCGAGACCGGCGCCCGCTATGTCCTCGACCCACGGCGCAAACACGGCCCTTCGCTCCTCGATCCCGCCCCGGACGACCGCGCGCGCCGCGTCGGCCTGCTCATCCAGGCCGTCCAGGTCGCCGCCGACCTCGGCGCCCACGCCGTGCACTGCTTCAGCGGAATCACCCCGGCCGGCACCGACGAGGACACCGCGTGGAAACGCCTGGCCGAGGCGCTCGCCCCCGTGCTGGACGCCGCCACCCGCGCCGGCATCCCCCTCGCCGTCGAACCCGAACCAGGCCATCTGCTCGCCACCCTCGCCGACTTCCACCACCTGCGCCGAACACTCGGCGACCCGGCCGCCCTCGGGCTCACCCTCGACATCGGCCACTGCCAGTGCCTCGAACCCCTTCCTCCCGCCGACTGCGTACGCGCCGCCGCCCCCTGGCTGCGTCACGTCCAGATCGAGGACATGCGCCGCGGCATCCATGAACACCTCCCGTTCGGGGACGGGGAGATCGACTTCCCGCCCGTACTCGAAGCGCTGGCCGCCACCGGCTACCAGGCCCTGACCGTCGTCGAACTGCCCCGCCACTCCCACGCGGGCCCCCACTTCGCCGAACACTCCCTCCCGTTCCTCCACCGCGCGGCCCGGGCGATCCCCAAGGGCCTCGAAGGGAGAAACCCGTGAACCACCCGCACCGAGCCCAGCGCAGCCAAGGCAGCCACGACATCCAGGGCACCCAGCACGGCTCTGCCGGCCACCGAGCTCAGCCGGCCCTCGCCGCCCTGCACGCCCGCCTGAACACCCATCTCGGCGGAGAAGCTCGCGCCTGGCTCGACCAGGCCCTCGACGAGGCGGCCGCCCACCCCGGCACCCACGGCCCCATCTCCGTCTGGGAGTTGCGCATCGCCGAGGCAGGCCGCCGGTGCGGGCCCGAGTACGCCGACATCGCCCGCGTGCTCCTCCTGCACGCCGCTCACGCCGACCCGGACGCACTCACCCGCGTCTACCGCCAGGGCACCGCCGCCGAACGCCGAGCCGTCCTGCACGCCCTGCCCCACCTCGTGCCCGGACCCGACGCGCTGCCCCTCGTCGAGGACGCCCTGCGCACCAACGACACCCGACTCGTCGCGGCCGCCGTCGGGCCCTACGCCGCCCTGCACCTGGACTCCCACAACTGGCGCCACGCCGTGCTGAAGTGCCTGTTCACCGGCGTCCCGGTCGACGAGGTGGCCGATCTGCCCCGGCGCGCCCACGCCGACGCCGAACTCGCCCGCATGCTCGGCGCCTACGCCGACGAACGCGCCGCCGCGGGCCGTCCCGTACCCGAGGACCTGTACCGCGTCCTGGCCCTGACCGAGCCCACGGCCACCCCCACCGGCACGTCCCGAAGCCCCGGCGCCCCCGGCACGTCCGGCACCTCCGGCAAGGAGTCCTGATGCGCATCTTCGACCCCCACATCCACATGACGTCACGGACCACCGACGACTACGAGGCCATGCACGCCGCGGGCGTCCGCGCCGTCGTCGAGCCCGCCTTCTGGCTCGGCCAGCCCCGCACCTCACCCGCCTCCTTCCTCGACTACTTCGACTCGCTTCTTGGCTGGGAACCCTTCCGCGCCGCCCAGTACGGCATCGCCCATCACTGCACGCTCGCCCTCAACCCCAAGGAGGCGAACGACCCCCGCTGCGTCCCCGTCCTCGACGAGCTGCCCCGGTATCTCGTCAAGGACCAGGTCGTGGCCGTGGGCGAGATCGGCTACGACTCGATGACCCCCGCCGAGGACACCGCGCTCGCCGCCCAGCTGCAGCTCGCCGCCGACCACGGGCTGCCCGCGCTCGTCCACACCCCGCACCGCGACAAGCTGGCCGGCCTGCGCCGCACCCTGGACGCCGTCCGCGAGTCCGCCCTGTCTCCGGGCCGGGTCCTGCTCGACCACCTCAACGAGACCACCGTCAAGGAGGCCAAGGACAGCGGCTGCTGGCTGGGCTTCTCCGTCTATCCGGACACCAAGATGGACGAGGAGCGGATGGTCGCGGTCCTGCGGGAGTACGGGCCGGAGCAGGTGCTCGTCAACTCGGCCGCGGACTGGGGGAGAAGCGACCCCCTCAAGACCCGCAGGGTCGGCGACGCCCTGCTGAAGGCCGGATTCACCGACGACGACGTCGACCGGGTGCTGTGGCGCAACCCCGTGGCCTTCTACGGGCTCAACGGACGGCTGTCTCTCGACGTGACCGGCACCGACGCGACCCACGAAGGCAACTCGATCCTCCGCGGCGGGGAGTGAGCCATGCGCTTCCGCCACCCCGACGGCTCCACCGTCCACCTCGCCTATTGCACCAACGTCCACCCGGCCGAGACCCTCGACGGCGTCCTCGCCCAGCTCCGCGACCACTGCGAACCCGTCCGCCGGCGCCTGGGACGAGACCGCCTCGGCATCGGACTGTGGCTCGCCAAGGACGCCGCCCACACACTGGTCGGCGATCCGTCCGCGCTGCGCGGCCTGCGCACCGAACTCGACCGCCGCGGCCTCGAAGTGGTCACCCTCAACGGCTTTCCGTACGAAGGCTTCGGCGCCGAAGAGGTCAAGTACCGCGTCTACAAGCCGGACTGGGCAGATCCGGAGCGGCTCGCCCACACGACCTCCCTGGCGCGTGTCCTCGCCCAGCTCCTTCCTGACGACGTCACCGAGGGCAGCATCTCCACACTGCCCCTCGCCTGGCGCACCGCGTACGACGACGAGCGGGCGGCGACCGCCCACTCCGCGCTGAGCACGCTGGCCGAACGCCTGGACGCCCTGCACGAACTCACCGGCCGCTCCATCCGCGTCGGCCTGGAACCCGAACCCGGCTGCACCGTCGAGACCACTGCCGACGCCCTCGCCCCGCTCACCGCGATCGGCCACGACCGCATCGGCATCTGTGTCGACACCTGCCACCTCGCCACCTCCTTCGAAGACCCGCACCACGCCCTGGACGCGCTCGCCCAAGCCCGCGTCCCCGTCGTCAAATCGCAGCTCTCAGCCGCCCTGCACGCCGAACACCCCCATCTCCCCGAAGTCCGCACCGCCCTCGCCGCCTTCGACGAACCCCGCTTTCTGCACCAGACCCGCACCCGGACGTCCGCCGGCCTGCGCGGCACCGACGATCTCGGCGAGGCACTGACAGGCGACGCCCTGCCCGATGCCTCCCCATGGCGCGCCCACTTCCACGTCCCGCTGCACGCGGCCCCCGCCGCGCCCCTCACCTCCACACTCCCCGTCCTCCGGGCCGCGCTGGCCCACCTCGTCGGCGGCCCGCACCCGCTCACCCGCCATCTGGAGGTCGAGACCTACACCTGGCAGGCCCTCCCGCCCGAGCTGCGCCCCCGGGCCCGCGCCCAGCTCGCCGACGGCATCGCCGCCGAACTCACCCTCGCCCGCGACCTGTTGACCGACCTCGGCCTCAAGGAGCTGCCGTGACCCAGCCGCCGGCACCGACAGCCCAGCCCGAGCACGCCGGCGAGGACCCCCGTCCCACTCCCCTCCTCGTCCTGGACGTCGTAGGACTCACCCCCCGTCTCCTCGACCACATGCCCCACCTCAAGGCCCTCGGCCAGTCCGGCTCCCGTGCCCCGCTCGGCACCGTCCTGCCCGCCGTCACCTGCGCCGCCCAGTCCACCTTCCTGACCGGCACCCACCCCGCCGAGCACGGCATCGTCGGCAACGGCTGGTACTTCCGCGAGCTCGGCGACGTACTGCTGTGGCGTCAGCACAACGGCCTGGTGTCCGGGGACAAGTTGTGGGACGCCGCGCGGCGCGCGCATCCCGGCTACACGGTCGCCAATATCTGCTGGTGGTACGCCATGGGCGCCGACACCGACATCACCGTCACTCCCCGTCCCGTCTACTACGCCGACGGCCGCAAGGAACCCGACTGCTACACCCGGCCCCCGGCCCTGCACGACGAACTCACCGAGAAATTCGGTACGTTCCCCCTCTTCCACTTCTGGGGTCCCGGCGCCGACCTCGTCTCCAGCCGGTGGATCATCGACGCGACCCGCCACATCAATCGCACCCGCCGGCCGGACCTGACCCTCTGCTACCTCCCTCACCTGGACTACGACCTGCAGCGCTTCGGCCCCGACGACCCGCGCTCCCTCCAGGCGGCCGCGGACCTCGACGCGGCAGTGGCTCCCCTCCTCGACGACGCCAGAACCGAAGGCCGCAGCGTCGTTGTGTTGTCCGAGTACGGCATCACGCGTGCGGACCGTCCCGTCGACATCAACCGCGCCCTGCGCCGCGCCGGACTCCTCGAAGTGCACACGCAGGACGGCATGGAGTACCTCGACCCGATGGCCTCCCGTGCCTTCGCGGTCGCCGACCACCAGATCGCCCACGTCTATGTGCGACGACCCGAGGACCTGGAGGCCACGAAGGCGGCGCTCGCCGACCTGCCCGGCATCGAGCAACTCCTCGACGACGAGGGCAAGAAGACCCATCACCTCGACCATCCGCGCTCCGGCGAACTCGTCGCCGTCGCGGAGCCGGACGCCTGGTTCACGTACTACTACTGGCTCGACGACGCCCGCGCGCCCGACTTCGCGCAGCTCGTCGAGATCCACCGCAAACCCGGCTACGACCCCGTCGAACTCTTCATGGATCCCCTCGACCCCTACGTCAAGGTCAAGGCGGCGACGGCTCTGGCCCGCAAGAAGCTCGGCATGCGCTACCGCATGGCGGTCGTGCCCCTGGACCCCTCACCTATTCGCGGCAGCCACGGCCGCCTCCCCCTGAGCGACGACGAAGGTCCGCTCATCATCTGCTCCACCCCCCGCTCAGTCACCGGCCGCGTCGCGGCCACCGAAGTGAAATCCCTGCTGCTCGACCTGGCCGGCCTCACCTGACGAGGCCTGACAAGCCGTGACGAGCGACTACAGAAAGTGAAACACGCGCCACTGACAACGCGTCCGGCGAGCGCTCGGCAGGCGTCCGACCTGGGCACGAGCAGCAGACCTCCCGGCACCCGCCACCGCTGAACTCCGATCCGAAAGAGAGAAACCGTGACCGCGTTCAACGACGAATCCGGAACCGGCGACGCCCTGCGTCGCACTCTCGGCGTCAGCCGCCGCCGCTTCCTCAGCACCTGCACCGCCGCCGCGACCGCGGCGATCGCCGCGCCCGTCCTCGGCGCCTCACCGGCCCTGGCCCAGGACCGGGACAGAGGTTATGACCACGGCGGCGACGTCCTCGTCCCCGCGAACAAGCGGGGCATCATCCTCTACACCGTCCGTGACGCGACGGGCCGCGACCCGCTCGCCACCGATCTGCCCTCCGGTTTCCGCGAGGTCTTCAAGGAGCTCTCGCGATTCGGCTACCGGCAGGTGGAGTTCGCCGGATACGGCCAGCACGCCAACGCCCCGGGCGGCGCGAGCCTGGAGTCCGTGGAGGGTGCCAAGCTGCTGCGCTCCTGGCTCGACGAGTACGGGCTGCGGGCGCAGGGCAACCACGGCTTCATACCGCCGTCCTGGCCCTTCACGACGGCCGACCTGGACACCTTCAAGAAGCACCTGGAGATCGCCAACATCCTCGGCATGGCGCACATGGGCACCGGCGGCGACCCCACCGGCAGCGCCTACCGCGCCGATTGGGACGTGGCCGCCGACAAGTGGAACGCGCTCGGCGAGATCGCCCGCCGCGAGGGCATCAAGCTGTACACCCACAACCACGACGCGGCGTACGGCTTCCTGCTCGACGGCGGTCCGCTGGACGCGCAGGGCCACCCCACCCGAAGCTCCGGCATCCGCAAGCTGGAGTACTTCCTCAAGGTCACCGACCCGAAGGTGGTCTGGCTGGAGATGGACATCTTCTGGGCGCACGTGGCCCAGTACAAGTTCCACACGTACACGGCCCACGACGGCTCCACACAGGAGAACGTCTTCGATCCCGCGGGACTCGTCGTCCGCAACAACAAGCGCTATCCGCTCTTCCACGCCAAGGACGGCACCGTCAACACCACGAACGGCATGGGCTATGACATGGTGCCGTTCGGCACCGGCGTCATCGACTACACCACGTTCTTCTCGCGCGTCGGCGCCCGCAATTACCACAACCCGATGGTCGAACAGGACAACGCGCCCAGCGCCACCGACCCCGGGCAGTCGCTGAAGCACGCGAAGATCGGTTACGACAACCTCGCGGCCCTCCGCGAGAAGCGCCACTAGCTCCGCGGCAACGGATCAGGCGGCCCTCCCCACATGGGGAGGGCCGCCTGATCCTTCTCGTGCGAGGTGTCCGTCAGGTCGCGGTCGCGGGCTGTGGCTCCGCAGTCCGGCTGACGTCGCCGGTGCGGCCCGGCTGCTTCAGCAGGAGGGCGATCGCCGCCGCCACCATAGAGACGCCGCCCGCCAGCGCGTAGGCGCCGTTGTAGCCCCAGGCGGCGACCACCATCGAGCCGAGTCCGCCGCCGAACAGGCCGCTGATCAGCTTGCCGCTGTACACCAGCCCGTAGTTGGTGGCGTTGTAGTTCTCGCCGAAGTAGTCCGGGGTGAGCGCCGCGAACATCGGGTAGAACGCGCCGCCGCCGAATCCGGAGAGGAAGGCGAAGAACAGGAAGAGCGCCTCGCTGTGGATGTCACCGGCCCAGATCACGCCGAACTGGGCGAGACCCAGGACGACGATGACGAACACCAGGGTCTGCTTGCGACCGTAGGTGTCGGACAGCCAGCCCACCACCCCTCGCCCGATGCCGTTGATGACGGCCATGACGCCCATCGACGACGCCGCGACCAGCGGGCCGAAGCCCACCTCCTTGGCGAAGTCGACCTGGAAGGAGATGCCGAAGATCGACACACCCGCGGTCATGACGAGGGCGATCCACATCAGGGGGAGCATGCCGGTCCTGATGGCCTCCTTGGGGGTGTACTGCTTCACCGCGGGAGGGTTCTTGGCGAGGCCGGCCGCGCCCTTTTCGGTGCCGCCGAAGGTCAGCGGGTCGATGTCCGCCGGCCACCAGTTCTTCGGCGGGTCCTTGAAGAAGAACGCGGAGGCCAGGACCACGACCATCACGTAGCAGCCGATGAGGTCCAGTACGCGGTGGTAGTTGGCCGTGTCGAACGCGTAGTTGAAGATGAAGATGAACGGCAGGGAGCCGTACGCGAATCCGCCGTTGACGAATCCCGTCTTCGCGCCACGGCGCTCGGGGAACCACTTGCCGACCATGTTGATACAGGTCGCGTACACCAGGCCCGAGCCGAGGCCTCCGATGACGCCGAAGCCCAGGATGGCCAAGAAGACGTTGCTGAGGTGCGAGAGGGCGAGGAAGCCGATCAGGCACATGGCCGAACCGGTGTACATGGCCCTGCGCGCCGTCAGGATGCCCTTCTCCCGCAACCAGCCCGCCGGGAAGGCGATGCCGGCCTGGAAGAAGACCCAGACGCTCAGGATCCAGAAGGTGTTGCTCTGCGTCCAGCCGTGCGCGTGGGACAGGGTGTCCTCGGCCGAGCCGTACGCGTACTCGAAGACACTGATGGCCATCATGGCGATCCACGGCAGATACACCATGAACTTGCGTGAATGGCCCAGGATGTCCCGGTCCGTCTCACCTATTCGGTAGACACGGCCTCGAGAGTCGGTGACTTCCCGGTACGAGCGGGTTGAGGTGCCGGGCGCGCTCGACGCGTCCTTAGCGGCGATAGGTTCCGCCGTCATCAAGCCATCTCCTCGCCAAGAGGTTGCGGGTTGGGAACGATCCGGGCCGTTGGCCGGCCCGGAGCTTTGAGGAACAGCGCCAGCACCGCGGATGCCAGCCCGATGGATCCGGCGAGAACGAAGGCGCCGTGGTAGTCCCACGCGCCGACGACGACCGCGCCCATTCCGGAGCCCACGAGCCCGGAGATCAGCTTCGAGCTGTAGACCATTCCGTAGTTGGAGGCGTTGTTGTTCTCGCCGAAGTAGTCAGCCGTCATGGCCGCGAACAGCGGGAAGATCGCGCCGCCGCCGAATCCGGAGACCATGGAGCAGAACAGGAAGAACGGCATGCTGCCCATCTGGCCGGAGACCAGAACGCCGAACTGGGCGGAGCCGAGCACCAGACAGACGATGATCAGCGTTTGGCGGCGGCCGAACTTGTCGGAGATCCAGCCGATCACACCGCGCCCGGTGCCGTTGACGATCGCCTTGAGGGACATCGCCGTGGCCACGATCCCGCCCGCGAAGCCCATGTCCTTGCCGAACGGCACTTGGAAGGCGATGCCGAAGATGTTGATCCCGGCGGTGCACAACAGGCAGAACCACATCATCCACAGGACGGGTGTACGAGCGGCCTCCTTCGGGGTGTACTGCTTCACCGCCGGCGGGTTCTTCTCCAGCGCCCGCCGGACCCTCGGGTCGTCGGACACCTTCAGCGGATCCGCGTGCGAGGGCCACCAGCCCTTGGGCGGGTCCTTGAAGAACCAGCCCGCGAACGCCACGACGGCGCAGCAGATCAGGCCCACCATCACCAGGACGTTCTCGTAGTTGCTGAGGTCCATGTACGAGGTGAACAGGAAGACGAAGGGCACCGAGCCGTAGGCGAAGCCGCCGTTGACCAGGCCGGTCTTGCCGCCCTTGCGCTCCGGATACCACTTGCCGACCATGTTCACGCAGGTGGCGTAGACCAGGCCGGCTCCGATTCCGCTGAACATCCCGAACCCGATGTACGCGACGATCACGTGCGGCGCGAACGCGAGCGAGAGATAGCCGAGGATCGTGCCGAGTGCGCCGAGGAACATGGCGTACCGCGCGGGCAGTTTTCCGCTTTCACGGAGCTGCCCCGCCGGGAAGGCGACGGCCGCCTGGAAGAACACCCAGACACCCATCAGCCAGAAGATGTGCCCGCTGCTCCAGAGATGCGCATCGTGCAGCGTGTCCTCGGCCGACGTGAACGCGTACTCCGAGGAACTGATGCCCAGCATGCCCATCCATGGGAAGAGCACCATGGTCCAGCGTGGTCGCCCCATGATGTCCCGATCGGTCTCTCCGATGCGGTACATGCGGCCGTTGACGTCCGTCACCTGTTGATAGGGGACGGAGGCCGAGTAGTCGGTGGTTGTCATCTTTGTCAAACACCCCTTGCGTCGAAAGATCTGGTCAGCGCCCCCTGCCAAATGCCTTTCGTGCGCTTACGGGTCCCGGGGGCGGCCGACGCGCACCGTCGGCCGCCCCCGCGCACACTCACGTCATGAACCCGCCCCCCAACAGCCCTGCCGCACGCGCCCAGCGGTACTTCGCGCCGAGTACGGCCACCGGCTTCTCGGTCGTGTACGGGTAGGCCACGACCCCCCGTTCGTACAGGTACTGGCAGGCCTCCTCGACCTCTACGTCGCCCGCGAGTGACGCCACCACGGGCTTCTCGATCCCGCGCTCGCGGAACTCGGCCACCACGCGCGCGGTGAGCTCGGCGAAGACCATGGGAGGGGTCACGATGGTGTGCCAGTAGCCGAGGACGAGCGCGTGGACACGCGGGTCCGTAAGGCCCAGCCGGATCGTCGCCTCGTACGTCGACGGCGGCTCGCCACCCGTGATGTCCACGGGGTTGCCGGCGCTCCCGAAGGGCGGGATGAACTTCCGGAAGGACGAGTCCAGGTCCGGCGGTATCTCCATCAGGGAGAGGCCGTTGTCGGTCACCGCGTCGGACAGCAGTACGCCGCTGCCGCCCGCGCCCGTGATGATCACGACGTTGTCGCCCTTGGGAGTCGGAAGCACCGGCAACGCGCGCGCGTACTCCAGCATTTCGTTCAGTCCCGGGGCCCGGATGACACCGGCCTGCTTCAGGATGTCGTCGTACATGGCGTCGTCGCCCGCGAGCGCGCCCGTGTGCGAACCGGCGGCCCTGGCGCCGGCCGCCGTACGACCGGCCTTCAGGACCACGACCGGCTTCTTCGGGACCGTGGCGCGGGCCGCCTCCACGAACGCGCGGCCGTCCTTGAGGTCCTCCAGGTGCATCGCGATGCACTGCGTGTGCGGGTCCTCGCCGAACCAGGTGAGCAGGTCGTCCTCGTCCAGGTCCGCCTTGTTGCCGAGCCCGACGATCGCCGAAACACCAGTCTTCGTAGTGCGCGCGAAGCCCAGGACGGCCATTCCGATGCCGCCGGACTGCGAGGTCAACGCGACGCCGCCCTTCACGTCGTAGGGCGTGCAGAAGGTGGCACACACGTCGTGCCACGTCGAGTAGTAGCCGTAGATGTTCGGACCGAGGAGCCGGATGCCGTACCGCTCGCCGATGGCCACGATCTCGTCCTGGAGTTCGGGCTCGCCGCTCTCCGCGAATCCGGACGGGATCAGTACGGCGTTGGGGATGTTCTTGCGTCCCACTTCCTCCAGGAGCCGGGCCACGGACGGGGCGGGGACGGCGAACACCGCCACGTCCACCTCGCCCGGAATATCCGTGACACTTGGGTAGGTCTTGCGGCCCAGAATGTCGTCGGCCCTGGGGTTCACCGGATGGATCTCACCCGAGAAGCCGCCGTCGATGAGATTGCGCAGGACCGAATTGCCGATCTTGCCCTGCTCGTTGGAGGCGCCGATCACGGCAATCGACGAGGGCCGCATCAGGCGACGCATGGAGGTGAGGATCTCCTCGCGCGTGTGCGTCCGGCGCTCGGCGGGAGCCCGCTCCGCGAGGATCACGCGTATGTCCGCCGCGACCGCACCCTCCGCAGTGGCGATCACCGGGTTGAGGTCCACCTCGGCGATCTCCGCGAAGTCCGCGACGAGTTCGGAGACCCGGCGGATCTGGTCGGCGATCGCCCGCCTGTCCACCGGCCGCGCACCGCGCACCCCGCGCAGAATCTGCGCCGAGCGGATCGAATCCAGCATCGACAGCGCCTCGTCGGCGTCCACGGGTGCGAGCCGGAAGGTGACGTCCTTGAGGACCTCGACCAGTACACCGCCGAGCCCGAAGGCCACGATCTTCCCGAACGTCGGGTCGGTCACCGCGCCGACGATGACCTCCTGCCCCTGCGGGAGCAGTTCCTGGATCTGTACGCCCTCGATGCGGGCCTGGAGGTCGTACTCCCGTGCGTTCTCGACGATCTGGCGGAAGGTGGCCCGCACGTCCGCCGCACCCTCGACGCCGACGACCACGCCGCCGGCGTCGGTCTTGTGCAGGATGTCCGGGGAGACGATCTTCATCACGACGGGCCCGCCGAAGCGCGCCGCGCAGGCCACCGCCTCGTCCGCGTCCTTCGCGAGTGCCTCGCCGGGGACGGTGATCCCGTACGCGTCGGCGATCACCTTGCCCTCGGGTGCAGTCAGCGCGGTCCGTCCCTCGGCCCGTACGCCGTCGAGGAGGGCTCGCACCCGTAGGGCCTGGTCCTGGGTCACCATGTCAGATCACCCCGTTCGACTTGAGCAGGCGCAGCTCTTCGTCGCCGAGGCCGAGCTCGCCGATGTAGACCTCTTCGTTGTGCTCGCCGAGCAGCGGCGAACTGGTCACGTCCACGGGGGAGTCGGAGAGCTTCAGCGGGCTGCCCACGGTCACGAACTCGCCCCGCTCGGGGTGCGCCACCTTTACGACCATCTCGTTGGCGACCAGCGACTCGTCCTCGATGATCTCCTTGGTGGACAGGATCGGTCCGCACGGGATGTTGTGGGCGTTGAGCTTCTCCAGCACCTGCCACTTGGGGAGGGTGCTGGTCCACTCCTCGATGAGCTGGAACATCTTCTCGAGCTTGGGCAGTCGGGCTTCTGGGGTGGCCCACTCGGGGTCGTCGGCGAGTTCGGGCCTGCCGATGAGCTCGCTGAGGGGCTTCCAGCCGATGGGCTGCACGATGACGTACACGTAGTCGTTGGGGCCGCCCGGTGCGCACCTGACCGCCCAGCCGGGCTGACCGCCGCCGGACGCGTTGCCCGACCTGGGAACCTCGTCGCCGAAGTCCTCGTTCGGGAACTCGGCGAGCGGACCGTGCGCGAGCCGCTGCTGATCCCGCAGCTTCACCCGGCAGAGGTTGAGCACAGCATGCTGCATGGCCACGTTGACCCGCTGACCACGCCCGGTGTTCTCCCGCTGGAACAGCGCCGCGAGAATCCCCGCCACCGCGTGGATGCCCGTGCCCGAGTCCCCGATCTGGGCTCCGGTCGCCAGTGGTGGTCCGTCCTCGAAGCCGGTGGTCGACATGGACCCGCCCATGGCCTGTGCGACGACTTCGTACGCCTTGAAGTTGGTGTAGGGGCCTTCGCCGAAACCCTTGATGGAGGCGTAGACGATACGGGGGTTGATCTCGCGGATGCGTTCCCAGGTGAAGCCCATGCGGTCGACCGCGCCCGGGGCGAAGTTCTCGACCATGACGTCGCAGCGGCGGATCAGCTCGGTGAGGATCTGCTTGCCGCGCTCGGTCTTGGTGTTGAGGGTGATGCTCCGCTTGTTGCTGTTGAGCATCGTGAAGTAGAGGGAGTCGACGTCCGGGATGTCCCGCAGCTGCTTGCGGGTGATGTCACCGGTCGGCGCCTCCAGCTTGATGACGTCCGCGCCCAGCCAGGCCAGCAGCTGGGTCGCCGAGGGGCCGGACTGGACATGTGTCATGTCGAGGACGCGAATGCCTTCGAGAGCCTTGGTTGTCACAGGTCACCTCACTTGTCCGTTGCCTTGAGCGTCCTGGCGTCGCCGGTCGTGGGCCGTGTCCGGCACATTGCATACAGTCGACGGATACTGTATGAAGATTGTTATCCCGCATCCGATGGGTGATGTCCAGGGGTCGTGCAGCACTTTTAAGACAGGAGCCGAATCATGGACCTGTACGAGCACCAGGCACGGGGGCTCTTCGAGGAACACGGCATCTTGGTGCCGCGGGCCGAGGTCACGGGCTCGCCCAAGGAGGCGCGCGAGATCGCCCGCCGGCTCGGCGGTCGCGTCGTCGTCAAGGCCCAGGTGAAGACCGGCGGGCGCGGCAAGGCGGGCGGTGTGAAGCTCGCCGCCGACCCGGCCGCCGCCGAGCTCACGGCACGCCGGATCATCGGCATGGACATCAAGGGCCACACGGTCCGCGAGGTGATGCTGGCTCAGCCTGTCGACATCGAGAGCGAGTTCTACGTCTCCTACGTCCTCGACCGTGCCGCCGGACGCTTCCTCGCGATCGCCTCCGCCGAGGGCGGCATGGACATCGAGGAGGTGGCCGCGACCAGGCCGGAGGCGGTGGCGCGCATTCACATCGACCCGGCGGAGGGCGTCACGTCGGCGAAGGCGTCCGAGATCGCGCAGGCCGCGGGTCTGCCACCGCAGACGGTCGACGTCCTGGTGCGGCTGTGGCAGGTGCTGACTCGTGAGGACGCCGTCCTCGTCGAGGTGAACCCCCTCGTCCGCACGGCCCGGGGGCAGATCCTCGCCCTGGACGGCAAGGTCACTCTTGACGACAATGCCCGCTTCCGGCAGGCGCGTTGGGGAGAAGAGGGCGCCGGGCACGACGACCCCCTGGAGGCGGCCGCCGCGGCCAAGGGCCTCAACTACGTCAAGCTGGACGGCGAGGTCGGCATCATCGGCAACGGCGCGGGCCTGGTCATGTCGACGCTCGACGTGGTCGCCGGCTGCGGCGCCCGGCCCGCCAACTTCCTCGACATCGGCGGAGGGGCCTCCGCCCAGATCATGGCCGACGGCCTGGCGGTCATCCTCTCCGATCCGGACGTGAAGTCCGTCTTCGTCAACGTCTTCGGCGGGATCACGGCCTGCGACGCGGTCGCCGACGGCATCGTGCAGGCCCTGGACGCCGTGCGGCTGACCAAACCGCTCGTGGTCCGCCTCGACGGCAACAACGCCGTCCGCGGCCGCGCCATCCTCGACGGCCACGCGCACCCCTTGGTGCAGCAGGCCACCACCATGGACGGTGCCGCCCGCCGTGCCGCCCAACTCGCCAACACAAGCTGAAGGAGCGGGACATGGCCATCTTGCTCACCAAGGAGTCCAAGGTCCTCGTCCAGGGCATGACCGGCGGCGAGGGCATGAAGCACACCCGGCGCATGCTCGCGGCCGGCACGGACGTCGTCGGGGGCGTCAACCCGCGCAAGGCCGGACAGACCGTCGACTTTGACGACCGTGCCGTGCCCGTCTTCGGGTCCGTGCGCGAAGGCATGGAGGCGACCGGCGCGGACGTGAGCGTGGTCTTCGTGCCACCGGCCTTCGCCAAGGCGGCCGTTGTGGAGGCCGCCGACGCCGGGATCGGACTCGCCGTCGTCATCACCGAGGGCATCCCGGTCCACGACTCCGTCGCCTTCCACGCGCACGCCGCGAAGAAGGGCACTCGCGTCATCGGCCCCAACTGCCCGGGCCTGATCACGCCCGGCCAGTCGAACGCGGGCATCATCCCCGCCGACATCACGAAACCCGGACGCGTCGGCCTGGTCTCCAAGTCGGGCACCCTGACGTACCAGCTCATGTACGAGCTCCGCGACATCGGCTTCTCCACCTGCGTGGGCATCGGCGGCGACCCCGTCGTCGGCACCACCCACATCGACTGCCTGGCGGCCTTCCAGGACGACCCCGACACCGAACTGATCGTTCTCATCGGGGAGATCGGCGGCGACGCCGAGGAACGGGCGGCCGCGTACATCCGCGACCACGTCACCAAGCCCGTCGTCGGCTACATCGCCGGCTTCACCGCGCCCGAAGGCAAGACCATGGGGCACGCGGGAGCCATCGTCTCCGGTTCGTCGGGCACCGCCCAGGCGAAGAAGAAGGCCCTGGAGGAGGTCGGAGTGCGCGTGGGCGGCACCCCGACCGAGACGGCTCGGCTGGTGTTGGCTCAGCTGGAAACGGAACGTGACGTCACTCATAGTTGACGTAGAGTGACTGTCGGAAACTATCCGGCGTCACTACGTTTCCTCCCTACATACGCGACCACCGTTCGCGACATACGCGACCACTGTTCGCGCGGGCATGCATTCTGCGGATCGGCAGATGCCAAGCCCCCCGCCCCCGACTGTGCACCGAGAGCGGAGACACCGAATGGCAACCACCCTCAACCCCACCAACCTCGTCATGAAGTCCGGTACGTCCTGGACCGACGCCTGGCAGCGGTGCCTCGCCGTCGCTCCCGAGGCGTTCCGCGACGACCGCGTCCTCAATCTCTGGGCCGCCGCCTGGCAGGCGGACGGCCGGGCACTGCCCGCCACCAGCCCCGTCGACGGCAGCCCCATCGCGGGCCCGCCGCGTCTGGACCGTGCCACCGCCCAGCAGGCCGTACGCGCCTCGCTCGACCAGCACCGCGCCTGGCGCCACGTGCCCCTGGAGGAACGCCGCGCCCGTGTGGCGGCCACCCTCGACGCGCTCACCGAGCACCGCGAACTGCTCGCCCTCCTCCTCGTCTGGGAGATCGGCAAGCCCTGGCGGCTCGCGCAGGCCGACGTGGACCGGGCGATCGACGGCGTGCGCTGGTACGTCGACGGCATCGAGCCCATGGTGGACGGCCGGGCCCCGCTCGACGGTCCCGTGTCCAACATCGCGAGCTGGAACTACCCGATGAGCGTGCTCGTTCACGCGATGCTGGTACAGGCATTGGCAGGCAATGCGGTCATCGCCAAGACCCCGACCGACGGCGGCGTCGCCTGCCTCACCCTGGCCAGTGCGCTCGCCGCGCGCGAAGGGATCCCCGTCACCCTCGTCAGCGGCAGCGGCGGCGAGCTCTCGGAGGCGCTCGTCCGCGCGCCCGAGATCGGCTGCGTCTCCTTCGTCGGCGGCCGTGACACGGGCGCCGCGGTGGCCACCGCCGTCGCCGACCTCGGCAAGCGGCATGTGCTCGAACAGGAAGGACTCAACACCTGGGGCATCTGGAACTACACCGACTGGGACGCGCTGACCGCGGTCATCCCCAAACTCTTCGACTACGGCAAGCAGCGCTGCACGGCCTACCCGCGCTTCGTCGTCCAGCGCGAGCTCTTCGACGAGTTCCTGGCCGCGTACCTGCCGGCCGTCCGCACCCTGCGGGTCGGTCACCCGCTCGCGGTCGAGCACCCCGATGACCCGTACCCGACACTCGACTTCGGTCCGGTCATCAACGCGGCGAAGGCCAAGGAGCTGCACGACCAGGTCGCCGAGGCCATCGACCGGGGCGCCGTCCCGCTGCACCGCGGCAAACTGTCCGACGCGCGCTTCCTGCCCGGCCAGGACACGGCGGCGTACGTCCAGCCCGTCACGATCCTGAACCCCCCGCCGTCCTCTCCGCTGCACCACGCGGAGCCCTTCGGCCCGGTCGACACCATCGTCCTGGTCGACACCGAGGCCGAGCTGCTCGCCGCGATGAACGCGTCGAACGGCGCGCTCGTCGCCACGCTCTCCACGGACGACGAGGCGACCTACGACCGACTCGCCCCGCAGATCCGCGCGTTCAAGGTCGGCCGCGGCAAGCCCCGTTCCCGAGGCGACCGTGACGAACTCTTCGGCGGCTTCGGCGCGTCGTGGCGCGGTGCCTTCGTGGGCGGCGAGCTGCTGGTGCGCGCGGTGACGCAGGGGCCGGCGGGGGAGCGGCTGCCCGGGAACTTCCCGGACTACCACCTCATGCCGTGAGATGAGGCCGGGCGGCGCCCTTGCGGGGCGCCGCCCGACGACCGGCTCGGTGATCTCGTCCGCCGGCCAGTGCGCGACGCCCGTCGGACAGGGCGCCGGCAGGCTGGGGACGACATGGCTCACGCCGACGCCGACGAGCTCGGCGACCACCGCACGGGTGGCGCCGGGGTCGTCGTACGAGACACATTGTGGAGCTGACCGTCGCGGGCCGGGACTGCCTGCGCCGCGCGGAGCGGACGCGCCGCGACATGGAGCGCCGCTTCCTCGCCCCGCTGGACGAGGAAGCGGCCGCCAGGCCTGTACGAGCCCTGCGAGTCCTGGCAGTGGACGAGCGGGTCACGGAGTGACCGTGTAGGTCTGCACGTCGAAGGTCTGCCCCAGGGAGTTGGTGGGCGCGACCGTCACCGAGGCGCTGTCCACCGTCACCTTCAGGAAGTGGTAGACCTGTGCGTCGTCCGTCGGAGTGGTCGCGGCGCCGCAGGCCGAGCCGCGGTTGCGGCTGTAGGACCAGCCGATCCCGTACGCGTCGGTCGCCGAGCAGCCGTTCTCGCCGACGGAGTGGACATCGGCGCCACCTCCTCCCGTGACGTAGGAGACGATCCGCCCCGCACCCCCGGAGTTGCGCTGGTAGAGATGCGAGTGGCCGTTGAAGACGAGGTCGACGCCGCCGTCCAGGAGCGTTTGCTCGACGTTCGCGAGGAAGGCGTCGCTCGGCTCGCTCGCGCTGTCGGAGCGCAGCGGGAAGTGGAAGAACGCGAATTTCGGACCAGTCGGATGCGCGGCGAGGTCCGCCTTCAGCCACTCGAACTCGGCGGACCCGTTCTGCCAGTGGGCGTGCGCGTCCTGCTCATAGATCGCGCAGTGCGAACCGCACGAACCGCCCGTCGCGGAACCGGTATTGGAGTTCCCCCACGCCGTGTCGAGGACATAGAAGCGGACGCCGCCGGTCGTGAAGGCGTAGTACGTCGTCGGATAGCTGATCGCGGTCGAGCCGAGGTACGACGGATAGTCGACCATCGAGAACACGCCGCCCGATGCCGCAGTCAAGGCCGACTGTTTCCACACCGACAGATAGGTGGCCGTCATGCTGTGGTTGCCGACCGTGCCGATGAGAGGGATGCGCATGCCGGGCTGGGCCCAATAGGACGGGCCGAACCACGAACTCACCTCGGGGCCAGTCTGGTTGAGGTCACCGTACTGCGTCTGCGAGGTGCCGGGATGGGTGTTGTCGCCGGTCTGCACGACGAAGCGGGCGCCGCTCGACCCGATCAGGCTCATCACGTTCGCCTGGTTCACGTTGACCGAGCCGTCGTCGACGCCGCTGTTCGTGGTCTCGCCGGTGTCGCCGAGTACCGCGAAGGTGAAGGGCTCGGACGAGGACGCCGAATCGGGTGTGGTGAAGCTCGGGGTGGCCAGGGTGCCGAGCAGGTCGGTTCCGGAGCCGGTGTAGACGCGATAGCAGAAGCCGGTGCTCGCGCTCAGTCCTGTCAGCGTCACCGTGTTGGCGTACTCGCGGGTCGATCCGACGGTGATCGGGCTGCCCAGAGACGCCGAAGCCGTGGTTTGGGCGGAGCAGTTGCCCAGCGGACCGTAGCGGACCGAGCCGCGGCTCTGCGTCGTGGTCGCCCAGTTCACCTGGACCGAGGTGGTCGTGGCGTCCGCGAGATACGGCGCCCGGGTCAACTGCGGGTCGGTTCCCGGGAGATCGGCGTGCGCCGGAGCCGCGAACGACAGCGCCGCGCTCACCCCCAGCCCGAGGGCGAGCGCGGTGCGTCGTGTCTTTCTGGTCAGCGAACCTCTGCTCATGTTCTTCTCTCCCTTCTGGTTCTGACGCCCCGCAGCCGGGCGAGCCCCGCCACCGCGCCCACCAGCAGCGCGGTGCAGCCGAGGATCCGCAGCAACCCCGGCCAGTAGCCGAGGGGTTGGTGCCGGGCGGTCCCCGAGGCCGGGGGCGGTACCGACGGCGAGGCGGAGGCGGGCAGGCCACGCAGTCGGCGCAGCTCGTCCAAGGCCTGAGTGCCGTGCTCCACCGACGGCTCCACATGTGAGTTCTCACTGAACTCGTTCCAACTGATCAGCCCGAGCACATCCGGCTCGGAGGCCACGGCCGCGGCGTACTCGGCGCGCAGAGTCCGACCCCCGGCACGCGGTACCGACCTCGTGCCGCCCACCTTCCGTGCGTCGAAACCGGGCGCGAACGGCGCCATCCAGTAGCCGTGCGCCCGGTGCACGGCCTCGGCCATGGCACGCAGTTTGGTCTCGTGCCGGTCATTGGTGTCGGGGTTCACCGACGACCAGTAGTACGCGTCCCCGTCGGTGACCCGCGCCAGCCTGCGGCAGCCCTCCGGGTTCTTCTCGGTGCCGAGGACCGTCAGCCGTGACCGCACCGGCCCGGTGATCCGCGCGATGTCCGCGGTCGCGTACTCCCAGGTGCCGCTGAACACGGTGAGCGGTTTGCCACCGAGGCGGAAGAAGGCCGGGTCCCGCGCGTAGCGGTCGCGCAGCAGCCGGAAGTCGGCCGCGAGGCGTGCCGTCGCCAGCGGGCGCCGGTGGAAGTCGAGGCCCTGGTAGATCACCGCGACCTTGAAGTCCTGCGCCCGGGCCTCGCCCAACAGCAGCTCCAGCCGACGGTTGTTGACGGCACTGGACTTCCAGCTCACCACGAAACCGTCGATGCCGGCCGACCGCGCCCACGCGATGTGCGTACGAATCACGGAGGCGTCGTTGCTCGAATACCGGCCCAGGCGTGGGTAGTCGGTCTTCGCCCGCTGCCACGAGGAGCGCTCGAACCACTGGTAGTAGTACGCGAGGAGCGGCGCCCTGTGCGGGGGTGCGAGAGTGAACGGCGGCGTCCGGTCCTGCGCCGCCGACGCAGGCGCCCTCAGGGCGGGGGAGGTCAGGACGGGCATCGGTAGCAGCCCGGCCATCACCAGGGCCAGGACCACCACCAGCGCCGCTCGTCTCACACCCCACCCCGCCCTCTGCGCAGCCTCCGCCCCGCGAGGAGCAGACCGAGCGCCACCGTCGCCAACACCCCGGCGGTCAGGGCCAGATCGGCCCGGCTGACCACCCGAACCTGCACCGATTGCGTCCGTGACAGACGGATCTGCTGCGCGGCCCGCAGCCCGTTGCCACCGGTGACCTCCACCTCGTACTGCCCGTGCGGCAGACCCCGCAGCGTCGCCGTTCGGTCGGTGCCGAACGGGACGGCGCGTACGGATCCGTCAGGCAGCGTCACCTGCGCGGTGCTCCCGGCCGCCGAACCGAACACGGCGTCCCGCGCCGAGACCGTCAGATCGTGGAAGGGCGTGGTGAAGGTGACCGTCCGCTCCTCGGCGGGCCGGAACCCTTGCCGGCCGGCGTCCACGGTGTTCGCGCCGTATGCGTCGGCCGACAGCAGTACGTATCCGACCCTGCGCGAGGTCAGCACGCTCTTGCGGTACACGGGCCGCAGCCCGTCCAGCCAGACCGGGCGGCCCACCGGCAGCCGCTGCGTGCGACCCGTGTCACTGCGTACGGTCACCTGTGGCACCAGCGTCCGGGGCACCGGCTTCCCGTCCTGGTCGACGCAGCGCAGCGTCACCCGGAAGCGCGCCGTGAACGCCGCCGTCACCGTGTAGTCGGCGCGCAGCGGCAGTCCCTGCACCGTGCGCCGGAAGGCCTGGTCGGGATCCCGCTGCCCGGCCCACCGAGCGAAGTTGAATTTCTGCCCGGCAGAACCCAGTTCACTGTCGTCAACGGCCAGAGTGTGTCCGCCGAAGTCGTGCTCGCCCGTGAACCGTGCCGTCCCGTCCGCACCCGTGACAGCCGTCCGACCGTCGAACGCGAAGCGCACTCCGGCCAGTTGAGGCGTGGTGCGCACGGTGACGGTGACCGGGCCCGCGGCGAACGCGGGCGTCGGCACCAGCCAACAGCCCAAGGTGATGACCAGTAGCGCCAACCACCTCATGATGTACGCCATTTGGGTCGCACCGCCCCCCAGAGCAGCAGCGCCACTACGGCCGAGGCTCCGCCGTACACCGCGTACACGGGCATGGGCGATGGTCGGTGGGCCACGGGAAGGGCGGCCTCGCGCGCGCCGTGGGGGATGAGTTCGGCCCGGCGCGGCGGCGACCGGAAGTCGAAGGCATCGGCCAGACTGCGCACCTCGGTCGTCCGTCCGCCGAGCGTCCGCAGACCCCAGTTCTCCTCCACGAACCGCAGTGCGCTGGCCGCCTCGTACCCGCTGTGCTGCACCTTGCCACGCGCCGCGTACGGGCTGACCAGCAGCGCGGGCACCCGCAGCCCGCGATCTTCCGGTGGCTTCACGTGGTCGTACCAGCCCCCGGACCCGTCGTAGGACCACAACAGTGCCGAAGAGCGCCAGTACCGACTGACCATCAACTGCGAGGTCAGCTCGCGCACCAGCCGCTGACCAGCCGGGATGGACCGCGCGGACCGCTCGCCCGCGCCCGACGACGCGATGTACGCGACCGCGGGCAACGTCCCGCGGTCCAAGTCCCGGTAGTACTCGCCGAGATCGGCGATGTGGGAGTCCAGCTTCGGATCGTCGACGAAGCGCGGGATGTCGAGGAGCGGCACGCGCACGGTCTGGGTGGCCGGGTCGGTGGGGGAGGTGGTGCGGTAGGTCTTCTTCGGGTCGTAGTTCTGCACGTAGAACTTCCAGCTGACGCCTGCCTGTTGGAGCCGGTCGAAGATGGTCGGCCCGTCGAGGTCGGGGCCGCCGGTCACCCACTGGGCGCGATTGGCGCGGGTTCCGTCGAGCGAGGACGCGAAGAAGTGGTCGAAGAGTTCGTAGCGGTCCGCCGCGTTCCAGTAGAAGGGCAGGTCCCGGCGGTCGTAGTGGCCCATCGCCACGCGCCCGTCCCGACCCTGCCGCTCGAAGGCGGCGACGAAGGAGTCCATCCGGCCACCGTTGTACTGCTGTTGGACCAGCCGGGGCCCGGCGCCGGGCGACACGGGGGTGGCGTCGTGCAGGGGGTAAGGCGCCACCAGTCCGTCGTCCGGATGCTTCAGGTCGACAGCTTGGCGGGCCCGTGCCGGTAGCCCGTCGGCTCCGGGATACGTACCGAAGTAGTGGTCGAAGGTGCGGTCGCCCTGCATGAGGTAGACGAAGTGCTCAATCGGCGTACGGGTGACCGGAGTCGATGCCGAAGCGGTGCCGCTTCCCACGAGCAACAGAAGGACCACCGCCACGAAAACAGCTTTCATGACGCCCTCACCCGGTAGACGATCACGACCTGAACCCCGTCCCCGTTCCGCGCCGTGAACACAGCGTCTCCGTGGTAACGCCCCACCATCTCCTGCAACTTGGCGGTGAAGAAGGGCGTACGGCGAGCGGTGTACGCGTCCCACACCAGGTACTGGAAGCGGCCGTCCCGCAAGGCGCGGTCGGGGTTCTCGACGGCCCGGTAGCTGGGATTGCGGCGCGCCGGATCGGGTGAGACGGAGAGTGCGGAGACGGGCCGCAGTCCGTAGTACTGCACCACGTTCGCCATCGAAGGGCCGATGGCCAGCAGCCGCGCACCCTCGGGCGCGTTCGTGCGCACCCACAGCCCCGCCTCGCGTCCGCCCGGCAGCCCGCCGGTCCCGGCCAGAAACCGGGTGCCGGTCTGCGGCGCGGTCCGCGACCAGGACGGAACGGCGAGCGAGACGACCACCAGGCAGACGGCGGCAGCGGCGGCGACGCGCTGTGCGCGCACGACCCGCGGGAACGAGGTGAGCGTACGTCCCGCCAGCACCGCGAAGACGGGCGCGGCGGGCAGCAGATACTGGAAGCCCTTCACCGGCCAGACCGTGAAGAACAGCGCGGGCACGGCCACCCAGCACACCAGCAGCCGCTCCCGCCAGGTGTTCTCCCGCCGCAGCCACACCAGCCCGGCGACGGCGGCCACGACCACCAACGGGCCCACTGCCCAGGGAACTTCGCGCGCATAGAAATAGTAGGGATGGTTGGCGCGCCGGAACATCTGCCACAGCAGATAGTTCCCGCCCGCCTTCGAGTGCCCGGCGACCGCCTGCGACAGCGGATGCGCCACCGCCACCACCACGATCGCCGCCAGCGCGGGCAGCAGATGCCGCCAGCGCGTGCGCACGGCCGGGGTCAGCGCGAAGAAGGCGTACAGCGAACCCAGGAAGACGATCGACGTCTCCTTGGCGAGCACGGTGAGCCCGAGCATGCCGCCCGCGGCCAACAGCCAGCGTTGCGCGGGCGATTCCGCGTACCGCACGACGCAATACAGTGCACCGGTCGCGCACAGCGTCATCGGCGCGTCGAGCAGCACCTGGCGGCTCACCACGACGTGGTACGGCATGACGGCGAGCAGCAGCGCGGCGACGAGCGCGGCCCGCCGTCCGTACAGTCTGCGGGCCAGCCCGTACGTCATCGCGACCGTCACCACGCCCAGCAGCGCCGACACCGCGCGCGCCGCCCACTCGCTCTCGTGCACCCGCAGCGCCAGCGACACCAGCGACTGGAAGAGCACGGGATGCGCCCTGAACACCGGGAAGAGCGAACCGAGCTGGTCGTCTCCGGCGAGCGAGGCCGACGTGCCCGCGTACACCGCCTCGTCACTGTTGAACCCGGTGTCCGTCAGCCCGTACAGACGCAGAAACGTCGCGACGAGCAGCACCGCGGTCAGTGGTGCCGCGCGGCGCAGGGAGGCCCCGGCGCCGGAGGGGGCCGACGCCGGGGTGGTGCGGGGCGCTCCCGAGGGGAGCACGGACCGTTCGGTCATGCGGCGGCGCCGGGCAGCAGCCCCCAGCGAGGCCACGCGTCGACCTGCACCTGCCCGTTGTGCCGCTCACCGGGTACCTGCGCGGTGTTCCGCTCTCCGGCCAGCAGCCGCGGGATCTCGTCAGCCCAGCCGAAGCAGTCCGACGCGAGGACGCGAGTGCGGACGCCGGAGAGGAATCCGGCGAGTATCTCCCGCTCACGGGCACGCAGTTCGGCGTGATCGAGACCGTCGATGCGCAGCGCCGGCGCGAGATAGCGGTACGGCGGAAAACCGTACGCGTCCTCGGTGTTGACCAGCATCCGCTCCAAGGCCTCGGCGGAATCGAGGTCGTACAACGCCGGCGCACCGCGTTCGATGACGAACAGGTCCTTCACCTCGACGCTCGACCCGAGCCGGCAGGGCACGAGCCGGTCGACGCTGTACTTCGGCGGCGGCACCAGGATCTGGGTGATCGCGTTGATGCCCATGATCGGCAGGTTGAAGCGGGCCAGCATCAGCGCGATCGACCGGCCGCCCTTGGAGTGCAGCCGCGACTGGAGGTTGAGCCGGCGCCACTCCTTCTTGGTCAGATCCTCGGCGTGAACGGCGCGCAGGGTGTGCGCACTGATGGTGAGCGGCTTCGGGAAGCAGACCGCCCGCCCGGTGGGGTCCACCACGGTCATGTCGTCCGACAGGAACCGCCCGCTGTGCTCGCGCAGCAGCCGCAGTACGGTCGCGGTCTTGCCGGTGTCGGTCAGCGCGGACAACATCACGCCGTGCCCGTCGAGCTCGACACAGGCCGAGTGCAGCAGCATCCTGCCGCGTGAGATCAGTACGAATCGCAGCAGTGCCTCGACTACGTTCGTGTAGACGACATGCGGGGAGCGCGCGAGCAGCGGACCGACCTCTACCGTGATCGGCGGACCCAGCCGTACGCGGAAGTTGGCGCCGAACCGGCCCAGGTGCTCCTCGTAGCGCAGCGCCGCCGACTCGCCGCGGTCCTCCGTCAGCGCGGCCCGCCGCCGCGGCCTGCGCCGGCCGACGTCACCGACGCGCACCGCGATGTCGACCTCCGCGTCCGGGATCCACTGGGCGCGGAAGAACTCCAGCTCGGGCAGACGGATTTGAGAGCCGATGGTGACGGTGCCTGCGACGTCGTACCGATAGGGCAGGTAGACGGACCGCTTACGGCTGGGCACTTCGGCGCTCTCCGCGTTCGGATAAGGGTCCGGGTCCACCAACATCCGTACGGGATCACGCTGTCGGACCTTCGTCTCGCCGCCCCGGTAGATCATGCGGTCGCTGATCAGGAAGCGGAGGACGAAGAGGAGCACGAGCGTGAGGGCGTTGGCGGTCAGCACGCCCATGCCCGCGAGCACCAGCCACTGCAGCAGCGGCAGACGGGCCACGAGCAGCAGGTTGTTCATCGCGAAGAACCGGCCCGCTCGCCCGTACCAGGTGCCTTTCCGCTGCCCTCCGCGATATACGGCGGCGTCGGTGAGGACGAAATTCCAGGCGGTCGAGAACTGCGTGGCCAGGGCCGCGCCGACCAGGTGATGGACGCCGAGCAGATCGAAGAAGAACCACAGTGCGGCCGTGTTCACCGCGACCCCGGACAGCCCGACCGCTCCGAACGCCGTCATCCGCAGCAGCTGCCGCTGCCCGCCCGCCACTCCGCGGCGCAGCCGCCCGACATGGCGTACGAAGGCGATTCCTTCCCGGAGGGAGGCCTTGGAGTGGCCTGCCTCGCGGGGCGCGAAGGTGTACGCGACCTCGGCGACCCGGGCCGCCGGGTGCCGTACCAGGATCTCCAAAAGGATCTTGAAGCCGACGGGCCGCAGCCGGTCGGTGTCGATCGCGTCCTTGCGGAAGGCGAACAGGCCGCTGAGCGGATCGCTGACGGTGGCGAGCCGACGCGGGAACGCCGCCTTGACCACGCGTGTCGCGGTCGACGAGGTCGCCTGCCTACCGGCGCCCGCAAGCCCTTCGGACTGGCCGTTCCCGGCGTACCGGGTGCCGACGGCGATGTCGACGCCCTCCCGCATCGCCGTCCTGGCCAGCAGCGCCGCGGCTCCCGGCGGATGCTGCAGATCCCCGTCCATGACGAGGACCCAGTCACCGCGCGCGACACGGATGCCGGCGACCACCGCACCCGACAGACCTCCTCCGCGCAGACCCGGCGGGCGGTGCAGCAATCGGATCGGGACACGGCTGCCGGGCGCGAGGGCGGCGAGCTCCTCGACCGTGCCGTCGTCACTGTCGTCCACGAAAAGGATCTCCGCGCCGAGCGGCGCGACCGCGGGTGAGAGCCGGTCGAGGAGCAGCGGAACGCTCTCCTGCTCATTGCGCGTGGGCACCAGGACGGTCAGCCGGGGCGCGGCACCGTCGCCGTGCGCACCGCCGCCGAGATCCTGGACACCGGGATGTTCCGGACGGTCCCCCTCGCGGGCATCCGTACGGGAATTGATGACATGCGCCATGGAGTCCCCCCTGTACGCGTGCCCGCCGGCGGTACAGCGCGACGGACACCGAAACCGCCCGAGGGCACGGGCGGAGAAGTGAGCGGTGACCCTCGCGGCGTACGGTCTCGACGCGGCGCGGGGAGGTACAGGACGTGCCAGAGGTACGGGACGTACCTGGCTCCACGGTCAGGAGCGGAAGCCAGAGGCTAGCAGCGGGCGTGGATGGTTCGCCCGGCATTCGGCTCGCATCCGAGGGCAATTAGCCTGCTGTTAACCATAGTTGCTTCCCGATTGCCCCTTGAGTCGCTCGCCGTCCCACCTGCCCCGGTCAGACGTAGTCAGATCTACGCATCTATTGCATGGAGGTGAAAGTCTGCGCATTCTTCATGGAGGCCCTGCTGAAGCCACGGTTCCGCGACAACCATGGCCCGCATGCCTTCCGACGAAACAGCATCCATGCCGGAGGCCCCCACCGGTGCGCCCGGGGGCGCGCCGCCTTTCTCCACGCGGGACCACACGGTCACCCTGATGGACGCCATGCGTGCGGTCCTGGCCATGATCGACGACCTGGAGGCGCTGAGAACCGAGAACCGCCAGCTCAAGGAGGCCCTCGAGGGCCGCGCTCTGATCGAACGCGCCAAGGGCATCCTCATGGCCCGCCGCGGCTGCGACGAGGCGACCGCCTTCCAGATGCTCGTCGCCCTCTCCCGCGAACAGCACCGCAAGGTACGGGCGGTGGCGGCGGACTTCGCCGAGGGGTTCGGGACGGGTGGGGTGGATGTTGGGGTGCATCCGCTGACGTGACGCCGGGCCGCGACGCGGGGCCAGGGCTGGGGAGCACCCCGACTGGCTACAGGCCGGCTACCCGATGCCCTGTCGGTCGGGTCGCAGGGCGAAGGCGCGGTCCGCCGCCGCGGGGACCGTGCGCTCCAAGGTCTGTGTCAGCAGCTCGCGATGGCGCATCAGTGGCTCGCGCCGGTCCGCGGGAGCCACCAGCAGCAGATCGTCGAGCCCGGCGAGCATGCGCCGCGTGACCTGGGGACTGCCGGCCGCGCAGCCCCGGATCTCGGTGTCGACCTCCGACGCCACCGCCCACACCACGAAGACCAGCACCATCGCCGCGGTGGGCGCGAACCAGAACGTGTCCCGAAGATGCTCCCGCCACGGCGACAGCGCCCTGGGTCGCCGCCCTCCCCGCAGGCCCGTCGTAGTCAGCCAGTCACCCATGGTGAGACTGTAGGCGCACCCCCACCTCGTCCCGCGCATCCTCTCTGGCGACCCGGATACGCAGGTGAAAGGCACCCCGAAACCTTGGTATTGTTGTCCACGTCGCCGCGGGGAACGCCCCCGTCCAGGCGACAGACACCTAGTCCGGGTGGCGGAATGGCAGACGCGCTAGCTTGAGGTGCTAGTGCCCTTTATCGGGCGTGGGGGTTCAAGTCCCCCCTCGGACACTTGTAGTAACGGAATCGAGGGCCTCGACCTTACGGTCGTGGTCCTCGTTGTTTTGTCGTAGGTGATCGTGATGCCCAGGGCGTCGTAGAGGGGCTCTTTCGTGTCGGCGTCGGCGGTTTGGATGTGTTGTGCGTCGTTGATCCACCCCGTGACGACGGCTGGGTCGGCTCCGGCGTCGAGGGCGGCCTGGTAGCGGGTGAGCCGTCGCTCGCACTCTCTTGTGGCCTGGCGGGCTTGGGTCTGCTCGAGGGTGTCGGTCTGTGCGGCACTGGCTGCGATGCTCGCGTGACTGAGTGCTTCGTCGCTGGGGTTGTGGGTCATGGTGGTGCGGTGGCCGAGGGTGACGTCGTCGACGTCGATGAGGCGTTCTTCCTTGCGTTGTTTGTTCCAGACTTCGTAGCCGGTGTAGCGGGGGTTGATGAGGATCGCTCTGACCGCACCGGCCTGCCATCCGGTCTTCGTGCGGTGCGCATTCCTGGCCGCGTCGTGGGCGGAGTGGCAGGAGATGCCCTCGCGGTTGAGCAGGATGGCGATGGCCTCGTCACTCATGCCGTCGACGTACATGGTGAACAAGCGCAGCACGACGGGGTCGGTTGCGGGGTCGAGTTCGAGTTTGTGCAGGTGTTGTCCGGCCGCTGCCTTGGCGGGGTTGGGGTGGGGGCCGGCGTCGGTGACCTGGTAGCCGTAGGGCGGGCGCCCGCCGAGGTGTAGCGGCCTTGTACGGCGTGCGAGGACTCCCCGGGGCGAGGGCTGTTCGAGCGCCCTGACGCCGCAGGCGGCGGCCGACATGGTGTCGGACGCCGCCTGGCGAGAGGGATTCAGGTTCAGATGCCTGCAGAGTGACGTGGCGTCAGCTGGTCGCGCTCCCCGCGACCCACTCGCTCCACGGCATGTTCCAGTCGCTGAGGCCGTTGTCCGGGGCCAACATGGTCTTGTCCGCGGAGTTCTTGATGATCACGACGTCACCGATCATCGAGTGGTCGAAGAACCACGCGGCGGGCTGCCTGCTGTCGCCGCCGCTCCTGACGTCCTTCAGGCCCACGCAGCCGTGGCTGGTGTTGACCTTGCCGAAGACCGAGTCGGCACCCCAGTAGTTGCCGTGGATGAACGTGCCCGAGTCGGTCAGGCGCATGGCGTGCGGTACGGCCTTGATGTCGTACGAGGGCTTGCCGTCCTTCTCCGTGAGGCCGACGGTCGCACCGTTCATATGGATGTGCCTGAACTTCTCGGAGATGACCATCTGACCGTTGTACGTCGGGTGCTCGGGGCTGCCGGACGAGATCGGGATGGTCCTGATCGTCTTGCCGTCCCGTACGACGGTCATCTGCTTCGTCTTGGCGTCGACCGTGCTGATCTGGCTCCGGCCGATCTTGAACGTGACCGTCTTCTGGATGCCATAAGGGTTGAGCGTGACGGTGACGGTGGAGCCGGGCTTCCAGTAGTTCTTGGGGCGGAAGTCCAGGCGGCTGTCGTTGAACCAGTGGCCGACGACCTGCTGGCCGCTGCTGGAGCTGACCTGGATCTTCGACTCCATGGCGGCCTTGTTGCTGATCGCGTTGTCGAAGTTGACCGTCACCGGCATGCCCACGCCGACGGTCGAGCCGTCCTCGGGGGACAGGTGCCCGATGAAGTTGTTGGCCGGGGAGACCGTGGTGATCGTGGCGTTACCGGTGACGGAGCGACCCTTGGCGTCCTCGGCCTCTGCGGCGACCTGATACTTGGTGGCCCGCTCCAGCTGGCCGTTCGGCTTCCAGGACATGCCGTCCGCGGACAGGGTGCCCGGCACCTCGGCACCGGTCGCGACGGCGGTCATGGTCACCTTGGTGAGCTTGCCGTTGCTCACCGTGACTTTGACGGGGCCGTTGATCCCGACGTCGTAGGCACCTTGACCGGGCGTGATCTTTATTCGGGCGTCGGAAGCGTCCTGGGCGCCCGTCTGATCTACCTGCGCCTGCGATTTCGGGTCATTCCCAGGGTCGTTGTCGCTGGTGGCAGCGTTGCTGGTACCGCCTAGGGCCGTGAGTGCGAGTACGCCGCCAAGTACGCCGGCCGTAGCCATCAGCCCGCTGCGTCGCTTACGTACCGTGATCAAACGCTTCTCCCATGCCACTGGTCGTTGAATCCTCGGAGCTGGTTACCGGAGGAGTGCAACCAGCTCTAAAGAACTATTTATGCATTCGTCCGTCCTTAAGGGAGTAAATTGTGGCGAATTCCACGCGCGGTGAGAGCGTCGCCGAGGCTCTGCTCGAAGGCCGGATGGCGCGTAGTCGATCTGCTCTCGCCGATCGGTGCAGGCCATGGCAGGGACGCTGCGATGGGTGTGGTGCCGGTCACGGGCGACAGCCCGCACAGCTGGAGCCCGGCGTCGAGGGCAGCGGCAACGCCTTCATGAACGGTGCGCGCCGCCGCCCCAGGGTCAGGAGCTGTACTACCTCATCGAGTGGGTTGTCGCGCAGCCGTGGTGTGACGGCGACGTCGGCATGGTCGGCATCCCCTACTTCGGCTCCATGCAGGTGCCTGACTCGGCGACGCTGCTGCGACGGGGTCCTGACCTTGTAGTTCTGGGGTGCCGCCCGTCCATCGGCGCAGGCGTCGGCGACTTCGGGGGCCGGGGCTTGCTGCTGGCCTTCGGCGTGCCGGCCGCTGTGTAGAGAACCGTGCCCCGGGCCACCCATTCGACCGCACCCGCACCGGTCACTCACGCGCCTTGGGCTCACCCTCGCGGCCTGGATCAACCACCAGGATCGGGCTGGGTGCCCGAGGTGCTATTGCATACAGTATTCCGCCGAGTTAACGTCTACTCATGCGACTGACGAAGGCCACGGACCTGGCACTGCTCATGATCATGCGGTTGGCGGTAACTGGTGCGGAACTCACCACGGCACGGCGGTGCCGGGCATGACGATTTATGGCGATGACGCGACAATAGGGAAGATTCTCACCGCTGCCGGAGACACCTGGGCCGTGGTGGGCCTGTCCGGCAACCCCGAACGGGCCGCTTACCGCGTGGCCGAGAAGCTGCAGCGCATCGGCAAGAGGGTGGTGCCAGTGCACCCGAAGGCCGAGACGGTGCACGGTGAGCAGGGCTACGCCTCTCTTGCGGAGATCCCTTTCCCGGTGGACGTGGTGGACGTGTTCGTCAACTCCGCCCTCGCCGGAGGCATCGCCGACCAGGCTGTGGTGATCGGCGCCAAGGCGGTCTGGTTCCAGCTGGGCGTCATAGACGAGGCCGCCTACGACAGGACTCGCGAGGCCGGCCTGCTGATGGTGATGGACCGCTCCCCGGGACGGGAGATACCCCGGCTGGGGCTGGGCTGACGCTACCCAGCCAGCCACTGCCCGATCACACGGTGTTCGGCGGCCGGTCGGCCGCCGAGGCAGTCGTCGCAGGTCACCGAGGGTTGGGCGCCAGCGCGGCGGTTGACCAGGACGTACGGGACACCGTGCGTGACGATCTCGTCGAGGAACCGGCCGTCCGCATGGGCGTCGCCAAAGATCATGTGGATGGTGGCGAGCACCAGGTCGGACCGGCGGGATACGAGGCCCCCCACAGGTCCGCCGTACCGCCGAAACCGATGACAGCGGACGCGGCCTGGTCTGGGCCGGGCAACCTCTGCCGTGGCTATTGCCTCACCTGTCGGTGATCTCTGAGAGCCAGGCCGTGTCCTCCGGGCCCGGCGCTTCGGGGTCGGGCGCGGGCAGCCGGCGGACTGTTCCCGTGCGCAGGGCGACCGTGGCCCGTGGCCGCATCGGCCCGTCGCCCCTGCGTGAGAGCAGGACGAGTTCCCAGACTGTCGCCGTCATGGCGTCGAGCCGGGTGGCGCAGTCGGCGGTGACTCGCCGCGGATCCCGGGTCCGGCCCAGGGACAGATGTGGGGCGAAGTTCTTGGCGGACCCACGACAGCGCGGGAAACGCTGCTGCAGCACGCGGTGCAGGTCCGCCCACGGCGCCTTGCCGGCCGCCGTCGGGTCGAGCCACACGGTGAAGTACGCCCTGTGCCGGAAGGTACGCACCCCGTCCAGCCGGGCGGTGAAGACCGGCGTCTCGGCCGTCGCCGCGGCGAGCAGCGGGGCAGCCCGCTCGAAGTCGGACTCCGGCACGAAGCCGAAGAGCACATTGATGTGCGGCGGCCAGCGGTGGATCTGCGGATCGTAGTCCTGGCGGATGTCCTGGATCGGCGGCCACAGCTCCGCAGGCGGAATCCAGGCCACCGCCGTGCGGGCCGTCGGGGGCACGTCGAGGGTGCCGCCGGGCAGGCCCCAGCCGGGGCTCGTGTCGAAGCTCAGGTCCGCTTGCGGGTCCCGCACCCGGCCGGCGCCCGACGCGTCGATGCGGTCCACACCCGTGGCCCGGTCCCAGACCACCTCGCCGTCCGCCTCGATGAACACCACCCGGTGCCACGGGATGTCTCCCCCGGGCACGAAGGAAGGCAGCGGGATGCGTTTGAGGGCATCCCCGCGCTGGCTGATCCCCAGCACGAAGCGGGCCGGGTCGAACCGCGGGTCCCACCGGACCCGGTGATAGATCTCGTCGCTGGTCCGCATCACGCCTCCTCTCCCGCGTTCACACCTTCTCTTCCTCCAGGGTGCCGCCCACCCTGTCCTCGATGGTTGTTCCGCTCGCACCGCGACGCATCAGGTGCGGTGCCTGACGGGGGACGGCAGAGAGAACCGGTGCGCCTGTGTGGTGAGGACCCGCGGCAGTGCTGCGGCACCCGTTCCCGGTGTGCTGTCGGTTCTGGGACCGGCTTGTTCGTCATGGCCGGTAGCGTGGGCAACGAGACAAAGCCCTGCGAAGACAAGAGCGGGAAACCATGCGGATGATCTTCAATCCCGCGGAGGAGAACGAGTACGAGGCCGTTCGTGGTCTTCTTGTCCACCGGTTCGAACGGTGGGCCTGGGAGAACGGGATCGACGCCGATCCGTTCGTCGTCGAAGCCGCGCTGGACTACCGCCATCTCGGTACGCCGGACGGCAGGCTGGGGCTGTGGGACCAGCGGCACATCGAGGAGTTCCTGCTCGACTGGGTCCCGCGGACGGTGACCGTACTTCCCGACGAGGAGCCCGCCGATGCGCCGGGCACTCTGCGGTGCCTGCTGCGGTATCTGGACGACGTCCATCTCACCGATCCCCGAGGGGCGTCCCTGCCCGAGGTGCTGGAGGCCGTCGACGCGGCGGCGCCCCGCTACGCGGAGGCGATGGCCGACCGCAGCCTCTGGGGCCTGGCGAAGTTCTGGATCACCACTGCCGCGGAGCAGGGCGTCGACGTCTACGACGGGCAGGCGTTGCAGGACTTCGTGGGGCGGGCACAGGGTGGCCAGGTGCCCTACGACCCGGAGGTGCATCAGACCATCGTCGAGCGGCACGTGCGGAGTTCCGAGCCCGTACGGTCCGAGCCTCAGCTTCCGGTCGCGCTCCCGGGCGACGACGTCCTGCGGGAGCAGGCCGGCCGGTCACCGGTTCTTCGGCAGTTGCGTGGCCTGGCCGAGTGGGCGGGGCGCGACCGCAGAACGCTCACCGGTTCCGGCAGGCTGCGTCTGTCAGATGCCCGGGAACTCGTAGAGCGGCTGGACACCGGAGACGATACGGACTCGGTCCGCTCGTCCGCGGACCTGCCGCGCCTCAACCTCCTTGTGGAGTGGGCGAAGAGAGCCAGGCTGATACGAGTCGCCAAGGGGAGGCTGTACGCGGTGGCCAAGGCCGAGCCTGTGCTGAACGACCCGCTTGCACTGTGGCGGCGCGCGTTCGACGCGTTCCATGAGCTGCCCAGCCCAGTGAGGGGCGGGCGCGGCGGCAGGTACGGAGGATCCGTGCCGTTCGACGAGTACGACGTGTACGACATCGTCCTGCCCGACGTACTGGCAACCCTCTACAGCCTGCCGTACCCCATGCCCTGGCCCGGGCTGCGGGACACCGTCCGCCTCGCCTACCGCTCGAGTTCCCCGCTCGAGGTCTTCGCCAGGGGCTCCATCGGGTTCGAACAGGCCGATGACGATCTGCGCACCGTGCTGGGTGTTTTGGAGGACCTGGGGGCGATCGACTGCCGCCAGGGGATGGCCGACCCCGTCTTTGCCGATCTGGCGATGAGCGAGAACGACGTCGAGGAGTGGACCGGAGTACCGACCGAGGACGATGACGACCTCGAGACGCCGTCCGGCATACTGCCAGGGATGCCGACCGGACTTGCCGGGCTGCTGGACGACGCCCTGCTGGACGAGACCCTGTCGGGTGACGCCCTGTTGGACGGCGCCGCGCCAGACGACGCCCTGTTGAGTGACGCTCTGCTGGACAACGAGGCCACCCAGCGGGCCCGCAAACTGAAGTCCGAACTGAGCTCGGGCCCGGTCGAGTTGATCCGTCTCACTGACCTCGGAACGGACTCCGTGCGCCGTCGGCTGCTGGCCGAAGGCCGGGATGCACCCCTGATCGGCGAGCTTGCCCAGGCCTCGCCGGCCGGTGTGCTGGGCGTCCTCTCCGATCACTACGATCCGGAGTCCGCCCGGGCGGAGCTCGCCGCGTGGATCGCCGTCCGCGGCGACCGGTCCGCGGCGCTGGACCAGCTCGTCCGCGCGGTGCGGTCCATGCCGTTCCGTACCCGGGCCGAGGCCATGCTGGACGTCCTCGCCTCATCGCTCGACGACGGGGAGCTCCTGCTGCGAAGCCTGCGTTCGGACCCCTCGCTGGCTCCCACCGCGCTGAGCCTCCTGGCCCGCCGGGAGATTCTCACCCCCGAGGACCTCACGGAGCCGGAAAGCCTGCTCATGGTCGCTGAAAGCCTGTTGCAGCTCTTTGAGGCGACCGGCGCCGACGGGGTGAGGGAGGTACTACGCCAACAGGGTCGCGAGGCCGAAGAAGCCCTCCGGGCGGCTCTGACCTCCGCTCACCCGGACCTGGTGGGCCTCGCGGACCTTCAGGCCCTCGCCGAGGGTGTGGCCCGGGAGCGCAAGGCCCACGTCGGCCTCGTTCAGCAGCGCGGCCACCGAAAGAACGGCAGACGGGGCGGCGGACGGCGCCGCTGAGGACTTGGGGCTCAAGGGCGATGTCTGCGTCCGAGTGACCACATGACTGGGATGCCGGCTGCCTTGAGGGACTCCGCCCGCGAAGGGAGCTCAGTAGCGGTCGGCAGTGTCACCGGCTCATGCTCAGCCGGTGACGAACCAGTCCAGTGCCGCGATCGGTTCCGCCGGCTCGGCCGAGCAGCGGCAGCAGGCTGCCGAAGCTTTCCCTGTTCAGGACGGACCGTCCGGCCTCGCAGCCGTGGCCAGGCTCGGTTGGAGGCGGCGGGCGGCGTTGAGGTGGTCCGCGGTCCAGATGATGCGGACGGCGGTGTCCGTGGCCTGCCCGCTTTCGTCCCACAGATCGCGGCGGAGCGAGTCGACCAGGCGTGCCTCGGCCGCAGGGTTGCGTGGCAGTGGATCCGGGAGTGCGGTCTGCCGGCCCAGGCTCGCGGCCAGGTCGCGGTACCAGGCGGACACTCGATCGGCGAAACCCAGAAGTACGAGGCGAGCCTCGGCCCGGTCCGCTTCGGCGTGCTGCTCGCCGCTGCGTTGCCATAGTCCCAGCACCGCGTCGGCGGCGAGGCGCAGTCCGACGATGCCGGTGACCAGGGTGGTCATGTCAGCGAGCGGCAGGCTCTTGGGTCCGCGTTCGGCGAGGTAGCTGCGGAAGGCGTCGTCAAGTCTTCGGGCCGCGGCGGCCGCTTGGCGTTTCTCCTCCAGGGGGACATCGGCCGGCACGGGGCTGAAGCCGCAGCGGCCGACCGCGTACTCGACCGCGCCGGTCAGATAGCGGGCGCTGTCGGTGTACGCCTCGGCGAGCGCCTGGGTCACGGCGGCCGCGGCGCCGCGCGGCCAGAAGAACAGGCCCACCAGCACGCTCACCGCGCAGCCGATGGCGATGTCCTGGATGCGCAGCAGCGCGATGTGCCAGTCCGGGTTCTGGCCGATGTTGAACAGGATGACCAGGGTGATGGTGAAGGCTGCCTGGCCGGCGGCGAAGGAGATGACGGTGGGGGCGATCCCCGCGACCAGTACGGCGAGGGGGAGCAGGAACCACAGCGCGGTGCCGTGCCGGCCGATGAGGTGCAGCAATCCGGCCCCGATGAGCGACCCGACGATGGTGCCGCCCACGGCGCGCACCGCGTTCTGCCCGGTGTTGAGCGCGTTCGAGCGCAGCACCGAGAGGGTCCCCAGGAGTACCCAGAATGAGTGCTGAACGCTCGTCAGATTCGCCAGGGCGACCGCGATGCCCAGGCCGACCGCTCCCCGGAGGCTGTTGTGCAGCCAGACCGAGTGCGGCTCCAGGTGGGCGACGGCCCGTTCGCGGGCCGAGGCCAAAGGGCGGGTCAGGGCGCCGGGCTCGCGGCCGAGCATCCGGTCCGGCCAGCTGCGTCGTTGGGCCGCCGCGGCCAGGTCCACGTTGCCCGCGATCTGGAGGGTCGCGAATCCCAGTTCCTGGGCGCGGAATGACAGGTCCAGGACTTCGATGAAGGCGCGGGGCTCCCACTGCGTGCCAGGTCCGGGTGGGTGCATGGGCAGGCGGGTGGTGGCGCTGCGTTCCATGCCGGTCATGGCCTTGTCCAGGTCCGCCGACGCGGTACGGAGCGCGTCGGGTGCGCCGTAGGGATCTTCGAGCAGGTCGGCCGCCTGGTCCAGGACCGCGGCGGCGACCCGCCGTACGGCGTACGCCTCGGGGTCGCACGTCACGTGGTCGCTGTCCGGGGGGCCGCTGTCGGCCACGATGGTGCACAGCCAGGTGAGTTCGTCGACCAGGCGGACCAGGGCGCGGGAGCTGGTGGACAGTCCGGTGGGGCGGTACGGGGTGGCGTCGAAGGCAGTACGGAGGTCGGACGCCGCGGCGGTGGCCTGATCTGCGGTGGCCTCGCACTGCTGGGCGCTCGGTGCGTCGGGCTCTCCCGCCAGATGAGATGCGTCGGCGCGTAGCTGCGCTGCGGCCGTGCGGCAGACACGGGCGGCGGGCGCGCAGAGCGGGTCGGCCGTGGGCCGGGGCCACAGCAGGGAGATCGCGAGCATGGAGCCGGCGGCCGCGAGGCCCGCTCCGGCGAGCCGGTCGGGCAGCTGCGACAGCGGCGCGGGCGAGGTCACCGGCAGGATGAAGGCCAGCAGCAGGGCGGTGGCCGCCCCCGCGAGGACGGAACTGACCACGCCCGAGAAGAGCACAAGGAAGCCGACCACGACGGTGACGGTGACCGCGAGCCAGGTCTCGCGGGCCACGAGCGTGCCCAGGCAGATGAGCGCCGCCCACGCCACCGCGAGGCCCACGTGGGCGCGCAGCCGCTGCACCATCGGGCCGGTGAAGTCGACCAGCAACAACATCGAGAACGAACCGAAGGCCGCGTAGGTCGCCATGGTCGGCGCGTGCAGCACCTGGCTGCACAGGGCGAACAGGGCAGGCATCACGAGCGCAGTGCGTGCCGCTCGGCGGGTCGCAGCCAGCTCCGGATCGCGCGTACGCAACCAGGTGAGGCCCCGGCCAGATGTCCGCATCCGCTCGCACACCTCCTGCCGCCCGGCACCCGCGTACCCCATCCTCGCGAGTATCTGCCCGCGCCGGGGCTTGCGCAGGGTCAGTGACGCCAAGCAGGGCAAGCGACCGCCGCCGGTCGGGTGATCGGCGTGGCGGGGCCGCCACTGGGCGCGTCTCGCCGCTTGACGCGTCGGCGCACCCTCCCGGGGCGTGACGTCCTACGGGGCTATGCCGACACCTTCGATACGGCTCCAGGCTCTCTCCTGTGCCGAGGTCATGGCCGGCCAGTCGAGGCCGCCCGGGCGGGCGGCGACGCGTGAGGCGTAGGGCGAGGGGTGGAAATCCGGGTCGTAGAAGCATCCGGTGCCGTAGACGCTGTCGAACGTCGCGCACGACGCCGCGATCGACTTCGGGGTTGGCTTCTTCCCGGTACGCCCCCACGTGTCCAGGGCCGAAATGGAGTCGGCGTATTCGGAGTCGCTCAGTTGACTGTGGTCATGTTCCCCGGTGAACGTCTGCACCAGGTACTTGTCCCGGTGGCTGCCTTGCAGGGTGGCGCGGTAGGCGGCCTCGTGTTCGACGAATGCCGTCGGGTCGTCGATCGCGTGGAGCGTGAGGACCGGGATGTCGACCTTGCCGGTGAGATCGCTGTCGTAGGACAGGTCCCGAACGGCGGTCGGGTCGGCCGAGAAGCGCTCGACACCCGCGTTGAGGGCCTTGTCGTCATGGGAGCCGGAGTACCGAACGCCCTGGTTGCTGAAGGGGTTACGGCCGCCGAGGCGGTTGTGGACGATGTCGCGGAAGGTGAAGGTGGCGAAGCGCAGGTGGGACTCCAGGGTGCGCTCCGGAATCTTCGTGACGGCGAGGATGTCATCGAGGTTGCGCTGCTGCTGTGCGGTCCGCTCCTGCGGGGCGGAGGAAAAGCCGGTGCACTCCTGGAGGCGGGCGCGCAGACCGTTGGTGGTCATGGTGGAGTCGACCCGCAGCCCTTGCCACAGTGGGTACTGCGCTTCGGTGGGCCTGGGATGGTTCCGGCAGTAGTACTGGTAGACCACTCGCAGGTCGACACGGTAGTCGTAGCCGCGGGAACCGCCGGCGAGAACCCCATTGGTGAGCAGGGCCCCGTCGTAGGGGCCGTTCTTCTTCCCATAGAGTTCGACGACTTTGGCCGCGACGTCTCCGCCCCAGGACTGGCCGTGCACGTAGGTCCGCTTCGGCGTGCCGAAGTGCGAGACGAACAGGCGGCGCACGTTCTCGGTGTCGGCGGCGGCCATGCGAGTGCCGTAGCCGCCGCGGCGGTAGGACGAACCGGCCCAGGCGTAGCCCTGGTCGACCATGACCGCCCAGCGGCCCAAGTCGTCGAGACTGCGCCCGGGGTCGGAGCCGTCGCCCAGGTCGGGCCCGCCATGGGCATGTACGACGAGTGATCCGTTCCAGTGCTCGGGGACGGCGATGGCGTAGTAGGCGCCGTCCGCGCCCTGCCCGGTGTAGCACTCGACGCTTTCATCGAGACCGGACGGGCACGCGACGGTCGCGGGGCCTTCGGTGTCTGCTGCCGAAGGCGTTGTGCCGGCGAGCGCGCCGATGGTCATGCTCAAAGAGACGGCGGCCAAGGCCGCGCGAAGTCCCCTGCGTCTCTTACCTGCTTGCCGTGATGGGTTTCGCCTGATCAAGGTCGGCCCCTTGCGTTCGTTGGCGCGTCTTTGCGCTGCGATGCTAGGAACGGGGGTCGCACCGGACCATGGCTCGATCAATTCTGTTCATAGTGTTCGGACAGTCCTCGGGCGACTGGGGCGCGCTCTGTGCGCTCGGCATCAGGGCCGTGCCGAGGTCTGTCTCACGTTGTAGCCCTCCAGACGGAGTTTCGGGTTGTTCGACGTAAGAGCGTCGGCGGGCCATGACGCGGTGATGGTCCTGGACTCCCCGGGGAGCAGCCACAGGTAGTTGTCGCTGTAGAGAGTCGGCAGCACCCGGTGATCGGTCCCGGCGTCGCGCAGTGAGACACGCACCATGGCCGCGACCGACGAGCCTGCGTTGCGCAGCCGGGCCGTGAGCCCATGGCGATCGCCCGAGTGGTCCGTTTCGGTGATGTCGAGGAACACCCGGGCCTTTTCAAGGTCGTTCAGCGCCCGCATGTCGCGGGCACTCCGGTAGCGCCAGTACGTGTTCTCGGACAACGATCCGCCGCGTGCGTCGGTGAGGCGTACCCGCAGCACATGGAAGTCGGGCAGGTCATCCGTCCAGCCGGCGGTGAACGCATACGTGGTGGCAGAGGGGGCGATGTCGACGGTCTTGTGCTGTTCCGGGGCGAGCGGGCGGCCGGAGAGGTCGTAGCAGCGTGCGGAGACCGTGGCGCCGGCGATGGCCGTCGGCGTGTGGTTCACCGCGATCACTCGTCCGTCCGTGGGGCCGGCCTGCACGTGGACGGGCTCGCCCGCCTTGCGGGCGCCGTAGTAGGTGCCGTTGACGTCGAAGTCGTAGTCGTACGTCTGCCACACGGTGCTGTACCAGGCGGGGTGGGACATCCACAGCATCAGCCCGCTGGCGTCGTCCCACAGGTGCGCGTTCCAGGCCTCGAACATGGCGCGGGTGTTCTCGTAGTTGACGAACTGCGCCTTGCGGCAGAAGTCCTCGAGGTCCGCTGCGACATCGAGCCGGCTTTCGATGGCGGCCCGGTAGTTCTGCGGCGCCTGGTTCCCCCTGGTGCTCCAGTCGTGGTAGTACCAGGGGCCGCCGATGGGCCACTCGGGCTCGTCGCCGACGAGGCGGCGCATCGTCTCCGCCGTCGACACGACCGGCATGCCGATCTCGGTGTGGAAGCCGAAGCTCCCGCTGCCGTACGTGGACGCGGAGTAGTACCGCTCCGGCTCGATCCAGCCGTAGGGGCCGCCGCCGGAGACGATTCCGCCGGCCGAGTTGTTCTGGTAGAGCAGATCGGGTGCTTCGGCCCGCACCGCGGCCCGCATACCGTCGTCGACCGGGCCCGGAGGGTTGCCCTCGTTCGCCCCGCACCACACGACGATGCTGGGGTGGATGCGGTAGCGCCGCACGGTGTCCTGCGCAAGGTCGACGAAGGCCTTGTGGTCGGGTGGGTCCATGGCCCAGGCGTTGGGGAAGTCGTTCCACACCAGAAGGCCGTGCTCGTCGCAACTGGCGTAGAACTCCTCGCGGTTGCTGCTGCCCACCCAGTTGCGGATCATCGTGAAGTTCATGTCCCGGTGCATCCGGACGGCGGTGTCCATCCGCTCGGCGGGCATGCGCCGCAGCAGTTCGTCCCAGCCCCAGTTGCCGCCGCGGCAGAAGACGCGGACCCCGTTGACACTGATCTTGAGCGGCACGGGGGAGTTGTCGACCGACTTCACATCCGTCCAGCTGTCGCCGTCGTCGGAGACCTGGATGGTGTACGTCTTGGCGTAGGCCTGCTCCCACAGGATGACGACCCGGTCGAACGAGACCCTGGACCCCAGGTCGAGCTGGACCCACTGGTCGTCCTCGAAGGCCGAGGACCAGCGGGTCGCGGGATTTCCGTCCACCGCGTTGCCCGGCTGGTTCCCGGGGTCGTCCACGGAGGACGCGGTGGCAGGCTTGTGGAGGGCCAGATCCGTGTCCGGCGAAGCGCTGTCCACGACCGACAGCCCCCACATCGACGATCCCCAACTGGTCGCCCGCGTACGGCAGAAGATGCGCAGATGCCGTGCGGTGGTGGCGGCGAACTCCACACTCTGCAGGCTCGCGGAACCCGACGTCCGGAAGGGAAGCGGCACCGCGGTGTTGTCGACCGCCGCCGCATCCGTCCAGGTGTCGCCGTCGTCCGAGACCTGGACGGTGTACGTCTTGGCGTAGGCCTGCTCCCATGTGAGGACGACGCGGTCGAAGGACAGCGAGGACTCGAGGTCGACCCGGATCCACTGGTCGTCCTCGAAGGCGGAGGACCAGCGGGTGCCGGCATCGCCGTCCGTCGCGTTGCCGGGCTGGTTGGCCGCGTCGTCGACGGAGGAGGCGGTGGCCTTCTTGTGCAGGGCAAGGTCGGTGTCGGGTGCGGAGCTGTCCGAGACCGTCAGACCCCACATCGACGCCCCCCAACTGGTGGCGCGCGTACGGCACATGATCCGGACGTAACGGGCCTTCTGACGGGCGAAGGTCACGGTCTGCGCGTACGCGTCGCTGCCGGACTGGAACGTCAGCGGCACGTCGTACTCGTAGCCGTACTGACGAATCCCGAAGCGGGTGGTCCGCCGGTCGCTCTCCTCGCCCGCGAGGGAGGCGGCGAGGGTCAGCTTGTGCAGGGCGGGGTCGCCGTAGCCGTTGGGCCACCACAACTTGGGGTTGTGCAGCCGAAGTTGGAGGTGAGTCGCGGCGGTGAAAGTGACGTCGACGCTCTCGCCCGCCGGAACGGTGACCGACTGGCTCAGTCGTATGCCGTCGAAGGCTGCCGACACGGTGACGCGTCTGGGCTCCGCGTCGGCGTTGCGCACGGGAACCACGATCGTCAGTTCGGCCGCGTGGGTGTCGGGCAGGTCCGGGAGCCTGGTGTCGACGCGGGGGTCGCCGAGGACGGCCGCTCCGGTGGAGCGCAGCCGGACGTGGTTCCAGATGCCGGCGGCGCGGTCCCGCACGGCCGGCATCCAGTCCCAGCCCGACGAGGCCAGGTAGGTGGGTGAGTTGCGGTTCATCATGTTCGCGCCGGCGTCCACGAAGGCGAGGCCGGCCGGGCCCTTGTCGCCGGGACTGCCCGGGTACGGCATGGGGGTGATCTGCACGGCGAGGGCCTGCTCGCCGTCGGTCAGCAGCTCGGTCACGTCGTACACGGCGCGGGCGAAGGGGAACTCGAGCTCGCCGACCCTGGTGCCGTTGAACCAGATGTCGGCGGTGTGGTTGATGCCCTCGAACTCGAGCCAGATGCGGCGTCCCTCGCCGGTGCGCAGGTCCTTGGGGAGGCGGAAGGCGCGCCGGTACCACCAGGCGTGGCGCGAGAGGGCCTCCGGGATGTGCAGGTTGTTGAACCCGGCGACCGGATCAGGCAGATGTCCCTGGTCGACGAGCGAGGACAGGACGGTCCCGGGGACGGTCGCGGGCAGCCAGCGGCTGGTGTCCGCCGACGGCCCGGACAGCGCGGCGCCGTCGCCGCCCGCCCAGTCGTCCATGGTCAGGTCCCAGCCGGACTCCAGCGGTACGGTGCCGTCCTCGGCGATCTCGAGAGCCGGAGGGGTCCGGTGGTGGGTCCCCCAGTCGGTCCAGCCGGTGGCGTCGGGCCGGGCGGTGCGGCAGGATCCGTACACCTGAAGGCCGTTGAGGCCCAGCGGGTTGGTGTTGGAGCGCTTGTACACGGTCATCCGCACCCAGCGGGCGGTCACGGGCTTCGCCAGGGTGATCTCCATGACCCCGCCCGTACCGGAGTCGGTACGGTGGACGGCCGTCCACGCCTTGTGGTCCCGAGAGGTCTCGATGACGAAGTCGACCGCGCAACTGGACAGGATCTCCTGCCCCGTCGTGTTGTCCCGCGGGTTGCCGCCGGGGGCGTCGACGTAGGGCGGGTCGCCCGCCGTCGCCTCGAAGGTGAGGCGCAGCGACTCGACCTCGCACGGTGCCTGGAGGTCGACGGATATCCACTGGGGGTCGCCGGAGGCGGCGCGCCAACCCGTGCCGCGCACTCCGACGGTGTCGACCCTGTCGACCACGAACTCACCCGGTGTGGGGGCGTAGTCGGTGGAGGACACCGAGATGGGGCGACAGGCCGCGAGTTCACCGGGCGCGGCGGGCCGGTTCGGCTGTCCGGATTCGGCCGCGAATCCTTCGGCGGGCAGGGCCATACCGAGCCCGAAGCCCGCGAGCAGGGTGGTGCCGGCGGAGAGGACGGTGCGACGGGACGGTCGGGGCGACTGATCAGACATCAACTATGGCTCCGATCAGGGAAGTTCGGGGAGGAGGGGAGACCTGCAACAGGTGGAAGACAACGTTGCCACAGCGGCTCTGACAACGTTGCCGAACACTGCACCCCGGGACGAGGGCTGTCAAGGATTCCGGCGTGAGCGCGAGAGGTCTTTGAATAAATTAGTAATAAATATTGACAGGGTTTCGGCCGCGCGCCACAGTCTTCGCCGTGACGCCGACGGCCCCCGTTGCAGCGCGGCCCGCGTCACGTCCTCCTGCTTCCCAACCCTCGGGAGAGGCAAGTGACTTCACACCCGCAGGCCCGCACATCCGCAGGTCGCAGACATACGCGCCGTGCCACCACGGCCGCGATCGCGACGGTCCTCGCCGTGACCGCGGCCCCCACCGCCACGGCACGGACCGCCGTCGACCAGGGCGCGCCCGACTACTACGACAGCGGTCTCGCGCCGACGCCCTACATGGGCTGGAACACGTACTACGGGCTGGGCGCGCCCACCGAGAAGGAGGTACGGGCCGTCGCCGACAAGCTGGTCAGCAGCGGTCTGCGCGACAGCGGCTACAACATCGTCTGGCTCGACGGCGGCTGGCAGGCCGACAACCCCCGTGACACACAGGGGCGGTTGGTGGCCAACCCGGACCGCTTCCCCTCCGGCATCCCGGCGCTCGTGTCCTACCTGCACAAACGCGGTCTGCGGGCGGGCATCTACACCGATGCCGGCACCTACGACGGCGGCAGGAGCTGCGGCCTGGGCAGCCGCGGCCACTACACCGAGGACGCACGGCAGTTCGCGGGCTGGAAGATCGACGCGATCAAGGTCGACTTCCTGTGCGGAATCGGCGCGAAGCTCGATCCGGGGCCCGCGTTCAAGGAGTTCGGCGACGCGGTCGCCAAGTCCGGCCGACGGATGCTGCTGAACCTGTGCAACCCGCTCACCGACGACTGGGGCCTGCCGCACACGCCCGAGCAGGACGCGCACAACACGTACGTCTACGCCCCGACGATCGCCGACTCCTGGCGCACCGGCACCGACATCGCGTGGGGCACCCCGAGTCCCGGCCAGTGGCCCAACGTGCTGCGCAACATGGACGCCAACGCCTGGCATCCCGAGGCGCAGGGACCAGGACACTACAACGACCCGGACTACCTCATCCCCATGCGCCGCATGACCGACGGGTCGTACGAACTCACGCAGGAGGAGTCCACCACCCAGTTCGTGATGTGGGCCGAGATGGGCTCGCCGCTCGTGCTCGGCTCCGACCCGCGCACCCTGTCCGACGCGATGATCGGCACGCTCCGCAACCCCGAGATCATCGCCGTCGACCAGGACCCGCTCGCCGTCCAGGGCGTACGGGTGGCGACGGACTCGGTCGGCGACGCGTACAGCAAGGTCCTCCAGGGGCACGGACGGCGCGCGGTCGTGCTGCTCAACCGCTCCGACCAACCCGCCGAGCGCACGGTGCGGTTCGCCGATGTCGGGCTCGGCGGGCCGGTCCAGGTCCGCGACCTGCGGGCACGCGCCGACCGGGGCACGCATACGGGGTCGTACACCGTCGAGGTTCCCGCGCACGGCACCGCGTTCCTGAAGCTGACCGGGGCGGACACCCTGCCCGGTACGAGCCTGGGCGAGAAGGCCACGGCAAGCCCGGCCTTCGTGCGCGACGGCGACACGCTGACCACCTTCCTGCGGGGACCGCACGGCTCGCTCGTCCAGCAGACCGACGGCAGGACGAGGGACCTCGGCGGTCCCGCGCAGGGCGGGATCCTGGGCCAGCCCGCCGCGTACGCCTCCGCCGACGGCCGGATCGACGTCTTCGTGCGCGGCGCGGACTCCCGGGCGTACCGGCGGGTCTTCGTCGACGGGCGCTGGGGTCAATGGGAGGGCCTGGGTGGGCAGTTGACCGACGCGCCGTCCGTCGCCTTCACCGACCCCGCGCACTGGACGCTGTTCGCGCGCGGTGCCGACGGGCGGATCGTGCAGCGTGGGCCGACGTCCGGCTGGTCGTCGCTCGGCGCGCCAGGCGATCGCCCGACGTACGGCAGGCCGTCCGCCGTCGTCGACAGTCAGGGCCGCGTGCAGGTGGCCGTGCGCACCGCGGCGGACGACGTATGGACGCGGACGCGGGAGACGTCGGGGGAGTGGTCGGCATGGAGCTCGCTCGGCGGGACCGTCAGCGGCAGTCCGACGCTGGTCGCCGTGGGAGACGGCGTGGTGCTGTACGCGCGAGCCGCCGACTACACGCTCTGGCAGCAGCGCTACCACGACGGCGCCTGGCAGGGCTGGACCAAACGGCAGGAGTTCCCCAGTGCCGCCTTCGACGGTGCGCTGGGTGCGGTTGCCGGGCCGGAGAGCACGGTCGACGCCGTCTTCCGTGGCGTTGACGGCTACGTGTACCGGACCCAGTTCAAATAAATTAGTAATTATTCTTGACGTGGCCGGAGTGCCACGCGAATCTGGATCCGCCGCGAGCGGGGCCCCGGCCGTCAGGGAGGGCCGGCCCCGCCGCGCGGAGCCACAGGGAGTCCTCCATGACGAACCATCAGCCCAGCCGACGCCGGCTCCTCGCCGGACTCGGTGCCGCCGGGACGGCGGCACTGCTCAGCGGCTGTGTCACCTCCACCTCCTCCGGCAAGAGCTCCTCCAAAGGCGCGGTGACCCTCCAGTCCAACCTCTCCGCTCCGCAGGCCAAGGCCGCGATGGAGGACATCGTCGCCGCCTACGCCAAGCAGGGATCCGGGCACGCCAGCCTCAACACCGTCGCCGCGGAGACCTTCCGCACCCAGCTGCCGACGTATCTGACCTCTGCCAACCCGCCGGACGTGTACACCTGGTACCCCGGCTCGGTGGCGGACGCCTACGCGAAGAAGAACCTGCTGCTCGACCTCGACGACGTCTGGGCCTCGCCCGACCTCAAGCGCTACTCCAAGGCGCTGCACTCGCTGTGCACCGCGAGCTCGGGCAAGAAGGTCTTCGTGCCCACCACCTACTACTGGTGGGGCATGTTCTACCGGAAGTCGAACTTCGCCAAGTGGGGCGTGAGCGAGCCGAAGAGCTGGGACGACTTCCTCGACCTGTGCGACAAGCTCAAGAGCAAGGGCATCGCCCCCATCGGGCTCGGCGCGGGCGGCAACACGGCCTGGGTGGCCTCGGCCTGGTTCGACTACCTCGACATCCGGATCAACGGTGCCGACTACCACCGTCAACTCCTGGCCGGGAAGCACCGGTTCGACGACCCCGAGGTGCGCAAGGTCTTCGACCGCTGGCAGGAAGTGCTGCCGTACTTCGACCCGGACGGCACCGCCGTCGCCTTCCAGGACGCCACGACCTCGCTGCTCAACGGCCGCAGCGGCATGATGCTGATCGGCACCTTCTTCGCCGACGCCGCCCCCAAGGACGCCCTCGACGACATCGACTTCTTCCGCTTCCCCGTCATCGATCCGAAGGTCCCGCTCGCCGAGGAAGCGCCCACCGACGGCTACTTCGCCAGCGCCCGCACCGGCCGCCACGACCAGGTCGTCGACCTGATGCGCTACCTCGCCACGGCCGAGGCCCAGGAGATCTACATCAAGGGATCGTCGGGCACCGTCCTGCCGTGCCACCCCGACGCCAAGGACGCCGGAACCGCCCTGGTGAAGAAGGGCCGCAAGCACATCGAGGAGGCCGTCGAGATCACCCAGTTCTTCAACCGGGACTCCAGCGACGCTCTCCAGCCCACCGCGGACACCGCGCTGACCAAGTTCCTGGCCAAGCCGAAGTCCATCGGCTCGATCCTCACCGACTGGCAGCGCGACGCCGAGAAGATCTGGCAGGCCTGACGTGGCCGTCCTGACCGCCCCCGAACGGAAGACCCCGGCCCCGCCGCGCCCTCGTGGCAAGCGGGCCCGGGGCCCGGGCCGCACACCCCCGCTGGTGCTCGCCTTCGTTCTCGTCCCGCTGCTCGCCGAGGCACTGTGGGTGTTCTGGCCCGCCCTGCAGGGTTTCTACCTCGCCCTCACCCAGTGGGACGGCGTCTCGGCGCCGCAGTTCATCGGCCTGGACAACTTCCGGGAGATGGCCCACGACGACACCTTCCGCAGCGCGGCCGGCCACACCGTGCTGTGGCTGGTGCTCTTCGGCGGCCTGTCCGCGCTCCTCGGCCTGGCCGCCGCGCTGCTGCTCCAGCAGGAGCGGCGCGGCGTCGGCTTCTACCGGGCCGCCCTCTTCCTGCCCGTCGTCTTCTCCCTGGTCGCCACCGCCCTGGTCTGGCAGGCGATCTACCAGCCCGACGGCGTCCTCAACCAACTCCTGGAGTCGGTGGGCCTCGGCAGCCTGCGCCACGCCTGGCTCGCCGACCAGGACACCGCCCTGTACGCGGTGATCGTGCCCGCGCTGTGGCGCCAGATCGGCTACGTCATGGTCCTCTACCTCGCCGGCCTCAAGGGCATCGACCCGGCCCTGTACGAGGCGGCCAAGGTCGACGGTGCCGGAGCGTGGCAGCGCTTCCGCCACGTCACGCTGCCCCAGCTGCGCAGCGTCAACGCCGTCGTCCTGTCCGTCATCGTCATCGACTCGCTGCGCTCCTTCGACGTCGTGTGGTCGCTGACCCGCGGCGGCCCCTACCACTCGTCCGAGCTGCTGAGCACGTACATGTACTCCACCGCCTTCCAGTCCCTGCGGCTCGGCTACGGCTCCGCCCTGGCCGTCGTCATCTTCGTCCTGGCCTTCGGTGTCATCTGCTCCTACCTCGTCCGCGCCTTCCGGGAGGCCGACTGATGTCCGCCACGTCCACGGCGCTGCGCCGCAAACGAGCCGCGACCGCGGGCTTCCACCTGGGCGCCGGCACCCTGGCCGTCCTGTGGCTGCTGCCCATAGCCCTGGTCCTGGTGACCAGCCTGCGCTCCTTCGACGACATCGCCGCACATGGCCTGGGCAGTTGGCCCCGCTCCTTCACCCTCGGCAACTTCCGCCAGGCCTGGGTCGACGGCGGCCAGCAGCGGGCCCTGATCAACAGCCTGGCCGTCACCGTGCCGTGCGTCCTGGTGACACTGGCCCTCGCCGCCATGGCCGCGTTCGCCCTCAGCCGCTACGAACTGCCCTTCCGCCGCTCCCTGTTGCTGCTCATGCTCGGCGGCAACCTGCTCCCACCGCAGATCCTGCTCATCCCGGTCTCCAAGCTGAGCGAGCTGATGGGCATCTTCGACACCCTGCCGGCCCTCGTCGGCGTGCAGATCGGCTTCGGCGTCGGCTTCTACGTCTTCGTCCTGCACGGCTTCATGCGCGCCATACCGCCCGAGATCCAGCAGGCAGCGGTCGTCGACGGCGCGGGTCCCTGGCAGGTCTTCTGGCGGATCATCCTCCCGCTGACCCGCCCCGCGCTCGCCGCGCTCAGCGCGCTGTCCTTCACCTGGATCTTCAACGACCTGCTCTGGGCGATCACCGTGCTGCGCAGCGACACCAAGATGCCGATCACCGCCGCCCTCATCGGGCTCCAGGGGCAGTACGTGTCGATGTGGAACGTGATCGCCGCCGGGTCGGTCATCGCGGCCGCGCCCACCGTGGCCGTGTTCCTCCGGTTCCAGCGGCACTTCGTGGCCGGCCTCAACCTGGGAGCGGTGAAGTGACCTCGTACCGGCGCTGGACCCTGCGCACCGAGAACACCAGCTACACCGTCCGTCTCTCTGCGGACGGCCCGTGGGCCGAGCTCGACGCCTGGGGGCCGCTCGGCGTCGAGCACGGTCCCTCTGCCCTCGACTGGTCGAGGCGCACGCACTTCATCACGCCCGCCGACGCGGCACCCGCCGAGTATCTGCCGTACGGGCTGCGGCCGTTCACCGGCGCCGAACTCGTGGCGGCTCGCCCGGGCGAGGAGCGGGGTGTGTGGTGGGACTTCGACGGGGCGGAGGAAGGGGAGGGGACGCTGCGGCTCGCCTTCACCGACGCCGTGCTGGGCCTCCGTACGGTCCTCTGCTACGAGACCGTGCCGGACACGGACGTGATCCTCCGCTGGACCGAGCTGACCGGTATGGAGGAACTGCGCCTGGAGCGGTTCGACTCGGCCGCCGTGAACATCCCCGTCACCGGCGCGGCCCGGCTCACGTACCTCGCCGGCCAGTGGTCGCAGGAGTTCCAGCGCACCCAACTCGACCTGAGCAGAGGCACGTTCAGCATGAGCAGCCTCCAGGGCGTGCCCGGACACGCGTACGCGCCCTGGCTCGCCGTGCAGGACTCGGACGCGGAGGCCGCGTATGGCGTCGCCCTCGAATGGCCGGGCAACTGGCACATCACGGCGGAGGCCGAGCCGGGTGGCGCCGTGCGCGTGCGCGCCGGGCGGGTCCCGCACGAGGGTGCGGTGCGTCTGGTTCCCGGCGACACCCTGGTGACGCCCCGCCTCGCATGCGCGTTCAGTCCGGACGGCCTCGACGGGCTCTCCCGCGTCTGGCACCGCTACGAACGTCACCTCGCCGGCGCGCGGCTGCACCGCCCCCGCAAGGTCCTCTACAACTCCTGGGAGGCCACCGGCTTCGACGTCGACGCGGCAGGTCAGCTGGAGCTGGCCAAGGCGGCCGCGGACATCGGCGTCGAACTGTTCGTCGTGGACGACGGATGGTTCACCGGCCGCGCCGACGACACCGGGGGACTGGGCGACTGGTACCCCGACCCGGCGGCGTTCCCGCAGGGCTTCGACCGGTTCGTCGAGGATGTACGCGCCCTCGACCTGGACTTCGGCCTGTGGATCGAGCCGGAAGCCGTCAGCCCGAAAAGCCGCCTGTACGCCGAACACCCCGACTGGGTCTACCGGATCGGCGACCGTCCCGCCCGACTGGTCCGCAATCAGCTGCTGCTGGACCTGGGCCGCACCGACGTCCAGGACTTCGTTATCGGCACGCTCGACCGACTGCTGACCGCGTACGACATCAGCTACCTGAAGTGGGACATGAACCGGCCGCCCACCGAACGCGGCCGCCCGGGCACCGAACGCGCCGACCGGCTCGACCTGGACGCCGGGCACGTCACCGGGTATCTGCGCGTCCTGGACCACCTGCGCGCCGCCCACCCCGCTGTCACCGTCGAGGGCTGCGCGGGCGGCGGCGGTCGCATCGACCACGCGACCCTCGCGCGGACGGATGTCGTCTGGCCCAGTGACAACACCGCCCCACTGGACCGGCTGTCCATCCAGTACGGCTTCCTGCACGCCCATGCCCCGCACGTCATGAGCTCCTGGGTCACCGACGCCCCCGGCGTGTTCGACCCACGCCCTCGCAGCCTCGCCTTCCGCTTCGTGAACGCCATGTGCGGCGTCCTCGGCATCGGCGCCGACCTGCGTGCCTGGACCGGGGAACAGCAAGCCGAGGCCGCCCGGTGGATCGCCCGCTACAAGGAGGTGCGCCAGATCATCCACGAGGGCGAGGCCCGGCTGCTCGGCACCCCCGAGGACTCCACCTGCGGTGTGCAGTACGACGCCCCGGACGCGGGCACCACCGTCGTCGCCGCGCTCAGCACGGGACGCCTCGACGGCGCTCCGCTCGTGCCCGGCCGTCCCGACCGGCTCAGGCTGCGAGGCCTGGACCCCGATGCCCGCTACCGCGACAACGCCGCGGGAACGACGTACAGCGGAGTCCATCTGCTCCACTACGGGGTGCCTTTCAGCTGGAGCGCCCACCACGACGCCGAACTGGTGGTGCTGACACGGCAGTAGACCCGGCGGCATATGTTGCCCAGCACGGCAGACCAGCAGTCCCGTTCCCGCAAAGGAGTCGAACCCCACGATGGACCAGTCCGCACGACGGTACGGTGCCCGCTTCACCGGCCGCACGGCCGTGGTCACCGGCGCGGCCTCCGGGATCGGAGCGGCCACGGCCGAACGCCTCGCCCTGGAGGGAGCCGCCGTCGTGCTCGCCGACATCGCCGAGGAGCGCGGCGAGGCCGTGGCCGAGCAGATCACCAAGGCCGGCGGCCTCGCCCGGTTCGTCGGAGCCGACGTCGCCGCGGCGGACGACTGGACACGGATCGTGGCCGCCGCCCACGACTTCGGACCGGTGGACGTCCTCGTCAGCAACGCCTTCACCGTCGACGTCGCCCCGGCTCACGAGATGTCCCTCGCCTCGTGGCAGCGGCAGTTCGCCGTCAACGTCACCGGCAGCTTCCTCGGCTTCCAGGCGGTCGTACCCGATCTGCGGGCCCGCTCGGGGGCGGTGGTGCTGACCTCGTCCGTCCACGCCTACAAGGGCATCCCCGGACATCCCGCCTACGCGGCCTCCAAGGGCGCTCTGCTGTCCCTGTGCGGTCAACTCGCCGTCGAATACGGGCCCGAGATACGGGTCAACGCCGTCGTGCCCGGACCGATCCTGACCGCCGCCTGGGACAGGGTGCGTCCCGAGGACCGGGAGCGCAGCATCGCCGAGACGGCCGCCCGTCGCTTCGGCACCCCCGAGGAGGTGGCCGCGGCCATGGCGTTCCTCGCCGCCGACGAAGCCTCCTACATCACGGGCACGAGTCTCGTCGTGGATGGCGGCTGGAGCGTCGTCAAGGCCTCCGCATGACCACGCTCACCTCTGAAGCAGAAAGGCTGTACGACATGACGCCCTACGCCCGTCGCGGCGTGCACGGTCAGACCGTGGAAGCCCTCGCCCGCCGCATCCTGAGCGGCGCGATCCCCGAGGGCGCCACGCTCGACCTGGTGGCACTGCAGAGCGAGCTGGACGTGAGCCTCACCGCGCTGCGTGAGTCCCTCAAAGTGCTCGCCGCCAAGGGCATGGTCGACGCCCGCCAAAAGCGCGGCACCTTCGTACGCGCCCGGGCCGACTGGAACCTGCTCGACGCCGACGTACTGCGCTGGCAGTTCGAAGGCGGCCGTACCACCGAGGCCGAGCGCGCGCTGCTGCGCAACCTCGCCGAAGTGCGCGCCATCATCGAACCGGCCGCCGTGCGCCTCGCCGCCGAGCGGCGCACCGACGCCGACCTCGCCGCCCTCGACAAGGCCCTGGAGGCGATGGGGGAGCAGGACGCCGATGCCGCACACGCCGTCGAAGCCGACCTCGCCTTCCACCGTGCCCTGCTCGCCGCCACCCACAACGAACTCCTCGAACGCATGGAGATGGTGATCGAGTCGGGCCTGGCCCACCGCGACCGCATCGTGCACAGCCACCCCCACAGCGAGGACCCCGTACCGGCCCACCACGCCGTCCTGGACGCCGTACGGGACCAGAACCCGCTGGCCGCCGAGGCCGCGATGCGTGCCCTGCTCGACCAGGCCGGCCGCGATCTGGACCGCATCGGCGGCTCCGACGAGACGGAAGGCCCCCGCGCTCAGTGAAGATCACTCGCATCGAAACCTTCCTCGTCCCGCCACGCTGGCTGTTCTGCCGCATCGAGACCGACGACGGCGTGGTCGGCTGGGGCGAACCCGTCGTCGAGGGACGCGCCGAGGTCGTCCGCGCCGCCGTCGACGTCCTGGCCGAATACCTCGTCGGCCAGGACCCGCTGCGCATCCAGGACCACTGGCAAGTACTCACCAAGGGCGGCTTCTATCGCGGCGGCCCCGTCCTCTCCAGTGCCGTCGCCGGCCTCGACCAGGCCCTGTGGGACATCGCGGGAAAGACCTACGGCGCCCCGGTGCACGCTCTGCTGGGCGGCCCCGTGCGCGACCGGGTCCGGGTCTACGCCTGGGTCGGCGGCGACGAACCCGCCGAGCTCACCGAGCAGATATCCGCCCAGGTGGAGGCCGGTTTCACCGCCGTCAAGATGAACGGTGCCGGGGCCACATCGCCGGTGGCCACCGCGGCCGAGACCGCGGCGGTCGTCGCCCGCGTGACAGCCGCCCGCGAGGTCCTCGGCCCGGACCGCGACGTCGCCGTCGACTTCCACGGCCGCTTCACCGTCGCCAGCGCCCGCCGGGTCCTGGCCGAACTCGCCTGTCTGCACCCGCTGTTCGTCGAGGAACCCGTCGTCCCTGAACAAGGGCACCTGCTGCCCGGCCTGGTCGCGGCGACCGACGTCCCGCTCGCCACCGGCGAACGGCTCTACGAGCGCGGCGAGTTCCTGCCCGTCCTCGCCGCGGGCATCGCGGTCGCCCAGCCAGACCTGTCCCACGCCGGCGGCATCTCCGAGGTGCACCGCATCGCCTCGCTCGCCGAGACCTACGGCGCCCTCCTCGCCCCGCACTGCCCGCTCGGCCCGATCGCCCTGGCGGCCAGCCTCCAGATCGCGTTCGCGACGCCGAACTTCCTGATCCAGGAGCAGAGCCGAGGTATCCACTACAACAAGGACGCCGACCTGCTCTCCTACCTCGTCGACACCGAACCGTTCCGGTTCGTGGACGGGTACGCACCTCGCAGCGAGGCACCCGGCCTGGGCATCACCGTGGACGAGGCTGCCGTACGCGCGGCCGACCGCACCGGTCACCGCTGGCGCAACCCGGTGTGGCGGCACGCCGACGGCTCCTTCACGGAGTGGTGACGGTGCCCCTGGAAATCGTCACCGACCCTGCCCATGGCGGCCGGTGGACGTCACTGCGGGCAGGCGGCCGCGAATGGCTGTGGAGACGCGAGGCCCCAGGACGCGAGAGCGTGTCCCCCGGCGATGTCTTCGTGGATGCGGGAGGGCTGGAGGAATGCGTCCCCACCGTGCGGGGTGCTCCCGACCACGGAGATGCCTGGTCGCGGCCCTGGACGCGTGACCAGCACGGCACGGAAACCGTGCGGGCGAGCCGATTCGTTCTGACGCGCGCGATGCGGCCCACGGCCGACGGCGTAGAGGCCGACTACGTCCTGACCGCCGACCCGGATTTCCGCTTCGTCTGGGCCGCCCACGCCCTGCTCGACCTGTCCGAGCACGCCACCCTGCATGCCCGCGCGGGAGCGAGCACCCGTCTCTTCCCGGAAGCGGCCCCACTCTTGGGCCGGACGTGGCCGACAGGCGCCCCCTGGGTGGAGGGAAGCTGGCCCGCCCCCCGCGGACTGAGCCTGGACCGGCTCGGCCCGGACGACGGCACCGCGGTCGGAGCCGTCGTGGACGTATCACGCTGCTGCGTCCACGACCACGAGGACCGCCTCGCGCTGACCCTCGAAGCCGACGGACAGCCGCTGTCGATGGGTCTGTGGCGCAACCTCGGCGGCTTTCCCGCCGAACACCCGTATCGCAGTACGGGGGTCGAGCCGATGCTCGGCCGGGTCTTCGACCTCGCCGAGGCGAGCCCCGGTGACGCCGCCCGCGTGCCGGCGTCCGGGGAAGTCCGCTGGCGGCTCACGCTGACCGCGGACTGCCGCTGCCCCTGAACCGACCTGTGAGACAAGGAGCCTCGTCCATGGATCTTCGAGCGGCCCTGACCGCCCACCGCCTGGTCGCGATCGTACGCGGCGCCGACCCTGAGGCCGCGTTGCGCACTGTGCTGACCCTGGCCGACGCGGGCATCGAGCTGATCGAGGTGTCGCTGACCGGCAAGGACGCCCTGTCCGTCATCGAGCGGGCGCGGAGGGATCTCGGCCCCGACCGGCCCCTCGGCGCCGGCACCGTCCTGACCGCCGACGACGCCCGGGCTGCCCACCGGGCCGGGGCGGACTTCGCGGTCACCCCCGCGCTGGGAGACGGTGCCGAGGCCGCACGCGAACTGGGCATGCCTGTCCTGGCCGGCGTCATGACGCCGACCGAGATCCTGACCGCACGCACCCTCGGTGCCGCCGCACTGAAGATCTTCCCCGCTGCCCAGGCCGGCGGCCCCGCCTACCTCAGGGCCCTGCGAGGACCGTTCCCGCACGAGCCGTTCGTCCCGGTGGGCGGCATAGACGATCTGGCCGCCCGCGCCTATCTGGCCGCGGGAGCAACCGCCGTCGGCGTCGGCTCACCCCTCGTGGGCGACGCCGCCGACGGCGGCAGCCTCACCGACCTCCGTGCCCGCGCCCGCGCCTTCCGAGCCGCCGTACAGGAGGTCACGCGGTGACCGAAGCCCTCCGTCCCGACCGACTGGAACTCGGCGAAGGCATCCGCTGGACGGAAAGCGGCATCGTGCTCGTGGACATCCTCGCGGGCCGGCTGCTGACCGCCCCCGACGATCCCGGCGCGCCCTTGAAGGAACTGGCTCAACTGCCGGAACCCCTGGGAGCGGTGGCGCCCGTGGCCGACCGTCCCGGCACCTGGATCGCCGCGGCCGGGACGGGGATCTGCCTGCTCGCCCCCGACGGCTCCACGACGTGGCTGGCGCGCCCCGAGGCGGCGGCTGCGCTGCCCATGCGCATGAACGACGCCACCGCCGATCCCTCCGGCCGGTTCTGGGCGGGCAGTATGGCCTACGGGGCCGACGAGGGCGCCGGCGCGCTCTACCGGGTGGACCACGACGGCACGGTGGTCCGCGTCCTTGACGGGATCACTGTGCCGAACGGGCCCGCGTTCACGGCCGACGGCCGCACCATGTACCTGGCCGACAGCGCCCGGGGGATCATCCGGCGATACTCCGTCGACCCGGTGACCGCCCGCCTCGGCGCACCGGAGGCGTTTGTCACCGTGGACGAAGGCAGCCCCGACGGCATGGTGGTCGATGTCGAAGGAGCCGTCTGGGTCGCCGTGTGGGGCACGGGAGAGGTACGCCGGTATCTGCCGGACGGCCGCCTGGACCGCACCTTGAAGCTGCCGGCGAGTCAGCCCGCCGGTGTGTGCCTCGAACACGACATCCTTCACGTCACCACCGCCCGCGTAGGTCTTTCCGCACCTGGCGTGCACGATGGCGCACTCTTCGCCGTGCCGGTCGACGTACCGGGGACACCGGCGCCCGCCTACCGGCTCGACACCGCTGGGCGAATGCGGCCGACGGTCGCGGCGGAGCCGGCATGAACACCCCCTGGCTTCCCCTCACCGGACCGGTCGTGTGCATCGGCGAGACGATGGCAGCCCTGGCCCCCGACCCGCCCCGGCCGTTGCAGGACGCCGAGTCTCTGCGCCTGTCGGTTGCCGGAGCCGAGTCGAACGTCGCGATGTACCTGGCGGACCACGGCATCCCCGTCGCCTGGCTCTCGGCCCTCGGGGATGACGCACTGGGGCTCCGTGTCCGGACTGCCGTCGCAGACGCGGGAGTTGACGTCTCGCACGTGCGTATCGACCCCCACCGCCCCACGGGCCTTCTCGTGAAGAACCCGCTGACAGCCGGTACCCGTGTCCACTACTACCGGAGCAATTCGGCAGCCTCCGCCCTCGGTCCCGAACTCCTGGAACAGGAACCGGTGCGCACGGCCTCCGTACTTCACTTCACCGGCATCACACCGGCACTCTCCTCGTCCTGCCGGCGCCTGGTCACGCGTGCCCTGGCCGCTCCCGCCGGCGAGCGGCCGTATGCGATCAGCTTCGACGTCAATCACCGCGCCGCGTTGTGGCCGGCCGGCACGGCTCCGGCCATGCTGCGTGAGCTGGCGGACCGGGCGGACATCGTCTTCGTCGGTCTCGATGAGGCGCAGGACCTGTGGGGCGCGAAACTGACGGCCACGAGCATCCGTGAGCTGCTCCCGAATCCCAGGATCCTGGTCGTCAAGGACGGGGCCCGCGCCGCGTCCGCTCTCACCGAGGAGGGCATCCGGACGGTGCCGGCACTGCGGACGACGGTCGTGGAGCCCGTCGGCGCCGGTGACGCTTTCGCGGCCGGCTTTCTCGCGGGCCTGGTACGAGGACTGACCATGACGCAAGCCCTCCGGCTGGGTCACGTCACCGCCGTGTCCGCTCTCAAAGTGACGGGAGACCACGGCACCTTGCCCGGGACCGAAGAGATGGAACGGCTCCTCCAGATCCCGGCGCGGGAGTGGGAAGTGCTGGATGCCGACCAGCTCTGAGGGAGTTTCCGGTGGGAGAACCGAGCCTGCTCGACCTGTTGGAGGGGCGGCCCCAGCGGACTCTGCAGCCGGCGCCTGGCGTTGCGGCCACCCATGCCGCGAGGCGCTATGGACGGGCGAGTGCCGAGGCCAGAGCGTCCAGCTGTTCGGACACCGGGCCGAGGGTGATCAGGCCGCTTCCGGCTCCGGCGAGTTCGGAGGAAGCGGGCTGCAGTTGTGTATACGCACGCTGCATCATCGTGTGGTCGCCCACACGGATCGCCGCCTGCGCGAGAAGACACCAGAGTGCCTCGAACAACAGATCGCGCGGTGGGGAGGCGATGTCCCGCAGAGCGTGGCGGGCATCGTCGTCATGTCCTTGGGATACGAGCAGGACGGGACGCACCCAGGGTTCGTAGGGGCCCCAATCGGTCTGCCCGTCCATCCGGCCGATGAGTGCCGGCCGGCTGTGGCGGACGTAGAGACTCAGCCGGGCCAGGGGCAGCAGGCCGCGTTGCAGCCCCGGCATACCGGACCCGTCCAAGCAGCCGGCAGCCTCCTCGTACGCGGACTCGGCCGCCCGCAGGGGCTGCGTCATGGAGGCGCGCAATGCTCGGTACCACGTGGTGAAGACGGACACGAGCGGTAGTTCGTGTCGTTCGGACAGCGTGTTCGCAGCCTCCGCGTGCCGGTCGGCTCCGGAGAAGTCGGCGAGCGCGCATCGTGACTGCAGGCGAATCAGGTGGCCCAGTACCTCGTACGTGACGAGGTTGTTGTGCGATGACAGGGACACCACTTCGGCGCCGATCGCATCGCGTCGGGCAGCCAGACCGGCCCGGTGAAACGTCTGCATGAAGAGGCCGTTCAGGGCGAAGGCCAGCAGCGACGGGTTGTTGAGGCGCCGTGCGATCTGCTCCGCCTGCCGGGCGGCCTGAAATGCGTGCGCACCTGCCCCCGTAGCCGCTGGTTCGGTGGGGAGAGTTCCGCGGGACTCCACGGCGATGGTGGCGAGCAGCCGCCCATATACCGCCCCGTGGTTAGCGGCCGGCAGGAGCCGCAAGGTCCGTTCCGCCGCGCCCACCAACCACTCGGCCTGCACCGGGTCGTCCGACCGGGTCCAGATCGCGGGCACGTCGTAGATGCCGATCACCCGGGCCGTGAGTTCGGGGTCGCCCAGCTGCTCCGCCGCGGCCACGGCCGCCACCCGGTGGCGCCGGGCGGCCTCCAGTCCGCCCCCTCCCGTCACCGCCAGGTCGCGCATCAGGCCGGCGGTGGACTCCAGCCGCGTCCGGGCACGGGAGGCGACGGCGCTCTCGTAGGCGGCTGCCGCCTGAGCCCAGACCTGGTCCGCCGTTCCGCCGGGCCCGGGGTCCAGGTGATCGGCTTGCTGCAGCACGTCCGTTTCCAGACGGCGCAGCCTCGGGCCGGGATCCACTCCCAGGTGATCTCTGAGCATCTGCCGCGCGCGACGGACCACGGACAGCGCGTCCGCCTGCCGTCCGGACCGATACAGGGCTAGTGCGAGAAGGTGCCAGGCGTCCTCGCGCCACGGATGCTCGGCAACATGGGCATCCAGATCCGGTACGGCCTCGGCGGCCGCGCCCAGGGCGATCTGCGCTTCGGCACGGCGCTCGACGGCATGGAGGCGCAGTTCGGTCAGGCGGGAGCGTTCTGCGCGGACCCACTGCTCGTCCGCGAAATCGACGTAGGCCGGCCCCCGCCACGTGCCCAGCGCGTCGGTGAGCCGGGACACGAGGTCCGCGGGACGAAGACCGGCCCCGGAACCCACGGCCTTCTCGAACCGCCAGGCATCGACATCGTCGTGTGCTGCCCGGAGCGCGTAGCCGGGGCCTTCGGTGACCAGAAGCCGGGCCGGGGCCCGAGGTGGCCGGTCGGGTTCGAGGGAGCGGCGCAGGCCGGCGACGAAAGTCCGGATCGTGCCGACCGCGTCCGCGGGCGGCTCCTCCCACAGATCCTCCACCAGCCGCGAGACCGGTACGACGTGGCGGCGGGCCACGATGAGACGGGCCAGCACCGCGCGGTGCATCGGTCCCTTGAGGGAGACGGCTTCTCCGGTCTCGTCCCAGGCCAGGACGGGCCCCAGGACCCCGAAGTCCATGCGCATGCCGGCGTCCGTCCTTCTCCGCTGCTCCCGCTCCTGGCTCAACGTACAGCGTGTCCGTCGTTCATTGGCTGCTCATTGAGGCCCCGCACGCTGGACGCATCGAGTGACCGGGACACGTCGCGGACAACCGGATGACCAAGCCCCACCGGAACGAAAAGAGCCCAGCCATGGAACCCACCATCACCGGATTCGACTATCAGCGCGTAGCGGTGACCGACGATGTCTCGCTCAGCGTCGCCGTCGGCGGCTCCGGCACACCGATCGTGCTTCTCCACGGCTTCCCCGAGACCCATCTGATGTGGCGGCACGTCGCCACGGACCTCGCTGCCGACCACACCGTCATCTGCCCCGACCTGCGCGGCTACGGAGACAGCGGCAAGCCGGCGGCAGACGGCCCCGACACCTACGCCAAGCGGACCATGGCACGCGACATCGTCACCCTGGCGAAGAAGCTGGGACACGACCGCTTCGCTCTGGCCGGTCACGACCGCGGGGCCCTGGTGGCCTTCCGGGCGGGGTTGGACCACCCCGACGCGATCACTCACCTGGCCTGCCTCGACGTGCTGCCCACGGTCGACATGTGGGAAGCGCTGCACGGCACGACCGCGGCCGTCGGCTTCCACCTGTACCTCATGGCCCAGCCGGCCGGTCTGCCCGAGCGGATGATCGCCGCCAGCGCAGACGCGTTCTTCGGTCATTTCCTCGATCTGTGGGCCAACGACCCCGAAGCCATTCCGGGCGACATCCGCGCCGCCTATCTGCGGGCCTGCCGCAACGCGGTGCCCTCGATCGTCGCCGACTACCGCGCTTCCGCCGGTATCGACGTCGAACACGACCAGGACGACCGCGCGGCCGGCAACAAGCTGACCATGCCCGTGACCGTCCTTCAGCAGGACTGGGGCGCCGCGCTCGGCTATGAAGCCGCCACCGTGTGGGGAGCGTGGTCGTCCGACCTGCGGCACTCCACCGTCTCGTGCGGCCACTTCATGGCCGAGGAGGCTCCCACCGACATCGCCGAAGCACTGAGGGACCTGCTGGCGCGTTAGCCGCGGGGAGCCCGGCTTCTTCCTCATGCTCGTGCTCCCGTCATGACGGTGCACCGCATCGTCGACGACGTCCTGCTCCCAGGACGTACGCGGCGGGCTCGCAGAGACTTTCACGCGATGTCGGGCTCAGTGAACGGAGAACCCGCCGTCGACGAAGATCGACTGTCCTGTGACGTAGCCGGAGGCGCGGCCGGCCAGGAACACCGCCGCTCCGGCGAAGTCCTCGGCCAGGCCGTTGCGCCCGACCATCGTGCGCGCGGCCAGCGCCGCCACCTTCTCCGGGTCGGACGACAACCGCGCGTTGAGCGGGGTCATGACGAATCCGGGCACCAGCGTGTTGCAGGTGACGCCGTGTGGCGACCACGCCTCGGCCTGAGAGCGGGCCAGCGACTCCAGCGCCCCCTTGGAGACCCCGTAGGCGCCGCTCTGGACGAACGCCCGGTGCGCCTGCTGGGAGGTGATGTGGATGATCCGCCCGAAGCCCCGCTCGGCCATGCCGGGCCCGAACCGCCGGCCCAACAAGTAGGGCGCCTCCAGGTTCACCGCCATCGTGGTGTCCCACACCTCCTCGTCCAGCTCGCTCATCGGCGGCCGCAGGTTGATCCCGGCGCTGTTGACGAGAATGTCGGGCTCGCCGAACACTTCGGCCGCTTGCTCCGCCGCCGCGCGCACCCCATCGCGGGTGCTCAGGTCCGCGCTCACCCAGGCCGCCCGGCAGCCGTCGGCCGCCAGCTCGTCGACCGTGGCGGCCAGTTCCGACTCCTTGCGCGCCACGATCACCACGCTCGCCCCCGCTCGCGCGAGAGCCCCGGCGATGGCTCGGCCGATGCCGGAACTGCCGCCCGTCACCACGGCGACCCGGCCGTCCAGCGAGAACAGTTCGGAGAGGTAGCTATGCGAGATCATGCCCGCACCCTAGACGGTGGCCGCCGATGAGAACTCTGGCGGTTCCGTGGGGCACCAGCCCGATGACGTGTCGCCGGCCTGCATTCGCCGTAGCCGTCACGGACACGCAGTCAGAACCAACTCAACAGCGGGGTCACGGTTCGGCTGGACGGGGAAGTGGACGATCGGGCGATCGGGCCTGCGAAGATGCCCGTCATGGCCTCGAATTCTCCTGCAGCGTCCGCGGGCACCGACCGCCTGTTGCGGAGGGGGTTCGCCCTCGAATGGGCCACCTTGTTCTGGAACGTCATCGGAATCGTCGTGCTCGCGTTCGCCGCCGTCGCGGCGCGCTCAGTGGCCCTGGCAGGCTTCGGCCTGGACTCCCTGATCGAGATCGGCGCCTCGACCGTGGTGATCTGGGAGCTGTCGGGCACCGGAGTGGACCGGCAGCGCAAGGCCATGCGCTTGATCGGCGCGGGATTCATTGCGCTGGCGCTCTACCTGCTGGTGCAGTCGACCTGGGTCCTGGCCACTGGTTTTCACGCCCACCGCAGCCCGGCAGGGATCGCCTGGACCACGGTCACCGCCGTGGTGATGTTCGCCCTGGCCTGGGGCAAGGCCCGTATCGGCGCGGCGATCGACAACCCGGTGCTCAAGACCGAAGGCCGTGTCACCCTGATCGACGGCCTGCTGGCCACCGCCGTCCTGCTCGGCTTGGTCCTGAACTCGACCCTCGGCTTCTGGTGGGCCGACCCACTGGCCGGCTACGTCATCGTCTACTACGGGATCAAGGAAGCGCGCGCCGCCCTGACCCACTGAGCTGCTCCTGTCGATGGCGATTCGATGGCGATGTGGAGAAAGACTGCGGGTTTGCTCGGCGCATCCCGCGGGCGTGGGTTCGATGATCCTGGCGGAGGCGAGCCCCGGGTGTTCGACGAGCGGTTCGCGCAGGGCGCAGGGCGGGCAGACCGCCGACCCGCATCGCCTCGGTCGTGGAAACGGCAAGGCTGCACGGACGCCCACATCCGCAGCATCATCGGCGGCCCAACCAGCAAGTGACAACGAGGGGTTGTCGCTCCGTCAGTGACAACCTACGGTTGTCGGTATGAGCGAGAAGCCCACTGTGGAGCAGCTCATCGCAGCGGCCCACGCCCGCGCCGGCAGTGACGACGAACTCGCGCTCCTGGACGCCGTCGTCGCCGTCACCCAGGACCTGTCGGGTCAAGCGGACGAGGCCGTCGACCAGGTCGTACGGCAGGTGCGCGCCGCCGGACACTCCTGGACGGCGATCGGCGAACGTCTCGGCGTCTCCCGCCAGGCGGCGCGCCAGAAGTACGCGGACCGCGTCGACCGTATCCAGGAGGCGCCCGCGACGGTCGGTCTGATCCGCGGCCGCGACCTCAGCAACGGCCTGGCGGCCGCGCTGGCCGAGGCCGAGACCGAGGGTCTCACCGAGGCCGGCACCGAGCACCTCCTGCTCGGCCTGCTCACCGACGGCGTGGCCGCCGCCACGCTGGAGCAACTCGGAGTCACCCGCGACAAGATCCGTGACGCGAGCCGCCGCCTCTTCGACTACCCCACCCGTGCGGCAAGGACCGGGGAGCCGGTGTTCTCCGCCGAGGCGAAGGCGGCTCTCGCCGTCGCGGAACAACTGGCCACCGAACGTACGCCCGTCTGTGCCCCGGTCGTGGTCAACACCGCACAGCTGCTCGCCGTCATCGCCACCAACCCCGGCTCCCGCGCCCGCCGAGTCCTCAACGACATCGGCATCGACCCCGCCGACATCAAGCGTCAGCTCCACTGCTACATCGACATCCCCCGTACCGCCTTCGGCCGTCGCGCCCGCCGCAAGCGCCGCCCCGACGACACCTCCGCCCGCTGCTCCTTCTGCGGCCACCCGCGCAGCGCCGAGCGCCGCCTGGTCGCGGGACCGGACGTGTGGATCTGCGCGGACTGTGTCGCCCTGTGCGGCGAGATCCTCGCCCAGCCCGCGGACGTCGGACCCGCTCACTGAATCGCCCCTCTCGGCCCCGGGGGCCTCCCACACCTGCACGCGGGCTGTGGGAGCCCGCAGTTTCGGTCATTTGGGACGATGGGCCGCGATGCCCACCCCGACACGTCGGTGTGCGGATCCGGATCTGCACGCCGACGGACCGGACCAGCCGCACCGAATCCGGTCGGCCTCGACAGTGAAGGAGGACCCGTGCCCGACGACCTCGTGTCCACCACGGCCGGAGATCCGGGTGGTCCTGTCGATCCGCGTATCGGTCCGCAGCCCGTCGACGACGTCGACCGGCCCGCCGCCTTCACCCTGATGGCGTCGGGCTGGTATCCACCCGGACGGCTCGTCACCCAGTCCTACGGCTTCTGCTTCACGCCCGAGGGACAGGTCGTGCTGGTCGCCACCGACGACGGATTCTGGAATCTGCCGGGCGGCCAGGTCGAGCCGGGCGAGGAGCCCGCCCAGACCCTGGTCCGCGAGGTCGCCGAGGAAGCGTGTGCCCGGGTGATCCGCAGCCGCTACCTCGCCTGCCAGCACGTCTGGGATCCCCAGGCACCGTCCGGCCCCACCAGCCACTACCAGACCCGCTGGTGGGCGAGGATCGAGTGCGACCCGTGGCGCCCCCGACACGAGACCGTGGACCGCCGCCTGCTCCCGCCGCACGAGGCCATCGACGCCCTGTCCTGGCGGCGCAAGGAGATCGTGACCCTCCTGCTGGACCTGGCACTCGCCGCCGAGCACAGCGACGTAGCCGAAGAGAACGGGCGCTGAGGCGGAGGATTTCAGCGAACCGCCTGTACCGCAGCCGCTGACCCTGCTGGACCGGCTGCTCCCCGTGTACGCCGAGGTGCTGGCAGACCTGCGGGCAGCCGGCGCTGACTGGGTTCAGCTCGACGAGCCCGCCCTCGTCCAGGACCGCACCCCGGCCGAACTGAAGGCCGCCGCCCGTGCCTACCGCGAACTCGGCGCCCTCGCCGACCGGCCAAAACTCCTCTGATCGCCTCCTACTTCGACCGGCTCGAAGAAGCCCTGCCCGTCCTGGTCAAGGCCCCGGTCGACGGGCTCGCCCTCGACTTCACCGGACCCGCCGCGGCCAACCTCGACGACCTGGCGTTCGTCGGCGGCCTGCCCGGCAAGCGCCTGGCCGCGGGTGTCGTGGACGGCCGCAACGTCTGGATCAACGACCTCGGAAAGTCCCTGTCCACCCTGGGCACCCTCCTCTGCCTCGCCGGCCGCGTGGACGTGGCCGCCTCCTGTTCCCTCCTGCACGTCCCCCTGGACGCCGCCGACGAACCCGGCCTGGACCCGCGGACCGCCCGCTGGCTGGCCTTCGCCCGCCAGAAGACCACCGAGATCGCCACGCTCGCCCGCGGCCTCACCGAGGGCACCTGCGCGATCGCCGCCCAACTCAAGGCCAACCGTGCCGACTTCGCCTCCCGAGCCGGATCCGCCCTCACTCACGATCCCGCCGTGCGCGCCCGGGCCGCGGCGATCACCGGCGCTGACGCCCGCCGCTCCCAGCCATACTCCGAACGGGTCACGGCTCAACGTGCCCACCTGCGCCTGCCGCTGCTGCCGACGACCACCATCGGCTCCTTCCCGCAGACCGACGAACTGCGCTTCTCCCGCGCGGACTTGAGGGCCGGACGAATCGACGCGGTGGCGTACGAGCAGCGCATCGAGGCCGAGATCCGCGAGGTCATCACCTTCCAGGACAAGGCCGGCCTCGACGTCCTGGTCCACGGCGAAGCCGAACGCAACGACATGGTCCAGTACTTCGCCGAACAGCTCACCGGTTACCTCGCCACCCAGCACGGCTGGGTCCAGTCCTACGGCACGCGCTACGTACGCCCGCCGATCCTGGTCGGCGACATCTCCCGCCCCGACCCGATGACGGTGCGCTGGACGACGTACGCCCAGTCCCTCACCGACCGCCCGGTCAAAGGCATGCTCACCGGCCCGGTCACCATGCTCGCCTGGTCCTTCGTCCGCGACGACCAGCCGCTCGCCGACACCGCCCGTCAGGTCGCGCTGGCCCTGCGGGAGGAGGTGGGCGACCTTGAGGCGGCCGGGACTTCGGTCATCCAGGTCGACGAGCCCGCGCTGCGGGAGACGCTCCCACTGCGGGTGGCGGACCGGCCCGGCTACCTGCAGTGGGCCACGGAGGCGTTCCGCCTGACGACGTCCGGCGTTCGCCCGGACACCCAGATCCACACGCACATGTGCTACGCCGAGTTCGGCGACATCGTCCAGGCCATCGACGACCTCGACGCCGACGTCATCAGCCTGGAGGCCGCCCGCTCCCACATGCAGGTCGCCGACGAACTCGCCGCGGCCGGTTACGCGCGAGGTCGGCCCCGGCGTCTACGACATCCACTCACCGCGCATCCCCAGCACCGACGAGTCAACTGCCTCGTTGTACAAGGGACTTGAGGCCATCCCGAGCGAACGGCTCTGGGTCAACCCCGACTGCGGCCTGAAGACCCGCGGCTGGCCCGAGGTCCGCGCCCCCTGGAGAACCTCGTCACCGCCGCCCGCCAGGTCCGCTCCACCCTGACCGGCACCGAGTCCTGACACACGAGGGGCCGCCGTGATGGAGCGAACGGTCCCACGGCGGCCCCTCCCCCCTGCGCCTTTTACTCGGCTGCGGTCAACGGCCGCCCGCAGCGCAGATTCCACCGTCCTGACCGGCCGCTGAGCTCCGTCACGCTCAACGGGGCGACGTCGAGCCGCCAGAAGGTCTGCGCGGGGACCGCGAGCGCGTGCACCAGGCCCGCCCGTACGACGGCGGGCTCGGCAACCGCGAGGATCCGCCCGCCGTGCCCGGACCACGACTCCAGCCAGTTCCCGACGCGGTCCACCAGATCCACCACCGACTCACCGCCGTGCGGCGTCACGGCCGGATCGGCCAGCCACTCGGCGATCCCCTCCGGCGCCTCCTGGGCGAGCTCGTCCAGCGACCGGCCCCGCCAGCGACCCACATCGAGATCCCGCAACTCCCGTACCACAGCGGCATCCAGGCCGAGGGCTTCGGCGGTACCGCGGCACCGCTCCGACGGGGCGGTGAGCATCACTTCGTGCGGTGGCAGGGCATCCGCGGCCGCACGGGCCCGCCGTGCGGCCGACTCGTCCAGCGGCGCGTCGTCGAACCGGACCTGTCGCAGGGCCGCGTTGACCGCCGGCGACACCAGGGTGATACGCGCCACCAACATTCCCTTCATCTGCACCAATTCGCCCAACTAGGGGCGCGCATTGCGCCACATGCGCCGTAGCGGCCGTGGCCGTCGCGCGCTACGGTCTCATGGACATCGACGGCGTATGGAAGTCCGGTGAGAATCCGGCACGGTCGCGCCACTGTATGTCCGGCACAGGACCCGCACTCCGGGGCCCATGTCGGACGAGTCAGACCCAGGCCGTCGGACGAGCACCAATGACCGGGACGCGTTGTTCCCAGGAGGTTCCGCCATGGCCCAGTCCGCCATTCCCGCGCCGAGCGCACCCCAGGTGTCGGAGATCACCCCCATCTCCCTCAAGGCGATCGCGCCGTGGGCGGCCTTCATCGGCATCCTCGCGCTGATCCTCCTGTACTTCGTCGGAGCCGAGCAGGGCGCCACCGCCCTGATCTCCGGCGAGAACGTGCACGAGTGGGTGCACGACGGCCGCCACCTGCTCGGCTTCCCCTGCCACTGACACAGCTGACACCGCTCACCAGTCTCGGCCTCGTCCCCAGGGGAATCGAAGAAGACCATGAACTCCATATCGGTAAGGGCGCTACTCGTCCGCGGCATGCTCGCCGGCCTCGCCGCCGGCGTGCTGGCGCTGATCGTCTCCTACCTGCTCGGCGAGCCCCGCGTGGACTCCGCCATCGCCTACGAAGAGGGCCACAGCCATGAGCACGGCGTGGAACTCGTCAGCCGCACCATGCAGTCGACCGCCGGTCTGGCCACCGGTGTCCTGATCTACGGCGTTGCCATCGGCGGCATCGCGGGCCTGGCCGTCTGCGTCGCCCTGGGCCGCATCGGCCGCTTCGGCCCGCGCGCCACAGCGGCCCTGGTCTCCATGGCCGCGCTGATTGCCGTATACGTCGTCCCGTTCCTGAAGTACCCGGCCAACCCGCCGTCCGTGGGCGACCCCGACACCATCGGCAAGCGCACCACTTTGTACTTCCTGATGGTCGCGCTGAGCGTGCTCCTCGCCGTCGCGGCGACGATCCTCGGCAAGCGCCTGGCCCCGCGCCTGGGCAATTGGTACGCCACGGTGGCCGCGGCGGCGGCCTTCGTCGCGGCCGTCGGTCTCGCCTACGCCTTCCTGCCCGCCATCAACGAGGTACCCAAGGACTTCTCGGCAACCCTGCTGTGGCAGTTCCGCCTGGCGGCCCTGGCCATCCAGGCCACCCTGTGGGTGTCCTTCGGCCTGGTCTTCGGCCACCTCGCCGAACGCCTCCTGTCCCCTCGTCCGGTGGCGAAGACCAGCACCGGCACGACGACCGGCGCCGCAACCGCGGCGCACTGACACCCCCGCTGAACGCTGAACTCCGTTGCGCCGTCAGGCCTGCCATCTGGCACGCCGGACGGCCCAACGGCGTTGAGCGAGAGGGACTTGTAGGCCGCGGTGAGTCTCTCGTGGCCGAGCTCGACCGGCCACATCCAAGTTCGTAGGGTTCGGGCTTCATGGTGTACGAGGCCCGCAGCGACCATCCCTCCCTCGACGTCACCTACTTCCGCAACCGGCGGTTCTCCGCGTCCGTCGCCGCCATCGGCTCGGGTATCTTCGCGGCCACCGGCCACCGGCCACCGGCCACCGGCCACCGGCGCGCAGTGCGCGGCGCCTTGCCCACGGTCGGCGGTCAGGCGACGCCGATGTGCTGGACGTGGCCCTCGGCCGGTTCGTAGACGGGCCAGCCGGGATTGCCGGTCTCAGCGAACCGTATCCACGATCGGTGGATCCGGGCGGCGAGGGGGGCTGACGGTTCGGCGTTGCCGAGGAGCCCTCGTGGGCCGCGCAGTGATGGCAGGGACAGGCGGTCGAAGACGAACGGCAACTCCATGACATGGCTGGCGCCCAGTCGCCCGTCGATCGCGTCGGAGCGCCAGACGAATTCGTAGCAGTACGTCCGTCCGGCCGCAGCGCTCGCGTGTGCGGCGGCCATCTGCCGGGAGCCGGCTGTGAACAGCCCGTCGCCGAGGATGGTGGTGCGCAGGTCGGCGGCTGAGGCGGATGGGTGCTGTGCTCGGTAGGCACGGACGGCTTCGTCGGGGTCGGGGTGGAACTGCGCCGCGGTGTCCCGGACATCGGCATCGGTGGTGCTCGCCAGGAGTCCCAACGGGGCAAGGTAGAGACTGCCCTCGTCGAGATTGGCGCCGATCAGCAAGTCGACCTCGTCTCCCTGGCCGGCGGCGACCGCGGTGGCCGGCTGGCGCTCGCTGACCAGGCTGAAGGAGGTGATGCCGCCGAGCGGGTCGTGGTGGGTGGACGTGCGCAGGTCCAAGCCGGTCAGGCCGGCCATGACGGCGACGAGGCGCTCGTCGGGGATCTCGGCCAGGGTTTTGACTGTGGGTTCAAGGTCCAGCTCGCGTCCGACCGCCGCGGTGACAATGCCGGCCTGGTCGGGAGTGAAGGCGCCGGTGCCGGTGCCGCTCTGGATGATCGCCCGTCGGACGAGGCCGGCCGAGGCCGGGTCGGCGAGGATGCCGCCGACGATGATGGCTCCGGCGGACTGGCCGAAGAGCGTGACGTTGCCGGGGTCACCGCCGAAGCGGGCGACGTTCTCCCGGATCCAGTGCAGGGCGGCCAGGACGTCGAGCATGCCGCGGTTGTCCGGAGCGTCAGGCAGGTGCAGGAAGCCGGGGATGCCCAGGCGGTAGTTGACGGTGATCAGCACGACGCCGTCGCGGGCGAAAGCCGTTCCGTCGTAAAGCGGTGCACGGCTGGAGCCCGCGACGAACCCTCCGCCGTGCACGAACACCATGACCGGCCGGGTCGGTCCATCGGATTGCGGGGCCCAGATGTTCACGGTGAGGTAGTCGTCCCCGCGCTGCCAGCCCGGGCCGAAGTAGGGCGACATGTCGAGGGTGCCGAAGGAGTCCCGGGTGGGCTGGGGCGCGGTCGGTCCCGGCCGCGTCGCGTCACGGATCCCGGTCCACCGTTCGTGCGGGCTCGGCGCGGCGAAGCGCCTGCGTCCGACAGGCGGTGCGCAATAGGGCACATCGAGGAAGACAGTCCCATGTCCGTGGCGGCGACCGCGGATCGGGCCTGAGGTGGTGGTGACGGTGGCGGGATCGGCGGGTGCCATCTCGGATCTCCTCGCTGCTGGTTGCTCACGTGGATGCCGCCGCTCCGGGGTGGCCGGAGCGGCGGCGGGGTGGAATCGGGGTCAGTACCGGGTGATCGGCGCCCACTTCTTGATCACGAATCCGCTGCCCTTGTCCTCGACTTCGAGGGCGCTGTGGCCGCTGAAGTGGGCGGGCAGGACGAGGGCGTTGGCGTCGGCGGCCCAGCCGAGCAGCCTGCGGCGGGTTGTGCGGGCCTGGTCCGGGTCCTGGCAGAAGCAGCTGTTGTGGTCGGGCTGCATGACCTGCAGGGGAGTGTGCATCAGGTCGCCGGCGAACAGGGCACGGTCGCTGCCGGAGGCCAGCTTGACGACGCTGGACCCGGGCGTGTGGCCGGGGGCTGCTTCCAGGCGCAGGCTCGCGTCGATGCGGTGGCTTGTCTCCCACAGCTGGACCTGTCCCGCGGCGTGCACGGGGGCGACGCTGTCCTCGAAGACGTTCTCGTTGACGCCGCCGGCGATGTCCGGGTTGTTCTCCGGGTTCCAGAAGTTGAAGTCGGCCTTGGGCATCAGGTGGGTGGCGTTCGGGAACGTGGGCACCCAGGCGCCGTCGATCAGGCGGGTGTTCCAGCCGACGTGGTCGACGTGCAGGTGGGTGTTGACCACCAGGTCGACGTCTTCGGGCCGCACACCGGCGCGGGCGAGGTTGCCGAGGTAGTCCAGCCGCAGGTGGTCCCATCCGGAGACGGCCGGGCGGGACTTGTCGTTGCCGACGCCGGTGTCGACCAGGATGGTCCTGCCCTCGCTGCGCAGCAGCCAGGTCTGCATGGCGACGTGGACCATGGCGTCGTCGGCACCCAGATGGTCGGGCACCAGCATCTCGCGGTGTTCCTGCCAGGCATGCTCGGGCAGGTCGGGGAAGAACTGGTCCGGGGGCATGATCGGACCGTGCATCTCCTCGATGCGGGTGACGGTGACATCGCCGAGTTCGAGCTCGTGCATGGTCTGCATGGCGTTCTCCTGACGTGCGGGTCTTCTCGGGAGACCGGGGGTGGCCGTGACCGGCCGACCCGGGTGTCGACAGAGCGGGGCGGCCAGGGGAGCCGGTGTGCTTCCCCGGGTGTGCGCTTCCGGCCGACGCGGTGCTAGTCGTCGTTCAGGTGGGCGAGGAGAAGGTTGGGGTCCTTGGCGGTGACGTAGGCGGCGCTCAGCACGTAGACGGTGTCGCCGCGCAGGGCGATGGACGTGGGGTTCTGCAGGCCGTCGGCCGGGGTCAGCACGATGGAGTGGCTGCCGTCGGGCTGGACGAGCGCGACCTCGCCGGGGCCGTTGAGGGCGGCCAGCAGCTGGTCGCCGTGGCCGGTGAAGGCGAAGTCGTCGATCCCTGGCAGGCCGGTGGCCTCGGTCCGGACCGAACCGGCGCGCCCGTCTTGGAGGATGGGGATGCGCAGGATGGTGCCTTTGTCGAGGTTGGTGGCCCAGACCGCGCCGTTGTGGATCTTCAGGCCGTTGGCGCCGAGGAAGCCAGTGGAGGCCAGTTCGGGGGCGGTGGACCAGGCGGTGGGGGTGCCGCCGGTGGTGGGCAGGCTCCAGACGGTGCCCAGCACGGAGTCGGTGACGTAGAGGGTGTGGGTGCGCGGGTCCAGGGTCAGGCCGTTGGGCAGGCCGTCCGCGGGTAGCGCGGCGATGCGCTGCGCTTGGCCGCCGGGGCGAAGGCGCCACACGCCGGTGAGGTCGGGGGTGCCAGTGGCGTACAGGAAGTACAGGGTGCCGTCGTGGGCACGGACGATGCCGACGGTCAGCGGGAAGCCCAGGACCGGGGCGTGGATACCGCCGTCGGCGGGCTTGGGCAGGGTGGCCAGGATCCGGGTGGTGCCGTTGGGGGAGACCTCGGCGACCTGGCGGCCCTTGGCGAAGGTGATGTACGCGGCGCCGCCCGGTGCCAGGGCGATGTTCTCCGGCGTCTGGCCCTTGGCCAGGTCGAAGCGCATGGCGATCCGGGCGCTGCTCAGCGGGGCGGACTCCGCCGACGCCGCAGCCGGGCTGAGCGCTGTGGCAGCGGCCGCGACAAGGACAGCCGCCGACACGGCGGACGCGGAGAGCTTCTTGAACATGGTTCCTTCACTGGTTTTCGGGCATGCGGCAGCAACACGCCGACGCACGCGTGGGGACAGGTGGATTCCGCTCGCGGCCATGAGGCCCCGGGGGGCTGATGCCGGCGGCTGGTCGTCGGCTGTGCCCGGGGTGGGGACGGGTGCTCGCAAGTGTCGGCCGAGCGCCTGGTGGCGTTGTGTGAGGTCAGCCGGCGCCGGCCCGTGGCGCCGTCTGCGCCGGGTCGGCCGGGATGGTGTCCTGAGTGATGGCCTGGGCGAGCAGGGCCAGCGCGGCCCGCGAGGTCGAGCCCGCCTCCGTGGTGGCGACCACCATGGTGGGGCCCGGCCCCTGACTCAGGGTCTGCTGAACGACGGTCAGCGGGCCGACCAGCGGGTGCCGCATCTCATAGGCGGCGACGGTGCACGCCTTGACCCGGTGGTCGGCCCACATCGAGGCGAACTCAGTGCTCTTGGCGCTCAGTTCACCCAGAAGCGCATGCAATGCTGTGTCCTGCGGATGCTGGGCCGCCACCAGGCGCAGATTCCCCACCACCGCCCGGGCCTTGCTCGGCCAGTCCGCGTACAGGTCGCGGGTATGACAGTCGAGGAACACCAGTCTGGCCATGTTGGGACGCTGCGCCGACAGGTCCGGGGCACCAGGGTCCAGGTGCCCGGCGAACAGCGCGTGACCCAGGCGATTCCACGCCAGCACGTCACTGCGCAGACCTAGCACGATCGCGGGAACGTCCGCCAGCACGTCCATCAACTGAGCCGTCGCCTCCGTCACACGCTCCGGCGCAGGCCGCCGGCCCCGAGTGCGATTCCTGTCCGCCCGGGCCAGGGCGTGCAAGTACCGCCGCTCGGACTCGTCCAACCGCAGAGCCCCGGCGATCGCTTCCAGCACCTCGGCCGACGCGTTCAGTGACTGCCCCTGCTCCAGCCGGGTGTAGTAGGAGGCGCTCACACCCGCCAGCAGCGCCAACTCCTCGCGCCGAAGACCCGGCACACGCCGACGCTCCCCGTAGGTGGGCACCCCGACATCCTCGGGACGCAGCTGGGAGCGCCGCGCCTGCAGGAAGTCCCCGAGCTGCGATTTTCCGGTCATGGATCCGAGTATGGGCCGACTCGAAACGCACAGCCTGCCCCGGCTGTGGATAGGCACCAGCGGGTCTGGCTCCCCAGCAGGACTGGTGATGACGTGGGCGTCGCCGACCCGGCACCATCCCGCACGCACCCAGGAGGACGCCTTGAGCGCCACCACCAGCGAACACGACCTCTCCGAGGCTCTGGACGCATCGGGCTTCGCCTTCACCAGACGCGCATGGGTCGATGCCGCACCCGCCCGGGTCTATGACCTGGTCAGTGACGTGTCCGCGATCGGCCGCTGGAGCCCCAACGCGACCGACGTCACGTTCGACCAGGGCGCCGGGCCTCGGGTCGGCGCCTGGTTCAGCGGCCGTAATCAGAAGGACGGCAGGGAATGGACCACCCGCTCCCAGGTCGTACGAGCCGACCCTGGCGACGCCTTCACCTTTGTGGTCGGCGGCGCCGAAGACGGCATCGTGCAGTGGAGTTGGACCTTCCACCCCCAGGGACGCGGAACCGTCGTCGAGCAGTCCTGGCAACTCCTCCGCCTCGACCCGGTGCTGGGCACCACCCGCGGCGACCTCGACGCACTCCGCGACTACATGACGAACAGCGTCGAAGCCACCCTGATCTCCCTCGCCCAATGGATCGCCGAAGAGTGAGGTTCCCAGGTGTGGCTTCGTCGACGGCGGCCGGCGTCGAGGAAGCGCCTTCAGTGGCTCCAGCTACCGCCCATTAGATCAAAGGACGCAAACGACACCTGATCACCGACACGCTCGGCCTGGTCCTCGCCAGGTTGCAGGGCCTGCCGCTGCGAGTGCCACTACCGGTCGGCACCGACCCAACCACCGACCAAGGAGCCCGACCAGGATGACGAAGCAGATACAAAAGCCATGGTTGCACTCGTGGTCGCCCGACCACGGCCCTGACCAAGACCGATTCAGTGCGTGACCGGTAGATCCGTGTGTCTCGTGGCCAACTCGTACGCAGAACGACGGCTAGCTCAGATGGGCGCGCTCCTATGAAGCTATCGATAGCCATGTTGGGATGCCCAGCGCAGCCCAATGAGGAAGTCGCAGTCGCCTCCTGGCAAACGGGTCGTGCACTGCGCAGCTGCGCAGTCGTCTCCGGCGCCCAGTGCACACGATGCACACGCCGTTCTGTGGTCGAGTGCGCAGCGTTCGTCTGATGGTGCGCAGCACGGTGTTCCCGGTGATCCGGATGAAGCGGGTCCCGGCGGTGTGCCCGATCTGCTCGGGTTCTCGCCACGCAGCGCGGCCACGGTCCCTCCGCATCCGGCAGGCCGAGCGTCGGGCTGGGACAGGGAGAACAGCGAGCCATCTCCCATGAGCAGAGGTGGTGAGGCGACAACGGTTGAACCATCTGCTGCGACAACTCTTGAACTTAACTGTTGCGTCAACCGTTCCCTACCTTCTCTCAGCGCCTGTGTGTAGGCCCAGGTCAGCCCCCTAATTTGGCGTGGTCGGGAGTCTGACATCCCCTCTGCTGCCCCTGCTCCCATGCCCGGTGGAGAAAAAATACGGGTGGTGGGCGGGCTGGGTCGGCGCGGCGGCCTCGCGGATCGGGGCCGGTTCAGCATGGTTGCGCGTCGGCGGCGGCCTCCGCGCTGGCCGCTGACGCGGCTTGAGAGGGGCGAGCGGTGAGGCGTTGGAGAGTGGGTGCGATCCTGGGTGCTGGGGGCAGTGGCAAGGCTGCTTGAGCCGGGCTGTTCGAGCGACGGCCCTAGACCGACTCCGTGGCCGAGCGCAAGCAACGGCTCGCCCTTCTAACCGACTGAATTGGCGACCTCGATGGTCCGCACTGCGACCCGGTGGGGCGGTAGGTCGTCCACAGCCAGACAGCAGCTCGCAGCACCCTGCAGTCCCGAACCCTTGCGGCACCCCCAGTGGCCGCACACCTCGACCCATCCGCAGGCGGTCGGACGTCGGCGCGGTGAGTTTCGTAACGCGCCCAATTCACCGGTCATTTGATCGATCCCGTGGACCGCCACACACGCCACTGTCGAAGCATGACTGATACCCCCCACCCCATTTCCACGGAACCGGAGCGCGCCCCTGAGCCCGCCGACGGTCCGGCCCGCGCAACCCGCAGATCCGTCATCGCCACCCTGGGCGGCGCGACCCTCGGAGTGGCCGCCCTCGGGCTGACGGGCTCCGCGACGGCACAATCAACCGCTGCCACGGACCGGAACGCCGCAGCCCAGTCACCCGCCCGGCCGGCCGCCGCCTGCGTCCTCACGCCCGAACAGACCGAGGGGCCTTACTACCTGGACCTGGAGACGGTCCGCAAGAACATCACCGAGGGCAAGGCCGGCGTACCGCTCACCCTCCGCATCACGGTGATCGACATCACGACCTGCACCCCTCTGCCCAACACGGCGGTCGACATCTGGCACTGCGACGCGCTGGGGATCTACTCGGGATACGTGGCCGGCGGCTCCACCCCGGATACGACCTTCCTGCGTGGCGTGCAACTGACCGACTCCGCCGGTGTCGCGGAATTCACCACGATCTACCCGGGCTGGTACGTCGGCCGTGCCCTGCACATCCATGTCAAGACACATGTCGGCGGGACCGTTTCCGGCGGGGTGTACCGGGGAGGCCATGTCACCCACACCGGCCAGCTCTACTTCCCGGAGACGTACAACACCAGGGTCGCCGCCCTGGCTCCCTACAGGAGCAATACGGCCACCCGCACGCTCAACGCGAGGGACGGCATCTACCGCAACGGCGGATCCTCGACCCTGTTGACCATCACACCGGTGGGCAGCGACCTCGGTAAGGGAGTGATCGGCACCGTCGTGCTCGGTATAGATCCCGCCGCCACACCCTGACGCACACCCACGAGCGGTGGTCGGTTTCCCTTCGAAGGTCCCGGCTACCGCTGGTGTGTCGTCAACGGCCGCCGTGCGCGCGCGAAGGGACACGCAGATGGACGCGATGGTTTCGTCCCTGGAATGTGCGGCCAGGAATCGAGGATGAGCCGGAGTCGAACGTGCGAGGTGTGCGGCGCAGCGCTGACCCCGAGACCGCACGGCGGTCGCCCGGCTCGCTACTGCTCCAACGCGTGCAGACAACGGGCGCTCAGGCAACGGGCGGCGCGCGGGGATTCCCGCCGGCCCCTGTCAACCGCGTCACCTGCCTCACCTGCCGCGTCGACCGCTGTCTCCTTGATCGCCCAGGGCCGCGACCTGCCACGGGCGCTCGACTCCTTTGTCGGCCGACAGCAGGAACTGTCGAGCTTGCGCACCCTGCCGAGGACCTCGCGGTTGGTCACCCTGACCGGTGTCGGCGGCGTCGGAAAGACGCGCCTGGCGCTGGAGTTCGCCAAGGGACTGCCCGGCCGCGACGGACAGGTCGACCTGGTCGAACTCGACTCGCTGCAGGACGGCGCCTTGCTCGCGCAGTCTGTGGCCGCCGCGCTGGCCGTGGGTGAAGGGGCGGGGCAATCCGGCCTCGACGTTCTGGTCCGCGCGATCGGCGACGCTTCCCGGCTTTTGATTCTGGACAATTGCGAGCATCTGGCCGAGCCGTGTGCCCGACTGACCGCGGCCCTCCTCGGCCGCTGCCCTCGGCTACGGATCCTGGCCACGAGCCGGGAGGCCCTGCGGGTACCCGGCGAGATCGTGTTCAGGGTCGGCGAGCTGTCCCTGCCGCCGGCTGACGCCGGGGAGGATCCGATAGCCCTGCTGCGATCGGATGCCGTCCGGCTGTTCGTCGAACGTGCCACAAGTTGCGCACCCGGATTCACGCTCCGCCGCGGCAATGGCCGGGCCGTTGCCGAGATCTGCCGCCGACTGGACGGCCTGACACTCGCCATCGAACTGGCGGCTCGCCGGGTCGGCACCCTTCCACTGAATGACATCCTGGCCGGACTGGACGACCAGCTGTCTCTTCTGACCGACGGAAGCAGAATCGGGCCGCCGCGCCACCGGGGACTGGCCGCTGCGATCGACTGGAGCCATCGGCTGCTTGATCCGGCGGAGCAGGCCGTCTTCCGGCGCCTCGCGGTCCTCGTCGGTGGCTTCGACACCGCTGCGGCGCAGGCGGTCTGCGCCGCCGACGGCATCGCACCGCGGCAGATACTCCGCGTCCTGTGCGCGCTTGAGGCCAAGTCCCTCATCGCACGTGTGCCAGGAGACGCGCAGCCCGCGCGATTCAGACAGTTGGGCGCGATCCGTGTCTACGCGATGGAGCGCCTGCACGCATCCGGCGAGCTGCACACCACTCGGGAACGGGCCATCGAGTGGCTGATCGGGCTGGCGGACGGGGTGGGCGACGAGGTGTTCGCCGACCAGGCCGGCGGCCCCCTGACCGTGGAACGGGACAATCTCGCGGTGGCCCTGGCCTGCACGACCGGCCGCGACGGCTCCTCCCACCTGCGGCTGACGCTGGAACTGGCTCGGGTCCACTTCCAGCAGGAGCAGCCGTCGGCCGCCCGTTCGCTGCTGAGCGGGCTGCTGCGGGAAGCCGACGGCCGGGCGCTCGGTGGTGCGGTGCCGGCGCTCGCCGCGCGCGTGGCATGCCAGCAGGCCGACCTGGCGCAAGCACTGCGCCTGGGCGAGCAGGCGGTCGACATGGAGCGCACCCGCAACCACCCCGCCGGCCTTGCCAACGCCCTGGACGCGCGGGCCGCGGCACGGCTGTGCCGCGGCGAATTCGCCGCCGCCGTTGCGGACCTGCGCGAGTGCCTGGACATCGTCGCCGCGCTCGGCAATCCGCACGACACGGCATGGTGCACGCATCATCTGGCGTGGGCGCTGCTCCAAGCCGGTCACGAACTCGAGGCCGACGCGCTCATGTCCCGCTGCCTGCCGGTGCTCAGGCAGCACGCGCCGTGGAGCCGGGTCGCGGCCGCTCTGCACACCGCAGGCGCCGTGCGGCTGGCTCTGGGCCGACTGGAAAGTGCCGAGGCTCTGTTCACCGAAGTGCTGCGGATCGTCCCCGAAGCAAGTTTCCACGCTCTGTACCCCATTGAGGGCCTGGCACTCGTGGCCGCCGAGAGTGGCGACCTGCAGCGAGCCTTACGGCTTTACGAGGCGGCTGTGCAGGCACGCCGCCGGTTGGACACCGAGCCCGAGGCTCCATGGCGACGCCAGGTGGAGCAGACGGCGACTCGTGCGCGAAAGCGGCTGTCGCCGGCCGCGCGGGAGGCGGCCGTCAGCGGCGGTCACCGGCTGCTCGGGGATCGGCTTGTCGCGTACGCCCTGCGGAACGGGCGCGGTGACCACCGAACGGCGACGGACGCGGTACAGCTCGTCGACGACCGGTCCACGCTCACCGCAAGGGAGTTCATGGTGGCCGAACTGGTCGCCGACGGACTGACCAACCGGCAGATCGCGGACCGGCTCGGTCTGTCGATACGTACGGTTGCCACGCATCTGGACAAGGTCCGCGACAAGCTGGGCGTACGATCTCGCACGCAGATCGCCTTGTGGGTGGCCGCACGGCCACGGACGGGCGCATCTCGTTGCGATGAGTTCCGCGATGGGCCCAGGTGACCCGCTGCAAAATCACCTCGAAGCGCCCCGGCCCAGCGGCCCTCAGGGTTCCAGGACGAGCAGCTGAGCCTCCTCCGGGGACCAGCCGACCGTCACTTCGCTGTCGAGGATGCCCGTCGCGCGCGAGCCCGTGCCGAGTTCGCGCATGACCACGTCCTGGCCGCTCACGTGCAGCCGGTGGCGGATCGTGGCGCCGAGGCTGGTGGACGACAGCACCCGGCCGGAGCCGCGGTTCTCGGTGCGGTCGGCGTCGACGAACCGCAGATGCTCGGGGCGGATGGAGACCGCGTACGCGTCGCCCTTGGCCCCGCGGTCGCGTACCCGGCCGACTCCCCATGCGCCGAGGTCGACGACGGCCTCGCCGTCCCCCCGTTCGAGCACCGTGCAGGGCAGCAGGTTGGTGTCGCCGAGGAAGTTGGCCACCCAGTCGGTACGCGGATGTGCGTACACGTCCTCGGGGGCGCCCTCCTGCACGATCCTGCCGTCGCGCATGACCACGATCCTGTCGGACATGGACATGGCCTCGTCCTGGTCATGGGTGACGAACAGGACGGAGATACCGAGCGATTGCTGCAGTGTCTTGACCTCGTCCTGCATCTGCTCACGCAGCCGCTTGTCCAGGGCGCCCATCGGCTCGTCCAGGAGAAGGGCGGCGGGGTTGAACACCAGGGCGCGGGCGAGCGCGACGCGCTGCTGCTGGCCGCCGGACATCTGGCGCGGACGACGGTCGCCGAGCCCGGCCAGACCGACGCGGGCGAGTGCCTCTTCCGCGCGCCCCCGCCGCTCGCCGCGCTGGATCCCTCGCATGCGCAGCGGGAACTCGACGTTCTCGGCGGCGCTCATGTGCGGGAACAGGGCGTAACTCTGGAAGACGACGCCGAGGTTGCGGTCCTTGGGAGGCAGCCGGTCCACCGGTTCGCCGTCGATCAGCACGGTGCCGGAGGTGAGTTCCTCGAAGCCGGCGACCATCATCATCGTCGTGGTCTTGCCCGAACCGCTCGGCCCGAGCAAGGTGACGAACTCGCCGGGTTCGACGGACAGATCGAGATCATCGACGGCGGCGACATGCCCGTACATCTTGCGGACGCCCCGCAGCTCGATGGCGCCACGCCGCTCCTCGTGGGGAGCCGAGGCGGATGTCTGCTGTGTGGTCGTGGTCGTCATGGATCACCCTGTCTGTTCGGGGGCGGTCAAGGGGAGCAGCCGCGCGACGGAGCGGCGGCGGATGGTGAAGCAGACCTGTACGAGCAGACCGAGGGTGGCGACGGTGACGAGCATCGCCGAGGACACGGCGATCTTCGGGGTCAGGTTGTACTGGATGTCGGTGAACATCTTCACCGGCAGCGTCGTCGCGTTCGGGGACTGCAGGAACAGCGCTATGACCGTCTCGTCGATGGACACCGAGAAGGCGAACAGGGCCCCCGCGATCAGCCCCGGCCGGATGACCGGGAGATAGACGAACCGCATGACGGAGAACGCTCCCGCGCCCAGGCTGCTCGCCGAGCGGACCAGCGCCGGGTTCAGCCCGGCGAGGCTGGCCCGCACGGTGAGGAAGGCGTACGGCACGGCGATCACGGCATGGGCGAGGCCGATCGGCAGGACCGTCCCCACCATGCCGACGGAGATGAAGAACTGGTAGAACGCCAGAGCCAGCACCACCGCGGGCACGATCATCGGTGCCAGCAGCAGGCCTGTGATCGCCGCCTTCCCGGGAAACGTACGCCCGTGCAGCGCCACCGCGGCCGTCCCGCCGAGCAGTACCGCGATCGCCACCGCGACACCGGCCGCCTGGAGGCTGGCGGACAGGGCCGACATCCACGCCTGGTCGCTGAAGAATCCGGTGACCGCCTCGGTGGACAACTGCTGGGGTGGAAAGGTGATGTAGCGGCTGCCGGTGAACGCCATCGGCAGCACGATCAGCGTCGGTACGACCAGGAAGACGAAAACCGGCACCGAGGCGATCAGCGAGGACACATGTCGAGGTCTAGCCGGCCTCATATTCGCCTCCTGCACGAAGGATCCGCTGGTATATCGCGACAAACACGCTGACGATGACGGTCAGCAGCAGCGCGAGCGCCGACGCACCGGCGAAATCGGTCAACTGCCTTGCGTAGAAATCGATCTGATTGGCGATCATCATGTCGCCGGGACCGCCGAGCACGACGGGCGTGATGAAGAATCCCGTGCTGATGATGAACACCAGCAGGCCGGCAGCGGAGACGCCCGGCACGGTCAGCGGCAGGATGATCCGGCGGAAGATCGACGCCTCGCCCGCCCCCAGCGACCGCGCAGCCAGTTCGAGCCGGTCGTCGATCGCGGCAAGGGCCGCGAAGATCGGGAAGACGGCGTACGGCAGCAGGTAGTGCACCATGCCGACCACCACGGCGAAACGGTTGTGGAGCAGGGCCACCGGGGCATCGGTGATACCGAGCCCCTGCAGTGCGGTGTTCACCAGGCCGTTGTCCTGCAGCAGGACCGCCCAGGCGAAGTTCTTCACCAGGACGCCCGTCCAGAAGGGCAGCAGCACCAGAGCGAAGAGAATGACCCGGGCCAGCGGCCCGCGCCGCCAGATCACCACGGCCAGCAGGTAGCCGAGCACGACCGTGGCGAGCGTCGACAGCGCGCTGATCTCAAAGGTGTTGAGCAGCGACCGCGACACCAGAGGGTCCTTGAGCACGCGCTGGTAGGCGTCCCCGTGGGTGCTCGCCGCGACAAGTTTGCCGAGAGGCGTCAGGAAGAGTACGGCGTCGAAGGCGAGTACGGGTGCGAGCAGCAGCAACCACGTGCCGCGCGGGCGCCGCCGCCGCGGCGCATCGGCGCCGGCGGAAGCGGACGCCGCGGCAGGTGTGACGGTGGACGTCATCAGCTGCCCGCCTGCCACAGCTTGAAGCGCTGCTCGGTCGCCTTGAGGTTCTTGGCCCACCAGGCGTCGTCGCGCACCAGGATGGAGCCCGCCAGCTTGGGGCTGGTGGGCAGGGAATCGGCCACCGAGGAGGGCAGCTTGGCCAGGGCCGGGGTGTTGGCCAGGGTGAGGTTGGTGGTCTGGATGAAGTCGGCGCCGGCCGCGGCGTCGTTGCTCATGAAGTCCAGGAGCCGGAAGGCCGCCTCCTTGTTCCTGGCGCCCTTGGGGACCACGAAGTAGTCGCCGGCGACGACACTGTTGTTGGCGGTGAAGTTGAGCCTTGCCCCGTCCTTGCGGGCGGCGCTGATCCGGTTGTTGAAGCTGGTCGAGAGCGCGACCTCGCCCGAGGTCAGCTGCTGGATCGGCTCCTGATTGGCCGTGTGGTAGATCAGCCCGTCCCGCCCGGGGTGCTGGGCCAGGTATGTGAGGGCGGCATCGACGTCGAGGGGGTAGATCTTGTCGAACGGCACGCCCGCCGCGAGCCGTGCCGCCTCCAGGATCGAGCTGTCGGACAACTGCGAGTAGACGGATCGCTTGCCCTTGTAGCGCCCCTGGTCCAGGAACTGCTCCCAATTCTTGGGTGCTTGCACATCGGGGATGTGCTTTTGGTCCCAGGCCATCACGAAAAGGAAGCTCAGATACTTGATGCCGTAGTCGGCCTTCGCATAGGCGGGCAGCCCCTTGTCGCTGATGACGCCGTAGTCCAGCTTCTCCAACAGCCCCTCGTCGACGGCCTGGAGGTATTCCGGTGCCGTCAACTCCACCAGATCCCACTGGACATCGCCGGACTGGACCTGGGCCTTGAGCCCGGCGAGGCTGGTGTTGGCCAGCAGCGACGGACGCACACCCGACTTCTTCTCGAACGGCTTGAGCAGGGTCTTTGTCAGCTGGTCGTTGTATGAGCCGCCGTACGAGGTGACGGTCACAGTCGTGTTCGGTTTGGCCGACGGGGTCGACTTGGTGCTGCACGCGGTGAGCAGACTCCCCGCCAGGGGCGCCGCCAGCGCGGAGGCTCCGGCCGCCCGCAGGACCGACCGGCGGCTCATGCTTCTGTCTGACTGCTCGTTCATTGTGGCCATGCCTTTCTTGGAAACGACTTGGAACACGAGGGCCCCGCGTCGGAGCGCACCGATGACAGGTGCGGGGCGTGGTGAAAACGGGGTGCGGCAGGAATCAGCACCAAAGGGGCGAACAGGGGAATCTGCGATGTGTGTCATGAACGATCAGGCCGAAATGTGACCTGGGGAGCCCATAGCCGTCGCCAACGGCCATTACATTCCGGAACCCGTTCGCATCCGCCATCACGATCAGGCGATCCGCGGAAAAGGGAACGATCCGGTACACGCGGTCTGCCTCAGCCCGGCGACCGCGTGGCGCAACAGTAGGGACATGTCCTCTGGGCGTCAATGAGTGATTTCCCGGTGGGCGCGCCCATGTCCAGGAGACAGATGTCGCCTTGCCCTACCCGGACCGCATGAACCCTCGCTGGTGTGCAGATCATCCATACGGCGTCGGGACTATGGATGAATCCGCCACTTCTTGGCTGTTCGGGTCGCGGATAGCGTCACTGGCCTGGAACGGAGACCAGGCCTGGTCAGGTCATCCGTGCCTCAGCTGCTGTCCCTCAGGCGTGGCCCGCCGGCGCGGAAGTCGCCAATTCCGCGCCGTTCGGGTCGGCCCTCTCACCCGGCACGACCGGAACGCAATCCCACGGCCGCCCTCCACCCCTGGGGCGCTGCGTCATCGCCGACCTCAAGCCGGCCTCCCAGCAGATCTCTTGTATCCCTACGATTCTCAAGCCACGAGGAGCACGGAACGTCGTGAGCGAAATCCTTACGCTGCGCAATTACATCGACGGCGAATTCGTCGACGCGAAGGACGGTCGCACGCTGCCGGTCGTCGACCCCACCACCGGTGAGGTGTACGCGAGTTCACCGCTCTCGGGGACGGCGGACGTGGACACGGCGATGGCAGTCGCAGCGGCGGCCTTTCCTGTGTGGCGCGACTCCACCCCCAGTACCCGGCAGAAACTGCTCCTGAAGATCGCGGACGCCGTCGAGGCACACGCTGAGGAGCTGGTCGAGGCGGAGTGCCGCGACACCGGCAAGCCGCGCGCCGTGACCAGGACCGAAGAGATCGTTCCCATGGTCGACCAGCTGCGCTTCTTCGCGGGCGCGGCGCGCCTGCTGGAGGGCAAGGCGGCAGGGGAGTACACGGAGGGCCTGACCTCCATCATCCGGCGAGAGCCGATCGGTGTCTGCGCGCAGGTCGCGCCCTGGAACTACCCCATGATGACGGCCGTGTGGAAGTTCGCACCGGCGATCGCCGCGGGCAACACCGTGGTCCTCAAGCCCTCGGACACCACCCCCGCGTCCACGGTGCTGCTCGCCGGGATCGTCGGCGACGTACTGAGGGAGCTGGATCTGCCCGCCGGTGTGCTCAATGTCGTGTGCGGCGACCGGACCACAGGCCAGCTCATGGTCGAGCACCCGGTTCCGGCCATGGCCGCCATCACCGGTTCCGTACGCGCCGGAATCCAGGTCGCCGAGAGCGCCGCCAAGGACGTCAAGCGCGTCCACCTGGAGCTCGGCGGCAAGGCACCCGTGGTCGTCTTCGGCGACGCGGACATCGAGCAGGCCGTCGAGGGCATCACGACGGCGGGCTTCTTCAACGCCGGCCAGGACTGCACGGCCGCCACCCGCGTCCTCGTCCACGAGTCCATTCACGATGAGTTCGTCGTGGCGCTGGCCAAGGCCGCCGCCGACATCAAGACCGGTGGCATCGACGAGGAGGGCGTCCTCTTCGGCCCACTCAACAACGTCAACCAGCTCGCCCAGGTGAGCGGCTTCGTCGACCGGCTCCCCTCGCACGCCAAGGTCGAGGCGGGTGGCCACCGGGTCGGTGAGATCGGCTACTTCTTCGCGCCGACCGTCGTCTCGGGCCTCGAGCAGGACGACGAGATCATCCAGAACGAGGTCTTCGGCCCGGTCATCACCGTCCAGTCCTTCACCGACGAGGACCAGGCCGTGGAGTGGGCCAACGGCGTCGACTACGCACTCGCCTCCTCGGTCTGGACGAAGGACCACGCCCGCGCGATGCGCATGTCCAAGCGCCTCGACTTCGGCTGCGTATGGATCAACACCCACATGATCCTGGTCGCCGAGATGCCACACGGCGGCTACAAGAAGTCCGGCTACGGCAAGGATCTTTCGGCGTACGGCTTCGAGGACTACACGCGGATCAAGCACGTCATGACATCACTGTGAGGTGCTTGGTACGCGGTGCCCGACCTTCCGGGGGCTGCGCCCTTACACGCTGAAAGCCGTCGGCCGTCAGCGTCCTCATCGTCGCGCTACTCGGGAGCGTTCGGCCGCGTCAGCCCCAGGTCATACGCCAGGATCACGGCCTGGATCCGATCCCGCGCTCCCACCTTCGCCAGCACCCGGCCCACGTGGGTCTTCACCGTCGATTCCGCCACGACCAGGCGCTCGGCGATCTCGCGGTTGCTCCAGCCCTGGCCGATGGCGACCAGGATTTCGTACTCGCGTTCGGTCAGGGCCTGCACCCTGGGGTCGTCGGCGGCCTTGCGGCTCGACGACTCGTGGGGGAGGTGGCGGGCGTAGGCGTCCAGGAGGCGGCGGGTCAGGGTGGGGGCGATGACGGCGTCGCCGCCCGCGACCGCGCGGATCCCGGCCAGGAGTTCTTCCGGGTGGGCGTCCTTGAGGAGGAAGCCACTGGCTCCTGCGCGCAGCGCCGCGTGGGCGTACTCGTCCAGGTCGAAGGTGGTCAGGATGAGGACGCGGGAGCGGTCACCGGAGGCGACGATGCGGCGGGTGGCCTCGATGCCGTCCATCCCGGGCATCCGTACGTCCATGAGGATCACGTCCGGGCGGAGTTCGGCGGCCTTGCGGACGGCGTCGCTGCCGTGGGCCGCCTCGCCGACGACCTCGGTGTCGGGGGTGCTCTCCAGGAGCATGCGGAAGCCGAGGCGTTGCAATGGCTGGTCGTCCACGATGAGCACGGTGGTCACGCGACACCGCCCAGGTCGGCAGGCGGGGTGAGGTCGAGGGTCGCCCGCACCGTCCAGCCGCCGCCGGAGACGGGGCCCGCGGTGACGGTCCCGTTGTAGAGGGCTGCGCGTTCTCTCATGCCGGCGAGTCCGTGTCCTTCGTCGTGGGGCGGTCCGGGCCGCACGGTCGCGCCGGCCCGGCCGGTGTCGTGGACGTCGATGTGCAGCCGCGTGTCCTCGACGCTCACCTTCAGGTCGACGCGCGTGTCGTGGCCCGCGTGCTTGAGGGCGTTGGTGAGGGCCTCCTGGACTATGCGGTAAACGGTCAGCTGGACGCCGCGGTCCAAGGTGTCCAGCTCGCCGCCGGTGCGGTAGAGGACCTGTGGGCCGGCGGCGCGGATCCGGGCGCACAGGGCGTCGATGTCCGCGATGCCGGGCTGCGGGCTGAGCTCGGGGGCGGCGGGGGTCTGGGTCTGCTCGCGCAGGACGCCCAGCATGCGACGCAGCTCACCCAGCGCCTGCCGTCCGGTGTCACCGATGAGGACCAGCGCCTGCTTGCCGCGTTCGGGGGCGCGATCGGTCGCGTACGCGCCACCGTCCGCGAGCGTGATGATGACGGAGAGGTTGTGGCCGACGATGTCGTGCATCTCGCGGGCCACCCGGGTGCGTTCGGCGGCGGCGGCCAGCTTGCTGCGCTGGTCGCGTTCGATCTCCAGGCGGGTCGCGCGGTCGCGCAGGACGGCGAGCTGGGCGCGCCGGATCCGTACCGCCAGACCGAGCGCGACCGCCGCGGTGATGGTGCTGAACAGGAAGAACAGCGCGTCCAGGACGGATACTTCGGGCGGCAGCCGCAGAGCGAGCAGACCCAGGGCGCCGGCGGTGACGGCGCAGGCCACGGGCAGCCGCCGGAGCTGTCCGTGCAGCACCAGGCTGTAGAGGGCGATCAGCAGGGCGACGTCGGCGCGCAGCCAGACTCCCAGGGCCAGCTGCAGGAAGAACACCGCGGCGATCACGGCGAAGGCGAGCGACGGCCTTCTGCGCCGCCACAGCAGGGGCAACACCAGTCCGGCCTGCAGCGCGAGTGTCCCCGGCCAGGACAGGTGAGTGAAGCTGATGTCGACGGCACGTCGTTCGTGGTCGTGGTCGTGCACCAGGTCCGGCACGCAGAACATCAGCACCACGACAGCGATCACAGCCGCGTCCAGGATCCACGGGTGGTTCCGGTCGCCCTGCTTGAGCCATCGGCCGAGGCGGGAGAGCCCACTGGCCAGGGGGTGATTCCACGGGAGGTCCGCCTCCGCGGACGGCGGGTCGGGAAGTACCCCCAGGTGGGCGGTGTCGTCGATGCTCATGGGTGTCACTGGTCCGGGCTCATGGGGGTCACCTGTCCATTGTGGGGCCGTCCGCGCGGTTGCGACGGAGCGGCCGACCGGCGCGGCACCCGGCCAGGTGACCCGGCCGGGTGCCGCGCCGTGTCACCGCGCCGGTCGCGAGGACAGTACGCGTCAGGCGTCAGGCATCGGTGCGTACGAGTCGGTAGGCGGCGCCGGCCAGCGCGAGCGCCGTCCAGACGAGGAAGACCAGGAGCCCGGCGGTGGGGGACAGGGCCGTCGAGTCGTGGGTGAGTGCGAACATCGACTCGCCCGCGTTGCTGGGCAGGTACGGGCTGATGTTGTCCTGCCACGAGGTCGGCAGCAGCGAGATCAGACCGGGGACCAGCATCAGCGTGGCGACCAGCACCGCGATGCCGCCGGCGACCGAGCGGAGCAGCGCGCCCAGGGCGGTGCCGATCACGCCGACCAGGCCGAGGTAGAGACCGGCGCCCAGCAGGCTTCGTACGACACCGGAGTCGGAGAGCGTGAGGTCCGCGGACGTGCCGGAGAGGATGCCGCCTGCGATCGGGAACGCGATGAAGGCGCCGAGGGTGGCCACGGCCAGCGCGACCAGGCCGAACACCGCCGCCTTGGACCACAGCACCGGAAGGCGGCGCGGGACCGCGGCCAGCGTAGAGCGGATCATGCCGGTGGAGTACTCACCTGCGGTGACCAGCACGCCCAGCACACCGAGGGCCAGTTGCGCGAAGTTTGTGCCGAACAGGGAGAGGCTGAGCGCGGTGGCCCCGGCGTCGTCCGGGCGCAGGGGACGACCGGAGTTGAGCTCGGACTTGTAATGCGCGGCGGCGATCACGCCGAACGCGATCAGGAACAGCAGGCCCAGACCCAGGGTGATCCAGGTGGAGCGCAGGGAGCACAGTTTGGCCCACTCGGAGCGCAGGACGCGACGCCCGGTGACCTTGTACTGCGGACGCGGCGTCCCCACCGGCGCGGGCGCGGAGCTGTCGGTCACGGTCATGGTGCTCATGCGACCCTCCCAGGGGCCTCGACGGTGGCGGTGGCGTGGTACTCGACGGCGTCGCGGGTCAGGTCCATGAACGCCTGCTCCAGAGAGACGGTCCTGGAGCTGAGCTCGAACAGGGGGATGCCGTACTCGGCGGCCTTGAAGCCGATGGCACGAGCGGACAGGCCGGTCACGTGCAGCTCCTCGGAGCCGACCTCGCCGGTGATCTCGACGCCGGGGCCGGCCAGCACCTCGCGCAGCCGGGCGGGCTGGTCGGACGCCACGGTCACCGTGTCACCGCCGGCCGTGCGGATCAGGTCCTGCACGGTGGTGTCGGCCAGCAGGCGGCCGCGTCCGACGACGATCAGGTGGTCGGCGACCAGCGCCATCTCACTCATCAGATGCGAGGAGACGAAGACGGTACGGCCGTCCGCCGCGAGGGCGGTCAGCAGGTTGCGGATCCACAGCACGCCCTCGGGGTCGAGACCGTTGACCGGCTCGTCGAGCATGATGGTGGCCGGGTCGCCGAGGAGCGCCGCAGCGATGCCCAGCCGCTGGCCCATCCCGAGGGAGAACGCGCCCGCGCGCTTCTTGGCCACGGACTGCAGCCCGGTCAGCTCGATGACCTCCTCCACCCGGCTGCGCGGAATGCCGTGGGTGTGGGCCTGCGCCATCAGGTGATCGAACGCGGACCGGCCCGGATGGATCGACTTGGCCTCCAGCAGCGCGCCGACCTCCTGCAGCGGCGCGCTGTGCTGCGCGTAACGCCTGCCGTTGACGGACACACTGCCACTGGACGGCGCGTCCAGCCCGACGATCATCCGCATGGTGGTGGACTTGCCCGCGCCGTTCGGGCCCAGGAAGCCGGTGACCGTGCCGGGCTTGACGACGAAGTCCAGCTGGTCGACCGCCGTCTTCTCGCCGTACCGCTTCGTCAGCTGATGTGCCTCGATCATCGATCTTCCCTCGCGTTCGGGGGGCCGGACCCCACCTGGCTTCCTCACCTGCCACGTTATGAGGCCGAGGGCCGGGATCCGTCGTACCCGAGGGGTCAATGAAGGGAAGTCGGTAGTACTCCGGTACCACTCGGGCCGGGCGCGGCGCCCCCCGAGGCACGCCGTACCTCCGCAGGGCGGCGCCGCTCCGTCAGACCGCCGGGGTCGCCGCCCAGCTGGCCAGGAGCCTCAAGCGCTCCTCCGTCTGCGAACCCGGCTCCGGCGTGTAGACCACCAACATCTGGTCCGGCTCTCCGGACACCGTCAACGTCTCGTACGGCATGATGAGTTCGCCCACCACGGGGTGCGTCATGCGCTTCGCCCCGTACGTCTTCTCCTTGACCTGGTGGTCCGCCCACAGCCGGCGGAAGTCCTCGCTCCCCAGCGACAACTCGCCCACCAGCGTGGCCAGTTGTCTGTCCTGTGGATGGTTCCCCGCGTCCAGGCGCAGATGGGCGACCGTCTCGGCGGCCACCGCGGGCCAGTCGGGGTACAGCTCGCGCGCCTGCGGGTTGAGGAACACCTGGCGCGGCATGTTCCGCTCCTTGGGCGGCATCCGCGAGAACCCGACGACGGCGTCACCCAGGGCGTTCCACGCGAGCACGTCCATACGGCGGCCGAGCACGAACGCGGGAGCCTTCTCCATCGTGTCGAGAAGGAGACGCAGACCGGGGCGGACCTTCTGGGTGGGCCCTGCTGCGGACTTGCGGCGGGCGGTGGCGGCGGGTCGGGCCACCGTACGCAGATACTCCTGCTCGGTGTCGTCGAGGCGCAGGACGCGCCCGATGGCGTCGAGTACGGCATCCGAGACGGAGGGACCGCGGCCCTGTTCGAGGCGGATGTAGTAGTCGACGCTGACACCCGCGAGCTGGGCGACCTCCTCACGGCGCAGCCCCGGCACCCGCCGCCTGCCGTGGCCGGGCAACCCGACCTCTTCGGGCTGGATGCGGGCGCGCCGCGAGCGCAGGAAGTCGCCGAGTTCCCCGTCCATGGATATGTCCATGGACGAAATCCTAGGTGCCGGGCCCGATCCGATCCTGGTACTGCCGGACCCAGGAAAACCTCAGCCCTGGGTAAGGGCGGCGGCCGGGCACAGGGTGGTGGTCGTCGCCAGGACAGGCCCGGTGACAACCACCGACCCAGGAGTTCCTCATGCCGTACGACACCCTCACCGGACGCACCGCCGTCGTCACCGGAGCCGCCAGCGGTATGGGCGAGGCCACCGCCCGGCTGCTCGCCTCGCACGGCGTGCGGGTGGCGCTGCTCGCCCGCCGGGCCGAGCGGCTGACGGAGCTGGCCGCCAAGATCGTGGCGGACGGCGGGCAGGCCCTCGCGGTCGCGGCCGACGTCACCGACCAGGCCTCCGTGGACGCGGCGGCGTCGCGGGTGCACACCGCGTACGGAGAGGTCGACCTGGTGGTCAACGCGGCGGGCGTGATGCTGCCGAACCCGATCACCGAGGGCCGTGCCGACGAGTGGCAGCGCATGCTGGACACGAACGTGGCCGGCGCGCTGCGCGTCATCCGCGCGTTTACGCCGGACCTGATCGCGGTGGCGGCGGCAGGCCGGACGGCGGACCTGGTGAACATCTCCTCGATCGGCGCGCACATCGCGTTCCCCAACTACGCGGTGTACGGCGCGACGAAGGCCGCGCTGACGCACCTGTCGCAGTCCCTGCGCACGGAGCTGGGCCCGCGCGACGTCCGCGTCACCAACATCGAGCCGGGTCTCACGGACACGGAGCTGGGCGCCCACATCGACAACGCTGAGCTGTCCGGCCAACTGGACGGCATGTTCGACGCCCTGATCGGCCTGACGGCGGACGACATCGCGGACCTGATCGCGTACACGACGAGCCGCGCCCGCCATGTGAACCTCCGCCAGGCGATCGTGCTGCCGACGCGACAGGCGTGACATCTGGTGGCACGGGCCGACACGGCGGCGCTCCCGCGACCAAGGCGCGGGAGCGCCGCCGCATACGCGGTGCGAACGGTCGGCCTCATCGCTGCCGACCGCACTTCTCCGGTACTGCCGCCTTCTCTGGTACTACCGATGCATGGCGATTGAGCGGTTCATCGGTATCGACCTCGCATGGGCGGCGGGTGGACCCCGAACCAGACCGAATGAGACGGGCGTCGCCGTCATCGACGGATCCGGCGAGGTGATCGACTGCGGCTGGACCCGCGGGCTCGAGGAGACGATGTCCTGGCTCGGCGAGGTGGCCGCGGACGGAGCGTCCCTGTGCTTCGTCGACGCGCCCCTGGTCGTCGACAACCCGACCGGCCAGCGGCCGTGCGAGCGGGAGGTCGGCCGACGGTACGGACGCTGGAAGGTGAGCGCGAACAGCACCAACCAGAGCTCTCCCCGTCTGGCGGGGGTGCTCCTGCGTGAAAGCTTGCGGGCGACGGGCTGGGTGTACGACGACGGCAGGGCCGGACCACCGACGGGCGGCTCGGTCCTCTCCGAGTGCTACCCGTACACGACCCTGGTCGGAGCGGCCGAGTTGGGCTACGACCGGGAGCGCCCCACGTACAAGCGCCGGCCCGCGCGCGTCCCGCAGGCCCAGTGGCGAGCGGTGCGCGCGCAGGAGTGCGACCGGCTGATCGCGCGCATGGCGGCCCTGGCCACAGCCGATCCGCCCCTCGTGCTCGCCTCCCACCCGGTGTCGGGCCGGCTGATGGATGAGCCCACGCCTATGGCGTCGGGAGAGTACAAACACCGCGAGGACCTCGTCGACGCGTTGCTGTGCGCGTGGACAGCGGCGCTGTGGTCGCGCCACGGACTGGCGCGCTGCCAGGTCCTGGGCGAGGAGAGCCTCGCACCTTCGGGGGCCGCCGCGACCATCATCGCGCCCGCCCGCCCCGAGCAGCGGCGTGACCGAACGGCTGAGTGAGGGCGGAGGCGAAATCTTCCAGGCGCCCCCTGGACATCCTTTGCGTCTGCCGCAACCATGAGAGCAACTCCATACGGTATGCAATCTACAGTATGGATCGAGGGACTCAGATCACGGCGGCTACGTATACGTGAGGTGGCGATGATGACGAAGGCTCTTGAGGGCGTGCGCGTCCTCGATATGACGCATGTGCAGTCCGGCCCGTCCGCGACGCAGATCCTCGCGTGGCTCGGCGCCGATGTGGTCAAGCTGGAGGCGCCGACCGGTGACATCACCCGCAAGCAGCTGCGGGACATCCCGGACGTCGACTCCCTCTACTTCACGATGCTCAACAGCAACAAGCGGAGCATCACCCTCAACACCAAGACCGAGCGCGGCAAGCAGATCCTCACCGAGCTGATCCGCCGCTGCGACGTCATGGTCGAGAACTTCGCCCCGGGCGCGGTCGACCGCATGGGCTTCACCTGGGACCGCATCCGCGAGATCAACCCCCGTATCGTCTACGCCTCCATCAAGGGTTTCGGCGACGGCCCCTACACCAACTTCAAGGCGTACGAGGTCGTCGCACAGGCCATGGGCGGGTCCATGTCGACCACCGGCTTCGAGGACGGACCACCACTGGCGACCGGAGCCCAGATCGGGGACTCGGGCACGGGCATCCACGCGGTGGCGGGGATTCTCGCGGCGCTGTTCCAGCGGGAGAACACCGGGCGTGGTCAGCGGGTCAACGTGGCCATGCAGCATGCTGTGCTCAACCTCTGCCGGGTGAAGCTGCGGGATCAGCAGCGGCTCGCGCACGGTCCGCTCGCCGAGTTCCCGAACGAGGACTTCGGCGACGAGGTTCCCAGGTCGGGCAACGCGTCCGGCGGCGGTCAGCCCGGCTGGGCGGTCAGGTGCGCACCGGGCGGCCCGAACGACTATGTCTACGTCATCGTGCAGCCCGTCGGCTGGAAGCCGATCGCTGAACTCCTGGGCCGGCCCGAGCTGGCCGACGACCCAGAGTGGGCCACCCCCGAAGCCCGGCTGCCCAAGCTCGGCAAGATGTTCCAGCTCATCGAGGAGTGGACCAGCACTCTCACCAAGTGGCAGGTGCTGGAGAAGCTCAACGACCACAACATCCCCTGTGGTCCCGTCCTGTCCACCAAAGAGATCATCGAGGACGAATCACTGGTCGCCAACGAGATCGTTGTCGAGGTCGAGCACCCCGAGCGCGGAACGTACGTCACGGTCGGCAACCCGCTGAAACTGTCCGATTCCCCGGTCGAGATCGAGCGGTCCCCGCTGCTCGGCGAACACAACGAAGAGATCTTCCTCGGCGAACTCGGCCTCTCCCACGACGAGTTGCCGTTGCTGAAGGCGCAGGGAGTGATCTGATCGACGGCGGCTGGTGCCGCACCTGCACTCCGTCCCGGGCCCGGCGTCAGCCGCCGCGCCCGGGACGGCTTGCGTTTCCCCACCCACCGCTTGATAGGCGGCGTTTATCACATGGAAGTTGTTCTCTCTTTGACTACCTCTCACGGCCTGTCCGAAGCTGATCTCCGAGCGGCCGCGGCGCCGGATCCGTCGTACGCGCGGGAGCGGTAGAAAGGCACAGGCCAGATCATGAGCAACATCGAAGACCCGGCGGACGACCGTCTGGAGGTCACCCCGCCCAAGACCTGGGCGACCGGACTGCCCGCGGTGACGCACGCCATGCAGTACTCGCTCGGCCAGACGTCGGTCCGGCGGACGGCGCTGACCCTGCTGAACATCAACCAGACCAAGGGCTTCGACTGCCCCGGCTGCGCTTGGCCGGAACCAGCTCCGGGCCACCGGGCGAAGAACGAGTACTGCGAGAACGGCGCCAAGCACATCAACGACGAGGCGACCTCGCGCCGGGTCACCGCGGACTTCTTCCGGGAGCACTCCGTCTCGGAGCTCGGCGAGAAGTCCGACTACTGGCTCAACCAGCAGGGCCGGCTGACCGAACCCATGGTCAAGCGGCCCGGTGCGGACCACTACGAGCCGATCGGCTGGGACGACGCGCTCGCCCTGATCGCCGAGGAACTGCGCCGGCTCGACTCGCCCGACGAGGCCCTCTTCTACACCTCGGGCAGGCTCAACAACGAGGCCGCCTTCCTCCTCCAGCTCTTCGCCCGGGCCTACGGCACGAACAACCTGCCCGACTGCAGCAACATGTGCCACGAGTCCAGCGGCTCGGCACTGCAGGAGACGCTGGGCATCGGCAAGGGCAGCGTGAGCCTGGACGACATCCACCACTCCGACCTGATATTCGTGGTGGGCCAGAACCCGGGGACCAATCATCCGCGGATGCTCTCCGCCCTGGAGGAGACCAAGCGCAACGGCGGCCACATCGTCGCCGTGAACCCGCTGCCCGAGGCCGGGCTGATGCGGTTCAAGCATCCGCAGAAGGCCCGCGGAATCGTCGGGCGCGGCACCCCCATCGCCGACCAGTTCCTGCAGATCCGCCCCGGTGGCGACCTCGCGCTCTTCCAGGCGCTGAACCTGCTGTTGCTGGAGGCCGAGGACGCCAGCCCGGGAGCGGTGCTGGACCACGGGTTCATCGAGGCGTACACGACGGGCTTCGAGGACTTCGTCGAGCAGGCCCGCAAGGCCTCCTGGGACGACATCCTCGACGCCACCGGGCTGACCCGCGAAGAGATCGAGGCCGTGGGCGAGCGGGTGCTGCGGAGCGAGAAGATCATCGTCTGCTGGGCGATGGGGCTGACGCAGCACAAGCACGCCGTCCCCACCATCCGTGAGGTCGTCAACTTCCTCATGCTGCGCGGCAATATCGGCAGGCCCGGGGCCGGCGTCTGCCCGGTGCGCGGCCACAGCAATGTGCAGGGCGACCGGACCATGGGCATCTGGGAGCGGATGCCGCAGAGCTTCCTGGACGCCCTGGAGCGTGAGTTCGCCTTCACCCCGCCCACCCGGCACGGCCTGGACTCGGTGGACGCCATCCGGGCCATGCGCGACGGCGACGCCAAGGTCTTCGTCGGAGTCGCGGGAAACTTCATCCGGGCCACGCCCGACAGCGACGTCACCGAACGGGCCATGCGGCGGTGCCGGCTCACCGCGCACATCTCCACCAAGCTGAACCGCTCCCACACCGTCTGCGGCGAGACCGCGCTGATCCTGCCGACGCTCGGCCGCAGCGACCGCGACATCCAGGCGGGCGGGGAGCAGTTCATCACCGTCGAGGACTCCATGAGCGAGGTGCACGCCTCGCGCGGCCGCCTGCATCCGGCCTCCCCGTACCTGCTCAGCGAAGTCGCGATCATCTCGCGGCTGGCCCGGCGGACCCTCGGCGACCACCCGTCCATCCCCTGGGAGAAGTTCGAGGCGGATTACGGAACGATCCGGGACCGTATCTCCCGGGTCGTGCCGGGCTTCGAGGACTTCAACGCCCGGGTGGCCCGGCCGGGCGGCTTCCGGCTGTCCAACCCGGTCAACGAGGGGGTGTTCCCGACCCCGAGCGGCAAGGCCGTCTTCACCCGCAACGACTTCGAGATGCCGCACGTCCCCAAGGGCCATCTCCTCTTGCAGACCCTGCGCTCGCACGACCAGTGGAACACCGTTCCGTACGCCATGAACGACCGCTACCGGGGCATCCACAACGCCCGCCGGGTGGTGCTCGTGAACCCCGCCGACCTGGAGGCACTCGGGCTCGCCGACCGCGGCGAGGTGGACCTGGTGAGTGTCTGGCGTGACGGTGTGGAGCGCCGCGCGGAGAAGTTCCGGGTGGTCGCCTATCCCACCACTCCCGGTTCCGCCGCGGCCTATTACCCCGAGACCAACGTCCTGGTGCCGTTGGACAGCGTGGCCGACATCAGCAACACGCCTACGTCGAAGGGTGTCGTGGTCCGCCTGGAGCCCGCCGTCGCTGTGGGCTGATGCAGGGGAAAGCCCTGCGTGGACCCTGGACAACGTGTCGAGCGACACCGAGAATACTGACTACCCCATACTGTATGCATCTCCATGCCCGGCAGGCGGTTCGAACTCGACCGGAGTGAGGTAGCCCAGCATGTCGACACCAGTAACCCGTTTCGTCCAGCCCACCCGCAGCGCGCCCGGCTCCGAGACGGTCATCGACCGTCTCGTGGAGTCCAACCGCGCCTATGCCGCCGGATTCGTCGACCCCGGCATGGACGCCCGCCCTGTCCAGCGGGTGGCCGTCGTGGCCTGCATGGACGCCCGCATCGACCTGCACGCCGCACTCGGCCTGGAGTTGGGCGACTGTCACACCGTCCGCAACGCGGGCGGTGTGGTCACCGACGACACGATCCGCTCCCTGACGATCAGTCAGCGCGCGCTGGGCACCCGCAGCGTCATACTCATCCACCACACCGGCTGCGGCCTGCAGAGCCTGACCGAGGGCTTCCGGCACGAACTCGAGATGGAGGTCGGCCAGCGGCCCGCCTGGGCGGTGGAGGCTTTCGCGGACGTCGACCAGGACGTACGCCAGTCGATGCAACGGGTGCGCACCTCGCCGTTCCTCCCGCACACCGACGACGTACGCGGCTTTGTCTTCGACGTGTCGACGGGGCTGCTGAGGGAGATCGACCCGCGGTCCTGAGCGCCGTTTTCGGGCGCCGGCGCCCTGTCTCTCCAGTCGAGGGCGGAGTCTCTGTCTCCGTAGTCGGGCGCCTGGGCTCACTGTCTCCGTGGCCAGGCGCCCCCGAGTCGCGCCCCGTGATCAGACGCCGCGGCCGGCCACCGCGGCGATCTGCTTGCAGTAGAAGTCGGTGGTGTTGCTGGTGTGCCGGCGCATGAGCTCTTCGGCGCGGTCGGGGTCGCCGTCGGCGATGGCCTCGATGATCCGGGCGTGCTCGCTCCAGGCGTCCTTGCCGCGGGGTCTGGCGATGGGCATGTAGTACCAGCGCACGCGTCGGTCCACCTGGGGGATGAGCTCGGCGAGGACCGTGTTGCGGGAGAGGTGGGTGATGTGGGCGTGGAGGGCGGCGTTCGCCTCCACGATGGCCCGGGCGTCGCCCGCCGCGAGGGCGGTGAGGCCCGTCTCCTGCAGTTCCCACAGCTGGGCCACATCGTGGGGAGTGGCGTGTTGGGCGGCGCCGCGCGCGGAGTGGGTTTCGAGAAGGGCCCTGACGCTGAGGAGCTGGGCGCATTCCTCCGTGGTGGGGGAGTGGACGAAGGCGCCCTGTGCGGGGCGCAGATCGACCCAGCCGGCCGTGTGGAGCCGTTGGAGCGCTTCGCGTATCGGCTGGCGGCTGACGCCGAGTCTTTCGGCGAGCTCGGCCTCGACCAGGTGCTGGCCGGGTTTGAGGGAGCCGTTGATGATCAGTTCGGTCAGGGCGTCGTAGACGGCCTGACGCAGCGGGGCGGGCCGGATGATCGGGCCGCGGGCTGCCACGGTGGGTGTCTCGGGCATGGGCCCTCTCCCTCGTTCGACTGCTGACGCCAAACCCTCGGCTTCGGGATACTGAGTTTAGTATGCAATAGCCACTCGGGCGTGTGGCCTGCGCCGCGAAGTTCGCGGAAATTACCCAGCCGCACCTCTGGCGCCGAGAAAGGGATGCAGAATACTGTATGCAATCATCGTTGCACCGGCAACCGCTCCCGAGGGGGTCACCCCGTGTCGTACCGCACCGCTCTCTCCGAAGTCCTGACCAGTGTCATCGCGCCCTCGGCCGAAGCGACCGGCAAGAAGGGCAAGTTCCCCCGCGAAGCCGTGACGGCCCTCGGCCGTTCCGGGCTGCTGGGACTCACCGTCTCCACCGAATTCGGCGGTGGCGGAAGGGGTCTGCCGGAAGCCGTCGAGGTGGTGGCGCTGACGGCGCGCGTCTGCCCGGCGACGGCAGCCGTGCTCCAGTCCCACTACACGGCGGTCGCCGTCCTCGAGTCGTACGGCAGTCCCTGGGTGCGCGGCGAGATCGCCGCCGGACGTCATCTCAGCAGCCTCGCTCTGGTGGAGGACGGCACCGGCGAGCAGGGGGTGGAGGCTCAGCTCCTGGTGTCGCGCTCCCTTGCCGCCCGCTCCGGTGACGTGGTCGCCCTGCGCGCCCGCAAACACCAGGTGGTCGCGGCGGGAGAGGCCGACAGTTACGTGTGGTCCTCCCAGCCGCTCGCCGCACCGGACGGCCTGACGCTCTGGGTGGTTCCGGCGCACGCCCCGGACCTGTTCGTCCCGGCGCGGCCCGGCGGGGCGGGGCCGTACGGCAGTGGGACGTCCACGGTGTTCGCCGACCCGGTGCTCGTTCCCGCCGACGCGATGCTCGGCGGCGACGGCGGCGGACTCGACATCGTGCTGCGCACCGTCCTGCCGTGGCTGCTCGAACTGCGGGCCGCCGCCGGCGTCGAGGCCCTCCGTCCGCCGGCTGTCGACGTCGGGTCCGCTCGGCGCCCCGCCGATTCCCTCGCCTCGTCCTGAACCGGGCCCGGACGACGGCCCGTGCGGTCAGCCCTGGCTCGACCCGGCGGCGATCTGCTTGCGGTAGAAGTCGGTCGTGCGCTCGGTGTGCTTGCGCATGACCTCGCCCGCGCGGTCCGCGTCGCCCTTGGCGATGGCCTTGATGAGCTGGCTGTGCTCGTTCCAGGCTTCCTTGCCGCGGGGTTTGGCGATGGGCGTGTAGTACCAGCGGACCTTCTGGCCCACCTGCGAGATCAGTTCGGCCAGTACGGCGTTGTCGGCCACGGAGGTGACGAAGGCGTGCAGAGCGGTGTTGGCCGCGACCAGGCGTTCGACGTCGCCCTCGGCGAGAGCGTCGACGCCGTCCTTCTGCAACTCCCAGAGGCGTTCGATGTCCTCGGGCTTCGCGTGCTGGGCGGCGAGCTGGGCCGAATAGGTCTCCAGTACCGAGCGGACGCCGAGGAGCTGGGCGGCCTCTTCTTCGGTGGGGGAGTGGACGAAGGCGCCCTGGGCGGGGCGCAGGTCCACCCAGCCGGCGGTCTGCAGCCGCTGCAGCGCTTCGCGCACCGGCTGACGGCTGACGCCGAGGTGTTCGGCGAGCTCGGCCTCGACCAGGTGCTGGCCGGGCTTGAGGGAGCCGCTGACGATCAGCTCGGTCAGGGCGTCGTACACGGCCTGGCGCAGTGGTGCCGGGCGGGTGACGCGCCGGGCCGCGGCGGCCGTGAGTGCCTCGCGCATGGTTGCCCCGTTCTGCCACCGGGTCCGCGAGGGCCGACGGCTCTGCCAAGTGGTGGCCGCCGAGAGGGTTGCCGACGGCAGCGTCAGCATACAGGTTTTGGTATGCAAGATGGTGTGGGCTGCCGGTCGTGAGGCCCTGGTCGGCAGGGGTCCCCGTGGGCGCGCCGGCCTCCGGCGCGCCCACCCCGGTTCTTCGAGTGCAGGCACGTGCCGGAGCAGGCCACGTTCCTCGGTGCGCGCACACCCGGGATCGAGGAACCTTCTTTGCGATCGAGTTCTGTATACAGAAGCCTGTATGGGGTAGTGTCCAAGTCTCCTGCAACCCTCGCCGGGGACCCGCGTGACGGAAGGCGGAGCGATCATGACGACCAGCGGGAGTGACGTGACGGTCGAGGACGTGGTCCGGAGGGTGGTGGCCGGTCACCGGGGCCGGCGCGGTGCGCTGCTCCCCGTACTGCACGCCGTTCAGGCCGAGTTGGGCCACGTACCGCAAGAGGCGATCCCGGTGCTCGCCGACGAACTCAACCTCTCCCGGGCGGACGTCCACGGAGTGGTGACCTTCTACCACGACTTCCGCCGCGAGCCCGCGGGACGCACCACGGTGCGCATCTGCCGTGCCGAGGCATGCCAGGCCCTCGGGGCCGAGGGCCTGGTGGGCTACGCCCGCGAGGCCGGACTGACCCTCGGGGAGACGACGGCGGACGGTTCGGTGACCGTCGAGCAGGTCTTCTGCCTCGGCAACTGCGCACTCGGGCCGTCCGTGGAGGCGAACGGTCGGCTGTACGGACGAGTGGGCCCGGCCCAACTGGGCTCGCTCCTCAACGGGACGGTCTCATCATGAACAACTCTTCGCACTCCGCGGCGACGGTCTACGTCCCCCGCGACTCGGCGGCCAGGTCCGTCGGCGCGGACGAGGTCGCGAACGCACTGCAACGCGCGGCCACACGTGGGGACTTCGCCATCGACGTGGTGCGCAACGGATCGCGCGGCATGCTGTGGCTGGAGCCGATGGTCGAGGTCGTGACCCCACGGGGCCGCGTCGGCTACGGGCCGGTGGCACCCTCGGACGTGGAGGGACTCCTGGCCGCCGGCATGCTCGACGGGGCGGACCATCCGCTGCGGCTCGGCCTCGTCGACGAACTGCCCTGGCTGGCACGCCAGACGCGCGTCACCTTCGCCAGAGTCGGGGTGACCGACCCCCTGTCGACGCGGGACTATCTGGAGCACGGCGGGCTGGTGGGGCTGCGCGCCGCCCTGCAGCGCGCACCCGCGGACGTGGTCACGGAGGTCACCGCATCCGGACTGCGCGGTCGCGGCGGAGCCGGCTTCCCGGCCGGCATCAAGTGGAAGACCGTGCTCGACTGCGCCGACGAGCTGAAGTTCGTCTGCTGCAACGCCGACGAGGGCGACAGCGGGACCTTCGCCGACCGCATGGTCATGGAGGGCGACCCGTTCCTGCTCATCGAGGGCATGACGATCGCCGCGCACGCGGTCGGGGCGAGCGAGGGCTATCTCTACATCCGCTCGGAGTACCCCGACGCGGTGGCCACGATGCGCGCGGCGATCGAGATCGCGCGTGAGCACGGCTGGCTCGGCAAGGGCATCCTCGGCTCCGCGCTCGACTTCGACCTGCATGTCCGCGTCGGCGCCGGCGCGTACATCTGCGGCGAGGAGACCTCCATGCTGGAGAGCCTGGAGGGCAAGCGCGGCATGGTGCGCGCCAAGCCGCCGATTCCGGCGATCGAGGGCCTGTTCGGCAAACCGACCGTGGTGAACAACGTCCTCACGCTGGCGACCGTGCCCGTCGTCCTCGCCGACGGCGCGAAGGCGTACCAGGAACTCGGCGTCGAGCGGTCGCGCGGCACTCAGGTCTTCCAGCTCGGCGGCAACATCGCGCACGGCGGCATCGTGGAGACAGCGTTCGGCGTCACCCTGCGCGAACTGGTCGAGGACTACGGAGGCGGGACCTTCTCCGGACGCCCCGTGCGCACGGTGCAGGTCGGCGGTCCGCTCGGCGCCTATCTGCCGACGTCGATGTTCGACCTGCCGATGGACTACGAGGCCTTCGCCGCGGCCGGCGCCATGGTCGGCCACGGCGGCATCGTGGTGTTCGACGACACCGTCGACATGGCCGCCCAGGCTCGCTTCGCGATGGAGTTCTGCGCCGAGGAGTCCTGCGGCAAGTGCACTCCCTGCCGGGTCGGTTCGGTGCGCGGCGTCGAGGTGATCGACAAGATCGTGGCCGGCACGCACCGGGACGAGAACCTGGCGCTGCTCGAGGATCTGTGCGACCTGATGACCGATGGCTCGCTGTGCGCGATGGGCGGGCTGACACCGATGCCCGTACGCAGCGCCCTCGCTCACTTCCCCGACGACTTCCTCGGCGGCCGTCGACTCCTGGAGATCCAGCCCGTACAAGCGACTGGCGTGAGGACGGAGGGCACGGCATGACACTCCTCAAGGAGCCCGACTTCGGAACCCCGGAAAGGCCCGGCCCGGCGACGGTGTCGGTGGAGGTGGACGGCCTGCCGGTGACCGTCCCGGAGGGCACGTCGGTGATGCGCGCCGCCGCACAGGCCGGCGTCGACATACCCAAACTGTGCGCCACCGACAGCCTTGAGGCGTTCGGCTCGTGTCGGCTGTGCGTGGTGGAGATCGACGGACGGCGCGGCACCCCGGCGTCCTGCACCACACCGTGTGCCGACGGCATGAAGGTGAGCACCCAGACGCCCAAGGTGGAAAAGCTCCGCCAGGGCGTCATGGAGCTCTACATCTCCGACCATCCGCTGGACTGCCTCACCTGCCCGGCCAACGGTGACTGCGAACTGCAGGACATGGCCGGCGTGGTCGGGCTGCGGCAGGTCCGGTACGGCTACGAGGGCGAGAACCATCTCGACGCCGAGAAGGACACGTCCAACCCGTACTTCGACTTCGACCCGTCCAAGTGCATCGCCTGCTCCCGCTGCGTGCGGGCCTGCGGCGAGGTGCAGGGCACGTTCGCGCTGACCATCGAGGGGCGCGGCTTCGAGTCCAAGGTCTCGGCGGGCGCCGGCGAGACCTTCATGGACTCCGAGTGCGTCTCCTGCGGGGCCTGCGTGCAGGCCTGCCCGACCTCGACGCTGCAGGAGAAGTCGGTCGTCGAACTCGGCATGCCGACCCGGTCGGTGGTCACGACCTGCGCGTACTGCGGTGTCGGCTGCTCCTTCAAGGCCGAGCTGCGTGGCGACGAACTGGTCCGGATGGTGCCGTACAAGGACGGCGGAGCCAACGAGGGCCACTCCTGCGTGAAGGGCCGGTTCGCCTTCGGCTACGCCACGCACCCCGACCGCGTACTGAAGCCGATGGTCCGCGAGAAGATCACCGATCCATGGCGCGAGGTCGAGTGGGACGAGGCGATCGGCACGGTCGCCCGGCGGATGCGCGAGATCCAGGACCGCTACGGATCGAGTGCGATCGGCGGCATCACCTCGTCGCGGTGCACGAACGAAGAGGTCTACGTCGTCCAGAAGATGGTGCGCGCGGCGTTCGGCAACAACAACGTCGACACCTGCGCCCGCGTGTGCCACTCCCCGACGGGATACGGGCTCAAGCAGACCTTCGGCGAGTCGGCCGGCACCCAGGACTTCCGGTCGGTGGCCGAGGCCGACGTGATCATGGTGATTGGGGCCAACCCCACGGACGGACACCCGGTGTTCGCCTCCCGGATGAAGCGCCGGCTGCGCGAGGGCGCGAAGCTCATCGTGGTCGACCCGCGCCGCATCGATCTCGTGCGCTCGCCGCACATCGAGGCCCAGCACCACCTCCAGCTCAGGCCGAGCACCAACGTCGCCGTGGTCAACGCCATGGCGCACGTGGTGGTCACCGAGGGTCTGGTCGACCGGTCCTTCGTGGACCAGCGGTGCGAAGGGTTCGACGAGTGGGCGGAGTTCATCGCCCGCCCGGAGAACAGCCCCGAGGTCGCCGAAGCGATCACCGGGGTGCCGGCCGAGGAGCTGCGGGCCGCCGCCCGGCTGTACGCCGAGGCACCCAACGGCGCCATCTACTACGGCCTCGGCGTCACCGAGCACAGCCAGGGCTCGACCATGGTGATGGGTATGGCCAACCTGGCGATGGCGTGCGGCAACATCGGCCGGGACGGCGTCGGCGTGAACCCGCTGCGCGGTCAGAACAACGTGCAGGGCTCGTGCGACATGGGCTCGTTCCCGCACGAACTCCCCGGCTACCGGCACGTCTCCGACGACGCCGTGCGCAACGTGTTCGAGAATCTCTGGGGCGGCACCATCCTCGCCGAGCCCGGACTGCGTATCCCGAACATGTTCGACGCGGCGATCGACGGAACCTTCCGCGGACTGTTCGTGCACGGCGAGGACATCGCCCAGTCCGACCCCAACCTCAAGCACGTCACCGCCGCGCTCGAAGCCATGGAACTGGTGGTCGTGCAGGACTTGTTCCTCAACGAGACGGCCAAGTTCGCGCACGTCTTCCTGCCCGGCGCTTCCTTCCTGGAGAAGGACGGCACCTTCACCAACGCCGAGCGCCGGATCAACCGGGTGCGCGCGGTGATGAAGCCGAAGACCGGCAAGCATGAGTGGCAGATCGTGAGCGAGATCGCCACCGCCATGGGCTATCCGATGTCGTACGACCACCCGAGCCAGATCATGGACGAGATCGCCTCGGTCACCCCCACCTTCACGGGTGTGTCCTTCGAGGTGCTGGACAAGCTCGGCAGCGTCCAGTGGCCGTGCAACGAGTCGGCTCCGGAGGGAACGCCGGTCATGCACGTGGACGAGTTCGTCCGGGGCAAGGGCAAGTTCGTGGTCACCGCCTTCGTGCCGACGAACGAGCGCAGCACCCGGCGCTTCCCGCTGGTCCTGACCACGGGGCGGATCCTCAGCCAGTACAACGTCGGCGCGCAGACCCGTCGTACGGGCAATGTCGCGTGGCATCCCGAGGACGTCCTGGAGCTGCACCCTCACGACGCCGAAGTGCGCGGCATCACCGACGGTGACCTGGTCACTCTGGCCAGCCGCGTCGGACAGACGACGCTGCGCGCGGAGATCTCCGACCGGATGCCGACCGGGGTCGTGTACACCACGTTCCACCACCCCGTGACCGGCGCCAACGTGGTGACCACGGAGAACTCCGACTGGGCGACCAACTGCCCGGAGTACAAGGTGACCGCCGTACAGGTCGGGCTCGCGCACCCGCTCCAACAGGCGGACGCGGAGCCGGCGGCGGACGACCTGGTCACGGTGGTGGACTGAGATGGCAGCCGCCGTGCCACCGGAACGACGGATGGCCAACGACATCGCCGCGAACCTCGGACACCTGCCGGGGGAACAGGCCGCCGAGGCGGTCGCGGGCCACATCGGCAGGTTCTGGGACCCACGCATGCGCAATCGCCTGTACGAGTTCGTCGACGCCGGAGCGGATGGTCTCGACCCCTTGGTGGTCGCGGCGGTGAAGCTGCTGCGCTGACCCCTGGGTTTCGCCGGCCCCGTGTCCGGCCCCGGGCTCGGGGCCGGGGCAGGTTCACGAGCGGAGAACCCAAAACGCCTTCTGAGCTGGGACGACGAGACTTTTCAGAGCCTCTGTCGTCCCGGCACGGGAGGCGTTTTTCGCTTGCGCGCGACCGGACAGCTACGGGCCGCGATCGGGCCATAACCCTGGCTGGTAATGGCCTAGTCAATCTTCCCGAAACACTCTGGACATCTACTTTCGTCTCTCCATACCGTATGCAATCTCACCATGGGAGCTTCGGTCACGGTCCGGGATGCCGCCCCGGACCACCCCCCACCGCATGAAGAGAAAGGCACAGGGAGCGCACGCCACACTCTTTTCACGCAAGGGAAGACACACAATGTCAGCAATACCTGAGGTGACTCCCCCCGCTTATCGGGAAGTCACCGACGTGAACGGCCGCGTGTACCGGATCGGCGAGAGCGACCGCTCCATCCTGGGCAGGCCCCGGGCCTGGATGGTCTGGCTCCCGTGGTTCGCGATGATGGGTGTCAGTGTCTTTGAGTACGGCTACAGCTCCGCGGAGTCGACGCTGGAGAACGTCCACGGGTGGACGCTCACGGAGGCGTTCTGGATCGCCAGTATCTGGGCGGTCTTCCAGGCCGGGGTGGCCTTTCCCGCCGGCCGGCTGAGGGAGAAGGGAGTCGTTTCGGCCAAGACCGCCATGCTGACCGGTGCGCTCCTCTCCGGCCTGGGCATGGTGTCCCTCGCCCACTTCGGGAGCCCCGCCGTCGTGATCATCGGCTACTCGGTGCTGGGCGGCACGGGTGCGGGACTGGTGTACGCGACCTGCATCAACATGGTCGGCAAGTGGTATCCGGACAACAAGGGCGCCCGCACGGGCTTCGTCAACGGCGGCTTCGCCTACGGAACCCTGCCGTTCATCTTCGTCTTCAGCTACTGGTTCCACCCCGGGAACTTCAAGCTCGTGCTCGACCTGATCGCGCTGTTCATGGTGGTCACCGTGGCCGTCTGCGGCATGTTCTTCAAGGACCCGCCGAAGAGCTGGTGGCCGCAGGACGTGGACCCGCTGAACCGTGGCGCGAGCGAGGATGCCGCGCGGGTCGCCAGGCGGCTGGCCAAGAACCCGCCCGCGGCACGCCAGTTCACCCCGATGGAGGCGATCCGGACCGGTCAGCTGCCGCTGATGTGGTTCGCGCTGGTGTGCATCGGCGGGGTGTCCCTCTTCGGCATCAACTTCCAGGTGCCGTTCGCCAAGAGCCTGGGCTTCGGGCCGCTGGTGGCCGCGTCCTCGGCGGGTGTGCTCGCCGTGGTCAACGGCGTCGGCCGGGCGGCCGTGGGCTGGCTCTCCGACACCCTGGGCCGCCGGCAGACGCTGACGCTGGTGCTGCTGGTGGCTGGCGTTGCGCAGTTCGGCGTCCTGTGGTCGGGCAAGGCGCACAACGAACCCCTCTTCCTGTTCTTCGCCTTCCTGAACGGATTCGGCGGCGGCGCCTTCTACCCGCTGTTCGCCGCGCTCGTACCCGACTACTTCGGCGAGAACAACAACGCGCAGAACTACGGCCTGGTCTACAGCGCCAAACTGGTCGGCGGTGTCGGCGGCGGCGGTCTGGCCGCCTCCGTGATCAGCGCCTGGGGCTACACCGGCGGCTACACCCTGGCCGGAGGCATCGCCTTCCTCTCGGCGGCGATCACGATGTTCCTACGGCAGCCCGGGCGCAGGCGCGGGGAACGCGGCCTCGACCAGGAGGTCAGCAGGATCCCCGCACGGACCCGCGCCGACGCGACGGGTTGAGCGGGCCGACCTCAAGGGGATCTGCGCCCTCATAAAAGGGAATCTGTGCCCTCATAAATCGTGCGCGGGCGAACGGATCCAGGCTCGGTTCAGCGGCAGTTCCGCGCCGGGTCGTCCGCGACACGGGGCGAGGCCGGTCGGTGGGATGCGCTCCCTGCTCCGACCGGCCTCGCCCAATTCCTGTGCCCGTCCAACGCGCACTCCCGCAGCGCCTACACCTCGCCCAACTCCTTTGAGGGCGTGCCTACTCGGGGCCGGATCGTCAGCCGCCGATGGCGGACATCGGGCGCTCGGGCTGCAGGAACGCCGGGTCGTCGAGCCCGGAGCCGGCCTTCTTGCCCCACATCGCGGCGCGCCACAGCTCGGCGATGTGCTGATCGGACGCACCGGAACGTACCGCCGTGCGCAGGTCGGACTCCTCGCGCGCGAACAGACAGTTGCGCACCTGCCCGTCGGCGGTGAGGCGGGTGCGGTCGCAGGCGCGGCAGAACGGCCGGGTGACCGAGGCGATCACCCCGACCCGGGCCGGTCCGCCGTCGACCAGCCAGCGTTCGGCGGGCGCGGAGCCGCGTACGGAGGGGACCTCGGGGGTGAGGGTGAAGCGGGCGGAGAGCTTCTCGAAGATCTCGACGGCAGTTACCAAGTCGCTTCGCCGCCAGCCGTGTTGGGCGTCCAGCGGCATCTGCTCGATGAAGCGCAGCTCGTAGTCGTGCGCGACGGCCCAGGCCAGCAGGTCGGGGGCCTCCTCATCGTTGATGCCGCGCATGAGTACGGAGTTGACCTTGACCGGGGTGAGGCCCGCCTCGCGGGCCGCGGTCAGGCCGTCGACGACGTCGTGGTGCCGGTTGCGTCGGGTGAGGGTTTTGAAGACGTCGGGGCGCAGGGTGTCGAGGGAGACGTTGACCCGGTCGAGGCCCGCCGCTTTCAGGGCAGTTGCGGTGCGCTCGAGACCGATGCCGTTGGTCGTCAGGGAAATCTGGGGGCGCGGCTGAAGGGCGGCGACCCGCTCGACGATGCCCACGAGTCCGGGGCGCAGCAGGGGCTCGCCGCCGGTGAAGCGGACCTCGGTGATGCCGAGGCAGGTGACGGCTATGTCGATGAGACGGACGATCTCGTCGTCCGTGAGCAGATCGGGCTTGGCCAGCCACTGCAGACCTTCTTCGGGCATGCAGTACGTACACCGCAGATTGCACCGGTCGGTCAGCGAAACCCGTAGATCGGTGGCGGTCCGACCGTGGGTGTCGATCAGCACGGGTTACACCTTTCCCTTTGTTTTCTGGGCACAACGGCGTTGTGGTGGGGGGAAGGTGACGCTTCCCCCCCACCACGTGATGAGCGATTACAGGGCCTTGAGTTCCTCGGTGATCTCCGCGACGGAGGTCTTCGCGTCGCCGAAGAGCATCGTGGTCTTCGGGTCGTAGTACAGCTCGTTGTCGATGCCGGCGAAGCCGGGGCTCATCGAGCGCTTGAGGACGATGATCGAGTGCGCCTCGTCCACGTTCAGGATGGGCATCCCGTAGATCGGCGATCCCGGGTTCGAGCGGGCGGCCGGATTGGTGACGTCGTTCGCACCGATCACGAGCGCCACTTCCGTACGGCTGAACTCGCCGTTGATGTCGTCCATTTCCTTGAGCTGCTCGTACGGTACGTCGGCCTCGGCGAGCAGCACGTTCATATGGCCCGGCATCCGCCCCGCGACGGGATGGATGGCGTGCTTGACCTCGATGCCGCGTTCCTCCAGGTGCTTGGCCATCTCCCGTACCGCGTGCTGGGCCTGCGCGACCGCCATGCCGTATCCCGGAACGATGACCACCTGGCTCGCGTACGCCATCTGGATCGCCGCGTCCGCCGCGCTCGTCCGGCGCACCGTCTGGTCCACCGGACCGGTGCCGGGACCGCCGGCCGCCGCGCCGCCGCCGAAACCGCCGGCGATGATCGAGGGGATCGAGCGGTTCATGGCCTTGGCCATCAGGTTGGTCAGGATCGATCCGGACGCGCCGACGATCATGCCGGCGACGATCATCGCGATGTTGTCGAGGGCCAGGCCCGCGGCCGCGGCGGACAGTCCGGTGAACGCGTTGAGCAGCGAGATCACCACCGGCATGTCCGCACCGCCGATCGGCAGGACCACCATCACACCCAGCACCGCGGCGAACAGCAGCACGCCGATGATCAGCAGTTCCGAGTCCGCTCCCGTACCGATGGCCGTCGCGCAGGCGACGGAGGCGAGGAACAGCACGATGTTGAGCGGCTGTTGACCGCGGCCGAGGCTGATCGGCCGGCCGGGGAGAATCTCCTGCAACTTGCCGAAGGCGATCAGGGAGCCCCAGAAGGAGACCGAGCCGACGACCGCCCCGAAGAGCGAGGCGATGGCCACGTACGCGGCCTCGGAGGCGTAGGCGTGGGTGTCCCTGAACTCCACCCAGGCGACCAGTGCCACCGTGCCGCCGCCGACGCCGTTGAACAGGGCCACCATCTGCGGCATCGCGGTCATCTTGACGCGTTGCGCGCTCGGCACGCCCAGGACCGTGCCCAGGCCGATGCCCAGCGCGATCAGCGACCAGTTGCTCGTACCGGGCGTGAGCAGCGTGGCGACGACCGCGATCGCCATGCCGGCCGCGGCGATGAGGTTGCCGCGCACCGCCGTTCGCGGTCCGGTCAGGCCCATCAGGCCGTAGATGAAGAGCGTGAACGCGATGATGTAGAGAACGTCGATCAGATCACTCATGGTCGCCGGCACCCTTTGCTGCAGGGCTCGGCTTGTTCTTGAACATGCCGAGCATCCGGTCCGTCACCAGGAAGCCGCCGACCACGTTGATCGTGCCGAACGCGATCGCGATCACCAGCAGAAGCTGGTTGAGGAAGCCGGACGCGGCCTGACCCACCAGGATCAGACCGCCCAGCAGCACAATGCCGTGGATGGCGTTGGTGCCCGACATCAGCGGCGTATGCAGGGTGTTGGGCACCTTGGAGATCACGGCGAAGCCGACGAAGCCGGCCAGCACCAGAATGGCGATATTGGCCAGGAACATCAGGCCTCCTTGTCACGGGTGACGCAGGAACCGGCGAGTATCTCGTCGGAGAAATCGGGGGCGATCTTGCCGTCGACCACCATCAGGTCCAGCAGGGACTGCACATTGCGGGCGTACAGCTCGCTGGCGTGCTCGGGCATCGTCGCGGGCAGGTTGAGCGGTGCCGCGACGGTGACGTCGTGGCGTACGACGGTCTCGCCCGGCTCGGTGAGTGCGCAGTTGCCGCCCATCTCCCCGGCGAGGTCCACCACCACGCTGCCGGGCCGCATCCGCTGCACCGCCTCGGCCGTGACCAGCTTCGGTGCCGGGCGCCCGGGCACCAGCGCGGTGGTGATCACCACGTCGAAGCCGGAGATCGCCTCGGTCAACCGGCGCTGCTGCTCGGCCTGTTCCTCCTCGGTCAGCGCGCGGGCGTAACCGCCCTCACCGGAGGCCTGGATGCCCAGGTCCAGCCACTTCGCGCCGAGCGACCGCACCTGCTCGGCGACTTCGGGCCTGACGTCGAAGCCGGTGGTGCGGGCGCCGAGACGCTTCGCGGTGGCGAGCGCCTGCAGCCCGGCCACGCCCACGCCGAGCACCAGGACGGTGGCGGGCTTCACGGTGCCGGCGGCCGTGGTGAGCATCGGGAAGAAGCGGGTGGACCGCTCGGCGGCCAGCAACACCGCCTTGTATCCGGCGACGTTGGCCTGCGAGGACAGGGCATCCATCGACTGCGCGCGGGAGATCCGCGGTACGGCTTCCATGGCGAAGCCGGTGATACCGGAGCTGCGCAGTTTCGCCGTGGTCTCCGGCTGGGTCAGCGGCGCCAGGAAGCTGATCAGCGTGGAACCGGAGCCCAGCGCGTCGATCTCCCGAGCCGTCGGCGGGTTCACCTTGACCACGACGTCGGCGTCCCACGGATCACCGATGGAGGCCCCGGCCTGCTCGTACTGCTCGTCGGGAATCAGTGCCCCGGCTCCCGCCCCGGCCTCGACCACGACGGCAAGACCGGCGGCTCGCAGCCGTTCGACGACGTTGGGGACCAGTGCTACGCGGCGTTCGCCCGCCGCCGTCTCCAGCGGCACCCCGATCAGTGCCGTGGGGCCGGCTTCTGCTGCTGCGGTGTCCAGGTTCATGTGGTGTCCCTCATGGCTCTCCAAGGGGTCTGCGAGTCGGGTGCCACGAGACTGTACATCCAAGAAGGATACTGCATACAGTATTCATCACTTCCCTTCGAGAGGAGCCGCCGTGAGAATTGCAGTCCTCGGAGCCGGTGCGATCGGCGCCTATGTCGGAGCGGCACTGCACCGTGGTGGCGCTGACGTCCACCTCATCGCCCGAGGTGAGCACCTGCGGGCGATCCGTGCTCATGGGGTCCGGGTGAACAGCCCGCGCGGTGACTTCGTGGCGCGGCCCCACGCCACGGACGACCCGGCCGAGGTCGGGGTCGTGGACTACGTGTTCCTGGGGCTCAAGGCACACGCCTACCCGTCCAGCGGTTCGCTGGTCGCCCCGCTGCTCGGCGACCGGACCGCGGTGGTGGCCGGGCAGAACGGCATCCCGTGGTGGTACTTCCACAAGCTGGCCGGTCCCTACGAGGGGCGCCGGATCGAGGCGGTCGACCCAGCCGGCGCCACCAGCAAGGTCCTGCCGCCGGAACGGGCGGTGGGCTGCGTGGTCTACCCCGCCACGGTCATCGAGGCCCCCGGTGTCATCCGGCACCTGGAGGGCACCCGCTTCTCCATCGGCGAGCCCGCGGGCGAAGTTTCCGACCGCTGTACGGCCTTGAGTGAGGCCATGGTCGCGGGCGGGCTGAAGTGCCCGGTGGAGCCGAACCTGCGCGACGACATCTGGATCAAGCTGATGGGCAACGTCGCGTTCAACCCGATCAGCGCGCTGACCCGGGCGACGATGGTCGAGATCTGCCAACATCCGCTCACCCGGCGGCTGGTCACCCAGCTCATGGAGGAGACCCTCGAGATCGCGGCCAGAGTCGGCAGCACCCCGGACATCTCGATCGAGAAGCGGCTGCGCGGTGCGGAGGGGGTCGGCCACCACAAGACGTCGATGCTCCAGGACCTCGAGGCGGGCAAGCCGCTGGAACTCGACGCCATCGTGACCGCGGTGGTGGAGATGGCCGACATCTCCGGCGCCGACGCACCCACCCTGCGTGCGGTGCACGCCGCCACCGACCTGCTGTCGCGACGCAGTACGGCGGGTGCGGAGAACGCCGGCACAACGCAGAATCCAGTGCCTGCCTGACAGGTGCCGGCGGTGCCCGGGCGGGAGCCCGGCGAGGACGGGGCGACCCCCGCGTGCTCGCCGCGGCTGCCGTACCGGCTGCGGGGGCAGGAACGGAGGGCGCGGCATGCCACGCTCGGTAAGCTTGGCTGGTCACATGGCATCCAGTCGGCTCCAAGCGCTGGCGCGGCGCCAGGCAGAGAGGAGTCGTCATGCTGTTCCGCCAGCTCGAGTACTTCGTGGCGGTGGCCAGGGAAAGGCACTTCGCCCGGGCGGCAGAAGCCTGCTATGTCTCGCAGCCCGCGCTCTCGGCGGCGATCGCCAAGCTGGAGCGTGAATTGAACGTCACGCTGATCAACCGTGGCCACAACTACCAGGGCCTCACTCCGGAGGGCGAACGGCTCGTCGTGTGGGCCAAGCGCATCCTCGCCGAGCAGGACGCGTTCAAGGCCGAGGTGGCCGCCGTACAGTCCGGCATCACCGGGACGCTGCGGCTGGGCACGGAACCCACCGCGTCGACGACCCTGGCGCTGCCCGTCGCCGCGTTCTGCTCGGCGCACCCCCTGGCCAAGGTGCAGGTCCGCTCCCGGCTGTCGACGAAGGAGCTCCTGCGCCAGCTGCGCGAGTTCGAACTGGACGCCGCGATCGCCCACTTCGCGCCGGGCGACCGGGAGAACCTGCAGGTGATGCCGCTGTACGAGGAGCGGTACATGCTGCTGGTCTCGGGCGACCAGCTGATGACCCAGACCAACACCATGACGTGGACGGAGGCGGCCCAGCTGCCGCTCGCGCTGCTGACACCCGACCACCGGATCCGCGAGCTCATCGACAGCGTGTTCGCGGACAAGGGCGTCGTGGTGACCCCGCAGGTGGAGACGGACTCGATCGCCTCCCTCTACGCGCATGTGGGCGGCGGCGAGTGGGCCAGCATCGTGCCGCACTCGTGGCTGCGGGCGATGCCGGTCATCGGCAGGACCAGAGCCGTGCGCCTGGTCGACCCGGACGCCAGGGCCCAGGTCTCGGTGGCGATCCACGCGGCAACTCCCGGTTCGATCGCCGCCCGGGCGTTCGTGAACGCGGCAACGGGCCTGTCGCTGGACGACTTCTTCGAAGAACCCCTGCCGACCGAGCACCGCGTGAGGTGAGCGGGACCCTCCAGGTCACTGGGCGTACCGGGCCTCCACCGCCCGTCGGTCGAGCGCTCCCTTGGCGGTGTGCGGCAGCGCGGCGACGACCTCCAGCCGGTCGGGCACCTCGTACGCGGCCAGCCGGTCACGGCAGTACTGGAGGATCTGCTCGGACCCGAGCCCCTCGCCCTCGCGTACGACGACGGCGGCGCCGACCCGTTGCCCGTACGTCGCGTCGGGCACGGCGAACACGGCCGCCTCGGCGACTCCGGGACAGCCGGCGAGGATGTCTTCGACGTGCTCGGGCGAGATCTTCTCGCCGCCCCGGCTGATCAGGTTCTTGATGCGTCCGGTCAGGGACAGGTAGCCGTCCTTGTCCAGTGAGCCCAGGTCACCGGTGCGGAACCAGCGGTCGGCGAAACTGCGCGCCGTCTCGGCCGGGTTGCCGAGGTAGCCGCGGGCGACGGTGGGACCGTGCACCCACACCTCACCCTCCGTGCCGACCGGACATGGAGACCCGTCCTGGTCGACGACGCGGAGGTCCACCCCGGTCGGCCGGCCGACCGAACCGTGCTTCAGCGGACCCCGCTGCGACAGCGGCTCGCTGGTCGCCTGGTGCGTGGACTCCGTCATCCCGTACGCGGACAGCAGCGGTGCGCCGAGCGTGCGCTCAAGAGCCCGCTGCGTGGCCGTGTTGAGGGGCGCACTGCAGCTGCGTACGAACTTCAGGGGCGGGACCTGCGGACCCGGGTACTCGATCTCCGAGCGGTCCAGCAGGATCTCGTAGATGGTCGGGACCGCGGTGAACCACGTCGCGGACGCGGCCCGCATGTCGTTCCAGAACGTGCGCGCCGAGAACCGGCCCCGCTCGGGCAGCAGGACGCACCCGCCGCTCGCCAGCGACGCCAGAAGTGCCGCGAACAGCCCGTGGCCGTGGAAGAACGGCATCACCGCGACCGTCGCGTCACCGGGCCCCAACTCGTAGGTGGCGCAGATGTTCCGCACCGAGGCAGCCACGTTGGCGTGCGTCAGCGGGACCATCTTGGCCCGGTCGGTGGTTCCCGCGGTGAACAGGACGAGGGCGTCGTGGCTGGACAACTCGGCTGCCGCGCCCCGAACCTGGCGCACCACACCCGCGCCGGTGTCGAGCACCGCTGCCGCCGTTCCCGCCCGGGAGGCGTCCACGCGCAGCGGCCAGGTCGGGAGGGGGAGCCGTGCGACCGGCGGGGCGCCGGCCGCGGAGGGACCGAGGAGCACCGCCTGCGCACCCAGCGCCTCGAGCCGCGCGGACAGCTGCGACTCGGGCAGCGCCGGGTCGATCGGAGCGACCACCAGACCGGCCCGTGCCGCACCCAGCAGCGCGACCACGAACTCGGCGTTGTTCGCGCAGACGAGACCCACCGCGTCCCCGCGGTGCAGCCCCGTGCCGCCGAGCCGGGCGGCCACGTCGTCGGCCAGCGCGGCGAGGGCGCGGTACGACAGGTGCACCCGGTCGCCGGTGACGACAAGCGCCCTGGCATGCGGGCGCTCGCGAACGTGCCGATCGAGAAGATCGACGAGACCCGTGACCGCCGGGGGCCGGTACCGGTCCGCGTCGCGCACGGACGCCGCCGCCGGAACGGCCATGACTCCACCTCCTCGCGCCCAGCCTGATGAAGCAGTCCTCTGCGAGCCTGCGGCGGCGTGCGGAGCGCGTCCAATACCCACTGGTGAACGGCCGATAGCAGGCGTCTATCAAGGGAGCTGCGAGGCGACATCGCACCCCTCCACCAGCCATCGATAGATGCTGTTTATCAGTTGGTCGTCGATGGGTCTTGGACGCGGGCAGGCGCGCTTACGAAGGTGAGAGCAGTAGCCGCACAGGCAGGACCTGCCCAAGGAGGACCTCGGACCATGACCGCCCCCTCGACAATGGAGACCGCGGCAGCAGCCGACGTTCCGACCGAGCTCACCGACGGGTACCACCTGGTCGTCGACGCGCTCAAGATGAACGACGTCGACACCATCTACGGGGTGGTCGGCATCCCGATCACCGACCTGGCCCGCCTCGCACAGGCACAGGGCATCCGCTACATCGGCTTCCGTCACGAGAGCAACGCCGGACACGCGGCCGCGGCCGCCGGCTACCTCACGAAGAAGCCGGGCGTGGCCCTGACGGTGTCCGCACCGGGCTTCCTCAACGGGCTTGTCGCGCTGGCGAACGCGACCACGAACTGCTTCCCGATGGTCCAGATCTCCGGCTCCAGCGAGCGCCACCTCGTCGACCTCAAACAGGGTGACTACGAGGAGATGGACCAGCTCGCCGCCGCGCAGCCGTTCGTGAAGGCCGCGTACCGGGTGAGCCGGGTGGAGGACATCGGCCGGGGCATCGCCCGCGCGCTGCGCACCGCGATCTCCGGGCGCCCCGGCGGGGTCTACCTCGACATCCCCGCCGCGGTGCTCGGCTCCATCATGGACGCGGAGGCGGGCGCCAGGACGCTGAGCCGTCTCGTCGATCCCTCGCCCCGCCAACTGCCCGCGCCGGAGGCGGTGGACCGCGCGATCGAGCTCCTGGCAGGCGCCGAGCGGCCGCTGGTGGTGCTCGGCAAGGGCGCCGCGTACGCGCAGGCCGACGCCAAGATCCGTGAGTTCATCGAGTCCACGGGCATCCCGTACGTACCGATGTCGATGGCGAAAGGCCTGCTGCCCGACGACCACCCGCAGTCGGCGGCCACCGCCCGCTCGCTGGCGCTGAAGAAGGCCGACGTCGTCATGCTCGTCGGCGCCCGCCTCAACTGGCTGCTGAACCACGGCGAAGCACCGCAGTGGAACCCCGACGCCAAGTTCATCCAGGTGGACATCGAGCCCAAGGAGATGGACAGCAACCAGCCCATCGCCGCCCCGCTCGTCGGAGACATCGAGTCGGTGCTCGACGCCCTCGCCGAGCGGACCAAGCCGGGCCAGATCGCGGCTCCCGCGGCCTGGAAGGACGAGCTGGCGGCGCGCTCGGCGCAGAACGTCGCGAAGATGGCGAAGCGCCTAGAAGCCGACCCGCACCCGATGCAGTTCATGGGCGCCCTGAAGGCGGTGCGTGACATCGTGCGCGAGCGCCCGGAGACGTACATCGTCAACGAGGGCGCCAACGCGCTGGACATCGCGCGCAACGTCATCGACATGCACGTACCGCGCCACCGCCTCGACAGCGGCACGTGGGGCGTCATGGGCATCGGCATGGGTTACGCGATCGCCGCCGCCGTCGAGAGCGGTGCCCCGGTCGTCGCCGTGGAGGGCGACAGCGCCTTCGGGTTCAGCGGCATGGAGCTGGAGACGATCTGCCGCTACAAGCTGCCCGTCGTCACGATCATCATGAACAACGGCGGTGTCTACCGCGGCGACGACGTCAACCCGCTCGACGACGCCCCGTCGCCGACGACCCTCATGCTCTCCGCCCGCCACGACCTGATGATCGAGGCGTTCGGCGGCAAGGGCTACCGCGCGACCACGCCCGCCGAGGTCACCGCCGCTCTCACCGAGGCACTGGCCTCGGGCGGACCGGCGCTCATCGACTGCGTGATCGACCCCTCGGCCGGCACCGAGAGCGGCCACATCTCGCACCTCAACCCGAAGGGCATCACGGTCGGCAACATCACGCCGGCCAAGAAGTGACCTCCTCGGAAGTGACCGTCTCCACCCCGAACTCCAGCTCCCGCACAGCCCACCCTCGCACCGAGATCATTCACGAGAAGGAAGCCACCATGAGTGAAAAGCCGCTCGCCGGAATCAAGGTGATCGACTTCACCGGGGTCCAGGCCGGTCCCGCCTGTACCCAGATGCTCGCCTGGTTCGGAGCCGACGTCATCAAGGTCGAGCGCCCCCAGGGCGGCGACGTGACCCGCAATCAGCTGCGGGACATCCCCGACCTCGATGCCCTGTACTTCACCATGCTGAACAGCAACAAGCGCTCGCTGGCCATCAACACCAAGACCCCCGAGGGCAAGGAGGTCATGGAGAAGCTGATCCGCGAGTCGGACATCCTGGTCGAGAACTTCGCGCCGGGCGCCATGGACCGTATGGGTCTCGGCTGGGACTACATCCACGAGCTGAACCCGCGCCTGATCTTCGGCTCGGTCAAGGGCTTCAACGACGACTCGTCGTGGTCCGACCTCAAGGTCTACGAGAACGTCGCGCAGGCGGCCGGTGGCGCCGCGTCCACCACGGGTTTCTGGGACGGCCCGCCGACCATCAGCGGCTCGGCCCTCGGCGACAGCAACACCGGTATGCACCTGTTGATCGGCCTGCTGACCGCGATCATCCAGCGCAACGCGACCGGTCTGGGCCAGAAGGTATCGGTGTCCATGCAGGACGCCGTGCTCAACCTGACCCGGGTCAAGCTCCGTGACCAGCAGCGCCTGGAGAAGGTCGGCTACCTGGAGGAGTACCCCCAGTACCCGCACAGCGAGTTCGGTGACGCGGTGCCCCGCGGCGGCAACGCCGGCGGCGGCGGTCAGCCGGGCTGGATCCTGAAGTGCAAGGGCTGGGAGACCGACCCCAACGCCTACATCTACTTCACGGTCCAGGAGCAGAACTGGAAGCGCACCGCTGAGGCCATCGGCCACCCCGAGTGGGTCGACGACCCGGAGTACACGACCGCCCGGGCCCGCCAGCCGCACATCATGGACATCTTCGGCGAGATCGAGAAGTGGCTGGCCGACAAGACCAAGTACGAGGCGGTCGACATCCTGCGCGAGTGGGAGGTGCCCTGCGCCCCCGTGCTCAGCATGAAGGAACTCGCCGAGGACCCCGACATGCGCAGGAGCGGCACGATCGTCGAGGTCGAGCAGAAGGAGCGCGGCACTTACCTGACGGTGGGCAGCCCGATCAAGTTCTCCGGCTTCAAGCCCGACATCAAGGGTGCGCCGCTGCTCGGCGAGCACACCGACGAGGTGCTCGCCGACCTCGGCTACGACGCGGACGACATCCGCAAGCTGCACGAGGGCCAGGTCGTCGCCTGACCCGGAACAACACGGTGCCCCGCGTACGGTCCTCGTACGCGGGGCACCGGCATGTGAGGGGGTGTCAGCGGGGGAGGAGCCCTCCGCTGAACGCCGGAAGCGACCGCGGCTGCGATGGGCCCTTGATACCCGGACGACGCAGCAGGTCAGGCACCGGCCCGTGACAGATCAGACAGGTCGAGTCCATGGATGGTCCACGGCCTGCTGAGCACCACTTTAGGAGAGAGGTTTGAGACTCCGTCCGCTGACCTGGGGCTTCGATACCTGGTGAGGTGGACGGCAACGCGACTGTAGGACGCCCTCGTTGACCGTGGCTGACCCCTGTTTCTGGCACGGTTGTGGCACGTGTATCTGGCACGGTTGTGGCACGACCTTCACCCGACGACAGTCAGCCACGATGGCGGGTGCGCCGTCCGACCAGGCGCGCGTATGTCTCGCTGTACCCCCACCGGCCTTAGCCACGCCACCGGCTTGTGTCGTCGGCCGGACGCCACGGCCGTCTCGTGACGGGAGTGCCAGAGCGCCGTCCCTCGGAGCTCCCAGCTTGGGAATCTGCGATCATTCGCGGCCAGTTCAGGCGGTTACCTGGGCGAACGGTGACGTGCGAGCTTAAAGATCAAACTGAGGCGGTGGGGAGGGGCTGTTCGGTCCAGATGGACTTGCCGGTGCGGGTATGGCGGGTGCCCCAGCGCTGGCAGAGTGCGGAAATGAGCTGGAGGCCGCGGCCGCCCTCGTCGGTGGCGGAGGTGTGGCGGATGTGCGGCGTGGTCAGGCTGGCGTCGGAGACCTCGCAGATCAGTGCGCGGCTGCGGAGCATGCGCAGCCGGATGGGGCCGCAGGCGTGCCGGATGACGTTCCCGACCAGCTCGCTGACCAAGAGTTCGGTGGTCATGGTCAGGTCCTCATCGGCCAGGTCCCAGTCGGTGAGCTGGGCGCGGACCAGCTCCCGGGCCTGGCCCGCCGCCACCGGGTCCTCCGGCAACGGCCACTCGGCGACGTTCTCCGCGTCCAGCGGGTGGGTGCGGGCCAGCAGCAGGGCGGCGTCGTCTATCAGCGCGCCGTGGGCGGGGAGGAGAGCGGAGGTGAGGGTGGCGCAGAGGGCGTCCAGGTCGGACGAGTCCGCCGGTGAGGTCGGCATGGCGTTCACGGACTGAAAGAGGAGCTCGGCGAGGCGTCTCATGCCGGTGGTGATATCCCTGTCCTTGCTCTCGACCAGGCCGTCGCTGTAGAGGGCGAGCAGGCTGTCGGCGGGCAGTAGGGTCTCGAGGGTTTCGAAGGGCGGAGCGGCCACCCCCAGTGGCGGGTCCGGGGTCATGGACAGGAAGGTGACGGTGCCGTCGGGGTGGGTCACCGCCGGGGGTGGATGACCGGCGCTGGCGTACGACAGACGCCGGGTCACCGGGTCGTAGATGCCGTACAGGCAGGTTACGAAGGCATCGGTGCCCAGCTCGCCGACGATGTCGTTGAGGTGGCCGAGGATTTCGTCGGGCGGCAGCTCCAGCTCCGAGAGGGTACGGACGGCCGTGCGGAGCCTGCCCATGGTGGCGGCCTCGGCCATGCCGTGGCCCATGACGTCGCCGATCACAAGCGCCACCCGGGCCGAGGAGAGCGGGATCACGTCGTACCAGTCGCCGCCGACGTCGGCTCCCTGCTTGGCCGACTGGTAGCGCGCCGCCGCCGTCACCTCGGGCAGCTTGGGCAATGCCTGCGGCAGCAGGCTGCGCTGGAGCGTACGGGCCCGGGTCGTCGCCTCGTCGTAGAGCCCGGCCCGCTCCAGGGCCTGCGCGATCAGTCCGCTGAGCGCGGTCAGCAGCGTTCGTTCGTCATCGTCCAGCACCCGCGGTCGGCCGAAGCCGATCACCGCCGCGCCGATCCCGCGCCCCGATACCGCCAGCGGCAGAAAGGCCCACGCCTGCTTGCCGCCCTCCCGGATCAGGGTCTCCGTCCCCGGGTAACGCTTCAGGAACTCCTCCGGGGAGGAGATGCAGAGGGGGGTGCGGGTGCGCAGGGCGTCCCCCACCGGGCTCGTGGTGTCCCTCACTGTCCACTGCCCGTCCAGCAGTCGGGTGAAGCGCTCCGAATATCCTCGGGAGCCGACCACGGTCAGCCGGTCGCCGACCACGCCGAGCATGATGAGTCCGGTGGCCCCGACGGGTGTCATCACGCCGTCGGCCACCGCCGCCATCACATCCTGGGCCGTGACAGCCTCGGCCAGCTCCCGCGTGATCCGCTGCACCAGGGCCGCCCGCTCCGCGGCCGCCCGCTCCGCGGCGGCCCGCTCGGCCTCGCGCAGATGCCGCTCGGTGGTGTCGGTGATGTAGAGCGTGAGGCCTTCCGGCACCGGCACCAGCCGCAGGTGGTACCAGGACGTCCCGTCCGGCCCCGGTACGTCGAATCCGGCTGGCTGGCCCTCGGCCGCCGTGGCCCGGCACCGTTGCTCCAGCCCCGGCACGGCACCTACCGCGGGAATGTCCCAGAGCAGGGCTCCGGCCACGTCTCCCGCGGCGCCGAAGAGCCGCTCGGCGGCCTGATTGAGAAATCCGATGCGCCAGTCCGTGTCCAGGGAGACGAAGCCGTCGCTCATGTGTCGCAGCGCCCGCCCCACCGACTCGGCGGCGGCGTGCGTTTCGCTGCTGTCCCGGAGGGTGCCGATCACCTTCACCGACGTCCCCTCTTCGTCCGTGATCGTCCGGGCACGAGCCTCGATCCAGAGGTATGTGCCGTCCTGGCGCCGGATCCGGTACTCGTTCTGGAAGCCGCCGCGCAGCTGGATGCCCGTGTCGAAGCCGGCTACCGCCCCTGGCAGGTCGTCCGGGTGGATCAGCGCCGCCCACGCCTCGATGCCGCCGCTCATCACCTCCGGATCGATGCCGGTCAGCACCTGCTCGACGGGCCGGTCGGAGGTCAACTCGCCGGTGCGCAGGTCCCAGGTGTACGTGATGGAGGGCATCCCTTCCACGTCCCACAGGGGGGCGGCCTCCCGCGGTTCTGGCCCGTTCTCCAAGGCGTGCAGCAGGGTGGGGGACGGATTGAGGATCCCGGACGACTTGAGCCTCCCGGACATCCAGGCCGCCACCTCGTTCAGAAACGTGCGCTCCGCCGCGCCGGGCTCGGCGCCCGGGGCGAAGAGGACGGAGAGCGCGCCGCGTCGCCGGCCACCGCCCGGAATGGGGATGGCCAGGTGACCGATGCCGGCAGGGAGTCGGGAAGGCCACAGGGCGGCCGGGTCCCGGCCTGGCACCGGGTCGGGCGGGGCCAGGTCGGGCTGCCAGGTGATGGTGTCGTTGCGGGCGGCCCTGCTGGGCGGTGCCGTGCCCCGTGCCGGGATGATCAGCCAGGGCCGGGTCATCGACTCCGGCAGGCCACTGTCGGCGACCAGGTAGAGGATGCCGCTCATGCCGCCGCCCGGGAGGTGCACCATGCCGCCCAGGCCGTGCACTTCGGCTACCGCCTGCTGGAGCGCGGTCAGCAGCCCTTCGACATCGCGCCGGTCCTCGTCCACGGCGTCGAGCAGCCGCATCCGCATGCGGTGTCGCTCCAAGGGCCGTTCGGTCTGTATGGTCCGCAGGCCCTGCGGCTGGTGTAGCGGATGGGGGACGTGGGGCATGGACGGGCCGGTGTTGTCCGCATCGCCGCCTCTGGTATTCACCACTGCCGACTGTCGCCTCCGCTCACCGCTTGGGCACCCGCTGGGCCGCATGTGATCGGATGTGGACCTGCAACGATCCACATCCGTCCGTTTCATACTAATTGGAATAACTTAGGCGATCTCATCCATCCTGGTGATCCTTTCGTATCCGATCAACTGTATGCGGCGTTAGCTCACCCTCCGTTGCCACTGAGGCCTTATCCGCCGGCTTGGCGCGGTGGCATTACCAGCAGTTCGTCAAACCCGACGGTAGAGATCAAGGCCGTGTCCCGTAGTGACCGCGTCGATCAGGGCTTGGAGCGGCACGCATGTGGCACGGCGCCTGAAACAGCGAAGGGGTCAGCCTCGGGAGGGAAACCCTCCTGAGCTGGCCCTTTCTTCTGTGCCCCCGGCAGGATTCGAACCTGCGACACCCGCTTTAGGAGTTCGATCATCCGAATCTTCCGCCTGGGTGCCGAGCCCGCGGTAGAGCACGATCAATGCTCCGGGAGGCGCTCAAGGTCGATGCGGCCTGCCGACGTTGCCGTCAGAACCTGCCGTCAAGACCTCTTCGTCCCGAAGCAACTTGGGCGGGGGCTCTGCCCTAGGCGGTGTGTTCCTCACCTGCGTTGGCGGTCCGTTTGGCGTCCATGCTCGTCCGCCGCCGTTCGTCGGCGTTGTCACTCAGTGAGTCCTTTCAGCGTTGCCGCTCGAGGGTGAGGACAGCCGCGGCGATTGACGACATTCGATTCGGGCTGCACCGGGCTTTGCGGAGGATGCGCCAGGACTTCAGGCGAGCCACACCCCGCTCCACAGGCGCCCGCGCCGCCGAGAGCGCGCGGTTGATCGTTGCCTGGGTTGGTGTGAGACGCCCTGGCGTTCGCAGATCCGAATGATCCGGTGGGTGCGGGCCGCGGTCAGGTCGTGGGCACGGCCGGGCGGCGCCGACGAGATCCACAGCAGTCGCCCGGCTGGATCGGTCACTACCTGCACGTTCACCCCGTGCCGGCGGTGCTTGTGGGAGTAGTCGGCCCGGCTGTCGCCGACCCGGGGGTGCCGTCGATCAGGACGTAGTCCGGGTCGGCTTCGCGCAGGGCGCGCAACAGGCCCGGCGCGCGGCCGGTGAGCAGGTCGACGACGGCTGCCGCGTAGGCGTGGGCGGTTCCGACGGAGATGCCGAAGCCGCCAGCGAGCTGGGCGAGGGTGTCATGCCTGCGCAGGTACACCAGGCCGACCAGGGCACGCTGGTGCGGCGGGAGCTTGCAGCGGCGGTCACCCTCACGGGTGACGATGAGCATGGTGACCCACTCGACCAGCACTTCCAATCCGGCCCTGGCTCACGATGACTCACCCACCCCAGCAGGGTGATAATTAGACAAAAGGGTGTTTCCTGCAGTTCTGCGCTTACGCGAACGATCAACACATGGGAAGCAGGAGTGCCGAGATGATCACCCAAGAGCAGATTCCAGCCGTGCTGGACCATCCCGTCCACGACGCCGAGGGGAACAAGATCGGCGACGTCAAGCATGTCTTCCTCGACGAGGTCACTGGCCAGCCGGAATGGGTCAGCGTCAAGACCGGCCTGTTCGGCACCAGTGAGTCCTTCGTCCCCATCCGTGAAGCCACCATGGTCGAGGACCACCTCGAGGTCCCCTACGCCAAGGACACGGTCAAAGACGCCCCCAACGTCGACGTCGACGCCGGCGCCCACCTCTCTGAGGACGAGGAACACCGCTTGTACGAGCACTACGGCATCGCCTGGGACGAAGCCTGGCAACAGGCCAACCTGCCCGGCGGCGGTTGGGCCCACACCAGCCCCCGGCCCTCCACCGACACCACCACTGACGGCACCGCGCTCGACTATGACGACACCACGGCCTCGGGCATCGCCCGCAGCGGCCAGGAGAACGTCGACACCACCGGCACGCAGAGCGACTATGACGACACCACGGCCTCGGGCATCGCCCGCAGCGGCGAAGAGAACGTCGACACACTCTCTGCCGGCTCCAAGAGCGCCCCAGACGATGAGGCAATGACGCACTCGGCTGAGCAGATGCACCTCGGCACCGAGCGCCGTGAAACAGGGCGGCCCCGGCTACGCCAGTACGTGATCACCGAAGAGCAGCAGTAGACCGCCCCCGTGCGCCATGAGGAAGTCCGCGTGGAACGCGCGCCGATCACCGACGCCAATGCGGATCAGGCCAAGTCCGGGGTCGGAGATCCCCGAGGCCGAGCACGAGACCGCACCAGTCGAGCGCGCGGCTTTGAAGCTGCCCGCAATGTGCACTGTCCGGTCCCGGGAGATGTCTGTCTTGTCTCGGTTGATGCTTGACGTTGTGGCTTCACCTGATGCTTGACACCGCTTGCCTCGGCTTGGCTGTGCGCGTCTGATCGGCGCGTGCAGGGAGGGCCGGGGCCGACGGGGGTGCTTCCTCGAAGGCCTGCAAGATCAAGACGCTACTACAACGTGATCATTGGCAAACGGCTGCTCCCGGCGGCATCCGCCTGCACATACGCGAAGACCCCGACCGCAGCGTTTCCGCCGGTGACGGGGTCTTTGGGCATCTCATACACGGTGCCCTCGGCAGGATTCGAACCTGCGCACACGGCTCCGGAGGCCGCGAGCTCCTTTCCTGCTCAGCGCGGCTCAGACCGTCGTACGGTCCCCGGTGGTCTCGGCCCGCCGGCGCATCATCTCCCGCTCCCGCGCTCGTCGCGCGGTGACGTCTCGGATGACCGCTCCGACGTGGGCGCCGCCGTCGGGAGCGGCGAGCAGTACCACGCTGAACTCGATGGACAGGGTGCTGCCGTCCGCCGCCAGCGCGGGAACCGTCAGGAGGTCGGCATCCCCGTACTTGGTGGCTCCTCGGTCCATGGCGGTCCGAAAGCCGTCCCAATGACGCTTCCTGTGCTTCTCGGGAATGATGACGTCCAGACTGCGACCGGCCACGTCGGCCGCCGAGAAGCCGAAGATGCGCTCCGCACCCCGGTTCCAGTAGCGGATCAGTCCTTCGCCGTCGATGATCACTATGCCGTCGGGTGCCTGGGCAGCCATTCCCAGCACCACCTCGGGGTCGAGCTCTGCCATGTTTCCTCCGAATTGGAGCCATGCGAGTGGCGTCAGTATACGGAATACAGTCGGCAGAAAGAATGCCCCGTTCCTCAGCCGATCGGCTCGGGCATCGGCACCACGTCGTAGGCCAGGCCGATCGTGTCCCCGGTGACCGGATCGCCCAACTCCACCCGCCACGCCTCGGCGAACTGGTCCACGTTCTCGGTCATCGGGATGGTCCCCGAGATGAGGACGGTGCCGGGGGTCAAGTCGCCCCGCGAGCGCAGTACATCGGCCCAGTAGCCCGGGGTGAGCAGCTCGGCGAGCGTGCCGCGCTGGATCTCGGTCTCCGTGCCGCCGTGGGTGACCCAGGCCCGCAGGGTGAGGTCGTCGACGCGTGCCGCGACGTCGTCCAGGCGCCAGGCGCGGCGGGCGAGTACGTCCGGGCCGGCGTTCTTGCTCCACGCGACGCCGTGTACTTCGAGGTCCCGGTCGGTGTGGTCGCAGGCGGCCGTGAGCAGCAGTTCCCCGTCCGCGGCGACGACCAGGGCCCACTCGGCCTCGCCGGAGGTGCGCCCGTGCTGGGCGGCGACGCGGTCGGTCTGCTGGGCGAGATAGGGGGAGACGGGGTAGAGCGCCGGGGTCACGGACGGCGCGGGCACGCCGAGCTCGGCCAGCTCGGCGACGTGCGCGGCGACATCGTCCTGGCTGCGCCCGGCGTATCCGGCGTTGAGCACCTGGCGGACGTCGACATCACGGGTGGAACCGTCGGGCAGCTCGAAGGTCAGCACGGCCACGGGAACTCCTGAAGGGGTCGGTCTCGAGTGGAGGGGCGGTCTCGGAAATCGGCCTCGGGTCTGTCTCGGAGGCCGGTTTCGAAGCGGTTAACTTCCTGCGCTGGGGTTGCGCATACGACCTGTATACAAGAAGTATGCCGATAGGTCGATGCTCCTCGACACGAGGCCGATGCTCCCCGACACAAGGTCGATGTCCCCCGACGCAAGGAACAGGCAGCATGCAGCACGCCCAGCAGGCCACCGAGGCGCCGCCCGCCGGCCGCTCCGGTATCCGCCGCGCCTTCTTCGCCAGCCTCACCGGCACCGCTCTGGAGTGGTACGACTTCGCGGTCTACTCCGCCGCCGCGGCGCTGGTCTTCGGCGACCTCTTCTTCCCCTCGGGGGACCCCCTCACCGGCACCCTCCTGGCTTTCTCCACCTACGCCGTCGGCTATGTCTCGCGTCCGCTCGGCGGCTTCGTCTTCGGCCGGCTCGGCGATGTGATCGGCCGCAAGAAGGTCCTCATCGCCACGCTGGTCCTTATCGGAGCGGCCACCTTCCTGATCGGTCTGCTGCCCGCGTACGGCACGGTCGGTGTGGCGGCGCCCATCGCCCTGGTCGTGCTGCGCTTCGCGCAGGGCGTCGGGGTGGGCGGCGAGTGGGGCGGCGCCGTCCTGCTGTCCAGCGAATTCGGCGACCCGCGTCGCCGCGGCTTCTACGCCTCCGCGGCCCAGGTCGGACCGCCCGCGGGCAACCTGCTGGCCAACGGCGTACTGGCCGCGCTCGGCGCCCTGTTGACGGAAGACCAGTTCCTGTCCTGGGGCTGGCGAGTGGCGTTCCTGATGTCCGGCGTCCTGGTCGGCTTCGGCCTGTGGATCCGGGCGAAGCTGGAGGAGACGCCGGTGTTCAAGGCCATGGAGGCCGAGCACAGCCGGCCCGAGGCGCCGATCCGCGAAGTGTTCACCACCCAGCCGCGCGCCCTGCTCGCGGCCATCCTGTGCCGGGTCGGCCCGGACGTGCTCTACGCGATGTTCACCGTCTTCGTGCTCACGTACGCCACCGACGAGTTGGGCATGGCGCGCGGCTCCGCGCTGACGGCCGTACTCGTCGGATCGTCGCTGCAGGTCTTCCTCATCCCGCTCGCCGGCGCCGTGTCCGACCGAGTGAACCGACGTCTGCTGTACGGCTGTTCCGCCGTGGCGGCGGGCCTGTGGCCGTTCCTGTTCTTCCTCGTGGTCGACGGCCGCAGCTGGATCCTGCTCATGTGCGGCGTGGTCGGCGGCCTGGCCATCCACTCCTTCATGTACGGGCCACAGGCGGCCTTCGTCGCCGAGCAGTTCTCACCCCGGCTGCGCTACACCGGCTCCTCGCTGGCCTATACGCTCGCCGGCCTCATCGGCGGCGCGGTCGCACCGTTGCTGTTCACCGCCCTGCTCAGCTCCTACGACAGCTGGGTTCCCCTGGCGCTGTACATCGCCGTCGCGGCAGCGGTCACCATCGCCGGACTGTGCCTGGGCCGCGACGCTGACGACGTCGAGGACGAAGAGGTGCAGCGCGTGGCGTACGTGACCGAGTCCGCGGCCGAGGTTTCCTGATCCCACCCGGGTACCACCGACTCCCACCCACGCGACCCACTCCCACCGACTCCCATCGACACAGAAAGGCCGCCCGTGCGTATCGCCCTGAGCCAGTTCACCAGCGGACCCGACCCCGAGAAGAATCTCGAACTCATCGAGGACGGCGCCCGGCGCGCCGCCGAGGCCGGAGCCCGCGTCGTCGTGTTCCCCGAGGCGTCGATGGCCTGCTTCGGCACCCCGTTGGCGCCGGTCGCGGAGCCGCTCGACGGCCCCTGGGCGAACGAGGTGCGCGCGCTCGCTGTCGCGGCGGGCATCGTCGTGGTGGCGGGCATGTTCACCCCTGCCCCCGAGGGACGGGTCGCCAACACACTGCTCGCCACCGGCCCGGGAGTCGAGGCCGCGTACGACAAGATCCATCTGTACGACGCCTTCGGCTACGCCGAGTCCGACACCGTCGCCGCGGGCTCGCGGATCGTCACGATCGACGTCGACGGCGTCCGTATCGGTCTCGCCACCTGCTACGACGTCCGCTTCCCCGAGCTCTTCCGGGCGCATGCCGACGAAGGCGCCGTGGCGACGGTGCTCGCCGCCTCCTGGGGTGCCGGGCCCGGCAAGCGCGAGCAGTGGGAGCTGCTGGTGCGGGCCCGCGCCCTGGACGCGACCGTGTGGGTCGCGGCGGTCGACCAGGCCGACCCGGCGGCCGGGGGAGTGGTCGCCGACGCGTCGGCCCCGACGGGCATCGGGTACAGCATGGTGGCCGGTCCCGACGGAACCGTACGCGACTGCCTGGGCGCGGAACCGGGCCTGCTGCTCGCCGACTTGAGCGTCGACGAGGTCGCGGCGGTCCGGGAGAAGACGTCCGTGCTGGCCAACCGCCGCCTGGGACGGGCCTCATGAGCAAACCGGAGCTCGAATTCCACCGGCCCACCGGGCCATGGACGGCGCCCGCCGGTGCCGTACCAGGGGTCGCGCAACGCGTACTCGCCGAGGACGCGTCCGGCGCTCACAGCACCACGCTCGTCCGCTGGGAGCCGGGCACCGACACTTCCGCACAGGGGGTGACCCGGCACGACTTCTGGGAGGAGGTCTACATCCTCCAAGGCGACCTGCACGACCTGACGCTCGACGAGACCTTCCCGCAGGGCTCGTACGCGTGCCGCCCGCCGGGGATGCCGCACGGTCCGTGGACGACGGCCGAGGGCGTCACCATGCTCGTGTTCACCTATCCCGCGGACCAGCGGGCCTGACAGCCGGACAGTCGGGTCGGGCCTGACAGCCGTACGGCCGGGTGGGGAGGGACCGGACCCCGGTCCCTCCCCACCCGTACCCGCCTAGCCGGCGAGCAGGATCTTCAGGGTCGAGTCCAGATGACTGTCGATCGCGGCGCGCGCGGCCGACGCGTCACCGGCCGCCAGCGCGTCGAGGATCTCCCGGTGCTCGTCCAGCACCGCGGCCTGGCGGCCGTGCTGGTTGAAGAGCGCCACGACTCCGGCACGGACCTGGCGGCTGCGCAGCCCGTCGTAGTGCCGGTCGAGCAGGGTGTTGCCCACCGCCGAGACGAGGGTGGCGTGGAAGAGATGGTCGACGGCGATGAACTCCTTGGCCTGGTCGGGGCCGCTCAGCGTGCTCTGCCGGTCCAGCAGTTCGCCGAGTTCCCGCACCGGGGTCCGGCCGGCCGCGATGACGTGCTCGGCCGCGTATCGCTCGACGATCCCGCGCAGCTGCATCAACTCGGAGATCTGCCGGCCCGACAGCGGTGCCACCCGGGCACCGCGCTTGGGCACCAGCTCGACGAGATCCTCGGCAGCGAGCAGCAGGAGGGCCTCCCGGATCGGGGTGCGTGACACTCCGATCCGGTCGGCGATGTCCTGCTCGGAGAGGAACTCTCCCTGCATCGCCGGGTCCGTCAGTACCGTGTCCTTGAGGTACGCATACGCCTTCTCCCGACCGGACGCCACCGCTACCCCCAGAGATCGCATACCGCTTGTATACAGAAGTTACCACGGGGTGTGCCGGTAGCGGTGGCCGCTCGTCAGCGGGCGGTATGGACCCCGTCCAGGGCGACGGTCAGGACGCGGTCGCGCTGGGCGTCGTCGAGGAAGTTCGTCGCGGTGATGCCCGCGACCATGCGCAGCAGGTCGTCGAAGTCCATGTCCTCGCGCGCCTCGCCGGCCTTCTGGGCGCGTTCGAAGAGCGGGCCGCCCGCCTGGTACATCGAGTCCCGGCAGGCCAGGAAGATCTCCGACTCGTCGTTGAGTGCCTCGCGGATGGCCCTCTTGGTCACGGTGTAGTCCACGAACCGGCGCAGCCATGAGCTCAGCGACTCCCACGGCTCCAGCTCGGCGACCTCGTGTGCCACCCGGCACAGGTCGTTCACCTCGCTCGCGTAGACGCTCTCGAACAGGTGGCGGCGGGTCGGGAAGTTCCGGTAGAGCGTGCCGATGCCGACGCCCGCGCGACGGGCGATGTCCTCCAGGGAGGCCTCCGCGCCGTTCTCCGCGAACGCCTCGCGCGCGGCCGCCAGCAGTGCGTCGTAGTTGCGGGCGGCGTCTTTTCGGTGCGGCCGCTGGGACGCGACGATCTCGCTGATGGGGAACGGCTGAGCCGTCACTGCTGCCTCCCATGGCGGGACGAGGGTTGAAGCGGAGGTGTGCCTCCGCTACAGTGGAGGAGTACCTCCACTTTACCAGTGCGGGGTGCGTTCGCCGGGAGGCGTGCGGCCGCACGCCTCACCGACGCGACAGCACCGCCGTATCGGACGCATCGATCTCGTCGCGGGCCCTGCGCCGGCCGCACCGCCCGTTCACCCACGCCCTTTCGCGACCGCTCCCCGCGGCCGTCGCCGTGCCTTGTGCTGCCCCGCAGCGCGCCCGGCCCGTACGACCGCACGAACGAGCTCGGCCGCAACCTGTTCGCCTGTTCGGAGAGGCTTTTCATGCCCCGCACGTCCACCCGCCTCACCTTCGCGGTCCTCGCGACCGGTGCCGGCGTGTTCGCCATGCTGCAGTCGCTGATCGCGCCGGCCCTGCCGACCGTTCAGCACGCGCTGCACACCTCGCAGTCCACCGCGACCTGGGTGATGACGGCCTATCTGCTGTCCGCCTCGGTCTTCACCCCGATTCTCGGCCGGGTCGGCGACCTGATCGGCAAGAAACGCACCCTCGTCGCCGTCCTGGTGATCGTGACCATCGGCTGTCTGCTCGCCGCGCTCGCGCCGACCATCGGCGTACTGATCGTCGCCCGGGTCGTCCAGGGCATCGGCGGCGCCCTGTTCCCGCTGTCCTTCGGCATCATCCGGGACGAGTTCGCCCCGTCGGAGGTGGGCGGCAGCATCAGTAACCTGTCCGCCGTGATCGCCGCCGGAGGCGGTGTCGGCATCGTGGCGGCCGGCCCCATCGTGACCGCGCTCGACTACCGCTGGCTGTTCTGGCTCCCCGTCGGCATCGTGGCGGCCACCACACTGATCGCCCTGCGCTACGTCCCCGAGTCGCCCCGCCGGGCCGAGGGGAGCGTCAACTGGCTCGGCGCCGTCCTGCTGTCGGGCTGGCTGGTGGCCCTGCTGCTGCCGCTCAGCCAGGCGAGCCACTGGGGTTGGGGATCGGGCAGGTCGATCGGTCTGTTCGTCGCCGCCGCGCTGCTGTTCGCGCTGTGGCTGTTCGCCGAGGCGCGCTCCCGCAGCCCGCTGATCGATCTGCGCATCATGCGGCTGCCCGCCGTGTGGACCACGAACGCCGCCGCGCTGCTGTTCGGCGCGGGCATGTACGCGATCTGGTCGTTCCTGCCCGGCTTCGTACAGACGCCGAGCTCAGCCGGTTACGGCTTCGGCGCAAGCGTCACCGCGGCCGGACTGCTCATGCTGCCGATGCTGATCGCGATGTTCTGCTCGGGTGTGCTGAGCGGCCGGCTGGAGCCCGTGCTGGGTGCCAAGAAGCTCCTCATCGCCGGGTCCGCGCTCGGCGCGGTCGCCTGCGGCTTCCTCGCCCTCTGGCACGACCAGCAGTGGCAAGTGGCCTTCGCGGCGGGCGTGTTCGGCCTCGGCATCGGTCTGGCCTTCGCCTCGATGGCCAACCTGATCGTCGGCAGCGTCCCGGCCGAACAGACCGGCGCCGCGACCGGCATGAACGCCAACATCCGTACCATCGGCGGGTCCATCGGCGCCGCGGTGACCAGCGTCCTGGTGACCAGCCGCCTCCAGCCCTCGGGCCTGCCGTACGCGTCCGGGTACACCCATGGCTTCAGCCTGCTCGCGCTGCTCTGCCTCGCCGCGGCACTGGCCGCACTCCTCGTCCCGGTCCAGCGCACCGGCCGCAACTCCGGCATGCGCCGCGCTTCCTCCGACTCCTCCCGTGCGGAGCCGGAGACCGTCGCGCAGGCCGCGCGGAGCTGACGACCAGGGGGTTCTGGATGGACCCGGCGTCCGGCCCGGTCAGCACCCTGCGGCGAGTTCGGCGAACTCGTCGGTGCACCGGGCCGGAGCGGACGCCCGCCCCGGCCGTCGGGCAGTGGCACCCGTCAGTTCAGGCCGGCGGTGGACAGCCACGCCTTGGCGACGTCCAGCGGGTCCTTGTTGTCGTCCTGCACCTGGCTGTTGAGCTTGACCAGGGTTTCCGTGTCGAGCTTCGCCGAGACGCCATTGAGTACGGAAACTCCGGCCGACGTGAGACCGCTCTTGTATGTCAGCGGAGTTACGTTCTCGAAACCGAAGAGATTCTTGGGATCCTGCAGGACCACAAACTTGTTCTTGCTGATTCCCGGGTCCGTCGTGAAAATATCCGCGGCCTGGATGTTGTTTCCCTTGAGAGCCGCGACGGTCAGCGGACCACCCGCGTCCAGCGCCTTGAAGGACTTGAATTCGAGGCCGTATACGGACTTGAGGCCCTTCAGCCCCTGCTGCCGCGTCTGGAACTCGGGCGAACCTCCGATGACCAGGTCCTTCGCCGCGTCGGCGAGGTCGGCGATCGTCGACTTGTCCGTCAGGCTGTACTTCTTGGCCGTGGCCTCGTTGACGGCGACCGCGTCCTTGTCCTCGGCCTTGGACGGGTTCAAAAGGCTGAGCTTCGCATCGAGTTTGGCCGATATGGCCTTGCTGGTCTCCTCGACGGTGGTCGGTGCGGCCTTGGCGTCGAGGTAGGCGAGCAGGGCCCCGTTGTACTCGGGCAGGACCGTGATCGTACCGTTCTTGATCAGACCGTACGTGGTCTCGCGGCTGCCGATGTTCAGCTTGTAACTGACCTTGATGCCCTTGGACTTGAGGGCCTCACCGTAAATGTCGGCGAGCAGGATGCTCTCGGGGAAGTTGTTCGAACCGACAACGACCGTACCGCCCTTGGCGGTGTCCCCCTTCAACGGGTCGCTCTTGCCGGAGTCGTCGGAGGAACCGCAGCCCGTCAGTGCGGCCGTGGCCACAACGAGCAGGGAAACAGCGTATGTTGCGGACGTTCTGGTGCTTCTGGTGATGGTCACGTTGGTCATCCAGACTTGGCATCGGGTGGGGCGGTGGTGGCCGGAAGTCGCGGGTGGTGACGGTCCGGACCGATCCAATCTAGCCCTGTCACGGACCGTCAAGACACGAATAGATCACCGATGGGGGCCGCGCGGCTGCACCCCGTATGCGCAACGCGGCCAATATGTGCGCGAATCCGGCGTCTCCACATGTCACTTTTTGGTTGATCATGGCCGTACTCTTGCGGCAGCCGCTAATGTTGGCCGCGTCGAGGGCCCTGTTCCACTTGTCGGCCTGAGCGCGCTGTCGCGATTGCTGAACCACACAGCCCGGGCAATGGGCTTCCACGGGGAACAAAGTCGAGGAGGTTGGGTGCCCGCGCACAGAAAGGTCGCCCCGGAGCCGCCGACCACGGCTCCCGGAACAGGCCGGACGCCGTCTCTCCTCGACCGTTGGCCTTTCCGCCGCAAACTCAACGTCCTGGTGATCGTGCCGCTCGCGGTCGTCTCCGCGATGCTCTCCTATGTCGTCTACGGCCAGGTCGACCGTGCCCGGTCCGCCGCCGACACCGCCCAACTCGTGCGGGACAGCGCGCAGGTGACCAAACTCATCGACGGCGTGCAGACCGAGCACCGACAGGCGCTCCTGGTCTCCCTGCGCCACGAGGCCGCCCGCTCCGGTGACAGCCCGCCCGACACCTCCGCTTACCTCCAGGCGCAGCAGAGGGTCGGCACGCAGATCGAGGCCGTCCGGTCGACCTACGGGGACCGGCTGCCCGACGCCGAGGCCCAGGCGCTCAAGGAGTTGGAGGGCCTGGACAGCCTCCGCAAGACCGTAGAACAAGGCCCCATACCCGCCGACAACATCGACCCCGCGTACGGATCGGTGATCGAGGGCCTCATCAACGGCCTCGGACTCGGCCAGTCGGGCAGTGAGTCCTCGTCGTCCGCGGGCAGTCTGCTCGACGCGCTGCTGCGTGCCGACACCGCCCACGCGTCCTTCGAGACCAGCGTCTTCGCGGCCCGGACCCGGGACCCCAACGCGCTCATCGAGTTCACCGGCGCGGTCGGCGACTACGACCAGTACACCTACCAGGCCGAGCGGTTCACCCGGTTCGCCACCCAGGAGCAGGGCAGCGATCTCGCCGAGATCGAACACAGCCCGTACCAGAGCGTCATCACCCAGCACTGGGCCGCGCTCCAGGTCGACCCCAGCGCTCTGGTCGCCGAGAACTCGGCGCAGCTGCGTGCCGCGCTCGACGACGCGCTGCAGGCCGACCCCACCTATGAGCGCCAGGCCCAGAACCGGCTGAAGATCGTCCAGGAGCTCATCGGCGAGATCGCCACCGACACCCAGGACGCGTCGAACAGCGCCTGGTGGCAGGTGGCTTGGCTGATCGTCGGCACCCTGCTCGCCTTCGGAGCCTGGTTCCTGTTCTCGGTGCTGATGCGCCGCTCCGTGGTGCGGACCGTGCGCAGCCTCACCACGGCGGCCCAGCACGTGGCCACCGCGGCCGGGACGGAGCTGGCCCGGGTCGCGGACGACGACGCCGACGACGCGAGTCCGCCGCGCCTCGAAGCCGTGCCCGTGCCGGTGCGCGATGAGATCGGTGAACTCGCCGAAGCCTTCAACCAGGTTCAGGTCACCGCGACCGCCCTGCTGGAGCGCCAGGTCATCAGCCGCCGCAACATCGCCGAGATGTTCGGCAACGTCGGCCGCCGCGTCAGCAACCTGACGGCACGTCAACTCGCGCTGATCGACTCGGTGGAGCGTGGCGAGACCGACCCCGAGGTACTGGACCGGCTCTACCGCATCGACCACATCGCCGTACGTCTGCAGCGCAACGCCGACAGCCTGATGCTGCTCGCGGGGATCAGCGAGACGGGCCTGAACACCGAACCGATGCGGCTCAGCAACATAGTCCGCGCCGCGCTCGGCCAGATCGAGGGCTACCAGCGTGTCACTCCGCACGCCGAGGGCGATGTCACCGTCGCCCCCGACATCGTCGGCGATCTGACGCTGATGCTCGCCGAACTGCTGGAGAACGCGGTGATGTTCTCCCCGGCGACCAGCGGCGTCGAGGTGGTCCTGCGCCCTCGGCACGGATCCGCCGGTGCCCTCGTCGAGATCATCGACCACGGGCTCGGCATGAGCCCGGAACGGCTGGCGGAGGAGAACGCCCGCCTGATCCGCCGCGAACGGCTCGACCTGGCGCCGACGGAGGTCCTCGGCCTGTTCGTGGTCGGCGGACTGTCCCGGCGCTGGGGCATCGAAGTCGTCCTGTCCCGCACCCCGGGCGGTGGCGTCACCGCCACCGTCGCCGTCCCCTCCTCCCAGCTCCTGCTCACCGACCCGGCACAGGCCGCGGCACGAGCCCCGCACATCCTGCCGCCGGCCCGCCATTCCGCGGGGAGCGAGCCGCGCCCCGCGAGGGTCGAGTCGCCGCCCGGCCCCTCGGGCCTGCCCCGCAGGATCCCCGCACACTCCCGCGGCGGAGAATCCCCCGGCCATGCCCGCCGCACGGAACCCGTGCGGGAGGCCGTCGGCGAGGACGCCATGGCCCACCCGGTGGGCGGACCCGGCGGATCCCGGCCCAGGCAGGGCGGCAACCCTGGAACCTCCGTGCCGAATACGGGCGTTGGGCCACGGCAGGCGGCCGGGCGCGGTACGGCCCCGGGTGCGGCCGACGGGTTCGGTGCGCGGCCAAGCAGCGGCGCGGACCGCGGCCCCGGCACGGCGGCTCCCGCGGGGCCCGGCGACGCCGGCCCGCTGCGGCGCCGGGTGCGCGGTGCGACCCTGTCGGCCACGACCGCCTCGAGCCGGCGGCCCGAACGGACCGTCACGAACAAGCCGCGGCCCCCCGCCTGGCAGCCCACCGACGCGGAGGCGGCACGATCCGAGATCGACGAGTTCGAGGCCGCCGTCCGGCGAGCCCAGCGCGAGAGCACGACCGAGGGCCGGACCACCGGGGCGACCCGACCGGGCGGCCGGCCCGGCGCCCCGACCGAATCCAGCACAGAGAACAGCAGACCCTCATCCCCGGAAGGCATGAGCAAGTGACCATGTGGACAGGCGAGCCGGAGACCGGAGCCGTGGAACAGGTGACGGACGTGAAGGCGGCCGCTGCCGACTTCAACTGGCTGCTCAATCGATTCGCCACCGAGACGGCCGGGGTCGTCGACGTGATCGGTGTCTCCTCCGACGGACTGCTCATCGCGGTGTCCCAACTGCGCGGACAGGCGGACTCGGAGCGGCTCGCGGCGATCGTCTCAGGTATCACCAGCCTTGCCATGGGGGCGTCCGGCAACTACGGCCTCGGCGCGCTGAACAAGGTCATCATCGACCTGGAGGAAGGACACGTCCTGGTGTCGGCCCTCGGCGCGGGCGCGGTACTCGGCGTGGTCGCCTCGAAGGAGGCGAAGCTCGGCAACATCGCCTACGAGATGACCCTCTTCGCCAACCGCGCAGGTGCCGTCCTGAGCCCGCAGCTCGTCATGGAGCTGAAGAACACCGTGGGCATCGCGCCGACCGGTTGACGTCCGACGGGACGTCACATGACCGGTGACGGCCCGCGAAGCGAAGGGGGGAGGACGTGATGACGGCCGGCGAGCCATCAGCCACCGACGACGCCGGGTGGGGAGTGGAGCCCCCCGCGTCGGTGGTCCGGCCATTCCTGCTGACCGCGGGACGGATCGCCGGCGGCGACAGTCTCGTACCGCCGATCCCGATCGAGACCCAGGTGGTCGCGACCGATCTGGGGCTGGCCGCACTGGACGCCTTCGTCTTCGATCAGCACCGCGACATCATCACGGTCTGCCGCCAGCCGCAGTCGCTCGCGGAGATCGCGGCGAAACTGCGGATGCACTTGAATGTGATCCGGGTGCTCGCCGACGATCTGCGCGCCGACGGTCAGCTGGCCTTGTACGCACCGCAGGCCGATTCCGCCCGCGATGCCACCGTATTGCGAAGGGTTATCGATGGTCTCCGAGCTATCCCCGACTCCCGGGGCGCGATCCGTGAGGGCTGACGCCGAGGGGCCCCGGCCGCCGTTGCCGGTGAAGATGGTGATCGCCGGCGGCTTCGGCGTGGGCAAGACCACCACGGTCGGCGCCATATCCGAGATCGAGCCGCTGACCACCGAGGCGTCCATCACCTCGGTCGCGGCGGGAGTCGACGATCTCACGCACACCCCGGAGAAGATGACGACGACCGTCGCCATGGACTTCGGCTGCGTCACCCTCGATCCGACGCTGAAGCTCTATCTGTTCGGAACGCCCGGCCAGGAGCGGTTCGGGTTCATGTGGGACGACCTCGTCGAGGGCGCGCTCGGCGGGCTCGTCATCGTCGACACCCGCCGGCTCGACGACTGCTACGCGGCCGTCGACTACTTCGAGCACCGCGACATCCCCTTCGCCGTGGCCGTCAACGCCTTCGACGGCAAGGTCGAACACAATCTGGACGACGTACGGTGGGCCCTCGACGTCGCCGACCACGTGCCCCTCACCGTGTTCGACGCGCGGGAACGCGGCTCCGTACGGGACGCACTCCTCGTCGTCCTCGAACACGCCCTGGCCACCGCCCAGCGGTGAAGCGGGGACGGGCCCGCGCCCGTCCCCCATCGGCACGGCCGTCAGGCCGCCCGGCGCCTGCGCACGCCCGGGGACACCGTCACCCGGCCCACGGCCCAGAACAGCACGAGGACGAACAGCGCGAGGATGGCCGTGAGGGCGGCCCCGCCCGCCACCTTCTCGTAGTTGCGCTGGTAGAGGCCGTCCAGGATGTACCGGCCGACTCCGCCCAGGGCCACATAGGCCGCGATCGTCGCGGTCGAGACGATCTGGATCGCCGCCGAGCGCAGACCGCTGAGGATCAGCGGCAGCGCCGCCGGCACCTCGACCTGGAACAGGATCTTCGCCTCCGGCATACCCATGCCGCGGGCGGCGTCGACGGGCGAGGGGTCCACGGTGCGGATCGCCTCGTACGTGGTGATCAGGATCGGGGGGATCGCCAGCACCACGAGCGGGATCATCACGGGCACGATGCCGAGGCCCAGCCAGACGAACATCAGCACCAGCAGCCCGAAGGTCGGCAGCGCCCGGGCCCCCGAGGACACGAACGCCAGCGTGTTGCCACCGCGGCCGGTGTGCCCGGTGACCAGGCCGATGGGCAGGCCGATGGCCGCGGCGACGGCGAGCGCCCCGACGGTGTACTGGACGTGCTCCCACACGCGCTGCGGTATGCCGTCGTAGCCGTGCCAGTGAGAGCCGTCGCTGAAGAAGGACTGCATGAAGTTGAGTACGTTCACGAGACGCCCTCCGGTGTGCGGGCGGCGCCCGAGATCGTGGCCGCGAGGCGCCGGGCCTTGCGGCGGGACGGCGGCTCCCAGGGGGTGAGCACCCGCCGGAGCAGGACGAGCACGGCGTCGACCAGGATCGCGAGGACGGCGGTGGTGACCACCGAGGTCACGGCGAGCTGAGGGCGGTGGTAGAGCATCGCGGTGGTCAGCAGATTGCCGAGCGCCCCTTGGTTGCCGATCAGCGAGCCGACGCTCACCAGGCTGATGCTGGAGGCGATCGCCACCCGCAGCCCGGCCATGATCGCGGGTACGGCGATGGGCAGTTGGACCTGGAAGTAGCGACGTACCGGGCCGATGCCCATCGCCGCCGCGGCGGCGTTCGTCTCCTGCGGAACCGAGCGGATGCCGTCGACGACCGCCGGCACGAGGACGACCAGGCTGTAGAGGCACAGCGGGATCATCACCGTCAGCTGGGTCAGCCCGGTGTAGTCGATGAGCACCACGAAGAAGGCGATCGACGGGATCGCGTACAGCACCGTCGAGCTCCACAGCACCGGCGGGTAGAGCCAGTCGTAGTGGACGCACAACAGGCCGATCGGCAGCGCCAGCAGGAGACCGACCAGCACCGGGATCAGTGCCTCCTGCATGTGCAGGGCGATCAGGCCGAGATAGCTGTGCTGGAGGTCGCTCGGTATGTCGAAGAAGCCGTTCATCGGGCGGCCTTCAGCTCGGACTCGTCCTGTGGGGCGTCCGCCGCCCGTCGCTGCCGGGCCAGCCGGATCGCCGCGGCGATCGTCTCCTGACCGGCGACCCCCAGCACCTGTCCCGCGCTGTCCACCGCGACAGCCTGACCGTTGCTCGACAGCACGGCCCGGTCCAGGGCGACGCGCAGCGAGTCCCGGCCCACCTCGAAACTCTGTCCGTACGGCTCGAGGGCCGTGACGTCACCACTCCAGGTGGCGAGGTCGGCCCAGCCGAGCGGCTTGCCTGCGGCGTCGGTGACGAGCACCGAGGAGGAGGCCTCGTCGCGCCCGGCGATCCGCTTCCAGTCGGAGTCGACAGGGAAGACGCGGGAGCGGTCGAGCTCCAGCTCGTGGGTGGACAGGAACGACAGACCGCGGATGCCCCGGTCGGCGCCCAGGAACTCCTCGACGAACGGGTCGGCGGGCGACGACAGCAGCTCGTCGGGGGCGGCGAACTGGGCGAGTTTGCCGCCGGTGCGCATCACGGCGATGCGGTCGCCGATCCTGATGGCCTCGTCCATGTCGTGGGTGACGAACACGATCGCCTTGCCGAGTTCGCTCTGGATGCGGAGCAACTCCTCCTGCAGGCCCCGGCGGACGACCGGGTCGACCGCGGAGAACGGCTCGTCCATGAGCAGGATCGGCGGGTCCGAGGCCAGCGCGCGGGCGACGCCGACACGCTGCTGCTGGCCGCCGGAGAGCTGGTACGGATAGCGGCGGGCCATGCCCGGGTCGAGGCCGACCCGTTCCATGAGCTCGGCCGCACGGGCCCGGGCGCGCTGCTTGGACCAGCCGAGCAGCCGCGGCACCGTCGCGATGTTGTCGAGAATCGTGCGGTGCTGGAAGAGCCCGGCGTTCTGGATGACGTAACCCATCGAACGGCGCAGGGCGTTGACCGGCTGGCGCAGGATGTCCTCGCCGTTGACCCGGATGGTGCCGCTGCTGGGCTCGACCATCCGGTTGATCATGCGCAGTGTGGTGGTCTTGCCGCAGCCCGAGGGTCCGACGAGAACGGTGATGGAGTGGTTCGGTATCTGCAGAGACAGGCGATCGACGGCCACCGTGCCGTCGGCGTATCGCTTGCTGACCTCTTCGATGGCTATCAAGCGTCGAAACCCTTCGGGAACGGCTTTGCTCGTACGTGGCGCGATCGCGTGCACGAGGGTGCGTAGTCTAGCCAGTTGATGTTCGTTCGCGGTCGCCGCAGGTTACGGATTCGAAAGCGGACCGATGCCATGATGCCCACGTGAGTCACAGCGTGGGTGCGGATGTGCGGGCGCGGGTCGGCGCGATGCTCGAACGGCTCGTGGAGTCGGGCGAGGAGAGCGGTCTCCAAGTGGCGGTCTATCTGCACGGCGAGCCGATCGTCGACGCCTGCGCGGGCGTGGCCGACGCGTCCGACGGCCGCCCGCTCGGCCCCGACACGCTGATCCACAGCTTCTCCCTCGGCAAGGGTTTCACCACCACCCTCGTTCATGTGCTCGCCGAGCGCGGGCTGATCGACTACGACACCCCCATCGCCGAATACTGGCCGGAGTTCGCCGCCCACGGCAAGGAACGGGCCACGGTGCGCCACGCGTTGACCCACACGGTCGGCGTACCGCAGTTGCCCTCCGCGATCACACCGGCCGAGCTGTGCGACTGGGACACCATGTGCGCGATCGTCGCGGAGCAGGAGCCGCTGTGGGAACCCGGCTCCGACAGCGGTTATCACGGCTGGACGTTCGGCTGGATCCTCGGTGAGGCCGTGCGCCGGATCACCGGCCTGACCCCGGCCGAGGCACTCCGCACCTACGTCACGGAGCCGCTCGGTGTGTCCGGCGAGCTGTTCTTCGGCGTGCCGGAGTCCGAACTGCCACGTATGGCACCGCTGGTGGAAGGGAACTGGGCGGCGTATCTGGAGAGCCTGCCGCCCTCCGTGCCCTTTCGCCGGCTCGTCGCGCCCAACCGCGCCGTGTGGACCGTCGCCGAGCTGGCCAATCGCCGCGACTATCTCCTCGCGGACACGCCGGCGGGCGGTACGACGACCGCGCGGGCGGCGGCGCGCATGTACGCGGCACTGCTGGGCGAGGTCGACGGCGTACGACTGCTCACCGCGGAGCGCACGGAGCTCGCCTCGGCCGTGGCCGTGAACGGCAAGGACCGGATGCTCCTCGCCAGGCACGCCAAGGGACTCGGCTACTTCCTCGCCCTGCCCGAAATGGCCGGTGAACTCACGGCCTTCGGCCACCACGGCAGCGGCGGCAGCATCGCCTTCGCCGACCGCGAGCGCGGTCTGAGCTTCGCCCTCACCCGTACGCGCCTGGTCTCCACGGCGGACACGGGCCGATTCCTGGCGAACGAGGTCCGCTCGCTCGTGGCGTAGCCCGTGGGCGCCCCGCACCGTCGCCGACTGGGCCGATGGGCGCCAAGGAGCCCCCCTCGCCTCTGGATCACATGACGTCGAGATAGTCCCGCAGTACCTGCGAGCGCGACGGGTGGCGCAGCTTGGACATGGTCTTGGACTCGATCTGGCGGATGCGTTCGCGGGTCACCCCGTACACCTTGCCGATCTCCTCCAGGGTCTGCGCCTGACGGCCGAACAGGCCGTACCGCAGCGAGATGATCCCGGCCTCGCGCGGGGTCATGTGGGCGAGGATCGACTGGATGGTCTCCTGGAGGAGGCGGAACGTGACCATGTCCCACGGGGTGGCGGAGTCGCTGTCCTCGATCAGGTCGCCGAATTCGCTGTCGCCCTCCTCGTTCAGGGCCGCGTGCAGGGAGATGGGTTCCTTGGTGTGGCGGTCGAGTTCGTCGAGCTTCTCCAGGGGGACGTCGGCTCTCTGCGCCAATTCCTCGCGCGTGGGCTCGGTCCCCATTTCCGCCAGCAGTTCGCGGCGGGTTCTGGCCACGCGGTTGATGACCTCCACCATGTGGACCGGAATGCGGATGGTCCGGCCCTGGTCGGCGAGGGCGCGCGATATCGCCTGGCGGATCCACCAGGTGGCGTACGTCGAGAATTTGAATCCCTTGGTGTAGTCGAATTTCTCGACGGCGCGCATCAAGCCGGTGTTGCCCTCCTGGATCAGATCCAGGAACAGCAGTCCGTGGCCGGTGTAGCGCTTGGCGACGGAGACGACCAACCGCAGGTTCGCCTCGGTGAGATGGGCCTTGGCCCACCGCCCGTCCTCGGCGAGGACGCCCAGTTCCCAACGGAGCCGGGAATCCATGTCCGGCTCCTCCGAGAGCTTCCGCTCGGCGTACAGACCGGCCTCGATCCGCTTGGAGAGATCGACTTCCTGCTCGGCGCTGAGGAGGCGGACACGGGCGATGAGCCTGAGGTAGTCGCGCACCTGGTCGACGGTGCCGCCGCCGGCGGGGAGCTGAGGGTCGGGTGCGTCGGCCTCGTCGTCGGGGGAGAGCAGAAGCTCCTCCTCCTCTTCTTCCTCCGGTGCGTGGGTGTCCTTCTCCCGCTCGATCGCGCTCACCGTCATTCACCCTTCTCCAGAAGCCGGCGCAGGAACCGGCCGGTGTGGGACCGCGGTGGGGCCGTGACCTGCTCGGGAGTGCCTTCGGCGATGACCTCGCCGCCGTGCGGGCCGCCTTCCGGTCCCATGTCGATCAGCCAGTCCGCCGTCTTGATGACGTGGAGGTTGTGCTCGATCAGCACGACCGTGTTGCCGGAGGCGACGAGCTGGTGGAGGACGGCCGGCAGTGTGCGTACGTCGTCCATGTGCAACCCGGTCGTCGGCTCGTCGAGCACGTAGTGGGTGTGCCCCCGGTACCGTCGCTGCAGTTCGCTCGCGAGTTCGACGCGCTGTGCCTCGCCATCCGGACAGGGTGGTCGCGGGCCGGCCGGGTTTGACTTGGCCGAGCCCCACGTCGTGCAGGACGCGGAGGTGCTGGGAGATGACCGCGTGCCCGTCGAAGAAGTCCAGGCCCTCTTCGATGGTCATGGCCAGGACGTCGGCGATGGACTTGCCCTTGTAGTGTACTTCGACGGTCTCGCGGTTGTACTGGGCGCCGTGGCAGACCTCGCACGGCAGGTGGACGTCCGGGAGGAAGTTCATCTCGACCTTGACGAGCTCAGCAAGCCGCCGGTGCTGGGCAAGCGTTCATGCGCTCGGCGCGCAGGACGCGCAGGTGCAGTGCGGCCCAAGTGCGGTAGGGGCGCCAGTTCTCGGAGACTTCGGTCAGGCTGTGGCCGGGCCCGTACTGTTCGGTGATCTCCGCCTCCAGCCGACGTTCCTGGGTCGGCAGGGTGTCGGGGTGGTTGGCTCCGCGTACGACGACGAGCTCGGCGGAGAAGGCGCCCAGCCCCTTGACCCGCTGGACCTGCCGCACCGCCTCCTCAGGGCTCAGGGTGCGCAGCCGGGTGCCGTCGAGGAGCCCGTCGAGCGCGGCGTGGGCCACGGAGTGCAGGTATTCGGTCTTGCGCCAGGGCAGTTCGAAGTCCAGGTCGAGCAGGGCCCCGGGGGAGGGGAACGCGCTGCCTGTGCCGTAGCGGCCGATGAGGTCGTCGCGCATGCGCCGGGCCGAGGTCATCCCTGTGCGCTGGGTCAGCACCGCCCAGGTGGCCGCCTCGTACGGCGAGTGGAAGCCGCACGGGCGCAGGCCCGGCCACCGGGTCTGGACCTCGGCGATCACGGGGTCGCGCTCGGCGACCGCAGGCCAGCCCCGGGCGTCGACGTCCAGGGACAGGAAGCGGCGCACCTGCTCGGCGGCGGCGTCCAGATCGCCGTCGCCGGCCACCACGACCCGGGCCGTGGTGCCGTCCTGGGTGATCTCCGCGGCGACGCGCCGCCAGTCGGCGTCGGCGTGGAAGACCGTGCGCAGCGCCCCGTCGCTCCCCAGCAGGGAATCCGCCGCCGAGGCCGGCGCCAGCGGCGCGAACTCCTCCCAGAACTCCCGGCTCGCGTCCAGCGACCACGGACCGGCCACCTCGAATTCGACCGCGTGCTGTGCCATGACCGACCTCCCGCTCGGGACACCGGCACGCGCGGACGGACCAAGAGGCGCCGGGCGCCGGTGCACTGTCTGTGCACACCACCTTGGGCTCAATACCTGACAGATTCCGTCAAGTATTTTCGCGAGCGACGCCGAGCGGTCGCCCGATCCCGGGTTGGGTGACATCCAGCCGCTCGCCGCCATCGGTCGGATGACCGATGGCGGCATCCGCCGCCGACCAAGCCGGAGAGTCTCTCCCGCTCCGGGACTGCCCGACCGTCGCCTACTGGGCGCCGTGGAAGGCGGGATGCTCGTCGAGGCGGCGCACGTAGGCGCGAAGGTGGCTGTGCCGGGAGAGGGGGTCTGCCGTGTCGAGGTGCGTGAGCGCCACCCAGAGGTCCACGTCCGCGGCTGTCAGTTCGTCGCCCAATACATAGGTGTGAATGGACAGTTGACGGTCCAACAGATCCAGCGTCGCCGACAGGGCTTCCGGCCGTGCGGCCGAGGTGGCGTCGCGGTCGAGGAGTTCGCGCAAGGCGTCGATGTCGGCGGCGAGGGCCGGCGGGTGCAGCACGGGGACGCATGCTCCGTCGTGGCAGGTCAGCAGGCCCGCGAGGTCGCGAAGGATGTCGGGGGTGTGATTGCTGACGATACGTCCGCTCCAGCGGTCGCACAGTGCGGGCGCGGTCAGCGGTCCCTCGTAGTGGTGCCAGGTGGCCTCGTAGGCACTGCGGAGCGAGGCGAAGGCTTCGGGTGTCTCGGCGGGGAGCGTCAGGATCGTGGTGGCGACGGAATCCTTGAGGCCGAGCAGATCGAGGGTGATCGAAAGGCGCAGCGAGCGCGGACAGCCCTCGGACAGGTACAGCTGATAGCGGTGCGGCGCCGGGTAGAAGCCACCGGCGGCACCGACACCGATACGGCTGCGGATGCCGTGCGGCCGAGGGGACTTGGACGGTCCGGCGGGGCGACTACTCGCAGGGGACGCAACTGGGCCCGGAATGCGCGAGGTCGAGGCGCACTCGCCCGAGGTGCCTGCGTCTGCGGCGTATGCGTTGGACGTGGCTGCGCTCGTGGCGCACGTGCCTGAGCCGCCTGTGTTCGAGGCGCGCGAAACTGTCTTGGGCATGACTCTCCATGGGAACGACGAAGCCCTGGCCGCCTGTTGGGCGGCAGCGGCGGAACGGAGTGACTGCGCTTGCGTACCGGCTCGGAGCGGCCGGACTAGTACGCGCTGGAGACCCGCAACAAGTCGATGTGCAGGCGTCTCGTCAGGTAGTTCCTGGGCATTCCCACCGGTCCCGCCTCCAGGGCCCGCGAGTTGCGAGACCACGCTTGCCCCGCCGCACCGGCGGGACCCGGTCGTCACCCGGGGCACCCCGTCGCGGTGGAAGGGTTGCCTGTCAGCGGGCCGGGGCCGATGAACCTCGTCGCACGGGAAAGTCCGTGTCATGAGGCGCTGACAATCGTGACCGTCCTCGCCAGTGTCAGTGCGCCGTACGAAGCCGTCAAGAAGGCCTCTACCCGGTCTCACCACGTGGTCATTCGGGCCGGAACACGTTGACATTGGATTCCGCGCGTGCCTAACTTACGCCGCAGATCGGTCATGAGCGTCAGCGAAAAGCCCTGGCTCGCTGGCCGGCAACCCTCGCGACGCGGTGGGGTGCCCCAGGTGACGACCGGACCGGAAGACTTTCGGTAAGCGCGAGCCGCCCACGGGCGGGAACAGTGACGGAGACGGCGATGGACGTAGCGTCGAGGAAGGCCGCACGGCGGCCCCGCGGCTGCGTACTGCTGTGCGCGAACCGCTGCGTCGATCTGCTCCGCGTCAACAGCGCCCTGTGTACCGCTTCGGGCTGTGCCCGCTGTCAAGGCTGACGGCGTTCTGAATCTCTGACGCGCACCGCCGCCGCGGTGTGCCCTCTGCCAAACCAGCCCCCGGTACCGGCGTCCTCCCGTTCTTCGACATCCGCAGCCGTCCCCGTTGTGCTGCGGTGCCGTCGCGTACGCCGCGCCCGGGGTGTCCCTCCCCGCTGGAGCCCTCATGAGTCAACCCCCTGGCGCCGCCGTGTCCCTGGCCGAGGCACCGCCCGCAGAATCCCCGGCGAAGCCGCTCACAGCCCAGCGCGTGCTGCCGCTGCGCAGGCCGGGCCGCTGGATCGCCACAGCCGTCGTCCTGGTCGTGGTCGCCCAGATCATCCACGGCCTGGCCACGAACCCCTTCTACCAGTGGGACCGCTTCCGCTACTGGTTCCTGCGCCCCACCATCCTCGACGGCCTCGTCATCACCCTCGAAGTGGCCGCGCTCAGTGCGGTGTTGGGGTTGCTCGGTGGGGTCCTGCTCGCCCTCGCCAGGCTCTCCGGGAGCCCGGTGCTGCGCGCGGTGAGCTGGGTGTACACGTGGCTGTTCCGCTCCGTACCGCTGATCGTCGTCCTGATCTTCCTCTACAACTTCAGCGCCCTCTACAAGACGTTGAGCCTCGGTGTGCCGTTCGGGCCGGCCTTCGTCACCTTCGACGAGTCGCGGCTCGCCACCGACATGGCGGTCGCCGTCATCGGCCTGAGTCTCAACGAGGCGGCGTACGCGTCCGAGGTCGTCCGCGGCGGAATCCTCTCCGTCGACCAGGGCCAGCACGAGGCGGCTGCCGCGCTCGGCCTGCCGAAGACGTACCAGTTCACCCGGATCGTCTTCCCGCAGGCGCTCAGGTCCATCACCCCGAACTACGTCAACCAGCTGATCGGCCTGATCAAGGGCACGTCCCTGGTGTTCTACGTGTCGCTGCTCGACCTGTTCGGCTCGGTGCAGACGATGGGCAGCACCTACCCCGGCGACATCGTGCCGCTGCTGCTGGTCGCCACCGTCTGGTACCTGATCCTCACGAGTGCCGTGTCCGTCGTCCAGTTCTACGTCGAGCGGTACTTCGCCCGGGGCGCGACGCGCACCCTGCCGCCGACACCGCTGCAGAAGGTGCGAACCGGCCTGAGTGATCTGCGGGCCCGGCTGCGCAAGGAGGCCGCCGTATGACCACCGCCCAGACCCTCGACGCGCGTCCCGCCGCCCTTGAGGTCCATGACGTGCACAAGTGGTACGGCGCCCACCGGGTGCTCGACGGGGTCGACCTGACCGTGCGGCCCGGCGAGGTCACCGTCATCCTCGGTCCCTCCGGCTCCGGCAAGTCGACGCTGTTGCGGGTGATCAACCACCTGGAGAAGCCCGAGGTCGGATACGTCAGCGTCAATGGCGAGTTGATCGGCGTACGACGGCATGGCGAGCGTCTGAAGGAACTCAGCGAACGCGCCATCCTGACCCAGCGCAGCCGCATCGGCTTCGTCTTCCAGAACTTCAACCTCTTCCCGCATCTCACCGTCCTCGACAACGTGGCCGCCGCACCCGTGGCCACCGGGAAGCTGACCAAGCCCGAGGCCCGGGAGCTGGCACGGGAACTGCTCGGCCGGGTGGGCCTGGGAGAGAAGTCCGGCGCCTACCCGCGCCAGCTGTCCGGCGGCCAGCAGCAGCGCGTGGCCATCGCCCGCGCCCTCGCCCTGCGCCCGGGGATCATCCTGTTCGACGAGCCCACCTCGGCGCTCGACCCCGAACTCGTCGGCGAGGTCCTGGCCGTCATCAAGGACCTGGCGACCAGCGGCACCACCCTCGTCGTCGTCACGCACGAGATCGGCTTCGCCCGCGAGGTCGCCGACCGGATCGTCTTCATCGACGGTGGCCGCGTCCTCGAACAGGGCCCGCCCGCCCAGGTGTTGGACCACCCGCGGCACGAGCGGACCCGGGACTTCCTCAGCAAGGTGCTCTGACCGGCGCCTCCCTTTTTGCCACGTCACCGCAGTCACACCCTCACCCAGCGACAAGGACAGCCATGCCTACGCACTTCTCTCGACGCAGCCTGATACGACGCAGCCTGATACGCGGAATCACCGCGGCGAGTGCCGTTGCCTCACTGGCCGCCGGGCTCGCCGCCTGCGGGGGCGACAGCGACGCCGCCACCACGACCGACGTCGCGGGCACGGTGACCGTGGGACAGCTGTCCAACGGGGCCGCCCAGCAGACCGAGTTGAAGGTCTCCGAGGTGAAGTCGATCAGCGCCGAGCTGCCCGCGTCGGTCCGCAGGAGCGGCAAGCTGGAGATCGGCGTCGGCGCCCTGCCCGACGGCTTCCCGCCCCTGGCGTACGTCGGCTCGGACCAGAAGACCCTCACCGGCGCGGAACCCGACTTCGGCCGCCTGGTCGCCGCGGTGCTCGGCCTGAAGCCGGAGCTGAAGAACTCCACCTGGGAGAACATGTTCGTCGGTGTCGACAGCGGCAAGGTCGACGTGGCCTTCGCCAACATCACCGACACCGAGGAGCGCAAGAAGAAGTACGACTTCGCCTCCTATCGGAAGGACAACGTCGGCTTCGAGGTGCTCAAGAAGAGCACGTGGAACTTCGACGGCGACTACGAGAACCTCGCCGGAAAGACCGTCGCCGTCGACAACGGCACCAACCAGGAGAAGATCCTTCTGGAGTGGCAGACCAAGCTCAAGAAGGAGGGCAAACAGCTCACCGTCAAGCATTTCGCGAGCAAGAACAGCACCTACCTGGCGCTGACCGGCGGAAAGATCGACGCGTACTTCGCCGCCAACCCCGGTGTCGCCTACCACGTCACGCAGACCGCCAAGTCGCCCAACCCGACGCGCAGCGCGGGCACGTTCTCCGGCGCCGGCGCGTCGCTGCAAGGCCTGATCGCGGCGACCACGAAGAAGGACAGCGGCGTGGCCGCACCGATCGCCGACGCGATCAACTACCTGATCAAGAACGGCCAGTACGCGAAGTGGCTGTCCGCCTGGAACCTCTCCGACGAGGCCGTCGCCAAGGCCGAGGTCAACCCGGCCGGCCTGCCGCTCGACAACTCCTGACCCTCCGCCCACCGGACTCCACCGCCGTCGGTCGGGGAGTCCGGTGGCCGGTCGCCCGCCCGCGCCCCGTCACGCAGACCCCGCACTCCTCTGTCCACCAGCGTCCGTGCCGCCCTGCCGCACTCGCACGTCCTCACTTCGTCCTGGTGGCGAAGTCCGGGCCCGCCGGCCGGAAGAAACGGCGTGGCCGTGCCGTTGTCCTACATGATGCCGAACTCCGTGGAGGTGATGGACATGCTCAGCGCGTCCCGCCTTCCCGTGAGGGAGCTCGCGCCGCGCCGCCGCGTGCGCCTCCACACCCGGCCGCACATCGATCTGCTGCGCGTGGCCGGCGCGCTCTGTTGCGCCTGACGCTCCCCCCAGCCTGAGGCTGGGGCTCCCTTCGCTGCGTTCCCCCAGCCGCCGGACCTTCCCCGAGGGTCGGCGATCTCGTACGGACCTCCAGGAAGGCACCCATTCGTGTCCTCATCCAGCTCTACCCCCCTGCATCTCGCCGTCGCGCTCGACGGCGCCGGCTGGCATCCGGCCGCGTGGCGCGAGCCGGTGGCCCGCCCGCGGGAGCTGCTCACCGCCGCCTACTGGACCGACCTGGTCGCCGAGGCCGAGCGCGGGCTGCTCGACTTCGTGACGATCGAGGACGCGCTCGGGCTCCAGTCCTCGCACTTCACCGAACCCGACGGGCGGACGGACCAGGTACGCGGACGCCTCGACGCCGTCCTCATCGCGGCCCGCGTCGCGCCATTGACCAGCCACATAGGACTGGTGCCGACGGTGGTGGCCACCCACACGGAGCCTTTCCATATCTCCAAGGCGATCGCCACCCTCGACTATGTGAGCACAGGCCGCGCGGGCGTCAGGGTGCAGGTGTCGGCGCGCGCGAACGAGGCCGCGCACTTCGGCCGCCGTACCTTCCCCCCGTTCCGTTTCGAGGACCTGGAGAGCCCGGCCATCAGGGAGTTGAGCGTCGAGCTCTTCGACGAGGCCGCCGACTACGTCGAAGCGGTGCGCCGGCTGTGGGACAGCTGGGAGGACGACGCGGAGATCCGGGATGTGGCCACCGGCCGCTTCGTCGACCGCGACAAGCTGCACTACATCGACTTCGAGGGCAGGCACTTCAGCGTCAAGGGCCCCTCGATCACCCCCCGCCCGCCGCAAGGCCAGCCCCTGGTCACCGCGCTGGCCCACGAGAGCGGGACGGGCGCGCCGTTCCGGCTGGTGGGGCGTTCCACCGATCTCGGATACGTCACCCCGCACGACGCCGAGCAGGCACGCGCCGTCGTCGCCGCGGTGCGCGCCGCACAGGACGCCTCCGGGCGTGCCGCGGAGCCGCTGCACCTCTTCGGCGACCTGGTGGTGTTCCTGGACGACGACCCCGCTGCCGCGGTGGCGCGCCGCGAGCGTCTCGACTCGATCGCGGGTCACCCGTACACCAGCGACGCGCGGATCTTCACCGGAACGCACGTCCAACTGGCCGATCTGCTCCAGGAGTTGGCGGAGGCAGGGCTGTCCGGCTTCCGGCTGCGCCCCGCGGTCGTCGGCCACGACCTGCCGGCCGTCACCCGGGGCCTGGTTCCCGAACTCCAGCGCCGCGGCGCCTTCCGGGAGTCGTACGAGGCCGACACCCTGCGCGGGCTGCTGGGACTCGCGCGCCCCGCCAACCGCTACGCCGCCACCACCGTCTGAGCCGGAGGGACCGTACGACCATGAGCAAGCCGCTGAAGCAGATCCATCTGGCCGCCCATTTCCCCGGCGTCAACAACACCACCGTATGGAGCGACCCGCAGGCCGGCAGCCACATCGAGTTCAGCTCCTTCGCGCACTTCGCGCGGACCGCCGAACGCGCCAAGTTCGACTTCCTGTTCCTCGCCGAGGGGCTGCGGCTGCGTGAGCAGGGCGGCAAGATCTACGACTTGGACGTCGTGGGGCGGCCCGACACCTTCACGATCCTCACCGCGCTCGCCGCCGTCACCGAACACCTCGGTCTCACCGGCACCATCAACTCCACCTTCAACGAGCCGTACGAGGTGGCCCGCCAGTTCGCGAGCCTCGACCACCTCTCCGGCGGGCGGGCCGCGTGGAACGTCGTCACCTCCTGGGACGCCTTCACCGGCGAGAACTTCCGCCGCGGCGGCTTTCTCCCGCAGGAGGAGCGGTACTCCCGGGCCAGGGAGTTCCTCACCACCGCGCACGAGCTCTTCGACTCGTGGCACGGCGACGAGATCGTCGCCGACCAGGAGACCGGCACCTTCCTGCGCGACGCGAAGGCCGGAGCCTTTGTGCACAAGGGGCAGCACTTCGACATCGAGGGGCAGTTCAACGTCCCGCGCAGCCCGCAGGGCCGGCCGGTGGTCTTCCAGGCGGGCGACTCCGACGAGGGCCGCGAGTTCGCCGCCTCCCACGCCGACGCGATCTTCAGCCGGTACAGCACCCTCAAGGAAGGCCAGGCGTTCTACACGGACGTCAAGGGCCGCCTGGCCCGCCACGGCCGCAGCCGCGACCAGCTGCTGATCCTGCCCGCCGCGACCTTCGTCCTCGCGGACACCGACGCCGAGGCGCGCGAGCGCGCCCGCGAGGTGCGCCGGCAGCAGGTCAGCGGCGCCACGGCCATCAAGCACCTGGAGTTCGTCTGGAACCGCGACCTGTCGGCGTACGACCCGGACGGCCCGCTCCCCGACATCGATCCCGACCTCGGCGAGCACACCATCGCCCGCGGCCGTGCCCAGGTGCGCATGTACCGCGACCCGCTGGCCACCGCCCGGGAGTGGCGGGAGCGGGCGGCGGCCAACAACTGGTCGATCCGCGACCTGGTCATCGAGACCGGCAATCGGCAGTCCTTCGTCGGCTCCCCGGCCACCGTCGCCGAGACCATCAACTCCTTCGTCCAGGCCGACGCCTCCGACGGATTCATCCTCGTCCCGCACATCACCCCCGGGGGCCTCGACGCATTCGCCGACACCGTGGTCCCGCTGCTCCAGGAGCGCGGGGTCTTCCGCACGGAGTACGAGGGCACTACTCTGCGCGATCACCTCGGCCTGACCCATCCCGACGAGAGCGCGCCGGGCGAACGGGTCGCGTCGTGAAGTGGTCACGCGGGGCTTCTTGCGAGGGAGGGCGGCATGAGGCGATCGGCCCGGGCTGCCGTGGTGCTCCTGTGTGCCGGAATACCGGTGCTGGGGGCCTGCGGTGACGGCGACACCGGTGGCAAGGCGACGAAGACGACCACGACAAAGGCCACGGCCAACGACTTCGGGTGTCTTGCGGGCAAGCAGCTCAAGCACTCGGTGACCTTCAAGGACACCGAGGGCAACGACGTCGACGGCTACGAGGCAGGCACCGGCGCCACCGGCATCGTCCTGTCCCACCAGTCGAACAACGACGTCTGCTCCTGGATTCCGTCCGCCGACGAGCTCGCGACCGCCGGCTATCGGGTGCTCGCCGTCAACAGCAACTCCTCCGAAGTCCCGGAGATCGAGGGCGCCGCCGCCCGGCTGCGGAGTGAAGGAGCGAAGAAGATCCTTCTGATGGGTGCCTCGAAGGGCGGCACCGCCTCCCTCGTCGCCGCCTCGAAGATCGAGCCGGCCGTCGCGGCGGTGGTGTCCCTCTCGGGTCCTGGCCTCTACAGCGACATGGACGCCACGAAGGCGGTCCCGGACCTGGCCATGCCCGTCTACTTCCTCGCGGCGGCGGGCGACGGGCGCTTCGCCCAGGACGCCAAGGATCTCGACAAGCTGGCGAAGAAGTCCCACGGCGAAAAGCTGGAGATGGTCTCGGGCGCTGCCCATGGAAGCGACATCCTGCTGCAACAGCCGTCCGTCTGGGACGAGGTCAAGGCCTTCCTCAAGACGTACGGCTGACCTCGGCCGCCCGGTGATCACCGGAGTCGTCCGTCCTTGACCTATCGGGGTGAACAACGCCGCACCCGCGGACCGAATACGTACGTATATAGGCCCATCCCGCTGACGATGATCGCCGGCGGGACCGGCCGGTCTCCGCCCTCGCGCACTCACGCACCGAGGTGGAGACATGCGCAGCACGCGCGGACGGCGCACAGGGCACCGGCTGCTCGCGCTGCTGACGGGTTGTCTGCTGCTGGGGACCGGCGGCACGTTGCCCGTGCTCGCGGCCGCGCCCGCCCGGGCCGACGAGTCGACGGTCTCGGTCGACAATCTCCGTACCGGATGGGACCAGAACGAGCCGGGCCTGGCGCCCGCCCAGGTGTCCAGCTCCGACTTCGGCCAGCAGTTCTCCACCACCGTGGACGGTCAGGTCTACGCCCAGCCGCTGGTCGTCGGCAAGACGGTCGTCGCTGCCACCGAGAACGCCAAGGTGTACGGGCTCGACTCGGCGTCCGGAAAGGTCAACTGGACGAAGAACCTGGGTGCGCCCTGGCCCGCGTCGGCGATCGGCTGCGGAGACCTGGTGCCGAACTTCGGGGTGACCTCGACCCCCGTCTACGACCCGGCCACCAAGACCGTCTACCTCACCGCCAAGATCAACGACGGTGCGGACACCAACCACCCCAACTGGTACGTCCACGCGCTGGACGCGACGACCGGTACCGAGCGCAGCGGCTGGCCGGTGAAGGTGCAGGGCGCGCCGGTCAACGACCCCGGACATCCCTTCAACGCGTTCACCGCCGCCCAGCGCCCCGGCCTGCTCCTGATGGGCGGCTCGGTGTACGTGGCCTTCGCCTCGCACTGTGACATCGGCCCGTACGTCGGTTATGTCCTCGGCGTCAACACCACGACCCGCAACACCACCCTGTGGGCCACCGAGGACTCCTCCGCCAACGGCATGGCGGGCATCTGGATGAGCGGCGGCGGCCTGGTCTCCGACGGCCCCGGCCGGATCTTCCTGTCCACCGGGAACGGCATCTCCCCGGCGCCCGGCCCGGGTTCGAAGCCGCCGGGTCAGCTGGCCGAGTCGGTGGTCCGCCTCGGCGTCAACAGCGACGGCACGATGTCCGCGCAGGACTTCTTCAGCCCCAGCAACGCCCCGACCCTCGACCAGAACGACACCGACTTCGGCTCGGGCGGTCCCGTGGCGCTGCCCGGTCCGACCTTCGGCACGACCCAGCACCCCCGTCTCATGGCGCAGATCGGCAAGGACGGCCGCCTCTTCCTCCTCGACCGGGACAACCTCGGCGGCCGCAGCCAGGGCCCCGGCGGCACCGACGCGGTGGTCGGCACCTTCGGCCCGTACGAGGGCGTCTGGGGGCACCCGGCCGTGTACGGCGCCGAGGGCGGCTATGTGTACACGACCGGCAGCCGAGGTCCGCTGCGGGCCTTCGCGTACGGCGTCAACGGCTCGGGCCAGCCCACCCTGACCAACACCGGCACCAGCACCGGCACTTTCGGCTACACCTCGGGCTCGCCCGTCGTGACCTCCACCGGCACCACGCCGGGCTCCGCCCTGGTCTGGGCGATCTACTCGGACGGCTCCAACGGGGCCAACGGCCAGATCCGCGCGTACGACGCCGTGCCCTCGAACGGGACGCTGAGGCTGCGCTTCTCGGCCCCGATCGGCACCGCGTCCAAGTTCGCCGTGCCCGCCACCGACGGCGGACGGGTCTACGTCGGCACCCGGGACGGCCACGTCCTCGCCTTCGGACGCCCGTCCAGCGGGGCGCTCACCGGCAGCGCGGTGGACTTCGGCCGGGTGGCCGTGGGCAGCACCGGCCACGCCACGGCCAAGGTGACCGCCACCCAGGACGTCACGATCACGGCGGTGACCACGCCGTCGGGCAGTCGGTTCTCCGCCGCGCCCACCGGTCTGCCGGTCACGCTGCACTCGGGCGACACCTACTCGGTGCCGGTCTCGTTCGCGCCGACCACACCCGGCGCGGACAGTTCCGTGCTGAACTTCACCACGAATACCGGCAGTTTCGGGCTCGGCCTGAACGGCTACGGCACCCAACCCGGCCTCGTGGCCGCCCCGTCCAACCTGGCCTTCGGCACCGTGGCCACCGGAACGTCCAAGACCCTGGGCGTGAGCTTCACCAACACCGGTACCGAGGCCGAGACGATCTCGGGGAGCAGCGCGCCGAACGCGCCGTTCAGCGCCGTCGGTATGCCCGCGAGCGGGACCGTCGTCCAGCCTCAGCAATCCGTCACCGTGCAGGTGAAGTACAGCCCGACGGTCGCCGGCGACAACAGTGGGACGCTCTCGGTCACCGGGCAGAACGGCACCGCGACCGTGAGTCTGACCGGCACGGCGGTGACCGGCCAGGCACATCTGACGATCACCCCGACGTCCACCGGCTTCGGCAATGTCGCGGTCGGGCAGTCGGTCACCAAGACCTTCGACATCAGCAACACGGGCAACATCCCCCTCACCATCACCAAGGCGGCACCGCCTGCGGCGCCGTTCCACGTGACCAGTCCCGTGAGCGAGGGTCAGGTCGTCGGCCCTGACGACGTGATCCACCAGGCCGTCACCTTCTCGCCGACCGCCCTCGGCGCGGTCACCGGCACCTACCAGCTCACCTCCGACGACGGCCGTGGACCGCAGAACGAAACGCTCACCGGCACGGGGGCCGCACCCAGCAAGGTCACCGTCCCGGCGCCCGGAGCGGGTGGCTGGAAGCTCAACGGATCCGCGCAGCTCTCCGGCAACGACCTCCAGCTCACCCAGACCGGCGGGCACCAGGCAGGCTCGGGAGTCTTCCCCGTCCCGGTGGTCACCGACGGCCTCAAGGCGGCGTTCACCACCGTCATCGGCGGCGGTACCGGCGCCGACGGCCTCACCTTCGGCCTGCTGGACCCGGCCAAGGCCACCCCCAGTGCGCTGGGCGCTGACGGCGGAGGCCTCGGCTGGCGGGGGAAGCCCGGCGTGGCGATCACCTTCGACACCTACCGCAACCCGGGCGACCCGTCGTCGAACTTCGTCGGCATCGCCACCGGGGAGAGCGGTGGCGCCTTCACCTACGCGGCGACCACCACCAACGTGCCCAACCTGCGCTCCGGCCCGCACGCCGTCGCCGTCTCCATCTCCGGGAAGACGATCACCGTCTCCATGGACGGCATCAAGCTGCTGACCACGACGGTGGCCTCGCTGCCCGCGACCGCCCTGCCGGCCTTCACCGGCGCCACCGGTGGGCTGACCGACATCCACACGGTCCGGGACACGGTCATCACCGCGGCCTCGTACGCGGTGCCACCGCCCGGGCCCAACGGGTGGACCTACAACGGATCCGCCGTGCTGTCCGGCACCGACCTGTCGCTCACCAAGGCCGTGCAGAACACCAAGGGGTCCGCCGTCCAGGCCACCGTCGTACCGTCGGCGCGGCTGAAGGCCACCTTCACCGCCGAGATCGGCGGCGGCACCGGCGCCGACGGCCTCGCCTTCCTGCTGCTCGACTCGACCAGGGCGACTCCCACGGCGCTGGGCGGGGGAGGCGGAGGCCTCGGCTACGCGGGGCTGCCGGGCATCGCCGTCACCCTGGACACATACCGGAACACCGGCGACCCCTCGGCCAACTTCGTGGGGGTGGCCATCGGCGGGAATGGATCCCCCTTCCAGTACGCCGCCACCTCGACGGCCGTTCCCGCCCTGCGGACCGGCACGCATGTCGTCGACGTGAGCGTGACGACCGCCGGGCACATCCTGGTCAGTGTGGACGGCACCCAGGTCATCGACACCGCGGTGACCCTGCCGCGGAACGTGCTCGTCGGGTTCAGCGGCGCCACCGGCGGCTCCACGGACAACCACACGGTCAGAGGCGTCAAGATCACTTACTGAGAACCCACCGCAACACATACCGAGGACGCGACAGACTGAGGAGAACATCATGCGTCGACGGGTTGCCCCCCTGCTGGCCGCGGTCGCGATCGCGTCCTGTTTCGGCCTGCCACACCCCGCGGTGGCGGCGCCCGAACCCCCGCCGCTGACCGTCAATGTCGCCGACACCGACACGATGGGGCGCGTCCTCACCGATCCGGACGGGCGCACGCTCTACCGCTACGACCTGGAGAGCGCCGGGACCGCCGGCTGCGTCGGCCCCTGCACGAACACCCACAAGCCGCTGCTCAACCCGCCCGGCGCCGAACTCCGGCTGCCGCCCGGCATCGCGGGCACACTCGGCACCGTCGCACGGCCCGACGGCGGCGACCAGGTGACGTACGACGGCTCCCCGCTGTACTGGTCCACCGCGGACCTCGAGCCGGCCGACACCAACGGAGCCGATCTGCACTGGCATGTGATCAACCCTCGGAACGCGCCGGTACCGGCAGGGACGAGGGGCTGACGGATCCCGGTAGCCTCCGGCCGCCCCGGCGCCACAGCCACGTGATGTCGCGGCCGAACGACCAGACGAGCAGCGCGAGGGCCAGCAACACGGCCCCGACGGTCGCCTCGTGCGGCAGGATCCCGGCGCCCGCGACCAGCAGCACGATGCCCTGCAGGGCCGCCACCGTCTTGCGCGCCATGCTCGGCGGCAGCGCGGCGTTCAACCACGGCAGCACGCGGGCGGCGGCCACGAAGGCGTACCGCATCGTGCCGATCAGCAGCACCCACGGGCCGAGCGACATCGCGACGTACACGCTCAGCACCAGGATCAGGAACGCGTCGACCTCCATGTCGAAGCGGGCACCCAGCGCCGAGGACGTTCCGGTGCGGCGGGCGACCTTGCCGTCGACGCCGTCGAGGATCAGGGCGACCGCCGTCAGACCGACCAGCAGGGTGACCGGGGGCGAACTCTGGAAGGAGTCGGCGACCAGGGCGGTGACGCCGCCGACCAGGATCGCCCGGCCCAGCGTCACCCGATTGGCGGGGCCGAACGAGCGGGGCTGCGAGCGGCGCAGAGCGCGGGTCAGGACCGCCCAGGTGGCGATCGCGAAGGCCAGGCCGGTCAGCCAGCCCGCGGGCCCCATCCCGATCGCCGTGCCCAGCAGAGCCAGCAACAGGAGCTGCACACCCGCTCCCACCGTGGTCTCCTGCGCCAGGAGCCTCGCGTCGTACGTGTTGTTCAGGGCCACCGCACATCCTCCGGCCGTATGACAGAGTCGATCAACGCCGCGTACAGTGCGCGGCTTGTCACCGCTCCGTACGTGAAGATCTGCTGAAACGTTCAGGGGGACGCTCATGGAACTCACAGCTCGCGCCTTCTGGCTCCGGTCGCCCGGGCACGGCGAGATACGGGAAGTCGCCCTTGCGGCGCCCGCCGAGGGGGAGGTGCTGGTGCGCACGCTCTGCTCCGGGGTGAGCCGGGGCACCGAGACGCTCGTCTTCCGCGGGGGCGTTCCGGAAAGTCAGCATGCTTCGATGCGTGCACCGTTCCAGGACGGCGATTTCCCCGCACCGGTCAAATACGGCTATCTGAGCGTCGGCAGAGTGGAGGAAGGACCCGTGTCGCTGCGCGGGCGGACCGTCTTCTGCCTGTATCCGCACCAGACGCGGTATGTCGTCCCGGCAAGCGCCGTCACGGTCGTACCGGACTCGGTGCCCGCCTCGCGCGCCGTGCTCGCCGGGACCGTCGAGACCGCGGTGAACGCCCTCTGGGACGCCGCGCCGCTGATCGGCGACCGGATCGCCGTGGTGGGCGGCGGCATGGTCGGCTGCTCCGTCGCCGCGCTCCTCGCCCGTTTCCCGGGCGTCCGTGTCCAGTTGGTCGACGCGGACCCGGCACGCGGCGACATCGCCCGCGCCCTCGGCGTCGACTTCGCGCTTCCCGAGGACGCCGCCGGCGAGTGCGACCTCGTGGTGCACGCGAGCGCCACCGAGGCGGGGCTCACCCGGGCGTTGGAACTCCTCCGCCCGGAGGGGACCGTGCTCGAACTGAGCTGGTACGGCGACCGGCGCGTCAGCCTGCCGCTGGGGGAGGCCTTCCACTCCCGGCGCCTTGTCGTGCGCAGCAGCCAGGTGGGTTCCGTTTCCCCGGCACGCCGGGACAGCAGGACGTACGCCGACCGGCTCGCCCTCGCCCTCGAACTGCTCGCCGAACCCGCCTTCGACGCCCTGATCACCGGCGAGTGCGGCTTCGAGGAACTGCCGGACGTGATGGCGAAGCTCGCCTCCGGATCGATACCCGGGTTGTGCCACCGGGTGGTCTACGACGACGTTTGAGCACACAACAGCCTGCCTGACCTCCAACGACTCCAAAGAAAGGGGAACAGGCAGCTGAACAAGGAGAACGGGGCAGCCGTACTACACGGCGTGCCCCCGGCAGGGGATCAGACGCACCGCACCTGGAGGGTCGTCCGTTGTTCAGCATCACCGTCCGCGATCACCTGATGATCGCCCACAGCTTCCGTGGCGAGGTCTTCGGCCCCGCGCAGCGCCTGCACGGGGCGACGTTCCTGGTGGACGCCACCTTTCGGCGCGCCGAGCTGGACGACGACAACATCGTCGTCGACATCGGTCTGGCCACCCAGGAACTCGGCGCCGTCGTGAGCGAGTTGAACTACCGCAATCTCGACAGCGAGCCGGCCTTCAAGGGCACCAACACCTCTACGGAGTTCCTGGCCAAGGTCATCGCCGACCGTCTCGCCGACCGTGTGCACGCCGGGGCGCTGGGCGAGGGCGCCCACGGCCTCGCGGGCATCACGGTGACGCTGCACGAGTCGCACATCGCCTGGGCGAGTTACGAGCGTGCCCTGTGACCGACACGACCCTGGACCAGGCGTCCCTGAACAGGGGCAACGCATCCCTGAATTACGTGCCCGTACAGAACGCGGCTCTCAAGAACGCCGAGATCATCCCCATGTCCCTGCGCTCCGTGCACTTCGTCATGCCGGGCGGCGTCGACGACCCGGCCGCGCCCAGCGGCGGCAACGCCTACGACCGGCGGCTCTGCCTGGACCTGCCCGGCTTCGGCTGGCAGGTCCACCGGCACGCCGTCGCGGGCAGCTGGCCCAGCCCCGGATCCGCCGCCCGTACGGAACTCGCCCGTACGCTCCGTGACTTGCCGGACGGCACGGTCGTCCTGCTCGACGGACTCGTCGCCTGCGGCGTCCCCGAGATCATCGTCCCCGAGGCCGAACGGCTGTGCCTCGCCGTTCTGGTACATCTGCCGCTCGGCGACGAGACGGGACTCGCGCCCGCCGTGGCCGCCGACCTGGACGCCCGGGAACGTACGACACTGCGGGCCGTGTCGGCCGTCGTCGCCACCAGCGACTGGGCGGTCCGCCGGCTCGTCGCCCACCACGGGCTCGCCCCCGATCGCGTCCATGTCGCCGCGCCCGGCGCCGACATCGCGCCGCTCGCCTCCGGCACCGACGGCGTCTCGCGGCTGCTGTGCGTCGCCGCGGTGACCCCCCGCAAAGGGCAGCACCGCCTTGTCGAGGCCCTCGCGACCGTCACCGACCTCCCCTGGAGCTGCGTCTGCGTCGGTGGACTCGGCCAGGATCCGGCGTACGTCGCCGGGCTGCGCGCCCTGATCGAGAAGTACGGCCTCGGCGACCGGCTGCACCTCGCCGGACCGCAGGCCGGGGCCGAACTCGACGCGAGCTACGCCGCGGCGGACCTCATGGTCCTCGCCTCGTACGCCGAGACGTACGGCATGGCCGTCACCGAGGCCCTCGCGCGCGGTATTCCGGTCCTCGCGACGGACGTCGGCGGCCTTCCCGAGGCGGTCGGGCGCGCACCCGACGGCGGGGTGCCCGGCATCCTCGTACCACCGGAGGATCCGGCGGCCCTCGCCGCGGAGCTGCGCGGCTGGTTCGGCGAGGCCGACGTACGCCGCCGGCTCAAGGCGGCCGCGCGTGGGCGCCGGGCCGCGCTGGACGGCTGGGCCACGACGGCCCGCAGCCTGGCCGGCGTGCTCGGCCGACTGCCCCGGGAACCTCGGAGGGCGGCGTGAGTACGGCGACGACTCCCGCGGGGGTGCCGGGGCGGGACGCGGCGGTGCCCGACGGGTCCGGGGAGATTGCGAGGACTGGTGTGCCTGGTCAGCGAGTCGATGCGACCGAAGCCGACGACGTGCCTCGATACGCCCCCCAGTGGCTCCAGTTGCGCGAGGGCGCCGACGCCGGCGCGCGGGCGCCCGAGCTGCTCGACCCGTTGCGCATCCGGCTGGCGAACCGGCCGGGGCGCGGCGGCGACCTGGTGATTCACGATCTCGGCTGCGGAACCGGCTCCATGGGCCGCTGGCTCGCCCCCCGTCTGGACGGCGCCCAGCACTGGATCCTGCACGACCGGGACCCGTATCTGCTGCACTTCGCGACGGTGGGGGCGCCCCGGGCGGCCGCCGACGGCAGCGGCGTCACGGTCACCACGCAGCGCGGCGATATCGGCCGGCTGACCGTCGACGCCCTGGCCGGGGCCTCACTGGTGACAGCCTCCGCGCTGCTCGACGTGCTCACCGGCGAGGAGATCGACCGGCTGGCGGCTGCCTGCGTGGGCGCCGGCGTCCCGGCCCTGCTGACACTGTCCGTCGCGGGGCGGATCGAACTCGCGTCGGCCGACCCGCTCGACGCCGAGTTCGCCGAGGCGTTCAACGCCCACCAGCGGCGCGGCGAGCTGCTCGGCCCCGACGCCATCACGGCGGCCTGCGAGGCCTTCGGCCGGCACGGCGCGACCGTACGGGTGCATCCGAGCCCTTGGCGGCTCGGCCCCGACGACGCCGCGCTCATCGAGGAGTGGCTGCGCGGCTGGGTCGGCGCGGCCTGCGAGCAGCGGCCCGACCTCGCGGCGCACGCGGAGTCGTATCTGCGCTCCCGCCTGGCGGCGTGCGCCGCGGGCGAGTTGCGGGCAGTGGTCCACCACAGCGATCTGCTGGCGCTGCCCCGGCCGACGGGTGGTGCGACGTGAGCGCGGGGGCGGAAGCAGTGGGGGTGGACGCGGGCGCCATCCGTACACATACGAAGGACACGAGCACGGGCGTGGCCCGCAGGCGCAGGACTCGTGCCCGGGCGGGCGTGGCCCGCACCCTCGGCAAGGCGGCCGTCCTCCGCATCCGCGGCGAGGCGGAGCCGATCCCGGCCCCCAGCACGGCGGGCCTGCCTCACGCCCGCGGCGCGGCGGAGCCGGTCGAGGGCGACGGCGGGGCGGGGTCGCCCTCCGCTCGCAGCGGGGCGGGCTCGACTCCTGCTCGTGGCGCGGCAGATCAGGCTGATGTCCGTAGCCTGGCAGGCCGGGCTGCCGCCCGTGGCGCGGCGGAGCCGGTCCGGGCCGACGGCGAAGTGGGCTCGACTCCCGCCCGCGGCGCGGCAGATCGGGCTCACGTCCGCAGCACGGCAAGCCAGGCTGCTGTCCGCGGGCCGGCGGAGCCGGTCCGGGCCGACGGTGGGGCGGGCTCGACTCCCGCCTGCGATGAGGCGGCCCCGACCCGGGCCAAGAGCGCGGCGGATGCGCCGGCCGTCGACAGCGAGGCGGCCTCGGCCCGTGTCCAGAGCGCGGCGGCTTCGATGCCCGTCGGCAGCAGCGAGGCAGCACCGCCCCGTACCCGACCCACGGCCGGCCTGCGTGCCCGGCTCGGCTCTCGCAAGGTTCGTACCCACCTCGGCACCGTCGCCGGTGTCGTCATCCTCGGTGTGCTGCTCTGGCGGCTCGGTACCGGGGTCTTTCTGGACGGGCTGCGGCGGATCGACGGTGTGACGCTGCTGGCGGCGGTCGGACTCGGGCTGCTCACCACGGTGTTGAGCGCGTGGCGGTGGAGTCTGGTGGCCCGTGGACTGCGGATCCGGCTGCCGTTGGGGTCGGCGGTGGCGGACTACTACCGGGCGCTGTTCCTGAACGCGGCTCTGCCCGGCGGGGTTCTCGGCGATGTGCACCGTGCCGTACGGCACGGGCAGAGCGCCGGGGACTTGGGGCGCGGAGTGCGGGCGGTGGTGCTCGAACGGACCGCGGGACAGGCGGTGCTGGTGGCCGTCGGGGCGGCGGTGCTGCTCACAGAGCCGTCTCCGGTGCTCGCCGACACCCGGCAGTTCGCGGTGATCCTGGCGACCGTTTCGGTGTGCGGAGTGGTGACCGTGGGCGCCGTGCGCAGGGGCCGGGCACCCGGCCGCTCCCAGCGGTACGGGGCCGTCCGCGCCGCGCTCACCGAGGCGCGGGGCGCTCTGCTCGCCCGGGGGAGCTGGCCCGGTGTGCTGCTCTCGTCGGTGCTGGTGCTGGCCGGACATCTGGCCATGTTCGTGCTCGCCGCCCGGGTCGCTGGATCCACCGCGTCCGCCACCCAGTTGATGCCGCTGGCGCTGCTGGCCCTGCTCGCCATGGGGCTGCCGCTGAACGTCGGCGGCTGGGGCCCCAGGGAGGGCGTCACCGCCTGGGCGTTCGGCGCCGCGGGGCTCGGCGCGAGCATGGGCCTGACCGTCGCCGTGATCTACGGAGTGCTCAGCTTCGCGGCGAGCCTGCCCGGCGCCGTTGTCCTGGTCGTCCGGTGGTGCGCGGCGCTCCGGCGCCCCCGCGAGGAGAGCGCAGGAGGGCACGATCAATGCCGACGATCAACGACCGCCGAGGTTCCCGTTTCCGAGGCGTCCGAGGGCAGCGTCTTGGACGTCACCAGGGAGAAATACGCACCGAAGGAATCGGTGAGCGCCGCCAGCAGTTCCTTCCCCTTCTCGGCGGAGGCCATCGAGGGACGGCCGATGACACCGGACTCGGTATAGCCGGACATGCCGAGGGTGAGCAGATGCCGCCGGTCGTCGGCGAGGAAATCGGAGGTCTCGTAACCGGCTTTGACGAATTCCGGATGGGCGTGCAGAAGAATGGAGGTCTCGATTTCTCCCGCATGCATATCGCTGAGCAACGAGGTCTGCACACCGGCCCGTTCGCGCGCCGCTTCCCAGTCCTCCATGGCCGGGAAAAGCGCCATGCGGGTACCGCTGCCGGTGGATTCCTGAACCACATTGCCCAGGACGTAATTTCCGCCGTGCCCGTTGACCAGCACCAGGGTGTCGACGCCCGAGCCGCGCAACGAGTCGGCGATGTCCCGTACCACCGCGTGCAGCGTGACGGAGGAGATGCTGACGGTCCCCGGCCAGGCCGCGTGCTCGTGCGAGCAGGAGATCGTCACCGGAGGAAGGAGATGGACCGGATACGCGGCGGCAACCTCCCGCGCGATGGCGCACGCGACCAGTGTGTCGGTCGCCAAGGGCAGGAACGGACCGTGCTGTTCGAAGCTGCCGACGGGAAGGACGGCGACCTGACGGGCGACACCGGCCCCCCGCTCCCGCACATCCTCCGTGGTGTCCAGCGGCAACAGACCGGATACCGTCGAGCGCGTTCCCGAACTACTCATGTTTTCACGGCCCTTTCGACTCTGCTTAGGAACCAGATCATGACAGATAACTTTGGCGTACTCGGCGGGAATGCCCACCTCACAGGTGTCGAACGAGTCGTGATTGCCCCCTTGCCCACCAAGTACGGCGATTTCCATGCCGTCGGCTACCTCGACCACGATCGGGGCGAGGAACAAGTGGCCCTGGTGTACGGGGACTTGGACGCCATTGCGGAGGGCGATGTGCTCACCCGGCTTCATTCGGAATGCCTGACCGGAGACGCCTTCGGATCCACGCACTGCGAGTGCGGCCCCCAGCTCGCCGCCGCACTGCGCGCCATCGTCGCCGAGGGCCGTGGCATCCTCGTCTACCTCCGGGGCCACGAGGGCCGGGGGATCGGCCTGCTCGCCAAGCTGCGCGCGATGAAGCTCCAGGCGGAGGGACTGGACACCGTCGAGGCGAACCTCGCCCAGGGCCTCCCGGTGGACGCCCGCGACTACGGGGTGGCGGCGGAGATACTGCACGACCTCGGCGTACGGTCCGTACGGCTGCTGTCGAACAACCCGCGCAAGCGGGAGTCGCTGCTGCGCAACGGCATCAAGGTCGCCGAGCAGGTGCCGCTGCTGATCCCGCCGTGCGAGGAGAACCTCAGCTATCTGCTGACCAAGCGGGAGCGCCTCGACCACTACCTGCCCCACCTGGACGGCGGCGATTGGGCGCAGGCGATCTTTTGCGGATCGGCGAAGACGGTTATCACTGAGGAATGACCGAAGACGACGAACACGACGGACCCGACGAAGACGCCGTCGGCCCGCTGTACCTCTCGGGTGAGCAGGTCGGGGAGCTGCTGGACACCGACGCGGCGATCGCCTCGCAGCGCGCGGCCTTCACCGCGCTCGGTGACGGCACCGCGGAGCTCCCGGGGAAGATCATGCACCCCAGCCGCTTCGACGACAGCGTCGTCTTCGCGTATCTGGCCCGGCTGTCCGCGGACACCGGCGCGGTCGCCAAGATCGGCAGTGTCAATCCGGGCAACACGGCAGCCGGGCTGCCCACCATCCACGCGGTGATCAACGCGCTCGACCCGGTCACCGGGCAGCTCGTCGCCGTCATGGACGGCACCGCGGTGACGACCCTGCGGACGGCCGCGGCCAGCGCCGTCGCCTTCGACGCGCTGGCCACCGCCGACAGCGCGGAGCTCGGCCTCCTCGGCTCCGGCACCCAGGCCGTCGCCCACGCGCGGGCCGTCGCCCGGGTGCGAGAGCTGCGGTCCGTACGGGTGTGGAGCCCGAACCCGGGGCGACGGGCGCACGCGGCGCGGCGTCTCGCCGCCGAGCTCGGTGTCGCCGTCAAGGCCGTCGACACGGCCGAGGAAGCCGTGGCCGGCCTGCCGATGGTCGCGGCCTGCACCCTCAGCGCCACGCCCGTGGTGCGCGGCGAGTGGCTGGCGCCGGGCTGCACGGTCGTCAGCGTCGGCTCCTTCGAACCCACGCGCAGCGAGGTCGACGCGGAAGTCGTACGGCGAGCCGCCGCGGTGGTCGTCGACGATCCGCGGACCGCGGCGCAGCACGCCGGACCGGTGGTCGACGCCCTGCGGGACGGCCGGCTCAGGCGGGCTGACCTGATCCCGCTCGGCGGCGTGCTCACCGGCCGGCACACCGCTCGTACGAGCCCCGACGACATCGTCTTCTACAACAGCGTCGGTATCGGCATCCAGGACGCCGCCGCGGCCTGGGCCGTGATCGACGCGGCCCGGGCGAGGCGGGCACGCCGATGAACCCGAGCCGGGCGGACGCGCCGATGAACAGGACCGCGCAGGTCGTCGTCATCGGCGGCGGTGTGATGGGCACGAGCATCGCCTACCACCTGGCCCGCGCCGGGGTGCGGGACGTGGCGCTCGTGGAGCGCGACGAACTCGCCTCCGGGTCGACCTCGCGAGCGGCGGGCGGGGTCAGGGCCCAGTTCTCCGACGAGCTCAACATCCAGCTCGGCGCCCGCAGTCTGGAGGCCTTCGCCCGCTTCGGCGAGGAACCGGGCCAGGACATCGGGCTGCACCGGGTCGGCTATCTGTTCCTGCTCTCCACGCCCGACGAGGTCGCCGCGTTCGAGGCCGGCGTGCGGCTGCAGAACACGCTCGGTGTGCCCAGCCGCATGATCGAGGCGGCCGAGGCGCGCCGGCTGTCACCGCTGATCACCACCGACGGGCTGCTGGCCGCGGCCTTCTCGCCGGACGACGGCCACTGCACGCCCGAGTCCGTGGTCCATGGCTACGCGGCCGGGGCCCGCCGCCATGGCGCGACCGTGCTGCGGCACTGCGAGGTCACCGGCATCGAGACGCACGGCGACACCATCACGGCCGTGGTCACCGACCGGGGCCGGATCGCCACCGACACGGTCGTCTGTGCCGCGGGCGCCTGGTCGCGGGCCGTCGGCGCGATGGCCGGCGTGGACCTCCCGGTGCAGCCGCTGCGCCGCCAGGTCGCCGTCACCGAACCGGTCCCGGGACTGCCGCCCGAGCTCCCCATGACCATCGACTTCACGACCAGCCTCTACTTCCACACCGAGGGCCCCGGTCTTCTCCTCGGCATGTCCGACCCCGACGAGACCCCCGGCTTCTCCACGGAGACGCACGACCGCTGGATCCCACACCTCTACGCGGCGATGGAGCGTCGCGCCCCCGCCCTGCTCGACCTGCGCAGGACGGGCGGCTGGGCGGGCCTGTACGAGATCACCCCGGACCACAACGCGTTGATCGGTGAGGCGAGTTCGTGCTCGCGCTTCCTGTACGCGACCGGCTTCTCGGGCCACGGCTTCCTGCAGGGCCCGGCCGTCGGCGAAATCGTCCGCGACCTGTACCTCGGTCGCGCCCCTTTCGTCGACATCGGCCCCCTGAGCGCGGACCGCTTCGCCACGGACGCGCTGCGCCCGGAGGTCAACCTCGTGTGAACCGCCGAGTCAGTCGAGCATCGCCTCGTGCACGAGCCGCTTGAGCTCGGGGAAGAGCGAGTTGGACGTCGTCGGGCGGACCTGGGTGAAGAACTGGACGGTCAGGTCGCGGCGCGGGTCGACCCAGAACGTCGTACTGGCCACTCCGCTCCAGCCGAACGCGCCCTCGCCGGCGGGGGACCGGGTGACGTCCGGGTCCACCACGACGGAGACGCCGAGGCCGAAGCCGAGGCCCGCGTTGCCGGGTTCCTGGTGGACGGGGCTGCCGAAGGTGCGGCGGTCGGCGTTGCCGGGGAGGTGGTTGGAGACCATCATGTCCACGGTCTCGGGCCTCAGCAGGCGCGTTCCGTCGAGTTCGCCGCGGCGGCGGAGCATCTCCGTGAAGCGGTGGTAGTCGTGAGCGGTGGCCACCATGCCGCCGCTGCCGGACAGGAAGCGGGGGCGACCGTGCAGCGGCAGCCCGGCGATCGGGGTGATCCCGCCCTTGTCGTCCTCCCCGTACAGCTCGGCGAGCCGGCCGGCCTGCTCGTCGGTGACGCAGAACCCGGCGTCCGCCATCCCGAGCGGGGAGAAGATCCGCTCGCGGAGGAAGTCGTCGAGATCCTGGCCGGACACCACCTCGATGACACGGCCGAGGACATTGGTGGCGACCGAGTAGTTCCACTGGGTGCCCGGCTCGAACTGGAGCGGCAGGGAGGCGTACACGTCGATGGTCTCGGCCAGGTTCGCGCCCGGTGGCACCGACGACTCCATACCGGCGTCCCGGTAGAGGGCGTCGACCGGGTGGGAGTAGTAGAAGCCGAAGGTCAGGCCCGCGGTGTGGGTCAACAAGTGGCGGAGCAGGATCGGTTGTCCGGCCGGGCGGGTCTTCGTGTCGGGGCCGGATCCGCTGACGTAGACCCGCGGGTCGGCGAAGGCGGGGAGGAAGTCGCCCACGGGATCGTCGAGTCCGAGTCGCCCCTCTTCGAGGAGCATCAGCGCGGCGACCGAAGTGACCGGCTTGGTCATGGAGTAGATCCGCCACAAGGTGTCGCTCTCCACGGGGAGCCGGGCCGCGCGGTCACGACAGCCGTACGTGGTCAGGTGCGCGATACGGCCGTGCCGGGCCACGGACACGAGGTAGCCGGGCAGCCGGCCGTCGTCGACCAGGTGGGTGAAGTGCTGGTCGAGGCGGGCCAGCGCCTTCGGATCGAGGCCGGCCTCGCGCGGCTCGACCTCCTGTCGCAGGTGTCCCATGACTCTCCTCCGAGCTGCGGCTCCAGTCCTTCATGGTCTCGTACGGATGGTGGAAGCGTCCCCCCGGGGGACCTTGACCGGCGGTCACGACACCCGCGCGACCCGGAAGCCTCAGGGCGAGCAGCACACCGGTCGCGGACACCGTCGCGAGCACCGTCAGCGGGGGACCCGTCGCGACACCGGTCGTGAGCGTCATCAGCGTCGCCGCCGCGGCGACCCCCAGCGTGGGCCCGACGTTCATCGCCGTCTGCTGGAGCCCGCCCGCCACGCCGGCCGACTCCGCCGAGGCATGGCGTACGACAACCGCCGTCGCGGCGACCATCACCGCTCCGAAACCGGCGCCCAGCAGCAGGAAGCCCGCGCCGATCGGCACCGCGGTCGACGCCTCGTCGAGCCGGGACAACACAACGACGCCCAGCGTGAGGACGCCCATCCCGGCCAGGGTCGTCGGCCGTGCGCCGAACCTGCGCAGGAGTACGGCGGAGAGGGGAGCGCCGAGCACCATCATCACGGCGCCGGGCAGTGCCCTCAGGCTGGTCTGCAACGGGTCCAGGCCCAGGGTCTCCTGGAGGAAGTAGCTGCCGACGAACAGCGTGCCCAGCATCGAGGCCGACGCGGCCACCAGAATGCCGAGGGCGGCGCCGATGGCCGCCGAGCCGAGGACGTCGGACGGGACCAGCGGGCTCGCGGTACGGCGTTCATGGCGTACGAACGCGGCTCCCGCGACCGTGACGACGACCAGCCCGAGCACGGTCGCCGCCGTCCAGCCCGCCTCCGGTATCCCGACCAGCGTGTGCACCAGACCGGCCAGGACCAACGCGAGCAGACAGGCGCCGGGCACATCAGGTCCGCCCGCCGGGGTTCCGCGTCGGACCGGGCCGCGGACGGCGAGCGCCAGTGCACCCATCACGAGCGCGGGCACCACGTTCAGGAAGAAGACGGCGCGCCAGTCGAGATGGGTGACGAGCGCCCCGCCGACCAGCGGACCGGCGGCGGCGAGACCGATGGCGCTCGTACGCAGCGCGATGGGCATCCCGAGCCGGTCGGGAGGATACGCGGCGCGCAGCATCCCGAGCGTGGCCGGTTGCAGCAGCGCGCCGAAGACGCCCTGCGCGACCCGCAGCCCGATCACCCAGCCGATGCCGGGCGCGAAACCGATCCCGGCCGACGTGGCGCCGAAGCCCAGAATGCCTGTGGCGAAGACCCGTTGATGGCCGTACCGGTCCCCGAGCCGGCCCGCGAACACCAACAGGCTTGCCACCGCGATGAGATAGCCGGTGCTGGTCCACTGGACCTGCGCGAATGAGGCGTGCAGATCACGTTGCAGCGTGGGCTGGGCGACGGTGAGCACGGTTCCGTCCAGGGCCACGATCACGGCCCCGAGGACGCTGCTCGCGAGGGTGATCCGGCGATGGACCGCCGAGCCGGGTGGGTTCACCGCTCCTCCGGCCCGAGATGCGCCTGAATCGCGGCATGCAACAGGGGTACGAAGTCGTCGGCGCCCGTGGCGAGTTGGAGGCTGCCCCAGCCCCACAGCTGGGCGATCCCGTGCAGGTTCGCCCAGAGCGCGCCCGCGACGACCGGGCCGTCGGCCTCGGGCCGCACCCGGCCGACCAGGTCCACCAGGACACCGAACAGCGGCAGGCTCGTCTCCCGCAGCCCCAATCGTCCGCTCTCCAGCAGATCGTGACGGAACATCAGCTCATACATTCCGCTCTGGGTGACCGCGAAGTCCAGGTACACCCTGCTCAGCGCCATGAGTTGGTCGCGAGGGCTCGCCTCGCCGTCACCGATCGCCGTCGCGGCCCGGGCGCCCAGGTCGGCGAAGCCCCGGCGCGCGATGGCGGACAGCAGATCCAGGTGCGTCGGGAAGTAGCGGCGCGGGGCCCCGTGGGAGACGCCGGCGCGCCGGGCGATCTCCCGCAAGGTCAGGACCTGTGCGCCCTCCTTGGTCACCAGATCGACACCGACCTCGACCAGCCGGTCCCGCAGCCCCATCTCCGATTCGCTCATAGACACTGTCTACCAGGTCGCGTAGACAGTGTCTACGCGGGAATGAGGATCGGCTCCCGGAGGTTGATCGAGACATGACTCAGGACGCGACGCAGGACGCACTGCTCAAGCTGCTCTCCGAGTACAAGGGCGGGGTGCTCGTCACCCTCAAGAAGGACGGGCGGCCACAGCTGTCGAACGTCAGCCACGCCTACTACCCCGACGAGCGGATCGTCCGGGTCTCGCTCACCGACGACCGTGCCAAGACCCGCAATCTGCGCCGGGACCCACGGGCCTCGTATCACGTGACCAGCGAGGACCGCTGGGCGTACACGGTCGCCGAGGGCACGGCCGAGCTGACGCCGGTGGCCGAGGACCCGCACGACGAGACCGTCGAGGAGCTGATCCGGCTCTACCGTGACGTCCTGGGCGAGCACCCCGACTGGGACGACTACCGAGCCGCCATGGTCCGCGACCGCCGTCTCGTGCTACGGCTGCATGTGGACCGGGCGTACGGCATTCCCCGCGGACGCTGAGCCGTTGTCGTTGCCGGTGCCCCCTGCTGGATCGGTGCGCGGGCGGCGGACAGGCCTTAGGCCACGCTGCCGCGCCGCTTCGGAAAGCCGTGCGCGCGAGCCGCGCTCACCACGGCCAGGACCGGCAGCAGGAGACCGAGGACGGCCCACGGAAAGGACGTCGACCCGAAGAGGTCGAGGAGGACTCCGCCCGCGACGCCTCCGCCCGCCATCGCCGCGTTCCACAGGGTGACGAGCATGGCCTGCGCGGCGTCGGCCGCGTCGCCGCCCGCATCGGCGACAGCCGTCTGCAGCAGGGTGGGTACGCCACCCCAGCCGAGACCCCACAGCGCCACCGCGACGAACACGAGCGCGGAGCTCTCCGCGAGGAGCGCCAGAGTGGTGGCCGCCACCGCGACCAGCAGTGTGCTCGCGACGGTGAGAGCGCGCAGCCGCCGGTCGATGTGCGCGCCCACGATCCAGATGCTCACCATGGACGCGCCGCCGAAGACCAGCAGTACGAGGTCGGTCGAGCCGCCCATGCCCAGGTGTGCGAGGAACGTGGCGATGTACGTGTACAGGATCGTGTGGGCCAGCACGAAGACCAGCGTCACGAACAGGACCGGGACGACGCCCGGGACGCGGAGGGCACGGAGCATCGGGGGCCGCCCTTCCTGCCGCTGCCCCGGCTGCTCTGGAACGACCGCCGCGATCCACCCGATCAGCGCGACGGCGAGCGCGGTCATCAGAGAGAACGTCACCCGCCAGCCCAGCAGGTCCCCGAGGAACGTCCCCGCGGGCACCCCCAGCGACAGCGCCACCGGGATGCCGGTCATGACGATCGCGATCGCCTTGCCCTGCAAGTGAGGTGGCGCCAGACGCCGTGCGTACCCGGCCAGCAGCGCCCAGGCCAGACCCGCGGCCACCCCGGCGACGAACCGGGCCACCATGGTCAACGGGTACGCCGTCGAGGCGGCCGTGACCGTGTTGGCCGCGGCGAACCCCGCCATTGCGGTGAGCAGCAGTCGTTTGCGTCGCCAACCCGAAGTGGCCGCCGACAGAGGGATCGCCGTGAGGGCGGTCCCGACCGCGTAGATCGTGACCGACTGCCCCATGGCGGACTCCCCGACACCGAGGTCGGCACTCATCGCGGGCAGCACTCCCGCGGGCAGTGTCTCCGTCAGGCTGGTGATGAACACGGCGGTCGCCAGCGCGAGGAGGGCCCCGAGAGGGAGCTTGTCGTGGTCAACTCGACTGTGCGGAAGGGTTGGTTGTGCCGTCGTTTCGCTTCGCATGCCGCGTATGGTCGAGCCTGACATTGGTGTCAGGTTCAAGACGCCGGCCGTGCGGATGCGGCGGAAGCGGGGAGTGCGGGGGGATGCTGGATCCCGTCTCGTTGGCGGCCATCACGGCGATGTTCGGCGCCGTCGGACTGCGATGGATCTCCCGGACGGCGGAGGACGTCTGGTCGGGTGCCGGGTGAAGCGCTGGGCGGGTCCCGGGTCGAGGTGCGCGGGACGTCAGGTCGGGTGCCGGGTGAAGCGCTGGGCCGGGTCCCGGGTCGAGGTGCGCGGGGCGTCTGGTCGGGTGCTGAGTGAAGCGCTGGGCCGGGTCCCGGGTCGAGGTGTGCGGGGCGTCTGGTCGGGTGCCGAGAGAAGCACCAGGCCTAGGCGCGCGTCGCGCTTGCCACCGGCTTTCGAGCCCACTAGCCTCCGCGCGTGATCAATGGGGCACATGTGGTGATCTACAGCCGTGACGCGGAGGCCGACCGCGTCTTCTTCCGGGACGTCCTTGGCCTTGCGCACGTGGACGCGGGGCATGGCTGGCTCATCTTCAAGGCTCCGCCGGCGGAGTTCGCCTTCCACCCTGCCGAGGGCGAGCCGTCGCACGAGCTGATGCTGATGTGCGACGACGTCGAGACGACGATGGTCGAACTCGGCGAGAAGGGGGTCGAGTTCACGCGGCCTCTGACGGAGGCCCGATGGGGACGCCTGACGGGCTTCCGGTTGCCCGGTGGCGGCGAGATCGGTCTGTACGAGCCGCGCCATCCCCGGGTGCACGACCTTTAGCCCAGCGCCTCCTGGCCACCCGTGGCCTCCCACGGCATGCCCAAGTCCCCGAACAGCCCTGTGCAGTCGGGGACTTGGGCGATCATGGGGTGGGCCGGCGTCAGGCCGTCACCGCCTCACGCTGTGCGGCTTCCCCCGGCACACGCTCACCGAGCCGCTCGGTCGGCACCTTGTGCGTCTCGCGGGCGCTGAGCGCGGCGAGCACCGGCGGGAGGCACAGGGCCGAGGTGAACAGGGCCACGGACGACCAGTCGTCGCCGCCCGGGCCGGCGATCTGCGCGGCGAAGGTGACGGCGAACCCGGCGACGGCGAAGCCGATCTGGGTGCCGATCGCCATGCCGGAGAGCCGGACGCGGGTGGAGAACATCTCGCCGTAGAAGGACGGCCAGACACCGTTCGCGGCGCTGTAGACGACACCGAAGGCGAGGATGCCGAAGAGCAGGACGAGCGGGTAGGAGCCCGTGGAGATCGCCCACAGGTAGGCGAACATCAGGACCGCGCTGCCCGCGGCCCCGATCAGGTACACCGGCCGGCGGCCGATGCGGTCGGAGAGCGTGGCCCACGCGGGGATCGCGCCGAGGGCGACGAGGTTGGCCAGGGCGCCCACCCACAGCATCTGCGAGCGGGACAGGCCGACCGAGTCGCTGGTCCCGTACGCCAGCGCCCACACCGTGAAGATCGTGCTGACCGAGGCGATCAGAGCGCCCGCGACCACCCGCAGGACGTCCGCCCAGTGCTCGCGGAACAGCACGGCGAGAGGCAGCTTGGCGACGCCCTCGTTCGCGGCCTGCCGCGTGAAGGCCGGGGTCTCCTGGAGCGTGCGGCGGATGACGTAGCCGACGACGGCGACCGCGACGCTCAGCCAGAAGGGGACGCGCCAGCCCCAGGAGAGCAATTGGTCCTCGGGCAGCGCGGCGACCGGGAGGAAGACCAGCGTGGCGAGGAGCTGACCGCCCTGGGTGCCGCTGAGCGTGAAGCTCGTGAAGAAGCCCCGGCGGTTCGGCGGCGCATGCTCCAGCGTCATCGAGTTGGCACTCGCCTGCTCGCCGGCAGCGGAGATGCCCTGCAGGACGCGGCAGAGGACCAGCAGGACCGGGGCGAGGCCGCCGACCTGTGCGCGGGTGGGCAGACAGCCGATGAGGAACGTCGACAGACCCATCAGGATCAGCGTGAAGACCATGATCTTCTTCCGGCCGACGCGATCGCCGAAGTGGCCGAGGAACAGCGCGCCGATCGGACGGGCGGCGTAGGCGACGCCGAACGTGGCCAGCGACAGCAGGGTCGCGGTGGCCGGGTCCGACTCGTCGAAGAAGACCTTCGGGAAGATCAGGGCGGCGGCGCTGCCGTAGATGAAGAAGTCGTAGTACTCCAGCGCGCTGCCGATCCAGGCGGCCATGGCGGCCTTCCGGGGCTGGCCGGGAGGCGCGTCGAGCGGGGCGGGGACGGACACGGCGTGCTCCTTCGAGGGAACTCCGAGAACGGAGGGGACTCCGGGGACGGGAGTGGCGGAGGGGGAGAGGTGCCGGGGCCCTGGGGGTGTACGGGTCGGCTGCGCCGGGTGCGGGCTGCTTGGCGGCCACGCGCTCCGGTTAATTAACCCACTGGATAGTTAGTAGCGGATGGCTACGGATGTTGCGCCGACGTTTCCCGGGTGTCAAGAGGTTGTGCCGAAGGATCTTCGTGTTCTTGGTCCACGGAGTGGTCCCCGCAGGGGGTTCTCAGTCCGTCGCGCGGTCCGCGGTCAGATAGGCGATGACCATGTCGCCGAGCATGGTGCGGTAGTGCTCCCGCTGGTCGGCGGCGACCAGGTCGCGGCCGAAGAGTGCGCCGAAGGTGTGCCGGTTGGAGACCCGGAAGAAGCAGAAGGCGCTGATCATCGCGTGCAGGTCCACGGCGTCGACGTCGGCCGTGAACAGGCCCGACTTCCGGCCGGTCTCCAGGATCCGGCGGATCACGTCGAGCGCCGGCGAGCCGATCCTGCCGAGCTCCTCGGAGGCGGCGATGTGCTCCGCCTCGTGGATGTTCTCGATGCTCACCAGGCGGATGAAGTCGGGGTGCGCCTCATGGTGGTCGAAGGTCAGTTCGGCGAGCCGGCGGATGGCCGCGACCGGGTCCAGATGCTCGACGTCCAGCTCCTGTTCGGCCTGCCGGATCACGGAGTACGCGCGCTCCAGCACGGCCGTGAACAGCTGCTCCTTGCCGCCGAAGTAGTAGTAGATCATCCGTTTGGTGGTGCTGGTGCGGGCGGCGATCTCGTCGACCCGGGCACCGGTGTAACCGGCGCGTGCGAACTCCTGGGTCGCCACGTCGAGAATCTCGGCCTTGGTGCGGGCGGCGTCGCGAATGCGCCCGTTGGGTCGTGCCGGTTCTTCGACGCTGGTCATCGGATTCCTTCGGGCGAGAGGGCCGCGGCTCGTGATGGTGGGCCGGTGTCCGCGATTGTAGAAGCAGGGCCCCGCAGCGGCTTTCCTGCCCAGTCCTCAGGCCCCAGCCCGGGAGCCTTCCTGTCCAGGCCTTCCCGAAGGCGCGACATCCTGGTATCACTTACTAACGAACCAGTTCGTACATTAGCCAGGCCCCGGAGGCCCGCCGTGCCCCAGAACTCGTATCTCGTCGGCCTCATCGGATCCGGCATCGGACCCTCGCTCAGCCCCGCGCTGCACGAGCGGGAGGCCGACCGGCAGGGTCTGCGCTGTCTGTACCGGCTGATCGACATCGACACGCTCGGCGTCGGCCCGGAGGCGGTGGGCGATCTCGTACGCGCCGCACGCGACCTCGGCTTCAACGGGCTGAACATCACCCACCCCTGCAAGCAGCTGGTCATCGACCACCTCGACGAGCTCTCCGTGGGGGCGAAGGCGCTCGGCGCGGTCAACACCGTCGTCTTCGAGGGCGGTCGTGCGATCGGGCACAACACGGACGTCACCGGGTTCGCGGCCTCCTTCGCGCGCGGCCTGCCCGACGTCTTTCTGGAACGGGTCGTCCAGCTGGGCGCGGGCGGCGCGGGCGCGGCCGTCGCGCATGCCGTGCTCACGCTGGGCGCCGGGCACATCACCGTCGTCGACGCGATGCCCGAGCGGGCCGCCGACCTCGCCGCAGCGCTGAACCGGCACTTCGGCGAGGGCCGGGCCGCCGCCGGCACGCCGGGCGCGCTCGGGTCCCTGCTCGCCGGTGCCGACGGCGTCGTGCACGCCACGCCCACCGGGATGGCCGCCCACCCGGGGCTGCCGTTCCCGGCCGAGCTGCTGCATCCGGGGCTGTGGGTGGCCGAGGTCGTCTACCGGCCCCTGGAGACCGAGCTGCTGCGCACGGCCCGTGCACTCGGCTGCGCGACGCTCGACGGGGGTGGCATGGCCGTCTTCCAGGCCGCGGACGCGTTCAGGCTGTTCACCGGGCGCGAGCCGGACAGTGTGCGGATGCTGGCCGACATCGCCGAGCTGGCGGGCGCGGGCGCGGCGGGCGTCCGGAGCTGAGGGCGCCTTGGGGTGGGGTGGCTGAGGTGATGGGGATGGGGCGGGTGCGTCTGTGGGGGTTGCTCGCGCCCACGCGGCGGAGCCGCAGATGTCACGGCCCCGCGCCCCTGACGGTGCCCGCCCCGAGCTCGCGTTTCCCGAGCCGTTCGTTGCAGTGAAGCAACACCGAAGGAGCATCAACGTGCGTACGTCCATCGCCACCGTCTCTCTGAGCGGATCGCTGACCGAGAAGCTCACGGCCGCGGCGCGGGCCGGCTTCGACGGCGTCGAGATCTTCGAGAACGACCTGCTCGCGAGTCCTCTCACGCCCGAGGAGATCCGCGCCCGCACCGCCGACCTCGGCCTGAGCATCGACCTGTACCAGCCGATGCGCGACATCGAGGCGGTGCCCGAGGACGAGTTCGCCCGCAATCTACGACGGGCCCGGCACAAGTTCGAGCTCATGCGCCGGCTGGGCGCCGACACCGTCCTGGTGTGCTCCAGCGTCTCCCCGCTCGCCGTCGACGACGACGCCCTCGCCGCGGGGCAGCTGCGCCGACTGGCCGATCTGGCCGAGGACTTCGGCATCCGCGTGGCCTATGAGGCGCTGGCCTGGGGCCGCCATGTGAGCACGTACGACCATGCCTGGCGCATCGTCGAAGCCGCGGACCACCCCTGGCTCGGCACCTGCCTGGACAGCTTCCACATCCTCGCGCGCGGCGGCGACCCCAAGGGCATCGAGGACATCCCCGGCGAGAAGATCTTCTTCCTGCAACTGGCCGACGCCCCGCTGATGGCGATGGACGTGCTCCAGTGGAGCCGCCACTACCGCTGCTTCCCGGGCCAGGGCGGCTTCGACATCGCGGGGCTGCTGGGGCATGTGATGCGCGCCGGTTACGAGGGGCCGCTCTCCCTCGAAGTCTTCAACGACGTCTTCCGTCAGGCCGAGGCCGGGCCGACCGCCGTCGACGCCCGGCGCTCGCTCCTCGTCCTCCAAGAAGCGACCGGACCCCTGCTCCAGGAGCCGACCGGACTCGCGACCCCGCCCGCCCCCGTGGTGCCGACCGGTGTCGCCTTCGCCGAACTCGTCACGCCCGACGTCGCACCCGTCGCCGCGGTGCTCGGCGCCCTCGGCTTCACCCGCACGGCCCGCCACCGCAGCAAGCCGGTGGACCTGTGGCAGCAGGGCGAGGCGCGCGTCCTCGTCAACACGGGACCGGCCGCCCGCCGTGACGGCACCGCGCTCGCCGCCATCGGCCTGGAGTCACCGGACCCGGCCGCCGCGGCCCGGCGCGCCGAAGCCCTGCTCGCCCCCGTGCTGCCGCGCCGCCGCGCCCTCGAGGACGCGCCCCTCGACGCGGTGGCCTCCCCCGACGGCACCGAACTGTTCTTCTGCGCGACCGACCGGCCCGAACTCCCCAGCTGGACCAGCGACTTCAGGCAGGTCGAGCACGACCGGGACCCGCGGCGGGTGACCCGTATCGACCACCTGGCGCTCACCCAGCCCTGGCACCAGTTCGACGAGGCCGCCCTCTTCCACCGCAGCGTGCTCGGGCTGAGCGCACAGGAGAGCGTGGACGTCGCCGACCCGTACGGGCTGCACCGCAGCCGCGCCGTCACCAACGCCGACGGCAGCGTCCGCATCGCCCTCGGCGTCGGCCCCGCCCCCACCGACGAGGGTGCCCGCGCCCAGCACATCGCCCTCGCCACGCAGGACGTGGTCACCGCGGCTCGCCGTTTCCGCGAGGCGGGCGGCCGCCTGCTGCCGATGCCCGCGAACTACTACGACGACCTGGCCGCTCGGCATGAGTTCGCCGACAGCGAGCTGGAGACGTACCGCGAACTCGGCATCCTCTACGACCGCGACCAGAACGGCGAGTTCCGTCACTGCTACACCGAGACCATCGGGCGCGTCTTCTTCGAACTCGTCCAGCGTGACGGCGGCTACCGCGGCTACGGCGCGCAGAACGCCCCGGTGCGCCTCGCCGCGCAGCACGCGGTGCGACCGGGGCGTTGAGCGCGGGGTTACCGCGTGAGCCGTACGGAGAAAGCGTGGTCCAGCGACAGGCTGGGCGTCCTGACCGTCGTCACCCCGGTGTCCGTGTCGTACGACCAGGCGTCACGCGACAGCGGTCGCCCGTTGAGGAGCACTTGCTCCGGTGCGGACTGGCCGTGCACGGTGAAGCGGTACGAGCGGGCCGTCGGCTTGTCCTCATAACTGCCGACGCTCGCACTGACGTTGACATCCGTGAACCGGGAGGAGGAGTTCACAGTGACGCGCTGCGTCGCCGACGCACCCGCTGTGAACCGACGTGTCACGCCGTCGTCCTCGTACAGCGTGTAACTGCTGTCGCCTTTCGGGTACAGGTCCCAGTCCAGCTCGTGCCGGTCGCGGGTCTGCCAACTTGTCGTCCCCTTCGGCCACATGGGGACGATCGCGCCCTCCTTCACGAACAGGGGAAGGGTGTCGAGCGGCGCGTGGTAGCCGTTGACGGTCGTCGGGCCCTGGTAGGTGCGGCCGGTCCAGTAGTCGGTCCAGGTGCCCTTGGGCAGATAGATACCGTCGCGGGTCTCGGAGTCCTTGTAGACGGGGGCGACCAGGAAGTCGGAACCTGCGAGGAACTCGTACTTCGCATTCGCGCCCAACGTCCCAGGGTCCTGCGGGTACTCCAGCCACAGCGGACGGACCGCGCCCACGCCCGTCTTCGACGCCTCGGCGGAGAGCGTGTACATGTAGGGGAGCAGGCGCTCCTTCAACTGGAGGTACTTGCGGTTGATGGAGGTGTACGGCTCGCCGTCCAGCCAGGGCTGCTGGTCGGCGGGCTTGCCGGTGGTGATGTCGGAGGCCCAGCCGTCCATGGTCATGATGGCGGGCAGGAACGCCTTCCACTGGAGGTCGCGGGCGTACATCTTGGCGTCGTGGCGGTAGATCGAACCCACGTCACCGGTGTTGTACGCGATGCCGGACATGGTGGCCCCGGCGTACGTCGGGATCTGCCAGCGGATGTAGTCCCACGACAGCTTCTGGTCGCCGCTCCACAGGACGCCGCAGCGCTGGGCGCCCGCCCAGGAGACCGGGAGCCAGACGAAGCCGCGCGCGTCGCTGTTCTCCTCGATCCCCGCCTTGGCCTTGTCGCAGGCGTCGAGCGCGAAGTCGTAGCCGTTGCCGACCCAGGCCACATCCAGCTTGGCCACGCGCTGACCCGCCTTCACCTGGTCGGCGAGCTTGTCGATGCCGTCCTGGGTCCACAGGCCGAGCTGGGCGTGGTGGTCCTGCAGGCCCTTGGCCGTCTCGGCGAGGTTCTCGTAGCCGCAGCCGTAACCGTCGTTGACGAGCATCCAGCCGAGCGGCATGTCGTGTGCGGTGTAGCCGTCGGCGATCTTCAGCGCGTCGAGGGTGTGCCGTTCGCCGCGGTTGGCGTTGTGCAGGTAGCAGTCGGAGTCGCCCGGTTCGAGCCCGTACACCGGCGGCATGAACGGCTTGCCCACCAGAGCCGTGTACTTGCCGATCACCTTCTTCGCGTCGCCGAGGAAGTAGTAGGCGTCCAGGCGCCGTTCCTGCTGTCCGGTCCGCACGGGTGAGCCGAAGTCGTAGACGCCCGGCGCGAAGGTGTTGCGGAAGACGCCGTAGCCCGCGCTGGAGAGGTAGAAGGGTTGCGAGTTGTTGTAACCGCCCTCGTTCCAGTCGAAGTTGTTGGCCACGTACATCGTCTGATCCCGGTGCGCGAAGCTGCCGTTCTGCTCGCCGCCGCCGAAGAACTGCTCGTCCGCGCTGCGTGCCAGGCTCTGCCGCATCCCGCTCGTCGACCAGCGGAGGGGCTTGTTCTCCTGCCAGATGGCGGTGCGGTTGTCCGCCTTGTAGAGGCCGAAGCGCAGCGGCTTCTTGTAGACCCGAAGGACGGCGTCGGGGGAGCGGATGCCGTAGTACGCGCCCGCGTCGAAGGACGTCGTGTGCTTCTGAACGGCGGGCTGCCTGCGGACGATGGCCGTGCCCGCCGGGTCGGAGAACGTTCCGGACGGATCGGCCTGGAGGCGCAGTTGGCCACCCGCCAGGAAGTCGGCCTTCGCCGTGAGTTGCCCGGCCTCGATGGTGTAGCTGCCGTCGCCGCCGCTGAAGGACGTGAGATCGCCCGCGTCCGTCGTCTCGGGCAGATAGGCCTTGCCGGTGTACGAGTTGTCGTGCACGTCGTACGGCACGACCAGCACGTGGTAGGTCCCCGACGCGTTCGGGATCACCGTGGCCTCGGGGTCGGCGGTGCCCGCGCTGGAGGCGACCTGCTTGCCCGCGTCGTCGTAGATGTACAGGTCGAAGTCGTCGGTGGGGTGCTGCCACTGGATCGAGACCGGTACGCCGCCCTCGGGGTTGTCGGCCCAATACCCCTCGGGTACCGAGACGTTCACGTCGAAGCGGTCGCAGACCTTGTCGTCCGGGTCGTCGGCGGCGGACGGACAGGTCTCGGTGCCGCCGGACGTGCCCTTGGCGTAGACGGGGCTCTGCCAGCTGACGCTCCGGTGGGTGTCGTCGAGGACGGCGCTCGGCGGGGTCGCCGCGAGCGCGGGCCGCGCCGGGGCGCTCAGCACGGTGACGGCCAGGGCGGTGGCGAGGCCCGCCATGGCCCAGGAACGGTGTCGGAGTCTTCGCACGGTACGCATCTCCACTCAAACCAACGGTGTTGTGTTTGCAGGTGCTTGAAATCGCGTTGGATCGTGCATCTTCAAGCATGAAGGGTGGCCGCGCGTGCAGGTTCATGTCAATGGATCCCACCTGAGGTGTCGCCGCGGTCCGCGCAGTGGACGGCCGCAAATTACCGGCCAGTTGACATTGAAAGGCGAATCGCCACCGCTATCATCACCTCACCTGCGGAGCGACCCTCTGCCCGATGACGGCGGTTGTACGGCATCGACCTTCACACCCCCCACTGAACACATGGCGTTGTCGGGCGTGTCTGCCCGCGCGTCGTGCAGGACGGAAAGCAGCGCGAGCATGAGCAACAACAGGGGCAGAGGGCTTCAGGCCAATGCCCTAGGTACGTTCGACACGGTGGTGATGGCGGTCGCGGGCAGCGCCCCCGCGTACTCGCTGGCCGCGACCACCGCGGTCCTCGTCGGCGCGGTGGGCCTCGCCAGCCCCGCGGCGCTCCTGTACTGCGCGATACCCATGCTGGGCATCGCGCTGGCCTTCAGCTACCTCGGCCGGATCGACGTCAACGCGGGTGCCAGCTACTCCTGGGTCGGCCGCACGCTCCATCCCTTCCTCGGCTTCATCAGCGGCTGGGCCCTGGTCATCTCCGCGACCATCTTCATGGTGGCCGGTTCGCTGCCCGCGGGCGCGATGACGCTGTCCCTCTTCGACGAAGGGCTCGCCGACAACACCGCGTTGGCCACGGCGGTCGGCGCGGCGTGGTTCCTGGTCATGCTGTTCGTGGTGCTCGGCGGCGCCCGGCTCACCGTGCGCGCCCAGCTCGTCATGTCCGGTGTGGAGCTGGCCATTCTGGCCGTTTTCGCGGTCGGCGCCCTGCTGCACAGTGGCAACGCCCGTTCCTTCGAGTGGTCCTGGCTCGGCTTCAGCCACTTCGGCGGGGTGAGCGGCTTCGCGTCCGGCGCGCTCATCGCCGCCTTCTACTACTGGGGTTGGGACGTCACCAGCAACCTCAGCGAGGAGACCCGCGACAGCCGCCGCACCACGGGCCTGGCAGGCCTGATCGGTGTCGGTATCGTCTTCCTGCTCTTCGAGGTGTTCACCATCGCGGTGAATGTCATCCTCACCGACCAGCAGATCCAGGACAACGACGCCAACGTCCTCGGTGTGCTGGGTGAGGAGATCTGGCCGGGCTGGGGCGGCAAGCTGCTGATCGTCGCCGTGATGCTGTCCACCATCGCCACCCTGGAGACCACGCTCATCCAGGTCACCCGCTCTCTGTTCGCGATGGGCCGAGACCGCACGATGCCGACCGCGCTGGGCCGCGTGCACCGCAAGTGGAACACCCCGTGGGTCGCCATCGTCGTGGTCGGCGCGGTGGCCCTGGTGATGTTCGTGACCTCCAACGCCCTCGGCTCGGTCGGCGACATCCTCTCCGACGCCATCGCCGCGATCGGCCTGCAGATCGCCGTCTACTACGGCCTCGCCGGCATCGCCGTGGTCGTCGCCTACCGCAAGATGCTGCTGAAGTCTGTGTCCAACTTCCTCTTCGGCGGGCTGTGGCCCTTCCTCGGTGCCCTGTTCATGTTCTGGATCTTCGTCGAGTCGCTGGGCGACCTGAGCAGCGCGTCGATCGCGATCGGCATCGGCGGCATCGCCGTCGGCCTGATCCCCATGCTCTGGTACTGGAAGCGGGGCAGCGACTACTACCGGCCCGCGAAGCTCGACGCCACCCAGGTCGTCGAGACCGACTACATCCCCGACGGCTACTCCACCGCGGCGGCGACCGAACGGTCCCGCGTCCACGAGGGTCTCCCCACCGACTTCTGAGAGGGACCCGATGGCGGGAGACCGCTTCACCCCCGACTTCGACCCCGACTGCGGGGACAGACCCCTCACCTCGGCCCGCCAGGACATCGTCATCGGCCGCTGGCAGGGACTGCGGGAGCTGCTGCGGGCCGGCAGCGCGGACTGGACGGTGCGCAGCCACCGGATCCGGCTGCTCGCGCCGGCCTGCGCCGGCAACTCCACGGTCGAGTCCTGGCTGGCCGCCGAACCCCGCAGCGCCGACGCGCTGGTGCTGCGGGCCGCGACCGACGTGGCCCGGGCCTTCAACCTGGCCATCGCCGCGGGCCGGGGCGTGCCCATCGACCAGAACCGCATCGACCGGGCGGTGATGGCCTGCCTCCAGGCAGCCGAGGCCCACCCCGAGGACCCCACGCCCTGGATTTCCCTGATCTCCGTCGCCCGGCTCTATCCCTCCGGCGTACGCCGCCAGGAACTCGGCCGCTGGTGGGACGAACTGCACACCCGCGACCCGTACAGCATGGAGGGCCATCTCCAGATCCTGCACTACTACTCGTCCCGCTGGCACGGTACGCACGGCCTCATGTACGACTTCGCCCGCGACGCGGCGGGGGTGGCACCGCCGGGCTGCGCGCTGCCCGTCCTGGTGCAGTTCGCCCGCGTCGAGGAGTACCGCTACATCCTCGACGGGGCGAAGGGACAGCGGGACGCCGTCGTCGGGCTCGGCCAGCACTGGAACCACGACGCGGCCGTCAGCGACGTACGGCGCACCTGGCAGCGCTGGATCGCGGCGCGTCCGGACGGCCCGGTGGCGCCCTGGGAGGTGCGCGACCTCAACTATCTGACGCATGCCGCCTGTTACGCCGGCACGGCGGACATCGCCACCGCGCTGTTCGCGATGATCGGGCGGCGGGCCAGCCGGACGCCGTGGTCGTACACCGGTGAGCCGGAGAAGGAGTTCGTGAAATGGCGTGAGCGGCCCTCGCGCGGGGTGTGAGCCGCGGTCAGGTGTCCCAGAGCTCGGCGTGCCCGCGATGCGCCGGGGTCAGCCCGTTCACGAAGAACCGGTCGTAGTACTCGCTCTCCACATGGTGCGCCTGGAGCCAGATGCCCGGGACGTGGATCGCGTCCGTGTGCGCCGGGAAACGGCGATGCGTGCGGAGGATGTATTCGCAGATGTCCCGGGCGCAGTCGATGACTTGCTCGTCGTACTCACTGGCCTCGGCGAGATAGCGCTGCCCGTAGTCATCCTTGTAGATCCGCGCGAAGACGTCCTTGTCGGAGTACGTCCCGCCGGTGCCGAACTTGGCGGCGATGACCGCGTCCACCGCGTCCGACATCGACTTGTGCGTGGGCGGGCAGGCGGCGGCGATGAGCGGCTCGCCCTCGCGCGAGGTGAGCCCCACCGGATGCGAGCGCAGCGTCGCGTACGTGGGCAGCGGGACGTGCCAGCGCCACAGGTCGGCGAGGCGCCAGCGCGGGGTGACGAAGGTGAAGCCGAGCATCCTGCCGTACGCCCGCGAGAACTTGGGGTCGCCCAGGGCGATCTGCGGATTGATCGAGGCGTGGATCCAGGCGCCAAGACCCATCGCCTCGGCCGTGAGCATCAGGTTCTGCAGCAGCAGGTCCGCCTCGATCTGGGTGCGCATGGGGCCCAGCGCGCCGAGCGGGAGCTTCAGGTCCTTGTTCAGGAAGCCGTTTTGGACCCACTTCTTCACCCCGGCCGGGCGGTACAGGTTCCGGTCGTCGACGAGGGTCGGACGCGCTCCGTCCGGCTGCGTCAGCAGGTACATCAGCGCGTTGATGTACTGGTGGGACAGGTCGACCACCGGCAGGAACACGGTGGTTCCGGGCAGGTTGGACAGGAACCGGTTCGAGTCGAGGTACGCCGGGAAGTCGCGCAGCCCCTGGGCGACGTCGAGGCGCTGGTCGAGGACCCGCACCTTCGACTCGCGGGCCCGCGCGACCAGGGTCTCGGCGTCGAACGGTTCGTGGGGTGCGGGCGGCAGCCTGCGCAGGAAGTACGTGCCCGTGTCGTTGATGAGGAAGAAGTGCGTGCCCTGCGCGTTGTCCGGGCTGCCGGCGGTCCGGCCCGTCATGGTCAGGTTGGGCTTGGCCATGATGGGCTTGCCGTCCCGCGGGTCCTCGAAGGGCCGGTCGGGCATGGTCAGCCCGGTGGAACCGGTGAGCGCGATGAGCACCGCCTCCTCCAGCTCCGACAGCGGCTGCTGGGTGTGAGTGGAGCGGTGGCTCATCGATCCGGCGGGCACCGACGCACCCCGGCTGACCCGGTGGGTGCGGCGGTGATACACCGTGTCCAGGAGTGGCCGTGTGAGGAGGTCGTCCAGTCCCGCGTGACCTGTCTGTACGTCAGCCGACGTCATCCGAGCCTCCGTCGCCGCTCGGCCGCACCGACCGCCACGGCGCGAACGCGCTCGCCCCGCGCGGCATCAGCGCCGCCAGCTCGGGGCAGTGCCGCAGGATGACGGAGTTCATGCCGCCCTTCTCGACCCAGTCGATGCCGAGCGGTGTGTAGATCTCCGGCCGGTAGTCGACGTTCAGGAAGCGGTCGCTCTGCAGGCGCCGGGTGGCCATCAGGATGAAGATCCGGAACGCGGTGTCGCTGAAGCCGAAGCCCTCCGGCGGGTTCTCGGCGAAGAGCCCGACCACGGTGTCGATCTCGTCGACCGAGCGGTAGACCTCCTTGAGCCGGGCCAGCGTCTCCGCGTTCTGCGTCAGCTCCTCGAAGGAACGGATGCGCTGTTTGTGCAGGCCCGCGCGGAAGTCGTTGTAGCGCGGGACACCGCGCCGCCGGGTCCGTACGAGGTCCACGACCGACAGGTCGATGATCTCGCCGTCCCGCTCGAACTGCTGGAGCGAGCGGGGGTAGTTGTGCAGCGTGATCGCGCCCGGGTGGGCGATGCCGAACGAGTACAGCGTGTTGGCGAGCCCTGTCTTGCGGATCTGTGACTCGGCCGCACCGCCCTGGATGTCCAGGAAGCCCACGGTCTCCAGGCGCTGCCCGAAGTGGTGCTCGCGCAGCTCGAAGTCGTCCGGGATCAGTGGGTGCATGCGGTAGACGGTGACGAAGTCCTCGGTGAGCGAGTACGGCGCCGCGTGGTGGTCCGGCAGCGTCTTCGGGATACCGGTCAGCGAGTGCGCCTCGAAGAGCCACAGGCCCAGCTGGTTCAGCCAGTTCTTCGGCGGGCCCTGCCAGTTGGTGTGCAGCCCGATGTCGATCGCCTCGGTCGCGAGGATCGCCGGGGTCCATTCCACCGTGTGGATCTTCGCGATCAGCGCGGAGACCACCAGCCGCGCCGTCTGATAGATCCGCTCCTCGCTCAGCGACGGATACTCGGCGCGCAGCGCGTCGCACACCGCGTTGTGCTCGCGCGCGAAGAGCGTGTGCATCGCGCTGAGCCCCATCCACCAGCTCTCGTTGAAGCCGGTGAGCGGAATGCCGTTCGAGCCCGACGGCAGGTGGCCGTCCTCAAGGCGGAGTTTGGCACCGCCGTCCGGCTCGCGCAGGAACCGCGCGGTCTGCTCGTCCTCGCCGTACACCTCGGAGCCGTCCCACCAGTGCGAGGCGACGTTGCCGAAGAGGATCGGCGGCCGGTTGCCGGGCTGTTCGAGGCCCTCGTTCTCCGCGAACCGCATGACATTCTCGGGCGGCCCGCCGGGCGTGTTGTGCCAGCCTCCGCCGCCGGGCGGCAGCGGCACCTCGACCTGGCGCTCGCCGGGCTTGTAGCGGCGGTGGTTGACCCAGTCGTGCACCTGGAACTGGATCCACGCGGCCGCCAGGATGTTGAGCGACGTCGCGGGCACGAAGCTCTCGCGGTGGAGGAGTTGGCGGCTGACCGTGACCGGGTTGGGCGTGTCGAACAGGTCGGGGCGGTAGTCCGGCTTCAGATTGCGTCCGAAGGCCGAGCCGACGGCACCCATCCTCGGTGCGGACAGATCGTTGTACGCCCCGTCGTAGGAGCGCTCGGAGCGCAGCCGCTCGGGGATGGGCTCCGGCACGGGCTGCGCCTTCGGCGGTGCCTCCCGGACCTCGGTGTCGATCAGGTTCAGCCGGCGCAGCACCTTGCGCAGGAACACCAGGTTCAGCAGGCTCAGCTGCAACGGCAGGCGGTGCCAGGGCACATACCGGTTCAGCAGCGCGAAGGCCGCACCCATCGGCGGGCCGAGCAGCCTGTTCTGCAGGGGTTCCTCCGTCACGAACCGCAGGCCCAGCCGATGTGTGCTGCTCGCCTGGTACGCGGCCTTCCTGGCCCGGTTGATATTGCCGAGCGGGCGGAAGTCGTCGGTCGTGTACCAGGGGTTGAAGGCGAGGTCCTCGATCCGGCGGGCGGCGGCGCGGGCCTCGGCGCTGTTCAGGTCCTGGCCGGGGATGGTGAGCCGGGCGATGGCCACCGCGGGCGCGAGGGCGTCCTTCCACTCCACCGAGGCGTCCTCGATCGGGGTGTGCCGTTCGTCGACGTAGCGCTGTACGCACAGCTCGAAGACGACGTCCGCCTTGGCCAGCCGTGCGGCGATCTCACGGTGCAGGAACTCCGGGTCACTGCGTTCGGGGGTGGCCGCCGGTGGGCTCCCTGGTGCCGGACGCAGCAGATAGCGCACCGGACCCGCGTCGCCCCACAGGATGGCGCCCCGGCTCCAATACGTCTCACTGGCAAGAGAGTTGACCGTGTGCCGCGTCGCCGCCTGGACATTGCGGCGCATCCGGTTCGCGGTGCCGAGCCCCACCGCGAGCGGCAGCTTCACGAACAGTCCGAACGCCTTCTGCAGGGGACTGCGGGCGCCCGCCATCGCCTTGGCGAAGGCCACGAACTCACGGGCGTCGCGGGCGTGCGAGACCGGATAACTCGTCGCGAGGAGGTCATGGCTCTCGCCCTCCGACACCCGAACCCGCACGGCCGCGCCCCGCAGGTCGGGCGATCCGTCGCCCTGCCGGACGCCGCTCGCGTTCGACAGCCGTACCGTCGCCGGATACTCGGCGCCCGGCTGGGCGAAACCGCTGCGCAGGGCCGCGGGCAGATCGTCGTGGAAGCGCAGCCGCGCGTTCTCCACGGCCACCGGGGCCTTGGCATGGAAGGCACGGGAGATCCCGCCGCCACCCGCCCGCCGGTTCTTGACCTGCACCTCCATCAGCTCGCGGGCCAGCCGCTCGAACACCAGCCGTTCCGCCTCGGGACTGCCGCCTTCGTACCGCTCGTACTGCTGTTCGCGCTGCTGTTCGTACTGCCCGGTCTCGGCCATCGGTCGTTTCCTTCGTACGGATGCGTACGGGACAGGGGCCAGCACGCTACCGGCGGCCCGGAGCGCCCACAGCGGGGGTTCCCGCCGATGTGCGCCCCCTTGTCACCTCTACGAACAATTAGACGAAAAGTGACGTGCGCGCACGTCAAGGAGGCGAGGGCGCGGGCGGCCGGCCGGGGTGCGCGCCCCGTGAACGCCGTTGCTCCCCAGCAACCCCACCCGGCGGCCGGCGGGGTGGCCGGGGAGCGATGGGTGACCGGGGGTACGCCGGTCGACGGATTCACAACGCGGGGGTGCGCTCGCCAGGCTGGACACCCACCCCGGCACGCCGCGGGAGCGCGCCGGGGCGTCCGCTGTGATCCGGGGGAGAGCGCCATGCGCGACGACGACTACGCCAAAGGGCCCGGCTTCGCCGAGCTGCGCCCGCTGAAGCCCGACATCGAACCGGGCCCGACCGGCTTCCCGGTCTACCCCGACCTGGTGGAACGCCTGGTCGAGGACAAGGCCCAGCCCGACCCCGACGGAGTCGTCCCGCACACCCTGGCGACCTGCGCGGCGTACTCGTACGCGGGATTCGCCCAGCGGAGTGACCCACGGACCGTCGCCACGATCATGGCGCGGCTGGGTCTGGAGGAGAACAGCTGCCGCGTGTTCGAGCAGCGCGTGGACGCGATGTACATCGCCTCGGCCGCGTATCTGATCCAGGACAAGGACCGCCGGGTCGCGATCCTCTGCTACCGGGGCACCCAGCCCGAGGACATCATCAGCATCCTCACCGACGCCGATGTACGGCCCGAGATGCTCTCCGTGGAACTGGAGGGGCAACGGTACGAGGTCCACGCGGGCTTCTACCGCAACATCCGCGCCACCCGCCATCTGATCGTCGAGGCCCTGGAGCGCGCACTGCGCGGCGAGTCGGTGATCCCCGGCGAGGAGGGCACCCGCGGTGACGGTCTGGAGGCGCTATACATCACCGGTCACAGCCTCGGGGGCGCGATGGCCGCCCTGATGGGTGTGGTGCTGGCCCACGAACCCCGTTACCGGCGCATCGCCGAGAAGCTCAAGGCCGTCTACACCTTCGGCCAGCCCATGGTCGGCGGCCCCGATTTCGCCCGCGTCTGCGAAGAGTCGATCGGGCCCCATGGCGTGCATCTGCTGCGCGACCGGCTGATCCGCTACATCTTCGACCGCGATGTCGTCCCCGCGCTGCCGCCCCGGCCGGTCGGCCCCTACGCGCCGTTCGGCCGGGAGTTCCACTACCGCAGGCCGCGCGGACCGATGGACACGGCCCTCACCTTCGCGGCCGACGCGGCGATCGAGGCCGTCTCACTCCCCGGCGAGCTGCTGCGCACCATGGCGAGCCGGCCGATGGCGGGCTGGGACGAACTCGGCGTCCGGGTCACCGAATCGGTCCGGCGGTCGCTGCGCCCGCTGCTGGGCGCGCGTGCGGACGGCTGGAGCGAGAACACTGCACCGGGCCTGCACTATCCGCAGATGGACAGCCTCGCGGGCCTCGCCGTCGTGGCGCCGCTCGCCTTCTTCGCCACCCGGCTCGCGCTGACCCGCACCCTCCCGTTCAAGTACTCCTTCGACGACCACGGCCCCGGCCACTACGTCAACGCACTCGCCCCGCCGGGGGTGTTGAGCGAGTTCGGAGACGTGCTGTAGCCGGGGCCGCCCGAGGCCTACAGGTCGAACTCGTGCGGCGGCAGGTCGAGTGCGAAGCACGCCTCCCGCACGACGGCCTGCTCGGTCTTGTCGAAGTCGCCGTCGGCGCCGCCGATGACGATGCCGATCTGGATGACGGCACGCGCCTCGGCGGGCTTCTTCTTGGCCTTGGCGATCTCCTGGAGCACGCTGACCTTGCCGAAGGCGAAGTCGGCCGTCAGCTTGTTCAGATTGTCGTCGAAGCGTCGCTGGAGGTCGGTGGCGTCGAAGTTCTGCAACACCTCGTTCGTGGCGATGAGCTGGGCGACGCGCTGCCGCTCGGACGGGTCGATCGATCCGTCCGCCGCCGCCACGAGTGCGCACATCGCCATGCTCGCGTCGCGGAAGGCACCGCTCTTGAGATCGTTCTTCTTCGCCACGAGCTGGGTCTGCATCGTCGACGCGGACTCCTTGATGCGGTCCCACAGGGCCATGAGAACTCCATACGTAGTCGAAGGCCCGGCCCGCCCGAGCGGGCGGGCCGGAACCTCTTCGGTTTCTACAGCACCGTAGAAACTAGTGGACGGCCGCAGAAGTTCCTGTGGCATTCCACTCGGCGATCACGGGACGCCCGTGCTCGGTGGAGAGCCGGCTGACCGTGCCCGTGGCGAGCTGGAACAGCCGTCCGTCCGCCGGGGGAAGCCCGAGCCGGCGTGCCGTGAGCACCCGCAGGAAGTGGGCGTGCGCCACGAGGATCACGTCACCGTCGCCGAGCGCCGTCTCGATCCGGGACAGCACACGGTCGGCGCGCTGTCCCACCTGGGTCGGTGACTCGCCCGGGTGACCGGCAGGACCGGGCGGCACTCCGTCGTCCCACAGGTACCAGTCGGGCCGGGTGCGGTGTATCTCGACGGTGGTGACGCCTTCGTACGCGCCGTAGTCCCACTCGTGCAGATCCGGGTCGGCTACGGCCCCGTAGATGCCGGCGAGTTCCGCGGTGCGGACCGCGCGGCCCAGCGGGCTGGTGAGCGCCAGGGCGAAGGTCCGGCCGGCGAGCAGCGGGGCGAGGGACTTGGCCTGCTCCTCGCCGCGCTGGGTGAGGGGCAGGTCGGTCCAGCTGGTGTGCTGTCCCGACACACTCCACTCGGTCTCGCCGTGGCGGACCAGCAGGAGGTCGCCCATGGCCGTTACTTCGCGGACTCGACGGCGTGGCCGCCGAACTGGTTGCGCAGCGCCGCGATCATCTTCATCTGCGGGGAGTCGTCCTGGCGGGACGCGAACCGCGCGAAGAGGGAGGCCGTGATCGCCGGGAGCGGGACGGAGTTGTCGATGGCCGCCTCGACGGTCCAGCGGCCCTCGCCCGAGTCCTCCGCGTAGCCGCGCAGCTTGTCCAGGTGCTCGTCGCCGTCGAGGGCGTTGACGGCCAGGTCGAGCAGCCAGGAGCGGATGACCGTGCCCTCCTGCCAGGAGCGGAAGACCTCCCGGACGTCGGTGACGGAGTCGACCTTCTCCAGGAGCTCCCAGCCCTCGGCGTAGGCCTGCATCATGGCGTACTCGATGCCGTTGTGGACCATCTTGGAGAAGTGGCCGGCGCCCACCTTGCCCGCGTGGACGAAGCCGAAGTCGCCCTCGGGCTTGAGCGCGTCGAAGACCGGCTGGACCTTCGCGATGTTCTCGGCGTCGCCGCCGACCATCAGGGCGTAGCCGTTCTGCAGGCCCCACACGCCACCCGAGACGCCCGCGTCGACGAAGCCGATGCCCTTGGCCGCCAGCTCCTCGGCGTGCTTCTCGTCGTCGGTCCAGCGGGAGTTGCCGCCGTCGACGACGGTGTCGCCGGGCTCCAGGAGGTCGCCGAGCTCGTCGACGACGGACTGGGTGGGGGCGCCGGCGGGCACCATCACCCAGACCACGCGCGGGCCCTCGAGCTTGCCCACGAGTTCGGCGAGGCTGCTCACGTCGGCGAGGTCGGGATTGCGGTCGTAGCCGACGACGGTGTGGCCCGCGCGGCGTATCCGCTCGCGCATGTTGCCGCCCATCTTGCCGAGGCCGATGAGTCCGAGCTGCATGTCAGTTCACTTCTTCCGGAGAGTGCGGTAAGCGGCCACAAGGGCGGCGGTGGAGGGATCGAGGCCGGGGACGTCCGCGCCCTCGGTGAGGGCCGGTTCGACGCGCTTGGCGAGAACCTTGCCGAGCTCGACGCCCCACTGGTCGAAGGAGTCGATGTTCCAGATCGCGCCCTGGACGAACACCTTGTGCTCGTACAGCGCGATCAGCTGGCCGAGGACGGAGGGCGTCAGCTCGCCGGCGAGGATCGTGGTCGTCGGGTGGTTGCCCTTGAACGTCTTGTGCGGCACCAGCTTCTCGGGCACCCCCTCGGCGCGCACCTCGTCCGGCGTCTTGCCGAAGGCCAGCGCCTGCGTCTGCGCGAAGAAGTTCGCCATCAACAGGTCGTGCTGGTCCTTCAGTTCCTCGCTCAGCTCGTCGACCGGGTTGATGAAGCCGATGAAGTCGGCTGGGATCAACTTCGTGCCCTGGTGGATGAGTTGGTAGTACGCGTGCTGCCCATTGGTGCCCGGTGTGCCCCACACGACCGGCCCGGTCTGCCACTCCACGGGGTGGCCGTCGCGGTCCACGGACTTGCCGTTGGACTCCATGTCCAGCTGCTGCAAGTACGCGGTGAACTTGGACAGGTAGTGCGAGTACGGCAGCACGGCGTGCGACTGGGCGTCGAAGAAGTTGCCGTACCAGACGCCCAACAGGCCGAGCAGCAAGGGCGCGTTGGCCTCCGCGGGAGCGGTCTTGAAGTGCTCGTCGACGATCCTGAACCCGTCGAGCATCTCGCGGAAGCGGTCCGGCCCGATGGCGATCATCAGCGACAGACCGATCGCCGAGTCGAAGGAGTACCGTCCGCCGACCCAGTCCCAGAACCCGAACATGTTGGCCGTGTCGATGCCGAAGTCCGACACCTTCCCGGCGTTCGTCGACAGCGCCACGAAGTGCTTCGCGACGGCCTTCTCGTCGCCGCCGAGCCCGGCCAGCAGCCATGAGCGCGCCGAGGTCGCGTTGGTGATGGTCTCGATCGTCGTGAAGGTCTTCGACGCGATGATGAAAAGCGTCTCCGCCGGGTCCAGGTCGCGGGTGGCCTCGTGCAGGTCCGCCCCGTCCACGTTGGACACGAACCGCACGGTCAGCGACCGGTCCGTGAAGGCGCGCAGCGCCTCGTACGCCATCGCGGGGCCCAGGTCGGAGCCGCCGATGCCGATGTTCACGACGTTCTTGATGTGCTTGCCGGTGTGTCCGGTCCACTCGCCCGAGCGGACGCGCTGGGAGAAGTCGGCCATCTTGTCGAGCACGGCGTGCACCGCGGGGACGACGTTCTCGCCGTCGACCTCGATGTCCGCGTCGCGCGGAGCGCGCAGCGCGGTGTGCAGCACCGCGCGGTCCTCGGTGACATTGATCCTCTCGCCGCGGAACATGGCGTCGCGCAGCCCGAACACATCGGTGGCGGTGGCCAGTTCCTGGAGCAGGGCGAGGGTCTCGTCCGTGATCAGGTGCTTGGAGTAGTCGATCCGCAGGTCGCCGACCCGCACGACATAGCGCTCGGCGCGCGCGGGGTCGGCGGCGAACAGCTCACGCAGCCGCGGGTGGAGCAGGCCGCCCGCGCGGTGGTCCTCCAGGGCCACCCACTCCGGACGGCGCGTGAGCTTGGGGGAGTCAGACATGACCGGGGGTCTCCTTGGTGCCCTCGCCCCGCAGGGCGACGGCGTACATCTCGTCCGCGTCGAGGCGGCGCAGCTCCTCGGCGATCAGCTCGGAGGTGGAGCGCACCTTCAGCGCGAGGGTGCGGGAGGGCTGCCCGGGAAGGGACAGCGTGGCCAACGGGCCCTCGGGACGGTCGATCACGATCTCGCCGTTCTCGGTGCCGAGCCGTACGGCGGTCACGACGGGCCCCGCGGTGACGACCCGCTCGACCGGCACCCGCAGCCGGGCCTCCAGCCAGCGGGCCAGCAGCTCGGCGCTCGGGTTCTCGGCCTCGCTCTCGACGGCCGCGGAGGTCACCTTCGTACGGGCCTGGTCGAGCGCGGCCGCCAGCATCGAGCGCCACGGCGTCAGCCGGGTCCAGGCGAGGTCGGTGTCGCCGGGGGCGTACGAGGCGGCGCGGGCCTCCAGGGCCAGGAGCGGCGCCTCGACGGCGTACATGTCGGTGATCCGGCGCTGCGCGAGGGCGCCCAGCGGGTCCTTGACGGGGACCTCGGGCGCGTCCACCGGCCACCAGACCACGACCGGGGCGTCGGGCAGCAGCAGCGGCAGGACCACGGAGTCCGCGTGGTCGGTCACCTCGCCGTACGTCCGCAGCACGACCGTCTCACCGGTACCCGCGTCCGAGCCGACGCGCACCTCCGCGTCCAGGCGGGAGTTGGTGCGGTCGCGGGGTGTGCGGGCGACGCGCTTGATGACGACCAGGGTGCGCGAGGGGTGCTCGCGCGAGGCCTCCTCGGCCGCCTTGATCGAGTCGTACGCGTTCTCCTCGTCGGTGACGATGACCATCGTCAGGACCATGCCCACGGCGGGGGTGCCGATGGCCCGGCGCCCCTGCACGAGCGCCTTGTTGATCTTGCTTGCCGTGGTGTCGGTCAGGTCGATCTTCATGGCCTGCGCCAGCTCCGTCCGTCTCGTGCGAGCATCTCGTCGGCTTCCTTCGGGCCCCAACTGCCCGAGGGGTACTGCGCGGGCTTGCCGTGCGTCTCCCAGTACCCCTCGATCGGGTCGAGGATCTTCCAGGACTCTTCCACCTCTTGGTGACGGGGGAAGAGATTGGCGTCGCCGAGCAGGACATCCAGGATCAGCCGTTCGTACGCCTCCGGGCTGGACTCGGTGAACGACTCGCCGTAGGCGAAGTCCATCGTGACGTCCCGGATCTCCATCGACGTACCCGGCACCTTCGATCCGAAGCGCACCGTCATGCCCTCGTCCGGCTGGACGCGGATGACGATCGCGTTCGCGCCGAGCTCCTCGGTGGCCGTGGAGTCGAAGGGGGAGTGGGGCGCGCGCTGGAAGACCACCGCGATCTCCGTCACCCGTCGGCCCAGGCGCTTGCCGGTGCGCAGGTAGAAGGGGACGCCCGCCCAACGGCGGTTGTCGACCTCCAGCTTGACGGCCGCGTAGGTGTCGGTCGTCGACTCGGGATCGATGCCGTCCTCCTGCGGATAGCCGCGCACCTTCTCGCCGCCCTGCCAGCTCGCCGCGTACTGCCCGCGCACGGTGTGCTCGCCCAGGTTCTCCGGCAGCTTCACGCCCTTGAGGACCTTCAGCTTCTCGGTGAGCAGCGACTCGGCGTCGAAGGCGGCCGGCTCCTCCATCGCGGTCAGCGCCATCAGCTGCAGGAGGTGATTCTGGATCACATCACGGGCGGAGCCGATGCCGTCGTAGTAGCCCGCCCGGCCGCCGATGCCGATGTCCTCGGCCATGGTGATCTGTACGTGGTCGACGTACGACCGGTTCCAGATGGGCTCGTACATCTGGTTGGCGAAGCGCAGCGCCAGGATGTTCTGGACGGTCTCCTTGCCGAGGTAGTGGTCGATTCGGAACACCTGGTCCGGGTCGAACACCTCGTGCACGATCTTGTTGAGCTCGCGCGCGCTCGCCAGGTCGTGGCCGAACGGCTTCTCGATGACCGCGCGTCGCCAGGAGCCCTCCGGCGCGTCCGCAAGGCCGTGCTTCTTGAGCTGCTGGACCACCTTCGGGAAGAACTTCGGCGGTACGGAGAGGTAGAAGGCATAGTTGCCGCTGGTGCCGCGCGAGGAGTCCAACTCCTCGACCGCGGAGCGCAGTTGCTTGAACGCCGTGTCGTCGTCGAAGTCGCCCGGAATGAACCGCATGCCCTCGGCGAGCTGCAGCCAGACCTCCTCGCGGAACTCCGTGCGGGAGTGCTCGCGCACCGAGTCGTGGACGACCTGCGCGAAGTCCTGGTCCTCCCACTCGCGGCGGGCGAACCCGAGGAGCGAGAAGCCCGGCGGCAGCAGACCGCGGTTGGCGAGGTCGTAGACGGCCGGCATCAGCTTCTTGCGGGACAGGTCGCCGGTGACGCCGAAGATGACCAGGCCGGAGGGGCCCGCGATGCGGGGAAGGCGGCGGTCGCGCGGGTCGCGGAGCGGGTTGTCCCAGTCGGACACCGGGAGGCCGAGCGCCTCGGCGAGGGCCTGCGGCGTCACGTCGGCCGGATCCGCGTTCGCGCGCCCGGATCCCGCCGTCGCGTCGGCCGTCTCCGGGTCGGCGTGACCGGCTCCCACCACGTCGGCGGGCGCCGTGCTCGCGGCGCCGGATCCCGCCGTCACGACGGCTCGTTCCGTGTTCGCGGCGCCGGATGCCGCCGTCGCGTCGGCCGTTCGCGGGTCGGGGTGACCGGGTCCCACCACGTCGGCGGGCGCCGTGCTCGCGGCGCCGGATCCCGCCGTCACGACGGCTCGTTCCGTGTTCGCGGCGCCGGATCCGGCCGTCGCGTCGGCCGTCTCCGGGTCGGCGTGACCGAGTCCCACCACGCCGGCCGGTTCCGTGTTCGCGTCACGGGATCCCACGATCCCGTCGGCTGTTTCCGTGTCGGCGTCACCGGATCGCGCCGTCACCACAGCCGGTTCCACGGCCGCGTCACCCAGTCCCTTCGCCGCGGTGGCCGCATCCTGCGCGGCGCTGTCGGGAAGCGCTTCATTCTTGGTCATTCCCCCTCGACTCCCTTGCCGCTGAGCGAGGTCGCCACGGCCTCCAGCAGCTCCTGCCAGGCGGCCTCGAACTTCGAGACGCCCTCGTCCTCCAGCTGCTTCACGACCTCGTCGTACGAGATCCCGAGCGCCTCGACGGCCGCCAGGTCGGCGCGGGCCTGCTCGTAGCCGCCGGTCACCGCGTCGCCGTGGATGTCGCCGTGGTCGGCGGTGGCGTTCAGGGTCGCCTCCGGCATGGTGTTGACCGTGCCGGGCGCGACGAGCTCGTCGACGTACAGCGTGTCCTTGTACGCGGGGTCCTTGACGCCCGTCGAGGCCCACAGGGGGCGCTGCTTGTGGGCGCCGGACGGGGCGAGGGCGGTCCAGCGGGCACCGCCGAAGACGTCCTCGTAGGCCTCGTACGCGAGCCGGGCGTTGGCGAGCGCGGCCTTGCCCTTGAGGGCGAGCGCCTCGTCGGTGCCGACCTTCGCCAGCCGCTTGTCGATCTCGCTGTCGACGCGGGAGACGAAGAAGGAGGCGACGGAGTGGATGGTGGACAGGTCGATCCCGGCCGCCTGCGCCTTCTCCAGGCCCGCCAAGTAGGCGTCCATGACCTCGCGGTAGCGCTCCAGCGAGAAGATCAGCGTGACGTTGACGCTGATGCCGAGGCCGATGACCTCGGTGATCGCCGGGAGACCGGCCCGCGTCGCCGGGATCTTGATCATCACGTTCGGGCGGTCGACCAGCCAGGCGAGCTGCTTGGCCTCGGCGACCGTCGCCTCGGTGTGGTGGGCGAGGCGCGGGTCGACCTCGATGGAGACCCGGCCGTCACGGCCGCCGGTCGCGTCGTACACCGGGCGCAGGATGTCGGCGGCGGCGCGCACGTCCGCGGTCGTCATCATGCGGACGGCCTCGTCGACCGTCACGCCGCGCACCGCGAGGTCGGCCAGCTGCTCCTCGTACCCCTCTCCGGAGCCGATGGCGGCCTGGAAGATGGAGGGGTTGGTGGTGACGCCCACCACGTGCTTGGTCTCGATGAGTTCGGCGAGGTTGCCGGACGCGATCCGCTTGCGGGAGAGGTCGTCGAGCCAGATGGAGACGCCTTCGTCGGAGAGGCGCTTCAGGGTTACCGCGGTCGCGGTTGCTTCGGTCACAGTGATCATCTTCCTTTGTGCGATCGGATCAACCGCGGACTGCGGTAAGAGATTCCCGCGCGGCGGCGGCGACGTTCTCGGAGGTGAAGCCGAACTCGGCGAACAGGGTCTTGGCGTCGGCGGAGGCGCCGAAGTGCTCGAGAGAAACGATGCGTCCGTGGTCACCGACGTACCGGTACCAGGTCAGGCCGATGCCCGCCTCGACCGCCACGCGGGCCCTCACGGACGGCGGGAGGACGCTCTCGCGGTACTCCGCGGACTGCTCCTCGAACCATTCCACCGACGGCATCGACACGACACGCGTACCCACGCCCTCGGCCTCCAACTGCTCGCGCGCGGCGACGGCGAGCTGTACCTCGGAGCCGGTGGCGATGAGGACGACGTCGGGCGTCTCGGTGGAGGAGTCGCGCAGGACGTAACCGCCCTTCGCCGCCTCGGGGTTGGCCTCGTAGGTGGGCACACCTTGACGGGTGAGCGCCAGACCGTGCGGGGCCGGCTTGGTGGCGTGCCGCTTGAGGATCTCGGCCCAGGCGATCGCCGTCTCGTTGGCGTCGGCCGGGCGGACGATGTTCAGACCGGGGATGGCGCGCAGCGAGGCGAGGTGCTCGACCGGCTGGTGGGTGGGGCCGTCCTCGCCGAGGCCGATGGAGTCGTGCGTCCAGACGTAGGTCACCGGGAGCTGCATCAGCGCGGACAGGCGCACTGCGTTGCGCATGTAGTCGGAGAAGACCAGGAACGTACCGCCGTAGATACGGGTGTTGCCGTGCAGCGCGATGCCGTTCATCTCGGCGGCCATCGAGTGCTCACGGATGCCGAAGTGGACGGTGCGGCCGTACGGGTCGGCCTCCGGCAGCGGGTTGCCCTTCGGAAGGAAGGACGAGGTCTTGTCGATGGTGGTGTTGTTCGAGCCGGCGAGGTCGGCGGAGCCGCCCCACAGCTCGGGGAGCACACCGCCGAGCGCCTGGAGGACCTTGCCGGAGGCGGCGCGGGTCGCGACGGAGGTGCCCGGCTCGAAGACCGGCAGCGCGGCTTCCCAGCCCTCGGGCAGCTGACCGGCGACGACACGGTCGAAGAGCCCCGCGCGCTCGGGCTGCGCGGTGCGCCACTCGGCGATCTGCTTGTCCCAGGCGGCGTGCGCCTCGGCGCCCCGGTCGAGGGCGGTACGGGCGTGGTCCAGGACCTCGGCGTCCACCTGGAAGGTCTGCTCCGGGTCGAAGCCCAGGATCCGCTTGGTGGCCGCGATCTCCTCGGCGCCGAGCGCCGAGCCGTGGGAGGCCTCGGTGTTCTGCGCGTTCGGGGCGGGCCAGGCGATGATCGTGCGCATGGCGATGATGGAGGGGCGCTGGGTCTCGTCCTGCGCCGTCTTCAGCGCCGTGTACAGCGCGTGGACGTCGATGTCGCCGCCCAGCGCGGGCTCGATCCGCTGCACGTGCCAGCCGTACGCCTCGTAGCGCTTCAGCACGTCCTCGGAGAACGCCGTCGCGGTGTCGCCCTCGATGGAGATGTGGTTGTCGTCGTAGACGAAGACGAGATTGCCGAGCTTCTGGTGGCCGGCGAGGGACGAGGCCTCGGCGGAGATGCCCTCCTCCAGGTCGCCGTCCGAGACGATCGCCCAGATGGTGTGGTCGAAGGGGGACTCGCCCTCGGGGGCCTCGGGGTCGAAGAGGCCGCGCTCATAGCGGGCGGCCATCGCCATGCCCACGGCGTTGGCCACACCCTGGCCGAGCGGTCCGGTCGTCGTCTCGACGCCCGCCGTGTGTCCGTACTCCGGGTGGCCCGGCGTCTTCGACCCGTGCGTACGGAACGCCTTCAGGTCGTCCAGTTCGAGCTCGTAGCCCGACAGGAAGAGCTGGGTGTACAGGGTCAGCGAGGTGTGGCCGGGGGAGAGGACGAAGCGGTCGCGGCCGGTCCACTCCGGGTCCGCGGGGTCATGACGCATCACCTTCTGAAAGAGGGTGTACGCGGCCGGGGCCAGGCTCATCGCGGTGCCCGGGTGGCCGTTTCCGACCTGCTGTACGGCATCGGCCGCCAGGAGGCGGGCGGTGTCGACGGCACGCCGGTCCAGCTCGGTCCACTCGAATCCGTCGGAGAAGCTGTCGGGTGTCTGCGTGCTCATCTTCAAGAAGTCCTCGATAGGAGCGGGGTAAGTGCTCGGACGCGTTCAAAACTAAAAGTCTGACTTTTGCCGGGGAAGGTGCCCGTGTGTCAGCCTTCGGTGAAAGTGGGACACGGAGTGCCGACCGAGGCGACGCGAGAAGGACATGGCAGACAGAACCACCCAAGACGGTGACGGGATCAGAACGTTTCCCTTCCCCATCGACCTGAGCGTGAGCGGCGTCGGCATGCAGGTCCGATCGATGGAGCCCGACCGCGCCTGGGCCGAGGAGGCACCCCTGGACCGCGTCCACCGCATCGACTTCCACGTGGTGATGTTGTTCCGCGGGGGTCCGGTGACGCACATGGTCGACTTCACCGAGTACGAGGTCACAGCCGGCGACCTGCTGTGGATCCGGCCGGGGCAGGTCCACCGTTTCTCCAGGGGAGGCGAGTACCGGGGGACCGCCCTGATCATGCAACCCGGCTTTCTGCCCCGCGCCACGGTCGAGGCGACCGGTCTCTACCGCTACGACCAGCCCCCGCTGCTGCACCCCGACGCGGCCCAGCTCGCCGCCCTGGAGGACTCCCTCGCTCAGTTGGGACGCGAATACAACGACACGACCACGCTGCCGCTCAGCCTGCACACCGCGGTGCTGCGGCACTCCCTGACCGCGTTCCTGTTGCGCCTCGCCCACCTCGCGGCGAGCTCCGCCGAGGCGGCCCGCGAGCTGACCGACACCACCTTCACCCGCTTCCGGGACGCGGTCGAGAAGGGCTTCGCCACCAACCACAGCGTCAGCGCGTACGCCGACGCCCTCGGCTACTCCCGCCGCACCCTCGTCCGCGCGGTGCGAGCGGCCACCGGCGAGACCCCGAAGGGCTTCATCGACAAGCGGGTGATCCTGGAGGCCAAGCGGCTCCTCGCGCACACGGAGATGCCCATCGGCCGTATCGGCGTCGCCGTGGGCTTCCCCGACTCGGCCAACTTCTCCAAGTTCTTCCACCAGCACACGGACACGACCCCGGCGGCATTCCGGGCTGAGCTGCGCTGAAAGGGGGCGGGCCGCAGGGCCCGCCCCCTTCCCGCACTACTTCTGGATCACCGGCCGATGCCGAGCGTCAGCCCGGTCGGCGGGTTCGCGGCGCCCGGGATCTGCACCGACGAGTGGTCATCGAACATCGACCAGGGACGCGGGTGTGGTCGGCGTGAACCAGATCCGGACGAGCCGGAGCCGGTCGCGTCGACGCCTTGGGTGTGGTCGGTGGCGGCCTTCGCGGGCACCGCCCCGGCCAGGCCGAGCGCCGGCACCGTGAGGAGGGCGGTCAGGACGGCGGTCACCAGCCGCCTGACCTCGCAGCGTGGCACGACGGACCTGGCCGGGGAGCCTGTGATCACCGGTCAACTCCCCTGTCAGTGACCGAAGTCGAACCAGTTGACGTTGACGAAGTCCGCCGGCTGGCCGCTGGTGAAGGTCAGATAGACGTCGTGGGTTCCGGTGACCGAGCTGATGTTCGCGGGCACCGTTCTCCAGGACTGCCAGCCACCGGTGTTGGCCACCGAGAAGCTGCCGATCGGCGCGTTCGTACGGCTGTCGAGACGCACCTCGACGAGTCCGCTGACGCCACCCGCCGCGCCGCTCGCGACCCGGCCGTAGAACTGATGGGCCGCCGTGGAACCGAAGTTGACACCCTTGTAGAGCGCGTAGTCGCCGTTCGCGAGCGCGCTGATGTTCTGGCCGCCGCCGGTGTCGGTGGTGGTCTCGGTGCCGACGCCGGACTGACTGTCGTACGACTCGGCCTGGATGGCGCTGTAGGCGTCACGGTTGCCGGAGGGCGGCGGGGTCGTGCCGCCACCGCCGGCCGACTGCAGGACCTGGACGTAGTCGACGACCAGCGAGTGGCCGGGGTCCGTGCCGCCGTCCGGGCCGCCGCCGAAGGCGTCGGGGAAGCCGCCGCCCATCGCCACGTTCAGGATCAGGAAGTAGCCGTGATTGGTGGCGTTCGCCCAGGTGGTCGCGTCGACCTGATTCGCCCGCACCGTGTGGAAGTTGACGCCGTCCAGGTAGAAGCGCATTTCTTCGGGGCTCGTCGACTTGTCCCACTCGACGGCGTACGTGTGGAAGCCGGCCTGACACGTCGTGCCCGTGCAGGGAGTGTTGCCACCGATGCCGGAGGTCTCGTTGCAGGGGCCGCCCGGAGAGGTGCCGCAGTGCATGGTGGCCCACTCGGTGTTGAGCCCCTGGACGTTCTCCATGATGTCCAGCTCGCCGATGCCCGGCCAGTTCCAGTAGTTGCCGCGGAAGGGCGCGCCCAGCATCCAGAAGGCGGGCCAGTAGCCCTTGGCGGCGGCGCCGGTGACGTTCGGCATCTGCAGGCGGGCCTCGACGCGGAGCTTGCCGCCCGCGGGTGGCTGGAAGTCGGTGCGGACGGTCTCGACGCGGCCCGAGGTCCAGTTGCCGGAGGCGTCGCGCCGCGGAGTGATCCGGAGGTTTCCGGCCCCGTCGAGGGAGACGTTGTTCGTGCTGGAGGTCATCGTCTCGACCTCGCCGGTACCGAAGTTGGCGGGTCCGCCGGGGTAGCTCGTGCCCGTCGTGTACTGCCAGTTGGCGGTGTTGACGCCGGATCCGGCGGCCCCGTTGAAATCGTCGAGGAAGACCTGGGACCAGCCGGCCGGGGGTGTGGGGGCGGAGGCGTTCGCGGGGAGGGTGGCGGCCGTGGCGGCGGCGGCCGCCAGGCCGATGGTGCTGAACACGGCGATGAGTACGCGCCGCAGGGGGCGGCGTCTGCCGGATGCGCTGGGTGTGCCGGAAGTTTCACTCATGGGTGCCTCTTCGGGTACGGAGTGGGGTGCGCGGGTGGTTGGGGGAGCGCTCCCATGGGAATTGAGAGCGCTCTCACAGCAGCTGCGCGGACAATGTGCTCTCTGTCACTCCGGTCGTCAAGAGGTAAAGCCGAGAAACTCCCTTCCGTGGAAGGGAGTTCACGATGTGAAGGAAGCGCCTGCGAAGTCCACGGAGGCCCCGAAGTCTCTGGAGGGGCCGCTAGAGAGCGCTCCCCGCCGTCCAGTCCGCCCAGGACAGGTTCCACCCGTTGAGGCCGTTGGCGGGGTCCACGGTCTTCTCGCCCGAGTTCTCGACGATCACCACGTCGCCGAGCATCGAGCCGTTGTAGAACGTGTAGCCCGGCACGGAGCTGTCGTTCGCGCCCTTGGCGTCGTGCAGGCCGACACAGCCGTGGCTGGTGTTGCTGGTGCCGAAGACCGATGTCGAGGCCCAGTAGTTGCCGTGGATGAAGGTGCCGGAGGTGGTCAGACGCTGGGCGTGCGGGACGTCCTTGATGTCGTACTCGTCGCCGAGGCCCACGGTCGAGGACTCCATCCGGGTCTGCTTGAAGCGCTCGCTGATGACCATGATCCCGGACCACGTGGTGTGGTCGGCGTCGCCGCCGCTCACCGGGTAGGTGGCGAGGGTCGAGCCGTCCCGCTCGACCGTCATCGTCTTCTTCGCCAGGTCGACCGTGCTGACTTGGCGGCGGCCGATGTGGAAGGTGACGTCCTTGGACTGGGTGCCGTAGACGCCGTCCGTTCCCTCGACGTCCTTGAGACGCAGGCTCAGCGTGACCTTCGTGCCCGAGGCCCAGTACTCCTCGGGCCGGAAGTCGAGCCGGGTGTCGCTGAACCAGTGGCCGACCACCTCGACCGCGGGCTCGGCCGTCACCGTGATCGCCTTTTCGACGGCGGCGCGGTCCTTGACGGCCTGGGTGAAGTTGATCGACACGGGCATGCCGACGCCGGAGGTCGAATTCGCCTCCGGAGTGAAATAGCCCACGAAGGTCTCACCAGGGGACTTCGTGACGAAGGCCGCGGTGTGCGCGTCGGCGCCCTGTGGTTTCGCTGTGACCGTGTATTTGGTGCCGGAGTACGGATTCTTGGCGGAGGTCCATTTCGTACGGGCGTCGTTGAAGGACCCGGCCAGGGTGGAGCCGTCGTTGCCGGTGACCTCGACGGTCGCCAGGGTGCCGTTCACCACGGTGACCTCGACCGGGCTGGTGAAATCGGCCTTCTTCGTGCCGTCGGCGGGGGTGACGGTGACGGTCGGTGTCTTGACCTTGGCCTGGGCCTTTGTGCCCGCGGCCGCGGTCGCCGTCGCACTCGTCCCCTCCGAGGCGTCCGCCGAGCCGCTGCAGCCCGTCAGGGCGACGGCGGGTACCGCGGCGCCGAGCGCCGCCAGGATCCCGCGCCGTGACCAGGCCGGCCGCTCGGATCGGTTTGATATCTGAGGGACGCCCACGGCATGCCTTTCTCGGGTTCTTCGATCACCACCACTGCGGGTGCATCCTGCGCCCGTTTCATGGGTTGACCCTTTGAATCCGAGGGGCTCCACCTGAGATTCCTGTGAAGGCACCCTGAGAGAAGGCCTGAAACCACGGTTGTCCGGTCGGCTCCGCTTGTGAACAGAGTATGAGCGGCCGACCGGAACAGTGCAGAAGGAGTTCCGCTCACCGACCCCGCACACCCCGCCGGAGGTATCTGTGAATCCAGCCCGCAAGCGGCACACCGTGGCCATCGTCGGAGCGGGCGCGGCCGGCACGCTGACCGCCGTCCAGCTGTGCGAGACGGCGGCACGCCGCCGGGCGCCGCTCGACCTCGTCCTGGTCGACCCGGCCCCGGAGGCCGGGCGCGGTACCGCGTACGCCACACCCGACCCACGCCACCGGCTCAACGTGCCCGCGAGCGGGATGAGTTGCTACCCGGACGACCCCGGACACTTCACCCGTTGGCTGTGCCGGCACGGCGAACCCGCCGTCAGGGGCGCCGACTTCGCCACCCGGTACAGGTACGGCGCCTATCTGGCCGACACGCTGGCCCAGGCGATCGTCCGCGCCCACGGCACGGTCGCCGTACGGCGGCTGCGGACGCGGGCGGAGAGCTGTACCGGCACCTCCACCGATGGGGTAGAGCTCCAACTCGCCGACGGGCAACGCCTGATGGCTGACAGCGTCGTACTCGCCACGGGCCCCGCCGCCGCGCGGAGCGACTGGGCCCCGCCGGGACTGCGTACCTCCGAGCGTTTCATACGGGCTCCTTGGGGGCCGGGAGCCCTCGACGGTCCGCTCGCCGACCCGGCCGACGTCCTGCTGGTCGGGACGGGACTCACCGCGGTGGACCTGGCCCTGAGCCTCGACCGGCCCGGGCGCACCGTGCACGCCGTCTCCCGGGGCGGCCTGCTGCCCCAGCCGCACGCGATCGGCCCCGCCGCGGCGATGGCCGCTCCCGACGGGCTCGACGCGCCGTCGCTGTCCGCGCTGCGCAGGACCGTCTACCGGCACATCGGCCGGGCCGTCCGCACGTACGGGGACTGGCGCCCGGCGCTCGACAGCCTGCGGCCGCACACCGCGCGGCTGTGGCGCAGCCTCACCCCCGAGGAGCGCGTCGCGTTCCTGGAGCGCGAGGGCGCGCTGTGGAACACCCATCGCCATCGGATGGCGCCCGCGACGGCCGAGTCGGTGACCCGTGCCCGTACGGCCCGGCGACTGCGGGTGCACGCCGGAGCGGTCACGGACGCCGCCGTACTGGACGACGGCTCGGTGCTGGTCACGCTCTCCAACGGCCAGGAGGTGCGCGCGGGTTGGGTCATCGACTGCACCGGCCCCGGCCCGCGTCTCGAAGACCCCTTGTGGCGTTCGCTGTTCGACTCCGGTGCCGCGGCGCGCGGCCCGCTGGGCATGGGCGCCGCGACCCGCGACGGCCGTCTCCTCGACGCCGAAGGCCTCAGCGAGCGCCCGCTGTTCACGCTCGGCGCTCCCCGTCGCGGCGAGCTGTGGGAGACCACCGCCGTCCCGGAGATCCGCGTCCAAGCCGCCGTGCTGGCCCAGGAGTTGCTCGCGCCGCTGTCGACGCCTCGACGAGCCGTGCGCCGCCGGCCCGTCGACGGGCACGGGCTCGCGCTGTCCACCCACGCCGAGGCGGCCGCCGCCTATCGCACCGGGCTCGACCGGGTCCTCAAGGTGAGGGCCGGAGCCGAGGACGCCTTCGGGCGCGCGGTCCGCCTCGACCCCGGTTTCGCGCTCGGGCACGCCGCGCTCGCCCTGCTCGGTCACGAGTGCGGCGCCGAGGTCGACGTACCCAGGGCCCTCGCCGACGCGCAGCGCTCCGCGCGCGAGAGGGCCGACGAGCGGGAGCGTTCCTTCGTGGACGTCGTCACGCGGCGCGTCCACGGTGATTCCGCGGACGGGGGTGCCGGCGCCCTGCTCGGACATCTCGACACCCACCCCGCCGACGCGCTGGCGCTCGCCGCCGCCGTGCCCACCATCGCCTTCTCCGGTATCAACGACCTCGACGACGCCTACGCGCTGCGCCTGGTCGAGCGCACCTCGCCCGCGTACGACGGGCACTGGTTCCACACCTCGCTGCTGGCCTTCCTGCGCCAGGAACAGGGCCGCTTCCACGAGGCCGCCGAGCTGGCCCACCGCGCCCTGGCCACCGAGCCCGCCTCCGGGCACGCCGTGCACGCGCTCGCCCACGTTCACTACGAGTCCGGCGCGCACGAGGTGGGCCGCGACTGGCTCGACGCCTGGGTGTCGGGGCAGGGCCGGGGCGCCGTCCACCGGGCGCACTTCTCCTGGCACATCGCGCTGCACGAACTCGCCCTGGACGACCGCGCCGCCGTACGCAGGCGGTGGTTCGCGCAGCTCGCGCCGGGGCGGGTGACCGGGGTGCGGGCGCTGGTCGACTCCGGGTCGCTGCTGTGGCGGGCCCGGCTGAGCGACAGCTGGCGTGGGCAAGTGCCCGCGGCGGACGTTCTCGAGACCGTCGCGCGCGAGGTCGTCGAGCGGCCCGCGACCGCGTTCACCGCACTGCACGCCGCGGTCGCTCTCGCCGCCGCCGGGGACCTGGCGGCCCTGCGCCGTCTGCGCGACCACGCCGCGGGCGCCGATCCCGTCCAGCGCGAGGTCATCGTCCCGCTCTGCCAGGCCTTCGCAGCCCTCGTCGAGGAACGCTTCCACGAAGCCGCTCGCGGCCTCGACGCCCTCCTGCCGGTGCTCCGCAAGGTCGGCGGCAGCGCGGCCCAGCGCGAGGTCGTCGAGGAGACCCTGCTGTACGCCCTTGTCGCTGCGGGTCGTTGCGACGCGGCCCGACGACTGCTGGACGCCCGCCTCGACCGCGGCGCGGCCCCTAGGGACCGGCGGTTGCTCGCCGCGCTGCCCGGCTGAGCGGGCCGTCTCGTACCGGGTCCCGTTCGATCACGTGGACGGGACCCTGTCGGACGCGGAGCTGAAGCGGGCTCTCGCGATGCAGCAGACGGACGAGGGGGACGAACTCTGGTACGACGCCCCGGTCGCCGTGCCCGGTCAGCGTCGAGTGGTCGCCGTCCGAGGTGGTCGTGTTCGCCGAGGTCAACCCCTGGCAACCACCGACGTGGGCGTGGGCTGCTACGAATTCCGCACCCGTCTCACGAAGCAGTCCGTCAGCCGCCGCCGGGCGGCGGGTGACGGACTGCTTCGACCAGCTCTCAGACTTCGACTGGCTCTCAGACACTGGTCAGTTGAGGCTGAGGCGGTGCTTCCTCACTCACCCCGAACCGGTCGTGCGCCCGACGCATGGCGCCCGGTGCCCACCACGCGCGCCGCCCGAGCAGTGCCATCGTCGCCGGTACGAGGAGCATGCGTACGACGGTCGCGTCGATCAGGACCGCCAGAGTGAGCCCGAGGCCGATCTGCAGGATGGGGGAGAAGCCGCCGGTCATGAACGCTCCGAAGACGATCGCGAGGAGCAGTGCGGCACAACTGACCACGCGTCCGGAGCGGCGCAGACCGGTGATCACGGCTTCCTGGGCGTCGCCGGTCCGCAGCCAGGTCTCGCGCATCCGGGCGAGGATGAACAGCTCGTAGTCCATGGCGAGTCCGAAGGCGATCGCGATGATCAGCGGCGGAGCCGTCAGGCTGAGGGAGCCCAGGCCTTCGGCGCCCAGCGCCCCGGCCAGATGGCCGTCCTGGAAGACCCAGACCACCGCGCCGAGCGCGGCGCCCAGGCTGAGCAGGGTGGTCGCGATGGTCCGCAGCGGGATGAGGACCGAGCCGGTGAAGGCGAAGAGCAGCGCGAAGATGCCGAGCAGAACGGTGGCCGCCGCCCAGGGCGCCCGCTCGGCGAGCATCTCGCGGAAGTCGACCAGCCGGGCCGCGACGCCGGTGACCTCGACGGGCTCGTTCCCGCGTACCTGCCGTACCCGCTCGACCAGGTCGGTGGCCGCCTTGCCGTCGACGCTGCCGGTCGGCTGGAGGTGCACCAGCGTGGCGCCGCCCGGAAGGGTGCGGGAGTCGGTGGTGTCGGAGAGGGCACGGATCCGGGCCACCGTGTCCGGGGCGGCGCCGGGGCGCACGACCACGGTCACCGGCGAGACCCCGGTGCCGGGCGGGAAGTGGGCGTCCACGGTGTCGTACAGCTGCCGTGCCTCGGTGTTGGAGGGCAGTTGCTTCGCGTCCCCGATACTGATCTTCATTCCGGCGACGGGCAGTGCGAGGACGAGCAGGGCCGGGACGAGGGTGGCCAGGATGACGAGCGGACGGCGCGCGGCGAACCGGGCGAGGCGGGCGAAGAGGCGGCCTTCGTTGTCGGGGTCGGCGCCGGACTTGAGGCCGAACCTGGAGCCGGCTTTGGAGCCGGCGTCCGCTCGGGGGTCGCGGGCCGGTGCGATGCGGGCGCCGAAGCGCGCGAGCAGCGCCGGCAGCAGGGTGACCGCGGCGAGCATGTCGACGACGACCACGGCGGCCACGGCCAGGCCCATGCTGCGCAGGAAGGGGCTGGGGAACACCAGCAGCCCGGTGAGGCTGACGGCCACCGTGAGCCCGGAGAACAGGACGGTCCGCCCGGCGCCGGCGACGGTGCGGTGCACGGCCTCGATGACGTCGTCGGTGTGCCGTCGCTCCTCGCGGAAGCGGACCACCATCAACAGCGCGTAGTCCACGGCGAGTCCGAGTCCCAGCATGGTGGTGACCTGGATCGCGTACACCGAGATGTCGGTGAACTGGCTGAAGGCGAAGAGCGCCAGGAACGCGCCCGCGACTCCGCTGATCGCGATCAGCAGGGGCAGCCCGGCCGCCCGCAGCCCGCCGAAGACGACGAGCAGCAGCGCCAGCACGACCGGCAGTGAGATCAACTCGGCGCGCTGTACGTCCTCCTGTGCGCGCCCGCTCATCTGCTGGCCGAGCAACAGGCCGCCGCTGACGTGGACTTCGGGCGCGTCGACCTGCCGGATGCGCTCGGCCGCCGTGTCCACGGCCTTCTTCTCGTCCTTGAACTTCATGTCGCCCTTGAGCGTCACCGGAATGACGAGGGCCTTGCCGTCGCCGGAGGTGAGGCCGTGGGTGGTGTACGGGTCGGGCACGTCGGCGATTCCCGAGACCGTACGCAAGTCGGCGACGGCACGTTCGACTTGGGACCGCAGTCCGGGGTCGGAGACCGAGGTGCCCGCGACGACGGCGGTGATCGACTCGCCGCTCTTGTCGACGCGGTCGAGGTAGGCGGCGGCGCGGTCCGACTCGGTGCCCGGGACATCGGGCACCGAGTCGACGAGTCGGCTGAAGACGCCGGTGCCGAGGCCGAAGCCGATCAGCAGCATGAGCAGCCAGACGAGGATCACGGTGAGCGGGCGGCGGGTCGCCGCCCGGGAGATCGTGGCGAGCACGGTACGCCTCCCGGCGGTGGGTGCGGTGGATGACGTCGCCACTCAGCGTCGTGCCGGACGGGGAGTCACCGGATCGCCGGGGGGAGCGGTATCGGGGACTCCCCCGTACGACGGATACGGGACGCGGACTCACTCGGGGGAGGGAGTGCGGGACGGTTCGGCCGGTCGGCAGTCGACGACAACGCACGGGGGCAGCCCGGCTCGATGAGCTCCCGACCTGGGGCGGGTCCCCTCCGCGCCGTCACTCGGCGCTCGCTCCCTGCGGTCGGCAGCCGACGTCCGAGTTCGCGCCGTCCCGCCAAGGTCCGCACCCGTGGCCGCGCTCCTCGTCTGCCGCCCCCCCTGACGCGCACGACGAGTCCACGGCCGTGCACAACCTGTCACATGACGGACGGTGCTGCTCCCCCGCGGTCCGTCGTCGCGCCGGACATGCCGTCGTGTGGTCCCGCCGGACACCGGGGGGAGGACACGGTGCGCTCGGAAGGCCGCCTCGCACAGGACGCGAGATGCGCATGTGGTTCCTTACGCTCGTAGGGAACAGGTTCCCCTTGGGCCGTGCGACAACGGTCCCGGAGGTGACAGCCATGCGTGCCTCACTGATACAGCTGTCCGTGGACTCGTCGGGCTCCGCCGACGAGCGCCGTCACAGGGCAGCTTCCCTGGTCCGCGACCGGATGGGCGACGATCTGGTGGTCCTGCCGGAACTGTGGACGGCCGGCGCCTGGGCGTACGACGACTGGGGGCCCGACGCCGAAGGGGTCGATGGCCCCACTGCCGAGGTCATGTCCGCCGCTGCCCGTGAGGCCGGGGCGTGGCTCCATGCCGGATCGATCGTCGAGCGGGACGGGGACGGGACGCTGTACAACACCGCTCTCCTCTTCGACCGGGTCGGCGACCTGCGCGGCAGCTATCGCAAGATCCACCGATACGGCTTCGACACCGGCGAGGCGACCATGATGGGCGGCGGCGGCGACATCGTCACCGTGCCCACCGACTTCGGTGTGATCGGCCTCGCCATCTGCTACGACCTCCGCTTTCCCGAACTCTTCCGGGGCCTGCTCAACGCGGGCGCGGAGCTGATCGTGGTGCCTGCCGCATGGCCCGCGGCCCGTCTCTCCCATTGGCAGCTCCTCACTCGTACGAGGGCCCTGGAGGAACAGGTCTTCCTCCTGGCCTGTGACGCGGTGGGCACCCACGGCGGTATGCAGCAGGCCGGACACAGCATGGTCATAGACCCCTGGGGAACCGTCATCGGTGAGGCCCGCACCGGAGAGGAGACGGCGACGGTGGATTTCGACATGGCTCAAGTCGCCCGGATCCGCTCCGATCTCCCTGTCCTTCGCGACCGTGTTCTCGCGATCGAGGCTCCTGGGGGACGATGATTCCGGTGGCACGCCGCAGCGCTGGTGGCGCCGCAGCCGGCCAGGATCGGGCGAGCCGAAGAAGCACTGTCAGGCGGAGCCCGGCGTCACCAGACCCGTCTCGTACGCGCAGATCACCGCCTGCACCCGGTCCCGCAGTCCCAGCTTGCTCAGCATGTTGCTGACATGGGTCTTGACGGTGTGTTCACTCACGAAGAGCGTCGTCGCGATCTCCGCGTTGGACAGGCCGCGGGCCAGCAGCCGGAGGGTCTCCTCCTCGCGGGCGGTGAGGATGTCGAGCCGGGCCGGCGTCGGTTCCTGGGTGGCGTCGGCGTGGCGGCGCCGGATGATGTCGGCGACCAGACGGCGGGTCACCGAGGGTGCGAGGAGCGAGTCGCCCGCCGCGACGACACGGACCGCGTGCACCAGGTCGTCCCGCCGAACATCCTTGAGCAGGAAGCCACTCGCTCCCGCGTACAGGGCCTCGTACACGTACTCGTCGAGGTCGAACGTGGTCAGCATGACGACCTTGCAGCCCGACTCCGCGCACACCAGGCGGGCCGCCTCCAGGCCGTCCATGTGCGGCATGCGGATGTCGAGCAGCAGGACATCGGGCGTGTGCTGCCGTACCGCGGCCACGGCTTCCACGCCGTCCCCGGCCTCCGCCACCACCTCGATGTCCGGCTGCGCCTCCAGGATCATGCTGAAGCCACTGCGCACCAGCTCCTGGTCGTCGGCGACCACCACGCGGATGCTCACCCCAGGGCCGCCTGCCGGTCGGCGCCGGCCGGCAGGCGTACGGCGACACGGAAGCCGCCGTCGGGACCGCGGCCCGAGTCCGCGCTGCCGCCGCAGGCGGCGGCCCGCTCACGGATGCCGATCAGCCCGTGACCGCCGGGTGGCGAGGAAGGTCCGCGGGTACCCGGCCCTCGCCCGTCGTCCGTCACCGTGAGCGTCAACGCGTCCTCCGTCCAGTCGAGTTCAACCCGTGCCGTGGAAGCGTACGCATGCTTCACGGTGTTGGTGAGGGCCTCCTGCACCACCCGGTAGGCGGCGACCTCTGTGTCCGCGGGCAGTGGACGGGGCGCGCCGGTCGTGCTCAGGTCCACCCGCAGCCCGGTGGACTCCGCGACCTGGCCGACCAGTTCGGCGAGGGCGGCGATGCCGGGCTGCGGCAACCGGGCCGAGGTCCCGTTCAGCTGCTCCTCCTTGAGCACCCCGAGGATCCGCCGCAGCTGGCGCATCGCGTCGCGCCCGCTCGTCGCGATCGCGTCGAAGGCCGCCTCGGCGCGCTCCGGATCGCTGCGCACGACCACCGGGCCGGCCTCTGCCTGCACCACCATCAGACTCACCGCGTGGGCCAGGATGTCGTGCATGTCCCGGGCGATCCGGGCGCGTTCCTGCGCCGTCGCCCGCGCCGTGTCGGCCGTGCGCTCCCGCTCCAGACGGCGGGCCCGGTCCTCCAGCTCCGCCGTGTACGCGCGCTGGACGCGGGTGAGGATCCCGAGCGCGTACGCGCTGAGGAAGCTCGTCAGATGGAAGGCGTACTCGAAGGGCTGGGCGTGTTCCTTGGCCATCATCGTCAGTGAGGCGCCGACCAGCCAGGTCACCAGCATGAACCGGCGCTGTGCGGGCGGGCAGAGCGTGGCCACGGTGTAGAGGACGACGAGTCCGCCGTAGGCGACGTTCGGCGGTGGCGCGTGGTACAGCGCCATGGCGGGCGTACAGATCGACACCGCCCATGCGGACAGGAAGGGCGCCCGCCGCCGCCAGATCAGCGGCACCGCCGTGCCGACCGCCAGCAGGAACCCCTGCCAGGACAGCCGGTCGTCGCCCTCGTCGGGGAACATCCACTGCAGCGAGGCGGCGAACAGCACCAGTGCGGCGAGCGCGGTGTCGACGACGTAGGGATGCGTCGTGCGCAACCGCGAGAAGGCCGACCGCCATCGGACCGCGGTGGGCGAGAACACCGCCCGCCATCGTGAGACGGCGGGCGCGAACCAGGACTGAGCGGACATACACGGCTCCTCTGGGCAAGGGCCGTCCCAGTATCCCGACCGCCGGGCGGCGAAGTCCTCACCGATGAGAGGGATATCCGGCGTCCTACGAGTCCCGCGCGGCCCGCGTTTCGGGCTGCCAACCGAGAGCCCGCGAGATCCCGCGCGCCGCCAGCCGCACCGCCGGGATCAACGCCGGTACCTGCGCGTCGGCCTGGGGCACGACCACCGAGACGGCCGCGACGACCGTCCCGCCCGCGCCGCGTACCGGAGCGGCCACCGACAGGGCGTCGTCGGTGACCTGACGGCTGCTCACCGCTACTCCCGTGCGCCGCACTTCGGCCAGCAGGCGGCGCAGCCGACCCGGATCCGTGATGGTGTGCGGGGTGAAGGAGGCGAGCGGGCGGTCGCAGTACGCCTCCTGGAACCCCGCCTCGCCGTGTGCGAGCAGCGCGAGTCCCACACCCGTGGCGTGCAGCGGCCAGCGGGCGCCCACCTGGATGCGGACGCCGACCGCGGAGCGCCCGGAGATCCACTCGATGTAGACGACCTCGGAGCCGTCGCGGACCGCCAACTGCACGTTCTCGTGGGTCGCTTCGTACAGGTCCTCCAGGTACGGCAGCGCGATCTGCCGCAGCGCCAGGCCCCGCGGAGCGAGCGCCGCGATCTCCCACAGCCGCAGGCCCACGTGGTAGACGCCGTCCTCGTCCCGCTCCAGGGCGCCCCACTCGGTGAGAGCGCCCACCAGCCGGTGGGCCGTGGTGAGGGTGAGCCCGGCCCGGCGGCTGATGTCCGACAGGCACAGCGCAGGGTGCTCGTGGTCGAAGGCGGCGAGCACGGCGAGGAGGCGGTCGGGCGCGGACAGGGTGGTCATGAGGCGAGTTCGGTCTCCGCGACCCGTTGCAGAAGGGCGTGCAGGGTGGCCCGCTCCGCGGGGTCGAGGGGCTGGAGCAGATCGTTCGTGACGCGCAGGCCGGCTTCGTCGGTGTCGCGCAGGAAGGCCCGGCCGTCCTCGCTCAGCACGACGATCCGGCTGCGGCGGTCGTCCGGTGAGGGGCGGCGCTCGGCGAAACCGAGCTTCTCCAGGTCGTCGACGAGCCCGACGATCGCGCTCGGGTCGTAGCCGAGCCGCGAGCTGAGCTCCCGCTGCAGCGCGCCTTCGGAGGTGGCGAGGAAGCGGAGCAGCGCGTAGTGGCGCAGGCGCAGCCCCGACTCCTGCAGGAACGTGTTGAACAGCTGCCCCGAGCGCAGCCCCAGCCGGTACAGGAGGTAGCCGGTGTCGGCGTGCAGTCCGCGCATCCACGGCTCCTGGGCGTCGATGGGGGCAGGGCCTCCGGCAATTTCTGTCGCGCGCTGCTGACCTGCGATGACGGGCTCCCTGGGCCGGGCCCCGGGCGGGGCGGTTCGGATGTGCTTCCGCACAGCGTGACGCCGTACCGCGCACTCCGTGTCGCCGTACCGCGCACGGCTTCACGCCGTACTACGCACAGCATGACGCACGGATCAGTCGGCAACAACTATTGACGTCAACAATTATTGTCCTTAGCTTCGATCTCAATAGCCGCAGCTCGGCATTCCAAGCCGCGCTTGCTGATCCGAAGCTTTGAAGGGACCCCTCGTGCCCAGCATCGATCTCACCGGCAAGGTCGCCGTCGTCACCGGCAGCGGCCGTGGCCTCGGCCTGGCCTACGCACACGCCCTCGCGGCCGTCGGCGCCTGCGTGGTCGTCAACGACGTCGACGAGGCCGTGGCCGAGCAGGCCGTCAAGTCCATCACCGAGGCCGGCGGCAAGGCCGTGGCCGAGGTGGTCGCGGTCGGCACGTCCGAGGCCGCCGACCGGCTCGTCGCCCGCGCGGTGGAGGAGTTCGGACGGCTCGACGTCCTGGTGACCAACGCGGGCATCCTGCGCGACAAGGTCCTGTGGAAGATGACCGACGAGGACTTCGACGCGGTGATCACCACCCACCTCAAGGGCACCTTCACCTGTGCCCGCGCCGCCGCCGTGCGGATGCGCGAGCAGGGCGAGGGCGGCAGCCTGATCCTGGTCGGCTCGCCGGCCGGGCAGCGCGGGAACTTCGGCCAGACGAACTACGCCGCCGCGAAGGCGGGCATCGCCGCCATGGCCCGTACCTGGTCGATGGAGCTGGGCCGCGCGGGCATCACCGTCAACGCGATCGTGCCGGTCGCCGCGACCGCGATGACCGAGACCATCCCGGCCTTCGCCCCCTACATCGAGGCCATGAGGCAGGGCGAGCCGCTGCCCGACTTCCTCCGCAAGGGCGAGGGCTTCGGCACCCCCGAGGACTGCGCGGCCCTCGTCCCGTTCCTCGCCTCAGAGGCCGCCCGCGGCGTGACCGGACAGGCCATCGGCATCGGAGGCGACAAGGTGGCACTCTGGTCGCATCCGCAGGAGATCAAGGCGGCCTACGCGGACGGCGGCTGGACCCCGGACACCCTGGCCGACGCCTGGGCCACCTCGGTCGGTGCCGAACCGCAGACCGTCGGGATCCCCGCGCCGAAGCTGCCGGAGGCGTGATGGCCCTCGCCATGGACCTGAGCGAACTCGTCGCGATCGACGTCCACACCCACGCCGAGGTGTCGTCGAAGGGCCACTCCTCGCTCGACGAGGGCCTGCACGACGCCTCCAGCACCTACTTCAAGGTCGAGGGCAAGCGGAAGCCGACCCTGGAGGAGACGGCCGCCCACTACCGTGAGCGCAAGATGGCCGCCGTCATCTTCACGGTGGACGCCGAGTCCGCCACCGGCACCGAGCCCGTCCCGAACGAGGAGGTCGCCGAGGCGGCCGCCGCCAACCCCGACGTACTGATCCCCTTCGCCTCCATCGACCCCTTCCGCGGCAAGGCGGGGGTCAAGCAGGCCCGCCGTCTGGTCGAGGAGTACGGGGTGAAGGGCTTCAAGTTCCACCCCAGCATCCAGGGCTTCTTCCCCAACGACCGCTCGGTGGCGTACGACTTGTACGAGGTGATCGAGGAGACCGGCACGATCGCCCTCTTCCACACGGGGCAGACGGGGATCGGCGCCGGGGTGCCCGGCGGGGGCGGGATCCGGCTCAAGTACTCCAACCCGCTGCACGTGGACGACGTCGCCGCCGACTTCCCGCATCTGAAGATCATCCTGGCGCACCCGTCCTTCCCCTGGCAGGACGAGGCGCTCGCGGTGGCCACGCACAAGCCGGGCGTGCACATCGACCTGTCCGGCTGGTCGCCGAAGTACTTCCCGCCACAGCTGGTGCAGTACGCCAACACGCTGCTGAAGGACAAGGTCCTCTTCGGCTCCGACTATCCCGTCCTGACCCCCGACCGCTGGCTCGCCGACTTCGAGAAGCTGCCGATCAAGGACGAGGTCAAGCCGAAGATCCTCAAGGAGAACGCCGCCCGCCTGCTCGGGCTCACGCCGTAAGGGGCCACCCCATGTGCCATCCCATGTGCGACGACGGACAGGGGCAGACAGATGCGCAATGAGGGACTGGGATCATGGCCCGCACGCCGGGCCCGCAAGACCCCGCACCGCACCGCCCTGATCCACGGCGACAGCCGTGTCGGTTACGGCGAGCTGTACCTGCGCACCACCCGGCTGGCGCACGCCCTGCGGGCGCTGGGCATCCGCCGCGGCGACCGGATCGCCTATCTGGGCCCCAACCACCCGTCCTACCTGGAGACATTGTTCGCGTCCGGCGTCCTCGGTGCGGTCTTCGTGCCGCTCAACCCCCGCCTCGCCGGGCCCGAAATCGCCTACCAGTTGGGTGACTCGGGCGCCAAGGCCCTGGTGTACGCCCCGACGTCGGCGGGGCTCGTCGCGGGCCTGCCGGGCAACACCGACGTACGGACCTTCGTCGAAGTGGGCGCCCGGTACGAGGAGTTGATCGCCGATGCCTCCGACGAGCCGATCGATCAGCCCGTCACCGCCGACGACACCTGCATCATCATGTACACCTCGGGTACCACGGGCCGTCCCAAGGGCGCGATGCTCACCCACGGCAATCTGATCTGGAACGCCTTCAATGTGCTGGTGGACCAGGACGTGACCGCCGACGAGGTCGCCCTGGTCTCGGCCCCGCTGTTCCACACCGCCGGGCTCAATATGCTCACGCTGCCCGTCCTGTTGAAGGGCGGGACCTGTGTCCTGGTCGAGGCCTTCGACCCGGCCGCGTCCTTCGACCTGATCGCGCGGCACCGGATCACCTTCATGTTCGGGGTGCCGACCATGTTCGACCAGATGGCCCGTCAGCCGGACTGGGCGGACGCCGATCTGTCGAGTCTGCGCATGCTGTCCTGTGGCGGATCACCGGTGCCGACCCCGCTGATCGAGACCTACCAGGCCAGGGGCCTGACCTTCCTCCAGGGCTACGGCATGACCGAGGCCTCGCCCGGCGTACTCTTCCTGGACGCCGAGCACGCCGTGAGCAAGGCCGGGTCGGCGGGCGTGCCGCACTTCTTCAGCGATGTACGGGTCGTACGGCCCGACTTCACGCCGGTCGACCTCGGGGAGACGGGCGAAGTGGTCGTCCGCGGCCCGCACGTCATGCCCGGGTACTGGGGCCTGCCCGACGAGACGGCCGCCGTCTTCGCCGACGGCTGGTTCCGCAGCGGGGACGCCGCCCGGATCGACGAGGACGGCTATGTCTTCATCGTCGACCGCATCAAGGACATGATCATCTCCGGCGGCGAGAACATCTACCCCGCCGAGATCGAGGACCTGCTCCTCGCCCACCCCGACATCGTCGAATGCGCGGTCATCGGCGTCGCCGACGACAAGTGGGGCGAGGTGCCGCGCGCCGTCGTCGTCGCCCGCGAGGGGGTCGACCTGGACCCCGACGCCGTCCTCGCGTCGCTCGCCGGACGCCTCGCCAAGTACAAGATCCCGAAGTCGGTCGTCGTCGCCGACGAACTCCCGCGCACCGCCTCCGGAAAGCTCCTCAAGTCCCGTGTCCGTACGCGGTACGGCACCACCAACTCGTAAGCAGGGAAGCGCATATGAGCATCACCGTGAACGGCCTCGACGAACTCAAGAAGCTCGCGGGCAGCGACCTCGGCACCAGCGAGTGGATCGAGATCACCCAGGAACGCATCAACACCTTCGCCGACGCCACCGGCGACCACCAGTGGATCCACGTCGACCCCGAGAAGGCCGCGGAGGGCCCCTTCGGCGCACCCATCGCGCACGGCTATCTGACCCTCTCCCTCTTCATCCCGCTCTTCACCGCTCTGCTGGAGGTCGAGGGCGTGTCGACGAAGGTCAACTACGGCCTGAACAAGGTGCGTTTCCCCTCGCCGGTGAAGGTCGGCTCGCGGATCCGTCTGGTCGCGAGGCTGGCCTCGGTCGAGGATGTGCCCGGCGGGGTGCAGATCGCCGTCGACGGCACGATAGAGATCGACGGCGGCGGGAAGCCCGCCGCCGTCCTGCAGAGCCTGTCGCGTTTCTACGCCTGAGGGTTGCGCCCGACGGTCCTACCCCTGGCGGTACGAGTACACGGTCGTCGCCACCGCGCAGGCTCCGGGCGAGATCACCTCGGCCCGGAGCGTGCCGCGCACGGCGTCGTAGTCCACGCCCTCGGTCTCGTACGTCCCGTCCGTGCACAGGCTGCGCTGCGGCAGGGCGAAGAGGCTGGTGACATGGCCCGTGATCGGCTGACCGTCCAGCTTCCGGTCCAGGTCGACCTGGAGCAGCGGCCGGTCCTCGGGGAAGAGCGTGCGCGAGCCGTCGTCCGAGGCGCACAGCAGCCGGGTGGAGTTCACGAAGTCGCAGCCCTGGATGTCGCGGACCGGCTTGTCGAGGGTGATCTGCCAGACCTCGGGCAGGGCACCGCCCGTGCGCGGGGTCGACGGATTGAGCAGAGGAGCGGGGAAGACCTGGAGGCGGTTCTGCTCGCCCCACTCGCCCGACACCAGCCACTGCCCGTCGGGCGACACGGTGGCGAAGGAGTTGTTCAGCTTCTCGCCCGGGTCGAGCTGGTGGACGTACTCGTAGCGCTTCCCGGCGGGTGTGGTGACGGCGAACATCTTCGACGGCGCCGTGTCCGGTCCCTGATAGGCGTCGAACACATAGCCCTGCGCGATGTCCGGGTCGCCCACGTGGTTCCAGCCCTTGATCCGCAGGTCGAGGGGGATGGAGGCGAGCCCGCGGTACAGCAGTGAGCCGTCCGCGCGGCTCGCCAGCCCCTGACCGCCGCTCAGCGAGTCGACGTACGCCGTGCCGGTCTGGGTCCAGTGGAGCTCACCGGCGACGGCGGACGACGTACTCATACCGACTGTGAAGGCACCTAACAGGGAGGCCAGAGCGAGAAACTGACGCTTCATCAAACACCTGCCACATCGACGAAGACCGGGTTGGCATAGAACCACGTATCGACCCACGGGTCACCGTTGCCGGGCACATGCGGAATCGGGCCGTGCGGGTCGATCGAGGCGCCGAGATACCCGGCACCATTGCGATGGCCGTCGCTGCCGCGCAGCCGGACGTAGAAGGACTCGTCACCGGCGACCAGCGGGATGCGCAGGGTGTACGTCCCCTTCCGGCCGCTCACGTCCCGCGTGTGGACGACCCTGGTGTCGGGCGCCCGCCAGTCGTCGCGGTCGGCCGCCGGGCCGCGCACCGCGCCGCGGATCACGTCGACATGCGCCAACTCGGGCAGGATGCCATGGGGGTTGGGGCGCGAGGCGGTCGTCACGGTGACGCTCAGCGTGAGCTTCTCGCCCTTGCGGACGCGCAGCCGGCCGCCCATGGTCACCCCCGGGCCGTGGTCGCAGTCCCGCTTCAGCCGGACGTCAAGACCGTCGAGCAGATGGCCGTGGTCCAGCCAGACCCGGCCCGCGCGCAGGCCCGCCATCACCGCGCGGTAGCCGTAGCGGGTCACGCCCACATGTGTGCGGCTGAACTGGCCGGGCCAGAAGTCGCCGCCCGGCTGCTGCGTGTCGGTGTTCACCGGGTCGGGGATGTGCCCGGTGTTGTCGAAGTTCTGCCCGGGCGCCCAGTCGCCGTTCTTCCAGGTGTCGAAGACGACCCGGTGCACATCGGAGTTGGTGGTGATCGTGAAGAGCCGCCCCTCGGCGAGCATCGCGTCCCACATGCCGCCGACGGTCGCCGTCATCCAGTCGAAGCCGCCGTACAGGACGTACGCGTCCTCGGGGTACCCGGCGAAGGAGTTCTCGGACGGCTTGTTGACGTACTCGCCGCGCTGTTGGCCCGAGCCGACCCAGCCGGGGATGCCGCCGCCCTGGGCGCCGGGCGCGCCCTCCATGCCGATCATGATCTCGGGGGCCGCGTCCCGCCAGTTCCGCATCTCGTGCGGGGAGTCGATGCCCAGGCGCAGCGGGTGGTTGGCGAGGACGAGGACGTCGTCGACGTATCCGGTGCGGCGCTGTGCGGCGAGCCACTGGATGGCCTTGACCGCGTGCGCCTCGTTGCGGGCCGTGTCGGGGTTCGTCGGGGAGCCCGCCGTGTAGCCCAACAGTTTCCCGTCGTAGGCGAGTTCGAACTGGGTGAGCAGGTCCACCTCGTGCGGGCCGGGAGCGGCGAAGACGGTGGCGTGCTCGGCGGCCGGGATGTACCACTCCAGGCCCTGGAAGATCAGCTGGCGCGGGTTCTCGGCGCGCGCCTTGACGATCTCCTGGTGCTCCAGCTGCGCGCCGTAGTTGGCGTGCCCGAAGTTGGAGTGCTCGTTGAAGACCATCCAGTCGAGCCCGTACTGGGCGCTCGCCCGGGCGAGTTGGGAGAACGTGTACTTCGCGTCGTGGCTGTAGACGGAGTGGATGTGGTGGTCGCCCACGAGGTAGGCGAGGCGCGGATCGTTGCCGCCGTAGCGTCCGGAAGAGGCCGCGGCGGGTGTCGCGAGCGAGCCCACCGCGAAGGCCGCCCCGAACAGGCCCGCACGGCGCAGCAGCCCGCGCCGCGACATGCCCTGCGGGTCCAGCGCGGCGGGGGAGACGGACGGATCGGCCCAGGCGGGCAGTTGCTGCTCGGTCATGGTCGTCTGGTCCCTCGGGTCAGTGATTCATGAACGACGTGACGGGAAGGGCGCGTTCGACGATCCGGACGTCGCCGAGCCGGCCGTGCAGAATCTGGTCGACCTTCCCCGCGTACTCGTAACCGCCGAGCAGCCACGGCAGGCCGAGGGAGGTGAGCCCGACGGCGGAGGCGTGCGGATTGCGGGCGACCGGGCAGCCCTGGACGTACATCGTGGTGTGCGAGCCGTCATTGACGACGGCGACGTGCCACCACTGCTCCCGGGCCGTCTCGTCACCCCAGTTGGTGGCGATGCCCTGCTGGTTGAGCGGCCGGACCGCCCACTGCGGGCCGGGCCCGTCGGACAGGGAGAGCGTGGCGAGCGGCTCGTCCGGGTCGTCCGCGGTCTTGCCCGCACCGCCACCGGTACCGGTACGGCTGATCAGCGAGGCCCAGGCGTTGTGCGAGGCGTCCCAGTCGGCGGGCAGCTGGTAGAAGGCCTCGATGGTGTAACCGCGCAAGAAGGTCGCCGAGTTGAGGGGCGCGCCGTCGACCGTGCGCAGATACGCTCCCTTGAGGGGAGGCTTGCCGCCCTGGAAGGTGAGGCTGCCGTGGCCCGGCTGGTCCGGGTGGTGGGCCGGCGAAAAGGTGAGGGCGCCGTCGGCGACCTTGACCACGGTCAGGTCGTTCCCGTGCCCGGACAGATCGCGGAGCGTGCCCTCGGCCGCCGCGCCGTCGTCGTGTCCGTCGAAGCGCCAGTACGCGACCGTGCCCCGGACGAGCATCTGTGCGGCGGGCCGCGACGGCCGGGCGGGCACCGGTGCGAAGCCCGAGAAGCGCTCCTCGAAGTCGAGCGCGACGGAGAACCGGTCGGCGTCGCCGCTGAGCTCGATCTCCTGCCGCTCCAGCTCGTTGAGACCCTTGGCCGCCCGGCCCAGGATCCACGGCGAGATCGTCTCGACGTCGATCGTGTTCCGGTCGAGGTCGAAGCGGTAGAGGCGGATCATCGCCGCGCCGCCGTAGTAACGGTTCTGATAGTTCGTCAGGTGCAGATGTACGTCGTTCCCGGCCGCGTTCTTGCGGGTGGCGCGGGCGGCGGGCCAGTAGTGCCCGTTGAGGGTCAGGAAGATCTGGTCGTGATCGTGGACCAGCTCGTCCCACAGCCGCTGCCCGTACGAGGAGAGGGTGTCGTCCTCGACGACCAGCTCGTGCGTGGTGAGGATGACGGGCGTCTTCGGGTGCTGGGCGATGACCTCCTTCGCCCACGTGTACCCCTTCGCCGACAGCCGCCAGTCCAGCGCGAGGACGAGCCATTGCCGGCCGGCCGCCGTGAAGAGGTGGAAGGTGTTGTAGCCGTCGGGCGAGGCGCCGCCGAAGGTCCGCTTGCGCGCGAAGCGCTGCGGCCCGAAGACGTCGAGGTAGGGAGTCGCGCCGCGCTGGTCGTCCGTGGACGACCTGACGTCGTGGTTGCCCGCGAGCACGCTGTAGCCCACACCGCGCCGGTCGAGCAGCTCGAACGCCTTGCCCGCGGCGTCGAATTCGGCCTGCGCGCCGTTCTCGGTCAGGTCGCCCAGATGCGAGAGGAAGACGATGTTCTCGTCCTTGCCGTGCTCCAGGAGGTAGCGGAGCGACGCCTCGATCGGCGCGGGGTTGATGCTCGGGCCGTCGAAGAGGTACTGGGTGTCGGGCATGACGGCGAGGGTGAAGCGGCGGCTCTCGGGGTCGGGCCGCCAGCTCGCGTCAGAGTTTGCCGCCTGCGCCTGCGCCTGGGCGGCCGCGGGCAGCGCGACGGTCGTGGCCGCCGCGCCGATCAGCGCCGTGGCCCGCAGGAAGTTGCGTCTTCCGGCGTCGGCCTGGCCGGCTTGGGCGGCGGCCTCGTCGGCCTGCGTCCGGGCATGCGAAGTACACACATCTGCTCCATAGAAGAGGCATCGAAGAGGTGGGGTGCGAGCGAGGTCAGAGCACGGAGGTCACAGCACGCGCAGCGTCCAGGACCAGTGGTGGGTACCGGTCCCGACGAGGTACTCGGGCGAGGTGTCGGGCCCGCACGAGGCGGTGCCCAGGCCCCGGTGCGCGGCGTCGATGTGCACGACGCAGCCGGGCCGCGGCACCAGCTCGTCGTGGTGGGCGGCGGCGGCCAGGTCCTTGGCCCGGTACCGGGTCACGGACACCTGGCGGGGTTCGTCCAGCGCGACCGAGAGGCCGGTGGCGTCGGGCGCCGACAGCGTGAACTGCCGTACGCCGTACCGCCCGCCGCTCTCCTGCGGACGCAGATACGGGGTGAACAGCTCGTCCACGGGCAGGCAGTGGTGGCCGACGGGCGCGCCGGCGCAGCGGTCCGGGTACGACTCCCAGGGGCCCGGCCCGTACCACTCCAGGACATCGAGCCCCGTGACGGTCTCGAAGACCGAGCCCACCCGCGCCACGTCGTCGAGGCCGTCCGGCAGCTCGGCCGTCTCCTCGACCAGCACACCACCCTCGACGCGCGTGAACACCTGCTCGTGGCGCACAGTGCCCGCCCAGGTGTCGTACTCGGCGAGCACGGTGACGTGCTCCTTTTCGCGGCGTACGGCGACGACCTTGCGTACGAGCGTGTCGAGACCCCAGGCGCGCCAGCGCGCCGCGACGCCGCCCAGTTCGTCGTTGTCGGTCGGGGTCCGCCACAGCGAGAGCACGGGGGCGGCGGTGAGGAGCGGATGGACGAGGAGCCCTTCGTCGTCGACCTCCGCGACAGGGCCGTCGGCCGTCATCTCCGCCATCGGATCGGCCGCCCGCAGCTGGACCTGAGGCAGGCACACCTCGGTGCCTCGCGGCGCCCAGGCCTCGTCGTCCGCCGTCGTCACGCGCAGCGTCAGCCAGGCCTCGCCGCCGTCCTCCGGCAGGTCGAGGGGAAGCGGCAGGGAGGCGGTCGCGCCCGGTCGTACGGCGGGCAGCTCGGCCGGAACCGTCAGGATGTCGCCGTCCGCGAGGGACAGCTCCCACTCGGCGGCCAGCCACTCCAGCCCCCGGAAGTGCTGGTGGTTGCCGAGCACCAGCTCGCCGGCGGAGTACTCCAGCCGCACCGGCGCCGCGATCTCCCGGTGCTCGTACATCACCGGCTTCGGGGTCCGGTCGGGAAAGACGACCCCGTCGGCGATGAACGCGCCGTCGTGGATCGCCTCGCCGAAGTCGCCGCCGTACGCCCAGCGGTGGCCCGGCGCCGCGACACCGTTGTCATACAGCCCGGCGCCACCGCGCCCGGCCGGTCTTCCGTCGTTCACGCGTTGCAGAATGCCGTGGTCCCAGAACTCCCAGATGAAACCGCCCTGAAGCCCCGGGGTTGACTCGATGGCGGCCCAGTGGTCCGCGAGCGTGCCATTGCTGTTGCCCATGGCGTGCGAGTACTCGCACTGGATGAGCGGCTTGGTCTGCTCGCCGGACAGGGCGTGGGCGACACAGTCCTCGATGGGCGCGTACATGGGGCAGGCGATGTCGGACGCGACGGTCGGGTCGGCCCAGTCGAGCTTGGCCGCGCCCTCGTACTGCAGCGGTCTGGTCGGGTCGTGGCGGCGCAGCCACCCCGCGGCGGCGTCGTGGTTGGCGCCGTAGTCGGACTCGTTGCCGAGCGACCAGATGATGACGCAAGGGTGGTTCTTGTCGCGGAGGACCATGCGCGCGACGCGGTCCACGAAGGCACTCGTGTAGCGCGGGTCGTCGGCGATCTCGTGCGCGTGATCGTGCGCCTCGATGTTCGCCTCGTCGACGACGTAGAAGCCGAGCTCGTCGGCCAGGTCGAGGAGCGTCGGGTCGTTCGGGTAGTGGGCGGTGCGGATCGCGTTGAATCCGAAGCGCTTCAGCAGCTCCAGGTCCGCGCGCATGTCCTGCCGCGACACCGTCCGCCCCGTCAACGGATGGAAGTCGTGCCGGTTGACGCCGTGGAGGTAGACCCGCTCGCCGTTGAGGAGCAGGTCCCGGCCGCGGATCTCGACCTCGCGGAAGCCCACGCGGTGGTGCGAGGCATCGGCGACCGAGCCATCGACGCGGTGCAGCCGTACGGTCAGGCCGTACAGCTCGGGAGTCTCCGCCGTCCAGGCGCGCACGTCGCGGACGACCGTGCCGAGGCGCGCCTCGCCGAGGAAGTCGGAGACCCGGCCGTCCTCGGCGTTGAACCGGTCGAACTCCGCGTCCTGGGCGAGGAGCTGACCGTCCAGCTCCCCGGTGACGTACCAGCCCTCGGGCAGGGCTCCGGAAGCCTGCCGCACCTGGCAGTCCACCCGCAGCTCGCCGTCGAGCCGCGTCCGCACGGTCACGTCGGCCAGATACAGCGGATCGGTGGCGTACAGCAGCACCGACCGCGTGATGCCGCCGTGCCACCACTGGTCCTGGTCCTCGATGTGCGAGGCGTCCGACCACTTCACCACGGTGAGCCGCACGGTGGCGCGCTGTCCGGGCCGTACGACCTGCGAGAGATCGAACTCCGCCGCGAGGTGCGAGTCCTTGGAGATACCGACCGGCCGCCCGTCGACATGGACCAGCAGGACGCTCTCGGCGGCACCGACCTGGAGGACGATCCGGCGATCGGCCCACTCGGCGGGGACGTCCACGTCACGCTCGTACACGCCCGTCGGGTTGGCGGCGGGCGACGCGGGCGGGAACTCGCCCCACGGCATGCGGAAATTGGTGTACTGCGGCAGGTCTTCGGTGCCTTGCACGGTCCAGGCGCCGGGGACGTACAAAGAGGACCAGTCGGGTCCGGGCCGAGCCGTGGGTGTCGACAGCAGCTGGAAGCGCCAGTCCCCGTCCAGAGACAGCGCGCCGGTCCGCCGGTCCACGGCGTTCATCGGCAACCGCCCCCAGGAGGTCACCTCAGGTGCCTCCCAGGGGCGCAGGGCGATCAGGGGATCGGCGGGCAGTGGCCCGCGGATCGACGGATCGGTCATCAGCGGATGGCCCCCTTGCCGAGGTCGCCGATGATCTGCTTGGCGCCGATCGCGAAGACGATCAGCAGGGGGATGAGGGCCAGCAGCGCGCCCGTCATGACCATCCCGTAGTCGGTGGTGCCGTGGACGCCGTTGAGCTGGGACAGGGCGACCTGGAGGGTCACGTTGTCCGGGTTGGTGAGGGCGATCAGGGGCCAGGCGTAGTCGTTCCACTGGCCCATGAAGGTGAAGATGCCGAGGAAGGCGAGGCCGGGCCGGACGACCGGGAGCGCCACGTGCCAGTACTGGCGCAGGAATCCGGCGCCGTCGAGCTTGGAGGCGTCGAGGAGTTCGTCGTGGATGGCGCTCTTCATGTACTGGCGCATCCAGAAGATGCCGAACGCGTTGGCCGCCGCCGGGACGATCAGCGCGGTCATGGAGCCGATCCAGCCCAGCTTCGCCATGATCACGAACTGCGGGATGGCCTGGAGCTGGGCCGGGACCATGAAGATCGCCATCATCAGCGCGAAGAGCACCCGGCGGCCGGGGAAGTGGAACTTGGCGAAGACGAAGGCCGCGAGGGAGTCGAAGAACAGGACCAGGACCGTCACCGTGCCCGCCACGAGCAGCGAGTTGAACATCGACCCGAAGAAGTCGACGTTGTCGAAGAGATGGCGGACGTTCTCGAAGAAGTGCGAGCCGGGCAGCAGCTTCGGCGGGTAGGAGAAGATCTCGGTCGACGAGTGGGTCGACATGATCACGGCCCAGTAGAACGGGAAGACCGAGAGCAGCAGCCCGACGATCAGGACCAGGTGGAGCGCGATGCCCCGCTGCCGTGAACCCTTGATGGATGCCATGGTGGCGGGCTCCTATTCTTCGCCCCGGCGCTGCACCAGGCGCCAGTTGATGATCGAGAAGAGGACGACGACGAGGAAGATGCCCCAGGCCACGGCGGCGCCGTAGCCGAAGTCGTTGTTGTCGAAGGTCTGCTGGAAGAAGTAGAGGACCATCGTCTGACCCGCGTGGCCGGGGCCGCCCGCGAACGACGAGTTGTTGTCCGTGGTCTGGAGCAGCACTTGGGGTTCGGAGAAGCTCTGCAGTCCGGTGACGGTGGAGATGACCAGCACGAAGAGCACGACCGGGCGCATCATCGGCAGCGTGATCCGGAAGAAGGTCTGCACGGGCCCGGCGCCGTCCATCCGCGCGGCCTCGTACAGCTCGCTCGGGATCGTCTGCAGACCGGCGAGGAAGATGATCGCGTTGTAGCCGGTCCACTGCCAGGTCATCAGCGTCGCGATGGCGACCTTGATGCCCCAGGGGGTGTTCAACCAGGCCACCTGGTCGAGACCGACCGCCTGCAACAGGGCGTTCATCAGGCCGAAGTTGGTGGAGAAGACCGAGCCGAAGATGATCGCGACGGCCACGATCGAGGTGACGTTCGGCAGGAAGAAGGCGAAGCGGTAGACGTTCTTGAATCGGACCGCCGAGTTGAGCATCACGGCCGTGACCATCGCCAGGAAGAGCATCGGGAAGGTGGCCAGCGCCCAGATGACGATCGTGTTCCCGATCGCGCTCCAGAACTGACTGTCCGACAGCAGATAGCGGTACTGCGACAGGCCCGCGAACTCCATCGAGCCGAGCCCGTCCCAGCGGTGGAAGGACAGATAGAGCGAGAAGCCGACCGGGATCAGCCCGAAGGCGAGGAAGAGCAGATAGAAGGGGGAGATCGCGGCGTACAGCCGCCAGTAGCTCAGGATGCCCTTCTTGGCATGGAGGACGGGGGTGGCGGCCACGGCCGCCGGGGGCGTCTCGACCACAGGTGCGGTAGCCATGTCAGTAACTCACCCCCAGGTGGTCCGCGATGCGCCGGCACTTGCTCATGGCGTCCCTCCAGGCCTGCTTCTCGTCCTTGCCGAGGACGGAGAAGTTCCGCAGCTCGTCGTCGATCGGGGTCTTGAGCGCGACGTCGTACGGGCTGTTGTAGGCGACCGGGATCTTCTCCGCCGCCGGTCCGAAGACGTCCATGGTGATCTGGTTGCCGAAGAACGCGTCGGGTTCGCGCAGCTTCTTCATGCGGTACGACGCCGGAGTCGACGGGAAGAGCACCGAGTCGACGAAGCCCTGGGCCTGGTTGCTCGCGTCGAGCATCCAGGTGATCATCTCGAAGGCCTGCTCCGGATCCCGGCAGGCCTTGGTGATCGACAGGAACGAGCCACCGATGTTCGAAGGGCCGCCCGGACAGCTCGCCACCCGCCACTTGCCCTTGGTCTTCGGTGTGTTGAGCTTGATGTCTCCGGCCGCCCAGGAGGCGTTCAGCTGGCTGGGCAGCAGACCCCGCTCGGTCGCCGATATGTTGTCCGGCGTCCCGTTGACGATCTTCGAGACCAGGCCGCGCCGGGTGGCCTCGACGGCACGGTCCCAGGCCGTGCGCACATGCTCCTGGTCGCCGATGAAGTGCCGGTCCTTGTCGACGAAGCGCTTCGTCGTCTGGTTGATCGAGATGCCGTAGATGCTGAGGGCGTCGGTGAGGATGAAGGCGCCGGGGACGCGCTTCTTGAGCTGCTCACCGGCCGCCATGAACTGCTCCCAGGTGGCCAGCTCCTTGGAGACGTCCTCGGGCTCGTAGGGCAGTCCGGCCTTCTCGAAGGCGGCCGGCTGGTAGTAGTGGGCGACCGGGCCGCAGTCGATCGGGAAGCCCACCATCGAGCCGTCCTCGGCGATGCCCTCGTCCCACTTCCAGGGCAGGTACTGGTCCTTGAGCTTCTCGGCGCCGAGCGTGCGCAGGTCCACGAACTGGTCGGAGTTCGGCAGGTACGAGGCCATGTCCTCGCCCTTGAGCCCGGCGATGTCCGGGATGTGGGCGCGTCCGGTCATGGTGGTCATCAGCTTCGAGCGGTAGTAGCCGCCGATCTGGATGGCCTGCAGGTCCACCGAGCTGTCGTAGCGGGTCCTGGCGTCCTGGACGACCTTCGGGCTCAGCCCGCCGCTCCAGTACCACATGACCATGTTCCGGCCGGTGGAACCGGTCGGAACGGCACAGCCGGTCGCCAGGCCGCCGAGCGCCGTGGCGGCCGTACCGGCCAGGCCCGCGCGCAGCAGGCCTCTTCGTGAGAGCCGCACAGCTCCCACCGCCTTTCGGATCTTTGATTTCGGGGGGTGCGGATCATTGGGGGGTGACGGGTGCGTAGCGGACCGGCGGCCCCGGGTCGGCCGGGATCCGGTCGGCCAGGAAGCCGTACGCGCGCCGCAGTTCGGGGTCGTCGAGGGAGTGCCACCAGCGGTGCACGCCGTACCAGCCGGGCGCGGCGAGCGCACCTCCGTGCCGCTGTACGGAGAGGCCGGCGGCAAGGACTGCGAAGCGCAGACGTTCCTCAAGTGGCCAGCCGCCGAGCGAGGCGGCGACGAAGCTCGCGCCGAAGACGTCCCCGGCGCCCGTCGCGTCCAGGACATCGATGTCCAGGGCGGGTACTTCGGCGTACTCGCCCGTCGTCTGGTCCACGGCCACCGCGCCGTCGCCGCCGCGTGTGACCACGGCCACCGGCACCAGTTCGCTGAGGGTGCCGAGCGCCGCCACCGCGGTGTCCGTGCGCGTGTACGCCATCGCCTCGGCCTCGTTGGGGAGGAAGGCGTGGCACAGGGAGAGCTGGTCGAGCAGGTCGGTGGACCACTGCTGGGTGGGGTCCCAGCCGACATCGGCGTAGATCTGCGTGCCGTTCGCGGCCGCCTTGGCGAGCCAGGCGCGTGGTTCGGCCTCGATGTGCACGAGGGCGGTGCGCGCCTCGGGCGGGTCGCCCATCAGCGCGTCCTGCGAGTACGGGGGTTCCTGGCCGTGGGTGACCAGCGCGCGGTCGTGGACGGGAGTCCCCCCTGCTCGAGCCGAGCCGAGAGCTTGGGGGAGCGCGAGCGAGACGGTGACCGGGGTGTGCCAGCCGTCCGCGGTGCGGGAGAGGGAGAGGTCGATGCCCTCCTGGTCGGCGAGGACTTCACGGCAGTACGCGCCGTAGTGGTCGTCGCCGAAGACCGTGGCCAGGGAGGTGCGCAGGCCGAAACGGGAGGCTGCCACGGCCAGGTTGGCGATACCGCCGGGGCTCACGCCCATGCCCTCGGTCCAGATCTCCTCACCCGGCGTCGGCGGCTTGCCGAGTCCGGTGAGGACGAGGTCGTAGAAGAGCAGCCCGGTCAGCAGGACATCGGGCCGTTCGTCGCCCACGGGCCCATCCTCTCGTCAAAAGTCTGCAAGCGGTGCACAGGATCGTGCGCGCCCCGCAGGGATTTGGCAAGAGTCGAGCAGAACTGAGCATGGAAATGATTGAAGATGACGAGTACTGTTCACAGCGTGCTGGCAGAGCGACGACATCAACTCATCCTGCGGGCCCTGCGCTCCGGCGGTCCCGCGGCCGTGACCGATCTCTCCGAACAACTGGGTGTGAGCCCGGCCACGGTCCGCCGTGACCTGTTGAAACTGGAGGAGGAGGGACTGCTGACGCGGGTGCACGGCGGCGCGGTCGTGGACGAGGGCGACCAGCCCTTCGCCGAGGTCGCCGAGGTGCGCGTGCCCGAGAAGGACGCCATAGCCGCGAAGGCCGCCTCACTGATCGAGGACGGTCAGTCCGTCCTCCTCGACATCGGCACCACCGCGTACCGGCTGGCCCGGCAGCTGCACGGCCGCCGGATCACCGTGATCACCAGCAACCTGGTGGTCTACGAGGAACTCGTGGACGACGAGGGCATAGAGCTGGTGCTGCTCGGCGGGATGGTCCGCCGCGAGTACCGCTCCCTGGTCGGCTTCCTCACCGAGGACAATCTGCGTCAACTGCACGCCGACTGGCTCTTCCTCGGCACCAGCGGGATCCGGCCGGGCGGCCAGGTGATGGACACGACGGTCGTCGAGGTGCCGGTCAAGCGCGCCATGATCAAGGCCGGCGAGCGGGTGGTTCTGCTCGCCGACCGGGCGAAGTTCCCGGGGACGGGGATGGCGAAGGTCTGCGGCCCCGAGGATCTGGACGTGGTGGTGACGAACGCGCCGGTGGACGCGGCGACGCGGGCTTCCTTGGAAGAAGCGGGCGTGCAGGTGGTCGTGGCGTGATCCCTCGCCGCGTGTCCTGCGTCGATGCACGAACTGCAAAGGTGGTAATTGCGTGAGGCTGACCATTCTGGGCGGCGGCGGATTCCGTGTCCCGCTCGTGTACGGGGCGCTCCTCGGGGACCGCGCCGAGGGCCGCGTCACCCAGGTCGTGCTGCACGACCTGGACGCGGGACGGCTCAACGCCGTGGCCCGCGTCCTCGCCGAGCAGGCGGCCGGCGTGCCTGACGCGCCCGAGGTGACCGTCACCACCGACCTCGACGAGGCCCTGCGCGGCGCCGACTTCGTCTTCTCCGCGATCCGCGTCGGCGGCCTCGAAGGGCGCGCGGCGGACGAGCGGGTCGCCCTGGACCAGGGCGTCCTCGGCCAGGAGACGGTCGGCGCGGGCGGCATCGCGTACGGCCTGCGCACGGTGCCCGTCGCCGTCGACATCGCGCAGCGGGTGGCCCGCCTCGCCCCCGACGCCTGGGTCATCAACTTCACCAACCCCGCGGGCCTGGTCACGGAGGCCATGTCCCGGCATCTCGGCGACCGAGTGATCGGCATCTGCGACTCGCCGGTCGGCCTCGGCCGCCGTATCGCCAAAGTCCTCGGCGCGAACCCGCGCGAGGCGTGGATCGACTACGTAGGCCTCAACCACCTCGGCTGGGTACGAGGGCTGCGCGTCGCGGGCCGCGACGAACTCCCGCGGCTGCTCGCCGACCCGGAGCTGCTCGGCTCGTTCGAGGAGGGCAAGCTCTTCGGCCCCGAGTGGCTCCAGTCCCTGGGCGCCGTCCCGAACGAATACCTGCACTACTACTACTTCAACCGCGAAGCCGTCCGCGCCTACCAGGAGGCGGAGAAGACGCGCGGCGCCTTCCTGCGCGACCAGCAAGCCCGGTTCTACGACGAGATGAAGCGCCCGGACGCGGCCGCGCTGACCGCCTGGGACCGGACCCGCGCGGAGCGCGAGGCCACGTACATGTCCGAGAACCGGGAGACGGCCGGCGCGGGCGAACGCGACGCCGACGACCTCTCCGGCGGCTACGAGAAAGTGGCGCTCGCCCTGATGCGGGCCATCGCCCGCGACGAGCGCACCACCCTCATCCTCAACGTCCGCAATCGCGGCACCCTCTCCGTCCTCGACACGGAAGCCGTCATCGAGGTGCCCTGCCTCGTCGACGCCAACGGCGCGCACCCCGTCGCCGTCGACCCGCTGCCCGACCACGCCACCGGGCTGGTGTGCGCGGTCAAGGCGGTGGAGCGCGAGGTGCTGTCCGCGGCCGAGTCGGGCTCGCGCACCACCGCGGTGAAGGCCTTCGCCCTGCACCCGCTCGTGGACTCGGTCAACGTGGCACGCAGACTGGTCGACGGCTACACCTCGGTCCACCCAGGCTTGGCGTACCTTAAGTAAGCGCTTTCCACCTTCCTGGAGACTTCTTATGCACGACGAACGCCGCCGGATCGAAGAGCGCGTACAGCGCATCCACGACCAGCGCATCAAGCCCGCGATATACGCCGCGTCCACACCCTTCGAGGTCGAGGCCTGGCAGGCCCCCGGCGAGCCCGTCCCGTACGAGGAGGCCGCGGCCGCCTCGTACCAGCCCTTCGCGATGGACACCCCATGGGGTCCGCCGTGGGGGACCACCTGGTTCCGGATGCGCGGACAGGTCCCTGCCGAGTGGGCCGGGAAGCGCGTCGAGGCCGTCATCGACCTGGGCTTCGTCGGCGACTGGCCGGGCAACCAGGCCGAGGCCCTCGTCCACCTCACGGACGGGACACCGCTGAAGGCGGTCAACCCGCTCAACCAGTACGTGCCGATCGGCAATCCGGTGGTGGGAGGAGAATCGGTCGACTACCTCGTCGAGGCGGCCTCCAACCCCGACATCCTCGCCAACGACTTCGCGTACCCGACCCCGCTCGGGGACGTCCGGACCGCCGGCGACAAGCCGCTGTACATCTTCAAGCGGGCCGACATCGCGATCCTCGACGAGGAGGTCTGGCACCTCGAGCTGGACGTGCAGGTGCTGCGCGAGCTGATGCTCGAACTCGGCGAGCACGACCCGCGCCGCCACGAGATCATGCACACCCTGGACCGCGCGCTCGACGCGCTGGACCTCGACGACATCTCCGGCAGCGCGGCGGCCGTCCGCGAGGTCCTCGCCCCGGCCCTGGCCAAGCCCGCGCATGCCAGCGCCCACCAGATCTCCGGCGTGGGCCACGCCCACATCGACTCCGCCTGGCTGTGGCCGATCCGCGAGACCAAGCGCAAGACGTCCCGCACCTTCTCCAACGTCACATCGCTCGCCGACGAGTACGAGGAGTTCGTCTTCGCCTGCTCGCAGGCCCAGCAGTACGAGTGGGTGCGCGACAACTACCCGCAGGTGTGGGCCCGCATCCAGGAGTCCGTGAAGAAGGGGCAGTGGGCGCCGGTCGGCGGCATGTGGGTCGAGGCCGACGGCAACCTGCCCGGCGGCGAGGCGATCGCCCGCCAGCTCATCCACGGCAAGCGGTTCTTCATCGAGCACTTCGGGATCGAGACCAAGGGCGTCTGGCTGCCGGACTCCTTCGGCTACAACGCGGCCTACCCGCAGCTCGCCAAGCTCGCCGGCAACGACTGGTTCCTGACCCAGAAGATCTCCTGGAACCAGACCAACAAGTTCCCGCACCACACCTTCTGGTGGGAGGGCATCGACGGCACGCGCATCTTCACGCACTTCCCGCCGGTCGACACCTACAACGCCCGCTTCAGCGGCGAGGAGATGGCCCGCGCGACGCGCAACTACCAGGAGAAGGGCGCCGCCACGAGATCCCTTGCCCCCTTCGGCTGGGGCGACGGCGGTGGCGGCCCCACCCGCGAGATCATGGAACGGGCGCGCAGGCTGGCCGACCTGGAGGGCTCGCCCAAGGTCGTGGTCGAGCACCCCGACGCGTTCTTCGCGAAGGCCCGGGAGGAGTACCCGGACGCCCCCGTCTGGGTCGGCGAGCTCTACCTGGAACTGCACCGCGCCACGTACACCTCCCAGGCCCGCACCAAGCAGGGCAACCGGCGTAGCGAACACAAGCTCCGCGAGGCCGAGTTGTGGGCGACGACCGCCGCCCTGCACGCACCGGACTACACCTACCCGTACGAGAAGCTCGACCGCCTCTGGAAGACGGTCCTCCTCCACCAGTTCCACGACATCCTGCCGGGTTCGTCGATCGCGTGGGTGCACCGTGAGGCGGAGGCGGAGTACGCACGGGTGGCGGAGGAGCTGGAGGAGCTCACCCAGGAGGCGGTCGCAGCGCTTGCCGCAACCGCTGGTCCCGCGGCAACCGCCGCCGGCGCTGCTACTGCTGTGCCCGGCGCCCATGTCTTCAACACCAGCCCCTGCCGACGTGCCGAGGTGGTCCGCGCACCCGACGGCACCCTGGCCTACGCACAGGTTCCCGCCAACGGCAGTGCCCCTCTCGGCTCCGCCGAGCCCCCTCAGCCCGTGACGATCACGGGCCGCACCCTCGAAAACGGCCTCGTCCGCGTCGAGTTGGCCGAAGACGGAACCCTCGCCTCGGTCCGCGACCTCACAGCGAACCGCGAAGTCCTGGCCGACAAGGGCAACCTGCTGCGCCTGCACACCGACCTGCCCAACTACTGGGACGCCTGGGACGTCGACAAGCACTACAAGAACCGCTACACGGACCTCTTGGACGCCGACTCGATCACGGTCGTCGACCAGGACCCCCTGCTCGGCGCGATCCGCGTGGAGCGGTCGTTCGGCAAGGGCTCGAAGATCGTCCAGACGATCACGGTCCGGGCCGGCAGCCCCCGTATCGACATCGAGACGGAGATCGACTGGCACGAGGCGGAGAAGTTCCTCAAGGCCGCCTTCCCGGTGGACATCAGGGCCCCGCACTCCTCCGCGGAGATCCAGTTCGGCCACGTCCAGCGCCCCACCCACACCAACACGAGCTGGGAGGCGGCCCGCTTCGAGGTGTACGGCCACCGCTGGGTGCACATCGGCGAACCGGGCTACGGCGTCGCGGTCATCAACGACTCGACGTACGGCCACGACGTCTCCCGCACGGTCCGCGAGGACGGCGGTACGACGACGACCGTACGGCTGTCGCTCGTGCGCGCCCCGCGCGTGCCCGACCCCGGGGCCGACCAGGGCAAGCACCGCTTCACGTACTCCCTCCTCCCGGGAGCGAGCATCGAGGACGCGGTGGCGGAGGGCTACGCGCTCAACCTGCCGCTGCGGGTGGCCGATTCCGCCGGTCCTGCCGAGCCCGTCGTCTCCGTCGACGGCGAGGGCGTGACGATCGAGGCGGTCAAGCTCGCCGACGACGCCTCGGGCGATGTCGTCGTACGCCTCTATGAGTCCCGCGGCGGCCGCGCCACCGGCACCCTGCGCACCGGCTTCCCGCTCGCCGGGGCCCAGGTGACCGACCTCCTGGAACGCCCGCTCTCGGATGGGGGCACCGACGGGAACGCGGTCCCGGTCGCGCTGCGCCCCTTCGAAGTGCAGACACTGCGCCTGGCCGTGGAGAAGAAGTGACCGTGCTGCCATGAACGTGACCGCTGTTCCCATGAAGAATTAAGGAAGCGGTAAGAGGCCTGGTCACGGCGGGTGCGCCACCCGCCGTGACCACGGCACGTTCCCTGCTCGACACCTGGAGTTCTCCCTTCCCCCCTGTGATGCGGGGGAGACGAGAGAGAAGAGAGGTGCCACCGTGCGAGACCCGCGTATGGCCGCGATCGGCAAGGGGCTGAGGCGCAGGGGGAAGCTGATGGCCGAGGCGGTGCGCCCGCCGCGGCGGATCCTGGACGCCGTGCCGTCGCCCCGGAGTCCCGGGACTCCCGACGGGGGGTCGTACGTCGCCCCGCGCGCCCCGCGCCTGGTGGACTCGCCGGTCTTCGTGCTCTCGTCCGTCCGCTCCGGATCGACGTTGCTGCGGGTCCTGCTCAACAGCCACAGCCAGATCCGCGCCCCGCACGAGATGCATCTGCGTACCGTCCACGTCCACTTGTCCCGCGACTTCACCGCGGACGCCATGAAGGCGCTCGAACTGGACAAGGACGAGCTGGAACACGCCCTGTGGGACCGGCTGCTGCACCTCGAACTCACCCGCAGCGGCAAGCGGATCATCGTCGACAAGACCCCGCCGAACACCCTCGTCTGGCCCCGCCTGCACCGATGTTGGCCGAACGCGCGCTACATCGTCCTGCTCCGTCACCCGGGCGCGGTCGTCACCTCGCTGACCAACCGCCGCGCGGACCCCGACCACGAGGCCATCACCGCCGAGGTCCTCGACTACAGCGAGAAGCTGGAAGAGGCCCGCCAGAACCTCGACGCCCACGTGATCACGTACGAAGAGCTCACCGCAGACCCGGAGACGACCACCCGCGGCCTCTGCGACCACCTCGGCGTCCCCTGGGAGAGCGGCATGCTCGACTACGGCACCCAGGACCACGGCACCTTCCGCCCCCAGCTCGGCGACTGGAGCGACACCATCAGGTCGGGCCGTGTGCAGCCCGCCCGCGGAGCCGATCCGGCGGTCGAACTGCCGCCCAGACTGGCTGAGTTGGCGCGTGCGTGGGGGTATCCGGCGGGCTGACCGGTCACTCGCCGAGAAGGGCGGCCTCCGCCCGCGCGAGCGTCGTGGGGTGGCCGAACAGTCCGGGCAGACCGCCGGTGTGCAGGAAGACGGTGCGTTGCCCCGCGGTGACGTCGCCGTCCTTGACGGCCGCGACCAGTCCCGCCATGGCACGCCCGGTGTAGATCGGGTCGAGGACGATGCCCTCGGCGCGCGCGGCCAGCGTCAGGGCGCTCATCACCGGTTCGCTGAGCGTGCCGTATCCCTCTCCGACCTGGTCGAGCCCGATCCGCAGCGCCTGTGGTGCGCAGGGCCTGCCGGTCAGTTCGGAGGTCAGGTCGGACACCGTCCGGGCGGGGTCGGCGACGGCGCCGCAGTGCACGCCGAGGACGCGTGCGGTGCCGAGCTCGGCGACGAGTCCGGCCATGGTGCCGCCCGAGCCGAGCGCGACGACGACGGTCGCCACGTCGGGTGCCTGGACCAGGAGTTCGCGCGCGCACTCGACGTAGCCGCGGGCGCCGAGCGCGCTGGAACCTCCGAAGGGGATCAGCGCCGGGACCTCGCCCCGCCGCCGCAGCTCCTCGACCACCTGCCGTGCCCGGGGCTCCAATGCTTCGCCGTCGCCCGCCCAGACGACGGTGGCGCCGAAGAGCCCGTCGAGCGCGAGGTTGCCGGAGGCCGACGATCCGGCCGTCCCGGCGAGCACGAGGACGACACGGAGCCCCAGCCGGGCGCCCGCCGCCGCGGTCAGCCGCGCGTGGTTGCTCTGCGGCGCGCCGGTGGTCACCAGGGTGGTGGCGCCCTCCGCCAGGGCCGCCCCGCACGTCCACTCCAGCTTGCGGATCTTGTTGCCGCCGCCGCCCAGTCCGGTGAGGTCGTCGCGCTTCACCCATAGGTCGCCCGCACCGAGACCCAGTGCGCGGGCCAGCCGGGGAGCGGGTTCGAGCGGGGTGGGCCAGCTGCCCAGGCGGGCGCGCGGCGGGGTGTTCTCGTCGGAAGGCGTCGTCGTCACCTCGTGAGTATGACCGCCGCGGCCTTGGCGGCGGACGGGGTGGTGCGGTGGGCCGTCCGGAAGTCCCGGACGGCCCACCGCACCCTCGCGCCGTCAGCCGTACCTCAGCCCGTGAAGCCGGCCGTGATGGACGTGAACTGCCAGTTGTTCTGGCTGATCCCGGAGCAGTTGCTCACCACGCCGCCGCCGGGGCAGGGCCGGTCGCGGTTGACCGCCCAGTAGGCGAGCCGGGCGATGTGATGGGAGTTCGCCCAGTCGCGGATCTGGGTCCAGATCGCCGGGGTGGTGTTCTCCTGCTGGTCGGACAGACCGTTCATGCCGGAGATGCCGATGTGGGAGTAGGCCGTCGCGTCGTCCCACCCGAAGGTCGACTTCAGCTTGGCCTTGAGCCCCTCGGTGGCATTGACGGTGTTGCCGTACATGTCGGAGCCGCCGCCGAAGTCGAACGGCATGATCGTGAAGACGTCGATGTTGGCGTTCAGCGACTGCGCCTGCTCGATGAGCCGGTTGCCGTAGTAGGTCGGGCCGGTCGTCGAGGTGCCGAAGGTGACGATGGTCTTCAGGCCGGGGTTGTTGGCCTTGACGGTCTTCAGCGCGGTCAGGATCTTCGCCTGGACGGCCTCGTTCTCGAACTCGTCCGTGTTCTCGATGTCCATGTCGATCGCCTTGAGGCCGTAGGCGTCGATCACCTTCTGCAGCGCACCGGCGAGAGCGCTCGCCGACGAGCAGTTGGCGCCGAGCTTGCTGCCCTGCCAGCCGCCGAACGACGGGACGATGTCACCGCCCGCGGAACGGATCTGGTTGATCACGGTCTGGTCGTTGCCGCCGGTGAGCGGCCGGGCGCTGTCCCACATCGGGTTGCAGCCGCCGCCGTCCAGCATGAACGCCATCGTGTACCACTTGATCCCGGTCGAGCTCATCACCGAGGTCGCGCTCGGCGGATCACCCCAGCCGAGGTAGAGGTAGGGCGCCGCCTGCTTGAAGCCGGTGCCGCCGCCACCGCCCGCGTTCGTCGTGACGCTCACGGAGTTGGAGGCCGCCGAGGTGTTCCCGGCCGCGTCCCGCGCCTTGACGGTGAACGTGTAGGCGGTGCTCGGCGAGAGCCCGCTGACCGTGGCGCTCGTGCCCGACACGCTGAGCACCTGGTTCGAGCCGCTGTAGATGTCGTAGGCACTCACGCCGACGTTGTCGCTCGACGCGCCCCACGACAGCGACACGCTCGAGGAGGTCTTGCCGGTGGAGGTCAGGTTCGTCGGAGCCGTCGGTGCCTGGGTGTCGGAGCCACCGCCGCCGCCCGGACCGTCCAGGCTGATGTCGTCGGCGTAGTAGGTGCCCTGCGCGTACCAGCCGTGGACATAGATCTTGGCGCTGGTCTGCGAGGCGCCGGTCGTGAAGGACACGGTGAGCTGGCTGTACGCCGACGGGGACGTCGTCCAGGTCGAGGCACCGCCGTCCACGCCCAGGTACACATAGCTGCCGCGCACCCAGCCGGAGAGGCTGTACGTCGTGTTCGGCTGGACCGAGACGGTCTGGCTGCACTGGGCGTTGTCACTCGAACTCGCCGCCCCCGCGAGGGCCTTGGAGCCGCCGTGCACGGGGCTGGAGACGACCGAGCCCAGGTTCCCGGTGCAGGTCCAGGGGGAGAGGCTGCCCGACTCGAAGCCGGGGTTGGTCAGGATGTTGGCCGCTTGGGCCGTACCGGGGAGGGCGACCGCCCCGGCCAGGGCCAGGGCGGCGGTGCCGAGCAGAGCGAAGAAGCGATGTCTGGAACGTCTGAAGTGTGTGATGCGCACGCGATCTCCCTGCGGAAATGGGGGTGTTCGGGAGTGCTGAGAGGTGCGCAACCAAGTTGGTATGGACCAATCTCGCTGTCAAGGGACTGGGCGAGAATTGGTCCAGACCGGTAGTGGGGGTGGGCCTAGGCGGGGGCGATCGCGGCGCCGGCCGTGGCGGTGGCGGCGGAGGTGCTTTCCGCCGCGGGGGCGGGTGTCGCGGCGGGGGACGGTGACGGTTCCACTGCCGGGGAGGGCACGGCCGGCAGCGGGGCCGCGGGCGAGTCGGTCCGCTGCTGCGGCAGCGACACCGCGCGCACCGGACGGGGGCCCGAGACCACCGTGTAGTCCTGCCCGAGGAACGGTGGAACCACCTCGCCCGTCTCCTCGCCGAGCGCCAACTGCACAGCCGCCCAAGGGGCGTTGACCCCGCACTGCGAGAGCTGGTGCAGTCCGCCCGCCGGGCGGGTGTTGACGTCCATGAGGACCGGCTCGTCGCCGTACATGCGGAACTGGATGTTCGTCAGATAGTGCAGTCCGAACGCCTCCGCGAGCAGGCGCGCGGGCTCGATCCACGAAGGATGGAGGGTGAACCCGCGGCGGCGCCCGTTCTTGGTGCGTCCCACCGCCATGCGGACCCGCCCGTCGGGCCCGGTGAGGCAGTCGACGGACACCTCCGGCTCCTCCAGGCGCGGCATCACCAGCCAGTCGACGGGGTGGTCGGCCGCGCGCAGCGCGTCCACGACCAGATCCAGCGGCACGTACGGACTGGGAAATCCATTGAGGTGCATGAGCGAGAAGGGGGCACGCGTGATCACGCGGAAGCCCACCCCGCCCGCCCCCGCCGCCGGCTTGAAGCACGCCTTGTGGCCCGCGGATTCCAGCGCCTCGACCGCCGCGACCAGCTCCTCCTCGGTGCGCACCCGCCACCACGGCGGCACCGGCACGCCCACCGCCTGGACCGCCTCATAGGCGGTGACCTTGTCCTGGAAGACGGCCACGGCCTCGGTGGGCGGAGCCAGCAGTGCCGTACCGACCGCGGCGAACTCGGCGCGCTGCGCCACGACGGCGGCCTGGTACAGCACCGGCACGAACACGTCGATGGAGTGGCGGGCGCAGTGGTCGAGGGCGTACTCGACGTATGCGCGCGGGGACAGTCCCTCGGGCTCCATGGAGGCCACGTCGGCGGCGGCCAGCACGGGGGAGTCGGGGTCGCCGTGGGTGGCATGGATCTCGACCGCGCGATGCTGCGGATTACTTCGCAGCTGATCCATGAAGAACACGTTCTCCGCGTACGTGCGGTTGAGCCAGACGCGTACGCGAGAGCCCATGCAGGCCACCTTTCACGGTTCGCGGGCACGGCGGAGCAGGCCGCGCCCGGCCAGGGGAATGGGAGGAACACCAAGCCGCCGTACGCCAAAGGGAGGTTCCTGGCGGCCGTGTTGGGGCGATCATAGGGGGCGTGGGGCCCCGTGCTGCTACGGGCGTGTTACGGATTTCGGAAGTGCTCGACAAGAGGTCATGGACACCGGGTCGCGGACCGGGGGAGGGCCGGCGGCGGGCCGTTCTTGTCCCGTGGGGGGCGGATGTGTTCTTGTGTTTCCATTCGTCTTCTTCGGGGGTGTCACGGGTGCGGTCGACAGACGGCGGTCACGGGAACCTGCTGGCCATCAGCGATCTGCACATCGGATACGCCGAGAACCGTGCCATCGTCGAGAAGATGCGCCCCCAGTCTGACGACGACTGGCTCCTGGTGGCCGGTGACGTCGGGGAGGTCGTCGCCGACATCCGATGGGCCCTTCAGACGCTCAGCGGCCGTTTCCGCAAGGTGATCTGGGTGCCCGGAAACCACGAGCTGTGGACGCACCCGAAGGACCCCGTGGAGCTGCGGGGGGTCGCCCGCTACGAGCATCTGGTCGCCCTGTGCCGGGAGTTGGGCGTCACGACCCCCGAGGATCCGTATCCGGTCTGGCACGGGCCCGGTGGCCCCGCGGTCGTCGCGCCGCTCTTCCTGCTCTACGACTACTCGTTCCTGCCGCAGGGCTGCCTGACCAAGGACCAGGGGCTGGCCTACGCCCACGAGACCGGAGTGGTCTGCACCGACGAGCACCTGCTCCATCCCGACCCCTACCCGAGCCGCGAGGCCTGGTGCCGGGCCCGGGTCGCCGAGACCGAGCGCAGGCTCGCCGAACTGCCGGACGATCTGCCCACGATCCCGGTCAACCACTACCCGCTGGACCGTCACCCGACGGACATCCTGCGCTACCCCGAGTTCGCGATGTGGTGCGGCACCAGGCTGACCGCCGACTGGCACCGCAGGTTCCGTGTCGAGGCCATGGTCTACGGTCATCTCCACATCCCGCGGACCACCTGGCACGAGGGCGTCCGCTTCGAAGAGGTCTCGGTGGGTTACCCCCGCGAATGGCGCGGCCGACCGGGAACACCGGGCACGCTGCGCCGCATTCTGCCGATGGAGGTCGGAGCCGGTGATGGAGGAGCTGCTCCCGGAGTCGGTCGTGGTCGTGGAGAGCTACGGTGACGACGGGGTGGAGGGCGCGACCCTGTACCCCGAGGAGCAGGCGCTCCTGAGGGGCGCCGTGCAGAAGCGGCGCCGCGAGTTCACCGCCGTGCGCACCTGCGCCCGGCGGGCCATGGAGAAGCTCGGCATGCCCGTGGGGCCCGTCCTGCCGGGCGAACGCGGAGCGCCGCAGTGGCCGTCGGGCCTGATCGGCAGCATGACGCACTGCGACGGCTACAGCGCCGCCGCGCTCGCCCGCGCCACCGATCTGGCCTCCCTCGGCATCGACGCCGAACCCCACCTGGCGCTCCCGGCGGGGGTCCTCGACGTCGTTGCCCTGCCCACGGAGGTGGGCCGGCTCGACCGCCTCGCCGCCGAGACCCCCGACGTGCACTGGGACCGGCTGCTGTTCAGCGCGAAGGAGTCGGTCTACAAGGCGTGGTTCCCGCTCACCAGGAAGTGGCTGGACTTCTCCGAGGCGGACATCGACCTCGTCCAGGGCGCCGGGTCCGCCGGCCCTGCCCTGTCAGGGCGTTTCCACGCCCAACTCCTCGTGCCGGGACCGCTGGTGGACGGCCTGCCGGTCGAGGCGTTCGACGGGCGCTGGACCGTCCAGCGGGGGCTGGTCGCGACGGTGGTCACGGTGCCTCACGCCTGAGCCGGCCCTGGGCCACCGTGCCGCACGTCGGAGTCCGGCTGTGATCATCGTGTCGCATGCCGGAGTCCGGCCGTGATCGTCGTGTCTCACGCCTGAGTCGGCTCTGGGCACCAGGTGTGCAGCAGCCGGAAGAACGCCTCCTCGTTGCCCGCGAGCCCGGCCGCCGCCAGCGCGCGCTCCGCCTCGGCGAGCGCGGCGGGCGGCACCATGGGTGGTCGGCGCCCGTCCGGCGGGCTGTCGAAGGCGGCCCGTACGGTGTGCAGGAGACGGAGGTAGGCCTGCACGGCGGCGCGTTCGTGGTCGGTCAGTACGGCGGTCGGCATCGGACGGCTCTCCCCGGGTCGGATTGTCGAAGCGGTACATGGCGGTACATGCAGTGGTGCATGGCGGTACGTGACTCCAGCTTGCCGTCTGCCACTGACAATCCCGTTTCGGTGCGCGGTGGTTCGCCCGCTTAGCGGAGGCGAAACCTCACGGAAATCCCTTGTGGGACAGGGGCCCTAGGCTGGACTGAAGAGCTGGGGCCGCCCCAGGGCGGCCTGTGAACAGGAGGTGGGCCCGTGGTCGACGTACCGCCTCGGCGTCCGCGGCGCACCCTGCGGCTGCGCTCGGTGGGCGACGGGGAACTGCGCCTGCACCACCGCGTCGTGCACGGCTACCGGCGCGCCTACCGGATGGCGGGCGAGGGCCCGGCGCTCGTCCTGATCCACGGCATCGGCGACTCCTCGGCGACCTGGGCGGAGCTGATCCCCGACCTCGCCCGCACCCACACGGTGATCGCGCCCGACCTCCTCGGCCACGGAGCCTCCGACAAACCGCGGGCCGACTACTCGGTGGCCGCGTACGCCAACGGGGTACGCGATCTGCTCGCCACGCTCGACATCGAGTCCGCCACCCTGGTCGGTCACTCGCTGGGCGGCGGAGTCGCGATGCAGTTCGCCTACCAGTTCCCCGAGCGCACCGAGCGGCTGATCCTGGTCAGCGCGGGCGGTGTCGGGGGCGAGGTCAACCCCGTACTGCGGGCCGTCTCGCTGCCCGGCGCGCACCTCATGCTCTCCACGCTGCGACTGCCCGGAATGCGCTTCCAAGTGGGCCTGTTCGCCCGCCTGATGAGACTTCTCGACACCGATCTGGGGCAGGACGCACCGGAGTTGCTGACCCTGGTGGACGCGCTGCCCGACGCGACCTCCCGCAGCGCCTTCATCCGCACCCTGCGCGCCGTGGTCGACTGGCGCGGCCAGGCGGTCACCATGCTCGACCGCTGCTATCTGACGGAGGGCATGCCCACGATGCTTCTCTGGGGCGACCGGGACAGCGTGGTGCCGGTGCGCCACGCCTACGGGGCGCACCAGGCGATGCCGGGCAGCCGCCTGGAGATCTTCGAGGGCGCGGGCCACTTCCCCTTCCACAGCGACCCGGCGCGCTTCCTGGCCCTGGTCGAGGAGTTCACGAGCACGACGCACCCGGCCGACTGGAGCCGCGAGCGCTGGCGGGAGCTGCTGCGCGCCGGCCGCCCCGGCAGCGCGGCAGGGCAGCCGGACACCGCCCAGAACCGCGCGGTGGAACGGGACCTGCGCGAGGCGAGCGAACGCAGCGCGACGTGACACCCACGCGTCGGTGAGCCGAGGCGCGGGCCCGGGGAGGCGAGCGGCGCGTGGTGAGGTCCGCTCGCTCCCGTGGTGCGGTATCAGCCCCTGGCGGGTGACTCCTCCGTGCGGACCATGGCCCGTTCCTGGTCCGTGAACGGCGGCTCGGCCAGCGGCGGGCGCCGTGGGCCGCGGAGCACCGCGAAGGCGACCTCGGGCTTGAAGAGGGCCGGGAGCGGCCCGGACAGCGTCATCACGGTGAGCAGTGTCCGAGTGACCAGCGGGCGTCCGGTCGCCGTCAGCATGAGCCGGTTCACATAACGGCCGAGCAGATTCTGCGCGCTCCCGGGCTGCTTGCCGATCGCGCCCGGGTAGCGGATGTCCGTGCCCGTGGCGAGCTCCCAGGCGACCGCCACCGGCCGGGACACCGCACGCTGTGCCCGCCGCGCGAGCCCCGGCGCCGTCAGCCCGTGCTCCGCCACGAGTCCGCGCAGCGACACGGCGCCCTGCGCGGCCACCGACATGCCGTGCCCGTAGACCGGGTTGTACGTGGCGACGGCGTCGCCGAGCGCGACGAACCCCTCGGGCCAGTCCTTCATCTTCTCGAAGAAGCGCCGCCGGTTGACCGTGCTGCGGCTGAGCACGACGTCCGTCAGCGGCTGGGCGTGCGCGATCAGCTCGCCCACGACCGGATGTCTGACGCCGCGCGCGAACGTCTCGAACTCCTCGGCGGAATCGGTCGGTTGACCGTCGCGCGTGCCGGAGAGCGTCACCAGCCAGCGGCCGCCCTCGATGGGCACGATCGTCGCTGACTGGCCCGGCACCGGCTGCGCCGCGTCGGGCTGCACGTTGACCACGGGGAAGTCCTCGGTGCCCGCCGGCGCGCGGAAGATCCGGCTGGCGTAGGCGAGTCCGGAGTCCACCTCGTCCATCGGCGCCTCGGGCACGCCCAGCGCGTCGAGCCAGGTGCTCGCCCGTGAGCCGCGCCCCGAGGCGTCCACCACCAGGTCGGCGTCCAGGACGAGCTCCTCGCCGTCGGACGTCCGCACCCGCACGCCCGTCACCCGGGAGGCTCCGCCCTCCAGGCCGAGGAGCTCGGTGCGCTGCAGAAAGGTGACGCGCTCCTTCGTGGCGAGCCGCGCGCGCAGGACCGAGTCGAGCAGATCCCGGCTGCACGCGATCATGAACTGCATTTCGGGGAAGCGTCGCAGCCAGCCCTGAGCCGAAAGGGAGACGAGGCCGGTCGGCAGCGGGATGCGCCGGGCGCCCGCGGCGAGCCAGGCGTCGGTGACCCCGGGCAGCAGGTCCTCCATCGCGCGGGCGCCGCCGGACCACAGCAGATGGGCGTGCCGGGCCTGCGGGAGGCCCTTGCGCGGCTCGGGCCCGTCGGGCAGCGCGTCGCGCTCGACGACGGTGACGTCGGCGTACTCGTGCAGGGCGGCCGCGGCCAGCAGACCGGCCAGCCCGCCGCCGACGACGACGGCCCGCCGGGCGGCCCCGCCCGGAGACAGACGGTGTGTGGTGTCGGCGGGTCTGCTCGGTGAAGCCGAGTCCCGGGAGGCGCTAGCTGGTTCGTTCATGGAAGTCGCTCTCTGACCTGGTCGGGGCCTGCCCTCGGGCGGCCGCGACGACGGGTGACTGACGCAGCGCGATGGACATCCGCACGAGGTCGCGCGGGCCATCGGTGTACGCGTACGCGGCGGCGGATCCATCCGCCGCCGGCGCGGCGGTGGCTGCCTCCGCCGAGCTGATGACCCTGCCTTCCGGATCGGCGGCCCTGGCCCGCACCGCCGCCGTCACCATCGCCGCGTCCGCCTCGGCCTGCGCCTGGGTGGGCGAGGAACCCGCCGCCACGGCCGTGTCGTAGGCCTGGGAGCGCACCTGGGAGTCGAAGTAGGGGTACAGGCTGAGCATGCCGTCGTGGATGTCGGACTCCCGCTGGGTGACCCGGAGTTCGGCGGGCGACCACCAGGAGATCCGCACCGCGCGGTCTTCGTGCGCGGAGACCGGCTTCAGCTCGCGCCACAGCGGACCGAGTCGGCGGTACGTCGACCAGGTGTTCCAGCTGTCCCCGATGCGCTGGCAGGCCAGCGGGACACAGAAGCCGACCGCGGTGATCTGTGCTCCGACGGAGGCCACCACGGGCGCCACATTGGTGCTCAGGCCGTCCAGGTTCCCGCCGTTCCAGCGGGCGATCACGGCGGTGAACTTGGCCGCCGCGTAAGGGATGTTGCACAGCGAGCCGAAGGCGATGATCAGCAGCCCGGCCCGCAGCCAGCCGTGCACCTGGACCGCCCAGCGCCAGCACATGATGTTCATCGCGACGCCCGCGACGGTGAGCGACACGAGGTAGAGCACGATCATCTCGCGGATGAAGGGCGTGTTGGCGTAGTACGTGTCGAGATCCCGCAGCCGCTCCTCGGGGGCGTCTCCGAGGGCGAAGAACACGATCAGCGCCACGCCCACCACGCTGTACCCGGTGATCCAGCGGCGGGTGAGCCGGCGGGTCACCTCGGGCGGCCCGCCGCGCCAGTTGATGATCAGCACAAGGCAGGACGCGCTGAAGGCGCTGAGCAGGCAATAGACCATTGGCGCCGAGATGTTGGGGACGCCGGTGAGCTCGTTGACCTCGGCGATGGTCGGCGGGGCCGCGAAGAGGAACACCAGGCCCGCGAGCGCCAGCAGCACGCCCACGGAACGCAGCAGCGGGTCGCGCCAGCCGCGGATCAGGGCGGGCCCCTTGAAGGCGATGGCGGCGCCCATGGCGACGGCAGGGATGTAGTAGCTCGATCCGTCCATGTCCTCGGGACCTTCAGCCCTGCGGCCCGCGATAGCCCAGGGACGCCTCGATACGGCCGGCCAGACCGTCCCGCTGCACCGGTCCGCGCAGCGATGAACCGGCAAGCCACGTACGGCACTTGCTGGCAAGCAGCAGACCGAAGCTCTCGGCCTCCTTCTCGTCGGCGAGGTCGAAGCGGGTGCGCGCGGCCACCTTCAGGACGGTCGCCTGCAGATCCGCGGTGTCGCTCAATAAGCGGGCCGCGACGGCCGCGCCCTCGACGTGGTGACTGCAGTGCCCGGCCTTCATGTGCCACAGCTCGTGGCCGAGGATCACCAACTGGTGGTCGGGGGCGGTGCGTTCCTCGATGACGACGAGGTCCTGCTCGGCCATGTCGAGCCACAGCCCGCTGGCGGTGCCGGGCGGGAACGCGGCCGTACGGAACTGGACGGGACGGCCGCGGCGCCTGCTCATCGCGTCGCACAGCGCCGCGTAGAGGTCGGCGGGTTCCGCCGGTGCCGGGAGCGAGAGCTCCGCGACCAACTCGCCGCACAGGCGGCGCATGTCCTTTCCGATGCCCACAGTTCTCCCCCGGCTCACGACTCGGGCCGCTTGACGCTCTCCAGGAGCATGTCCAGCCACTCGGCGACCTTGTCCCGGTGCTGGTCGGTGGGCAACTGTGCGGCCCGCCAGGCGATTCCGCGGACGCCGTGGTCGAGGAGCAGCCGCTCCAGCGGGTCGTCCGCGACCGAGGCCGCGGCGCGCTCGCGGTCGGCGAGTCGCTGAAGGAGCTCCTGTTCCGAGCGCTGCAGGGCACCCACGAGCGCCTCGGAGTCCTCGGCCGTCAGGAACCCGGCATGCACCCGGAAGAAGCGCTGAATGGCGTCGCAGTGCTCCATCGTGGGCCGCCGGTCGCCATTGATGAGGGCCCCCGCCTGCTGCCGCGACATCCCGGCGCCGTCGGCGATCTCCTGCTGGGTGTACCGGCGTCCGTTGGGCTTGAGCCGGGTGCGGCGCAGCAGATCCAGGCGTTGCAGGAAACGGGCCTGCAGATCGGGCTCCCCGGCGGGGCGGCCGCTGAGCATGGCCTTCACCACGGGTTCGGGGACGCCGGACTCGGCCGACAGGCGCCTGACGTCGAAGACCTCGGCGTGGTCCACACCGAGCCGGTCGGCGAGTGCGGTGACCCGGGCCACGACGGCCTGCAGCAGAACCGTCGCCGTGGCGCCCGGAACTTCGAAGCCATCCGTCACCGACAGATCTCCTACGTCTCTCTCAGGTCTCTCTCACGAAGGTCAGGAAACATCCGGACACGAAGGTCAGGAACCACCCGGAGACTAGCCCCTCGCTCGAACTCACATCCAGGTCTCGCCACAACTGTGGCGAGATTCAGCCGTCAACAGGCGCCAAATGCCACGATAGTTGACACGACTACTGCCTGGGCAGCAGGATCGGGGCGCCGCGTGAAGGCCGCAGAGGCAAGAGGGGTGACCTCCCGATGGCGTACCAGGCAGGAAGGCAGCGGTCCCAGCCGCGACCTGTCCCCGAGAGTCTCGAAGCTCAGGCGTATCTCCAGGACTACGCCGCCCTCTTGGAGGCCGTACCGTTCCCCTCCGTCGTCTTCGACCACCGTTGGGACGTCGTTCTGTCCAACGCCGCGTTCGAGACACTTTTCGACGGCGTCGGCCCCCATCCGACGGCTATGCCCGGCGACAACTTCCTCCGGTTCGTCCTGTTCCATCCGGATGCGAGCACCGTGCTCGGTGAGCACGAGTCGAGCTGGTGCCTGCCGATGCTGGCCCACTTCGCGGCCGCCGTGGAGCGGCACGGCCAGGACCGTGGACTCCAGTCGATCCGCCGGGACATCGCCCAGGACCCGATCATGGACGCCGCCTACCGGCACGGACTGCCGCACTGGATCCGCGCGGTCGGCCCGGACGCCGTGGAGCACGACGGCGCCGTACGCCCGCTGGTGCACCCCGACCCGCGCTGGGGCAGCACGCACTGCCGGATCGTCGGCGACACCCCCAAGACCCTTCAGGACATGGGCTATACGCGGATGACGCTGGTCCTTCGCGAGGCGCGGAACGCGGTGGCCGGACCGCGCAAGGCGCGCAAGACCCGCAACGGCGCGGCGGAGCTGCGGGCGGTCTGAGCCCGCCCGGCCCTGCCGTCCCACGAGGTTCAGTCGGCCGGCACCACGAGCACCAGCGGCACGCCGTCGCACGGAACCAGCCGCATCCCCTCGAAGCGCGCGCTCCGCGCCGCCGCCAGTACGGCACCGAAGTCCGGGCCCTTGGTGAGTGATCCGGCCAGATGCGCGGGATCGGCGGACGCGGCCACCCGCCCGCGCGCGTTCACCAAGTGGGCGGCGCCCGGCAGCCGTTGCAGCAGCGGGACGACCGCCGCCTCGAAATGCCGCAGATACACGTCGGCCGCGGCGACCCCCACGAACCGGCCCTCGGTCTGGACGGGCGCGGACAGCGTCAGGCTGTACTCGTCGGAGCAGAGGTAGTCGACGTAGGGCCCGGCGACCGCGCGCTGCCCCGTGTCGCGGGGGAGGGCGAACCAGTCCCAGTGCGTGTAGTCGGAGTACGCGGAGTGCCGCGGATCGAGGTCGAGCAACAGCGGTCGTACGTCCCCGTCGGAGCCCTGCTGCCACCACTCCAGCCACGCAGGTACGTCACCGAGCAGCCCGGGCGCCGCGACGAACCCCACGCCCGACACCAACTCCTGCCGGGCGAGCCGGAGATGGAGCCCGGGGCGCAGTGCGGCCAGATCCACGCTCGCGGGGCGACGGCCCTGCGCGGCGACCCGGGTGAGCAGGGTCGCCGTATCGGCCCGGGTCTCGGCGACCGCGTCGAACACGGCCTCCAGCGTGGAGCGGACCTGGGCGGCGACGGCCGCCTCCGGTGTCGCGTCAAGCGTCGCCGTGGCGCCGAGGGGGCCGGGGCTCCTGCTCATGGGTGCCCTCCAGCGGACGGGGACCGGACACGGTGCGCGGCATCGCGAGGCGGAGGGCGATGAGCCGCGCCGTCGAGTCCTGGACGCACCGCTCGGCCAGCGCTCTGGCCGAATCGTGGGCCCCATCTTGCACCGCCGAGATTACGGAGCGGTGACGGTCTGCGACTTCTTCACGATATTCGTCGTCCCCGAGCACGAGACACAGCAGCGCCCCCACCTCGGTCTGCAGCGCGACCTGTTCCCGGGTCAGCCGGGCGGACTGCGCCGCCGCGGCGAGCTCGACATGAAACCGGCCGTAGACCCGGCTGCGCGCCGCCGCGTCCTCGGCGGACGCCAACTCCTCAACGGTGCGTCGCAGCTGCTGAAGATCGTCCGGTTCCGTGCGCTGTGCCGCCAGCCGCGCGGCCACGCCCGACACCGCGGCCCAGTGGTCGCCCAGATCGCGTAGCTCCTCGGTGCTCCAGCCGGCCAGCCGGGCCTTGAGCCGCTCCTCGCCGGGGACCTCGGGGAGGGACACGAAGCTGCCGCCGCCGCGCCCTCTGCGGGTGGTCACCAGACCCTGCTGCCGCAGCGCCATCAGCGCTTCGCGCAGGGTCACCGTCGACACGCCGAGCTGTCCGGCCAGCTCCATCTCACCGGGCAGTTGCTCCCCGTCCGCGAGCAGTCCGAGCTCGATGGCATCGCCGAGCCTGCGGACGACCGTCTCCACTCGCGCCCGGTTGTCCAGCGGAGTGAAGATCGCCCTCCGGGCGCCGCCGTCCATCTGTTGCTTCACGGTTACCACCTTGTGCGATGACTCAACCTTTACCTTAAGGGGGTCTTGAGCTTTGAACTATGACTTCATATCTTTCCGGTCAACGTAAGAGTGCACCAGAAAGGTTCCCGTCCATGGAGGGAAGCGCGATCCGGCTGCAGGATCTGCGGAAGTCGTTCGGCGAGACGACCGCGGTGGCGGGGATCGACCTGGAGATATCCGACGGCGAGTTCTTCTCGATGCTCGGCCCGTCCGGCTCCGGAAAGACGACTGTCCTGCGCATGATCGCGGGGTTCGAGAGCCCCGCCGCCGGGCGGATCGAGCTGGCCGGTCAGGAGGTCACCGGGCTCGCCCCCTTCGAGAGGGATGTGCACACCGTCTTCCAGGACTACGCGCTCTTCCCGCACATGAGCGTGGAGCAGAACGTCGCCTACGGCCTCAAGGTCCGCAAGGTGCCCAAGGCCGAGCGGCTGGTGCGGGCGCGCAAGGCGCTCGCCGACGTACGCCTCGAAGGGTTCGGCAGGCGGCGCCCCGGCCAGCTCTCCGGAGGTCAGCGCCAGCGCGTCGCGCTGGCCCGCGCCCTCGTCGGCCGCCCCCGCGTGCTGCTGCTCGACGAACCGCTCGGCGCCCTCGACCTCAAGCTGCGCGAGCAGATGCAGGTCGAGCTCAAGGCGATCCAGCGCGAGGTCGGCATCACCTTCGTCTTCGTCACCCACGACCAGGAGGAGGCGCTGACGATGAGCGACCGCATCGCCGTCTTCAACCAGGGCCGCATCGAACAGGTGGGCACCCCGGCCGAGATCTACGAACGTCCCGCCACCCCCTTCGTCGCGGGCTTCGTCGGCACCTCCAACCTGCTCGAAGGCCAGTCCGCGCGGCAGGTCGTCGGCGCCCCGGGCACCTACAGCATCAGGCCCGAGAAGATCCGGGTCCTCAAGGAGTCCGCCGAGGCCGACGAGCCGGAGCACTCCACCGCCACCGGCACCGTCGCCGAGGTCGTCTATCTCGGGGACGCCACCCGTTTCCTCGTGGACCTCGACGCGGGAGGGCGTCTCACCGCGCTCCAGCAGAACCTGGAGACCTCCTCCGAGGACGTCGCCGCCTACCGCGGCACCCGAGTCCGGCTCCAGTGGCACCGCCGCCACACCTTCAAGGTCCCCGACCCCCGCTGACCCCCACGCTCAGTCCCCATCACGTATGGAGTACGTCGTGCGCCTCACCCGAACCTTCAAGGCCGCCGCCGCCGTCGCGGTGCTCGTCGCGGCCACCGCCTGTGGATCGTCCGACTCGGGCGGCTCCTCCTCGTCGACCGGGCTCAACCCGCCCGACCTGAAGGCGCAGTCCAAGCTCGGCAAGACCGAGGGCCAGGTCAACCTCATCGCCTGGGCCGGATATGTCGAGGACGGCTCCAACGACCCCAAGGTCGACTGGGTCAGCGACTTCGAGAAGCAGACCGGCTGTCAGGTCAACTCCAAGGTCGCGGCCAGCTCCGACGAGATGGTCAAGCTGATGAAGACCGGCCAGTACGACGCCGTCTCCGCCTCCGGCGACGCCTCCCTGCGTCTCATCGCCTCCGGCGACGCGGCCCCGGTCAACACCGGCCTCGTACCCAACTACAAGGACGTCTTCAGCGGCCTCAAGGACGGGGCCTGGAACTCCGTCGACGGCCAGATGTACGGCATCCCGCACGGCCGCGGCGCCAACCTGCTGATGTACAACACCCAGAAGGTCACGCCCGCCCCCACCTCCTGGTCCGCCGTCTTCGACGACGCGGGCAAGTACAAGGGTCACGTCACCGCGTACGACTCGCCGATCTACATCGCCGACGCGGCGCTGTATCTCAGGGCGACCAAGCCGGAGTTGAAGATCAAGGACCCCTACGCGCTGGACCAGAAGCAGTTCGACGCGGCCGTCGCGCTGCTGAAGAAGCAGAGCGCGAACGTGGGGGAGTACTGGAGCGACTACCTCAAGGAGATCTCCGCCTTCAAGAGCGGTGACTCCGTGGTCGGCACCACCTGGCAGGTCATCGCCAACCTCGCGCAGGACGAGGGCGCCAAGGTGAAGGCCTTCGTGCCCAAGGAGGGCTCCACGGGCTGGTCGGACACCTGGATGATCTCCGCCAAGGCCAAGCACCCCAACTGCGCCTACAAGTGGATGGACTGGATCATCTCGCCGAAGGTGAACGCCCAGGTCGCCGAGTACTTCGGTGAGGCCCCGGCGAACTCCAAGGCGTGCGACGAGACCAGCGACAAGTCCTTCTGCGACACCTTCCACGCCGCCGACGAGAGCTACTGGAAGAACATCGCCTTCTGGAACACGCCCATCGAGCAGTGCCTCGACGGCCGCACCGACGTCAAGTGCGTGCCGTACGCCAAGTGGGTCCAGGCCTGGACCGAGATCAAGGGCTGAGACTCCGATGACGACCACCGCGCAGACCGCCGGACGCTCCCCCGTCCGGCGGCTCGCCGGGACCCTGCACCGACACCCCCGGCTGCGGCTGTCCCTCCTGCTCACCGCGCCGCTGCTCTGGCTGGCCGTGCTCTACCTCGGCTCGCTGACCGTGCTGTTCGTCTCGGCGTTCTGGACGACCGACTCCTTCACCTCCGAGGTGGTGAAGGTCTGGTCGACCGACAACTTCCACGCCCTGTTCACCACGCCCGTCTTCCGCCAGGTGATCCTGCGCAGCATCGGCGTGGCGCTCGCGGTCACCGTCCTGTGCGCGGTGATCGCCTTCCCGGTCGCCTTCTACACGGCCCGTATCGCCAAGCCCAGGTGGCGCCCGCTGCTCGTGGTCGCCATCCTCACACCGCTGTGGGCGAGTTACCTCGTCAAGGTGTACGCCTGGCGGCTGATCCTCTCTCAGGGAGGGCTCGCCGACTGGATGCTGAAGCCCTTCGGGATGAGCGGACCCGGGTTCGGACTGTTCGCCGCGGTCATCGCGCTGACGTACCTCTGGCTGCCGTACATGATCCTGCCGATCCACACGGCCCTGGAACAGCTGCCCGCCAACCTGCTCGACGCGTCGGCGGACCTGGGCGGGCGCCCCGGACGCACCTTCCGCTCCGTGGTGCTGCCGATGGTCCTGCCGTCCGTGGCCGCCGGCTCGGTCTTCACCTTCTCGCTCAGCCTCGGCGACTACATCACCGTGCAGATCGTCGGCGGCAAGACCCAGCTCATCGGCAACCTCGTCTACTCCAACATCGAACTGAACCTGCCCATGGCCGCCGCGCTCGGCACGGTCCCCGTCGTCGTCATCGTGCTGTACCTGCTCGCGATGCGCCGCACGGGCGCCCTGAGCAGCCTCTGAGGAGCCCGCTGTGCAACTCTCCCGTTCCGCGCGCATCGCGCTGCGCGTCGCCGCCGGGCTCGGCTTCGCCGTCATCTACGTTCCGCTCGCGCTCGTCCTGGTCAACTCCTTCAACCCGGACCGCAGCGCGAGCTGGCCGCCGCCGGGACTCACCTTCCACTGGTGGTCGGTCGCCTGGGAGAACGAGGGCGCCCGCGCGGCCCTGTGGGTCTCGGTCAAGGCGGGGCTCGGCGCCACGGCCATAGCCCTGATACTGGGCACGCTGATCGCCTTCGCGGTCGCCCGGCACCGCTTCTTCGGCCGCGACGCCATCTCCTTCGTGGTCGTCCTGCCGATCGCGCTGCCCGGCATCGTCACGGGCATCGCCCTCAACTCGGCGTTCAGCACGGTCCTCGAGCCGCTCGGCGTCGGCCTCGGCCTGTTCACCGTGATCGTCGGCCACGCCACGTTCTGCATCGTCGTCGTCTTCAACAACGTCGTCGCGCGGCTGCGCCGTACGTCCGGCTCGTACGAGGAAGCGGCGATGGACCTGGGCGCGGACACCTTCCGGGCCTTCGTCGACATCACCTTCCCGCTGGTGCGCTCCGCGCTGCTGGCGGGCGGACTGCTCGCCTTCGCGCTCTCCTTCGACGAGATCGTGGTGACGACGTTCACGGCCGGGCCCGGTGTCGAGACCCTGCCGATCTGGATCTTCAACAACATGACACGGCCCCAGCAGGCACCGGTCGTGAACGTCGTGGCGGCGGTGCTCGTCCTGCTCTCGGTGGTTCCGATCTACGTGGCGCAGCGACTGTCCGCCGACACGGCGACCGAGAGCAGGATCTAGCGCCGGGCCCCGCCAACCGGGAACTCAGACGTCCGCCGGGCCCCGCTAACCGGCGAACTCCCGCATCCAGGCCTCGACCTCGTCGGACGAGCGGGGCAGCCCGGCCGACAGGTTCTCGTGGCCGTCCGCCGTGACGAGGAGGTCGTCCTCGATCCGGACGCCGATGCCGCGCCATTCCTCGGGCACCGTCAGATCGTCCGCCTGGAAGTAGAGGCCCGGTTCGACGGTGAGGACCATGCCCGGCTTCAGCACCCCGTCGACATACTCCTCGTTGCGGGCCCTGGCGCAGTCGTGGACGTCGAGCCCGAGCATGTGCCCGGTGCCCGCCATGGTGAAGCGGCGCTGCAGACCCAGTTCGTACGCCCGCTCGGCCGGGCCCTCGATGAAGCCCCACTCCACGAGCCGTTCGGTCATCGAGCGCTGGGCGGCCTCGTGGAAGTCGCGGTAGCGGGCGCCGGGCCGCACCGCGGCCATGCCGGCCTCCTGGGCCTCGTACACCGCGTCGTAGATCTCGCGCTGGAGCGGCGTGAACATGCCGCTGATCGGGAGCGTGCGGGTGACGTCGGCGGTGTAGAGGGTGCGGGTCTCGACGCCCGCGTCCAGCAGGAGCAGTTCGCCCGGGCGGACCGGGCCGTCGTTCTGCATCCAGTGCATGATCGTGGCGTGCTCGCCGGCCGCGCAGATGGAGCCGTAGCCGACGTCGTTGCCCTCGACGCGGGCGCGGCGGAAGAAGGTGCCCTCGATCCAGCGCTCCGAGGTGGCGACCGCCTGCGACAACTCCCGTACGACATCGATGAATCCGCGGACCGTGGCGTCCACCGCCCGGCGCATCTCGCCGATCTCCCAGGCGTCCTTCACCAGCCGCAGCCCCGAGACGGCCTCCTCGAACCCGGCGTCCCGCTCCTCGTCCGTGGCCAGCGCCGCTTCGATGACGGGGTCGTGGCCGCGTACGACTCGGGTCGGTACGCCGGTGTCCTTGAGGTCCTCGGCGATCGTACGGATGTCACGGCAGGGCAGTCCGAGCACCCGCTCCGACTCGGCGAGGGAGCGGCGTCGGCCCATCCACAGCTCGGCCGTCATGCCGGTCCAGAACTCGTCGCTGTCCCGGCTGTCGCGGGGGAGCTGATAGCAGTGCGCGTCGTGGCCGCTGTCCGCGCGGGGCTCCAGCACCAGGGCGCCGTCCCTGGCTTGATCGCCCGTCAGATGGACATAGCCGGAGTACGGGCGGAACGGGTAGTGGGTGTCGTTCGAGCGGGTCTTGAGGCTCCCGGAGGGGATGACGAGCCGCTCGCCCGGGAAGAGAGCGGAGAGCGCCGCGCGGCGCCGGGCCGCGTAGGGCGCCTGCTCGGTCGCTTGCAGATCTCGCTGCTCGGTGTCGGCCCAGCCCGTGCGCATCAGGGCGGACAACTCGCCGGAGATTCCTCGGTACAGCCCGTTCTTTCGGCCCTTGGCCACGTCAGGCACCCCTTATATGCGTCTGTGTGTGTCGTCCGAAGTCGTCCGACCATGTCGTCCGCGTGTGTCGTCGACCTGTTCCAGGCTAGAGAAGCATGTGACATAGTACTGATGTGAGCAAGGCATTTACCTGCGATGTCGTGGTCGTCGGGGCCGGAATGGTGGGCGCGGCCTGCGCCCTGTACGCGGCTCGGGCGGGCCTCGACGTCGCCCTGGTGGACCGCGGTCCGGTGGCCGGCGGAACGACCGGCGCGGGCGAGGGGAACCTGCTCGTCTCCGACAAGGAGCCCGGGCCCGAGCTCGACCTCGCCCTGCTCTCGGGGCGCCTGTGGGCCGACCTCGCGGGGGAGGCGGGGCTCGGACCGGCGATCGAGTACGAGGCCAAGGGCGGCGTCGTCGTGGCCGCCACGCCCGAGGGGCTGACCGCACTGGAGACCTTCGCGGCGGGGCAACGCGCGGCCGGAGTCTTGGCCGTGCCGGTCACGGCGGACCAACTCCACGACCTGGAACCGCAGTTGGCGCCCGGGCTCGCGGGCGCCGTGCACTATCCGCAGGACGCCCAGGTGATGCCCGCCCTGGCCGCCGCACATCTGGTGCGGGCGTCGGGGGCGCGGCTGCTGACCGGGCGGACCGTGACCGAGGTGCTGCGCACGCCGGACGGAACGGTCCTCGGCGTGCGGACCGACCGGGGCGACATCCATGCCCCGGCCGTCGTGAACGCGGCCGGTACGTGGGGCTCGGCGGTGGCCGCGCTGGCCGGAGTCTCCCTGCCCGTCCTGCCCCGCCGCGGATTCGTCCTCGTGACCGAGCCACTGCCGCGCCTGGTGCGCCACAAGGTGTACGCCGCGGATTACGTCGCCGACGTGGCCAGTGACTCGGCAGCGCTCCAGACGTCGCCCGTCGTCGAGGGCACGGCCGCGGGGCCGATCCTGATCGGGGCGAGCCGGGAGCGGGTCGGCTTCGACCGGTCGTTCTCGCTGCCGGTCCTGCGGGCGCTGGCCGCGGGTGCGACGCGACTCTTCCCGTTCCTGTCGGAGGTGCGTGCCCTGCGTACGTACCTGGGCTTCCGGCCGTACATGCCCGACCACCTGCCCGCGATCGGCCCCGATCCCCGGGTGCCCGGGCTCTTTCACGCCTGCGGGCACGAGGGCGCGGGCATCGGGCTCGCCACCGGTACTGGCCATTTGCTCGCGCAGCTCCTGAGCGACAAGACCCCCGACCTCGACCTCGCGCCGTTCCGGCCCGACCGCTTCCCGCAGGAGGCCGCGTGAATCCCCTGGAACTGGTCCGGGCCCAGCCGGGACCCGGGTTCACCGTCACCCTCGACGGCCGCGACATCGAGGCACTGCCCGGCCAGACCGTCGCCGCCGCGCTGTGGACCGCGGGCGTCACCTCCTGGCGCAGCACCCGTGGCGCGGGCCGTCCGCGCGGCGTCTTCTGCGGCATCGGCGTCTGCTTCGACTGCCTCGTGACCGTCAACGACCGCCCCAACCAACGGGCTTGCCTGGTGCCGGTGCGGCCGGGCGACACGATCCGGACGCAGGAAGGCACGGGCCACGATGACTGACCGACCGCACCTCGCGGTGATCGGCGCGGGCCCGGCGGGGCTCGCCGCGTCCCTGGCGGCGGCCGCACGGGGCATCCGCGTCACACTGATCGACTCGGGCTCGGCGGCGGGCGGGCAGTTCTACCGCGGGCCCGCGCCCGGGCTCGGCGCGCGCCGGCCGCAGGCGCTCCATCACCAGTGGCACACCTGGGACCGGCTGGCGAGGGGACTCGCCGGGCATGTGAGAGCGGGCAGGATCGAGCACCTGACGGATCATCATGTGTGGTGCGTGGAACGGCAGTCCGGGCGCTTTGCCGTACACGCGCTGCTCGGTCCGGAGCAGGAGCGCCCGGCCACCGTCCACGCCGAGGCCGTGCTCCTTGCCACCGGTGGGTACGAGAAGGTGCTGCCGTTCCCCGGCTGGACCCTCCCCGGTGTCGTGACCGCCGGTGGAGCCCAGGCCATGCTCAAGGGGAGCCTCGTCGTGCCGGGGCGGACCGCCGTCGTGGCCGGGACCGGGCCGTTGCTGCTGCCTGTGGCGACCGGGCTCGCCGCGGCCGGGGTCGACGTCGCCGCGCTCGTCGAGTCGGCCGATCCGAACGCGTTCTGGCGGGCGACGCGCGATCCGAACCCGCTCCCGCCAAGGACACGCGATCCGAAGGCGTTCCTGCGAAGGACACGGGCGTTGGCCGCTCAGCCCGGCAAGGTCGCCGAGGGTGCCCAGTACGCGGCTCAACTCGTCCGGCACCGCGTCAAAGTGATGGCACGTCACACCCTCGTCGAGGCGCACGGCGAGGCGCGGCTCGAAGCCGTGACCATCGCCGCGCTCGACAGCGACGGGCGGGCAAGGCCCGGCACCGAGCGGCGCATCGCCTGCGACACACTCGCCGTCGGGCACGGCATGCTGCCGCACACCGACCTCGCCGAGTCGCTCGGCTGCCGCATCGACGGGCTGAACGTGCACGTCGACGAGGAGCAGCGGACCGATGTGCCCGGCGTCTGGGCCGCGGGCGAGACCACCGGCATCGGCGGCTCGGCGCTGTCGCTCGCCGAGGGGCACATCGCGGGCCGCTCCGTCGCCGCCCGGCTCGCCGGCGCGGAACCCGACCCGCGCGAGTGGGCCGCGGTCGCCAAGTCCCGTACGAGAATGCGGGAGTTCTTCGCCGCCCTCGACACCGTGTACGCGCCCCCCGCGCACTGGACCGAGCAGGTCACCGACGACACCGTCGTGTGCCGGTGCGAGGAGGTGACCGGCGGTGAGATCCGCCGGGCCGTCGGCGAACTCGGCGCGGGTGACGTACGGACCGTGAAGCTCCTCACCCGCGCCGGGATGGGCTGGTGCCAGGGCCGGATGTGCGAGCCCGCGGTCGCGGGGCTCGCCGGGTGCGCGCAGACGTCGGCACGGCGGCTGCTGGCCCGCCCGGTGCCGCTCGGGGTGCTCGCCGCAGCCGGAGAAGACCCCGATGAGCCCCGAGGTCCCGACGATCCGGAAGGCGACTGAACCATGGGGTGCGGCCCTCGCCGATCCCCTCTACCCACAGTAAAATGTCACACCCTATTGAGAGGGATCCCACATGGCCACTACCCCTGACAACCGCCCCTGGCGCGGCGTCCTCGTCGCCACCGCGCTCCCGCTGAACGACGACCTCTCCGTCGACTACGACAAGTTCGCCGACCACTGCGCCTGGCTGGTCGAGAACGGCTGCGACGGCGTCGTACCGAACGGCTCGCTCGGCGAGTACCAGGTCCTCACCCCGGAGGAGCGCGCGAAGGTCGTCGAGACGGCCGTCGCCGCGATCGGCGGGGCGCGCGTGATGCCCGGTGTCGCCGCCTACGGATCGGCCGAGGCCCGCCGCTGGGCCGAGCAGGCACGCGACGCGGGCTGCGCGTCCGTGATGCTGCTGCCGCCGAACGCCTACCGCGCCGACGAGCGTTCCGTCCTCGCCCACTACGAGGAGGTCGCCAAGGCGGGCGTCCCGATCGTCGCGTACAACAACCCGATCGACACCAAGGTCGACCTGGTCCCGGAGCTGCTCGCGAAGCTGCACGGTGAGGGGTACGTCCACGCGGTCAAGGAGTTCTCCGGCGATGTGCGCCGCGCCTACCGGCTCGCCGAACTCGCCCCGGCACTCGACCTGTTGATCGGCGCCGACGACGTCCTGCTGGAGCTCGCCGTCGCGGGCGCCAAGGGCTGGGTGGCCGGCTACCCGAACGCGCTGCCCGGCGCGAGCGTCGAGCTGTACCGCGCCGCCGTCGCCGGCGACCTCGACACGGCGGGCAAGCTCTACCGTCAGCTGCACCCGCTGCTGCGCTGGGACTCGAAGGTCGAGTTCGTGCAGGCCATCAAGCTGTCCATGGACATCGTCGGTCGGCACGGCGGTCCGGTCCGGCCGCCGCGCGTTCCGCTGCTGCCGGAGCAGGAGGCTGCCGTCCGCGAGGCCACGGAGCGGGCTGTCGCCGCCGGACTCGCCTGAGCCCGTCTCACCCGTCTCGATCAGTCAGGAGCGTCATGCGCAGCAAACTCGTCCTGCACGCCGTCGACTCGCACACCGAGGGCATGCCCACCCGGGTGATCACCGGAGGCATCGGCACGATCCCGGGCGCGACCATGAACGAGCGGCGGTTGTACTTCCGTGAGCACCGCGACGACATCAAGCAGCTCCTGATGAACGAGCCGCGCGGCCACTCGGCGATGAGCGGCGCCATCCTGCAGCCGCCCACCCGCCCGGACTGCGACTACGGCGTCGTCTACATCGAGGTCTCCGGCTATCTCCCGATGTGCGGCCACGGCACCATCGGTGTCGCGACGGTGCTCGTGGAGACCGGCATGGTCGAGGTCGTCGAGCCGGTCACCACCATCCGGCTCGACACCCCGGCGGGCCTCGTCGTCGCCGAGGTCGCGGTCGAGGACGGCGCCGCCAAGGCGGTGACCTTGAAGAACGTGCCTTCGTTCGCCGTCGGCCTCGACCGCAAGGCCACCCTCGCCGACGGGCGGACGGTGACGTACGACCTCGCGTACGGCGGCAACTTCTACGCGATCCTGCCGCTGGAGCAGTTCGGGCTGCCCTTCGACCGTGCCCGCAAGGACGACATCCTCAAGGCCGGTCTGTCGCTCATGGACGCCATCAACGCCGAGGACGAGCCCGTCCACCCCGAGGACCCGTCGATCCGCGGCTGCCACCACGTCCACCTGTACGCGCCCGGCGCCACCGCCCGCCATTCGCGGCACGCGATGGCGATCCACCCCGGCTGGTTCGACCGCTCACCCTGCGGTACGGGCACCAGCGCGCGCATGGCCCAGCTGCACGCCCGCGGCGAACTCCCGCTGCACACCGAGTTCGTGAACGAGTCCTTCATCGGTACCCGGTTCACCGGACGGCTCCTCGGCACCACCGAGGTCGCCGGAATCCCGGCCGTGCTGCCCAGCTTCACCGGCCGTGCCTGGGTGACGGGCACCGCCCAGTATCTGCTGGACCCCTCCGACCCGTTCCCGGCCGGATTCGTCCTCTAGAACCTTGAGGAGATACTGGTAGCGCGTGACATTGCATATGCCCGTACGAGGAGACACCCCATGGCCGCCCAGCGCAGCAGCGCACCCTCCGCCGCTCCCGCTCTGCCCACGCTCGGGGGCAAGAAGAGCAGCTACCGCGAGCGCGTCGCGGACGCGTTGCGGGCCGCGCTGATCGCCGGTGAACTGCGCCCCGGCGAGGTCTACTCCGCGCCCACCCTCGCCGCCCGCTTCGGCGTCTCCGCGACGCCGGTGCGCGAGGCCATGCTCGACCTCGCCAAGGAGGGTCTGGTGGACACGGTGCCCAACAAGGGCTTCCGGGTCACCGCGGTCTCCGAGAAGCAGCTCGACGAGTACACCCACATCCGTTCGCTCATCGAGGTCCCCACCGTGGTGGGGCTGGCCACCACCGCGGACCTGGTCTCGCTGGAGGCGCTGCGCCCGGCCGCCCGGGAGATCGTGACCGCGGCGGCGGCCGGTGACCTCATCGCGTACGTCGAGGCGGACATCCGCTTCCACCTCGGCCTGCTCGCCCTCGCGGGCAACGCCCATCTGGTCGAGGTCGTCGGAGACCTGCGGAAGCGCTCGCGCCTCTACGGTCTCAACGCCCTGGTCGAGGCGGGCCGCCTGGAGGCCTCCGCGGAAGAGCACCTGGAACTCCTCGACGCGCTCATGGCCCGCGACGCGGCGGCCGTCCGGGAAGTGATGACCCGGCACCTGGGTCATGTCCGCGGCCTGTGGGCGGCCCGGTAGCCGTCTCTCCATTACGCAAACCGCTTGCATTTCTTGCGCTATTCTTGCGCACATGACGCGACGACTTGCTCAGGTGGCGAAGAAGGTCGGGGTCAGCGAGGCCACGGTCAGCCGGGTGCTGAACGGCAAGCCCGGAGTCTCCGCCTCCACCCGGCAGGCGGTGCTCTCCGCCCTCGACGTCCTCGGCTACGAGAGGCCCACGCAGCTGCGCGGTGAACGCGCGCGGCTCGTGGGGCTCGTACTGCCCGAGCTGCAGAACCCGATCTTCCCGGCGTTCGCCGAAGTCATCGGCGGGGCGCTCGCACAGCTCGGCCTCACCCCGGTGCTGTGCACGCAGACCAAGGGCGGCGTCTCCGAGGCGGACTATGTGGAGCTGCTGCTCCAGCAGCAGGTCTCCGGCGTGGTGTTCGCGGGCGGTCTGTACGCGCAGGCCGACGCGCCGCACGACCACTACCGGCAGCTCGCGGACCGCAACATCCCGGTGGTGCTGGTCAACGCGGCCATCGAGCACCTCGGCTTCCCGTGCGTCTCGTGCGACGACGCCGTGGCCGTCGAGCAGGCCTGGCGCCATCTGGCCTCGCTCGGCCACGAGCGCATCGGACTCGTCCTCGGGCCCGCCGATCACATGCCTTCGCAGCGCAAGCTCAGCGCGGCGCGCGCGCTCGCCCCCGACCTGCCCGACGAGCATGTCGCACGGGCGATGTTCTCGCTGGAGGGTGGCCAGGCCGCCGCGACCCGGCTGCTCGACCGGGGTGTCACCGGCATCATCTGTGCCAGTGACCCGCTCGCGCTCGGTGCCGTACGAGCCGCCCGGCGCAAGGGACTTGCCGTCCCGGGCGAGGTCTCCGTCGTCGGCTACGACGACTCGGCGTTCATGAACTGCACCGAACCCCCGCTGACCACGGTCCGCCAGCCCATCGAGGCCATGGGGCGCGCGGCCGTCGAGCTGCTGAACGCTCAGATCGGCGGGAGCAGCGTCACCCCCGAGGAGCTGCTCTTCGAACCGGAGTTGGTGGTCCGCGGGTCGACCGCGCAAGCACCTCGCCACTAGAGCCACCTCAGATCCACGTGGCTGTCAAATAATTACAGACTCTGCGCGACATCTTGCGGACCCCTGTCGCCGGTGCTTGAGTGTGCGGCGCCAGACACGGACGCCGCACCGCCCGGTGCGCCGCCGTGGGCCTTCCCTGCGCCTGCCCAAGAGGGGTCCACCGATGAGAAGTCCCGGGTTCCGCCGCACCAGCACCACGCTCATGGCCTCCGCCCTCGCGCTGACCGCGATCACGGCCTGCGGCTCCAGCGACGACGGCTCCGCGGGTGGCAAGACCCGCATCACGGTCAACTGCATGCCGCCCAAGAGCGCCAAGGTCGACCGTTCGTTCTTCGAGGCCGACATCAAGGCGTTCGAGAAGGCCAACCCGACCATTGACGTCGTCGCGCACGACGCGTTCCCGTGCCAGGACCCCAAGACGTTCGACGCCAAGCTCGCGGGCGGGCAGATGGAGGACGTCTTCTACACGTACTTCACCGACGCCAAGCACGTGGTCGACATCAACCAGGCCGCCGACATCACCAGTTACGTCAAGGACCTCAAGAGCTACAGCACCATCCAGCAGCAACTGCGCGACATCTACACCGTCGACGGCAAGATCTACGGAGTCCCGCGCACCGGTTACTCGATGGGCCTGATCTACAACAAGAAGCTCTTCGAGAAGGCCGGCCTCGACCCGAACAAGCCCCCGGCGACCTGGGAGGAGCTGCGCGCGGACGCCAAGAAGATCGCCGCGCTCGGCGGCGGCACCGTCGGCTACGCGGACTACAGCGCGCAGAACCAGGGCGGCTGGCACTTCACCGCCGAGATGTACTCGCAGGGCGGCGACGTGGTCAGCGCCGACGGCAAGACGGCCACCGTCGACACCCCCGAGGGCAAGGCCGTCCTGCAGAACCTCAAGGACATGCGCTGGACCGACAACTCCATGGGCAGCAAGCAGCTCCTGGTCATCAACGACGTCCAGCAGATGATGGGCTCGGGCAAGCTCGGCATGTATCTCTCCGCGCCGGACAACATCCCGATCCTCGTCAAGGAGAAGGGCGGCAACTACAAGGACCTCGCCCTCGCGCCCATGCCCGGCGGCAAGGGCACGCTGATCGGCGGCGACGGCTACATGTTCAACAAGAAGGACAGCCCGGAGCAGATCAAGGCCGGCCTCAAGTGGCTCGACAGCATGTTCCTGACGCCGGGCGACGGCTTCCTCGGCGACTACGCCCGCGCCAAGCAGAACGACGCGCCCGTCGGCCTGCCCGAGCCCCGCCTGTTCACCGGCGCCGCCGACGCCAAGGACCAGGAGGTCAAGAAGGCCAACGCCAACGTCCCCGTGGAGAACTACCAGGCCTTCCTGGACGGCAATCACAGCCTGCAGATGAAGATCGAGCCGTCGCAGGCGCAGCAGATCTACTCGGTCCTCGACGGCGCCGTCTCCGCGGTGCTCACCAAGAAGGACGCCGACATCGACAAGCTCCTGAAGGACGCGTCCGGCAAGATCGACTCCATCCTGGCCCGAGGCTGACACCGTTCATGAAGACCGCATCGAAGCCCGCAGCACTCCCTCCGGCCGCCCTCGGCGCGCCGGAGGTGCCGCGGCCGGCCGGGCGCCGGACCGGGGGCCCATGGCGCCGACGCCTGGCCGACCAGTCCCGCGCGTACGCCTTCCTCATAGGCGGCCTGCTCTGCTTCGCGCTGTTCTCCTGGTACCCGGCGATCCGCGCGGTCGTGATCGCCTTCCAGAAGTACACGCCCGGCTCCGGCGGCGAGTGGGTCGGCACGGCGAACTTCACCCGCGTCTTCCACGACCCGGAGTTCACCGCCGCCTGGCGCAACACGCTCACCTTCACGCTCCTCGCCCTGCTCATCGGCTTCGCCGTCCCCTTCGTGATGGCGCTGGTGCTCAATGAACTGAGGCATGCGAAGGCCTTCTTCAGAGTCGTGGTCTATCTGCCGGTGATGATCCCTCCGGTGGTCAGCGCCCTGCTGTGGAAGTGGTTCTACGATCCCGGCGCGGGCCTGGCCAACGAGGCGCTGCGCTACCTGCACCTGCCCACCTCGAACTGGTCCAACGGCGCCGACACCGCCCTCGTCTCGCTCGTCATCGTCGCCACCTGGGCCAACCTCGGCGGCACCGTCCTCATCTACCTCGCCGCGCTGCAGAGCATCCCCGGAGAGCTGTACGAGGCGGCCGAGCTGGACGGCGCGAACATCTGGCAGCGCATCCGCCATGTGACGATCCCGCAGACCCGCTTCATCATCCTCATGCTGATGCTGCTGCAGATCATCGCCACCATGCAGGTCTTCACCGAGCCGTTCGTGATCACCGGCGGCGGCCCCGAGAACGCGACCGTGACGGTCCTGTACCTGATCTACAAGTACGCCTTCCTCTACAACGACTTCGGCGGCGCCTGCGCCCTCAGCGTGATGCTGCTCGTCCTGCTCAGCGCCTTCTCCGCGCTCTATCTGCGGCTGACCCGATCCGGAGGAGAGGACTCGTGAGTACTCGCACACTGGTTTCGCCGCTCGCGCTCGCCCGCCCCCGCGGCAAGGCTCTCTACTGGACCGTCTTCACGGGCGTCGTCCTGCTTTTCGCGCTCGCGTTCCTCTTCCCCGTCTACTGGATGGTCACCGGCGCCATGAAGTCGCCGGACGAGGTCTCGCGCACACCCCCGACCCTGGTGCCCCAGGACTGGAGCCTCAGCGGTTACACCGATGCCTGGGACCTGATGGACCTGCCCACCCACCTGTGGAACACGGTGGTGCAGGCCACCGGCGCCTGGATGCTCCAGCTCGTCTTCTGCACGGCCGCCGCGTACGCCCTCTCCAAGCTGAAGCCCGCCTTCGGCAAGGTCATCCTCGGCGGCATCCTCGCCACGCTGATGGTCCCCGCGCAGGCGTTGGTGGTCCCGAAGTACCTGACGGTCGCCGACCTTCCGCTGATCCACACCAGTCTGCTCAACGACCCGCTCGGCATCTGGCTGCCCGCCGTGGCCAACGCCTTCAACCTCTATCTCCTCAAGCGCTTCTTCGACCAGATCCCGCGCGACGTACTGGAGGCCGCCGAGATCGACGGCGCCGGACGGCTGCGCACGCTGTGGTCGATCGTGCTGCCCATGTCCCGGCCCGTGCTCGGCGTCGTGTCGATCTTCGCCCTGGTGGCCGTCTGGCAGGACTTCCTCTGGCCGTTGATGGTCTTCTCCGACACCGACAAGCAGCCCATCAGCGTGGCACTCGTCCAGCTGTCCCAGAACATCCAGCTGACCGTGCTCATCGCCGCGATGGTGATCGCGAGCATCCCCATGGTCGTGATGTTCCTGGTCTTCCAGCGGCACATCATCGCCGGGATCAGCGCGGGCAGCACCAAGGGCTGACAGCTCGAAGGGCCGACGGCACACCCCGCAGCCGACGGCACCCCCTCCGCTGACGGCACCTCCTCTACGTGAAAGGCAGACACCCGTGGGACAGCCTTCCCCTGCCCGCACTCAGGGCGAATGGTGGCGCTCCGCCGTCATCTACCAGGTGTACGTCCGCAGCTTCGCGGACGGCGACGGAGACGGCACCGGCGACCTCGCGGGACTCCGCGCCAAACTCCCGTACCTCGCCGAACTCGGCGTGGACGCCCTGTGGTTCAACCCCTGGTACCTCTCGCCCATGGCCGACGGCGGCTACGACGTCGCCGACTACCGCGCGATCGACCCGGCCTTCGGGACGCTCGCCGAGGCGGAGAAACTCATCGCCGAGGCACGGGAGCTGGGCATCCGCACCCTCGTCGACATCGTGCCCAACCACGTATCCGACCAGCACCCGTGGTTCCGGGCCGCCCTGGCCGGCGGCCCCGAGCGCGAGCTCTTCCACTTCCGTCCCGGACGCGGCGCGTACGGCGAACTCCCGCCCAACGACTGGCCGTCCCAGTTCGCCGGCTCCGCCGAACCCGTCTGGACCCGGCTGCCCGACGGCGACTGGTACCTCCACCTGTTCACCCCCGAGCAGCCCGACCTCAACTGGGCGCATCCGGCCGTCCGCCAGGAGCACGAGGACGTCCTGCGCTTCTGGTTCGAGCGGGGAGTCGCGGGCGTCCGCATCGACTCGGCCGCGCTGCTCGCCAAGGACCCCGACCTGCCCGACTTCGTCGAGGGGCGCGATCCGCACCCGTACGTGGACCGCGACGAACTCCACGACATCTACCGCTCCTGGCGCGCGGTCGCCGACGCCTACGACGGCATCTTCGTCGGCGAGGTCTGGCTCCCCGACACCGAGCGCTTCGCCCGCTATCTGCGCCCCGACGAACTGCACACCGCCTTCAACTTCTCCTTCCTGTCCTGCCCTTGGGACGCCGGACGGCTGCGTACGTCGATCGACGAGACCCTCGCCGAGCACGCGCCGGTGGGCGCGCCCGCCACCTGGGTGCTGTGCAACCACGACGTGACCCGCACGGTCACCCGCTACGGCCGGACCGACACCGGCTTCGACTTCACCACGAAGGCCTTCGGCACCCCGACCGACCTCTCCCTCGGCACCCGCCGGGCGCGGGCCGCCGCTCTGCTCACGCTCGCGCTGCCCGGTTCCGTCTACGTCTACCAGGGCGAGGAACTCGGCCTGCCCGAGGTGGAGTTGGCGCCCCGAAGCATCCAGGACCCGATGCACTTCCGGTCCGGTGGCACGGACCCGGGCCGCGACGGCTGCCGGGTTCCGCTGCCCTGGGCGGCCGAGGCGCCTCACACCGGATTCGGGGGCGAGCCCTGGCTTCCGCAGCCCGCCGACTGGCCCGCGTACGCCGCCGACCGCCAGGCCGACGACTCCGACTCGATGCTCAGCCTCTACCGCGAGGCGCTCCGCATCCGCCGCACCGAGCCGGGCTTCGGCGACGGTCAGCTCAGCTGGCTGGCCGCCCCCGACGGCGTCCTCGCCTTCGCCCGCACGGACGGACTGCGCTGCGCGGTCAACCTTTCCGACACCCCGGCCGAACTCCCCGAGCACTCCCGACTCCTGCTCGCCAGCGGCCCCTTGGACGCCGAGGGGAGGCTCCCTGAGGACACGGCGGCCTGGCTGCGCGCCTGACACCGCGGCCCGGCCGCCGCACCGACCCGCTATCCCGGAACCCCCACACGAAAGGGATCAGCACATGTCCAGATCTGTCAGGCGCATGCCGGCAGTAGCGGCCGCGGTGGCCGTCGCCCTCGCCGCCGGCATGCTCAGCGCCACCACCGCCCACTCCGCGGTGACGGCCGCGGGCGCCGACCTGCCCTTCACCTCGGTGGAGGCCGAGTCCGCCACCTCCACGGGCACGAAGATCGGCCCCGACTACACCCAGGGCACCCTCGCATCGGAGGCCTCCGGGCGGCAGGGCGTACGGCTGAGCGCGGGCCAGCGCGTCGAGTTCACCGCGCCGCGCGCCTCCAACGCGGTGAACGTCTCCTACAGCGTCCCCGACGGCCAGTCGGGCACGCTCGACGTCTACGTCAACGGCGTCAAACTCGCCAAGACGCTCACCGTCACCTCCAAGTACTCATACGTCGACACCTCCTGGATCGCCGGCGCCAAGACCCACCACTTCTTCGACAACGCCCGGCTACTGCTCGGCCAGAACGTGCAGGCGGGCGACAAGGTCGCCTTCCAGGCGACGAACACCCAGGTCACCGTCGACGTCGCCGACTTCGAACAGGTGGCCGCAGCCGCGGCCCGGCCCGCGGGGTCAGTGTCCGTCACCGACAAGGGCGCCGACCCCAGCGGCCAGGGCGACTCGACGCAGGCCTTCCGGGACGCGATCTCCGCCGCGCAAGGAGGCGTCGTGTGGATCCCGCCGGGCGACTACAAGGTGACGTCCTCGCTCAGCGGTGTCCAGAACGTCACGCTGCAAGGCGCCGGCAGCTGGTACTCCGTCGTCCACACCTCGCGCTTCATCGACCAGACCAGCTCCTCAGGCGGTGTGCACCTCAAGGACTTCGCGGTGATCGGTGAGGTCACCGAGCGCGTCGACTCCAACCCGGACAACTTCGTCAACGGCTCGCTGGGTCCTGGGAGTTCAGTCTCCGCGATGTGGCTCCAGCACCTCAAGGTCGGCCTCTGGCTGACCGGCAACAACGACAACCTCGTGGTCGAGAACAACCGCATCCTCGACACCACCGCCGACGGCCTCAACCTCAACGGCAACGCGCGCGGTGTCCGCGTCCGGAACAACTTCCTGCGCAACAACGGCGACGACGCGCTCGCCATGTGGTCGCTCTACTCGCCGGACACCAACAGCAGTTTCGAGAACAACACCATCACCCAGCCGAACCTCGCCAACGGCATCGCGATCTACGGCGGCACCGACATCGCGGTCAGGAACAACCTGATCGCCGACACCAACGCCCTCGGCAGCGGCATCGCGATCTCCAACCAGAAGTTCCTCGACCCCTTCTCCCCGCTCGCCGGGACCATCACCGTCTCCGGGAACACCCTCGTCCGTACCGGCGCGATGAACCCCAACTGGAACCACCCGATGGGCGCGCTGCGCGTCGACTCGTACGACAGCGCCATCGAGGCGACCGTCAACATCACGGGTACGACGGTCAGCGACAGCCCGTACAGCGCCTTCGAGTTCGTGTCGGGCGGCGGTCACGGCTACGCGACCAAGAACATCACCGTCGACGGCGCCACCGTCAACAAGGTCGGCACGGTCGTCGTCCAGGCCGAGTCGCAGGGCGCGGCGAAATTCAGCAATGTCCAGGCGACCGGCGTGGGCGCGGCGGGCGTCTACAACTGCCCGTACCCGACCGGCTCCGGCAGCTTCACGCTCACCAACGGCGGTGGCAACTCCGGCTGGGACAGCACCTGGGCGGACTGCTCCACCTGGCCGCAGCCCGGCTCCGGGAACCCCGACCCCGATCCGGCCCGCAATCTAGCCAAGGGCCGCCCGGCCACCGCCACCGGTTCGCAGGACGTCTACACGCCGGGCAAGGCGGTCGACGGCGACGCGAACACCTACTGGGAGTCCACCAACAACGCCTTCCCACAGGCCTGGACGGTCGACCTGGGCTCGACCCTGGCCGCCCGCCGCCTCGTTCTGAAACTGCCACCCGCCACGGCCTGGCAGGCGCGCACGCAGACCCTGTCGGTCCTGGGCAGCACGGACGGCTCGGCGTACTCGACGGTCGTGGCCTCGAAGGACTACCGCTTCGACCCGGCCACCGGGAACACGGTCACGGTGCCCCTGCCCAGCGGAACGAACCTGCGCTACCTCCGGCTGAACGTGACCGCCAACACCGGCTGGCCGGCCGCGCAGTTCAGTGAGGTGGAGGCGTATCTGTCGTGATGTCCGAGGTCGTCCCGCGCTTCGCCGCCTGGATCTGCTCGTACACATGGGTCCGCAGCTCGGCGAAGCGCGGGGTGACCCGTGTGTGCAACTGGTCCCGCTCGTCGGGCAGATCGACCTTCAACTGCTCCTGTACGACGGTGGGTGAGGCGGAGAGGATCAGTACGCGCTCGCCCAGGTAGACGGCCTCGTCGATGTCATGGGTCACGAACAGGATCGTGATCTGGCGCTGCCGCCACAGCCCGCGCACCAGGTCCTCCAGATCGGCGCGCGTCTGCGCGTCGACCGCCGCGAACGGCTCGTCCATCAGCAGCACATCGGGCTCGTACGCCAGCGCGCGGGCGATGGCGACACGCTGCTGCATCCCGCCGGACAGCTGCCAGGGATAGGCCCCCGCGGCATCCGTGAGCCCGACCGATTCCAGCGCGTCCGCGACCAGCTCACGGCGCCGTGCCTTGCTCAACGGCTTCTGTTTCAAAGGAAGTTCGACGTTCTCCTGCACCCGCATCCAGGGAAACAGACTCCGCCCATACTCCTGGAAGACGAACGCCATGCCCGGCGGTGGTCCGCTGACCCGGTGGCCCGCCAGCGACACCTCTCCCGCCGTCGGTGTCAGCAGCCCGCCCACGCACTTCAGCAGCGTGGTCTTGCCGCAGCCCGACGGGCCGACGAGGCAGACGAGTTCGCCCGCCTCCACGGTGAAGGTGAGGTCCCGTACCGCCTCCACCCGGCGCCCGGAACCTTCGTAGACCTTCTTCAGGCCACGTACGTCGAGCATGGACCGACCTTTCGCGAGCTTCACGGGGACCGCCGGGACGCTGCCCGCAGACCGTGGTACCAGTCGAGCACCCGGCGCTCGACCAGTTGGAAGACGACCGAGAGAAGGAAACCGAGCAGGCCGAGGACGAGGATCCCGGTCCACATGTCCGGGATCGCGAAGCCGCGCTGGAACTGGACGATGGTGAAGCCGAGGCCGTTGCTGGCCGCGAACATCTCGCTGATGACCATCAGGATGATGCCGATGGACAGGGCCTGGCGCAGGCCCGCGAAGATCTGCGGGCTCGCCGAGCGCAGGATCAGGCTGCGCAGCCGGGCGACGCCGGTGATGCCGTACGAGCGCGCCGTCTCGGACATCACGGAGTCGACCGCGCGCACACCCTCGACCGTGTTGAGCAGGATCGGCCAGACGCAGCCGCTCGCGATCACGACGATCTTCATGGTGTCGCCGATGCCCGCGAACAGCATGATGACCGGGACGAGGACCGGCGGCGGGACCGCGCGCAGGAATTCCAGGACCGGTTCGCACACGGCCCGCACCTTCCGGTACGAGCCGATGACCGTGCCCAGCGCCACGCCCACGACGGCCGCAGCCGCGTAGCCGCCGAGCAGCCGCTCCATGCTCGGCAGCAGGTCTGCGCGCAGCCGCTCGCCCGTCCAGACGTCCGGGAAGGTCTTCAGGATCGTGCGCAGAGGCGGCCAGTACACGTTCGTACTGCCGTCGGAGGCGAGCCACCAGCCCACGACGAGCAGGGCGGGCAGGCCGACGACGAAGAGCAACCGGAGCAGCGCGCGCCGGACGGCGCCACGCCCCGGGCCCGCGAGCGGTTCGCGCTTCACACCGTCACCTCCCCGCGCACCGACTGGTGCCAGGCCAGCGCCCGCCGCTCCACCGTGCGCGCGCCCACGTTGATCAGCAGCCCGAGCAGACCGGTGACCACGATCAGCGCGTACATCTCGGGCACGGCCTGCGAGGTCTCGGCGAGCGCGATGCGCGCGCCCAACCCTGGTGCGCCGATGACGAGTTCGGCGGTGATGGTGAGGATGAGCGCGACCGCTGCGGCCAGCCGGACGCCCGTCATGACGTACGGCAGTGCCGTGGGCCAGAGTACGTGACGGACGCGCGCCCAAGTGCCCAGGCCGTACGAGCGGGCCGTCTCGTCGGCGACCGGGTCGACGTCCTGGACGCCGTACATGACCTGGATGAGGACCTGCCAGAAGGAGGCGTAGACGACGAGGAGGAGCACGGAGCGGAGCTCGGTGCCATAGAGGAGGACGGCGAGGGGGATCAGGGCGACCGAGGGGATCGGGCGGAGGAACTCGATCGTCGAGGCGGTCGCCTCGCGCAGGTGGGGCACGACCGAGATCACGACGCCCACCAGGATGCCGGCGCTCACCGCGATCGCCAGGCCGAGCGCCCAGCCGGTGAGGGTGTCGCCGAGGGCGGTCCAGAAGGCGTGGTCGGCGAGCTCGGTGCCGAGAGCCTTGGCGATGCGGCTCGTCGGCGGGAAGTAGTCCTCCTTGATCAGACCGAGCCGCGGCACCGCCTCGCCCAGCGCGAGGAAGGCCGCGAGCCCGGCCGCACCCAGTGCGGCGTTGGCACCCCTCACGGCAGCAGCTTGTCCAGATCGGGCGTCGACTTGAAGAGCCCGTCCTGCTCGCCCAGCTTCTCCAGCGCCTCGATGGACGCGCGGTTCGGCTCGGCCGGCCACTTCGGCAGGGTCACCTTCGCCAGGACCGCCGTCGGGATCTTCGTGTAGGTGGTGACGACCTGGCGCACTTCGTCCGGGTGGGCGTCGGCGTAGGCGAGGGAATCCGCGGTGGCCTCCTGGAACTTCTTCACCAGGTCCGGGTTCTTCTGCGCGTACTGCGTCGAGGTGAAGTACATCGCGACGGTGAGGTCCTTGGCGACGTCGACCAGGGACGAGGCGATCTCCGTGCCGCCCTGGCTCTTGACGGTGGCGAGTGCGGGCTCGACCACCATGGCGGCGTCGATCTGGCCGCTGTCGAGGGCGGCGGGCATCTGGTCGAAGGCGAGCTCGACGAACTTCACCTTCGACGCGTCGCCGCCCGCCTTGCGCACCGACTCGCGCACGGCGGTCTCGTTGATGTTCTTCAGCGTGTTGACGGCGACCTTCTTCCCCTCGAGGTCTTTCGCCGACTTGATGGAGCTGCCCTTCTTCACCGTGATGGCGCCGAAGTCCTTGCCCGACACGCCCGTTGAGGCGACGCCGTTGGCGATGGCCTTCACGGGAACGCTGTTGGACTGGGCGATCATCAGCGAGGTCATGTTGGAGAACCCGAACTGGAACTGGCCGCTGACGACGCCCGGCACGATCGCCGCGCCGCCCTGCGCGGTCGTCATGGACAGTTTCAGGCCACGCTTGCTGTAGAAGCCCTTCTCCTGGCCCAGGTAGAGGGGGGCGACATCGACGATGGGGATGATCCCCACCTTGACCGTGGTGATACCGCCGGACGACGCGTTCTTGTCCGAGGCGCCACCGCCGTCGGACGAGCCACAGGCCGACGCGGCGACCAGGAAGGCTCCGGCCGCGAGAACGGCGAGCAGACGACGCATGGCTCCTCCTGTGCAGACGACAGTGTTCCGACAGGTGTGCGCACACCGCACAATGGTGCTCAGCGCGAAGGTAGAGCCCGCGTCTGGCGGGGTCAATGCCTTTGGCTAACAATATTGTTGACAGTTATTGAGGTGTGCTCCCGGCCTGCGCGAAGGGCGTGCTCCCAGCGCATGCGGAGAGTGCGCTCCGTGTGTCCCCGTGTCCACCTGGAGGCGACGATGCCTGCAGCAGCCCGCGCGCCCCACTTCGTCCGGTCCTTCGAACGCGGTCTCGCCGTCATCCGCGTCTTCGGCGCCGACCACCCGGAACTGACGCTCAGTGAGGTCGCGCGCGCCTGCGACCTCACCCGCGCGGCGGCCCGTCGCTTCCTGCTGACCCTCGTCGACCTCGGATACGTCCACACGGACGGCCGGATGTTCCGGCTCACCCCGCGCGTGCTGGAGCTCGGCTACGCCTACCTCTCCGGCAGCACGCTGCCGGAGCTCGCCCAACCGCATCTGGAGCAACTCGCCGTCCGGGTGGGGGAGTCGTCCTCGCTCTGCGTCCTCGACGGCGACGACATCGTGTACGTGGCACGCGTGCCCACCCGTCGCATCATGACCGCGAGCATCACCGTCGGCACGCGCTTCCCCGCCCATGTCACCTCCGTGGGCCGGGTGATCCTCGCCCATCTGCCGGACGAGGAGGTGGACGCCCGGCTCGCCCGCGCCGACCTGCGGCCCCTGACGGCGCACACCATCGTCTCGGCCGAACTGCTCAAAGCGGAACTGAGCCGCGTACGACGTCGGGGATACGCCATCGTCGACCAGGAACTGGAGGAGGGGCTGCGCTCGGTCGCCGCCCCGGTGCGGGACCGGGACGGCGAGGTGGTGGCGGCGGTGAACATCCCGGTGCACGCGAGCCGCAACTCGGTGGCGTCCGTACGCCGCGATCTGCTGCCCCACCTGCTGGCGACCGTGGCCCGCATCGAGGCGGACCTCCGGGACCTGCGGCTCACAGGTCCAGCACCAGCCGCTTCCCGAGACAGCGGGACACACAGATGAGCATCGTCTCGCCGGCCTCCCGCTCCTCGTCCGTGAGTACCGAGTCCTGGTGGTCCGGGGTCCCTTCCAGGACGTCCGTCTCGCAGGTCCCGCAGGTGCCCTCGGTGCAGGAGTAGAGCACCTCGACACCGGCGGCCCGCACGGTGTCGAGGACGGAGGCATCGGCGGGGACGGTCAGCGTGCGGCCGGTGCGCTCCAGGACGACCTCGAACTCGCGGTCCTGGCCACTCTCCTGAACCTTCGGCTGGAAGCGCTCGACGTGCAGCAGCCCGCTCGGGCACGCCTCCTCCACCGCGTCCAGGAGAGGCCCGGGACCGCAGCAGTAGACGAGCGTGTCCTCGGGGACCCCGGCGAGCACGGACGCCAGGTCGAGCAGCCCCGTCTCGTCCTGGGGCGCGATCCGCACCCGGTCCCCGTACCGGCTCAGCTCCTCGGCGAACGCCATGGAGTCGCGCGTCCGACCACCGTAGAGCAGCGTCCACTCCGCGCCCGCCGCCTCCGCCGCGGCCAGCATCGGCAGGATCGGCGTGATGCCGATGCCGCCCGCGATGAAGCGGTAACGGGGCGCGGGCTGCAGGGCGAAGTGGTTGCGCGGACCGCGTACGCGTACCTTGTCGCCCTGGCCCAACTGCTCGTGCACGTACGAGGATCCACCGCGCCCGTCCGGCTCCCGCAGCACCGCGACGCGCCACGCACGACGGTCCGACGGATCACCGCACAGCGAGTACTGCCGCTCCAGGTCCGGCCCGAGCACGACGTCGATGTGGGCGCCCGGCTCCCAGGAGGGGAGTTCCTCGCCGAGCGGGTGGCGCAGGGTGAGGGCGAGCACGCCGTCGGCCGCGGACTCCCGCCGCTCGACGACGAGTTCGGCTTCGTACGAGGTCATGACCTGTGTCCTTGCGGTGCGTGGCCTTGCGGTGCGTGTCCTTCGGGGTGGGCGAGCATCCACTCCCACATCTCGATCGGGTCCTGGGCGGTGTGCTCGGCGCCGCAGTGGCAGGTGCCGTGCAGGATGTCGGTGCCCGGGAGCCAGTCGACGCGGTAGATCTCGCCGGTCGGGCTCGTCACTGGACCTTCTCCATCGGCTTCTCGCCCTCCTCGACCAGACGCGCGAGGATGCGACGGGCGGCGAGACCGCCGGTGTCGATGTTGATGCTCAGCTCCTGGTAGCCGGTGCGCTCGGTGCCCAGCGTCCGCTGCAGCAGGTTGAGCGCGTCGACGTCCTGCATCACGACGGTGTGGTTGAAGTCCCTCAGGAACGTGGTGACTTCGGCGTCGTCGCGGGCGAAGTCCCGGGAGACCGCCCAGAAGTCGTACACCTTGCCGTCGCCGGACGGCGTGATCGCGTACGTGATCTCGGTGTGGAAGGCGTTCGGGTCGCTGCCGTCCGCCTCGGGCAGCACCCCGACCGGCGCGATCCGGCTGTGCAGCAGATACAGGCACGGGGCGAAGTACTCGATGTCCTGCCAGCGCGTGATACGGCCCTCGATGCCGGTCGAGCGGGCGTAGAACGGCGGACACTCGGCGTCGTCCATGTGCCGGCTGACCCGCACGATGCCCGCGCCCTCGTCGACCTCGGTGGTGATGGGCGTCTCGGCGACCTCGGGCGTGCCGATGTAGCCGCCGTGCAGATACGTCTCGTGGGAGAGGTCGAGGAGGTTGTCGACGAGCAGCCCGTAGTCGGCGTCGATGGGCTCCATACCGCAGACCGTGGTCCAGTCCGGCGAGTCCATGTGACGGGCGCGCGGGATGGTCCCCGAGTCGGCGAGGGCCGGGTCGCCTATCCAGACCCATACGAACGAGTCCTGCTCGACGACCGGGTACGAGGCGACACGCGCCGTGCGCGGTATCCGTTTCTGGCCGGGCACATACACGCAGGCACCCGACGTGTCGTACGTGAACCCGTGGTACCCGCACACGATCCTGTCGCCGTCGAGCCGGCTCTCCGAGAGGGGGAAGCGACGGTGCACGCAGCGGTCGGACAGGGCGACGGCCGTCCCGTCGTCCTCGGTGCGATAGAAGACGAGCGGCTCCCCGAGGATCGTCCGGCCGAGCAGCTCGCGCCCGACCTCGTGCGAGTAGGCGGCGACGTACCACTGGTTCCTGGCGAAGGCGGTCATGTGCGGCATGGCTGCGGCTCCCGTCGTTGGGCGATGGCGACATCGTCCGGAAGGGCGTCGCGGCACCGCAAGACCTCTTCCGCCTCACGGAAGGGACTGGGAAGACTGCCTGTTCAGGGCAGGGGATCGTCTGCGGGAGTGAAATCAGGAGTGCGCTGAGCCGGCGACATCGCTAAGCGTTTCCGCCGGTGGTTTGCGTCAGCTTGGTGCATCCGCTTTTCGATATGTAGGAAGTTTGAGCATTTTCTATCGATTGTTGCGCCGTAACTGTTGGTACACCGGCAGAAGTTGCATCGTTGCAGATCAGACATGATCACTTCCGCGTTGAGAGGTCCTGGGGTCGAATCCGGGTCGAACTTGCCAATCTTTCGCCTGTCCTGCGCGTAGTTCCAGGTCAGGAGCAAGTTGAGGTGGCGTGGTGTCAGGCGGCGTGAGAACAATTGCTGAGCGTGTGGTCCTGAGGATGTACGCGAACAGATTCTTGGTCTGCTGGTGGTACCAGCGTGGCAGGCCGCCTACCAGGTCAATTGCGCGCTTGTGGCTCCTCGTTGAGTCAGCTGGCCCGGACCTGGTCCGGATCTTGCCCAAGCGGGCGGCCGGCAGTCGCTGGTGGCGGTGCCGGGCAGTCCGGCTCTCACGCTGAGACACCGCTGCGTGGAGTGTGGAACCGTCGGGCAGGTAGACATGCCGGTGTCGACGATGGCTCTGCAAGGAAGGGTGACGACACGCGGGACGCAGTGCCGGTGTGTTCGTCGCGTTTGCCCAGGGACATCCGTTCAGCCGACGTGGCGTACGTGCCAGCCGTAGGTGTGTTGACGCTGAGCGTGCGGGACTTGGCGGTGGCGTTTCCAATGCCGGACGAAGTCGCTGGGCGGCGCGGCAGAGAGTGCCTGGTCGTTGGCGTTCTTGCCGTTGACGGTGAGGTCGGGCCGGCCGGCGTTGCGGTAGCGGCCGTCAGGTCTGCGGAGTGCTGGACGGACTCGGTCATCACATTCGACAACAGGGGCGTCGGCGCCTCTACCGGTACGACTCCGCGCACCATTCAGGCGATGGCGAAGGATGCCGTCACCTTCATCCGGGCGCTCGGGCTCGAGTACGTCGATCTCCATGGCTTCTCGATGGGCGGCATGGTCGCCCAGGTGATCGCGCAGACCGAACCGCAGCTCGTCCGCAAGCTGATCCTCACGGGTACCGGCCCGGCCGGCGGTGAGGGCATCAAGAACGTGAGCCGGTTGTCCCACTTCGACACTGTCCGTGGGCTGCTCACCCTTCAGGACCCGAAGCAGTTCCTCTTCTTCACGCGCACCGCGGGCGGGCGTCGGGCCGGCAAGGAGTTCCTGGCCCGGTTGAAGGAACGTACCGACGACAGGGACAAGGCGATCTCGCTCACGTCGTACGGTGCTCAGCTCAAGGCCATTCATCGCTGGGGGATGGAGCAGCCCCACGATCTCTCCGTCATCCATCAGCCCGTGCTCGTCGCGAACGGTGAGAGCGACAGGATGGTTCCGTCGTAGAACTCGGCCGACCTGGCGAGGCGGGTGCCGAACGGCGAGTTGGTGATCTACCCCGACGCCGGTCACGGCGGCATCTTCCAGTTCCACCGACAGTTCGTGCAGACGGCTCTCGAGTTCCTCGAACGGTAGTAGGCGTCGAGCGCGGTCGCCGTATGAGACGGGGGGTGTCGCCTCAGGGCCGTGGCGCCCCGGGTATGAGCGAGTCGGGCAGACCCTCCGGAAGGTGCAGCCCTGCTTATCTCCCGGGCATCCCGGTGAGGCTGGGCTTGGCCTGGTGGACGCCCGGCCGCCCCCGTCCGTCAGCCGGGCGAGGGCGTGGTCGACGCGGGGACGAGCCTCGTGGCGCGGGCGATGGCGTTTCCCTTGGATGGCCGCAGTCCGCGATGATCGTGATTCCGCTGGCCGTGACCGCCGCATCGGGCGGCTTCCAGCCTCGCGGCCGTTGCCCTCGGCGGCGTTGTGCGAGGCCGTGAACGGTTCCCCTCAGCGCATGATGGAGAGGGCGTTCTCGATCCCCTGCGCCAGGACCTCGTCTGAGAACTTCTGGTCGGAGAGGGCTCGGGAGAGCTGCAACGTGCCCACCATCATGGTGAAGAGCCCGATGGCCTTGCCCCGGGCGGACTGCGGATTCGCAGGCTTCAGGCGGGCGGCGATCTCGTCCACGATGTCTCGTGCGCCGTCGGTGTAAGCCTGCTGCGTCTCGTCCCCGCAGCGGCTGATCTCGTCGAGCAGCGCGGCGGAGGGGCATCCGTCGCCGGGGTGGTCCCGGTGCCCAGGCGACAGGTATTCGCGAACCAGGTCTTCGAGACCCTGGCGGCCGGGCCGCAGAGTGCCGTACCCCGCGACCTGTGTGCGCAGTTGGTCGGTCACGACGTTGGCGACGAGGTCGTCCTTGGATGCGAAGTGGGCGTAGAAGGCTCCGTTGGTGAGCCCGGCATCCGACATGAGGGTGGAGATGCCCGAGCCGTCGATGCCGTCCTGCTTGAATCGGTGGCCCGCCGTCTCGATGATCCGTTGCCGCGTCGCCTGCTTGTGCTCCTTGGCGTAGCGCACCACGAGCATCCTCCGTTCGCTCCGTAAGACCGATGCCTCGCAGTCAAGCCTAATCCATGACCTGATGTACGTAATATTACGATCGGCACGCCATTCGGGTGCCGGTTCTCCGGACGGGACCCTCGGGGCCGAGTACGTATGCTTCGCCCCACTGGCTCAGTGGGACGGCCTTCGGGATGCCGGCCGAGATCAACTTCCGGAAAGGTCACTGGGAACGCCTCCGACAGGCCGATGTGGTGGTGGAAGTCGTCGAAGCGTCGGACTCCTTGGTCGCGTCACGCGGGATCAGCAACGTCCATTTCCATGACACGGGCACGGTGCGGGCCATCGGCGACGTTGTCAGCAAGGGCTGTCAAACCGCCCTGGACCAGGCGCAGTTGGCAGCCCGGGCGGACCTCCTTCTTGCCCATGGTTCCAGCAACCGCATGCTCTTTTCGGTGTGTCTCCCTCTCGAGGGTGCGAGGGAAATGCCTACGGGCGCGGTGGTGACGGCGCTACTCCTCGGGTCGTCACCACCGTGCGGCGTAGGCCTGTTCCAGGCATGCGAGGGCGATGATTTCGCCCGGACGCGCGGTCCTTCGTCAGGCGGCGAGGGTGGGGTAGTCGGTGTAGCCGGTCGCGCCGCCGCCGTAGAAGGTGGCGGGGTCCGGGGTGTTCAGGGGTGCGCCGGAGCGTACGCGCTCGACGAGGTCGGGGTTGGCGAGGGCCATGGTGCCGACGGTGACCACATCGGCCAGGCCGTCTTCGATGTCCTTGGCGCGGGTGGAGAGATCGGCACCGCCCCGGTTGAGGAGCAGCGTGGTCGGCCACAGCTTCCGGAGGGTGTGCAGGAGTTCCTCGTCGCCGCCGTGTCCTATGTGCAGGTAGGCGAGGTTGAGGGGAGCGAGGGCGCGCAGGAGGTGCGGGTAGAGCTCGTGGGGATCGCTCTCCGTGAGGTCGTTGAGCTGGAAGGGGTTGCCGGGAGAGATTCGGATGCCGGTGCGGCCGGCGCCGATCTCGTCGGCCACGGCCGTGGCGACCTCCACCGCGAAACGGATGCGGTTGTCGAGGGAGCCGCCGTACTGGTCGGTGCGCTGGTTGGTGCTGGGGAAGAGGAACTGGTTGACCAGGTAGCCGTTGGCCCCGTGGATCTCGACGCCGTCGGCGCCGGCCGAGATGGCGGCCGCGGCGGCACGCCGGAAGTCGTCGACCGTCACAGCGACTTCCGCTGTCGACAGCTCGCGCGGCTCCGGCATCTCCTGGAGCCCGGACGGGGTGAACGTCTGGCCGGCCGGCTTGATCGCGGAGGGTGCCACCGGCTGCCGGTGGTGGGGGGTGTTGTCCGGGTGCGAGATGCGCCCGACGTGCATGAGCTGGATGACGATGCGTCCGTCGGCCTCGTGTACCGCGTCGGTGACCTTGCGCCAGCCGGCGATGTGTTCCTCGGTGTAGATGCCCGGGGTCACCGGGTAGCCCTGGCCGTCGGCGGAGGGCTGGGTGCCCTCGGTGATGATGAGCGCGTGCGAGGCGCGCTGGGCGTAGTACTCGGCGTTGAGCTCGGTCGGCACGCCGTCGGGGGTGGCCCGGCTTCGGGTCAGGGGGGCCATGGCGAGCCGGTGCGGCAGGGAGATCTCTCCGGCGACGGTCGGGTTCCACAGGGCGTTGAGCATGGGTGATTCCTCAGATGATGAGTAGTCGATCGCTGAGGGCGGGGGCCGGCCGTAGGTGTGATCAGCCGAGCGGGAGGACCGGGCCGTCCTGCTTGGGGCCCGATGGGGGACTCGTCATGACCCCTGCCGGCCGAGCTGTGTCGGCGCGATCTATGGAATTACAATCGTAATACTATGTGGGTGTGCGGGCAGTTGCAAGCAGGAGTCGGCAGTCTGCGGGGCCTCCGAGTTGGTGTGCCGCACGGCACGGTCCGGGAGCTCGCCCGTCGTCGACCGGGCTGCGGGTCAGCCGTTCACGCGGTTTGGCCAGGGCGTCGGAGAACAGGGCGCAGGGCCTCGATGACGCCGGGGTCGTCCACCGTGGAGGGGATGGGTTCGTCGTGCCCGTCGGCGATGCCGCGCATCGTCTTGCGCAGGATCTTTCCCGAACGGGTCTTGGGCAGGGCGGCCACGACCGCGACCTCTTTGAGGGAGGCGACGGCTCCGATGCGTTCACGTACGAGCTGGACGAGTTCGGACTCGACCTCGCCCGGTTCGCGGTCGACGCCGGCCTTCAGGACGACGAGGCCGCGCGGTACCTGTCCCTTGAGGGCGTCGGCGACGCCGATGACGGCGCATTCGGCGACGTCGGGGTGGGCGGCCAGGGCTTCTTCCATGCTGCCGGTGGACAGGCGGTGTCCGGCGACGTTGATGACGTCGTCGGTGCGGCCCATGACGAAGACGTAGCCGTCGTCGTCGATGTGACCGCTGTCGCCGGTGAGGTAGTAGCCGTCGTAGGCGGAGAGGTAGGAGGCGATGTAGCGGTCGTCGTCCTGCCAGAGCGTGGGCAGTGCGCCGGGCGGCAGGGGGAGCCGTACGACAATTGCGCCGTCGACGCCTGTGGGTACCGGTTTGCCCGAGGGGTCGAGGACACGGACGTCCCACCCTGGCAGCGGGCGGGTGGGGGACCCGGGCTTGAGGGGAGCCGCCTCGATGCCCACCGGGTTGGCGACGATGGGCCAGCCGGTCTCGGTCTGCCACCAGTGATCGATGACCGGGATGTCCAGCAGATCGCTCGCCCAGTGATAGGTCTCGGGGTCGAGGCGCTCACCGGCGAGGAAGAGATGGCGCAGGCCGGTCAGGTCGTAGTCCGCGGTGAGTGTTCCCTTCGGGTCCTCCTTGCGGATGGCCCGGAACGCGGTGGGCGCCGTGAACATGGTCTTGGCCTGGTACTCGGCGGCGACGCGCCAGAACTGGCCCGCGTCCGGTGTGCCGACCGGCTTCCCCTCGTACAGGACCGTCGTGGCTCCGACGAGCAACGGTGCGTAGACGATGTACGAGTGCCCGACGACCCAGCCGACGTCGGAGCCGGTGAACATCGTCTCGCCCGGGCCCACGTCGTAGACGGACCCCATCGACCAGTGGAGGGCGACCGCGTAGCCGCCGCAGTCACGTACGACTCCCTTGGGCTTTCCGGTCGTTCCGGACGTGTAGAGGATGTAGAGGGGATCGGTGGCGGCGACGGGAACGCAGTCGGCGGGCGGTGCGGCGGCTACCAGCTCGCCCCAGTCGAGATCGTCGGGACCCAATTCGGCCGTCTCCTGCGGGCGTTGCAGGATCACGCTCTTCTCCGGCTTGTGGGCCGCGAGTTCGATCGCCCGGTCGAGCAGGGGTTTGTACGCGATGACACGCTTGCCCTCGATGCCGCAGGAGGCGGAGACGACCACCTTCGGAGCCGCGTCGTCGATGCGCAGGGCGAGTTCGCGCGGGGCGAACCCGCCGAAGACGACCGAGTGCACCGCGCCGATACGTGCGCAGGCCAGCATCGCGACAACGGCCTCGGGGACCATCGGCATGTAGATCACCACACGGTCGCCGTGCTCGACACCGAGCCGCGAGAGCGCCCCGGCGAACGCCGCCACCTCGTCCCTCAACTGCACGTAGGTGTAGGTGCGCCGGGTGTTGGTCACCGGTGAGTCATAGATGAGGGCAGCCTGTTCGCCGCGGCCGGCTTCGACGTGCCGGTCGAGCGCGTTGAAACAGACGTTGAGCCGACCGTCGGGGAACCAGCGGTAGAAGGGGGCGCCAGAGGAGTCCAGGGCGCGTCGTGGGGTGACATCCCAGTCGATGCCCTCCGCCGCCTTCAGCCAGAAGCTCTCCGGGTCCTCGGTACTGGCGCGGAAGACATCCTCGTACGTTCCCATCGCGCACTCCTTCGTGGCATCAAGGGACGGTGGTGTGGCTGTGTGCGGAACCGTGTCGGACACAAGTACCGCATGCCGGCCGATCTGGTCGAGCAGGATGCCGGCGACCGGCGGTCCGGTCGCCGGCATCGCGGTGGTGCGGCGGTCCGGCCGACAGGCCTCTCCGCCAGGTGCGGCTTGAGCTCACCCGCCGAGGTGCTTGCGGAGCCACTGACCCATCTGCTGGATCGCCTCGTCCACCTCGGGTACGCGCCCCGCGCCCAGGACGAACGAGTGCTGTCCCTCAGGTAGCGGGTGGACCTCGGAAGTGACCTTGAAGTCCGCGAGGCGGCGGCCGAGTTCGGCGCCGTCGTCGGCGAGGGTCTCGTACTCGCCGTAGTGGACGACCGTGGGCGGCAGGCCGGTCAGATCGGCGTTCACGAGGCTGATCGCGGGGTCGGCGAAGTCCACTCCGGGATCCTGGAGCCAGGCTGCTCGGAAGAGTTCGAGGGTGTTCCTGCTGAGCATCTTGTCGTTGTCCTCGTTCTCGTCCACCGACGCGTTCTGGATGGTGAGGTCGGTCCAGGGTGAGACGCTGACGATCGCGCCCGGGGTCGCCTCGCCCTGCGCGAGCAGGCGCAGCGGGAGCAGCACCGCGAGGGTGCCGCCGATCGAGTGGCCCGTGCTGCCGATGTTCCGCGGCTCGTAGCCCTGCGAGAGCAGCCAGCGGTAGGCCGTCTCGGCGTCGTCGAGCTGTGCCGGGTAGGGGTGTTCGGGCGCCAGACGGAAGTCCACGACGAGAGAGCGGGCGCCGGCCGCCTTCGCGATATGGCCTGCGGCCTTGCGGTCGGAGTGCATGGAGGCGGTGACGGATCCGCCGAAGTGGAAGTGGAGCAGTGCTTTGTCGGGGTCGGCGCCCTCGGGGATGGCCCACAAGGCGGGGACGCCGCCCGCGTCCACCTCGGCGTACGTGACGCCTTCCGGCTCGGTCGACGCCTTGTGGTTCGAGTCCACGATGTCGCGGATGACGGCCAGGTCGAGACCGGGTGTCGACGACTTCGCGCTCACGCTCGCGAGGAACTCCGCGAACTCGTGTGCCTCTTGGCTTACTGCCATGGTGCTGCTCCTTGTCGGGCGGGTGCCGTGCCGCGTTCCCCCGCGGCGGGCGGGTCGATGTACTGGTCATGACGCTAGTGGCTGAGTATATGAAAGTAAACTCAGATGAGTCGGAGTCACCTGATGGATGCGCGGAGCCCCATGACGGGGCATCGGGCATGGATCCTTCAGGGCGCCTGCCGGGCGGGTCGCGACCTGTGGACCGGACCGCCTGGGGCCGGTGGGGCGAGTGCGTGCGACGCGCCTGTGGGCGGCGCCCGCGCCGGCGATCCGGGGATTCTGCCGCCGCGTCCAGCTTGGCTTCGGTGCGGTCGCGTGGCGGTGGGTGCGGGCGCGACAGCAGGGCGCCAGTGCGCCCTGCCTGCATCGCGCGGGCTTGCCTGCCTCGGCCGGCCGTACCGGTAGGCCTGTCGGCTTGCCGAGCAACTGGTCAGGCCGACGGGATCGGCGGCGATCCGGCCGCCGGACTGTCCTGTGTCCGCGACCGTGGAGGCGCACATGACTTCATGGATGAGAAGGCGCGCTTGTCGCAGTCCTGGGACCCGTTGGGCTGGGCCGTCATTGCACACCAGGCATCAGCGACTGCACGGGTGCTACTCCTCGAGGAACTGAATGGCGTGCTTCAGGAAGCGCTCGGGGTACTGGAACTGCGCTCCATGCCCGGCATCGGGGTAGATCAGCAGTTGCGCGTTGGGGATGTTCTGGGCGAGGTGCCAGGAGTTGATCGAGGCGATCATCACGTCGTTCTCGCCGTTGAGGACCAGCGTCGGCTGGGTGATCGCGTTCAGGTAGGCGTAGGGATTCTCGCCCGGCAGCGGTTCTGCGTAGGCGACAACCGCTTCGAACTGTGCCTGCGCGACTGCGGGCGAGCTCGGCGTGTCCTGGTCGGCCCGCTGGTGACGTCGCTCCCAGAAGGCCCGGCCCGCTTCGACCGCGGCTTCCGAGCGGCCGAAGAACAGGAAGAGGAAGTCCTCCAGGGTGGGGACCGGATTCAGCGCGTATTGAGGCACCTGGGGGTCACTCGTCGGGTCCCCGCCGCGGAGGCCGGTGCCGAGCAGGAGGAGCTTGCGTACCAGCTGGGGGTGGCGCAGCGTGACCTCCTGGGCCTGGTAGCCGCCGATTGAGAAGCCGAGCAGATCGACCTGCTCCAGTCCCAACGCCCGGATGACGGCGGCGATGTCGTCGGCCATGTCCTCCATCCGGTTGCGCGGCGTGCCGGATGACGAGGCGATGCCGCGCCCGTTGAACAGGATGACCTCACGGCCTTCGGCCAGGCCGTCGGTGAGCAGCGGATCCCAGTTGTCCATTCCTCCGCGGAAGTGCTGGAGCAGGAAGATCGGGACGCCGGAGGGCTTGCCCCAGCGTCGGTAGGCGAAGCGGTCGCCGTCGACATCGATGTACTGGGTCGGTGCGGTCACATGGGTGTCACTCATGGTCTGGGCCTTTCTGGAGCAGGTAGGCAATACGATGACGATCGTAATTCAATAAGTCAAGACCTTTGATGTCGATCGACATCTATGTACGCTTGACCGCCGAGCGTCAATTGAGGAAGGGGCGGCCGATCGTGCGGGTCACCAAGGCGCAGGCAGAGCGCAACCGTGCCCACATCGTCGCGACAGCCGCCAGGCTGTTCCGCGAGCGCGGCTACGACGGTGTCGGTGTGGCGGAACTGATGGCGGCCGCCGGATTCACGCATGGCGGGTTCTACAAGCACTTCCGCTCCAAGGCCGACCTGATGGCCGAAGCGTCCGCAAGCGGGCTCGCGCAGACCGCGGCACGGGCGGAAGGCCTGGACCCCGCCGAGTTCGTCGAGCGCTACGTCTCGCGGGAGCATCGCGACGGGCGCGGTGACGGCTGCACCATCGCGGCCCTGAGCGGCGACGCCGCACGCCAGCCGGCGGACATCAAAACAGAGTTCGCAGCCGGGATCGAGAACCTGCTGACGGCCCTTCAAGCTCAGAGTGATACGCCGGGGGATGCGGACCAGCGCGTGACCCGCACCATGGTGATCGACATGCTCGCCCACTCGGTGGGCGCGGTCATGTTGTCGCGCGCATGCCCGGACGGTTCTCCGCTGGCGGACGAAATCCTCGATGTCTGCCGCGCGGGGATTCTTGCGTCACTGGCACACGGCAACGTCGACGGGTCGGAGGCGGGGGGCCCGGAAGCCTGACCGCAGCCGAGTGGTCTTGCCGAGTTGCGCGGCGCGGATCGCGGTGACGTACCCGCTGTTCCGGCGCCGAGGGCGACGACGCCGTAGTGCGTGCTCATGAGGTGCCCCCTTTCCGGGGGTTTGATGGGTGGCGCGTGGAGCGAGCGGTCATGCGGCGCGGTGGTGGAGCGCCAGGGTGGCGTGGATCTGGTCACGGATGTCGGCGAGGACGGCATCGTCGCTGCGGTGCAGGTACACGGTGGCGGTGGTGCTGATGTGGATGATCGCGGTAATCACCCGCGCCAGCCTTGCCGCGTCGGCGGCGCCGATGTGCTCGTCGCGGGTGAGCAGGCCGGTGATGCCGTCCTCGAGGCGGCCGGCAAGGGTCAGGCCCGCTTGCCGGTAGGGCTCGGCCGGGTCGCCGAAGACGAGTTCGTGCAGGTATGTGCGGCCGTTCTCGATGTGCTCCCTCACGCACTCCACCACGGGACGGATGAGAGCGATGACCCGCTCCAGCGCGCCCTGTCCGCCGGCGGTGTTCGCGGCGGCGAGGCCGGAATCGATGGCGGCGGCGAACTTCTCGTTCTGCACCATGATCAGCAACTCGGCCTTGGTGGACGCGTACAGGTAGAGCGTCCCGATCGCGACATCGGCCCGGCGGGCGACCTGCTGCGTCGTGACCTTGTCGACGCCGTGTTCGACGAACAGCTCGCGGGCTGCGGTCATGATGCGCTCGCGCTTGTCCTGTTTGGCCCTCTCGCGGCGCCCGATCGGCATGTGACCGCTTCCCATGGGGACCTCCCTTGACAATATTTCTGAGTGGACTCATAGTTGAGTGTACTCGGATTGATCGGGCGGGGCGAGACCCCGGATGCCGCACCGGGTTGGCCGATCTAATCGCAAACATGGACAAATAAGACAAATTCTAGGAGTGGCGCCCCATGAGAGCGTTCGTCGTCACCAAGTACAAGGGGCCGCTGCAAGAGGCGGAAGTCCCCGAACCCACCGTCGGGGAGCACGACGTACTGGTCCGGGTGGAGGCCGCCGGGCTGAACCCGCTGGACGAGAAGATCCGCGCCGGTGAGTTCAAGCAGATCCTGCCCTACAAGCTGCCGCTGATCCTGGGCAACGACGTCGCGGGCACTGTCATCGGCGTCGGGACGGCAGTTCGCGGCTTCAAGCCCGGAGACGAGGTCTACGCCCGGCCCCACCAGGACCGCATCGGCACCTTCGCCGAACGCATCGCCATAGCGGAAGGCGACCTGGCGCTCAAGCCCGCCTCGATCAGCATGAATGAGGCCGGCTCGCTGCCGCTGGTGGCGCTCACGGCGTGGCAGGCGCTGGTGGAGCGCGGGAAGGTGCGGCCCGGGCAGAAGGTTCTCATCCACGCCGGCGCCGGCGGGGTCGGTTCGATCGCGATCCAGCTCGCCGCGCACCTCGGTGCGAGCGTCGCCACGACCGCCAGCGCTTCCAACGCGCACTTCGTGCGCGCGCTCGGCGCGGACACGGTGATCGATTACCGCACCCAGGACTTCGAGCAGCTCCTGACCGGCTACGACCTGGTGCTGGACAGCCTCGGTGGGGAGACTCTCGAGAAGTCCCTGCGGGTGCTCAAGCCCGGCGGCAAAGCCATCGGGATCGCCGGTCCCCCGGAGCCCGCTTTCGCCCGCGAGGCCGGCCTCAACCCGCTGCTGCGCCTGGCGGTCGCCGCCCTGAGCCGCAAGATCCGCAAGCAGGCGAAGAAGCTCGGCGTGACGTATGAGTTCCTGTTCATGCGCGCCAGCGGCGACCAGCTCCGCCAGATCACCACCCTCGTCGACCAGGGCGTGGTGCGTCCGGTCGTGGGAAAGGTGGTCGGCTTCGACCAGACCCCGCAGGCGCTGCAGTCCCTGTCCCAGGGCGGCATCCGCGGCAAGACCGTCATCGGCAACAGCTGACCTGCCGCAACCGCGACGGGCGACACAAAACAGACCAGGAGAATCCGCCATGAGCAGCACCGACACCCCGAACGAAGCCGTCATCACCTCCTACGCGAAGGCCCCGGCCCGCACCGTCAGCGCCGGCGGCGTCACCTACGCCTACCGCGAGCTGGGACCGAAGGGCGGCATCCCCGTCGTCTTCTTCGTCCACCTCGCCGCGACCCTGGACAACTGGGACCCCCGCATCATCGATCCCATCGCGAAGGGCCGTCACGTCATCGCCTTCGACAACCGCGGTGTCGGGGCGTCCACCGGCCAGGTGCCGGACAGTGTCGAGGCGATGGCCGACGACGCCTACACCTTCATCAGGGCGCTCGGGTACGACAAGATCGACATCTTCTCGTTCTCCCTCGGCGGCATGGTCGCCCAGGCCCTGGTGGTGAAGCACCCCAAGCTCGTCCGCAAGCTGGTCCTCACCGGCACCGGGCCCAAGGGCGGCAAGGACATGGACAAGGTCGCCAGAATCACCTACTGGGACATCCTGCGCGCCACGTTGACCCGTTCGGACCCCAAGGAGTTCCTGTTCTTCAACCGCAATGCCACCGGCAAGGCCGCCGCGCGCGCGTTCGTCAACCGGCTCAAGGAGCGCACCGTCGACCGCGACGCGGACATCAAGACCAAGGCCTTCCAGACGCAGCTGAAGGCGATCAAGAAGTGGGGGCGCTCCGCCCCCGACGACCTGTCGACGATCACGCAGCCCACCCTGATCGCCAACGGCGACAACGACCGCATGGTGCCTTCGGTCCTGTCGGAGGACCTGCACCGGCGCATCAAGGACAGCAAGGTGATCATCTACCCCGACTCCGGGCACGGCGGCATCTTCCAGTACCACGACGAGTTCGCCCCCGTGGCGGTCGAGTTCCTGGCCCGATGACAACCGTCTGACCAGGAAGAGAAGGGCAACATCATGAGCACGTCACCGGCCGTCGCACCCCTGGAAGTGAAGAAGCCTCTCACCTCCTCGATCCTGCTGTGGGTGCGCACCGACCAGCCCCGCCAGACCGGCATGGACCACTGGAAGGGCCCACACTCAGGGATCATCTCCGCCACCCCGGGCCTTGAGGAGTACCGGCAGATCCACCTCGCCGAGCACAACCCGGGCCGGTGGCCGGCCACCGACGGGGTCCAGACCGCGATCCCCGCCGACCGGAAGATCGACGGCGTCGCGGAAGTCACCTTCCAATCGGCGCTTGCACCCCTGAAAGGGCGCAAGCAGACGAAGCTGGCCTACGCCGACGAGATCAACGTGTTCCGCCGCACCCTGCTCTACGCCGGCCCGCCGAACTCATCCCGCTGGTACGACGTCGCAGGCCCCGGACAGACGGTCGGTGCCCGCGCGCTGATCTACCTGCGCCGCAGGGACGGCGTCGGCGCCGGCGCCTTCCGGAAGTTCGTCAACGAGCAGCTCGCCCCCGCGCTCGCCGGCACCGGAGCGCTGACGGAACTGCGCACGCAGACGTTCCTGCCCTGGAGCGAAAAGCTCTGGGACACCCCGGACGTCGCCCACGACAACCCCCACGACCAGCGCTTCCACGCCTCCCTCAGCCTCGGGTTCGCCGACACCGCAGCACGGGACGCCTTCTTCACCGGCAACGTGGTCCAGGACCTGTCCGACCGGCTGGCACCGCAGGTCTCCGCGATCCACGCCTACGAAGTCACCGCCGCCCTCACCTACGTCAAGAACGGCGACATCCTCCCGCACTACGAGGAGTGAGCGGCGCGGGCTCTGCTCAGCAATGCATCCGCGCCACGCTTCCCCGCCCTCCTCGCGCCCCCGTCGCCGTCTGACACCCGTCACACATCTGAATCCGTATCCGGAGCCAGCCATGAGCGAGCACAGCACCATCCACTACGAGCGCACCTCACCGCAGATCGCGAAGATCACCTTCGCCAACCCGCCCGTCAACCTCATCACCGGCGAGACCGTCCTGCGCCTCATCCAGATCGTCCAAGAACTGGCCACCGACCCGGACATCCAGGTCGTGCTGTTCGACAGCGCCACCCCCGACTTCTTCTACAACCACTTCGACCTGGCCGCCGCCGCCGACTTCCCCGCCCCCGAGGACCCGGAAGCGGTACCGGCATGGACGAATCTGGTCCTGGAACTCTCCAAAGCGCCCTACATCACCATCGCGGCCATCCGGGGACGCACCCGCGGCGGCGGGAACGAGCTCGCCCTCGCCCTCGATCTGCGCTACGCCAGTCGTGAGAAGGCGATCTTCGGACAGCCCGAGGTCGGCAGCGGACTGCTGCCCGGCGGTGGCGGCACCGAACGCCTCCCTCGCGCCATCGGACGCGACCGCGCCCTGGAAGCCATCCTCACCAGCGACGACTACGACGCCGACACCGCCGAGCGCTGGGGCTGGGTCACCCGCGCCCTCCCCGACAGCGAACTCGACGCCTTCGTCGGTACCGTCGCCGCCCGGCTCGCCTCCTTCGACCGCACCTCACTCGCCTCGGCCAAAGCCCAGATCAACCGGGCATCCCTGCCCCCGGACGCGGACCTGGTCGCTGCGTACGGCGAGTTCGCCCACTCCCTCACCCTCCCCGGTTTCCTCACCCGGGCCGCAGGCACGCAGGCCCTCGCCGAACAGGCCGGCATCGACTTCGAATACCGTCTCGGGCACCACATCGGCGTCGCCAACCAGCAAGGCTGACACCCACCAGGAAGCGAGCACGAACGCAGCAGATGCCGCGGCCGTGCTCGTTTTTGTCGCGAGTCCCATCTGGGTCGTCGTACGCGTGCCCGATGGAGGGAGGGGAACGATGGCGCGAAGCCCGGTCACCATCGAGGACGACCGACGGATCGGGGCTGCTGCTTACGCGGTGTGGTGTTCGACGTCTTCCGTACCGTGGTCGACCGGCGCCCCGGCAGGGCCGGCGAATTCGAGCGCGTCGGCGCCCCGCGTCGGGGCACAGGCCGACTGACCAGGGCTCACCACCCAGTGGCGCGGCCTGTACGCCGAAAGGGCTTCGGGTGGTGTCGGGGAAGTGTCCTTGGCGGTCGCTGGGCGAACTGCACCGGATGATGCTCGACGAAGCGCTCGCCGGGCATGGCCTGTCCGAGTTTCACCGACACGGACCGGGGTGAACTCGCGGCACCTGGCACCGCCTGCGCCGGTGGCCCGACAGCCGCGATGGTCTGTCCTCACGATGGTGCCGGGCTGCTGATCGATCGGACTGCTGCTTGGGCCGACTGCCGATACGACGGTGCACGCCTCCGCGATGCCGGCAAACCGTTCGAACCCCATGGATCGCGCGGTCCCGACGTCAGGAGATCACATCGGGACCGAAGGACAAGTTCAGGCGTTCGTGCCGCGCAGGTCCGGGTAGAGCGCCTCGACCGGGCCGCTCAGAGCCGCCTTGACCCCCTGGGTCAACTCGTCGGCCAAGACCTCGTACTCGCCGGCCTCGACCGCGTCGTAGACCGTCGTCACCAGCTGCGTCGGCAGCATCTTGGGTCCGTCGGCATGCGCGGCCATTTCGGTGTCGACGTAGCCCATGTGCACACCCGTCACGTGGACGCCCATGGGTGCGAACTCGATGCGCAGAGAGTTGGTGGCCGACCACAGTGCGGCCTTGGACGCGCTGTAGGCGCCGCCGAAGGCGTACCAGCTGGCAACGGAGTGCACGTCGATGAGGATTGACCCCTGCTTGGCGGCGAGGATCGGTGCGAAGGCGCGGGCAAGAAGGACTGGTCCGAAGAAGTTCGTCTCCATGTTCGCCCGGATGTCCGCCTCGGTGACGTCCAGCAGGCTCGCGCTCGGCGGGGTGGCGCCCGCGTTGTTGACGAGCACGGTGACGTCCGCCGCGGCGGCGACGGCCGCGTCGATCGACGCGCGGTCGGTGACGTCAAGGGTCAGGGGGACGATGCGTTCGTCGTCCCAGGCGCGGGGGGAACGGGCGGTGGCGTAGACCTTGGCGGCGCCGCGTGCCAGGGCGTCGTGGACGAAGTGGGTGCCGATACCGCCATTGGCGCCGGTGACGAGGACGACTGCTCCATCGAGGGAGGGCATGGGTGTTCCTTCATTCCAGGGGGATGTGAAGTGCGTGGCTCTGCACGGATGGAGCAATGACTCCTCGCCCTGTCATGGGAGAATGAGCACAGCCATATTCGAGCCCACGCGATAGCGAGCGTAATCATAACTGACTGCAGTCAGAATCTATTCCCGGAGGACATCGCCATGTCTGTCGCCCCCCGGCCGGTCGGACGGCGCGAGCGGAACAAGCAAGAGAAATTCGACCGCATCGTCGCTGCCGCCACTGAGCTGTTCGCCGAACACGGCGTCGATGAGGTCACGACCCAGCAGATCGCCGACAAGGCCGACATCGGCACCGGGACCCTGTTCCTTTATGCCAAGACCAAGGGCGAACTCCTCCTGCTTGTGCAGAACGCCAAGTACATCGAAGCACTCGAGCAGGGCCGGGCCGACGCCGAGACCGTCCCCGGCGTGCTGGACGCGGTGATGGCGATCGTCCGGCCGATCGTCGAGTGCAACCGCATCCAGATCGACAACGGACGCACCTACCTGCGAGAGATGGTCTTCGGCGACCCCGAGGAGCCCCGGCACGGTGCGGCACTCGCCATCGTCGCGCAGACCGAGGAGGCCGTCGCCGCCGTGCTCCGTCGAGACGAGCGGGTCACGGAGGGCGACGCCGCGAGGCTGGCACACATCGTGTCCGCCGTGATGTTCCTCAGCATGGCGGTGAGCGTGAACATCGGCTTGAGTGTCGAGGAGATCGTGCAGGACATCCGGGGGCAGGTCGACGTCCTGCTGCCTCGCTGAAGCGCGGCCGGCCTCCGTCCCAGGCGATCATCAGGATGGTTCTCGGCTACGCCATGGCTCTGATCCTGACCGCCGCGACCAGGCGGCGGCTGTGGCTCGATCGGCGGGATTCCACCGCACCTGCATCTCGCCGGCGTTCACTCCGGAAGCAGTTCATCGGCCCGTTCGGCGACCTCTTGCCGTAGCGCGGCCCACAGGGCGCGCACGGCGGCGTGTGTCACCGCCTCCCGGCGGACGGCCAGGGTGATGGGGAGCCGGATGTCGATCTCGTCGGGGAGCAGCCGGCGCAGTTGCGTCCGCTGGGTCAGGAAAGCCGGAAGGACGCCGATGCCGGCTCCCTGCCGGGTGGCTTCGAGTTGGGCGAAGACGTTCGTCGAGGAGAAGGCGGGGGTCATGCCGGGAAGGTGGCGCTCGATGTCGAGGTCGCCGACCTGCAGCATGGACTCGATGTAGAAGATGAGCGGGTGCTCGCGCAGCTCGGCCAGCGACTTCGGCCGGCCGTACTTGGCCAGGTAGTCGTCGCAGGCGTAGAGCCCCAGCGTGTAGTCGGTGAGGTGCTCGGTCACCAGGCGGCTGCTGGAGGGAACGCCGATGACTACGGCGAGATCGAAACCGGACGGGCGCAGGGCGAGCTGCCGTGTCGCGGTGATGAGTTCGACCTGGAGCTGGGGGTGGTGGCGGCGCACCCGTACGAAGGCGGGCGTGGCGAAGGCGGTGCCGAAGCCGTCGGGCGCGCTGACGCGCACCGTGCCGTGCAGGGACGGCGAGTCCTGGCCCTCCACGGTGTCGACGACGCGGTCGATGGCCTCCTCGATCACGCGCGCGCTGTCCGAGATGGCTCTTCCGATCTCCGTCAGCGTCCATCCGTCCGGGCCACGCTCGATGAGGCGCAGGCCGATGCTCTTCTCCAGCGCGGCGACACGGCGAGACACGGTGGTGTGGTCCACCCCGAGTGCGTCGGCGGCTGTCACCAGGCGTCCGGTACGGGAGACCGCGAGCAGGTAGCGCAGGTCGTCCGCGCGGAGTCTGCGTGGATCGATGGAGCGAGGCGAGCCGGCCGGCCGTGGAGCGGGGCTCTCGTCCGGGGAGTGGGGATGCACAGTCCCACCGTATCTGCGTTTCTGCACAGTCGGTGTGCGCCATTGGTGGTTGTTTGCACACGGTGCGGGGCCGCACAGTCGGGGCAGCGGGCGCGACATGCTCCGCTGTTCTTGCCGAAAGGGCCGCCATGGTTGCCAGCCTTTCCCTCCCGCGGATCCTGCGCGTCGGCGGCGGTGCCGTCGGCGAACTGGGTGACGTCGTCGCAGGGTTGGGCCTGCATCGCCCCTTGCTGGTGACGGACGCGTTCCTTGCCGGGACGGGTGTGGCGGAACGCCTGATGTCGACGCTGAGAGATGCCGGGCTACAGCCGTGCCTGTTCGCCGGTACCGTCCCGGATCCGACGACCGACTCGCTCGAGGCGGGCCTGGCCGTGCTGCGGGAACACGGGGCGGACTCGGTCATCGGGTTCGGCGGTGGCAGCCCGATGGACACCGCCAAGGCCCTCGGCCTGCTGGGCGTCCAGGGCGGCCGGATGCGGGACTACAAGGCCCCGCACAGCAGCCTCGGCCCGGCGCTTCCCGTGATCGCGGTCCCGACGACCGCGGGCAGCGGCTCGGAGGCCACCCAGTTCACCATCATCACCGACAGCGCGACGGACGAGAAGATGCTCTGCCCGGGGCCGGCGTTCCTGCCGGTCGCCGCCGTCGTCGACTTCGAACTGACCCTGTCGATGCCGTCCCGGCTGACCGCCGACACCGGTGTCGACGCGCTCACCCATGCCGTCGAGGCGTACGTGAGCCGCAAGGCCAACCCGTTCTCCGACGGCCTCGCCCTGAACGCGATCCGGACCATCGGGCGCCACTTCCGCCGCGTCTACGCCGACGGCGGAGACATCGAGGCGCGCGAGGAGATGATGCTCGCAGCGACCCAGGCCGGCATCGCCTTCTCCAACTCCAGCGTGGCGCTCGTGCACGGCATGAGCCGTCCGATCGGCGCTCACTTCCACGTTGCCCACGGTCTGTCGAACGCGATGCTCTTCCCCGCGGTGACCGCTTTTTCCGTGCCCGCCGCCGAGAGCCGGTACGCCGACTGCGCCCGTGCACTCGGAGCCGCCACCGACGGCGACAGCGACGCCCTGGCCGCCGATAGGCTCGTGGAGGCGCTCCGAGCCCTGTGCCAGGATCTTGAGGTGCCCACCCCAAGAGCCCACGGCATCGACAAGGACGAGTGGTTCCGCCTGTCGCCCCTCATGGCCGAGCAGGCGCTCGCGTCCGGGTCCCCCGCCAACAACCCCGTCGTACCCACCGCGGACGAGATCCAGGATCTCTACGCCCAGATCTACGCCTGACACCCGGCGAGTGAGGAACCGTGATGGCCACGACGGCCAGGTCCACGCGGAGTGCGAGATGACGAGCCATGACTGATACCGCTGCGGTCGAGGTTCTCACCGACGTGCACCGAGGCGTGGGCCGGATCCTGCTGAACCGGCCCAAGGCGCTCAACGCCCTGACGACGAGCATGGTCGCCGCCATCGACGGCGCACTCGCTGCATGGGAGCACACCCGCCTGTCCGCTGTGGTGCTCGCCAGCACCAGCACGAAGGCGTTCTGCGCCGGCGGAGACATCCGCACGATCCGAGAGCACAGCCTTGCCGGGGATGCCGCGGCCAGTGAAGGGTTCTTCGCCTCCGAATACCGGCTCAACGCCCGAATCGCCGAGTATCCCGTCCCGATCGTGGCGCTCGTCGACGGCCTCTGTATGGGTGGCGGTCTGGGGCTTTCCGTCCACGGCGGCTTCCGCGTCGTCACCGAGAGCGCGGTGCTGGCGATGCCCGAGACCGGGATCGGGTTCTTCCCGGACATCGGGGCCAGCTACTTTCTGCCGAGGCTGCCCGGCGCGATCGGCATGTACCTGGGACTGACCGGGCACCGGCTCGACGCGGCCGACGCCCTGTACACGGGGCTGGCCACACACTTCGTCCCCAGCGACCGGCTCGCCGCAGTCGCGGACGCTTTGGCCGACAGCCCCGGTGACCCGGTGGACGTCGTCCTGAACCGTCTCGCCGACCGTTCCCCGGTGACGGAGAGCAGGCTGGCGGACGTACGCGGCGGCGTGGACTGGGCGTTCGGTGCGCCGACCCTCGGCGAGGTCGAGAAACGCCTGCACCACCTCGACACCCCCTGGGCCGCAGCAGCGCTGGCCGCCCTGGAGACGGCCTCGCCGCAGAGCCTGGAGATCACTCACGCCTTGCTCGCCCGGGGGAGGCAGTACACGTTGCGCGAGTGCCTCGCCATCGAGCTCGCCCTCACCCGCACGACCATCCGCACGCCGGACTTCCTGGAGGGCGTCCGTGCGGCCCTGGTCGACAAGGACCGCAATCCCAACTGGCAACGTGCCTCGCACGGTGGCCGGACGCTGTCGTTCTGAGAGATTCCACCGTGCGCAGGAGATCGTCTTGCGTCACGTGCCGGTCGTGCCGCGGGGGATGCGGTGATGTCCACGGCGCCGGCGCGTCGTCGATGCAGGCCTGTCAGGCCGTGTCCGTCATGAGCGTCGATGACCGCGAGCCGTAAGGGGGTTTCGCCTCGCACGGCGACATCTGCGTCTGTTCGCCTCGGCGGGCTCGCATAGGAGTGGCGGTTCTGAGCCGTGACCAACCCTGACGCGCAACGGATGCGAGGTATTGACCACGGCTCGGGTCGGCGATGTGGCCCGGCCTGACGTCAGTCGCCGTCGGGCACCATCGAGACCACGACCTTGCCGGCCTTGGTGCGGCCCTGCTCGACGTACGCCATCGCCTCGAGCGTCTGGTCGAACGGGAAGGTCCTGTCGACGACCGGGCGGAGCTTCCCGCTGTCGTAGAGGGCGCTGAGCTTGCGCAGCTGGGAGCCGTCGGCCTGCATGAAGAGGAACTGGTAGCGCACGCCCAGCGCCTTGGCCTGCTTGCGGACCTTGCGGCTGAGCGTGTTCATCACCAGGCCCATGAACGAGGGGGCGCCGAGCTGCTTGGCGAACCCGGCGTCCGGCGGGCCGACGACACCGATGGCCAGACCGCCGGGCCTCAGCACCGTCAGGGACTTCTCGAGGTTTGTCCCGCCCAGGGAGTCCAGCACCAGGTCGTAGCCGGACAGCACCTTGGAGAAGTCTTCCTTGGTGTAGTCGACGACGACGTCGGCGCCGAGGCTCCTGACCAGCTTCTCGGTGTCGGTGCCAGTCGTCGTCGCCACTGTGGCGCCGAGGTGCTTGGCGAGCTGGATGACCGTCGATCCGAGGCCACCGGCACCGGCGTGGATGAGTACCTTCTGGCCCGGCTGCACGCGGGCGCGGTCGACGAGGATCTGCCAGGCAGCCAGGGCCACCAGCGGTACTGCGGCTGCCTCTTCAAAGGTGAGTGAGGCCGGCTTGGGCGAGACGTCGTCCTGGTCGATCGCGATGAACTCCGCGAAACTGCCGATCCGCAGGTCGCGGGGACGGGCGTAGACCTCGTCCCCCACTTCGAAGCCGCGTACGGCGGAACCGACACGCGTCACGACGCCGGACACGTCGTGGCCGAGGGTGAACGGAAGCCTGTACTTCAGGAGTTGCTTGAACTCTCCGTTGCGGACCATCTTGTCCAGCGGGTTGATGCTGGCGGCGCTCACTCTGACCAGGACGTCGCGGTCCCCGACGGTGGGCTCGGGTACCTGTGCGGCGCGGGCGCCGTTCTTGCCGTACTTCGCGACGACGAATGCCTTCATGCCGGCCGCCTTTCTGGGAGGCCCCGCTTCGCGTGCGCGGCCGGGTTGATGTGCCAGTTGTGACGCTACTTGCTGGGTATAGGAAAGTAAACTTAGGCGAGGTTAGTATCACCCCATGGATGTGTGGACCGAAGCTCTTCAGGACTCCGGCATGGACCCCCGTCTCGACCGGGACATGTCGAACTGCTCGATCGCGCGGACCCTTGAGGTCGTGGGGGAGAAGTGGACGATCCTGATCCTCCGCGAGGTCTGGTACGGCTCGTCCCGCTTCGGTGACTTCGAACGCGTCCTGGGCTGTCCTCGCAACCTGCTCGCGGCGCGACTCCGGATGCTGGTGGAGGAAGGGATCCTGGCCACCGAGACCTACAAGGAGCCGGGTGCGCGGAGCCGGCCGAAGTACGTGATCACCCCGAAGGGCATGGATCTCGTGCCGGCCGTGATGGGGCTCCTGCAGTGGGGCGACCGGTATCGCGCCGATCCGGAGGGGCCGGCCGTGCTGACGCGGCACCGTGGGTGCGGCGCGCACGTCAACGTCCACGTCCGCTGCGAACAAGGCCACTCCGTGCGGGAGGAAGACATCGAGAGCGTTCCTGGGCCCGCTTTTCGCATGAAGGCCGCCGAGTGAGCTGAACGCGGTTGCGTCGGGCGATCGGCGCGACGTCGCTGGCTGTAGACGAGGGTGCCGGGCGGAGGGCCTCAGCCTCTCGGGGTGTGCTCGCTCCCTCTGGCCCGGGCCTGGTGGAGGCGGACCTTGGTGCGGTTGCCGCAGCGCGCCATGGAGCACCAGCGGCGGTTGTGGGCAGGGGAGCGGTCCAAGAAGCGCAGGGCGCAGGTGTCCGCGCCGCAGACGCGTACGCGCCGGATCTCGGCGGACAGAAGTAGATCGACGGCATCCTGAGCGACGAGCGCCAAGGCGACCGCGGGGTCGGTGGCCAGCTTCGCGGTGCCGGCAGGCTCCAGGCGTCCGTCCGTGACGGTGATCTGCAGGGCGGGGCGCGGGGCCTCCGCTGCTGATCGGTTGAGCATCATGATGTCGTCGGCTGCCGGCAGACGGCCGTCGGCGCCCGCCAGCACGGCCCGGTCGACGACCTCGCGCAGTCGGCGGCCCGACGCCAGGGTGGCGGCAGTGGCGGGGTGCGGGGGGTCCGGTGCGAGCAGCCCGGCCTCGTGAAGCCAGAGGACCAGGTCGCCTGAACTCCGGAGTGTCTCCGTCGGCGATGTCCGCCAACGGTCGCGCAGGGTGTTGACGAGGTCCAGGCAGACCCGCCCGCCGTCCCAGATCCACATACCGTCCGTTGCCACGTCCCTATTCTGCACGTTAGCTTAACCATCTAAGAGGGTTAGTGCGTGCGAAGGAGGCGGATCCATGGGGCAGCCGACAGTGGCGACCGGAGTGAGTCAGGTGGACGGGGTCCGTCTGCACTACCTCCGCGCGGGCTCCGGCCCTCTGCTCGTCCTGCTCCACGGCTGGCCGCAGACCTCCGACTGCTGGCGGCCGGTGCTGGCGGATCTCGCTGCCGACCACACCGTCGTGGCACCCGACCTGCGCGGCTACGGCCTGAGCGACAAACCCACCACCGGCTACGACAAACGGCGGATGGCCGCCGACATCGCCGGCCTCGTCGAAGTCCTCGGCTTCGAGAAGGCCGCGGTCGTGGGGCACGACCGCGGCGCGCGGGTGGGGCACCGCTGGGCGCTGGACCGCCCGGAGCAGGTGGAACGGCTGGCCGTGCTCGACATCGTGCCCACCCGGGAGATGTTCCGCCGCCTGGACGCCTCGCTTGCCTCCGGGTACTGGCACTGGCTGTTCCAGATGCAGCCCGATCTGCCCGAGCGGCTGGTGGGGCATGACATGCGGGGGTATCTCGAGTACTTCTTCGAGCGGTGGACCTACAACCGCCACGGACTGACACCCGATGCAGTCGACGGGTACGTCCGCGCCTTCTCCCGTCCGGGTGCCATGCGCGCGAGTTTCGACGATTACCGGGCCATGGAGCAGGACATTGCGCTGGACGACATCGACGCGTCCGCGGAGCGCCGCCTCGCCATGCCGATGCTGGCCTTGTGGGGTGCCGCGGGGCTGCCGGCCCGCTTGCCGACGCTGGAGATCTGGCGCGACTACGCGGATGACGTCACGGGTGCCGAGATCCCGGAATGCGGTCACTTCATCCCGGAAGAGCAGCCGGAGGCGCTGTTGGCGCACTTGCGCCCGTTCCTGGCCGGAGAGACGAACCGCTGACGCCGTCGCGGTGACGGACATTGCGTCCCTCCGGAGGGTGCGCACTGGCCGCATGGGCAAGTCGTCGGAGGGGCTTCGACCACGGTGCGATGCCCCCGCGCGCGGCGAATGAGCTTGAAGCGTGAAGGACGGGAGCGCCGGGGGGTGGCCCAGCTGCAACAGGCTGGGCCACCCCCCGGCGTGGAGCTCAGATTGCGACCGATGCGCCGGCCGGAGCGTCTTCCGTGGCAAGGCCGGCAGCTGGGCCGTCAGCCCCGTGCCGCCGGGGCATCAGGAGAGCCAGGGCCGCCGCCGGGCCGACCGCACCGGCACCGACCCAGAGCGCCGGCACCAGCCCGTCCACGACCAGTGAGGCCGATTCGTAGCCGCCCTGCGCGGAGAACACCGCCGCCAGCGATGCGACGCCCATGGCACCGCCGACCTCGCGGATCGCGTTGTTGGCACCGGAGGCTCTGCCCTGCTCCTCCGGGCGGACCGTGCTCATGACGAGGTTCGCGCTGGGAGCGAAGAACACACCCATGCCGATTCCGCAGACGATCAGCGCCGGCAGAAGCGAGGTGTACGACACCTGCGGCTCGACGGCCAGCGCCCAGAGCCCCAGGCCCGCCGTGTTCAGGGCCATGCCGACTGTGACAACGGGAGCGCCGCCGATGCGGTCGGACAGGTGCGGCTCATAACCTCAACTGTGCTGATCAGGACCCTGCAGGGACGGCAGTGTGGCCTGCCCGCAAGGAGCCTTTGTCGATCTTGCCTACCGCGTTCTTCGGGATGGCTTCCACCACGACGTATGAGGCCGGGCGCTTGAAGCCGGTCAGGCTGCGCGCGCAAAGCGCTTTGAGCGCCGCGGCGTCGACGGTCGAACCAGGCCGGGGCTGAACGTAGGCGACCACCACCTCGCCCCACTTCTCGTCGGGTACGCCGATCACTGCGGCCTCGAGGACCGACGGGTCGCTCGCGAGCACGTCCTCGATCTCCTTGGGGTAGATGTTCTCCCCACCACGGATGATCATGTCTTTCGAGCGCCCGACCAGGGTCAGATAGCCCTCGGCGTCGACGTGACCCACGTCGCCCGTGTGCAACCAGCCGTCGACGACGACCCGGGCCGTTTCGTCCGGGCGGCCGAGATAGCCACGCATGACGTTGGGGCCCCTCACGACGACCTCACCGTCCGTGCCCGGCGCCACCTCCGTACCGTCGGCGTCGAGGATCCGGATCTCCTGGCCGGGGAAGGGAAGCCCCACGGTTCCTGCGCGACGGGGTCCCCCGACGGGGTTGATGGTGGAGCCGCAGGTTCCTTCGGAGAGCCCGTACCCCTCGACGAGGGGAAACCCGTACCGGGCCTCGAACCGGGTCAGCAACTCGTCGGAGGCAGGTGCGGCGCCGCAGACCGCGAACCTCACCGACGATGTGTCGGGCCGAACGTCGTCAGGGAGTGCTGCGAGCATGCTGTAGATCGTCGGGACGGCGCTGAAGAAGGTGGGGCGCTCCTGTTCGACGAGGTCGAAGAAGTGGTGGGGGTCGAACCGGCGGCCCGCGATGACGACACTGGCGCCGGCAAGAAGCGGCGTCAGGATGCTGACCACGATGCCGTTCACGTGGAAGAGCGGCAGGATCAGCAGGCAGCGGTCGCTCGGCCCCAGCTCGAGAGCCTGGCGTCCCATCTCCACCATGGCGTCGATGTTGGCGTGGTCGAGCATTACGCCCTTGGGTACCCCGGTCGTGCCGCTGGTGTAGATGAGGAGAGCCAGCGCGGACGAGTCCAGACGCGGTGCATGATCCCACTCCGGCGCCTGATGTTCGCGCAGTTCACCGACGGTGAGTGTGGCCAGGCCTGCCGTGGTTTCCGAACCGTCCTCGACCACGAGCAGGCGCGCACCGGAGTCCTTGAGCTGCCGGACCACTTCGACATCGGTCATGCTCGGGTTGACCGGCGTGATGGTGGCGCCGAGCCGCCAGGCGGCGAACAGCAGAAGGACGAACTCGACGCGGTTCGTCAGCTTGAGGGCGACGACGTCACCGGGACCGATTCCGAGATCGTGGAGCTGACGTGCTGTCCGTCGGACGCGGCTCAATAGCTGGGCGTTGGTGAGGGACTGCCGCCCGTCCGAGACCGCGGCCCCCTGGGGGTCGACCTCGGCTCGGCGATCGGGCAGAGAAGCGAAATTCATGGCGGGCATACCTGTCTCGGTGTGATGCGATCCGGTCAAGTCGTCGATGCGGCGGGTGCCGGGTGCAGCTGGCGGGCGAGGAACTCGATCTGGTCGCGTACCAGTTCCTCGAACGTCTCGCCGGTGTAGAAGTCGAAGTGACCGGCGTCGTACCGCTTGATCTCTCCCTGGGGCGCGGTGCGCGCGTACCGCAGAGTCTGGGCGGGAGGGGTGACGGAGTCGGTGTTGCTGACGCAGAAGAGGATCGGCATGGCGACCTTCTTCGCGGCCCGCCCGGGCCGGTAGCCGGCGATGGTCGGGATCACGCGTGCCGCGACCTCGTTGCGGAACGTCTTCCCGGGTGGCTGCAGCGCCTGGTATCCGGGGAGGGCGTCCGGAGCGTTCATGAGGGCCGGGGAGCCAGGGGCGGCGGCGATGGGAACCATCGCGGGTGCCTTACCACGCACTCTGGCTGTCAGATCCCGGGCAAGTACGGGGGTCATTCTGAGCGAGGCGACCGGGCCGAGCGCGAGCGCGGAGGCGAGACCGTCGGTGAACGGGCACTGGGCCACGGCCGCGCGTAGTTCCGGATGTCGAGAGGCCACCGTGATGGCGTGGCCGCCGCCGAAGGAGCTGCCCCACACCGCGACGCGTGCGCGGTCGACATCATGGCGTGTCTTGACGTAGGCGAGGGCGGAGTCCCAGTCGGCCAGCTGGCGCTTGATCGACAGGAGCTGGCGAGGGTGGCCGCCGCTGTCCCCGAAGTGTCGGTACGTGAAGGCAAGGGAGGCGATGCCGGCCTGTGCGAAACGCTCGGCGAAGGCGTCGAGGCGCATCTCGCGGGTGGCGCCCAGGCCGTGTCCGAGAACGACGACGGGCGGGGAGGTGACACCTGTGGGCAGGTAGAGCCAGCCGGCGCAGGTACTGTCGCCGGAGGGGAAGGTGACGTTGTGCCGGATGAAGGGCTGTGGTGCTGTCATGTCGAGTCACCGTTCATTCGTCGAGCGGCGCCCGGGCACGCTGCCCGAGGCGAGCGCCTGCGTGTAGGTGTCAGGCCTGTAGAGCGGGAGTTCGCCGGTCACGTCTGTCGCATTCAGGTAGCCGAGCATCAATTCCTGACCTTCCTGCGACATCACCCTGGTGAAGAACTCGGCGCGTTCGACGTGCAGACCGTCCTCCAGTGACATGGAGCCGCCGAAGTACACCGACCTCTTGGCAGCCGCGACCGATCCCTTCGATCGCTTGCCGAGGCGTTCCGCGAGTTCTATCGCCTGTGTGACCACCTTGTCCTGCGGAACGACCTGGTCGACCGCTCCATTGGCGAGAGCCTCCGCAGGTGTGAAGGGCTTGCCTTCGAGGATCGCTGCCAAGGCCGGGTGGGTACCGATCAGGCGAGTCAACCGCTGGGTGCCGCCTCCGCCGGGAATGATGCCGAGGAGGACTTCTGGCTGGCCGATGAAGAAGTCTCCGTCAGCCATGACCCGCAGATCGCATGCCCAGGCGAACTCCGCGCCGAGGCCGAGAGCCGAACCGTTGAGGGCAGCGACGAAGAGGACACCGCTGCGGTTCATCCGGAGGAACGTCGTGTGCAGGCGCTCCAGTTGGAGGGCACCTCGCATCGGAGTCTTGCGCATCAAGGTGCCCAGGAGACGAGATCGGTCCACGTGCTTTGCCATGCGCACGACGGCGGCGGCTCCACGGCGGCCGACGGTAGGGCTGGCTGCGCCCTCTTCTTGAAGCCATCGGACCGCGGCATGGCTGACGAACCGTTCGGGATGCGCCCCGGTGAAGACGACGGCACGAATGTTCGGATTGCGGTCGGCCCGGTCCACCAGTTTGTCCAGCTGGGTGGAGATGTCGAGGCCGAACTCCTGGTGCGGGCCACCGTCGACACGGACGACCAGGACGGCTCCTCGGTCCTCGATCTTGAGATGGCCCTTGTCTTTGTACGGCATGAAGTCTGCTCCCGTGCTGAGTTCATGGAGGGGTGGGAAAGTGCGTGGGGACAGTTGCGGCCGCGTGTGGCAGTGATGGGGTCGTGTTCGCCCCGGGGGGTTGTGTCCGCGCAGGCGGCATGAGACTGGGCAGCGCGTGACGACGTGTCCAGAGACGTACGCCGTGTCCGTGACGACATGTCGCCCACAATGTGTAACATTGCCGTGAAGAGTTAGATAACCAAGTTATTTTGAATGTGTCAACGGTGGAGGCAGGCGAGACATGGCAGGGCGGGCGAGGGTCGAAGACGCGCAGGAGCGACTTGTCCAGGCGGCCATCGGTCTGCTGGCCGAGCAGGGGCCGTCGGCCATCAAGGCGCGCACGGTGGCTTCCGCGAGCGGACTGTCGACCATGGTGGTCTACAGCCACTTCGGCGGGATCCCTGAGCTGATGAGCGCCGTTGCCGACCATGGGTTCAAGGAACTGGGTAGAGCTTTTGCCCAGGTGCCGATGACTGAGGATCCGATCGCGGAACTCTTCGCCATGGCCTTGACGTGTCGTCGAATGGCCCACGAGAACCCTCACCTCTACGACCTGATGTTCGGCCTGTCCACTCGCGCGACATACCGGCCGCTGTCGGACGCGGACCTTCGCCTGAGTGGGCGCTCACCGGGATTTCGAGAAGCCCACGCCCATGTCGCCGCGGCGTGTGAACGGTTCGTGCGCTCCGGCAGGGGCCGGCGGCAGCGACCCGAGGTCATAGCCGCTCAGTTGTGGAGCTTTGTACACGGCTACATCACCCTTGAACTGGCCGAGCACTTCGTCGAGTTCGACGACGCGGTGATGCAGGTGCTTCTACCGATGGGTGTGAACTTCTCTGTCGGCTTGGGTGACAGGCGTGAACGTGCCGAGGCCTCGCACGAGGCTGGCGTGCGCTTGTACGAATCCATCATCCAAGGCCTGTGAGAAGGGGGGCGGCCGGGTGCCGCCCCTTGCGCTCCACGCTAGGGCGACCTGGTCTCCACGGTGGGGCTGTTGGTACCCGGCGTGAGTTGGTCATGCCTCCCCAATGCCTCGACCTCCCGTTCCAGGGACGGAACCGCGCGGGCCGCGAAACGCCGAGCCCAGGGCCAGGTCAGCGGCGAGTTCAGTGCTCCCTTGGCCCAGTTGGCCACGGCGACGGCGCGCGGGACGTACACGCGGCTGCGTCGGCGCACGAGCCCGTCGACGATCGCAGCGGCAGCCCGGTCGGCGCTGGTGGTGACATTGCCCGGATAGGGCAGCCGTCGGCGCAGCCCCTGGAACGAGGGGAGGTCTGCCTCGGCCCCCCGGACGAGGTCCGTGTCGATCCAGGAGGGGTGCACGAGGCCGACCGTGACCCCGAGGTGTGCCACCTCCTGGCGGTAGGTCAGGGCGAGCAACTCGGCCGCGGCTTTGCTCGCGCCGTACGAGGCCATCGCGGCCAGCGGCATGAAGGAGAGCGCGGACGCCACGACCAGTACATGGCCCCGGCTGCGCTCCAGATGGGGCGTCGCGTACTTAAGGGTGCGGAACACCCCGTTCAAATTGACGTCCAGGACCCGCTCGAACGACGCCTCATCTGTCTGCCGCACCGTTCCGTACGCCACGACGCCGGCATTGGCGACGACGAGGTCGACGCCGCCCATGACCTCCGCGGCCCCATCGATCGCTGACCGGAGGGCGGCACCGTCACGCACATCGGCCTCAGACCATGAGGCGGCGGGGCCTAGATCATCGGCGAGGGCGCGCAGCCGATCGGACTCCAGGCCGATCAGGGCCACACGAGCCCCTCGGGCGGCGGCCAGGCGGGCCACCTTCTCGCCGATCCCGCGTGCCGCTCCGGTGACAACCAGCTTTCTGCCCAGCAAGTCACGTTTCATGGCGGCAACATAACTTCGTTATTTACGGAACACAAGGCATCGCGCGCAGGTTCCGTACTCGCTGTACCTGCTGGGTCTCATGACTGGACGAACCTATGCTGGCTGTCATGAGGCGGACATCCTTTGCTCAGTGGCCCTGCTCGATCGCGCGGACCATGGACCTGCTCGGGGACTGGTGGACGCCCTTGGTGCTGCGCGAGGCGTTCTACGGGATCCGGCGCTTCGACGCGTTCCAGGAGTCGCTGGGGATCGCCCGCAACACGCTCACGGACCGGCTGCGCCGGCTGGTGGAGGAGGGGCTGCTGGAGAAGCGGCCGTACCAGGCGGAGCCGGTTCGCTACGACTACGTGCTCACCGAGAAGGGGCGCGACTTCTACGGCGTGCTGCTGGTGATGAATCGATGGGGGGACCGTTGGCTGGCCGGTGAAGCGGGTCCGCCGGTCGCCATGCATCACGAGGTGTGCGGTCAGGAGACCCACGCCGAGGTGGTCTGCGCCGCCTGCGGTGAGCCGATGACCGCGGACAACACCCGTCCCCGGATGGGCCCCGGCTATCCACCGCATCTGGCCGAGCGGCCGGATGTGCGGGAGCGTTTCGCGGGCTGACTCAGTGGTTCCGCGGTACCCGCGCTCGCCCTTGACAAGTGAGTCTATCTACGCAACTTTACTGTTCAGAAGCTCACCTGGATGTTCTTGGCGAGAGGCTGCGGGACGATGGAGTGGACGGGCGCCCGCTATGCGGACAAGCCGACGGTCGAGGTGCACACCTGGATCGCCGCCCCACCGGCTCAGGTATGGACGCTGGTGTCCGACATCGAGCTGATGCCGCGTCTGAGTCCCGAGCTGGAATCGGTCCAATGGCTGGACGGCCGGAGCGGCCCTGCGCTGGGAGCCCGATTCGTCGGCCGGAGCAAGCACGAGGCGTTGGGGGAGTGGGCCACGACTTCCCACATCGTCGAGTACGAGCCGTTGAGAGTGCTCGCCTGGGCGGTCGAGGACGCCCAACACCCCACCGCGGTCTGGCGGTTCTCCCTGGAGTCGCAGGGCGGCGGCACGCTGCTGCGGGAATGGATGCAGATGGGGCCTGCCCGTTCCGGCCTGTCCTTCGCCATCGACCGCATGCCGGAGAAGGAGCAGAAGATCGTCTTCGTGCGCATGCGGGAGTTCGAGTCCAACATGATCGCCACCATCGAGGGGATCAAGAAGCTGGCCGAGAGCACCCGGACCTCGGGGGAGGCGAGTCACTGATGCGTACCTCCACCACGATCGAAGCCTCCGGGGCCAATTGGCGGGAGATCGTCGACTACGTCACCGAGGCGGAGAATCTCGGTCTGGACATCTGCTGGGTGGCGGAGGCGTGGGGCTCCGAGGCGCCCTCGCCGCTGGGCTACCTCGCCGCGAGGACCGAGCGCATGCTGCTCGGATCGGGAATCATCCAGCTCGGCACCCGCACGCCGATGGCCATCGCCCGCGCCGCGATCACGCTGTCCCGGATTTCCGACGGGCGCTTCCTTCTCGGACTGGGACCCTCCGGGCCGCAGGTGATCGAAGGACTGCACGGAGTGCCCTTCGACCGTCCGCTGTCACGGATGCGAGAGACCGTCGAGATCGTGCGGCGGGCCGCGTCGGGGGAGAAAGTCGCCTACTCCGGGCGGGAGTTCCAGATCCCCCTGCCGGGCGGGGAAGCCAAGCCCATGCGGCTGTCGATGCGCGCCGAGTACGACATCCCGGTCTACCTGGCGACCCTCTCCCCGAAGATGCTGCACCTGACCGGTGAGATCGCGGACGGCTGGCTGGGCACCAGTTTCGTACCCGAGGGCGCCAAGGAGGCGTACTTCGACCACCTGGACCAGGGCCTGGCTGCCGCTGGTCGCAGCTGCTCGGACCTGGACATCTGCCAGGGCGCCGAGGTCGCCTTCGCCGAAGACGAGGACGCGCTGCGCACAATGGTCGCCGGGCGCAAGAAGGAGCTTGCCTTTAGCCTCGGCGGCATGGGCTCGGCGACCACGAACTTCTACAACAACGCCTACAGCCGCCAGGGTTGGGCCGAGGTGGCGGCCGAGGTCCGGACACGTTGGCAGGCGGGGGACCGGGACGGCGCGGCCGGCCTGGTCACCGACGAGATGGTGCTGGCGACCACGCTGATCGGAACCGAGGACATGGTGCGCCAGCGGCTGCGCGTGTGGCGCGACACCGGTGTCGACACCGTTCGCTTCTATCCCGCCGGCGAGACCCTCGCCGCCCGACTCGCGACCTTGGGCCGGGCCATCGACCTGGTCCGCGACATCGAGGACGAGGCGGCACGGTAGCGACGGGGCATGTCGGCCAACGAGGGCCGCTCAGCGTCGGCGCCGTCGACGGGGCCCGGTCAGGTCAACCGCGGGCGCTGATGTCGTCGGCGGCCAGGCCCGACATCAGCAGGGTGATCGCGCGGAACGTCCTGGCCAGGGCATCTTCCCGATCCGCCGCGGCGGCGATGATCTGGTTGCCCTCGCACAGGCCTGCCAAGAGCAGCCGGGCGACGGTGGCGACGGGCACATCCGGTTGCAGGTCGCCGCGTTCGGCCAAAACGGTCAGGAGCCGTTCGATCGGCGGTTGGGCGACGGTTTCGTTGATGTGCCGGTACTGCTCGCCCAGGACCGCGGGTGCCTGTGCCATCAGCTCACGGTGCAGGGGGTCGTCGATGGTCCGCCGCAGGAAGGCGTGCGTGAGGTTGGCCACCGCGGTCATGGCAGGCTCGTCCGGCGTGGCCCGGACCGCCTCGGACGTCGCATCTCCCAGAGCCCCGACCTTTGGCAGGCAATAGGTGTGTAGTGGGGTGCAAGGCGATGGCCTGGCGGAATGAGCGGAGGATTCTGTGGCGCGGTACGTCGGCTGGCGCTCCAGAGGGGACGGTGTCGGTGGCGCCGGGACCAGCGCGGCGTCGGATGTTTCCGTCGCGCTGCTCGAGGAGTCGGCCACTGCCCGGGCGCGGTCACTTGGGGTCGGCAGCGACGGCGCGCGGGCCATCGTGGGCGAGATCGTTGGCCATCTGGCACCCGAAGATCCCAAGCCCGCACGCGGCAAGGCCCTCGGGCTCTTCGCGATGATGGCAGGGTCGCTGCAACTGTCCCGCGTCGCCTTCGGCTCGAAGCTCGCCGACGAGGTCCTTGAGAACGCCCTCGCGTTCATGTGCTGAGCGGCGCGGGATCAGGCCGGATCGACGAATATGTCGAGCGCGAGATCACCCTCAAAGCCGGCAGGGCTGTAGGCGGACAGGTCGGTGACGCCCTCGTCCGAGAGGACCTCGTCGTCGATGAACAGGTTGGCGGTGCACTTCCGCGCGTCACGCGTGACGATGGCGTACGCGGCGTCAGCCATGATCCGCGGACTACGGGCTTGTCCGGCGCCGCCGACCACATTGCGCACGGCGGCTGTGTTGATCAGGGTCCGCGGCCATAGCGAGTTGGCGGCGATGCCGTCGGCGGCGAGCTCCTCGGCGAGCCCGATGGTGCACAGACTCATGCCGTACTTCGACAGCGTGTAACCGAGATGCTTCCCCACCCAGTGCGGCGCGAGGTTCAACGGCGGGGAGAGCGTGAGGATGTGCGGGTTGCCCGCCTTGCGCAGGTGCGGGATAGCGGCCTTGCTCAGCAGGAACGTGCCACGCGTGTTGATGTCCTGCATCAGGTCGTACCGCTTCATCTCCAGCTGCTCCGACGACGACAGGTCGATCGCGCTGGCGTTGTTCACCACGATGTCGATGCCACCGAAGGCGCTGACCGCCGCGTCGACAGCGGTGCGCACATCGTCCTCGTCGCGGACGTCACCGACGACGGCCAGCCCCTTGCCGCCCGCGCGCTCAATCTCGTCAACGGCGGTGTGGACCGTGCCTTCGAGCTTCGGATGCGGCACGGCGGTCTTGGCGAGCAACACCACGTTCGCACCGTCGCGGGCCGCGCGCAGAGCGATGGCGAGTCCGATGCCGCGGCTGCCTCCCGACATCAGGATGGTCTTGCCGGCCAGCGTCTGAGTCATGGCTGAACCTCCAAAATAGATTGCCGGACTAATGATACGCGATGCTAATGATATCTTCCCCATATGACTTCGACTCCCACACGCCAGATCGACCGGCTCTACCACGAGCTCCTCGCCCCCAAAGAGACACAGTCCGTTCGCGCTGCCGTGCGCCGGATCGCAGAACGCGAAGTGGCTCCGCACGCCGTGGCGATCGCCGGTGGCGACGAGCGCACGGACGGCTTCCCCCGGCATGTTTTTGATGGGGTTGCGTCGGCGGGGGTCTTCCGAATCCCCTTCCCCAGCGAGGTCGGCGGCGATGGCCTGACCCACCCGGCGACCGCCACCGCCGCGGCCATCGAGGAACTGGCTTACTACTCGAGCAGCGTCGCGGCCGTCTTCGATGTGCACTGCATCCTGGCGGGCAACGCCCTGCGGCAGGGCACCGAGGAGCAACAGCAGCGATGGCTGCGAAAGGTCGCGGAAGGCTCAGTGGTCGGTGCCTTCGCCACCACTGAGCCGGATGCCTCCAGCGACCTGTCCCCGCAAGCGGTACAGACCGAGGCGATACGCACCGAGGCCGGCTGGGTGCTGAACGGCCACAAACGGTGGATCTCCAACTCGCCCGTCGCCGGGTTCGTGGTGGTTCTCGCCCGCACCGGCACCCGGCTGAGCATGTTCATCGTCGACACAGCACTTCCCGGAGTGGAAGTCGGCCTTCCCGACCGCAAGATGGGAAACCGCGGTCAGCTCACCGCGGACATCCGATTCACGGGAGTGGAGCTTTCCGACGACGACCTCCTTGGTGGCGCCGAAGGGCACGGCCTGCGCCATGCACTGTCGACTCTGACCTATGGCCGGATCGGCATCGCGGCTGCCGGGGTCGGTATGGCGCAGGCCGCCTTCGATCACACCGTGGCCCACCTGTCGACGCGACACGCCTTCGGCAAGCCGGTGGCTGCCAACCAGCACTGGCAGTTCCTGCTCGCCGAACGGGCCACCGAGATCGAGAACGCCCGCACCCTCTGCACCAAGGCCGCCCTGCGTCTGGACGCTGGTGACCCGTCCCCGGAGCCCGAGGCCGCGATGGCGAAGTACTACGCCACCAAGCTGTCCGTGGACATGGCACGCGACGCCGTCCAAGCCTTCGGAGGCCTCGGCTTCGCGCGCGAACTGGGTGCCGACGGCAGCCCCGGCCCCGTCGAGGCGATCTACCGGGACAGCAAAATCGGTGAGATCTACGAGGGCACCAATGAGATCCAGAAGTGGGTCATAGCTCGGCAGATCTTCGGTCGGGCCATCGTCGGCTGATCGCCCAGACGCGCCGGCGCAGTAAGCCGACGGACAGTGGGGCATCCCGTCGGCCTGCAGCGGTCCGCCGCCTCGGGCTTTCTCGTACGATGGACAGGACCATACGTATGACTAACCATGGGCGGGATAAACGATGTCCGAGGCTCCGCTGGTACCAGGGACAGTGGCCGAACACACCATCTGTCTGCTGATCAAGCTCGGGCAGGTGGCGTTCAGGATCGCTGAGGACGGTATCGGCGGGACCGGTCTGCGAGTGCGGCACTACAGCGTCTTGCAAGCTCTTGCGGACAACGGCGCCATGCCGCAACTGGCACTTGGTTCATTCCTGCGCATCGACCCGGCGACGATGGTGACGAGTCTCGACGACCTGGAGCGCACCGGATACGCCGAGCGGACGCGAGATCCACAGGATCGTCGACGCTACGCCGTGGACATCACCGCCGAAGGCCGCAAGGTTCTTGCCGACCTCAACCGCACACTCGTCGATCTCGACGGTGAAGTCCTCGCAGACCTGGGTGCCACGGAACGAGACTCGCTTCACGCCCTGCTGGGCAGCCTCGCGGGAAGTCCCACTCTGACCTCCCTGTTCGACGCCGCCCGGGAGCAGAATGGAGCGAGACGGGCGTAGCGGCTTGAGGGGATCGCACCTGGGTGCGGCGGTACGCCCCGGTTCTGGCGAAGTCCCGGAAGGGCGGCCGCCGAGGTCGCGCAGCAAGACATCGCCATCAAGCTTCCGGTGGTCCTCTACGACTACCTCGTCTGGCGTGGGTACTTCGACGACCTGATCGCCGTCACAACGACCGCCTGCGCCATCGCCCACCAGGCAGGAGCAATCGCCGCAGAGGCAGGCGCATGGAACAACCTCGGCATCGCACTGAACGGTGCCTCACGCTACGCCGAAGCTCTCGCCGCCTACGAGCGGGCCCTCGCACTTTTTGCTTCACTCGACGATCACAACGAACGGGGTAAGGCACTCAATGGGAAGGGCTCTGCCCTGCACGACTCCGGGAAACCTGCAGAGGCATTGCTAATCCACCAAGAGGCTCTCGCCATCCAGCGAGCCGTAGGAGATCTGCGCGAACAGGCCGCAGTGCTGAACAACCTTTCCCTGGACCATCAGGAGCTCGAGAACCACGCAGAGGCGTGTGCAACAGCAGAAGAGGCCGCCTCCCTTTTTCAACGTCTCGGCGACCCCACGAATGAAGCGAATGCACTGTGCGCGGCGGCTTTCGCGCTGCAAGCCTCGGGACGGCCTGAGGCGGCACAGGCTGCTTGCCAACGCGCCGTCGAGGCCAGCCGTGCCGTGGGGAGCCCGCTCGTTGAGGCGGCGATTCTACTGACCTGTACTCAGCTGGACGACCTCTCACCACAGCAACAGATCGCCTACTGCTTGCAGGCAGAAGCGGCCTGCAAGCAAGCCAACGCCCGCAACCTCCACGCCCATGCGTTGTGCGGTATCGGCATGGCATTGACCACGTCGGGTGACAGAGACCAGGCCGTCACCTACTTCGTGCGCGCGGAGCGCATGTTCGAAGACCTCGGCCTCATGGATGAAGCAGGGCAAATTGGCGATCTGCTCGCCGCCCTCCAAACCTAACCATTGGTCTGGCGCCCTACTCATTGCGCCTTTGCCTGGGGCCGGGTGAGGTCGGGTGGGTAGCCCTTTGCACGAAGCCAGGTGTCGAGGGCCAGGACGACGATGTCGCCGTGGGGAACGTCGTGGTCGGCGTTGTAGCGGCGGATTCGTCGCTGGAGTTGCAGGATGTCGGGGACGGCGTAGTTGAGCTGTCCGCGTTTGATGTTGCGGTTGCCGATGACCGCGAGAGTGTCTGGATGAGGGGCGAGTGGATCGTCGGCGGGCTCGGACTGGGCTTCGAGTGTGTCGGCCATGTCGCGTAGCCGACGGGCGTGGTGGGAGAGGTCGGGCACGAAGGCTGCTCCGATCAGTCTGGCTAGGCGGCTAGTTAGCCGCCTATTGGGCTATTGGAATAGTCGGCGGAAGGGGCGGCCGCGCACTCAGCGAGCTGGCGGCCGCCCCCTGTGCCGTACGGCGTGTCAGAAGCCGCGGGTGGTGAGCCATTCGTCCAGTGCAACCGAGACGATGTCGCCCATGGGCAGGTGATCGAGTTCGTTGTCCAGCGCGAAGCGCTTGATGCGCCTTTTCAGCTTCAGCGCGGCGGGGACCGAGGAGTCGAGGCTCTCGCGCGCGATGATGCGCTGATTGAGGACGACCGCCGCTTCCGGGATGTCTTTCGGGTGCCCCGACCCGTGCTCCCATGAAGTCCCGTTACTGGGCGCCGTATCCGAACCGGCTTGCTGCTCGTGCTGAGGATTCGCTGCGCCAGCACTCACAGGGAACGCAGCGGCTCCCATAACGGGAAGAACTGTCGAGTGAATCGCCACCTCAGCGGTGTGCGCCACACCCGGAGCAGCTCCCGTGTCTTGAGACGCCCCCTGCTGCGAGACGTGCTCGGCCAATGGCGTGGGCTGAGCCGCAGGTGCTGAAGGCTGTGCAGCCGGGGCCACGGTCTGCCCAAGCGCCTGCCACTCCATCGACGCCACAGGAGATTCTGTTCCGGCCTCGGAGGCGACGACGGCTGGGCGGGCTGGCTGACTGGCAGCAGGGTCCTGCACCGGGCTGCCCGGCGCGGCCTCGACGCGCGGATGGGCGGGCGGTGCCGCGGGCTCCTGCGCCACCTCGGCCATCATCTCGGTCGGGTCCTGCGTCGATACCCCGATGGATACAGCGGGCTGAGCCTGCGGCTCGCTGGCAGCGGGACGGCCTTCGCCCGGGGCGGTGGCCTGTTCGGTGGCGAACTGCTCGGGGGTGAGCTCGGCGGTCGGGGGAGGGGGCGGCGGGGTCGTCTTCTTGGCCCCGCCCAGGGGCCGCCCGCTGGTGCGGCGTGCGGGAGGCTTCGGCCTCTCGTTCTTCTCGCTCATGCCTCGGTCAGCTCCTTCATCAGGTTGGCGTACTCGCTCAGTTCGGTCGGGATCTCGCCGAAGGCCTCCATGTAGTGCACCCAGGAGTGGATGGTGGTTTCGGCGAGCGGGAACGGTTCGTCGCGGTCCGGGCCGATGCCCTCGCCCTCGGCGGGCTCCAGGAGCTTGTCCTTGGCGGTGCGGGGCAGGCTGGTGCGGTCGTCGGCCTTGACCATGACCACGTGGGCGGTGACGTCGTGGGGGTTGCGGGCGGCGGCGCGCTCGGCCTCGTCGAAGGTGGCGACGAGCTTGCGGCGTTCGATCTTGGTGGGGGCGACGGGGACGAGCAGTAGGTTGGCCTCGGTGACGGCCTCGTGGAAGATGCGGGCGCTGCCGCCGCCGGCGTCGACCACGATCGCGCCGAACTCGGTGCGCTTGGCGCGGATGTACTCGGCGATGTCGTCGAACGGGTAGCGCTCGATGACCAGGTTGGCGGGGATCTCGAAGCCGGCGGCCTGGGCGACCTTGAACCAGTCGTAGGCGGACTGGCTGGTGGCGTCCGCGTCCAGCAGCAGGTCGGCAGGTCGAGGACGACGGCGTAGTAGAGGGCGATGAACCAGGCAGAGGTTGTCTTGCCGGTGCCGCCCTTGAGCATGCCGACGACGATGACGAAAAGCGTCCCAGGCGCTCGCTGTGGCCAGGGTCTTGGTACGGGTGTTCTCACTCACGTGTGCTTGATCTCCTGAATCGGGGAAAGTGCGTTGACTTGCGTGCGCCGGAGAGAAGGCCGACGCCGGAGGCGGCTGAGTACGGACGGAGGAGGAGCTCGTGCAGCGGAGCTGGATCCGGGATGGCACGCCATCGGTCCCGTGACTTGCCGGACCCGGACAGGGACACGCGCAGACGCGCTCATGACCGCTTCCTCGGGTCGTGGGCCGGTCCGTGGTGGTGCCGGGGCCGCATACGGGTGCCCGCCTGGTGCAGGAGCCGGTAGACGGTGCCGATGGAGTAGTTGCACTCCTCTGCGAGGTCCGGCACGGTGGCGCCGGCCTCGTACCGCGCACGCAGGAACAGCGCGAGCTTCATACGCCGTGCGGCATTGGCTGCGGAGCGGATGCGGAGTGTCTGCTGGGTGGTGCGGGGTGTGCCCCCGGCCTCGATCAGCAGCCGCCGCGCGGCACGACGTGTCACGGACCCCGCCTCGGCCAACTCCGCGAGTGTGGCGCCCTGTTGTTCGTAGAGGCGGCGTAGATGTGCCGCGAGGTTGCGGCGGGCTTGCCCGTCGCGCAGCCTGCGCGTCTGCCACGAGGTGCGCATCACGGTCCCGGCCTCGCGCAGTCGGTTGAGAACCGTCCCGTACGACAGGCCGCTCATCGCGACGAGTTCTTCGACCGTGGCGCCGGCCTCGTACTGCTCACGCAGGGCCTCCGGGGCCACGGGTTGGCCGTCGACGGAAGTGTTCGGCAGGTGGTGTCGGGTCATGCGGCGGAGTTCCATTCGCTGAGGGCTTCGGCATGGGCGGCGGCCAGTTCGTCGTAACTGCGCTGGTCGGATGGGGTGATGAGGATCAGGCGGCCGTCCGTGGCGATCCGCCAGTCGGGTGTAGCGCGGCCGGTGAGCGGATCGAGGACACGCCCGCCGGAGGTGCGCCAGGCGGACGGGATTTCGTCGGGACGTGGCCCGGGGATCAGGACCTGGCGGCCGTCGCGGACGATCACCACGGCCTTGCTGCGGTGCTCTGCGAGCCGGTCCAACGCCTCCCGGTACGCGGCGCGTTGGGCCGCGTGCAGGGCCCTGCGCCGGGCGGCGAGTCCCCTGGTGCCGTGCTGCTCGGCGACTGTGTCCCAGCCCTGTGCGCGCACGGCGTCGCGTCCGGGAACGAGAGTCGGAAGGCTGCTGCCGAGACCCTCCAGAGCACGCGGTGTGAGGGCCCAGGTCTCCCCGGTGTGGTGGGAGAGGCCGTGCTCGGCGAGGCGTCGAAGGATCCGGTAGGTGGTGGCGCGGGAGACCGATGAGCTGCCGACGAGCTCGGTAACGGTTTGGTGGGGGCGCTGGCACAGAGCACTGACGATCACGAGGGCGGCGCTGCCGAGGCCGTGGTGGGCGAAGGCGTCGTGACCCATCAGCTGGCCGAGGACGGTGGAGTCGATGTCGGCAGTCGTGGCCGTCTCAGGAGTGGGCCACTCCTCAAGTGCCGGGTCGGGGGGGTACTGAGTGGTGCGGAAACGAGACGATGGCGCGTTGAGGTACCAGGTCGAGCCCTCCCGGCCATGACCGACCCGCAACCGGCGCAGCCAGCCCTGTGGCTTGAGGACACTTTCGTAGACGGCCCGCAATGTCGTGCGGGAGATGCCGGCTTCTTCGGCCGTCTGCCGCTCACTGGCATGGTGCAGGAGGCCGCCCGCGGTCTCAGCGAAGTTCAGGTGCGCACGCAGGACCCGCAGAGCGGTGCGTCCCCGCTCTCCGCGCCAGGGCGTCGTCTCGATGCGGTCGCGCAGCCCGGCGAGCAACTCGTACGCCTCGTGCCGGGAACCCAGCGTCCCGCTGGTGCTGACGGCTTCCGAGGCACTGGACCACACCCGGCGGATGTAGCCCAGGGCACGCGATTCGCCCGAGCGCAGCGCGATGCTCCGGGCGTGCCTGCCGCCCTCATGATCCGGGTGCAGCAGGAGCTGTGTCAGTTGGTCGGCGGTGCCGCCGATACGGGCCACGTGGCAGGCGATGGCCGCGGTGATCCGGTGCCCGTGCTCGGCCGCGCACTGACGGTCCCCGCGCAGCACCACCGTCCGACCGTTGGAGGCGAGTCTGCTGTAACTACCGGCGGCGTAGCGGCCGGTGAGGTCCCCAAGGAGAACGAGATCGGAAACAACCGGAGGCAGGTGTGAGAGGCCCGAGGGGCCGGACGGGTGAGAGTGCCGCTGGGAATTCGTCTGATAGGTGCTGTGTGGCACGGTGGGGTCGTCTCGCAAAGACGTGGACGCCACCCAGGCCCGCTAAAACCACGGGTGGTGTCCGGGACCGACCTCCATCGGTGCCAGTGAACGCTTCCAGGACGGCCATCCTGGAGGCCTTCGCATGCCTGGCCCCGAGCGGAGGCAGGCGTCCCCATCGCAACTCGACCGGGGTGAGCCAGAATGCCGCCAGAGTCGCCCACTCGTGATCCACGCCAGTCAACTAGGGTCTCTCAAAGGCCAGTTGGAGAGGCTGCTGCCTCTGACTGCCTCTGAGTGACCCGGGTCGAACCGGGGTCGAATCAGAGTGTTTTCCTCTGACTGCCTCCGCTCGCCTCTGCAACCCGTCCTAGCAGGTCACAGCCTCATCGCCCCCACACAAGCGCAGGTCAGAAAGGTGCGCTAGCTGTACCACTGGTTTCTGGCGAAAGTCGTCATGTGCGGCATGGCTGCGGCTCCCGTCGTTGGGTGATGGCGACATCGTCCGGAAGGGCGTCACGGGGACGCAATACTGCTTCCGCCTCACGGAAGGTTCGATGTAAAAAGCCTGTTCAGAGGGTTGATCTGGATGCGCCTCGGTGTTCGACCCGAGTGGAACGTGCGGCCGTGCTTTCTGTTCTTCGCCTACGACTCGTGTCGCTGCAGCTTCGATGAATTGCGACGAGTGACCGATTTAGTTTCTTTGTGGCGACTTCTCGGCTGCGTACGGCTGGTACAGCGGCAGAATTCGCATGGTTGCAGATCAAGGCTGGTCGTTGCTGCGATGGGAGGGGGGCGGGGGCGAATCCGGGTCGAATTCGCCTTCCTCTCGCCACGTTCGGTGCGTTGTTGCAGGTCAACGGCATGATCAGACGTCATGCGCCTGGTCGCGTGAGCGGCTGCCGAACCCGAGGGTCGAGGGGCGGTCACCGGCAGGTTCTTGGTCTGCTGGTGGTACACACGAGGAGCCTGCCCTGACCTGCGGCAACGGGACCGGGGTCGGGGCGGAGGTCGACTCGGTCCGGGAATGGCCCGGGTCTGGCCCTCCAGCCGAGGTAGACCCGGGTGATTCCCGGGAGCTTGTGGCTGTTGGTGACCGCTGAGAGTGCGTCCGGCGATGGCCGGTAGGCGCCAAGGAAAAGGCCCCAAGAGAAAACGGCCCCGAGGGGTTACTCGACCCTCTGGTGTGGTGACCCACCCCTACTAGCGCGGAGAGAAGCAGCTCAGGGAACTCGGTGACCACCTCGCCACCAGACCCACCTCCGCTGGCGCGGAGAGCGCGTAGGTTTGGCATCGTTCACTTTCGGCGTGAAAACGGGCCAGGCCACTACTGCAGTGCGTGGACCGCGGCTGAGAACACTGGGGGCATCCGGGACGCTGCGGGCACGATGAGGCGGGCGGTGCCAGGACGGCGGCTTGCGGCCAGCAGGGCCCCGGTCAGCAGCCGGTGGCGCCGGGTCAGCCGGGCCCAGGCGCGCTCGTATTCGTCCGGTCGCCCGGCGGCCAGGCAGCGGACGGCGGCCCCGGCCGTTGCCAGTGCGAGGGCGATGCCCTCGCCGGTGAGGGCGTCCAGGTAGCCCGCGGCGTCGCCGATGAGCAGGACACGGCCGGCGGTTCTGCGCCGCACCCGCTGCCGCAGTGGTCCGGCGCCGCGTACCTCCGTCGCGGCCGGGCCGCGCAGCGACGCCGTGAGGGCCGGGAAGCCGGCCAGGTGCTCGTCGTAGCTGCTACGGCTGCGGCTGAGGACCGCGACGCCCACCAGGTCGTCGCCGACCGGTGTCACGTAGGCCTCGCCGTGCCGGGACCAGTGGACCTCCACGAAGTCCGTCCACGGCTCGACGCGGTAGTGCCGGCGCAGTCCGTAGCGGCCGTGGGGGCGGCCCGGCAACTCCAGCCCCAGGCCGCGGCGCACGGGGGAGTGCAGGCCGTCGGCGGCGATCAGCCAACGCGCTGTGGTGCCCGCGGCGGTGACCGTGTCCGTGCTCTGGTGTACATCGTCGACCTTGCCCGGCAGCATCCGCACGCCGACGTCGAGAGCACGCCGGTGCAGTGCGGAGTGCAGCGTTGTACGGCGGACTCCCAGCCCACCGTGGCCGCGGAAAGACGCTTCGGCGCGGGTGGCGCCGTCCAGGTAGCGGATGCCGCGCAGTTCGCGGCCGGTGACCTCGACGCCCAGTGCTCGCAGCGCGGTGACACCGCCGGGCATGACTCCTTCTCCGCAGGCCTTGTCCACGGGCGAGGTCCGGGGTTCGACGACGACGGTCTCCAGGCCGGCGAGCGCGGCGTGGATGGCGGCGGCCAGACCGGCCGGCCCACCGCCGGCCACCAGGACGTCGATCACGCCGGAGCGGGCGTAGTCGGCGTAGTCGCGGCGGCCAGTGCCCGGTTCTCGCAGCGGATGCGCACGGTGAGCAGGGCGGCGTTGAGTGCCGTGAACACGGCCGCGGTGGCCCAGGCGGTGTGGACGAGTGGCAGGGCCACGCCCTCGGCGACGACGGCCACGTAGTTCGGATGCCGTAGCCACCGCCACTGGTAGGGGCCTCTCTTCACCAGTGGCAGGCCGGGTACGACGATCACCCGGGTGTTCCAGCGGGGGCCCAGGGTGTGGATGCACCACCACCGCAGTGCCTGGGCGCCCGCCAGCACGGCCAGCATCGGCCAGGCCAGGACGGGTACGAAGGGCCGGTCGGCCAGCCACACCTCGGCCGGGCAGGCGACCAGCAGGCCGGTGTGAAGGGCGACCATCGCCGGGTAGTGGCCCTGCCCGGTCTCGGTCGCGCCGCGGGCGGTGCTCCACCGCTCGTTGCGGCGGGCGACGACGAGTTCGGCGCCGCGCTCGGCGGCGACGGCGGCCACCAGCAGTCCGTACCAGATCATGTGTCCTTCGTGTCCTTCGTGTCTTCGAGGGTCTGAACTACCAGCGCAGCAGGACGAGTTCGCAGGCGAAGCCGGGCCCCATCGCCAGCAGCACACCCGGGGTGCCCGGCGGCGGGCGGCGTTCGGCCAGGGTGTCGCGCAGCACATGGAGCACCGATGACGAGGACAGGTTGCCCACGTCGGCCAGATGACGCCAGGTCACATCGAGTGCATCGTCGGGCAGGTCGAGAGCCTCGGTGACGGCCTGAAGGACCTTGGGGCCACCGGGGTGGCACACCCAGGCGGTCACGTCCTTCGGCTTGACCCCGTGATCGCCGAGGAACCCCTCGACATCATCGGCGAGGTAACGGCGCACCACATCGGGGACCCGCGGGTCGAGGACGACCTGGAAGCCGGTGTCCTTGATGTCCCAGCCCATGACGCGCCCGGTGTCCGGATACAGGTGGCTGCGGGAGTCCACGATCGTCGGGCCGGCGGTCTCGTCCGGGCGGGCCGGGCGGTCCGCGCCGCAGGCGACGACCGTGGCGGCGCCGTCGCCGAACAGTCCGGTGGCGACCAGGTTGGCCATGGAGGCGTCGTTGCGCTGGAAGGTGAGCGAGCACAGTTCGACCGACAGCAGCACCGCCACATGGCTGGGCCGGCCCAGCAGGTAGTCGTGCATACGGGCCAGGCCGGCGGCGCCGCCGGCACAGCCCAGGCCGAACAGGGGAAGTCGTTTGACGTCCGGCCGCAGGCCGAGGCGGCCGGCCAGCCGTGCGTCGATCGAGGGGGTGGCGATGCCGGTAACGGAGGTGAAGATCAGCAGGTCCACGTCGGCTGCGGTCAGGCCGGCCATGTGCAGAGCGCTCCGGACGGCCTTGGCGCCCAGGTCGGTGGCGGCAGCGATGAAGACGTCGTTGGAGGCGCCGAATCCGTCCAGTTCCTCGTACCGTTCGAGCGGCAGCGTCATGTGGCGCGAGTGGACCATCGCGCTGCGGTGCAGCCGGTCCAGGACCCGGCGGTCGGTGCCCTCCGGCAGGCAGGTGCGAGCCACCATGTCCGTGATCTCGTGCTGGGTGCGACGGTGCGGTGCGAGGGCACCGTGAACGGCGGCGATCCGCGTCATGTAGATCCCGTCTGGTTACCGACTGGGGTGAGTTGTTCCCCACGTGTTCCCCGGACCGGGACTTCGACACCACGGATCGCCCGTCCGGCCGTTCGCCCTGGGGGCGCGTGCTCCAGCCGGGTAGCGCCCGGGCGCCTACGATCGGCCGGGTGGGCACTCCCGAGCAGTCGACGACCCGCGGCCCGGAGGCGAGTTGGGCCGGCCGGGTGGGTGGCCTGGCCGGGTCGTGCCACCCCGGGCCTGTCGTGGCGGTCACCGCCCTGATGGCCGCGCTCGCTGTCACCGCCGGCCAGAGCGCCGCGCGTTGTGTGCTGACCGGCGCCGCCGTGCTGACCGGGCAGTTGTCCGTCGGCTGGTGCAACGACGCGTTCGACGCGCGCCGGGACATCGCCGCGGGCCGCCGTGGCAAACCCGTCGTCGACGGCACGGTCGGCGTGACGGAGGTGTGGGTGGCCGCATATGCCGCACTGGCGCTGTGCGTGCCGCTCTCGCTCGCGTGTGGCCTGTGGGCGGGCGCCGTTCACCTGACCGGGGTGGCGGCCGCGTGGGCGTACGACCTGCGGCTCAAGGCGACAGCATGGTCCTGGGCACCTTACGCGGTGGGCTTCGCCAGCCTCCCGGCGTTCGTCGCGCTGGGCCTGCCGGGGCAGCCATGGTCGGCCTGGTGGGTTGTCACCGCCGGGGCGTTACTGGGGGTCGGAGCCCATCTGGGCGATGTGCTGCCGGACATCCGCGGGGACCTGGCGACGGGCGTACGGGGATGGCCGCACCGGCTGGGCCCGGACGGCACACGGCTGCTGCTGCCGGTACCGCTGGTGGCCGCGTCCGCGATTCTTGTGCTGGGGCCCGCCGGACCACCCGGCAGGTGGGGAATTGCGGCGCTCGCGGTGGCCGCACTGATCGCTGTGGCGGGGACGGTGCTGGGCCGCCGCTGGGAGCGGTTGGCGTTCGCGGCAGCGGTCGCCGTGGCGGTGGTGGACGTGGCGTTGCTGCTGCTGCGCGGCACCGGGATCGCCTGACCGTTCGACCTCGCACCGTACGAAACCCGCAGGCAGAAACGGGAGTTGCCGATCCCTGCTGCGGTTGCCGTCAGTTCGCGAGTGCTGTCCCCAGTCGTGACCTCGGCGCGGCCGATAAGGCTACCGTTTACCGCTTTGCTGGTCCACGCGCCAATGACGACCGAGCGACGATGCCACCGGCCGCCCGCACCACAACCTGCCGGTGACGGCGGACTGCGGTGCGTTGGAGTTCGGTCGCGGGTGGTCAGACGATCAGGCCGTTGAGGGGTTCGGTGCCGTCGATGAAGGTGCCGGCGAGGTCGGACAGGCGGCGGTTGTGGGCGCGGGCGTAGGCGCGCAGTGCGGCGAAGGCCTGTTCCATGTCGATGTCGAGGCGCTCGGCGAGTTTGCCCTTGGCTTGTTCAATCAGTACGCGGCTGCTCAGTGCGGTCTGCAGCTGTTCGTTGAGGAGGGTGCTGCGTTGGCTGGAGCGGAGTTGCAGGAGGCTGATGGTGGCGACGTCGGCCAGCGCCTGGGCGACGAGTGTGCCGACCGGGTCGAAGGGGCCGGCGTCGGAGCGGAAGAGATTCAGGGCGCCGACGACCTCGTCCCGCAGGCGCATCGGCACGGCCTGGACCGCCGCGAACCCACCGTGGTGGGCTTGCGCGGCGAAGCGCGGCCAGCGGTGGATCTCTGTGGTCACGTCGGGGACGGAGACCAGTGCGCCGGTGCGGAAGCACTCCAGGCAGGGTCCTTCGTCGTGCTGGAGCTCGAAGAGCTCCAGCAGGCGCACCTGTTCGCTGGAGGCGGCCATCACCCGGAGTTCGCCGTTCCGGTCGGCGAGCAGTACCCCGGCCGCACTCACACCGAGCATTCCCACGCAGCGGTCGGTCAGCAGGCACAGGAAGTCCATCAGGTCGAAGTCGGCGACCAGGTTGTCGGCCAGTTCGACGAATGTCTTGGAAAGGAGCTGCTGATCCATCGTGCGCACCTTCGCGTGGGGACTGGTTTGCGCCGGGGAAGGCGGGATGTGCCATCAGGTGTCATCGTTGCTCTGATCCCGGTTCGTGTCCGTAGGGAAGCGGAGGCGACGGGCGATCACGTCGCCAGCGATCATGCCTCCGTCGTGCGGCTCGCCGGCCCCCGTGCCGAGCAGGACCGGGGCAGCGAAATCGGCATCGGTCTGCAGGCCGGGCGTCAGCCTCTGGATCCCGGCCGACCAGCCCCCAGCCCTCACAGGGCGTACCTGCCGCCCGCCGCTCATCCACTGGTCCTCACGTGCGTGCCTCCTCCTGGTCCTGCTGCGGTCACTGAATCCGTGCATGGTGCGCGAGGTCGCCCGGCTCCGTCGCCGTCCGCTCTCCGAGGGGGAGGACCAGGGCGCGTAGCACCGTAGGGCCCGGTGACCTGTAGACCACGCCGATGTCGCGCCATCCCCGTGACCGGAACCCGGCACAGGCCGCGCGATGGGTCCGGTCCACCAGGGCCGCGCCGAGCAGAGTCCGGTGGTCGCCGAGCAGTTGCTCCTGCAGAGTGTCGGCCAGGCCGTGGTGCCGCTCGGAGGGGCGGACCACGATCCCGCTGATGGCGAAGACCTGTCCGGACGTGGTGAGCTGCTCGACGTCTTGCGGGAGTGGTCCGCGCAGTCCGTTCCACCAGGAGCCGTCACGCGGCACGGGGAATCCGAACGCGCACCCCACCAAGTCCGGTGCCTGCGCGGTCAGCATGGCGAATCCCGGTCGCCAGGTGTCACGTGTGAGACGGCGCAGGAAGTCCTTCCGGCCGCGGTGTTCCCCACCGGGCGCTGTGGCGCGGGACTCCGCGTACAGGTCCGCCAGGTCCTCCCGCATGTCCTCGGTCTGCCAGCGGTTGAGCCGGCGCAGGTTCAGGGGCGCCTTGCGCGTGGCGGGCGGCCGGTGGTCTGCGCGTTTCCGCGGTCGGCTCGGCCCGGGTGGGGCCGTCACAGCACACCGCCCGGGAGAGCAGGCATGGGTGGTGGGAGCCGGTGCGTGGCCTGGTGCATGGGAGAGGGGGGCGGCCGGCTCCCGGCGAGGGCGTCCGGGAGGCTGAGGAAGAGGGAGCTGGAGCCGGTGAGGGTGACGAGTCGTTCCAACGCCGGGCTGGGGTGGTGCAGTTGGAGGGATCCTCCGGCCGCGGTTGTGTGCGACAAGGCGTAGAGGAAGGCGTTGAGGCCGCTGCAGTCGCAGAAGGTCACGGCGGTGACGTCGACGTCGATGGCGTGGATGCCGTCGCGCAGGCATCGCTCCAGGGACGCGTGCACCAGGGGCGCCGAATTCAGGTCAATCTCACCGGTCAGGGTGACCAGCGCCCGGTTGCCGGTGTCGTGCCGGTAGACGTTCAGGGTGGGTGGGCTGCTCATGGGCGGGGTGCCTCGGTTCACGAGACCGTGCCGGGCTCCCGGTACGGTCGTACTGTCGGGCGGGCAGGTGAATGACCGATCCAGCAGCCGGTGTTCCGGGGCATTGGACCCAGCCGGTTCCCTCGGGGATGCGCGGGGCGAGGGGACGAGTGATCCGCTCTCCGCAGGCATGTGCGCCAAGCAGTGGTGGCCCGCCGGGGTCTGGGACGTCCGTGCCCAGCGTAGTCGTGAGGACGGTCCCGCGGTCGGCCTGGGAGAGGGGTACCACGATGTTTACACGGCGGTGATGGGGCGGCTCCGATGCCGTCCCGCCCTGCCGTACTCGACAGCTGCCGGCCAAGCGGTACGACCGCCTGGTCACGCCCTCTCCCTCCGGAGCCCGGCCGCAGGCGCACTGTTCGCACGGCCGGGGGGCGGCACTAGGCTGCCTGGTGAGGCCCGAGCCCCCGGCAGCAGCTCAGTTGCTCTGCTCCAGGGAGGCGCGCGGTGCACGCAGGTCTCGACATCAGCGATGCGCCGACGACGTGTCGGGCCCGCCTTGCGGACTGGTTCCCCCTGGAGGTCGCGTACGCGGCCTGCGTACCGGCGAACTTCACGCCCAGCCACGCAAGGAGTCCCCTGTGACCGCTACTGCTCCCGCGCCTGCCGAAGCCACCCTCGCCGAGGAGTTCGGCAAGGAACTCGACCGGATCCGCTCCGAGATCATCGCCACCCGCGGCGCCGACGACGCGCGCTACATCCATGCCGTGATCGCCACCCAGCGCGGTCTGGAAGCGGGCGGCCGTCTCGCGCTCGCCGTCTCGCTGTTTCCGCCTGCCTGGGCGGCGGGCACGGCCATGCTTTCCCTCGCCAAGATCCTGGAGAACATGGAGCTGGGCCACAACATCCTGCACGGTCAGTGGGACTGGATGGGCGACCCGGCCATCCACTCCACGACCTGGGAGTGGGATTTCCTCACGTCCGCCGAGGCCTGGAAGCACACCCACAACCACCTGCACCACACGTACACCAACGTCGTGGACCTCGACCGCGACCTCGGGTACGTCGTCTTCCGGATGAGCGCCGAGCAGGCCTGGCGTCCGCGCCATCTGGCCCAGCCGTTCTACAACTTCCTCCTCGCTCCGCTCTTCGAGTGGGGCATCGCGCTGTACGACCTGGAGCCCGGTGCCGTCGCCGCCGGTCGCAAGTCGTGGCGTTCCTTCCTGGACGACGTGAGCGGGTTTCTTGCCAAGGCCGCCCGTCAGCTCGCCAAGGACTATTAGGACTCCGTTAGGTAGTTCTGGCTCTTGGGTTTGGGCTGGTAGTAGATGTTCGGGGCAGGGGGCGGTGGCAGGTGGTGCAGGTGCCGGTCCAGCAGTTCAGCAGGTCCTGGATGGCGTCGAGGATCTGGTAGAGGGTGAGTCCGCTGTATCGGCTTTTGGGGCCAGGCGCTGTTCGGTGAGGAATGCGTGGGCGGCGGTGACCAAGGTGACGTGGTGATGCCAGCCGGCCCAGGAACGTCCCTCGAAGTGGTCCAGGCCCAGGCCGTGCTTGAGTTCCCGGTAGTCGTGCTCGATGCGCCAGCGGATCTTGGCCAGTCTTCTGCGGCCATTTCCCCGGAGACGTCCAGACCTTCACCGAGGAGCACATCGAGGGCGAGACCCGTGGCGAGTGGTACCCAGCCGGCCGCACCCGCAGTGCCACAAAGCGCGAGCGCATCGGCCCGCGGGAACCTTTGGCCGGGTGGGGTCTGATGCCGCCGGTGGTGGTGGCCGATAGAGTGCCGCCACGGACGCGCAGCGCAACCTGAAGCTGCGTCACTCTGTTCTGCGTCGCCTTTTCGATGACCCTGTGCTGTACCGGACGGACCTCACCGAGGACGAGCTGGCGTACGTCACCACTCTGACCGGACGACAGATCCTGCGCCGGTCGGTCGAGCAGGCGGGCTTCCTCCTGGAAGAGAGAGCCGAGGGCTTCCTGGTCGTGGACCCGGATGGGATCGCCACCGACGTCCGCTTCCCCGACGACACCTCCACGGCCCGGGTCGCCGCGCTGCTCCTCCTGGAGCCACTCTGCGCCGCCCCGGCCGGACTGCTGCCCGAACAGCTCGGCGAGGCAGGAGCGGATCTGCTGCGCCGCTTCCCGCGCTGGGCGAAGGCGTATCAGTCGGAGGACGGCGCGGCCCGGCTGGCCGACGACGCGGTACGCGTCCTGTGCGATGTCGGCCTCGCCCGCAGGACCCGGGGCCGTGTCGTCGCGAGCCCGGCCGCCCACCGCTACCGCCTGACGGAGACGATGAGTCCGGATCCGGAGGCCAAGCGCGGACCCCAGCAGCACGCGAGCCCGCGCGAGACGGCAGGCGCCACGGCTCCCGCTGGTGTCACCGAAGAAGGAGACCAGCAGTGAGCGTGACCGAGCTTCCCCTTCCGCGGCGGCCGGAGTCCACCGAGCCGGCCGGGACACCGGCCTCTGCGACGCAGGCCGCCCCCGGTCGCTGGCAGCCGCACCGCGCGGGCATCCTCAACGTCTGGCGCTACTACGACGAGACCTTCACCTTCCACCAGAGACGTCTGCTGCTGCGCGGCCAGAACGGATCGGGCGAGTCCAAGGCCCTCGAACTCCTGCTGCCCTTCCTCTTCGACGCCAGCCTCCGCCCCAACCGCCTGTCCACCTTCGGCGGCTCGGAGCGCACCATGCACTGGAACCTGTTGGGCGAAGGCGCCTCCGGCAAGACCCGTGTCGGGCACGTGTGGATGGAGTTCCGCCGCGTCGGCGACGACGGCACCGTGCGGTGGTTCGGCTGCGGGGCACGCCTGCAGGCGAGCGTGCACACCAGTGGGGTGCACGTCGACTACTTCACCACCGGCTCCCGGATCGCCCACCCCGACGGCGTGCGCCTCGTCAACGACGCGGAGCAGCCGCTGACCCGCGCCGCTCTCGTCGAGGTCCTCCGCGACCATGGCGACGTGCACGCCTCGGCCACCGATTACCGTACGGCCGTACGACGTGAACTCTTCGCCGGTATGGCGGAGCAGCGCTACGAGTCACTGCTGTCCGCCCTGCTTCAACTGCGCCAGCCCAAACTGTCCGAACGGCTCGATCCGTCCCTGCTCTCCACCCTGCTGTCCCGCGCCCTGCCGCCCTTGGGCGAGGGCGAGATCGCCGAACTCGCCGAGGGTTTCGAACGACTGGACCGCCAGCGTGAGCATCTCAAGCGGCTCGACGACGAGGTGACCGCGGCCGAGACCGTCGCTTCCCGGCAGCGTGCCTACGCGCGACGGGTGCTGCGCGCCGGCTCCGCCGCACTGATCTCGGCGACCACCGAGATGGACAACCTCACCCGCGTGGCCCGCCAGAGCGCCGAAGAACTGGAACAGGCACTGGCACAACGCGAGTCGACCCGGGCCAGGCGCGAGGAACAGGAGCTGCGTGCGCACGCCCTGGAGGAGACCGTCGAGGGCCTGCGCGAGAGTGACGCGTACAAGCAGGGTGAGGAACTCGACCGGCTCCGGCGCCGCACGGAGGACGTGACCGCCACCGCCGGACGGCAGCGCGCCAGGACCCAGGCCATTCAGGCCGCAGCGGAGAAGGATCAGGGGCACGCCGAGGAGGTTGCCGGGCGAGCCCGCGCACTCGACGAGCACGCGCGTGACATCGCCGAGGAGGCACACCGGTCGGCCCGGGCAGCGGGCATGGAATCCATCCACCACGAGGTCAGGACGATCCTCGGCGCGGAACTTGAAGTCACAGTCCCTGGCGGCGGCACGGGGTGGGCGGGCGGCCGCCGGTCCGAGGACTCCGGTCCCACTGGCACGGAGGACGACAGCGGAGCCCGCCAGGCCCGGCGGCTGTTGCGCGGCGCGGTCACCGCGCGACGGCAGCAGGTCAGTCACATCACCGAGGCGATCGACGAGCACGATCGTGCCGTACGCGACCGGGGCGCCGCCGAGGACCTGCTGGACGAGGCCCGTACCCGACTCGCGGAGGCGATCGCCCGGCGCGACGAGGCATCCGCCGCCTGGGACGACGCTCTCGCCGTACAGGCGGAACGGCTGCTCGCCTGGGCCGAGGGCTGCACGGAACTGCGCATCGCTGATCCCGGCGATCTGGTCGCCAGGGCCGCGACCGAGGCCGAGGTGAGAGCGCTGGTCGAAGCAGTCGCGCGCCCGCTGGAACAGGAGATCGCCACGGCGGAGGCCACTGTTCGAGCCGCCTGCCAGACCCTGCGAGACGAGCGGAGCCGACTTGAGGAGGGGGTGCGACGGCTCAGCGGCGAGACCGACCTTGCGCCCGCGCCCCCGCCCACCCGTACCGCCGTCCGCACGGCGACGGCGGGAGCACCGCTGTGGCGGCTGATCGCCTTCCACGAAGGTGTCCCGCTCACCGTTCAGGCCGCGGTGGAGGCGGCACTGGAGGTGTCGGGCCTCCTGGACGCCTGGGTCAGTCCCTACGACGGGGTCACGCTACCGGGACACGACACCCGCGCCGAGGCCGCCCTGGCCGTGCCCGCCCCGGGGCCCAGCCTGCTGGAGGTGCTGAGGCCAGAGGAGGACATCCCCGTCCCCGCCGCCACCGTGACCCGCGTGCTCGCCGGCATCGCGTACGGCACGGCGCTGCCCGGCGGTCACCCCGCGGCCGTATCCGCCGACGGCGGCTGGCGTCTCGCACTCGCCGCCGGGACGTGGAGCAAGCCGGAACCCGCATACATCGGCGCCCTCGCACGGCAGCGGTTCCGGCAACGCAGGATCGGTGAACTGGCCGAGCGCATCGGCGAGACGAACGCCTCCCTCGCCGCACTCGACGACCGGCTGCGCGGCCTCGGTGCCCGCCGCGCCCGGCTGGACGCCGACCGCGCCCACCCCGACTACCAGGAACTCGACGCCCGACGGCGGGACTGGGGCCGAGCCGAGGAGACGGTGGCCGCCCGGGACGACGCTGTGCGCGATGTCGCCGGCCGTCTCGCGCGGTGCGAGAGCAAGGTGACGGGCGCTCTGCGTGCGCTCACCCGCCGGGGCGCCGAACACGGGCTGCCCACCGACCGCGACCAGCTGCGTGAACTCTCCGTCGGCATCGACAGGTTCCGAGACACCGCCGACAACTGGGTGGACGCCCGCCTCTCCGCGACCATCGCCGCCGACAGTGCCCGGCAGACGGCTGTCCAGGCAGACCGTTCACGTCGAGCCGCCGAGGAACAGGCCGAGGCCGCGGATGCCGTCGAAGCGGAGGCGGCGGGCCTGAAGGCGCGCCTGGAAGCGGTGGAGGCCACCGTCGGCGAGGACTACCGGCAGATCGTCGCCCGCGTCACCGAGGCACGGGCCGAACTGCGCCGCTGCCGTGATGAAGCCGGCCGGGCAGCCGATCTCCTGCTGGACCTGGAAGGGCATATCGGAGGACTGCGGGCCACCAGCGGACAGGACGCCGAACGACGGGAGCAGGCCGTCGCGGCCCGGGACGGTGCGGCGCGCCGGTTCCGGCACCTGTGTCTGGTCGGGCTGGCCGAGGACGCCGGCATGACACCGGAACCCGATGCCGGGGACGGCATGAAGGCCACCCTGGAGGCCGCCCGTGCCGCAGCGGCGAAATGGCCCGGTGTCCCGCACGCCCCACGCAATCTGGGCGACGCCGCGACCCGCCTGTCGGAGGCGGTCCACGAGGCCCGCCAGCGCCTCGGCGTCCGTGCCGACCTGGACCTGGAACCCGACGAGGACATCCAGCTCTTCACCGCCACCCTGGACGGCGTACGGGTGGGGGCGACGGGCCTGCTCGCCACGCTCACCCAGGAGCGCGACCGCAGCCGTGACGACATCACCACTGCGGAACGGCGCCTCTTCGACCAGATCCTCACCGGCGACATCCGCCGCCACCTCGCGGCCCGCATCCGCCAGGCAGGCGAACTCGTCGACCGCATGAACGGGCACCTGGAGCGGGTGCGGACCGCCTCCAACGTCGCCGTGCAGCTCGTCTGGGACGTCCGCGCCGATCTTCCGGACAGCACCCGCACCGCCCGTCAGCTGCTGCTCAAGGACCCCGGCCGGGTCACCGAGACCGACCGGGAGGCCCTGCACGCGTTCTTCCGCGCCCGTATCGAGGAGGCCAAGGGCAGCGACACGGCCGCGAACTGGGAGGAACAGCTTGGCGAAGTGCTGGACTACACCGCCTGGCATCGCTTCACCGTCCGCCTCGACCGGGCGAACGGGGCGGGCTGGCAGCCACTGACCAAGAAGCTGCACGGCGCGCTGTCCGGCGGAGAGAAGGCCATCGCGCTGCACCTACCTCTGTTCGCCGCCGTCGCCGCTCACTACGAGGCCGTTCCCCTGGCACCTCGGCCGATTCTGCTGGACGAGGTCTTCGTCGGTGTCGATACCGTCAACCGCGGACAGGTCTTCGCCCTGCTCGCCGCACTCGACCTGGATCTCATGATCACCTCCGACCACGAGTGGTGCACCTACGGCGAGCTGCCCGGCATCGCCGTCCACCAACTCCTCACCGGCGGGGACGACGACGCCGTCACCAGCGCGCGCTTCGTCTGGAACGGCACCGACCTGGAGACGGGATGACCCACACGGATCCGGCCCCGGGCGAGGCCACCCTGCGCCGCCCCGAACTCCTCCCGCTCTGGCACACGGTCCACAACTGCCTCTCCGCCGGCCGTCCCGTCACACGGGTGCGCCTAGGGCCGCTCGACGACACTCAGCGCGAGGCCTTCGCGGACCTCCTCGGCCTGGACCGCCTGCCGGACCCTCGCCCCTCCGTCCCGCTCGCCCGCCTGGAAGAGGCCGTCACCGAACTGTGCGGCGGCCGTACGGTACGCGAGATTGTCACCGAACTCGTCGGTCCCCTCGGCGACCGGGCGGGCGAACGGCGTCGCGAGGGTAGCGAACGCGCGGCACTGTGGACCTGGCTGGCCGACCACGACACCGGTGCGGGCGCAGCCGGTGCTCTTGGACTGGGTCGCCTCCTGCCGGGCTGCCGGCCTCATCGGCGGCTCGGCGGAACGCACCCGTACCTTGCTCACGGACGCGCTCAAGGTACTCACGGCGCTGCCCGGCCAGGCCGAACCGCTGCCTGTATTCGCTGCCCGGGTCCTGGACGGCCATGCGCACGCCCTCGACGACGGCACCCCGCTGACCACGCTCGTCCTGCGCGCGCTGGCGATCCTGTACGACATGGCTCCCCCGCAGTCCGCGGCCGACCGGCGCGCCCTGTGGACTCGTGCGGGCGTCGCCGACGACGACCTGTCCGCCACCGTCCTGGTCGGCGGACTGCGCTCGGCCGGTGACGGCCTGCTCGCCCGTGTGGCCCGCGTGTGCACCGAGGCCGGTCAGGCAGCCAGTCTGACTCTCGCCCAGGTCCGGGCCCCGGGCGAGTTCACCCTGGGCGCAGCTTCACCAGCCGTTGTCCACGTCGTGGAGAACCCCAGCATTCTGGCAGTGGCCATACGTCGCTTCGGCCGCCACTGCCCGCCGCTCGTCTGCACATCCGGCTGGCCCAACAGTGCTGCGATCCAGCTCCTGCGCATGCTCGCGGACCACGGCGCCGTCCTTTGCTACCACGGCGACTTCGACGGCGAAGGCATCCGCATCGCCGCGTACGTCCTGGACAAGACATCGGCGCATCCCTGGCGCATGACGGCAGCGGACTACCGTGCAGCGGTCGTCCGCAACCCACATGGCCCTCAGCCAGGGCGCATCACCGAGGCGCCGTGGGATCCCGAGTTGGCCGAGGCCATGGCAGAGCACGGCACCGCGGTGGTGGAGGAGCTGGTGGCTGATGTGTTGTTGGAAGACCTCGCTGGTGCGGCTCAGCAGAAGCGCCCCCCGGGCTGCCCATGACGCTCGTTTGACGCTCCGGGCGGCCAGGCGGTAGCTCTGAGTGGTCGGGAACCGCGCTGACCTGCGACTATGCCGACTTGGCCGACACGTGACGTGTTTCCGATGACCTCGCACGTGGAGTGTGTGGCGATTCTGGAACCGGCTAAGAAAGTCCTCTGACCTGCGACTTTCATATGTTGTCGGTCTGCTCGACCTGTTTCCACACAGGCAACGGGTCGAGCGGACAGCCTGGCCAATGAGGTGTCCTGACCTGCACGTTCAGGTTGAGCCGATCGCCGCAACCAGCCACTGACGGGCTATCTCCGTGGATTTTTTGACGCTCAGTTGACGCTCGTTGATCACTGTCCAAAGACATAACCGCCGACCAGGCACGATCTCGGCGAGCGGGTACGAGCTGCTGGACGCCTTCCGAAAGGCGTCTTACGGACAGCCGCGTACGTCGTCGCGCCCTGGCAGCCCTGGTCGCGGCTGGCGACACCGCCCTTCCTGAAACTTTGCACTCCGAGTGAGTCAATATCTGTGCCCGTGAAGTGAGAGTTTGACGGACCGTGCAGTGAGAGTTTTTCCGCGAAGAGCAGAGTGGAATTATCCAACGCACACGGGCCGTTCCGGCGTGCTACTGTCGATCTCAGTTGCAGTTGTGGTTCCCAAAACTTCAAGTGCCCCCACCAGGCTTCTGTCGATCGGGAGCGCTTTTGTATTTCCGGTCATTTCCGGGCGGGGTAATCATCGCGGCGACACGGCGTTCGCACAGTGCGGATGCCGATGTACTGCCCCAAAGGAGATATGACATGGCTGCTGGTACCGTGAAGTGGTTCAACGCGGAAAAGGGCTTCGGCTTCATCGAGCAGGACGGTGGCGGCGCCGACGTGTTCGCCCACTACTCGAACATTGCGGCGCAGGGCTTCCGTGAGCTGCTCGAAGGCCAGAAGGTGAACTTCGACATCGCGCAGGGCCAGAAGGGCCCGACGGCCGAGAACATCGTTCCGGCCTGACGCTGACGCACACTTTGTAGCTGGGGCCCGCATCCTTCAGGGTGCGGGCCCCAGCTGCACGCATTCCCCGCAACGGTTTCACCTGCGGGACGACTCGGAGGAATCCGCAGTCTCACCACACGCGGCTCCTCCTTCAGGGATGCTGGCGCATCCTGAAGAGCTACACCGCAGTCGACGCCCGGACTTTGCGTCCTCATCGCGTCACCCCATTAAGCACCTGCGCCCGCGTATATTTCCGTCGGCCGGATTTGCTTTCTTTTGCCATCGGTCCATACTTGTAATTCTCTATGCCGCTCATCGCTGCGGGAATTCCTTGATATGCGCCGCATCGAGGAAGGTTCCGCATGATCCGCACACGCACGAACGACCGCTCCGCCTGCGCCCGTAATGGCAGTTCCGACGCAGGAAAGGGCGGCAGCCGCTTCGGCTCGTCGGCACCGCGCCGTTCCGGCGGGCCGGCCCGTTCCGGCGGTTACGGCCGCCGGCCCGCCGCCGTGCAGGGTGAGTTCGCGCTGCCCAGGACGATCACCCCCGCGCTGCCCGCCGTCGAGGCGTTCGCCGATCTCTCCATGCCCGAGCAGCTGCTGGCCGAGCTTGGCAGGCAGGGCGTGAGCGCGCCGTTCCCGATCCAGGGGGCGACGCTGCCGAACTCCCTGGCGGGCCGTGACGTCCTGGGCCGCGGGCGCACCGGTTCCGGCAAGACCCTCGCCTTCGGTCTCGCCCTGCTCGCCCGCACCGCCGGACAGCGTGCCGAGCCCCGCCAGCCGCTGGGGCTGATCCTCGTACCGACCCGTGAGCTGGCGCAGCAGGTGACCGACGCGCTCACGCCGTACGCCCGCTCCGTCAGGCTGCGGCTGGCCACGGTGGTGGGCGGGATGTCGATCGGCAAGCAGGCCGGCGCGCTGCGAGGCGGGGCCGAGGTCGTCGTCGCGACCCCGGGGCGGCTCAAGGACCTCATCGACCGTGGCGACTGCCGTCTGAACCAGGTGGGCGTCACGGTGCTGGACGAGGCCGATCAGATGGCCGACATGGGTTTCATGCCGCAGGTCACGGCGTTGCTCGACCAGGTGCGTCCGGAGGGGCAGCGGATGCTGTTCTCCGCCACCTTGGACCGTAATGTCGACCTGCTGGTGCGCCGTTATCTGACTGACCCCGTCGTGCATTCGGTCGACCCGTCGGCCGGTGCGGTCACGACGATGGAGCACCACGTCCTGCACGTCCATGGCGCCGACAAGCACGCCGCCACGACCGAGATCGCCGCCCGCGAAGGCCGCGTGATCATGTTCCTGGACACGAAGCACGCCGTCGACCGGCTGACCCAGGACCTGCTCAACAGCGGGGTACGGGCTGCCGCGCTGCACGGCGGCAAGTCGCAGCCGCAGCGCACCCGCACGCTGGCGCAGTTCAAGACGGGGCACGTCAGCGTGTTGGTGGCGACCAATGTCGCGGCGCGCGGCATCCACGTCGACAACCTCGACCTCGTCGTCAACGTCGATCCGCCGACCGACCACAAGGACTACCTCCACCGCGGCGGCCGTACCGCCCGCGCCGGCGAGTCCGGCAGCGTCGTCACCCTCGTCACACCGAACCAGCGCCGCGGCATGGTCCGCCTCATGTCGGATGCCGGGATCAGGCCGCAGACCACCCAGATCCGTTCGGGCGACGAGGCCCTGAGCCGGATCACCGGCGCCCAGGCCCCGTCCGGCATCCCGGTCGTCATCACCGCACCGGTGGTCGAACGCCCCCAGCGCAGCGCCTCCTCCCGAGGCCGGCGCCGCCCCTCTTCGGCGACCCGGCGCGGGCCCGTACGCCAGTCCGTCTTCGACGCCGCGGCCTAGAACCTTCGTGATCAGGAAGCTGACCCATCTCCGCAGGAGGCACCTTTTGACGCTGGTTCAGATGCAGCCCCGCCCGGTGATCGCCAACCCCGTGCACAGGACGGTGGCTGAGGTCATGGACGCGGCCGGACCGCAGGTCTGTGACGACATGAGCGTCGAGGTGGCGCTGTCCGTCATGGCCGCCGCCCGCACGGGCCGGCTGGTCGTCTGCGACCAGGACGGCCAGTGCACCGGTCTGGTCACCCAGACCGAACTCGCCGCCGTCCGCGACAGCTCCGCTTACACGGACCGTGTCCGCCTGCGCGACATCCTCGGCGAACACGGGTCGTTCACCTCACTCGTGACCACGATGGCCGAAGCCGAGCACGCGATGCGCTCCGGCCGGCTCGGTGCCCTGCCGGTGGTCGACGAGCATGGCAGCGCGCTGGGCATCCTCGCCCTCTCCCGCTGAAACGCCTCGCCCCTGGTCGGACCCTTCTTCCCTTCTCCCTGTGAGGCCACATGCGCTGCGTCATCGCCCGCTTCCCATTCGAGCTCACCAAGAGCGGCGTGCTGGAATCGATGAAGGGCATCAAGCCCGAACCGGTCACCGCCGAATCCGTGATCATCGGCCGCCGCCACTACCCCGTCAAGCAAGTCGGCCAGGTCATCACCCGCCAGGACCGCCGTGACTTCAGCGCCGCCGAAGTCCTGCGGGCCATGACTCAGCTCGGCTTCACCTGCCGCACCCTCCCCACGGCCGCGACTCTGGGCATCCTCAGCTCGCTCCAGCACGCCTCCGCGATGCTCGGCACCCCCGCCACGGTCTGACCGAGCGAACAGGCACGAGCCGGCACCCTGACAGCAGTGTGGGCCCGACCGGTACACCGGTCGGGCCCACACTGCCTGCAACGGGTTCCCGTCGCAGTGGTTGCTCAGTGGTCGGAATAGCTGAAGTCGCCCACGGTCCAGGCGCTGACGTCGTCGATCGCAACGCGGTACATTCCGCCCGTCTCCGGGATTCCCACCGTGCCCTGCAGGATCCGGGCGACATGGAAGTGAAGATGCCTAGGCGGCCCGTCCTCCTTCACGGGGGCGTCGAAGACGGCGGCGAACTCGCCCAAGCGGTCCGAATCCCTCAGGACATCCGACACCCTCTGCCTCCACACCGCTTCGGGAGCCAGCCGACCGGTGATGACGGCACCACCGGTGACCACGGTCAGGGACATCTGGTTGCTCTGCCCGGACTCCACCAGGGCGGCGACGTCAACGAGCAGCTCGTCAGGCTTCGACATGGGGCACATTATATTTACCGGCCATCCGGCAGCTTGAGCGGTGGCGCTACCGGGTAAAACGGGCGCTCACGGTCTTGCCGCCGGAGGCCCGGCGGGTGACCGCCGTGGCGTGGGCGAGACGGTTGACCATGGGTCAGCCGAAGCCCCCGGTGCCGTCGTTCAGGTCAGGGGTGCGCATGCGCGGCACATGCCGGCAGAAACTGACGGCCACGGTCGACGCGTGGCGGCACGCTGCCGTGAGCCCGCGTCACGGAGCCCGCCCACGGCCCGCTCGAGTCGGGGGCCCGCGCCGGTTCGAGCAGGCGGCCCATCCGAGGCGACGCTACCGGTCGGCGCGCACGGGCAGCCGGGCGAGGGCGCAGAGACTTACCGCGGGCCGATGAAGCAGATCCTCGTCGAGGCGCTGAGGGCGGCAGCAGGAGCGCCAGTCTGCGGATTGCGGCACCGGCACCGGCGTGCACGGCTTCCACGAACTGCTGCTCGGTCGTCGGGCCGGGATCGTCAAGGCCGGGCCTTCGTGCTACGCCCGTCATCGGCCGGCCTGTCGGGTGTTACGGCCGGAAATATGGGGTGCCCAGTGGTGGCCGGTACCCGCCGACGGTAGCCGCGGCGCAGTCGGCGGCGACACGGGAAGTCCGACGGGCTGCGCGGCTGTGGGTCACTCCGGTCGCCGGACCTGGGCCTCGGGGCTGCTCCGACCATCCATGGACCGGTTGAGGCGGGTTACCTCATCTTCGAGCGCGCGGAAACCTATGCCCGCTGGAGTAGACATTGGGCGGTGCTGTGGTTACGGTTTCTCCCGTAGCCGAGATCGAGCGAGGCCCGGCAGAGATGAACTTCCGGGCAGCAGTACACGCAGTTCGCAGGACGGTGCGGTGGTGGAGTTCCGAAGCCAGGGATGTCGCAGGACGGTGACGGGACTGACGACCGGACCGGGCGGCCCGCAGTGATCAGGGGCCGCCGTGAGCAGGACCGCAGCTAGCGCAGTGGCAGTTCGTTCAGCAGTTGCGGTTGTCGGTACCAGCAGTGCAGTAGTCAGTGGTTCCTCGGTAAAGGCGTCGGCTGCGGGCGCGCGTGCCGGGAAGTTCGGCAGTGGGGTTCCAAGCCAGAGCAGACGCAGGACGGGCGACGGGGCTGGCTGCCGAAGGGTGGCGCTGCGCGAGGCCACCAGCAGTTCGCGGTATCAGCAGTGCAAGCAGTACGCAGTACCCGTTTGGTAAGTGATTGGTTCAGAGGGAAGAACGGAGGAGTTCAGCGCCATCAGGATCGCCCGGGCGGAAGGCTTGAGCCCGGGTACCGCAGGACATCGATAGGTAGGTGGTCTCCGGTCACGCATCCGCGATCCCCGCATTCCCCGCCCTCTCCCGGGTGGGCCTGCGGAACAAATAGGTCGGCGCAGCACTAGGGTCGGCAGATGGTGTAGTTCCTTCGGGGCCCTGGTGCCAGTACGGCACCAGGGCCCCTCCACGCGTTCCACAGAGAGGTGAGATGACAGCAGACGATTCCTTCGGCCGTCTCGACGACGACGATTACCCCGCCTATACCATGGGTCGAGCTGCCGAGATGCTCGGCACCACCCCCAACTTCCTCCGCGCCATCGGTGAGGCCCGGCTGATCACCCCGCTCCGCTCGGAGGGTGGCCACCGCCGCTACTCCCGTTACCAGCTGCGCATCGCGGCCCGCGCTCGGGAACTCGTCGACCAAGGCACCCCCATCGAGGCTGCCTGCCGCATCGTCATCCTCGAAGACCAGCTCGAAGAAGCTCAGCGCATCAACGCCGAACACCGCCGCGCCGCCGAATCGCGCAACCCCCCGGCCACGGCGTGAGATGAGAGTGCCCGCCGGTATCGGCGGGCGCCCCACGCACGGTCCCGGTGCGCGGCGTGATCGTTCCTGTGGTGACGTGGTGTGCCGGCGTGTAGCGTCTGCGTCAGCTGTCGTGGTTCGGAGTTCCCCTTTGCCCACGCTTTTAGCGTGGGCGTTTCGCTGTGCTGTGCCGCAGGAACCAGGGCGATCACCTCCGCCTTCCACATGGAGTGGGAGGCGTTCATCGACTGGAAGGCATGACTATGGCTACGGGAACCGTGAAGTGGTTCAACGCGGAGAAGGGCTTCGGCTTCATCGCCCAGGACGGGGGCGGCCCCGATGTCTTCGCGCACTACTCCGCGATCAACTCCTCGGGCTTTCGTGAGCTCCACGAGGGCCAGATCGTGACGTTCGACGTCACCCAGGGCCAGAAGGGCCCGCAGGCCGAGAACATCAACCCGGCCTGACCTCGCAGCCTTGCCCGAGGGATCGCGCACGCCGCATTCGGCGACTGCCACAGCCCGTGCGGGCCGTGCTTTCAAGCGGACAAGGGGACCCGCTCTCGTGCCGGGCGTCGATTGGACCTGTGGTGCACAGGATCAGGGCCGCGCAGCAATGGCTGCGCGGCCCTGATCTGTTGAGGTGTACCTGGAGCCGTCTGAGTGCCGGGCTTGCCGGTGACCGCCTCCCACAGCGCGTTGACCGTCGGCGCCGACTCGTCCACGCCCTCCGTCAGCCGGGGGCCCACCAGCCCGTAGTAGCCGGTCTTGCCCCGGGACAGCACGGTGAACCCGGCCGGGATGGCGTGGGCGGTGAGCCAGTCCTGCCCGCACCCGCAGTGGGTGGCGTGGTAGTGGCCCCACATGCTCTCCAGCGGTTTTCGAGATGTCTGCCAGGGTGCCGGCGTCGGCCTGACCCACCCCGTTGGCCTGATTACTGACGTTGTCGCTGTGATGTCGTCAAGGTGAGGCCGGTTTCGGCGAGGCATCCGTCGATGCGCTTGCTGCGGTACTGAATCTGGCGGAGACCGTGCCGAAGCGTGCTGATGAGGTGGTCGGGGTCGGTGAAGGCGGTGTTGGTCTGGCTGCTGCGCCGCAGCAGGGACCAGATGCCCTCGACGGGGTTGAGGTCGGGTGCGTAGGCCGGCAGAAAGTAGCAGGTGATCCAGTCGTGGGTGTCGATGAACTCCCGTAATCGGCGGTCTTTGTGGACGTTGAGGTTGTCCCACACCAGCACGATCGGTGCGCCGAGTTGCCGGTGGGCGGCGATGAGCAGGTCGCGATAGTCGGTCCAGGTGAAACTGCGTCTGCCACCGCGTTTGTGATCGAGATGCCGTTTGGGCCGGTAGATCAGCCGTGAGTGTTCGCCCTGCTTGTAGCAGGCGAGCGCGGCAACGGAGAAGCGGCGCTGGGAGCGTCCCCGGACCCGGATGACGGGTGTGTGGCCGCGTCGGGCCCAGGTCCGTGCGGTGGGCGGCGTCATCGAGAACCCGGCTTCGTCTTCGAAGCACAGCCAGGCGTCGAGCGCCGCCACGGCCCTTCCACCTGCGGCCAGGTCTCCTTCACCCAGCCCGCCACGGCCTCCTCGTCGCGCTCGATGGCTCGGCGGGCTGGGACCTGGTGACTGAAGCCGTGCCGGTGCAGCATCCGCGCGATCGCCGACAGCGTCATGCTTTTGTGGAACCGGCGCCCGATCAGCGTCTTGATCCGCGCCAGCGTCCACGTCTGGTCCGGCCAGCCATGGGCGACCGGCCCTTTGGCCAGCTCCTGCTCGAGCACGGCGAACAGCTTCTCGCTCAGCTTGGGCAGCGATACCGGTCCGGCAGACCGCAGCCCCTCCGCGCCGGCGTCGTGCCAGGCCCGGCGCCAGCGCTGCACCGAGCGCACACTCACCCGTAATTCCTTGGCGACCTCGGCGGTGGAGGCACCGACTGCGAAGCGCTCCGCGGCCTCCAGCCGGATCCGCTCGCGAAACGCCTGCCGTTCAGGCGTCAGCCCACCACCCTGCGGATATCTCACACAACCGGCATACCGCGACGATCACACATCGTCATCCCTCAACGACATCACGCCGCAAAAGTCAGTAGCAGCTCGTCCGCCGCGTAAGCGGCGTGACTCATCACAGTTCTGCCACGCGGTGGCTCCACCCAGGGTGACGCCGACCACACGGTCGTCCTCGTCGGAAAGAAGTGCAACCGCATGACCATGCTGGCAGAACAGGTCGAGGGCGTCATCGGCGTCGACACCCACCGCGACCCCCTGGCCGCCGCGGCGGTGTCCGCCGTCGGCGCTGTGCTCGCGCACGCAGAAGCCGTCACCGACCTTCGGGGATACGGGAACTGTTGCCCTTCGGCCGCGAGCAGCTTCCCGGCAGTCGGTGCTGGTCGCTGGGTGCCGGCGACGGATGTCGCGGAGTGGACGGTTGCGGCGTTGACGCTCATTTGTCCATCAAGTCACCCTGGTCTCTGGATCGTCAGTGCCCGGTCCTGCCTGCCCGGGGCTTGCGCCCCGCTTACGGTCCGTTAACCGGCGGTGACGGCCTCGCTCCCGCCCTCCATCGCCGTTCGAGGTCGATTACCGCACTGCCGAACGCGCGAAAATCTATGTTGGTCGGAGTAGACATTGGGTGGAGGCATGGTTATGGTTTCTCCCGTAGCCCAGAGAGACAGCAGGGTCTGGCAGAGACGAACTGCCGCCAGCAGTACACGCAGTTGCAGTTGGCAGGACGGTGCGGTGGTGGAGTTCCGAAGCCGGGGTTGTTGCAGGACGGTGACGGGACTGACGGCCGGACCGGGTGGCCCGCAGTGATCAGGGGCCGTCGTGAGCAGTACCCGTGAGTGCAGTTCGCAGTGCCCAGCAGTGAAGTCAGTGAGCAGCACCTCGGTGAAGGCGTCGGCTGCGGACGCGCGCACCGGGAAGTTCGGCAGTGGGGTTCTAAGCCAGAGCAGACGCAGGACAGGCGACGGGGCTGGCTGCCGAAGAGTGGCGCGGTCGCAGGCCACTGAGCAGTTCGCCGTACCAGCAGTACGCAGTCCCCCGCTTAGTAAGTAGTTGATCCCAGAGGGAAGAACGGAGGAGCCAGGCGCCATCAGGATCGCCCGGGCGGAAGTCTTGAGCCCGGGTACCGCAGGACATCGATAGTGAGGTGGTCTCCGGTCAAGCAACCGCGATCCCCGCACCCCCGACAGCGTTCCCGTCGGGTCAGCGGAAACAGAACGCCGGCGCAGTACCAGGGTCGGCAGATGGTGTAGCAGTTCCTTCGGGGCCCTGGTGTCGTACGACACCAGGGCCCCCAAAGCGTGTTCCACAGAGAGGTGCAATGACAGCAGACGACACCTTCGGCCGTCTCGATGACGACGACTATCCCGCCTACACCATGGGCCGGGCCGCCGAGATGCTCGGCACCACCCAGGGCTTCCTCCGCGCCATCGGCGAAGCCCGCCTGATCACCCCGCTTCGCTCCGCGGGCGGGCACCGCCGCTACTCCCGCTACCAACTGCGCATCGCCGCCCGGGCCCGGGAGCTCGTCGACCGCGGGACCCCGATCGAGGCCGCCTGCCGGATCGTCATCCTCGAAGACCAGCTTGAGGAAGCCAAGCGCATCGACGCCGAATACCGCCGCGCCGCCGAATCGACGAATCCCACAGCCGCGTCCTGAGACGGCTGGGACCTGCGGCTTTCCCGGCAGCTTCGTCGCTGCCGCTCACGCACGCTGCCCGGGACGCAAACGCAGCTTGCAGGAGCAGACGTTCAGACGCTGGTCCAGGCGTCGAGGAAGGCCGTCCGTCCAGCCGGATCGTCCGACCTGCGGTCTGCAGGCAGGACGCGCCAGGCGGTGAGCTCGAGATCTCGGAGCCACAGTTCTCCGATGACCTGTGTTTTGAGCTCGGACAGATGGTCGGACTCGACGAGGGCCTGACCGATCACCTCCCCGGCAGCGACGCGCTGGGGCGGGGTCATCTCATCGACGGCCGAGAGGACCTGCCGGGCCAGGACGGTTCCCTCTCCTGCCAGCGAACGCAGCACCAGAGCCTTGATGTTGACGGGCAGCAGGTACGCGGTGACCGACGACCTCCACAGGTCCGACCAAAAGCGTTCTCCTGCCTTGGTGGGGGCAGGCAGCGCGGCCAGCAGCCCGAGGAGATGGCCGGTGGCCGCATAGCCATCGGAGTGGGCAGCTGCGACGACTGCGACGCGCTCCACATCGAGATGGCCTTGCTTCGAGATGCGAAGCCAGGCCCAATCGGTGTTCCAGCTGGTGCGCGAGGGGGGCGGATACGTGGGGGCGGGCCTCGGGAAGCATCGGCGATCCTTCTCGCGTATGCGAGCGGAGATGCCCGTTCGGGAGCCCTGATCGTTCCCATGACCAGCCGATCTACTCGGCTTCGGCAGGCCCAATTGGCGACCGGATCACCGGGCTGGCGGAATAGCCCGTGCTCGGCGACTGGGCCTGGGGTTCGGGACCGGCCTCCCATCATGCTGTCCGGGTGAGGTCTCAGCTTGACTCTGTCGGGGATCTTGGAGTTTCCAGGTGCGCCGGCATGATCAGCAGGCATGCTCGGGGCTGTTTCGAAGACCGTTGCAGTTGTCGAGGTGTCCGTTGTCGCTCCATCCCCGTTCCGGTGAGCAAGTCCCGTCTCTGACCGCGCACGCGCGGGCGAGCAACCCGGGCGGTACGACTGCGATGTGGGTGAGAGACCGGCTGGACGAGCTGTGGTGCGACGAGGACTTCGCCGACTGGTACCCGCGTGATGGGCGTCCGGGTCTGTCGCCCGCCCAGCTGGCGACTGTCTGCGTGCTGCAGTTCCTGCTCGGCCTGTCGGACCGGCAGGCAGCGGAAGCGGTCCGCTGCCGCATGGACTTCAAGTACGCCATGGCCCTGGAACTGGACGATCCCGGCTTCCATCACAGCGTGCTGGCCGACTTCCGCAACCGTCTCGCCGAAGGCGACCGCGCCGACCGCCTCCTCGACCTCGCGCTGGCCCGCCTCAAGGAGGCCGGGCTGGTGCGCGAGCGCACCACGCAGCGCACCGACTCCACCCACGTCCTGGCCGCAGTGCGCGACCTGACCCGGCTGGAACTGGTCACCGAGGCCGTCCGTGCCGTGCTGGAAGAAGTGGCCCGCACCGCTTCGCACCTCTTGACCGGCCTGGTCGACGAGGACTGGGGACGCCGCTACGGCCGGCCGGTCCGTCTGGGCAAGAACCCCACCCGGCCCAAGACCAGGATCCTCACCGCCGGTGACGACGCCTGCCGACTGCTGGAGCATCTTCACCGGCACGAACCGGGTTACCGGCCCGGCCCACAGGTCGAGGCGCTTTTCGGCTTCCACGAGGTCTTCCACGCGCTGACCGTGGCGGCCTTCACCGCGCACTACACCGCCATCTCCCTGGCCACCTACTGACCGCGACAACGTTCTGGCTCGCGCCGCTCGTCACACGCGTTGCCGCGCTGGTCGCGACGGGCCGGGCGGCCGTCGTCGAGAGCATCGCGCCACTCGCGAAAGCCGTCCGTCCCTCCGGCCTGCAAGTTGGCCTGCGAACGTGTTCACGCTGACACGTGCGAAAACGACGCCGCTGATCGTCAGAGCGGCTAGGGCACGCGCCGGATGCTGTTGCCGCGGGCCTGCCGATCGGCAGCGTCGTAGATTCTGCTGAAGTCAAGGCAGCCATGCTGCGGAACTCCTCCCGGGGCGCCCTACCAAGTCTGAGGCGCCGAATGTCACCGGGCTTCGGAGCTTGGGCTGTACCTTTCGGCGTGCGCCACGTCCAGCCGTAGTTCATGCGGCCATGGGATCCGACCCCGGTACCGGGTTCGGACTGGGAGGTGTGCGGGAAGCGGCGACTCCGCACGTGCCCCACCAACTTCTCCCACCGTGAGGTGACACGGAGGTCATTCTTCGCCTGCTGGTCACTGTGGCCATGGTGCTCGGCATCATCGGAGTGGTGGCGAAGGGCCTGCTCCAACTCTTGGTCAACGGTGTGGTGGTTTTGGTCGCCGACTTCGTCCTGCTCGGCCTGCGTATGGGCCGCCGCCGCAGGCGCCTGCCCCGGTGACGCGGTCACCCGGGGGAGAGTCCATCGCCCAGGCGTGGTGGGGCCCGTCCGCGACGGTGCGGAGGCGTCGGTGAGGTCGGCGCCGGTGTCGGCGTTCCGCCGGGAGTGGCCGGTCACGAGCAGCAGAGGCGCGCACCGCCGGGTGTACCAACTCGGCGAGGCGAGATAGGCCGTCGGCCATGACGCTCGTTTGACGCTCTGAGCGCCTGACACAGTGGATGCACGACCCGCAGAATGCCTCTGACCTGGTGTTTCCCCCGGTTCGACTCGGGATGACATCCTTTCGATGACTCATCGTGTGGAGTGCGTTGCGATCCTTGAACCGGCGAATAAGGTCCTTTGACCTGCTGCCTTATGCGTGCACATTATGTGCGGTGTGGGTGCTACGGGCGGAATCTTGATGCTGAAATAACGCTTGTGACGCTCGTCCTGATGAATGATCAAGGGCTACGCGTCGCTGGTCAAACGGTCTGCCGGCTACGCGGGTATGGCAGGTGTTGCCAGGGATGCCGGGGTGCCAAGAGGTCTTGTTAAGCCATGTGTGTGAAGCGCCCAGCAGGTTCATCGTCTCATGGTGGTACATGCGCCGTACCTGAGCTGACCTGCGAAAACGGGACCGCTGTCAGCGGTGGGCGGCGACATGGTCCGTGAATAGCCCGGATCTTGGTCTCGGACATGCGACCCAGACCATCCCCGGGCTTCCAGCAGAAGCAGCAGGTTACTGTCGCGGTTTGACGTGCTCAGGTGCCAGGGGCTCGGTCAGCAGGGGGTTGGACATGAGGTAGATCTGCCCGACGGCCAGGTAGTTCGCCGCCCGCCAGTGGGCGTCCAGCGCGCTCAGTTCCTCCTCGTCGAGACGGTCGAGGCCGGTGGGAGTGTCGAGCGTGTCGCGGGAGGTCTCGCGACGAGGGCCGAGTGGCATGACGAACCCTTCTTGCAAGACCGCTGCTCAGGAAGTTCGGGAGCTGAGGTCGGGGAGGAACTCGGTTTCGTCGATGAAGGCGCGGGCGACGTCCGAGAGGCGGCGGTTGTGGGAGCGGGCGTAGGCCCTGAGGGCGGTGAAGGCCTGTTCCATGTCCGTGTGGCGGCGTTCGGCGAGTTTTCCCTTTGCCTGTTCGATCAGGACGCGGCTGGTGAGGGCTGTCTGCAACTGGTCGTTGAGGAGCGTGCTGCGCTCGGTGGTGCGTTGTTGTAGCAGGCTGATGGTGGCGACGTCGGCGAGGGCCTGGGCGAAGGGCGTGGTTGCCGGACTGATGGGCGCCGGGGTGGTGTGGAAGAGGTTGAGGGCGCCGACGACCTCGTCGCGCAGCCGCATGGGCAGCGCCTGTACGGCGGTGAAGCCGCTGCGCTGGGCCTGGGCGGTGAACAGGGGCCAGCGGGCGGCCTCGTCGCGCAGGTCATGGACGGAGACCGCGATTCCGGTGTGGAAGCAGTCCAGGCAGGGGCCTTCGTGGTTCTGGAGCTGGAAGAGTTCTAGGAGGCGCACCCGTTCGTCGGAGGCGGCCATGACGCGCAGCACGCCGTCACGGTCGGCGAGCAGGACGCCCGCCGCGCTCGCGTCGAGCAGGTCGACGCAGCGGTCGGTGAGCAGGCGCAGGAAGTCCATGAGGTCGAAGTCGGCGACGAGACTGTCCGCCAGCTCGACAAACGTCCGGGCCATCAGCTGTTCCTTCATCGTGCGCACCTCTGTGCGTGGGGCGTGAGCATCAGGGCTCCTCGTCGGGCGGTCGCGCATCGGGCGGTTGTGCGTCGGTGGGGCGTGCGTCCAGCGGTTGGATGTCGGGAGTCGTGTCCGGGGGGAGGCGGAGCCGATGAGCGACCACGTCGGCGGCGACCACCGAGATCCGTGTCTCCCGGGCGTACGCGTGGGCGCGCAGCCGGATGAAGGCTTCCTCGAAGCCGATGCCGAGCTGGACCATGAGGATGCCGGTGGCCTGGTCGATCTCGGCGCGGTAGCCGCCCAGGTCGTCGAAGGGCGCGGTGTCCGGCCGGTCGGCACCGGACGTGCTCGGGCCGGCCCTGCCGGTGTCGGACAGGACACCTGTCTCACTGACCCGGGCATCGAGCAGAAGCAACGTGGCGGTGTCGGCGAAGGCCATCGCGTCGGCCACCTCGTCCGCGTCCAGCTCGACCGAGCCGCTGGAGTACAGGTCGAGTACGCCGGGACTGACGGTCCCGATCCGCAGGGGGAAGGCGAAGACCGCTCTGGCTCCGGCTTCCAGGGCCGCGTCGGCGAACACCGTCCAATGCCGCTGGAGTTCACCGGCCAACAGGTCGGGGCAGAGGACCGTCGAGCCGAGGACATGGGCGTCCACGCACGGTCCCTCGCCCAGTGTGAGCTGGAGTTCTTCCAGCTGCTGACTGACGGAGTCGGTGCTGCACAGCGGATGACTCGCCCGCCCGCGGGACATCGCGGACATCCCAGCCCCGCCGACCGGCAGTGCCGCCACTGCCGCCGTGCACACGTCGAGGACGCCGACCCGGGCGCCGCGCAGGGCCGCCTGCTCGGCCACGAGAGCCTGGATCCGCGCCGACCGGCTGCCGGGAATCATGGCGATGCCTGGTGCTCGGCGAGCAGCCGTTCCTGCTGCCGCGCGTGCGAGTGAACCAGGATCCCGCTGAAGGCGATGTCGGTGTCCGTCAGTCGGCCGACGGCGAGTGGGAGTGCTCCGTCGAACCTCAGCCACCAGGGCCGGGCCGTCACAGCACACCGCCCGGGAGAGGGCCACGGGGGCAGCCGGCTCCCGGCGAAGGCATCCGGGTGGGCGAGGAAGAGGGAGTTGGAGCCGGTGAGGGCGACGAGGCGTTCCAACGCCGGGCTGGGACAGTGCAGTTGCAAGGATCCTCCGGCCGCGGCGGTGTGCAGCAAGGCGTGGAGGAAGGTGATGTGCGCGCCAAGGGCACCGATTTCAGGTTGATCTGACCGGTCAGGCTGACCAGCGCCCGGTTGTCCGTATCGTGCCGGTGGACGTTCAGGATGGGTGGGATACCCATGGGCAGGGTGCCTCGGTTCACGAGACCGTGCCGGGTTCCCGGTACGGTCGTATCTGTCGTGCAGGCAGGTGAATGACCGATCCAGCAGCCGATGTTCCGGAGCGTAGGACCCAGCCGGTTCCCTCGGGGATGCGCGGGACGGGCGGACGGGTGATCCGCTCTCCGCGCGCATGTGGACCAAGCAGTGGTGGCCCGCCGGGGTCTGGGACGTCCGTACGCAGCATAGTCCTGAGACCGGTCCCACGGTTGGTCCGGGTGAGGGGCACCGCGATGGTCGCACGGCGGTGACCTGGCGGCTCCGATGCCGTGCCGGGGGCGCTGATCACAGGTGAAACACCGTCAGCCGGGCAGTCGTCCCGGTGTACCGTCCGCGCCGCCGAAGGAGCCTCACCCGCCCCCGCCCCCGCGCTCGGCGGGAGTGGGCGGCGAGTTGTCGCTCGGCATGCTCCTCGCCGTCCGCGATCATGCCGATGGCCGCGGCGTCGATGACCGTCGGGCTCCGGAACTATCAAGGGACGTAGATGGAGATTCGCAGAGAAGAAGAGGCACGGGCGCCGAAGCGCAAGGTGCTCGACCTGACTGCTGTGCAGGTGGTGGCGAGCGCACTCGCGACGGTGGTGGGCGCGGTGCTCGCGTCCCTGCTGGGGGTGACCGGGACGATCATCGGCGCCGCCGTGGTCAGTGCCAGCGCGACCACCGGCGCAGCGGTCTTCTCGCATGCTTTCCGGCGGACGGGCGAGGGGGTCCGTAGCCGGATGCCGTCGGTGGGAGTACCGAGGACGCCGGGCGAGGAGCGGGCGGAACACCGCGCGGACGCCCGGGCGGTGTTCGGGTTACCCGAGGATGCTTCGGTTGCCGACGCGCTACGGCCCTTCGTGCCCTCCGAGGGCGAGTCGGTCACCACATATCGGGGTGGATCCCTCAGGAGGTCCCTCGGCTGGAAGAAGTACGCCCTGGCAACGGGCCTGGTGTTCGCCCTGGCGATGGTCACGGTGACCGCGGTGGAGCTGATCGCGGGCAAGCCGGTGGCGGCCGTGGTCAGGAACGAGCCGGGCAGGGGAACCTCGGTGGGCGGTGGCTCGGCCGGTAGCCGTGGTCCCGCGGACAGCGTGACACCCACCCCGGGTGCGTCCAGTGGCTCGGCGCCGCAGACGGGCAGCTCCGCCTCGCCGGACGCGAGCGCGGCGCCGGACACCGCTTCCGGTCCCAGCCCGAGTCACAGTCCCAGCTCCAGTCCCACGGTTTCGGCGTCCTCCGGGCCGTCCAGCAGCGGTGCCGTGAGCAGTTCCGACGTCACCGCTCATTGAGTCGGTGACGAGCCGGTCGGCATTCCGCAAGACAGCCGCCGCAGTCCGACCGGCGCGATGTGCGCACTGGTCGGACTGCGGCGGCTGTGCTTCCTGCGCAGAGGGCAGTGTCACTGACTGGCAGGCGCTGCGATGTGCAGCAGCCGTTCTGTGATCTCCCGGTACGACCTGAGCGCGAGCCGTAGTTCCTCGGTCTGCGCGTTGGTGTCCGGGTCCTGCCAGCCTGTGCGCAGGACGCGCCGTCGTTCTGTGAGGGTGTCGGTGAACCGGGTGACGACCTCGTCGAGGACGGTGTCGGCCTCTTCCACCGCCTGGCGTGGGCTGTCGACGAAGGTGCCGAGGGCCTGCTGGAGACGCAGGGTGAACTTGTCCCGGTCGCTCTGTGGGACCAGTTCCGGGCCGAGTTCGCGATCGGAGCTGTCGGCGCTCGTGCCGGGCTCGCGCGGCGCGTGAGCGGGTTCGGTGCGGGGTGTCTGCGGGGCGCTCTGCACCGCGGGATCCGCGGCCACGGGCTGGGGTTGCCGTGCGTATTCGGCGTTGTGTGACATCACGTGCTGCTTCCCTTCGCGTGGCGTCGGGTCAGTGGCCACGGCGCGTGCCCCTGGTCCTCGCGGGACGACGCGTCGCGCCGGTCCGGGTCGGCCGGCTGTTCGCCGACCAGCGCCTCGAAGAGGCCTCGGGCTTCGACCATGGCCTCCCGCATTTCCTCGGTGCCGCTCTGGTCGCGGGCCGCCGCGTGCATGGCGCGGTAGCCCTGGACATGGTGGGAATGGTGGACGGAGAGGGCGGCGATCTGGTCGTCGAACTGCTCGCAGTCGGGGAAGCCGCGGTCCCCTGCCAGGCGCGCCAGCAGCGCATCCGCCTCGATGACGGCCTTCTGCGGTGATTCGACGAACTGCTCCTGGATGGTGGCCCATTGAGTCACGTAGTGCTCGCGGACCTCGGGCGACAACGACAGCTCCGCGAGGGAGCCGTGCACCCTCACACGCTCACCGAGTTCCTGCTCGGCAGCCTTGGTGTCGCCGTCGTGGTCGGCGACGGCACGGTCGTACTGGGGGCCGAAGCGCCGCTTCAGCCCGTGCCCGCCACCGCCTTGCATTCGTCCACCTCCGAGATAGAGGAGGGCGGCCAGACCGATGACGATCACAGCGATGATCACGACGGTGAACATGGCCGCCTTCTCTGACAATCGGTTCGCGCGTTGGTCTGCTTCATTGCCGTCAATTCCTGTCGGCTCATTGAGCGTTGAGGCCTGCCGGGTGGTGTTCGCACGGTGCAGGAACGGCCCGGGGCCCTTCTGTCACAGCTTGAAGCCGTCCTTGGCGTTGTCGCCCGACTGCTTCAGGTTTCCGGAGACCTGGTCGGTCCTACCGCTCCGCTGTAGTCGCCTGTTGCGGGTGGTCCGGCCGATGCGTTCGGTGACCAGGCCTCTCAGTGCCTGCGTCTTGTGCTTGATCGTCTGTCCGACGCTCATGGCCGGCCTCCTACTGGTTTGCGGGCGGGATCGAGTCTCGGAGCGGACTACCTGCGGCTGTACCGGCGCCTGCCCCCGCCGCGCCCGCGCATCGCGAAGCCGGCGAGCCAGACGACCAGGAGTACGGCGGCCACCCACCAAAGGGCCTGCATGGTGAAGCCGAACCCGAACACCACCAGGATCAGCAGAAGGAGAAGCATCCACAGGATCATTGCCGGGCCTCCGGATCGCGGGAATTTCCTGACTTCCGCGGGGTCCGGGCGAAGCGGGAAGGCGGAATGCGTCGCCCGAGTGATCCGGAGTGGCATGCCCCTACGCCGTGCTGTCAGTCAACGCCTGGCAACTTCCCTTGTCAACGCAGTGTCGACATGGGGGAGTTCTGCGAGCTGGGCAGAGGCCGCTGGGGCAAACGGAGCCTCGGCGGGAGCTTCGACCGGCTCGGCCGGTGGCGCCGGCAGGATGCGGTCCTCCCACCAGGACAGGCCCAGCACGGTGGCGAGCAGGACGAAGGGGGTCGAAGCCGGAACGATCAGCGCGTACATGCGTACCGCCTGCGGTGGGATGAGTGCGACGCGGCGGGCAGCAGCAGGGTGCCCGCACGGGGCGCATCGATGCCGCGCCAGGATCGAGTGGCGATGGCGGGTGCGGGAGTCGCCCGTTGGTGACGGGACGGGTTCCGGCACTGATGCGCGAGGTGCGCCCTCGAAGGAGCGCGAGAGGTGATCGACGCTGCCGGGGGCTCGGGCTGTACCACGCACGCTAGCCCCCGACGCACTCCCCGGACAGATGTCAAGTGGCCATCCGCTTTCGACCGGTTCCGTCGGACGCCGCGGACATGGGTCACTATCCACAACCTCTGGGGAGGGCTAGGCTGTTCGAACAGGCCCCGGCCCCCGGCAGTGATGCGTTGTTCCGCTCCGGGGAGGCCCGCCGTGTTCGTTCTGCTTCTCGTCCTGATCGTCGTCCTGTTCGGCCTCGGCTTTCTCAATCCCCTCTGGTGGGTGGCCCCGGCCGTGTTGCTCCTCGGTGCCACCCGCTACGGTCGTGATCGCGGGGGAGGCCGGATCCGGGGCGACGGGTCCGATCTCGGGGACCATCAGGATTACCGGGGCTACCAGGAGCGCCGGGACCGTCAGGACCGCTGGGACCGCCGCTACAGCCGTCAGCACCGGGCGCGCTGGAGGCGCGAGGACCGGCGGGACCATGAACGCCGCGGGTGACCGGTGAACCTGCCTGGCATCCAGAGATTCCCGGGCGGCTTTTCGTCACACCGGGCACGCGAAGATCGTGGAGAGGTGGATGCCGTGCATCGCACAGCCATGCTTCCGAAGGACTGGTGGGGACTGAGGGCCGAGGCCTCGGTGGAGGAGGACCCGGTGGGGCAGGATGTCGTGGCGCTGCGCGCCGAGATCGATCAGCTGCGGCGGGCGCTGGCCGCCCGTGCGGTCGTCGACCAGGCCTGCGGCATGGTGATGATCCTGGCCCCCTGCCGCCGCGGGCCGGCCAAGAACCTGCTGGTGGACATCTCGCGGCAGTGCAAGACCGAACTTCCGGACGTGGCCGCGGCTCTGGTGGCCACCTGGGAGGGCGAGCCGCTCTCGCGCCTGATGCGGCGGGGGTTGCGGCGTGCGTTGCGGCGGCTCTACGCGGAAGACCGAGGGTGCGACTCACCAGCGGAGGACGATCTGTCCGGAAGGGGAAGGTCATGATTCACGCAGCTGATGTCCGAGAGTGGCGTGACCGCGACGTCGTGGACGCGCAGTCGCACAAGATCGGTGTCCTCGAGGCGGTGTATGTGGACACCGCCACAGATGAGCCGGCCATGGCCACGGTTCGCACCGGGCTGCCCACGCGGCACCGGCTGGTCTTCGTCCCCTTGGCGGACGCGATAGCCGGGCCGGACTATCTCAGGGTCGGCTATGCCAAAGCACTGGTGAGGCAGGCTCCTTCGATCGGCACCGACGACGTGCTGCCGGCCGAGCAGGAGGAAGCGATCTTCAAGCACTACGGACTTGCCTACCGGCCCGGTGCGGCCGGCGAACGGCAACTGGCGCGCCGCTGACCGATCATGGAAAGGATGACCGCGTTGTGAGGTACGCACGATGCACCAGGTGACCACGCCCCGCGAAGAACAGTGGCTGTTGACGGCTGTCACTTCGACGAGGGACGCGGCGTTGGCCGTCGAGATCCTCGAACTGCGGGCCGAAATTGAGCAGTTGGGAAAGGCGCTGGCAAGTCGTGCGGTGATCGACCAGGCGCGCGGCATGGTGATGGCCCTGGCGCCGTGTTCCAGTGAGCGGGCCTGGGACCTGCTGGTGGACGTGTCGCAGCACTGCAATGTCAAGCTCCGGGACGTGGCCGCTGCTCTGGTCGCCACGACGAAGGACGAGGCGCTCCCGGAACAGCTACGGCGGGAGCTGCGCCGGGGGCTGCGGCGCCTTCACGCGGCGGACCGGCGGTGACGGAGTGCGCGCCCGGCGGACGGCACCGGGAGCTGTGAGCTCAACCCTCCGGTGCCTTCGTCCAGGACGGCCGTCGGACGCCCTTTGGCTAGCCCACCTCGTGGAACTCGAACACCGGCCTGCTTCCTCTCCTCGCCATGCCACGGACGATGGGGGCGATATGGTTTCAACTCTGCTTTCAGGGCTAGTCGTTGGACATGTCCAGACGCTACGGCGGAAGCCCCGCGGGGACGGTCATCTCCATCATCGCGGACATCGCGGCACTGATCCTGATCCTGTGGATCGCCTTCTACCTGTTCGACGCCAACACCGCCAACAGCGCGGTCTCCTGGGTACACGACGCGGCGAACTGGCTCTCGGGCTGGTCGCACAACCTGTTCACCATCCACTCGGACAACTGGCGCACCGTGGTCAACTACGGTCTGCCCGCCGTCGTCTACCTGCTGATCGGTCACGCGGTGGCCGGCCGGGTCAACCGGACTTAGCCCCTCCGCCGACGCGCAGCCGCGCGTAGAACATCGGGGCGGAACGGGCCGCCCGTGGCCCGTCGCCCTCGATGCCCACGTGCCGGAGCCTGAACGTGGCATCGACTGTCCACGAGGCGCGGACGGCACTGAACTGCCAGGCACAGACGCGGTACCCAGCCCCAGCCCCCGGCAGCGTGACGTTCCACCCCGAGGAGGCCCATGGTGTCTGCAGGTACCGCAACTCCCCTCATCCCCGCAGAAGCTCCCCGAGCTCCGGGCCGGCGGCCTGTGGTCGCTGATATACCGGAGGACTGCGAGACGGTCGTCGTCAGCGGCGGTCTCACTCTCGCCACCGTTCCGGGACTGCGCGCGCGTCTTCTGGGCGCATGTCACAGCCCCGGAAGGCAGTTGACCCTCTACCTGTCGGGCGTCACCTCCTGCGACACCCTGGGCCTCGGGCTGCTCGTCGCCACGGCACGCAAGGTCCACCTCTCCGGCGGTGGCCTGCGCCTTGCCGCCCCGAGCCGCGCCGTCGCCGAGGCGCTGAGCGACAGCGGGCTGATCCGGCTCCTCCGGGTCCTTCCCGATGCCGGCACGGCCGTCGGAATCGCGGCGGCCGAGGCGCCCGCCCCGGGGCTCCGGACAGCGGCCCAGACACACGGACGACCGGTGGACGACTCGCCGCCATGGAGCTTCGCGCTCACCCGACGACTGCCCGGGACCGGGCGGGGATCAGCCGTGGGCACGTGACGCGTCGGATTCGGAGTCCGCCTGTGCCGGCCAGTTGTCCCGCCGTTCCCGCGCCACTGCCGCACGGCTGCCGATGCGTTCACCGCCGGAGCCGACCCGTTCTCCGCTCAGCGAGACGGCGCGCGCGGTGGGCGGGGCAGGGGTGATCAGTTCCGGGAGTTCGGGGAGCGCGGGGCGCGCGCTGCTCCGGCGCGCGGACTCGCCGTCGGTTTCCCGGCTCTGGTGCTCGAAGAAGCGGAGCATCTCCACCGGGAACGGCATGACCAGGGTGCTGTTCTTCTCGGCGGAGACGTCCACCACGGTCTGCAGCAGGCGCAGTTGGAGTGCTCCGGGGGTGTCGGCCATGGTCGCCGCGGCGTCGCTCAGCCGCTGGGACGCCTGGAACTCACCGTCGGCGGCGATGACCCGGGCCCGGCGCTCACGTTCGGCCTCGGCCTGCTTGGACATGGAGCGCATCATCGACTCCGGAAGGGCGATGTCCTTGATCTCCACGCGTTCGATGCGCAGTCCCCAGGGTTCCTCGGTGGGAGCGTCCATCACCTTCTTGAGCTCCGCGTTGATGTGGTCGCGGTCGGAGAGAAGCGTGTCCAGATCCGCCCTGCCGATGACCGCGCGCAGCGAGGTCTGGGCGATCTGGGAGACGGCGCTGGGGTAGTTGCGGACGTTCACCAGGGCCTTGACCGGGTCGATGACCCGGAAGTAGACGACCGCGTCCACGGTGAGCGTCACGTTGTCGGCGGTGATGGATCCCTGCGGCGGGATGCCGAGGACCTCGGTCTGGACGGACACCTTCTGCATCCGGTCCCCGATCGGCCGGATGACGCGCAGGCCGGGCCCGCGGATGTCCGGCAGCAGCCGCCCGAAGCGGAACACCACGCCCATCTCGTACTGCTGGACGCTGCGCAGGCTCAGGGCGAGCAGGACCAGCCCGACCGCAGCCAACAGAACCAGCACAGTGATCAGAACACCCATGGTTCTCACATTCCTTGCGTCGATGGTGTCCCCGAACCCGAGCGGTCCGGGAAACACACGGCACGGGAGGACCCCGGCCTGTTGTCCGTGGTGCGGCGGCCGGGGTCCCGGGCTGCTGTTGATCTGCTACGTCGGCCCGGCTCAGCCGGGAGAACTCTTTGGTACGTCGGTCCGGTCGGCCCGGGTGATGCCAGTGGTGGCCAGAATCCGCTCGGTCGAGACGGCGTTGTCGTCCTGTACTGCCATGGCCATCGCGGCGCGTGCGGGCGAGGGGGCCGTCTCCGGAGGAATCATCAGGAACAGGAAGTGGTCCTGGTCGCCCCGGGTGACGATCATCGTGCTGTTCCCGACGGCGGACCAGTCGATGTGGACCGTATGTCCCTCGACGACCAGATGGCCCGGTGTCCTGTCCCTCCCGCTCGCGTCGAGACCGACGGGGGCGATGGGGCGCCCAGTCGCGCCGTCAACGCGAGGAGCAGGCCGGAGAGCTGGCTCTCGAGGTCGCGCGTCCTCGGCCACCACGCGCCGTCGAACGTCCCCGTGCGATGGGGCGTCGTCTCCATCCGCAGGATCGAGGTGCCGGGGAGCACCGGCTCACTGCTGGTGTCTGCCAGGAGCCTGACGGGGTGTATGGCGGGGAGCATGGCGACTCACTTCTCTCCGGTGCGGGCCCGGCCCCGTGGCCGGAGCCGTCCGCGTCCCCCGTCGCGGTGGTCGCGGCGATCGCCGGTGCCGCTCGCTCCGGCACGACCGCGAACCTTCCGCGGGGCCGGTGGCGCCGGACCTCGAACAGCCGGCCGGGAGCGGCCGTAGGGGAAAGCGGTGATGCGCTCGTCGTGCTGGTTGTTGAGCAGATGGATCAGGAGCACGCCCACAGCGACCATCGCCAGGAGCACGACCACGGTCACAAAGGTCTCCATGGCCCTCACATCCCCCGTGCCGGATTCGGTATCGCAAGAGCGACCGGTGTGATGCCGAGTACCGGAGCAGTGACTGCCGGTATCCGCGGACGTGCGAACGGATCACGGGCCTCATGGCCTCCTTCGGCGTCCCAGACGGCCTGCACGGCCCAGTCGGTCTCCGACACGGTGCGCAGACGCGCCGCCTCCTCCATCAGCCGGCCCGTGGTCGACGTGCGCAGTGGGTCGCTCGCGGCGGCCATCAGCCAGACCGCCGAGACGGGAGTCGTCTGCGGATCGAGCACGGCAGTCAATGAGGGAAGTTCCGCCCCCAGATCCCGGGAGCGGGGCCACCAGGAGCCATCCAGCGGAGCCGGTGCCGAACCGGTGAGGGCCGGCGACATGCGGAGAGATGGCGAGGAGGGCCGGTGTTCGAGAATCGGCGTGTACGAAACGGTCGCAGTCATGATGCGAACCCTGCTCCGGAGCGGCCGCAACCGGCCCGGCGTGTTCAATCGCCGAAAACGACACAGGCATGGAGGCCGGTGCGCGAAATACCCTCGGTAACACCAGGGTACTCCTCCGGCTGGCCGTACGGACTGTGCCCAGCAGTCGCGGTGACCCGGGACCCGTTACCTGAGTCCACCGATCCGAGATGGCGAGTTGATGAACAGATCCGGCGGGCCGTTCCACGGACGCGATCCGTGCGACTGTGGGAAGTGGACGGGCCGACGCCGAGCACCCGGATACCGATCGGCTGCCGCGGTCGGCCGTCTGTGACAGTGAGGAGCGCGCCATGGGCGCGAACACGGCCGAGACCGCGTTACCCGACACCCTTCAGAAGCTCACAGACCATCTGACGGCCTCCTACGCCGACCTGCTGACGGCCGCAGTCGTGCGGGATGTCGTGCAGGACTGCTACCAGCCGCTCAGCAACGCTCGTATCGCCAACTACGTGCCGATCCTCGTCGAGCACAACAGCCGTACCAAGCTACGACAACTCGTCCGACGCCCCGATCCCACGGTTCCCCTTCGCGAGGAGTCCGACGGGACACGAGGCCACTCCGCCACCACGGCCCTGCGAAGGATTCGCATCGCCCTGACCCGCTCGGCCTAGACACCGCTGCCGTTCAAGGAACACTGGGCACACGGGCCCGCTCCGGAGCGGGTTCTCAGGACAACGCCGACCGCCTACCCGGTGGGGGCAGCTTCTGGAGCAGCTCCCACAGCGGTCGTGGGCCTCCCGCCCACTCGCCCAGCGTTCCGCGGTCGACCAGATGCAGCTTCTGGGACTTCGCGAGCGGCGCACACCCCGCGGTGAAGCGTCCGTTCGTCACCAGAACCACCACGTCCCCGCCGTGCAGCTGGCGGCCGGTGCCGTTGAGCACATGCAGATCCGGGGTGCCGACCGGCGATCCCGAGGCCCCGTCCTGCCGGTGCTTGCACTGAATCACCCAGCGCCTGCCGAGCGGATCGGTCGCTGTGACGTCTGCGCCGTTGTCTCCGGCCCCGCCCACCTGTACGGCGTCCGCACAGCCGTCACGATGCATCAGGTCCCGTACCGCGAACTCGAAGTCCTCGTGGTGGAGCCCGTCGAGCTGGGGGAGCCGGTATCGCAGCCGCCGCACGTGCACCCGCTCCCAGCGAGCACTCACCGCCCACTGCGTGAGCCAGAGACCGCCGGCCCCGCCCACGATGGCGGCGAGCACGGCGAACAGCCACCAGTTGCCCAGCAGCCACTGGCCCACGGCGACGCAGAGCCCGACGCCCGCGGCAGCCGCTGTGGCGAGCACCAACGGCCGAGGCCCTCCGGGCCTCGTCGGGGTCGGGGCACGCTTCGGAGACTTTCGAGTCCGGCGCACCGGCGGCCGGCGACTCACCACTACCCTTCGTTGACAGCGACGCGACCGCAGCCGCCCGGAACCGGAGTCGTAATCGTCACCTCGTGCCGGGCTCTCGGAGCACAGCGATCGGCTCCCCGGACGTGTGTTCCGTCGTTCCTCACGTACGGATCGGTCCAAGGCACCGTGTCCTCCTCGGCGCTCTTGCGCGGCCGCTCCGACCGGACAACAGGCCTCGGCGCGGACATTCTTGACACTAGGTCAGATTATTCGGCCCGCTGAGAGCGAGCGCCCTATTCGGCCGCGCCGAACACTCGCACCCCGCCCGTCGCGTACCCCAGGGCACACGCGTTCCCATCGGGTGGGCCCTCGACGGTGGTGCGAATCCGAGCGGGACTCGGACGGCGGCCAGATTCCGTTCCGCCCCAGCTCTCGTCGGACGTCAGCCTCAGCGAGATGCTGTTGATGCAGTTGCGCTGATCGGGAGGGAGTCGCAAACGCCGTCCGGAAGGAGATACCCGAAGTCGGCCGAGAAGCGCGCGTGACGGTGCGTTCCGGACGCACCGACGATGCCTGGCGCCGGCCGGAGCCGTCACTCGTCTCCGGTGTGACGCCACGACCGGAACCGCCGCAGTCCGCTCCTCACCGTGCGTGCGGGCAGAGCCGCGATGCGATCGCTGTGGCTCGTGGTCAACGACCGCAGGCTTGTCGAACATGGTTGCGGTCATGACGCGGACCCTGCCCCGGGCCGGCCTGCACCGGCCCGGCGTTGTGACTCGCCGAGAGCGACACGAGCGGGAAAGCCCCTGTACGAAGTGTTCTCGGTAATTCCAGAGTGCTCCCGGCCAGGGCCCGACCTCAGCGGAGAGGACGCCGCCGAGCGCGCCGGGTCAGCCGCACGGCGGCTACGGCAACATCGGCCACGAGAACCACGATGCCGATGATCAGCAGATAGCCCAGACCTCCGGCTGTCGCGCCGATGATTCCCAGGACGACGGCAACGAGGGCGAGCAGGAGGAAGATCGCCACGACTCGTACACCTCCCGTGGACCGTGCCGCCGCTCAGCGGCGTGCGAGTTCTGTTCGCCGTTCGCGCCCGGCTGAGTACGTCATGCCGTAGTGCTGGAAGATCGCTTCCTCCTGCTCGGCGGCCAGGATGTCGTCCGTGCCGATCGAAAGAGCCCTCCTCACCAGGCTCCTGGCGTAGGAGATCTTCACGTAACCCGGCCCCGGGAGTGCGTCGTCGAGGGGCACGAAGACCAGGCGCCGGTGAGAGTCGGGAGCCCGGTCCGTACGGTGACCGCGGGCTGGTTCGTCGGTGGTGGTGCCCCCGTAGACCGCTTCGACCACGCCGATCTTGTGCCCCTTCGGGTCGACGACGTCATGGGTGCACCACGCGCGGATGTCGGCTGCCTTGATCATGCGCCGTCCCTCCTGAGCGGGACACCCGTCGACGCGGGCCGGGCCCCTTGGAAGGTCGCCGCCTGGCCGGAACCGCCGGTGCGGCTGTGACAACGACTCCGGCGCAAACACGCCGGAGTCGCCCTTCAGGGCGGCTGCACGTGAGAGTGAGCCAACCCACGATCCATGTAGTTACTGCGGCTGGTACGGCTTGCGCTTCTCCCTGGCGTCGCCTCAACCACGCTCTCCTACGGCTCCCGTGATCCATCCGGCACCGAGTGACGCAGGACGCGGCCCCACATGGACACGTACTGGCGCCACAGCGACCCGCTCACGTACGTGATCCCGTGCCGGGCGCAGATCTCGCGTACCCGTGGCGCGAGTTCGGAGTAGCGGTTGCTGGGCAGGTCGGGGAAGACGTGGTGTTCGATCTGGTGGCTCAGGTTGCCGGTGAGTATGTGGAGGAGGTAACCGCCCTCGATGTTCGCCGAGCCTTGGATCTGGCGCAGGTACCACTGGCCGCGGGTCTCGCCCTCCAGTTGCTCCTCCTCGTACGAGAAGGTCTGGACGTCGCCCGGGAAGTGGCCGCAGAAGATCACGGTGTGCGCCCAGATGTTGCGAAGCCCGTTCGCGGTGACGTTGCCGACCAGGCAGGGCAGCGCGGACGGGCCCGCGAGAAGCGGGAAGAGGACGTAGTCCTTGGCCGCCTGGCGCACGGCCTTGCGGGCCAGGCCAGCCAGGTCGCCGAGAAAGGCCCGCGCGCTCTTGCGCCCTGACGGCAGGGCGTCCGCCTCCAGGTCGTAGAGGGCGATGCCCCACTCGAAGACGGGGGCGAGCAGAGCGGTGTACAGCGGCTGGAGGAGGTGGACCGGATGCCAGGGCTGGTCCGGGCTCATGCGCAGGATGGTGTAGCCGAGATCCCGGTCGAGACCGACGACGTTGGTGTAGGTGTGGTGCAGGTGGTTGTGGGTGTGCTTCCAGGCGTCGGCGGGGGTGAGGAAGTCCCACTCCCAGGTGGTGGAGTGGATCGCCGGGTCGCCCATCCAGTCCCACTGGCCGTGCAGGATGTTGTGGCCCAGCTCCATGTTCTCCAGGATCTTGGCGGTGGTCAGCATCGCGGTGCCCGCGAGCCAGGCGGGCGGAAAGAGGGATACGGCGAGGGCGGCGCGGCCGCCGGTCTCCAGGCCGCGCTGCGCGGCGATCACCGTACGGATGTAGCGGGCGTCCTGCGCGCCGCGCGCCGCGACGATCTCGGCTCGGATCCGGTCGAGCTCCTCGCCGAGCAACTCCGTGTGATCTTCGGGCGACTCAAGAGGGGTGACTGGTACGGCAGTTGTGGACATTGCAGGCTCCTCGAGGGGCCTAGAGAGCGAGGGCGAGCGGACCTGCCGCACCATTGACGCAGGTCTGGATCAACTCGCCCGGTTCGCCGTGCAGTTCACCGGTCCGCAGATCGCGGACACGGCCGTGGACCAGCGGGACGAGGCAGCCGAAGCAGATCCCCCGGCGGCAGCCGTACGGCATCACCACACCGGCCGCCTCCCCGGTCTCCAGAAGAGGCACGCCCGCGGACGCGTCGGCCTCGACGCCGCTGTGCTCGAACCGGACCCGGCCGCCCGGCGCGTCGGAGTCCTGCGGCAGCACGGGCGTCAGCCGGAAACGCTCCACGCGCAGACGCTCACCGGCCCCGGCCGCCGCCCAGTGCCGGGACATTGCGTCGAGCAGCCCGTCCGGACCGCAGGCCCAGGTCTCCCGGTCGTACCAGTCCGGGCAGAGCACGCCCATGTGCTCCGGGACCAGCCGGCCCGCGGTACGGGTGTACCGCGCGTGGACGCTCAGCCAGGGCAACCGGGCTGCCAGCCCTGCCAGTTCGGCACGGAAGAGGAACTCGTCCGGACCGGGTGCGCTGTGCAGGAGTACGACGTCGGGGGCGGGCCCGGAGAAGCGGCGGCCCGCGAGGGTCCGCAGCATCCCCGCCACCGGGGTGATGCCGCTGCCCGCCGTCACCATCAGCATCCTCGGCGGCAGCGGATCCTCCGGCAGCGTGAACTCGCCCTGCGCGGGGCCGAGTCGGAGCACCGTGCCGCAACGCGTGCGGTGCACGAGGTGCGGGGAGACCCGGCCGCCGGGTTCCGCCTTGACCGTGATCGTCAGCGTTCGGCCCGGCGCCTCGGGGGGTGAGGTGATCGAGTACGTACGCCAGTGCCGTACGCCGTCGATCTCCACCCCCACCGGCAGGTACTGCCCGGCGCGGTGCCCCGCCCAGCCGCGGCCGGGACGGATCTCCAGCGTGGCCGCCCCGGCGCACTCCGGCCGCACGGCGACCACCCGGCCCGCGGGATGGCGGGCGGACAGCAGCGGGTCGATCAGGCCGAAGTAGTCGTCCGGAGCGAGGGGACTCGCAAGCGGGTTCACGAGAGCACTGGCGATCCGGCCCGCCACCGTCGGCACACGGCCGCTGCCCCATTCGGCGAGCCGGTCGGCAAAGCCGAGGAGAGCGGCGAGCGAGCGGGCCGACGGCATGGACGGGGTCGGTGCGCGCAGAACCGGCATGGGAGGGAACCCTTCTCTCACCACAGGGCACACGCGGGGGCAGGGCGCGTCGGGCACGTCATCTCATCGAGCGCATCCCCGCACCACGTACTCGGGATCACCTCGGTCACGCGCGTCGGGCCCCCGGGTGGCGGGCCGCAGCCGGCGTCCCGCCAGAGAACCACAACGACACGGCCCGTGGCGGACGTTGGACCAGATTCCGCCACCCCACACACCCCTCCCTTCACACGCGCCGAGCGACACGGGTGATCCCGCCCGGCGCACGCGGAAGGACCTCGGAAGCAAGGGCGTACGGATTCCGTGCCCGTCCGTGGCACCATGGCCGAATCCCGCATCCGGACAGGCAGCCAGGGCGGCGATCCGGTCACCTCCACGACTCCTCACACGCCGGTTCCGGCCAATGCGGGCGGCTATCCGGGCCGTTGGGTCCGGTCGTTGTGGGCGAGGCCGTCCGGATGTTCCTTCGTGCGCTCGCCAAGAGGAAGAACCAGTACGCGGAAGGTCGTCGGGCCGGGCAGGCGCTCGATCCGACCCACGTCCTGCCAGCCCCAGTCCTTGAAGACGGCACAGGCCGAAACGGCGGACTGATCCACCAACGTGACGCCGAGCGAAGCCTGATGGTCGGTGAGCAGGCGCTCCTGGAGCCGACGGGCGAGCCCACGGGCGTGCTGATGCGGATGGACGACGGTTTCCAGGATCGCGAAGACGTGTCCGGACGCGGTCAGTTGCTCCAGATTCTGCGGCAGTGGCCCGTCGAACCCCTGCCACCAGGAGCCGTCGCGCGGCACGGAGAAGCCGCAGACGCACCCTGTCAGGGCCTCCGCCTCGGCGACCAGCATGTCGAATCCCGGCAGTTTCACGTCGTCCGCCAGACGGCGCAGGAACTTCTGCCGGTCGTGGAACTCCTCGCCGGGCTCGGCAGCGGAGGACTCCACGTACAGATCCGCCAGGTCCTCCCGCAGGCCCTCGGCCTGCCAGCGGTTCAGCCGGCGCAGCCGCACCGTGTCCAGGTTGAGACGCTCCGAGCCTTCGGGTTCGTGCGGTTGCCGTGGGGTGCGCATGGGGCGCCTCGGTTCAGGAGACCGGCAGATGTGCGGGAGTGCCATCGTGGCCGATGGGCGGTGCGGCGCCGGGGTCCGGGACGTCTGTACACCAGCGTAGCCCCGGATCGGTGCCCCGGCGGGGCCCGTTGGGGGCACGGGGCCACTGGGCGCCGATGGACGAACGGTGAACGCGCTGGCCGGAACCATCCGTGGGCAGCGTAGCCGGACGGCGGAAACCCTGTTTGAACGCGGGCTGCCCGGGAAGCCGTCCGGTGTGCTTCGGACCGGAGGCACGCCCGTGGGAGCAGCTGTCGCTGCTCCCCTGTGCGCTGCGGTCTGCCGGCTCCCACGGTGAGCGACGCCACCGATCAGGGAGACATATGTCCATGCCGGCCGAACGCACGCAGAGCCCACGAAGCACACGCACCTACGACGACACCCCGGACACCGACGCGGCGTTCCGCCGTATCGCTACCCTGCCGGACGGCCTGGAGAGGTCCGCGCTGCGCCAGGAGGTGGTGTGCGCCTGGATGCCGATGGCCGTACGGCTCGCACGTCGCTTCCGCCATCGCGGCGAGACCTTCGAAGACCTCAAGCAGGTCGCCCAACTGGGCCTGGTCAAGGCGGTGTCCCGCTTCGACCCGAGTCTTGGCACCGCCTTCCCGAGCTTTGCCATACCGACGATCCTCGGCGAGGTGAAGCGGCACTTCCGTGACGAACTCTGGATCGTGCATGTGCCGCGGCGCGTACAGGATCTGCGCGGCCGGGTCCGGGCCGCCGGAAATGAGATCAGCTCCACGACGGGCGGTCGTGAACCGTCCGTCCCCGAGCTCGCCGCGCACACCGGCCTGACCAAGGCGGAGGTACGGCTGGGCCAGGGCGCGCTGGAGAGCTTCACCGCCCTGTCCATGGACGCCATGCCCGGCCACTCCGCGGACACCTACCCGCTGACCGACACTCTCGGTGTGATGGAGCCCGGCTTCGACCGGGTCGTCAACCGTGAGGCGCTCCGACCCCTGCTGCGGGCACTGCCGGAACGCGAACGGCAGATCCTGTACATGAGGTTTTTCTGCGAGATGACGCAGGCCCGCATCGGTTTGCAGCTCGGCGTCTCCCAGATGCACGTCTCCCGTCTGATCACCCGCACCTGTACCCGCCTGCACGACCAGGTGATGGCCGACCCTCGTATTCGGAGGAGGGCCGCGTGACGACGCCCCGGGTGCACGGGCGGCGCCCGCGAACGGCCCTGTCCCGCTCCACGTGTACCTGCTCCAGGCTTCACGCGGGGAAGACGGGACTGCGACCGGGTCCGGTACGAGCAGGTCTTTCCAAGCAGGCTCCCAGCCCCCGAGTCGGAAACGAGGCCGGCCGGACCGCGAACCCCGGCGCAGGGGCCGCGGTCGGTGGCGCGCCGGCTGTGGCGCGGAGTGGGGTCAGGACCCCAGTCCGAGGAGGGGCTCGGAGTCGTCGATGAAGGCGCGGGCCACATCGGACAGGCGTCGGTTGTGCGCACGGGCGTAACTGCGCAGGGTGGTGAAGGCCTGTTCCATGTCGATGCTCTGGCGTTCGGCGAGTTTGCCTTTGGCCTGCTCGATCAGTACGCGGCTGTTCAGCGCGGTCTGCAGTTGCTCGTTGAGGATCGTGCTGCGGTGGGTGGAGCGTTGTTGCAGGAGGCTGATGGTGGCGACGTCGGCCAGGGCCTGGGCGATGAGTGTGCCTGCCGGGTCGAAGGGGCCGGGGGCGGCGCGGAAGAGGTTGAGGGCGCCGACGACCTCGTCCCGCAGGCGCATGGGCAGTGCCTGGACCGCCCCGAACCCGCTGCGGTGGGCCGCTGTGACGAAGCGCGGCCAGCGGTCGACCTCCTGGGTCAGGTCGGGGACGATCACCGGTGTGCCGGTGCGGAAGCACTCCAGACAGGGGCCTTCATCGTTCTGGAGCTGGAAGAGTTCCAGCAGGCGTACCTGTTCGTCGGAGGCGGCCATGACGCGGAGTTCGCCGTCGTGGTCCGCGAGCAGCACTCCGGCCGCACTGGCGCCGAGCATCGCCACGCAGCGGTCGGTGAGCAGCCGCAGGAAGTCGATCAGGTCGAAGTCGGCGACCAGGTTGTCCGCCAGCTCGACGAAGGTCTTGGCCAGGAGCCGCTGATTCATCGTGTCACCCTCGATAGAGACTATTCCCACCGAAAGGGGGGCGGGAAGTCCAGATGGTTCGTCGGTCGGCGCCGGTGCGTCAGGTTTCCTCGTCGGCCTGGTCCGGCTCCGCACACGGGGAGAAGCGGAGCCGGTGGGCCACCACATCGGCGGCCACGTCCGAGAGCGGGGGGCCCTGCATGTAGGCGTGGGCGCGCAGCCGTACGAAGGCCTCGTCGATGCCGACGCCGAGCTGGACGGTGAGGATGCCGGTGGCCTGGTCGATCTCCGCCCGGTATCCGCCGAGGTCCTCGAAGCCGCGGTCCGGCGACGGCCCGCCAGCCGGCGCGCCCGTCTCGTCGATCCGGGCGTCGAGCAGGAGCAGCGTCGCGAGATCGGCGAACGCCAGTGCGTCGGCCAGCTCCTCTGCATCCAGCACGGTCGGCACGTCGGCGTACAGGTCCAGGACTCCCGGGCTGATCGCCCCCATCTGCAGGGGGAACGCGAAGACCGAGCGTGCCCCGGTTTCCAGGGCCGCATCCGCGAACACGGCCCAGCGGTCCTGCAGCACACCGGTCAGCAGATCGGGTGTCAGGACGGCCGAGCCGTGCAGGAAGGCATCCACGCAGGGCCCCTCGCCCAGCGTGAGCTGCAACTCCTCCAACTGCTCGCTGATGTCGTCGGTGCTGCACAGCGGATGGCTCGCCGCAGTCCGGGACATCGCCGACAGCCCGGCCCCGCCGACCGGCAGCGCGGCCACGGCCGCGGTGCACACATCCACCACACCGACCCGGGCACCGCGTCGCGCAGCCTGCTCCGCGACCAGCGTCTGGATGCGGGCCGACCGGCCGGCGGACGTCATCCGGGCCACCGCGTCCAGGCATCGTGAGCAAGTTCCTCCAGCCGCGCCGCGGTTCGCTCCCCGACCGGAAGGACCAGCACCCGGAGCAGCCTGGCGGTGATCGGCTTCCAGATCTCTCCCACGTCCAGCCATCCCCAGGAACGGAGCGCGGCGAGGGTGGGGTGATCGGCCCCGTCCACCAGGGTGGCGCCGAGAGACGCCTGCTGGTCGGCCAGCAGCCGCTCCTGCAGCCGGCGGGCCACCTCCTGGTCCTGCGGATGAGGGCGGACCAGGAGGTCGGTGATCGCGAAGACGCCGCTGGACGCTATGAGTTGCTCGATGCCGCGCGGGAGTGCCCCGTCGAACCCGAGCCACCAGAAGCCGTGGCTGCACACTGGGAAGCCGAAAGCGCATCCCACGAGGCCGTCCGTCTCTGCGATCACCATGGCGAAGCCCGGCCGCCGGATGTCGGCGGTGAGACGGTTCAGGAAGTGCCGGCGGCTGGGACGGCGGTACGCCTCAGGAGGTGACGTCTCACGGGAGTCCATGTACAGATCCGTCAGCTGCCCGCTCAGACCGTGCGCCTGCCGGCGGTTCACCCGACGCAACCGGACCGCGTCCATGGTGGACGACTCGCTGCCACGGGGCTTTCGTGGCTGTCCCCGCCCCGACCGGACCGTCACCGCGCATCACCCGAGAGCACAGAGGCAAGCGGAAGTGTCCGGTGCGGTGGGGTTTGGGCGGTCGGGGCCGGGACACCCCCGGGAGGAGGTGACAGATGCCCGGACGGAACGCCGAGGAGTAGGGACCCGGAGCCGGTGAGGTCGAGTATCAGGCCCAGCGTCGGTGGCGGGTGGTGCAGTCGCAGGGTCCCGCCGGCTTCTGCGGCCTTCTGCGCGGCGTGGAGGAAGGCGTTGAGGCCGCTGCAGTCGCAGAAGGCGACAGGGGTGAGGTCGACGTCGATGGTGCGGATGCCGTCGCTCAGGCACTGCGCCAGTGCCGAGTGCACCAGCGGGGCCGATTCCAGGTCGATCTCGCCGGCCAGGGTGATCAGTGCCCGTTTCCTTCGGCCATGACGGTAGACGGTGAGCTGGGGGAGGGGCATGACGCCTCGGTTCGGAAGACCATCCGGCAGGGGACGCGTTGACGCCGGGATTCCCGGCGCCCATGGCGCCCTGTCGGCAGGGGCGTACGTTCGGCGGAGGTAGAGCAACGGCCGGTCCGACAGGACACCGGACCCATCCAGTCCCTCCAGGGATGCGCCTGGTGCCGGACGAAGAGTCCGCTCCCCGAAGCCATCTGTCTCGAGCAACGACAAGCCGCCGGGGTCTGGGACGTCCGTACAGCAGCATAGTCCGCAACCCGGTCCGACGGGCGGTCCGAAGCCGTCCGCTCCTCGTACCGGGGCGATGCCAGGACATGATGCCGCACGGGTATGTCCGGTGCCCTGCACGGTACTTGGGCAGGCAGCGCGAAACACGGTGACCGACGGCCGTCCAGGCACGACGGACGGTCCGTGCACCACCTGAGGAGGTGGCTCCGCATGACGGAGCCGAACAGTTCAACTCTGCAGGGCCGCACGGCCCGGACCTGAGGAACCGCTGGAGACCCGCGGCCGGACGGCCATCGCGGACGGGGTGGTGGAGAAGATCGCCGGGTTGCCGCACGGGAAGTCCCCGGAGCCAACGCACGGGGCGGCGGATTCACTCGCACTTTGGGCGCCGTGCGCGACCGGGCACGCGAGCGCGGGGCACGGCGTCAAGGTCGAGCGCGGCGGGAACGGAGGCGTCGAGGCTCTTGTCTGAGGGGCGTTGTGGGTTCATGCGGCGGACTCCCATTCGCTGAGGGCTACGGCATGGGCGGCGGCCGGCTCGTCGTAAGTGCGCTGGTGGCGTGGGTGATGAGGATCAGGCGACCGTCCGGAGCGACGCGCCAGTCGGGCACCGCGTGGCCGGTGACCGGATCGAAGACAGACCCGTCGGGGGCGTGCCACACGGACGGGATCTCATCGGGATGTGGCGCGGGGACCAGGACTTGGCGGCCGTCGCGGGTGATCACCAAGGCCCTGCTGCGGTGCTCCGCGAGCCGGTCCAATGCCTCCCGGTACGCGGCGCGTTGGGCAGCGTGCCGAATCGCAGGTTCGCCAGAGTCGACACCCGTGATCCACACCGTCCGACTCTGGCCCCACGAAGGCCAGTTGCTGCTGCCTCTGACTGCCTCTGAGCGATCCGGGTCGAACGGGGTCGAATCAGAGTGTTTTCCTCTGACTGCCTCCGATCGCCTCCGCAATGGGCCCGGCAAGGCGGCTTCCGTCAGGCGGAAGTGTGCGTCGGTGCGGGATCCGCGTTCCTCGAAGCGGCCCTCGGCTGACGATCCGTCCAAAACCGTTCGCCTCACGTACCGCCGACTTTCACATGGGGGCCACAGGACCCTTCCCTGACGTTTGGTGCTCTTGGAACACTCCAACCGCGCACGTTCCATCACCAATCCGGCCGACCGGGCCCGTCAGGACAAGAGGTCACTCACCCATGCCTCAAGTGAATCGGCGCCGTTTCCTCCAACTCGCCGGCGGCACCGCGGCGTTCACCGCGCTGTCCAGCAGCATTCAGCGGGCCGCGGCGCTGCCCGCGCACCATCGTTCCGGCACGATCGACGACGTAGAGCACATCGTCGTCCTGATGCAGGAAAACCGTTCCTTCGACCACTACTTCGGCTCGCTGAGAGGTGTCAGGGGCTTCGGCGACCCGCGTCCGGCCACGACGTCGGGCAGCAAGTCGGTCTGGTACCAGTCGGACGGCACCAAGGACGTGCTTCCGTTCCGGCCCGAGGCGGACAATCTGGGCCTGCAGTTCATCCAGGACCTCCCGCACGGGTGGAGCGACGGACACACCGCCTTCAACAAGGGCAAGTACGACAAATGGGTGCCCGCCAAGTCGTCGACGACGATGGCGTACCTGACGCGCGAGGACATCCCGTTCCACTACGCGCTCGCCGACGCGTTCACCATCTGCGACGCGTACCACTGCTCGTTCATCGGCTCCACCGACCCGAACCGCTACTACATGTGGACGGGTTACACGGGGAACGACGGCAAGGGCGGCGGCCCGGTTCTCGGCAACGACGAGGCCGGGTACGACTGGACCACGTACCCCGAGCGCCTCGAAGCGGCCGGGGTCTCCTGGAAGATCTACCAGGACGTCGGCGACGGCCTGGACGCGAACGGCTCCTGGGGCTGGATCTCGGACGCCTACCGCGGCAACTACGGCGACAACTCGCTGCTGTACTTCAACCAGTACCGCAACGCCAAGCCCGGCGACCCGCTCTACGACAAGGCCCGCACCGGCACCGACGCCCGTAAGGGCGAGGGCTTCTTCGACCAGTTGAAGGCCGACGTCCAGGGCAAGAAGCTGCCCAAGATCTCCTGGGTCGTCGCGCCCGAGGCGTTCACCGAGCACCCCAACTGGCCCGCCAACTACGGTGCTTGGTACATCTCCCAGGTCCTCGACGCGCTCACCTCCGACCCTGAGGTCTGGAGCAAGACTGCCCTGTTCATCACGTACGACGAGAACGACGGCTTCTTCGACCACCTCGTGCCGCCGTTCCCGCCGCAGTCCGCCGCGCAGGGCAAGTCCACGGTCGACGTCGGCCCGGACCTCTACCAGGGCGACGCGAGCCGCACCGCCGGACCCTACGGACTCGGCCAGCGCGTACCGATGCTCGTCGTCTCGCCGTGGAGCAAGGGCGGGTTCGTCTGCTCCGAGACGCTCGACCACACCTCGATCATCCGGTTCATGGAGCGCCGCTTCGGCGTGCACGAGCCCAACATCTCGCCCTGGCGGCGCGCGATCAGCGGCGACCTCACCGCCGCGTTCGACTTCGCCCGCAAGGACGTGAAGCCGGTCGCGCTGCCGGACACCGACGGCTACCAGCCGCCGGACCACGACCGCCACCCCGACTACGTGCCCACCCCGCCCGCGAACCCCGTCCTGCCCAAGCAGGAGCGCGGCTCGCGCCCGGCCCGCCCGCTGAAGTACGCGCCCCTCGTGGACGGTTCGGCGGACCCGGCGGCCGGCAAGTTCACGCTCACCTTCGGCTCGGGCGCCAAGGCGGGCGCCGCCTTCCTCGTCACCTCCGGGAACCGCACCGACGGCCCCTGGACGTACACCACCGAGGCGGGCAAGACCGTCTCGGACACCTGGAACTCGGCGTACTCCAGCGGCTCGTACGACCTCACCGTGCACGGACCGAACGGCTTCCTGCGCACCTTCAAGGGCCCCGGCAAGACGGCGGGACCCGAGGTCACCGCGCGCCACGTCGGCGGCAACGTGGAGCTGACCTTCACCAACAAGGGCTCGGGCACGGCCACTCTCAAGCTCACCAACGGCTATGGCGGAGGGTCGCAGTCGTTCAAGGTGCGGGCGGGCGCGACCGTGAAGCACACGGTGGATCTGCGGGCGAGCAAGCGCTGGTACGACCTGACCGTCGTCTCCGACGCGGACGCGGGCTTCTTGCGCCGGTTCGCCGGACATGTCGAGAACGGTCTGCCGGGTGTGAGCGATCCGGCGATCGTCACCGGCTGATGGTTACCCAAGCGCCGGTTGCCTTCCGGCCATCTCGCGGTAGTGTGCCCCGGTGACCACGCATTCGAACACTCCTGCAGGTTGGTACCCGGATCCGCACGGGGCGCCCCAGACATTGCGTTACTGGGACGGCTCGCAATGGACCGAGCACACGAATGCGGACCAGCAGGCCCAGGCGGCGCAGCAGGTACCGCAGCAGGCCCAGCAGCCCCAACAGGCGTACGCCCAGCCCGCTCCGGGTCCTGACCCGCGTGTGCAGAAGCAGGTGCAGCAGCAGGCCGGAGTCGCGCCCAGCGGCGCCGGCGGCGGCAGCCTGTTCACCGAGCCGGTCCTGGTGGTGAACCAGAAGGCCAAGCTGATCGAGGTGACCAACGAGTACAAGGTCATGGATCAGAACGGCAACCAGATCGGCGCGGTCACCGAGGTCGGGCAGAACGCGTTCAAGAAGGTCCTGCGCTTCGTCTCCAGCCTCGACCAGTTCATGACCCACAAGCTGGAGATCCGTGACGCGTACGGCCAGCCGCAGCTGCTGCTGACCCGCCCCGCGAAGTTCCTCAAGTCGCGGGTGATCGTGTCGCGTCCGGACGGCTCGCCGGTCGGCGAGATCGTGCAGCAGAACATGATCGGCAAGATCAACTTCGCGATGAACGTCAACGGCCAGCAGGTCGGCGCGATCAAGGCGGAGAACTGGCGCGCGTGGAACTTCGCGATCGTCGACCACGCGGACAACGAGGTCGCCCGGATCACCAAGACCTGGGAAGGCCTCGCCAAGACGATGTTCACCACTGCGGACAACTACGTCCTGCAGATCCACTTCCAGCTCCCCGAGCCCCTGTTGAGCCTCGTCGTGGCCACGGCTCTGACCGTCGACACGGCGCTCAAGCAGGACTCCCGAGGACTGGGCTGACATCGCCTTCGCCACTGGGCATTCGGCATGAGGAAGGGTGGTTGCGGATCTCCGCAACCGCCCTTCTGTCGTTGGCGCCGGAGAGTCGACGCTAGAGCGCGGTCAGATGGCCCGAGTTGGGCTGCTTGGGCACCAACGAGGGTTCGTACGCGGCCGAACCGGGCTCCAGTGCCAGCACCGCGGCGACGGGGTGGTCGTCGTCCACCAAGTCCTCCACCGAGTCGGCCGCCAGGGGCACGGGCTCCGGGGCCGACCGCGACAGCGTCACCACGCCCCACGCCGCCACACCCGCTCCCGCGAGCGCCAGCAGTACGCCCGCCGCGCCGCCCTGAAGGCGTTCGCCGAGCAGGCAGAGGCCGATCACCGCGGCGGCCACCGGGTTGGCGAGCGTCACGACGGCGAGCGGGGCGCCGAGACCGCCCTGGTAGGCGGTCTGCGACAGGAGGAGCCCGCCCGCCGCGAAGGCCGCCACGAGCAGCGCCACCACGACCACTTGGGCGCTCAGCAGCGAGTCCGAGCGGTCCGTCGCGGCCACCGTCACGGTCTGTGTGAGTGCCGAGGCGACACCCGAGGCGAACCCGGAGGCGGTCGCGTGCCGCAGCCCCGGCCGGGCTCCGGGTCGGGACAGGCCGCCGATCAGCACGGCGGTCGTACCGGCGACGGCCAGCGCCTGAGGCACGCTCAGCACGTCGTCGGGCGCCGGCCCGGACGCCGTGACCAGCAGCGCGGCGAGGCCGAGCAGCGTGAGCGCCGTACCGCGCCACTCGACCGCGCTGACCCGCCGTCCGGCCACCCGCGCCCCCAGCGGCACCGCGGCCACCAGGGTGAGCGCGCCGAGCGGCTGCACCAGCGTGAGCGTGCCGTACTTGAGCGCGGCGACATGCAGCAGCGCGGCGGACGCGTTGAGCACGACCGACCACCACCAGGCCCCGCTGGCCAGCAGCCGCAGCGTGCCCGCGCCGGCGGACCGGGACGCGAGCCGCTCCTGGGCGACGGCCGCCGCGGCGTATGCGACGGCCGAGAACAGTGACAGGACGACGGCGGCGAGAGTCGCGCTCATCGTCCCGCCCCCACGAGCTCCGGCACTTGCTGTCCGGGGCCGTCCGCGCGTTCCTGGATCCGTCCGGCGGTCGTCGCCGTCCGCTGCGGCAGGTGGATCACGGCGAGCGCGATGCCGAGCAGCGCGGCCGCGACGATCGCGTCGAACCAGTAGTGGTTCGCCGTGCCGACGATGACCAGCAAGGTGAGCAGCGGATGCAGCAGCCACAGCCAGCGCCAGCGGGACCGAGTGGCCGCGATCAGGCCGATCGCCACCATCAGTGCCCAGCCGAAGTGCAGTGACGGCATCGCCGCGAACTGGTTCGCCATCGAGTCGGTCGCAGGGTGCGCCCCGTACACCGTGGGCCCGTACACCTGCCCGGTGTCCACGAGCCCCGTCTCGCCGAGCAGCCGCGGCGGCGCGAGCGGGAAGGTGAGGTGTCCCACCAGGGCGGCGGCGGTGACCATGGCGAGCACTCGGCGGGCCCAGACGTAGTGGGCCGGGTGCCGCAGGTACAGCCAGACCAGGAAGGCCGCGGTGGCCGGGAAGTGCACGGTCGCGTAGTAGGTGTTCGCGAGGTGCACGAGGGTGTCGCTGTGCAGCAGTGCGGACTGCACGGCGCCCTCGCCTGGCAAGTGCACGGCCCGCTCCAGGTCCCAGACGCGGTGCGCGTTGCCGAACGCCTCGCCGGTGTGGCCGGTGGCCAGCTGCCGGCCGACCTTGTAGACGACGAAGAGCCCCACGACGAGCAGCAGCTCGCGAAGGAGCGGCGGGCGCGCCGCGGTGTCGTACGCGTGCGACGTGGAGGCGGCGCCATGGGGCGACGCCCGGCGTATGCCCGCGTCGGGCGGCTCCGGCTCTGAGGCGGACTCGGATTCTGCAGGCTCGGTTCGGGAATCCATCCCCCGGCCCCCTTGCTGACGGTCTTGCGTGGGGTGGTTCGCGGTGAGCCCAGGACAGGATCCACTCGACAGAAGAGTGGATCCTGTCCAAGGCTCATCGATACGGCAGTGTACCGATACGCCAGTGTACCGATACGGATGCGTACCGGTACACTGGCGTATCGATTAGACTGTGTGAAGCGGAACACCGTGGATCACCGAAGCGAGCCGGATTCAGCGAGGAGAAGAGCCATGACGTCGCAGGCTGCGGACGGACCGGAGACGGTCGTCGCCTCGCGCCGCTCCAAGATCACGCCCGAGCGTGAGCAGGAGTTCTACGACGCCGTGCTCGACCAGATCCGCGAATGCGGCTACGAGGCGCTCACCATGGAGGGCGTGGCCACCAGCACCCGCTGCAGCAAGTCCACGCTCTACCGGCAATGGAAGACGAAGCCCCAGTTCGTGGCCGCCGCGCTGCGCGCCAACCGCTGTCCGCGATTCACGGGGATCGACACCGGCTCGCTCGCCGGGGACCTGCGCGAGGCCGCGCGGGCCGCGGGCGACTGGTCGGGCCGCGACACCCAGCTGCTCCAGGCGCTCGGCCATGCCGTGATGCAGGACAGGGAGCTGCAGGAGGCGTTGCGCGACGCGCTCGTCGAGCCCGAGATCGCCGCGGTCAAGGAGATGATCGCCCGCGCGGTCGACCGGGGGGAGATCGCCGCCGACCACCCGGCGCTGGAGTTCATCCCGGCACAGCTGTTCGGCGTCGTGCGCGTACGCCCCGTTCTGGAAGGCAAGTACGCGGATTCGGACTATCTCTCACAGTTCGTGGAGGCGGTCGTGCTGCCGGCCCTTGGCCTGACCTGAGACTCAGGTCGCCGTCCGCGGGATGACCGGACGTCGGCCTGTATCGCGCCGCACCGTGGGGACGGGGGCGGCGCACCCCCCGGCCGGGTGGGGTTCCCCTTGAGCGGAGGGGCGCCCCACCCGGCCGAACACTTTCCAGCCGGAGCGGGGCGGGGGCGCGCCCGCACTTCCCCGGGGTCTCCTAGACGTTCTGCCCGTTGCCGCCGGCTCCGGACGCCACCTTGATGCCCTTGGTGATCGTGTCGATCACCGACTGCTCGGGCGCCTTGGAACTGACGTCGACACCGAAGCGGACGACGACGAGCGACTTCGAGTCGGCGGGGGACGGGAAGACGAGCGACTCGACATAGCCGTCGTCACCCTTGCTCGTCACGACCTTCCAGCGGACCAGATAGCCCTTCTCGCCGGCCACCGTGACCGCCTTGGAGGCGAGCTCCGTGTGCGAGGTGATCGTGCCGTAGCCCTTGCCGTACGACTCCTGGGCGTTCTTGGAGATGTCCTCCTTGGCCGCCGCCTCCGCGGTGGTGGCCTTGAGCCCCTGTGCCAGCGCGGGGGCCGAGTACGCCCCGCCCCGCTGGCAGTCCTGCGAGGTGGCGCCGGGGCACTTGTAGGTGTCCTTGGTGGCGATCGCGGCCCCGGCCGCGTTGGCCTGGGCGGTCCAGTCGTCGGGGATCGGGATGCTGATGCCGCTGACGGCGTCGACGGCATAGCCGTCCTCGGTCTGCGGCTGCGCGGACTGACCCGGTGCCGGGGTCTGACCGTCCGATCCGCCGGAGCCGCCGGGCAGGCCGCCGGGGCCGCCCGACTCGCCCTGGCCGCCACCGGGACCACCCGTGCCACCCTGTCCGCCCCCGGGGCCGCCCTGCCCACCGGGGCCCTGGGAGTTCGCGCTGTTGCCGCTGTTGCCGTCGTCCTTGGTCAGCGCGTACACACCGCCTCCGATGCCCGCGAGGACCGCGATCGCCGCGGCGACCGCTATGCCCATGCGCAGTCCGCGCCGCGGCGAACCCGGGGCAGGCGCCGGATACGGCCCGGCGGCCGGCGGGTGCGCCGGAGGACCCCATGCGGCGGCCGACCCGACGGGGCGGGTCTGGTCCGTCCATGCATTACCGTCCCACCAGCGCTCGGTGGCGGGAGCGTCATCTGTCTGCCCGGGGTCGGGATACCAGCCGGGGGGAGTCACCTGCGTCATGGTGCCCACCGTATGAGCCCTGGGTGAAAGGCGGATGAGAGGGTCCCGGCGGGAGTCACTTCAGGACCGCTCCGGGAGGCGTCATTTCAGGACCATCCGTACCGGCGCCCGGTTCGCCCGCGGCGGCAGTCGCAGCCCGTCCCTGCCCGGGGTGATCGACCCGAGCACGCTGGGATGCCGGGCCCCGGTGCTCGTCGGATCGGTGCCCGCGAGCCCGTGCAGCGTCAGAAAACCCAGCACGGCGAAGGCGTACGCCTCCTTGGCGGCCGACGGCAGCCCCAGTTCGTCGGAGGTGCGCAGCGCCACCCCGGGGAGCTCCTCGCCCAGCATCGCCATGAGTACGGGATTGCGGGTGCCGCCGCCGGAGGCGATCACTTCCGTGGCCCGCACCGCACGCACGGCGTCCGCGACGGTCCGGGCGGTGAGCCGGGTGAGGGTCGCGATGACGTCCTCGGCGGTGAGCGTCCCGAAACCCGCCAACGCGTCCCGCAGATAGCCGAGATGGAACAACTCCTTGCCGGTCGTCTTGGGCGCGGGCAGCGCGTAGTAGGGCTCCGCGAGCAGGCGCCGGAGCAGCGGCTCGTGGACCGTGCCGCGGGCGGCGAGGGCGCCGTCCACGTCGTAGTCGAGGCGCCCGCCGCTCAGCCCCCGCGCCGCCGCGTCGACGAGCGCGCATGCGGGCCCGGTGTCGAAGGCGGTGCCGTCCCGCGCGGTGAGGTTGGCGATGCCGCCGAGATTCAGCGCCACCGGCGTGCCCGGCCGGCCGCGCAGCCACAGCAGGTCGACCAGGCTCACCAGCGGTGCGCCCTGGCCGCCCGCGGCGATGTCACGCGGGCGGAAGTCGGCGACCACGGGCAGCCCGGTCGCCTCGGCGATCCAGGCGGGCTGCCCGAGCTGGAGGGTTCCGTGCACCTGTCCGTCCGCCGCCCAGTGGTAGACGGTCTGGCCGTGCGAGGCGACCAACTCACCTCCCCCGTCGCACAGTTCACGGTCGCCCCGGACGGCTGCCGCCGCGAAGGCCCGTCCGATGAGGGTGTCCAGGCGGCACACCTCGGCCAGGCTGGTGGGGGCCGGAGGCAGTGCCGCCGCGAGCGCGTCGCGCAGCCCGTCGTCGTACGCCTCGCTGACCAGCCCGAGCGGCCGCAGTACGAGGCTGTCGCCGTCCAGGGTCAGCTCGGCGGCCGCCGCGTCGATCGCGTCGTACGACGTGCCGGACATCAGGCCGATCACCCGCACCTGCTCAACTCCCTTTCTCCGTACGGAGCGTGGCCAGCGCGAGCACGCTCACCGCGCAGGTTGCCGCCGCGTAGTACGCGGGGATGTCCACGCTCCCCGTCCGTTTGATCGTCTCCGTGATGATGAGCCCCGCGCAGCCCGAGAACACCGCATTGGACAGGGCGTAGGCGAGTCCCAGACCGGTGTAGCGCACACTTGTCGGGAACATCTCGGAGAGCATCGCGGGACCGGGGCCCGCCATCAGCCCGACGACGGCACCCGCCACGAAGACGGCGACACCCTTCACGGCGTTCGAAGTCCCGGTGTTTTGAAGGAGGTTGAGCAGCGGGATCGCCAGCAGAGTGACCAGGACGGCCCCCGTGAGCATCACCGGGCGCCGCCCGATCCGGTCGCTGAGCCATCCCGCGGGGACGATCGTGGCCGCGAAGCCGAGATTGGCGAGGACCGTGGCGAGCAGCGCCTGCTGGAAGGTCGCGTTCAGGCTGCTCTGCAGGTACGAGGGGAGCACGACCAGGAAGGTGTAACCGGCCGCCGCCCAGCCCATGATGCGCCCGGCGCCGAGCGCGATCGCCCTGGCCACATCGGGGCCGGGCGGGCGCTCCAGCCGCCGCTGCCGCTCCCGCTCGAAGGACGGCGTCTCGTCCAGTCTCAGCCGCAGCCACAGCGCGCCGAGGCCGAGCGGCAGCGTCAGCAGGAACGGCAGCCTCCAGCCCCAGCCCTCGAGCTCGCCGGCGCTGAGCACCGTGGCCAGCAGCGCCGCGACGCCCGCACCGGCAAGGAGCCCGAGCGCGACAGTGAAGGATTGCCACGACCCGTACAGTCCGCGTCTGCCCGGCGGCGCGAACTCCGTCATCACCGAGACCGCGCCCCCGAACTCCCCGCCCGCGGACAGTCCCTGGAGCACCCGGAGGAACGTGAGCAGCCACGGGGCGAGGGCGCCGACCGTGGCGTAGGTGGGCAGCACGCCGATCAGGGTCGTCGCGGCCGTCATCAAGGCGATCACCAGGATCAGTACCGGACGCCGCCCGATCCGGTCGCCGAGCCGTCCGAACAGCGCGGCGCCGACGGGGCGGAAGAAGAACGCCAGTGCGAAGGACGCGTACGTCTTGACCAGGGCCTCGACCTCGCTGCCGCCCTCCGGTGTGAAGAAGCGGGCTGCGATGATCGTCGCGAAATAGCCGTAGACCCCGAACTCGTACCACTCGATGAAGTTGCCCACGGAGCCCGCGAACAGGGCTCTGCGGGAGTGCTCGGACCGGGCGGCGCGCAGGTCCGAGTCGTGCGCGGGGGCGCTCATGCCGGTTCCTCCCGGGCGTGCCGGGGCCGGGAAGGGACCGGCCCCGACGGAGACTGATGTTGGAAAATTAGCTTCAGTTCACGGGTTGTTGACTGTCAATAACTTTCACACGGGCTGGTCGACGCCCTGCCGCGTCGCCTCCAGGACATCGCTGTCACTCGTCTCGGCAACACCTGCCCGGACCGATCCCCACTGCGGCTCCCAGGCGGCTAGGCTCGTTACCAGTACGTCGTTTGGGCGACCTGGGGAGGTAGCGGGATGACGGAGGCACGGCCCGGAGTGGTCGCCTCGGCTTCCCTGTGGGAGCGCGACGAGGAAGTCGCCACACTCGAGGAGGCGATCGCCGCGCTGCGCGCGGATTCCGCCTCCTCGGGAAGCCTGCTGGTGTTCAGCGGCGAGGCGGGCCTCGGCAAGACCGCGCTCCTCGCCGAGGCACGCCGGATCGCGGAGAGCAGTGGCTGTGCGGTGTGGTCGGCACGCGGCGGCGAGACCGTCACGTCCGTCCCCTTCAATGTCGTACGGCAGCTGCTGCAGCCGGCCCTCGTCTCGCTGATGCCGGAGGAGGCGCGCGAGTACCTCGGCGACTGGTACGACATCGCGGGACCCGCCCTCGGCATAACGGAACCGGGCGAGCGTCAGCCCGACCCGCAGGGTGTGTGCGACGGCCTGGTCGCGGCGGTGCGGCGGCTCGCCAAGCGCGAGTGGCCGCTCGTGCTGCTCATCGACGACGCGCACTGGGCCGACCAGGAGACGCTGCGCTGGCTCGCCGCGTTCGCCGAGCGGCTCGACGACCTGTCCGTCCTCGTCGTGGTCGCCCGCCGCCCCGGCGGGGTCAGCGGCGAGAGCGCCCGGCTGCTCGACGTGGTCGCCGCCGCGGCCCGACCGGTCGCCACCCTGAGCGCGCTGACACCGGCCGCGGCCGAAGGGCTGACCCGCGCCACGCTCGGGGAGCACGCCGACGCGCCGTTCTGCCGCGAGGTATGGGCGGTCACCGGCGGCAACCCGTACGAGACGGTCGAACTGCTCGCCAAGGTGCAGGACAGCGAGCTGGAGCCGGCCGAGGGCTCGGCCGCCGAACTGCGCGACCTGAACCGCTCGGCCCGCGGCCGCGGACTCGTCGCCCGCCGCGAAGGACTCGGCATCGACGCCACCCGGTTCGCCTGGGCGGCCGCGATCCTCGGCACCGGGATCTCCCTCGACCTCGCCGCCCAACTCGCCGGAATGCAGAGCGACGAGGCCCTGCGCTGCGCCGAACTGCTCGGCGCCGCCCGCATCCTGACCGGTGCCGAGCCGGCGAACGGTCAAGTGGCGGAGAGCGAGCTGGAGTTCGTGCACCCGCTCATCGCGACCGCGGTCTACCGCTCGATCCCGGACGCCCTGCGCACCGCGATGCACGGCCAGGCCGCCTGGGCGGTCACCGAGTCCGGGCGCGGCGCGGCCGCTGCGTCCCGCCACCTTCTCGAAGTCCACCCGGACGACGACCCCGAACTCGTCGAGCAGATGCGCGAGGCCGCCCGGGAACACCTCGCCGTCGGCGCGCCCGACGCGGCCAGGCGCTGCCTGGAGCGCGCCCTGGCCGAGCCCCCGCTTCCCGACGTCCACGCGCGCGTGCTCTACGAACTGGGCTGCGCCACGCTCCTGACCGCGCCCTCCACGACCATCGGCCATCTGCGCGCCGCGCTCGAAAGGCCCGGCCTCGAGGACGCCATGCGCGTGGACGCCGTCTTCCGGCTCTCCCAGGCGCTGCTCCACAACGACCAGCTGGACGAGGCCGTCCGCACGGTCGACGAGGAGGTCGCCCGGCTCGAACCGGGCCCCGCCCGGATGCGGCTGCAGGCCGTGCACTACATGTGGGAGGGCATCCACGCGGGCGAGGAGCGCGCCTCGGGACACTCCCTCGGTCTCGCCGAACTCGTCGGGACCTGCACCGGGCGGGACAACTCCGAGCGCGCGCTGCTCATACTGCGCGGCTTCGACGCGATGACGCGCGGGGAGAACGCCGAAGAGGTCGTGGAACTCTGCGACCGCGCCCTCGTCAACGGCCGCCTCGCCCCCGGACTCGGCTGGACCGACACCGAGTGGGGCGTCGAACTGCTCCTGATGCTCGGCAGCGCGTACGCCTACGCCGATCGGCTCGACCGGGCCGAGAGCCTGTTCAGTGAGGCCCTGCACGCCTATGTGAAGGCCGGCTGGAGCGGCGGCCACCTCTCCCTGGCCAACGCCTATCTCGGCCTCGCGCACCGCAGGCGGGGCCGCCTCGCCGACGCGGAGCACTACCAGCGCGAATCGCTCCGACTTGCCGAGCGGGTCGGCCGCGGGCTGCCCCTGTACTGGTCCGCGACCTGCGGACTCATCGACACACTGCTCGCCCGCGGCCATGTCCAGGAGGCCGCGGAGATCGCCGAACGCTACGGCTTCGCACCGCCGTACCCGTCCACCATCGTGCTCCCGGACACCCGCTCCGTGCGCGGCCGACTGCTGCTCGCCGCGGGCCGCACCAAGGACGGCATCAACGAACTGGAGGCAGCCGAGAAGGCCGCAGCCGCGCGAGGTCACCACAACACGGTGCTCGCCCCCTGGGCGGTCGACCTCGCCCGGGCCCTCGCCACGGAGGACCCGGCGCGCGCCGCCGCCCTGGCCTCCGACGCCCGCCGCCAGGCCGAGCGCTTCGGCACCGACACGGCCATCGGCGAGGCGCTTCGCTGCGCCGCGGCCCTCGAATCGGGCCAGCGCGCGGTACGCCTGGCCGGCCAGGCGGTCACCTTCCTGGAAGCCTCGCCCTGCCAGTACGAACACGCTGCGGCCCGCGTCGAGTACGGCATCGCCGCCCGCTCGGTGTCGGAGCTCAACAAGGGGCTGACGCTGGCGCGTTCGTGCGGGGCGGACGGGCTGGTGGCGAAGGCGGGGGAGGCGCTGGCGAGCCTTTGATCCGGCAGCCGGGCCTCGGTCCGGCAGCCGGATTTCAGTACGGCGGCCCGGGCCCTCAGGCGCCGAGCAGCTGATCCGTCACCGCTGCGAGGCGCTTCCACACGTCCCGGTCGTACGTCTCCACGTGCGCCCGGGACGGGCTCGTGCCGTCGAAGTACCCGCCGGTTCCCAACTCCCGTGTGGCCAGGGCGAGTACACCCGCCGCGCCGTCGGCGACGGTGGACCAGGGGACGACCCCGGCCTCGCGGACCATCGCCGTGTCCATGTACGTCGCGGGGTGCAGGACGTTCACCGCGACACCGCTTTCGGCCAACTCCTCGGCCAGCGCGAAGGTGTGCGCCGCGAGGGCGAACTTGCTGCGGCAGTACGCCGATACGCCGCTGTAGCCCCGGGTGAGTTCCGGGTCGTCGAAGTCCAGGGGTTCCTGGCCGACCGAGCCGACGTTGACGACGCGGGAGGGGGCGCTCGCGCGGAGCGTTGGCAGGAGCGCGCGAGTGAGGGCGACCGGCGCGAGATAGTTCACCGCGAGCCGCAGCTCGTGACCGTCGGAGCTCACCTCACGGCCGGTGCCGCGCGGGCCGGCGCCGACCCCCGCGTTGTTGATCAGCACGTCGAGACGGGGGTGTGCGGCGGCGACCTCCTCGACCAGCCGCCGCACCTGCGCGAGCGAGGCCAGATCGGCGACGTACCCGTAGGCCTCGCCGCCCTCGGCCCGCAGCTCCGCGACGAGCGCCTCGGTCCGCTCGCGGTCGCGCCCGTGCGCGAGGACGACGGATCCGGAGCGGACCAGCTCGAAGGCGACGTACCGGCCGAGTCCGGAGGTGGCACCGGTGATCAGAACAGTGGACATGCCTCCACCCTAGGCATGGTGTGGAGGCATGCACGAGGTGCCGTTGAAGCTACGACCAGCAGGGTCACCCACCGCTCTTGTCTTCCTCCGCCAGTACCCGTTGCGCCACCGCGAACGCGGAGTTCGCCGCCGGAACACCGCAGTACACGGCCGTCTGCAGCAGCACCGCGCCGATCTCCTCGGGCGTGAGGCCGTTGCGCCGGGCCGCGCGGACGTGCATGGCCAGCTCGTCGTAGTGGCCCTGCGCCACCAGCGCGGTCAGCGTGATCATGCTGCGCTCACGGCGCGCCAGCGTGGGATCCGTCCAGATCTCGCCCCACGCATAGCGCGAGATGAAGTCCTGGAAACGGGCGGTGAAGGGCGTCTGCCGTGCCTGCGCGCGGTCCACGTGCTCGTCGCCGAGGACCTGACGGCGCACCTCCATGCCTCGCTGCGCGTACCCGTCGAAGTGTCCGCGCAGCGCGGCGAGCACAGCCTCCGGGCGCTCCGCGGGCGCCAGATGCGAGGCGCCCGCGATCTCGGTGAGCGAGGCGCCCGGCACCGCGTCCGCGATCTCCCGCAGATGCGCGGGCGGCGTCGCCGGATCCTCGCGGCCCGCGATGAGCAGGGTCGGCACGGTGATCGACGACAGCCGCTCCCGGATGTCGAAGGCGGCGAGCGCGTCACAGCAGGCGGCGTACGCTTCCGGCTCCGCGGTGCGATGGTCCTCCACCAGCTCGGGCACGGTGAAGCCGGGCGTGAACCAGCGGGCGTTCGCGGTTGCCGCGAGCGCGGCGAGGCCCTCGCGGCGCACGGTCTCCGCCCGCTCCTCCCACGGCTTGGAGCCGTTGAAGTGCGCGGACGAGCAGATGACGGCGAGGCTTTCCAGACGCTCCGGGTGGTGCGCGGCCAGATGCAGACCGACCGCGCCACCGAGCGAGACACCCGCGTACGCGAACCGGTCGATGCCGAGCGAGTCGGCGAGGGCGAGCACCAGCCCCGCGAGGTCGGCGACGCTCGCGCCGGGCCCGATCAGGTCCGCGGCCGAACCACCGTGACCCGGCAGATCCCAGCGGACCACCCGGTGGGTGACGGACAGCTCGGGCGCGACCTTGTCCCACAGGGCGTACGACGTGCCGAGCGAGGGCCCGAGGAGCAGCGGGGGAGCGGTGGTGGGACCCTCGGCGCGGTGGTTGAGCAGTCTGTCGGTCAACGTCGCTCCAGAGCACGGTCGGTGAGGGCTCCGGCGGAGCCCGTGTAGCGGGTGGGGTCGGTGAGGTCCGCGAGGTCGAGCTCCTTGAGCTCCGGCTCCTCGCCGAGCACGTCCACGAGGGGCCGGTTCTCGGCGACGGCGCGCTGCGCGGCCCGCGTCAGCAGCTCCTTGGCGCGGGCCCGCCCGAGCACGGGAGCGAGCTCGACGGCCAGCCGCTCGGAGACGATCAACCCGTGGGTCAGATCGAGGTGTTCACGCATGGTGTCCGCGTTCACCCGGAGCCCCTCCGCCAGTTCGGCGGCATCGCGCGAGGCCCCGCCGACCAGCCGGAGCAGATCCCGCAGGGGCTCCCACTCGGCGTGCCAGGCCCCTGCCGGGCGCTCGTCCTCGGCCGGCATCGCCCCGTAGAGCGTCGCCGCGAGCTGTGGCGCCCGGCGGGCCGCGGCGGCGACGAGGGTGGCCCGGACAGGGTTGGTCTTGTGCGGCATCGCGGACGATCCGCCGCCGGAGCCCTCGGCGACCTCGGCGATCTCGGTGCGGGCGAGGGTGAGCACGTCGACGGCGATCTTGCCCAGGGCTCCGGCGGTGAACGCCAGTGCTCCGGCCAGATCGGCGATCGGCGTACGGAGGGTGTGCCAGGGCAGCACGGGTTCGGCGAGGCCGAGTTCCTGGGCGTACGCCGCAACGAGGGCCCGAGTGTCCTCGGCACCGAACGCGGTGAAGGCGGCCAACGTCCCGGCGGCACCGCCCAGTTGGGCGGGAAGCCGGACGCCCGCGAGGCGGTCCCGGGCGTCCAGCACCAGCGATCGCCACCCCGCGGCCTTCAGCCCGAAGGTGGTCGGCACGGCGTGCTGGGTCAGGGTCCGGCCGGACATCGCCGTGTCGCGGTGGTCCGCGGCGAGCCGGGCCAGCGCCTGCTCCGTGCGGCCGAGGTCGTCCAGGACGAGGTCCAGCGTGCGTGCGGCGACCAGCATGGTCGCCGAGTCCATGATGTCCTGGCTCGTCGCGCCGCGGTGGACGTAGGGGCCGTACTCCTTGCCGACGGCGGCCGTCAGGTCCGCGACCAGCGGGATCACGGGATTGCCGCCGCTTCGCGCGCGCAGCGCGATCGCCGCGACGTCGAAGCCGGGGGCGTCGGCCGCCGAGGACACCGCCGATGCCGCCTCCGACGGGGCCAGCCCGAGTGATGCCTGGGCGCGGGTCAGCGCGGCCTCCGCGTCGAGCAGCGCCCGCAGATACGCGGTGCCGCTCGTCGCGGACGCGGCCGGGGAGCCCGCCCACCCGGGGGAGAGCAGGGCGTCGGAATCGGCAGGGCCGACAGCTGTCACTGGAACTCCAGGAAGACCGTTTCGCCTTCGCCCTGAAGGCGGATGTCGAAACGGTACGTGCGGTTCGTCCCCTCGGCCGCGATCAGCGTGGCGCGCCGGTCGGCCGGGAGCGAGTCGAGCAGCGGGTCGGCGCCGTCGGCGAGGTAGGCGCGGGTGAAGAGGTGGTGCACCAGACCGCGCGCGAACACGCACACGCTGATGTACGGCAGCCCGGCGTTTCCCGGCGGCAGCGTGCGCAGCGCGTAGTGCCCGTCGGCGTCCGTGGCGACCCGACCGAAGCCCGTGAAGTCGACGCCGTTGCGGCCCAGGAAGCCGCCCGTCGACGGGTCGCGGCGCATCGAGCCGGGAGCGCCCTTCAGGGAGCCGTCGGGCGCCGCCTGCCAGAAGTCCAGCAGGGCGTCGGGGATCGGTGTGCCCGCGCCGTCGAACACGTACCCGTGCAGGGTGATGGTCTCGGGGTGGCCCGGGGGCGCGACGTCCGCGCCCCCGGGGAAGGGGAGCGCGTGGCCGTAGAAGGGGCCGATGGTGTGGGACGGGGTGGGGAGCAACTGCTCGGTCATGTTCAGCGGCCTTCTTCGATCCAGGTGGCGGAGGGACCGTCGAGGACGATGTCCCACTCGTAGCCCATCGAGAACTCGGGCTGGGAGAGGTCGTGGTTGTAGGCGGCGACAAGCCGGTTGCGGGCCGCCTCGTCCGTCACGGACTGCAGGATCGGGTCGTACCGGAACAGCGGGTCGCTGGGGAAGTACATCTGCGTCACGAGCCGCTGGGTGAACGCGGTGCCGAAGACCGAGAAGTGGATGTGCGCGGGCCGCCACGCGTTGGTGTGGTTGCCCCACGGGTACGGGCCCGGCTTGATGGTGGTGAACGTGTACCGGCCCTGATCGTCCGTCAGGGTGCGTCCCACACCGGTGAAGTTGGGGTCGAGCGGCGCCGGGTGCTGCTCGCGCAGATGGGCGTAGCGGCCGGCGGCGTTGGCCTGCCAGATCTCGACGAGCTGGCCGCGTACGGGACGGCCGGCGCGGTCGAGCAGCCGGCCCGAGACGGTCATGCGCTCGCCGATCGGTTCGCCCCGGTGCCGGCGGGTCAGGTCGTTGTCGATCTCGGTGATGTCGGTGACGCCGAAGACCGGACCCGACAGCTCGACCGTCTCCGGGTCGCCGCCGTTCACGGCGACCAGTGGCTGCTTGGGGTGGCGCAGGATGGAGCTGCGGTACGGGGGGTAGTCGCGCGAGGGGTGGTGCTGGACCGGGGCGCCGCCGGCGACCGCCTTGTCGTACGCGTCCTGGAGATCCTTGATCTCGACGTCGATGTCCGACTGAGTGAGAGCCATGGTCGACTTCCTATCGTTCGAGGACGAGGGCGAGGCCCTGGCCCACACCGATGCAGAGGGTGGCGACACCAACTCCTGAGCCCTGACGGGCGAGTTGGTGGGCGACGGTTCCGGCGAGCCGGGCGCCGGACGCGCCGAGGGGGTGACCGAGGGCGATGGCGCCGCCCTGCGGGTTGAGGATCTGCGGGTCGAACTCGGGCCATTCGGCGAGGCAGCCGAGGACCTGCGCGGCGAAGGCCTCGTTCAGTTCCAGCGTCGACAGATCGTCAAATCGCTTGCCCGACTTGGCGAGTGCGCGGTTCACGGCCTCGACGGGGGCGAGTCCGAAGTACTGCGGGTCGATCGCGGAGACGCCGGTCGCGCTGATACGGGCGAGGGGCTCCCGGCCGGTGGCCTTCAGTCCCTCCTCGTCGACGAGGAGCAGGGCGGCCGCACCGTCGTTCAGGGGCGAGGCGTTGCCCGCCGTCACCGTGCCGTTCTCGGTGCGGAAGGACGGCTTCAGTCTGGCCATGGCCTCCAGGGATGCCTCGGCGCGTACGCACTCGTCGGCGCCGAAGACGACCGGGTCGCCCTTGCGCTGCGGCAGGGAGACGGGGGCGATCTCGCCGTCGAACAGGCCGTCCGCCTGTGCCTGGGCCGCCTTGCGGTGGCTGGCGAGGGCGAATTCGTCCTGCTGCTCACGCGTGATCTTGTGCTTCTCGGCGATGAGTTCGGCCGACTCGCCCAATGGGATGGTCCACTGTGGGTCCATCTTCGGGTTGACCATGCGCCAGCCGAGCGTGGTGGAGTACAGCTCGGCGTGTCCGGCCGGGAAGGGCCGGTCGCTCTTCGGCAGCACGTAGGGGGCGCGGGTCATCGACTCGACGCCGCCGGCCAGGGCGATGGAGGCGTCGCCGAGCGCGATGGCCCGCGCGGCCTGGATGACGGCTTCGAGCCCGGAGGCGCACAGCCGGTTGACGGTCACGCCCGGGACCGAGGTGGGCAGTCCGGCGAGCAGGGCGGCCATGCGGCCGACGTTGCGGTTCTCCTCGCCGGCGCCGTTGGCGTTGCCGAAGTACACGTCCTCGATCCGGGACGGGTCCAGGTCCGGGGTACGGGCGAGGAGTTCACGGATGGCATGGGCGGCGAGGTCGTCCGGGCGGACGGCGGCCAGCGACCCGTTGTACTTGCCGATGGGGGTGCGGACCGCATCGACGATGTAGACGTCCTTCATGAGGTCTCCTCGGGAACGCGGATCTTCGCGGCCGTCTTCGCCACGATCTCCTCGACGGTGACGCCCGGCGCGGTCTCGACGAGCACCAGCCCCTCGGCGGTGACGTCGAGGACGCCGAGATCGGTGATGATCCGGTTCACACACGCCTTGCCCGTGAGCGGCAGCGCGCACTCCTCGAGGATCTTCGCCGAGCCGTCCTTGGCCGTGTGCGTCATCACGACGATGACCGTGCGGGCGCCGTGGACCAGGTCCATCGCTCCGCCGATCCCGGTGATCATCTTGCCGGGGATCGCCCAGTTGGCGAGGTCGCCACCCGCGGACACCTGCATCGCGCCGAGCACGGCCACGTCGATGTGCCCGCCGCGGATCATCCCGAAGGACAGTGACGAGTCGAAGTACGAAGCCCCCGGCAGGACGGTGACGGTCTCCTTGCCCGCGTTGATGAGATCCGGGTCGACCTGGTCCTCGGTGGGATAGGGGCCGGTGCCCAGGATGCCGTTCTCGGACTCCAGGATCACCTCCACGCCCGGCGGGAGGTAGTTGGGGATCAGCGTCGGCAGGCCGATGCCGAGGTTCACATACTGGCCGTCCTCGAGCTCGCGCGCGGCGCGGGCGGCCATCTCTTGCCTGCTCCAGGCCATTACTCGCTCACCGTTCCATCCGCCGCGGGCGCCGACACCGTCCGCTGCTCGATCATCTTGGCCCTCGCCTGCTCCGGGGTGAGCGCGACGACGCGCTGCACGAAGATGCCCGGCAGATGCACCGCGTCCGGGTCGATCTCGCCCGGCTCCACCAGCTCCTCCACCTCGGCTATCGTCACCCGGCCGGCCATCGCGGCCAGCGGGTTGAAATTCCGGGTGGACTTGTTGAAGACCAGGTTGCCGTGCCGGTCGCCCTTGGCGGCCCGTACGAGGGCGAAGTCGGTGCGGATGCCGTGCTCCAGCACGTATTCGGTGCCGTCGAACTCGCGCACCTCCTTCGGCGGGGAGGCCAGCGCGACGCCGCCCTGGCCGTCGTAACGCCACGGCAGTCCGCCGTCCGCGACCTGAGTACCCACTCCGGCCGGGGTGTAGAACGCGGGGATCCCGGCGCCGCCCGCGCGCAGCCGCTCGGCGAGCGTGCCCTGCGGGATCATCTCCACCTCCAGCTCACCGGCCAGGTACTGCCGTGCGAACTCCTTGTTCGCCCCGATGTACGAGCCGGTGACGCGGGCGATCCGCCCGGCCGCGAGCAGGATCGCGAGGCCGGACTCCATGGCCCCGCAGTTGTTGGAGACCACACCGAGGCCGGATACGCCACGCTCGTACAGCGCCTCGATCAGCACGTTCGGCACCCCACTCAGGCCGAATCCACCGACCGCGAGTGTCGCGCCGTCCGGCACATCGGCCACTGCCTCAAGGGCCGTGGCGACCACCTTGTCCATCCGTGAAGCCCCATCTCTCCCGAGCGTTCAGCATCTCAATTAATCAGGGCACTGATTATTTCTTCGAGGTTTCAAACACGCTGCCATCCGATCCCTGGCCCGTCAAGACCCTCGATGAATCCGCAGGTGAGAGTCTCGGCATAGGGCGAGACGGGTCCCGCAGCGCCCGGGTATTGTTCAGTACACCAACGAATCGTTGAGTTGAGGAGCGCATATGGCCGCGGTGGATCTCTCCACCCACCCCGGGCACCTGGCCCGGCGACTGCAGCAGGCGCACTACCTGCTGTGGAACACCATGGTCTCCGAGGAGATCACCTCGCCGCAGTTCGCGGTCCTGAACGCGCTCGTCGCGGAGCCGGGCCTGGACCAGCGAACAGTGGGGGAGCGGGTGGGGCTCGACAGGTCAACCATCGCTGAGGTCATCAGCCGGCTCGGCCGCCGCGGTCTGCTCGACAAGGTGCGCGACCCGCAGGACGGCCGCCGCTTCCTGCTGCGCCTCACGGACGAGGGCACGCGTACGCACCGCAAGCTGACCGTCCGCACCGCGCGGATGAACCAGGTCTTCCTGGCCCCGCTCTCCACCGAGGAGCAGGCGATGTTCTTCGACCTCATCCAGCGGGTCTCGGACGCCGCGGAGGGGCTCCGCAACCCGGCGGAGCCCCTGGCGTCCTCGAAGGCCTAGGCCTCCAGGCGCTCGACTCTGTCCATGAGGAAGGCGTACGCCAGGAATCCGGCCACCGAGAGCGCGGCGACGTAGACCAGGCCGCCCGCCATCGAGCCCGTACGGTCGATGATCACGCCGATGACGACCGGGGCGAGCGCGCCGCCGAGATTGGCCGCGAAGCTGAACGTGCCGCCCGCCAGGCCCATCAGGCGGACCGGCGCGATGTCGGACAGCGCCGCCCAGCCGAGCTGCATGAAGCCCTGTGCGAAGAACGCCGCCGACATGAAGAAGATGACCAGAGGTACGGAGTCGGTGAAGTTGGCGGCGACGATGATCGGAGCCAGGCACAGCCCCGTCATCACGGGCAGCTTGCGCGCCCACGTCCGTGACATGCCGCTGCGCAGCAGCCGGTCCGAGCCCCAGCCCGCGAGCACCACGCCCACCATGGCGGAGATGTAGGGCAGCGAACCCCAGAAGCCCGCCTTGATGGTGTCCATGTGCTTCTCGTCGACGAGATAGCTGGGGAACCAGGTCAGGAAGAAGAACAGCACCGAGGTGTTGGCGAACTGCGCGACGAACAGCCCCCACATCCGGCGGCTTCCCACCAGGATCGCCAGCCCCTGCCAGGTGGTCTCGGTTCGCCCGGCGGCCTGCTCGTCCGGGGTGCCCTCGCCGTCCTGGCGGATGTGCGCGAGTTCCTCGGCGCTCACCCGCGGGCTCTGCTCCGGGGTGTCGTGGACCCGCTTGAACCAGACGGCCGAGAAGAGCAGACCGGCGATGCCCGTCGCCAGGAAGATCGACGGCCAGCCGAAGTACACGACCAGCAGGGACAGCAGCGGAACCGCGACCGCGAGGCCGACGTACTCGCCGGCCGTGTACCAGGCGGTGGCCCGGCCGCGCTCCTTGCTCGGGAACCAGTTGCTGACCAGCCGGTTGTTGGCCGGGAACGCGGGTGTCTCGAAGAGACCGAGGCCGACTCGCAGCCCGATCACCACACCGAAGGAGCGCGCGAAGAAGAACGCGACGGTGCACAGGGACCAGCCGACCATCGCGTAGCCGAACGCCAGCTTCGGCCCGATCCTGTCGACCAGCCGGCCGCCGGGCACCTGGAGTGCCGCGTACACCCACGAGAAGGCCGACAGGATCAGGCCCGCCTCGGTGGCGGACAGCTTGAACTCGTCGGTGATGTGGGGGAGGGCGACCGCCATGTTCGTGCGGTCGAGGTAGTTGATCGCGGTGATCATGAACAGCGAGACCAGCAGACCGTACCGGGCCTTGCCGCGCGCCGGGCGGGCCGTCTGATCCGCCGGAGCGGACGGGGACGTGACGGCAGTGCTCATGGCTGCTCCTTTGCGGCCGTTCCAGTATGGGTCATGGCTCAGGTCCACTGTGCGGACCGACTGGTCCGAGCCGTGGTGACGATACGACGTGCACTGAGGATCAACAAGGGGTGATGGCGGGGTTTCGGGGATCAGGTGTGGGTCCGCTCAGCGGACCTCCACGGAGTACCGTGCGGGTGCAGAGTTGCCAGATACGTCTGGGGGACCGCACCGCGGTCCGTTGTCGAGGAGGAACAGATGGCAGCCGAGTCCGAACCGGCAGGCATGCGGACCGTCCAGCGGGCGATCGACATCCTCGGGCTCTTCGACGAGAGCCGCCCCGCCATGTCCCTCCGCGAGATCGTCACCGCCTCCGGGCTGCCCAAGACGACGGTCCTGCGGATCCTGGGGACGCTTCGGATGAACGGCCTGCTGTGGGTCGACGAACACGGCCGCTACATCGCGGGCCCCGCCCTGCTGCGCTGGTCCCGTCTCGCCGAACAGGCCTGGCGGCTGCCGCCCGCGGCCGGTGTGATTCTGCGCGACCTCGCCGCCGAGCACAAGGAGACGGTGCACCTGTATGTACGCCGTGACATCCACCGCGTCTGCATCGCCCAGGAGGAAGGGCCCCAGACGCTCCGGCACGTTGTCCGCGTCGGAGACGAACTCCCCTTGTGGGCGGGCGGCGTCGCCAAGGCCCTGCTGGTGGACGCGCCGGACGCGCTGCTGCGCAAGGTCGCGGAGGCCTCACCGTACGGAATCGCCCACCTGGACACCCTGAACTCCTGGATCGCTCAGGCACGCGAACACGGGTACGCCGTGAGCCACGGGGAGCGCGAGGAAGGGCTGTCCGCGGTGGCCGTGCCGGTGCGGGGGAGAGGCGGGGGCGTGGTGGCGGCACTGTCCTTCGGCGGTCCGAGCACGCGGTTCACGCAGGAGCGCGTGGCGCGATTTGCCGAGGGGCTGACGGTGGCGGCGGGGGAGCTGGGGAGGGCGGGGCTGCCGTTCGAGGGGTGAGGTTTTCGAGGGGGTGCCGGCCCCATGGGGCGCCGCAGGGATGCCATACGGCCGCAGTGCGGTCGCTGTGAGGCCGGCTGGTCGGCCGGGGTGAGCGGCTCGTGCGCAGGGTGCTCGCGCTCGTGCCCCGCGAGTCGTACGTGCCCCCGCGAGTCGTTCGTGGCGCGCGAGTCGTTCGTGCCCCGCGAGCCGTTCGAGCCCCGCAAGTCGGGATTGTCCTGAGTGCCGCCACTGGTCCGCTGGACGGACCACGCGTACCATTCAATGGAACGGTGGCTAGACTGAGGCTCCCGCATCGCCCCGCATGCGGCACCCCGGGAAGGAAGGCGGCCCACCGTGAGCCAGACCCTCATCACCCGTGCCCCGCACACCCCCGCGGACTGGTGGGTCACCGCCGACCAGGCGCGGCACACGGCGCAGGACGGCCTCGCCGACGCCGCGACCGCCCCCGATCTGCTGCGCACGCTCGCCGAACTCGACCGCGCCCGCCGTGCGTCGGCGGCCGCCGTCGGCGCGGCGGTCGAGGCGCTGCTCACCGCGGGCGCTCGCTGGGAGGACATTGCGGCCGCCGTGGGGCTCGACTCGGTCGACGACGCACGGCATGCGCTCACCGCCGCGCGCCAGGAGGCGGAAGCAGCGATCGAGCGGCGCTTGGGGCGGCGGTCCTAGCCCCCATCCGGTCGACTCCTGTGCGGACAGCTTCGGTTGCGTCGGGTCCTGTTGGGGCGAGGCCCATCCGGTCGGGGCCGGTCGGCCGGCTCCCGTCGGGTCGATTCCCGTTCGTTCGTGTCCGGTCCGCCGGCTCCCGTCGGGTCGATTCCCGTTCGGTCGTGTCCGGTCGGCCGCATCTCGTGAGGCCGGCTCCCGTTCGGTCGGGCCCGATCGGCCGCACCGGTCACGCCTTCGCGAAGACCACCCACACCTGGCCCTGCGCGAAGTTCATCGGCGCACCGCCCGTCGTCGTGAACTCCGTGCCGTCCGTCGCGCTGGGGCGCGCCCAGTTCGCGTCGAAGACACGGCCGTCGCGCAGCACCTTCGCCTTCCCCGAGCCCACCGTCTCCGTGTACGGCGTGTTGTTGCCCAGGACGTCGTGGAACTGGGACGCGCGCACCTTCACGTACTGCACGACCACCGTGGCCGGAGCCACCTTCTTGCCCTCGGTCGTCACGGTGGGCGTCCCGTCCATGTCCACCAGCCAGCGCTGTCGGCTGTCGGACCAGGTGAAGGTGAAGCGTGCAGCAGGGAAGCGCACGGTGCGTGAGGTCTCCGGGCTGCCGCCCGCGGGCGCCTTGCCGAAGTGGAACCCGGTGGTGAGGGCGGCGCTGCCCGGCGCGGATCCGACCAGCCGCTGCGGACGCAGATAGAGATTGTGCGGCGCGGGCTTGTCCGTGCCCCGGTAGTAGGCGCCAGACACGCTTTCCGGCGGCTGCGCGTGCAGCGGGGCCTTGTCGATCAGCGGCAGCAGCTTGTGCTGCGCCCCCGAGAAGGCGAGCGTCGGCTCGTCGAACTGGCGCAACAGCTCCAGGTCCGACTCGCGGGCACTGCGCACGGGCCCGACGACCTTCGGGAACCGGCTCGCGTAGACCGCCATCAGCCGACTGAGACCCCCCTCGACCTGCTCCGCGTACACGACGTCGGCCGCGTCCAGACCCGTCTGGGGGCGAGCCGCCCGCACATTGTCGATCTTCACGGCGAGCACCGAACCGCTCTTCGCCGTGCCGTCGTTGCCTGTGCCGTCGTTGCCTGCCGTGGGCCCCTGTGTCCGGCCGCGCCCGTCATCGGTCGCGCCGCCCCCCGCGGTGCAGCCGGTCATCAGAGAGCCCGTCACTGCGGCCAGCAGCGCCGCCGTCATCGCGCCGCGCCGCATCCGCGCCAGCTGTCGCATACCCACCGTGCGCCCCCGTTCTGTGACACTGATTGTGCGCTTAAAGATTCATCGGTGGCCATACCCGTTCGATTCTGATTACGTGCGCTGCCGAACCCGATCAGGCGAGAGGTCTCTTCGCGTGAGTCTCTGCGCGTGACTGTGTGCGTGGGGGTGAACGGCGGGCCGACCGGCGGCGGTCAGTCCTGCGGTCCGAAGATCTCCGCGAGGTCGTATCCCACCGGCTCCTCCAACTGGCTGTACGTGCAGCTCTCGGCCGTCCGGTCGGGGCGCCAGCGGCGGAAGCGGGCCGTGTGGCGGAACCGCACGCCGTTCTCCATGTGGTCGTAGGCCACCTCGGCCACCCGCTCGGGCCGCACGGGCACCCAGGAGAGGTCCTTCTTCGACGACCATCTGCTGGGCGCCCCCGGCAACCGCGCCGTCTCGTGCGCCGCCTCGTCCGCCCAGGCCGCCCACGGGTGTTCCTCGACATCCTCCAACCGCAGCGGCTCCAGCTCCTCCACCAGCTCAGCGCGCCGCTTCATCGGGAACGCGGCGCTCACGCCGACGTGCTGGAGGGTGCCCTCGTCGTCGTACAGACCCAGCAGCAGAGAGCCGACGATCGGTCCGCTCTTGTGGAAGCGGTAACCGGCGACGACGACGTCCGCCGTCCGTTCGTGCTTGATCTTGAACATGGCGCGCTCGTCCTGCAGATAGGGCACGGTGAGCGGTTTGGCGATCACCCCGTCGAGGCCCGCGCCCTCGTACTGCTCGAACCACCGCTGCGCCACCTCGCGGTCCGTGGTCGCCGGCGCCACATGGACCGGCGCCGTCACTCCGGACAGTGCCATCACCAGCAGCGCGCGCCGGTCGCCCAGTGGGACGTCGAGCAGTGACTCGTCGGCGAGCGCCAGCAGATCGAAGGCCACGAAGGAGGCGGGGGTCTTCTCGGCCAGCATCCGCACCCGTGAGTCCGCCGGATGGATCCGCTCCGTGAGCGCGTCGAAGTCGAGCCGTCCTTCCCGCGCGATCACGATCTCGCCGTCCATCACACAACGCTCCGGCAGCCGTTCCCGCAGCGCTTCGACGAGTTCGGGAAAGTACCTGGTCAGCGGTTTCCCGGTGCGACTGCCGATCTCGACCTCACCGCCGTCGCGGAACACGATCGCCCGGAAGCCGTCCCACTTCGCCTCGTAGTGCATGTCAGGCGGGATCCTGGCCACGGACTTGGCGAGCATCGGCTTCACAGGTGGCATCACCGGCAGGTCCATGTTCCGATTCTGCGCGGTGATACGGCCGTCCGCCCGGTGTGCGAGGTGTGCGCGCGGCGCCTACCGTGGCTCGCATGGGCGATGCGGTGGAACTCGAGGCAGCCGGGAGGACCGTACGTCTGTCCAGCCCGGGCAAGGTCTTCTTCCCGGAGCGCGGCTTCACGAAGCTGGACCTCGCCCAGTACTACCTCGCCGTCGGCGACGGCATCCTGCGCGCCCTCCGTAACCGCCCCACCACCCTGGAGCGGTACCCGGACGGCGTGAGCGGCGAGTCCTTCTTCCAGAAGCGGGCCCCCAAGAACATGCCCGACTGGATCCCGACCGCCCACATCACCTTCCCCAGCGGCCGCAGCGCGGACGAGATGTGCCCGACCGAGCCCGCCGCCGTCCTGTGGGCCGCCCAGTTCGGCACGCTCACCTTCCACCCGTGGCCGGTCCGCCGTGACGACGTCGACCGCCCCGACGAACTCCGCATCGACCTCGACCCGCAGCCCGGTACGGACTACGCCGACGCGGTGCGCGCCGCCCACGAACTGCGGGAGGTGCTGCACGAATACGGTGATCTGCGCGGCTGGCCCAAGACCTCCGGCGGCCGGGGCCTGCATGTCTTCGTGCCGATCCAGCCGCGCTGGACCTTCACACAGGTGCGCCGGGCCGCCATCGCCGTCGGGCGTGAACTGGAGCGCCGTATGCCCGACCAGGTCACCACCGCCTGGTGGAAGGAGGAAAGGGGCGAGAAGATCTTCGTGGACTACAACCAGACCGCCCGAGACCGCACCATCGCCTCCGCCTATTCGGTACGGCCCCGCCCGCACGCCCCCGTCTCCGCGCCCCTGCGCTGGGACGAGGTGGACGACGCCCAGCCCCGCGACTTCGACCTGGGGACCATGCCGCGGCGCTTCGCCGAACTGGGCGATGTGCACGCAGACATGGACGACCACGCCTTCTCCCTGGAGTCCCTGCTGGAACTCGCCAGCCGCGACGAGCACGACCACGGCCTGGGTGATCTGCCCTACCCGCCCGAGTACCCGAAGATGCCGGGCGAGCCGAAGCGGGTGCAGCCGAGCCGCGCCAAGCACGAGGACAGCTAGCCCCCATCTCGACCAGGCAGACCGTCGTGGCGGCGTGGCGTGCGGCAGCCACCGGTCACAGCATGCCGCACGCCACTGACAGCGGCTCGGACGGGACGGACGTCCCCCGACCCCTCACAACTCCCTCCTACAGCTTCTTCCTTCGGCGCCTTACAGCTCCTTGATCCGGATGTCCCGGTACGAGATCACGTCCGTCGTGCTGTGCACCTGGAGTCCGACGTAGCCGGAGGCGAACCGCCGTCCGTCCGTGCCCGGGTCGTCCGAGCGCGGCGGAGAGAAGTCCTGGCCGCCGATATTGTCGAACTCGTTGATCAGCACGCCGTTGCGGTAGACCGAGTAGTGCTGGTCGACCACACGGATCTCGTAGTCGTTCCACGTGCCCTTCTGGGTGACGCCCGCACCGGCAAGGCCCACACGGTCGAAGCCGTAGATCGAGCCCGTCTTGTACATGTCGCCGTCGGGCCGGTCGAGCACCTGCACCTCGTGCCCGTACTTGATGGCGACCCACTCCGGCCGTGTCTCCTCCGGGTGGTCATGGACCCACGGGAACCGCACGAACACACCGGAGTTGGCGTTCCCTGTCCCGGGAGCGTCGTCACGCCACTGGAGCTTCAGCGAGAAGTCGCCGTACTTGCGCTCGGGGAACCACAGCATGCCGAGCCCGCCCTGCGTGGTGCCGGACGTGATCGACCCGTCGGTGTTCAGTCCGAACGAACCGCCACCCACGTGCTCCCACCGCGCGAAGGACTCCTGCGAGCCGTCGAAGATCTTGCGGTAGCCGTCGGTCTGGCCCGGCTTGCCGATGCCGGACTGCTTGGCCGCCTTGTTGATCCTGTTGTACTCGCGCTGGTCGATGACACCTTCCTCGAGAAGCCTGTCCAGGACGGTCTTGACGTGCTTGAGGAACAGCGCCTGGGAGGTCCACTCCTTCTCGTCCTCGATCAACTCATTGATACGGCAACGGTTGTTGGTGACCCGGTTCGGTACACCCGAGTCGACCGTCCCCACGATCACCGTCAACCGCTCGTCGTACTCGGCGCAGTTGGGCGCAGGCACGCCGCCGCCCGACGCGACCGTGAAGCTCACGGCGCGCGGCTGCGACATGTTGCCCGCCTTGTCGCTCGCCCGGTACGCCACCGTGTGGGCGCCGACGCGGTCGACCAACACCGGGGCGGAGTACGCCAGATAGGGTCCGCCGTCCAGGGAGTACTCGATCGCGGCGACCCCCGAGCCACCCTCGTCCGTCGCGCTCACGGTCACCTTGGCACTGTTCACATACGCGCCGTCGGAGTTCTTCGTCCCGTCGACGCTCACCCCGGTCACCGGCGGGGTCGTCTCGGAGACCGGCGGCGCCACCACCGTGAAGTCGACGCTCTTCTCGGCTGCCGTGTTGCCCGCCTTGTCACTCGCGCGGTAGCGCACTTGGTGGGCGCCGAGCGCGTGCACCATCACGGGAGCCGTGTAGGGCTGCCAGCCGCCGGCATCGACCGCGTACTCGATCGTGTTGACTCCGGAACCGGTGTCGGAGGCAGAGACGGTGACGGTAGCCATGTCGATGTACGCACCGTCGGCATTCCGCTCGCCGCTCACCGTGGCCGAGGTCTCGGGCGCGGTCGTGTCGTCCGTCGGCGGCGCGACCACCGTGAGGTCGACGCTCTTCTCGGCAGCGGTGTTGCCCGCCTTGTCGAACGCGCGATAGCGGACCTTGTGGGTGCCGACCTGGTCGACCACGATGGGCGTGGTGTACGGCTGCCAGGCACCGGCGTCCTCGAGCGCGTACTCGATCCGGTCGACACCGGAACCCGCGTCCGTCGCGGCGACCGTGACCGTCGCCGAACCGACGTACGCGCCCTGCGAGTCCTGTGCGCCGCTCACCGAGGCCGATGTCTCGGGCGCCGTCGTGTCCGAGCCGCCGCCCTCCGTGACCACGAGGATGCCCTGCATCCGTTCATGGCCCGGCATCGTGCAGTAGAAGCGGTAGCGGCCCGGGGTGAGCGTGACTTCGGCCGTGTGCCTGCCGCTCTGGTCGTCGTTCGGGTTGGCCAGGATGTTCAGCGGGACGTCGTTGTTGTACTCCGGGTCGGAGACGTCGAACGTCAACGTGTGAGGCATTCCGGTGGTGTTGCCGGTCGCCGCGCTGTTCTCGAACACGATCGTCGTCGGGCCGGCGACCGCGGTCTGCGGCACGGAGGCGTACTGGGTGATGTCGTCCCCGGCGGTCCAGGTGAGCACCTGAGCGGCCGCTTCCCTCGGGGACTCGGCGATCGGGGACTCGGTCCGCCCGAACGCGGAGGTCGACGTCAGGCCCAGCACCATCAACAGGGACGCCAGCAAGGCCGTCCACCAACGTCTTTGGGACATCACTCCACCCTCCTGGCCAGTTGATCGGCGGTCGGCGTCGGGCCGCCACCCGTGTAAGTGACCTTCCACAGTGCCGACTTGGAGTCCGAGGTGAAGAAGCCGCGCCCGTAGTCGAGGACATACAGCGCGCCGTCCGGTCCGAACTTCCAGTCCATGAGGTTCTTGATGCCGTCGTTGCCGATGGGCACGATCTTCTTCAGCGACTCGGAGTGGATCGGCAGGCCGCCGTCACCGGCCGTCTTCGGGTCGGTGAGGACGGCGTTGCGTGGCTGGTCGGAGTCGTAGAAGTCGCCGACGAACCACTTGCCGTCCCAATAGGCGGGCCATTTCGCGGAGTTGAGGATCGAGGCGTCGTACCGGTAGACCGGCCCGTTCATCGCCGCTTGGCCGCCGCCCTTCAGCCACGGCAGCAGATAGGTGGCCTCCTCCTGCTTGTACGAGGGGATGCCGTTCGCGTCGCGGGGATAGTCCGGTGCGCCGCCCTGGGGCGAGTACCAGATGTTGTTGCCGGTGACCGGCGGGAGGTTGACGAGGCCGTCGTTGTTCGGGGACTCGTTCTTGGGGTGGTCGCAGTCGTACCAGCCGAGCGGCTTGGTCGGGTCGGGCAGATTGCGGTCCCGGTAGGGCTGCTTGTTGCCCATGCAGTACGGCCAACCCCGGTTGCTCGCCTTGGTGATGACGGCGAAGGTGTCGTACTTGGCGGGGCCCCATGTGGTCGACGGCTCGCTCGCGTCCGGGCCGACCCACCCGGCGTACAGGGTGTCGGTCTTCTTGTCGACGGAGATCCGGGCGGGGTTCCTGACGCCCATGACATAGATCTCGCCGCGGGTCTTGCCGCCACCCTCGGCGGTCTCTTCACCAGTGAAGAGATTCCCCTCCGGCAGCGTGTACGTGCCGTCGGGTTCCGGGTGGATGCGCAGGATCTTGCCGTTGAGGTTGTTGGTGTTGCCCGCGGTGCGGCGCGCGTCCGCGAACGACACGCCCTTGTAGTTGGGTTCGGGGTTGTTGCCCGAGTAACCGTCGCTGAAGCGACTGGAGTTGTTGTCACCGGTCGCGATGTAGAGATTGCCCTTGGAATCCCAGGCCATCCCGCCGCCCGCGTGGCAGCAACTGTGGATCTGCACCGGCCACTTGAGGAGCACCTTCTCGCTGCTCAGGTCCAGCTTGTTGGTGGCGAGATCGAGTGTGAAGCGGGAGACGCGGCGCTCGGCCATCTGCGTGTCGCGGTTGATCTGCGAGTGTGGTGTGTAGTGCAGATACACCCAGCCGTTCTGCTCGAACTTCGGATCGATCTCGATGCCGAGCAGGCCCTCCTCGACCTTGATCAGCTCGTCGCCGCCGCCCTTGTTGCCGAACACGGTGAGCGCGCCGGCCAGGGTGACCTTGCTGGTCCTGGGGTCGTAGACGTGGATCTCGCCCTTGCCCTTGCCGACGTCCGGGTTGTTCCAGTCGGTGATGACGGGCTGGGAGGAGTCCGCGCCGCCGCGGCCGATGTAGAGCACCCGTCCGTCGGGTGCGGTCACCAGCCCGTGCGGCTCGCCGATCTGATCGTTCTGGCCCGGCTGATTGGGCTGTGTCAGGCGCTCCGCCTTGTAATTGGCGTTGATCGCCGCCTTGCAGTCGGCCTGCACGAGCCGGGTCGTCCAGAGCAGGGCGCCGCGCAGATGCGTACGGAAGTCGCTCTCGTCGTACGACGAAGCAGTGCCGCCCATTCCGGTGTAGAAGGAGCGGCCGCCGTCGTAGTCGCGGCACCAACTCACGGGATGGTCCCAGCCGTTCTTGCTCGCACCCGGCTGATACGTCGACTCGCGCACCCTGGCCACGGTGTGCACCTCGCCCGACGGGTTCTTCACCCAGTTGAGCCACTGGTCGGGGCGCTTCCACTGGACCGGGAGGTCCTTGGTGGCGGGGTGCTGCCGGTCGCCTACCTCAACGGTCGCTCGCTGTACGTTCGTCGGGCTCGTGCTCGCCGGACGGGCACCGATGAGTCCGGTGAACCAGTCCGAATACGGTTCGGCTCGGGCTGCGTCATGGACGCCGACGAAACCGCCGCCCGCTTTCATGTACGCCTCCAGGCCGGCCTCCTGCTCCGGGTCGAGGACGTCCCCGCCACCGGTGAGGAAGACGACGGCGTTGAACCGGCCCAGCTTCGTCTCGTTCGTGAAGACCGAGGCGTCGTCCGTCGTCTCGACCTTGAAGCGCTGCGCGGCCGGACCGGACAGTCCGATCTTCTCGATGGCCTCGATCCCGGCGTTCACGACCGGCGACTCGTCCCCGGCCGCCGCCGAGCCGTAGAAGATCAGCACCCGTACATTGGCCCCGCCCGGTGGCGACTTGACGGACATCGTTGTCAACGCCGGATCCGGAGCCGGGCCCGCACTCGCGGACGGTGCCGAGAGCACCCCGGCGGTGACGGCTCCGGCGGCCAGGGCGGCGGCCCAGGCGCGGCGCCGGCTTCTGCGTCTTCTCGCGCTCAACCCTCGTAATTCTGACGGTGTTTGATGCGATGTGAACCGCATGTGGTCATCCACTCCTCGTCGGTCACAGCAACAGCGCCAAGGAAGCTAGACCTCTTTTCGCGGCTCGCCAATAGGTATGACCGCGATGGAACAAACTTTGTCCTGAGTGTGGATAAACGAGAGCCGGGCCGCTACCGTCTCACCGGTTCATCTCCGTAAATTCCGTACCAGGGTGGGGAGTTCGGCATGGACAGACGCGGCTTCAATCGGCGGATGCTGCTGGGCGGGGCGGCGGTCGCGACGGGCGCGACATCGTTGTCGGCGGCTCCGCCGTCCGCGAGCGCCGACGATCCGGTACGGACCGCTCCGGCCGGTGGCGAGGTCCGGCACATCAAGCTGTACGCCGAGAAGCTCGCCGACGGGCAGATGGGCTACGGCTTCGAAAAGGGCAAGGCGTCGATTCCCGGCCCATTGATCGAGCTCAACGAGGGCGACACGCTGCACATCGAGTTCGAGAACACGATGGACGTGACGGCGAGCCTGCACGTCCATGGGCTCGACTACGAAATCTCCAGCGACGGAACGAAGTTGAACAAGAGCGACGTCGAGCCGGGCGGCACCCGCACCTACACCTGGCGCACCCACGCGCCCGGCCGCCGCAAGGACGGCACCTGGCGTGCGGGAAGTGCGGGCTACTGGCACTACCACGACCACGTCGTCGGCACCGAACACGGAACCGGCGGCATCCGCAAAGGCCTCTACGGCCCGGTGATCGTCCGCCGCAAGGGCGACATCCTCCCCGACCGAACCTTCACCATCGTCTTCAACGACATGACGATCAACAACAAGCCAGCCCACTCGGGCCCCGACTTCGAGGCCACGGTGGGCGATCGCGTCGAGATCGCGATGATCACGCACGGCGAGTATTACCACACCTTCCACCTGCACGGTCACCGCTGGGCCGACAACCGCACGGGGATGATGACCGGCCCCGACGACCCGAGCCAGGTCATCGACAACAAGATCGTCGGACCCGCGGACTCCTTCGGCTTCCAGGTGATCGCGGGAGAGGGCGTCGGGGCCGGAGCGTGGATGTACCACTGCCACGTCCAGAGCCATTCCGACATGGGGATGGTGGGGTTGTTCCTGGTGAAGAAGACGGACGGGACAATTCCGGGGTATGAGCCGCACGAGCACTAGCGGGCGGTGATGTCGAGGACCTCCCAGTCCGTGAAGGGCTCTTCCTGCATGTAGATGCGTGGTCCGCGGCAGACGAGTCGACGGCGTCCGAGGCCGGTGCCGTCGGGGTGGACGAGGCGGCTCTGCGTGACCGCGGTGACTCCGGTGTCCGTGAGTTCGCCGATGACGACCCGGTCGTGGTCGTTCTCGTAGCCGCCGAAAAGGGCTACTCGACGGTCGTGGACCGCCAGTCCCTTGGCGCCCCGGACCTCGTTCGCGTGGGGTTTCACACCCCAGTCCGGGCGAATCTCCAGCACGGAGAAGTGGGTGTAGGCGCAGGCCCAGGCGGAACGGCCGCTGACGTTGAGCGCGTAGCAGTCGCTGATCTCGCCCGCGCCGTCCACCGGGTGGTACGTCCACAGGGGGTCGCCGGTGTGGCTCCAACGGCGTAGCCCGGGCCAGCTGAGCTCGTCGTCGCCGTACACGCCCTCGTCGAAGTAGCCCACCCACAGGTCGCCGGCCTCATCGGTCAGCAGGTGCTCGATTCCGTCTCCCACGCGAAACGTCCACGAGAGGCGTCCGAGGGCGTCGAAGACCTGTACGTGCTCCTCTCGGGCCCGGCTGCGTGCGTCCGCGACGACGAATCCGCCGTCCGGAAGGGCGTCGAACGTGGGGAATGCCGCCTGCACCGCGCTGAGATGCGTCTCGTACGGGCGGCCGTCCTCGACCGTGACGACCACGGCGTCGTACGGCTTCTCGCGGCGCGGCTCGGGGGGGACGCTCGGTCAGCAGCCAGTGCGCGCGCCCGAAGACGTCGACCGTGCTCTGCACGACGTGCAGGTCCCGATAGGCGCGGGGGAGGCGGGCGAACGCGGCCAGCCGGATCGCGGGGCGGTCAGGCGTCATGGGCCTTTCTCATGGTCATGCCGTGATCTTCGTCCGGCCCGACTCGTCGGCGCAAGCCGATTTCGGTGATCCGGGAGCGCTCTCACGGAGCGCGCGGCGGCGCGGCTATCCTGATCCGCAACCGCCGAGGAGGTGCCCAGAGGTGACCGGGACAGCGTCGCGCCCCACGTTGGAGGCCGTGGCCGCGCGGGCCGGGGTCTCCCGGGCCACCGTGTCGCGTGTGGTGAACGGCGGTGACGGGGTGCGCGAACCGCTCGTCGAGCGGGTGCGGCGGGCCGTCGAAGAGCTCGGGTATGTGCCGAACCAGGCCGCGCGCAGCCTTGTCACCCGGCGCCACGACGCGGTGGCCGTCGTGATCGCCGAACCGGAGACCAGGGTCTTCGCCGACCCCTTCTTCGCTCTTCAACTCCGCGGTATCAGCAAGGAGTTGACGGCACATGACTCGCAGCTCGTGCTGCTGCTGACGGAGGGCCGGGACGACCACGTTCGCGTCGGCCGCTATCTCGCCGGCGGCCATGTCGACGGCGCGCTCGTCTTCTCGCTGCACCTCGACGACCCCTTGCCCGGACTGATCCATGGCGCGGGCGTCCCGACCGTGTTCGGCGGCCGGCCCGGCTGGGGCGACGGGCCCCGCAACGCGGTGCCCACGGTGTACGTCGACTGCGACAACCGGGGCGGCGCCCGCGAAGCCGTACGTCACCTCGTCGGACTCGGCCGCACACGCATCGCCCACATCACCGGTGCCCTCGACCAGACGTCCGCGGTCGACCGGCTCGACGGGTTCCGGGACGTCATGGTCGACGTCGATCCCGTGCTCATCGCCGAGGGGGACTTCACGCCCGCGGGCGGCGAGCGTGCGATGCGGGAGCTGCTGGAGCGCCGCCCGGACGTGGACGCGGTGTTCGCCGCGAACGATCTGTCGGCCGCGGGAGCCCTGCGTGTCCTGCGCGAGCGGGGACGACGGGTGCCCGACGACGTCGCCGTGATCGGCTTCGACGACATGCTGCCGGTCGCCGAACAGACGGACCCGCCCTTGACGACGGTCCGGCAGGACATAGAGGAAATGGGCCGGTTGATGGCCCGGCTGCTACTGCGCCGCCTCGACCGCGGGACCGATGAGGACAACCCGGTGGGCGCACCCTCGAGTGTGGTGTTGCCGACGACGCTCGTACGTCGGACTTCCGCCTAGGTCTCACGGCGCTGGTGCTGGGCGGCGGCGGAGCCATACGAACGTGTGCCCCGTGACCGGGGGGGCCGCGGAGGAGTCGGCCCACGTCGGCGCCTTGCCGTTCATAGGAGTTGACGATGCATCAGTGGGGCCCCGATGCGTCCGGGACCCCACTGATCCGGGCCTCAGCTCTGCTGCGGGGCGCTCTTGATCACCGCGAAGCGTGCCCCGTACGGGTCGGCGAGCTTCGCCATGCGGCCCACGCCCTCCAGGTCCGTCGCGGGCATGCGGACCTTGCCGCCCAACTCCTGGGCCTTGCTGACCACCGCGTCCGTGTCGGTGACCTCGATGTACGGCAGCCAGTACGCGCCGGACTCGGCCTCGGTCGGGTCGTCGGCCAGCGGGACGACGCCGCCGAACATGGCCTCCTCTTCGGTCCCCGCCGGATTGATACAGGTGTAGGTGCCGCCCGGGAAGGGCACGGCCGAGGTCTCCCAGCCGAACACGGAGTTGTAGAACGCGGCGGCAGCGGCGATGTCCTGGGTGTACAGCTCCACCCAGCACAGCGAGCCCGGGTCACTGGCCACGTCCAGGCCCTTGGTGCGGCCCGGCTGCCAGATGCCGAAGGGCACGCCCGCCTCGTCGGCGAGGATCGCCATGTGGCCCTCGCCCATCACGTCCATGGGCTGCATGAGGACGGCGCCCTTGGCCTGCTCGGCCGCCTTGGCGGTGGCCTCCGCGTCGGGGCTTTGGAAGTACACGGTCCAGGAGGGCGGGCCCTGCTCCGGGGTGGTCTGCATGCCGCCGGCCACGGTCTTTCCGTCGAGCTGGAAGAAGCCGTAACCGCCGGCGTCGGGCCCCGCGGACTGGAACTGCCAGCCGAAGAGGCCTCCGTAGAAGGAGATGGCGCCGTCGATGTCGGAGGTGCCGACATCCAGCCAGTTCGGGGCGCCGGTGACAAAACGGGTCGTGAGCATCATTGCCCTCCTTTGAGGGGTCCCGTTGCCTGCACTGCCGAGTCTTGCACCGCCCACTGACAATCGCTGCCGCAGCGCGCGGGCGGGCCGGGGAGACGGCAGAGCTCACCCTGGGTCACCGGGCGAGTTTTTCTTGTTGTCGCGCTTCCCGCGCGCCGCCGTGTGCTTCCCCGTCCGGCGGGGCCATCATCAGACGCTGCCGGAGGCCTCGGAACGTGCCGTTGATCGCGCGTTGATCGAACGTTTTTCGCCGCCAGGCACGATCATGCCCATGCACTTGGAAACGATCACTGCGGCCGACATCGCCTGGCAGCAGCAGGCGCTGTGCGCGCAGACGGGGGCCGACTTCTTCTTTCCCGAACCGGGCAGTTCGGTGCGGGAAGCGAAGCGCATCTGCGGTATGTGTGAGATGCGTTCCGCGTGCCTGGAGTACGCGCTGAACAACGACGAACGCTTCGGGGTCTGGGGCGGCCTCTCCGAGAAGGAGCGCCTCTGTCTCCGTCGAACGGAGCAGAACTGACCGGGTAGCTCCTCCGGCACGGATGCAGGTGGACAGACCCACTTCGGGGCACCTACATTGCACCTCCTCAAGCCGACCGGATTCGGCCACGGCGATGGAGGAGTACTGGTGGGCAGGGGTTCAGGCGGTGTGGTGTGCGCCGCGCTCGGAGCGAACGCGGCCCTCGCCGTGGCACATCTGGTGGCACAGGTGCGTTTGTACAACGTGCTGGGACACATGCGGCACGGCGAGCCCGTCCTGCGTGCCGAGATGTGGGTGGGCAACCTCTCGGGCATCCAGATGGCCGCCTGCGCGGGGGCGGGGCTTCTCTTCTTGGGGTGGTTCGTCGAGGCGCGGAATCACATCGCTCTCGAATTGCGCGGGTCGGGCCGCCCGCAGGAGACCGCTCGCCATCAATCCCGGCTGTGGGCCATCGCATGGGCGGTCTGCTTCGTGGCGTGGACAGTCGTCGGCCTCTGGGCCCAGAACCTCCACCGGCGGGCCGAGCAGGCGGAGGCCGCGACGCACGCACTGCGCGCAGGCATGTTCACGGACGTTCTCGGCGTTCTCGCTGCCCTCGCCGCCATCGCCTTCGTCTGGCGGCTGCGCCGGTCGCAGTTCCCGAGGGGGCGCGCGGGATCTCCCGCCGGTCCCGTCGTGCCCGTCTGACGTCGGGGCGGCCACCGGGCGGCGGTCGTAAATCGATGCGGACGCCTGGCGGGTGGGCCGTTAAGGTCCGGGGGCGCATCCGGGCGTAGCGCAGAGGCAGGCGCACCTGCATGGCATGCAGGAAACGCCGGTTCGAATCCGGCCGCCGGGACCGGCGCATCGGTCCTGTAGAGCAGAGGCAGACTCGCCGCCCTCTCAAGGCGGATACGCCGGTTCGAATCCGGCCGGGACCACGGCAGCGCATACGTGGGGCGGGGACACATGGGTGACGGTGGGGGGATCACGGAGGACGAGCTGGCGGGCTTCCACCGTACGGTCGGAAAGCTGCGGGCTCTGCCCGTCGAGGACCCGGTGCGGTTGCGTGCCGAGCGGGTAGCCGCTTCCTTCGCGCGCGACGGGCGGTTGCGCAGGCGGAAGGCGCGCGGCGCCGAGCTGTCCGCCGCCGACGCGGCCGCGATGGCGGCGACCGCGACCGGGGCGCTCGACCGGCGGGAGGACGCGCCGCTGGCCCACCCCGGTGCGGCCGGTGCGGGGGGCGTTTTCGTCAAGCCGCGCACCTGCTATGTCTGCAAGACGTCCTATCGACAGGTCGACTCCTTCTACCACCGGCTGTGCCCGGACTGCGCCGCCGACAACACCGCACGGCGGGGGCTCAGCACCGACCTGAGCGGCCGCCGTGCGCTGCTCACCGGGGGCAGGGTCAAGATCGGCTTCCAGCTGGCCCTGATGATGCTCCGCGACGGCGCCGAACTCCTGGTCACCAGCCGTTTTCCGCACGACACCGTGCGCCGCTTCCGCGCCGAACCGGGGAGCGAGAAGTGGCTGGACCGGCTGACGGTGCTCGCCGTGGACCTGCGCGATCCACGGCAGGTCCTCGGGCTGTGCGAACAGTTGCGGCAGGAGGGCGAGCCGCTCGACATCCTGGTGAACAACGCGGCGCAGACGGTGCGGAGGCCCCCGGAGTCGTACGCGTTGCTCGCCGCGGGGGAGTACGCCGAACTGCCCGAGGGAGCCCGGCAGGCGCCGGGGTTCACGCCGATGCGGGCACTGGAGGGAGGCCCCTCGGCGCTGCCCGTGGTGCTGCGCGAGGCCGACGAGGCCGGGCTTCTGCCCGACCCCTCCCCGGACAACTCCTGGTCGGCGCGGCTCGGCGAACTCGACCCGGCCGAGGTGCTGGAGACACAGCTGGTCAACGCGCTCGCTCCAGCGCTCCTCTGCGACCGGCTGCTGCCGCTGCTGCTCGCCTCACCGCAGCCGCGCCGCTATGTCGTCAACGTGACCGCCGTCGAGGGCCGGTTCGCGGTCCGCAACAAGATGGCCGGCCATCCGCACACCAACATGGCCAAGGCCGCCCTCAATATGCTCACACGCACCAGCGCCGCCGAACTGGCGGAGCGGGGCGTGCACATGTGCGCCGTCGACACGGGGTGGATCACCGACGAGAACCCCGCTCCGAAGAAGGGACGCATAGCGGGCGCCGGGTTTCGCACGCCGCTCGACATCGTGGACGGGGCGGCCCGGGTGTACGACCCGATCGTGCGGGGTGAGGCGGGCGAGCCCCTGTCCGGGGTGTTCCTCAAGGACTACCAGGCGGCGGAGTGGTGAGCGGGTCCCGGACCGAGCCCGAGTCCTGTTCCGATTGCGATTCTGGGTACGAGTCCGAGTCCGCGCCGGAGTTCGCGGGCGTGCCATCCGTCGTGCCTCGTCCGGTGGCCGAACTGGCGCCGCTGCTCGGCTGGTTGCGCGGTGGCCGTCCGGCAGGGGAGCGGCTGGACTTCACGGCGGGTACGGCGCTGCCCGACGGCCGGCTCGACCTGTGCAAGCAGGGGATCGGGGCGGAAGGTGCCGCGCTGGTCGCCGAGGTGCTGTCCGAAAGGTTCGAAGGGCCGTCTCCCGTACGTCACTTGCTGCTCGGCACCGACGGGCTCGGCGACGACGGCGCAGCCGCCGTGGCCGCGGGCGCGAACGTAGAGACGCTCTACCTCGGCTGCAACGGCATCGCCGCGGGAGGCGCCTGCCGCATCGCCGACAACCTGCGCGCCTCGCCGCGCGTCGTCACCGGCGTTTGGCTCAAGCGCAACCCGCTCGGCAGCGGGGGAGGGCAGGCCGCGGCCGAACTCATCGAGGCGGCCCGATCGCTGCGCACGCTCGACCTCGTGCAGACCGGCCTCGACGGGGCGGGCACGGCCGTCCTGGCCGACGCCCTCCTCGCCGCGGCGGACACCGGTCGCCGCGTCGAGCGGCTGTTCATCGGCGGAAACCCCCTGGGCGCGGACGGTGCGGTGCCCCTGGCCGCCCTGATCGTCGCGGGCGCGATCGACGAACTCTAGGTGTCGGCGGCGCAGTTGGGCGACGAGGGCGCGCTCCGTCTCGCCGGCGCCCTGGGACGGGCGCCGTACGGGCGGCTCGTCCGGCTCTCCGTCGCAAGCAACGGCGTCGGGCCGACAGCCGCCGCCCGACTGGTGAAGGCCGCGACCTCGGCCGGAGTCACCCTCCTCGACCTGGGGAGGGTGCGCGCGGCCGCCGTCCTCGGCGCGGCCGACAACCTGAATATCTCCGTCCAGAACCGCTGCTGCTCGTACGTGGCGCCCACGAGATACGTCGCCCGCAGCTTCGGCGGCAGCAGGGGAACCAGCCGGGCCACCACCTTCCGGTGTTTCTTCCACTGGGACAGCTCGGCGTTGGCGAGGATCTGGTGCACCACGTCGCTGTCATCGGCGCCTTCGTCGGAGTGCTTGTACGGCCCATCAGGTCCGGCAGCTCCTGCTCGGCGCCCGCATGCCCGCGACGGGCCGCGAGCAGCGCGTTGAGCAGCGCAGAGGAGGAGACCTTGTCGAAGTTCTCCTGGTCGGCGGGCACGTCGGACATGAGATGGACGCACAGCCGAACTCGATCGCGCGTCGCGACGTGCTGTTGTCATGCGTAGGCGCAAGATGCCTGGGCGGCCCGGCGGTCCGCACCGGGAAATCAGTACGCCGCACGGCTTCCAGCAGGCACAATCCCCGCATGACCCGCACCCCGCAGCAGGACGCCGACAGTCTGCTGAACGCCCTCGACCCGCTTGCGTACCCGCAGCGCATGCGCGAACTCGCCCTGCGGGTACCGGAAATGGTCCCGCTGCGGCCGGTGCTGGAGGAGCTCGAAGCCCGTGGCCCCTACGAGGGAGGGATCGCTGTCGTCGCGGCGTCCGTAGGCCGGGACGTCGAGTGGATCGCGGACCGCCTCGCCGCCCCGGACGCCTTCGTGCGCGGACACGCCCTGCGCGTCGCCGGGAGTCTGCATGTGCCCGACTCCGCCTACGAGGCGGCGCTCGACGACGCCCCGGAGGCGATCCGCAGAGAGCTGCTGTGCGCGATCGTCGCCGCACGGCGCACCGCGCTCGCCGACCGGCTGGTGGACGGACTGCGGCGCGACTGGGGCGACGCGGAGGCGGCGCGGCTGCTGCCCGGGTGCACGGCGGAGACGGTCGGCAGGCTGCTTCCCGAACTCTTCCACGCGGTCACCGGCTGGAGGGCCCTCGCCAAGCGGCATCCCGGAACCCTTCTCGACGTCGCCGAAAGGGAGTTGACCGCGCTGCCCGAGGCGTTGCGCGCCACCTGGTGGGCCCGGTACACGCCGGGCTTGGCCGCCACCGTCGGAGCGGAGCCACTGCGCGTGCTCGACCTGCTCGAACGCTTCGGGCCCGCCACACTTCCGTACCAACTGCACGAACGCCTCGGAGAGTTCGCGGCGGCCGACGCGAGCCGGCTGCTGAGGCTGCTGCTCCGTAGCGGATTCGCCGCGCGCCGCAGCCGGGCCCTGGGACCCGCCGTGCTGCGCAGGCTTGCCCGCTCCGGTGCGCCCGAACTCACCGCGTTCGGCAGGGCCTTGGCCGAGTGGGGCGATCTCGCGCCGCTCGTGAAGGCCCTGCCGCCCGCGCGACGCCACGCCTTCTACCAGGCCGCGCAGGAAGGCCGCGGAGCGGGTCACGTCACCATCGACGCCGTGATCCTCGAAGTGCTGCCCCGCAGTTGCGTCGCCGAGGAGGCCCGGCGGATGGCCGCCGTCGCACGCGAAAGCGGTGCCCTGCCGAACTCTCTGCTGCTCGCCGACTCCTTCCTGCCCGTTGCCGAAGTACGCGAACGGCTCGTCGAGGCCACCCGCCGCCCGGCCGCCGAAGACCGCGCCGAAGCCTGGCCGTTGCTCATCCGCAACGCCGCCCGCTCCGGCGACCGCGCGGCCGTCACATCGGTACTGGAGGAGATGGGGCGGCTGCGCAACGAACAGGACCCGGTGCGCTCGGCCGCGCTGTACGCCCTGTCCCGGCTGCGGCCCGCGCTGTTCACCGAGGACGCCGAGCCGCACCTCGACCGCATCGCGGTGGACGCCGTCGAGGCCCGCGACTCCTCGCCCGCCACCCGGCAGCACCTCAGCCGCCTCGCCGTCTCCGTGCTGCGCGAGCACGCGGCAGGCGGGGGACGGGAGTTGGTGAACTGGGCGCTGCGCACCCTCGTCCGTATCTCCGGCAACACCGGCGGCGCCGACCTCGGCCGGCTGGACGCGAGGCTGCGCCGCGGCCAGGAGCACCAGGTGTACGAGGCTCTGCGCCCCTGGATCGAGGCGGGCGCGGAGAAGGCCGACTACAGCCTCGCCTTCGCGCTCGCCCGCGCGGTGGGACGCCGCGCGGCAGGCATGCCCGAGCTGCAGGAACTGCTGTGGCAGGCCATCCGTTACGGCAACGACGTGACCGTGCGCGCCGCCGTCGAGCTGTGGCTGGAGGCGCCCGCGACACGGGACGAGCGGGTGGCACGCATCCTCGCGCTGGAACCGTCCACGGGGGCGCTGTGGCCCGTCCGCCAGGTCGTCACCCGGCGCCGCACCGATCTGCTCGACCTGCTGCTCGCCGAGGCTCCTCCGTACGGGCGCTTTCTGACCAAGGGCACCCCCTGGACCGTACCGGCGGACCGTGACGTACGGCGTTGGGTGCCACGCCAACAGCTCGCGGTGGCACGGCAGTTGACGACGGAGGCCGAGGACGCCGGACTGCCGCTCTATCAGCGGGCCGCGGCCGTCGCACAGAGTGCGCGAGTCCCGGGCAGGGGCGCCGATCTCGTACGTCGCTGGACGGACTCCCCGGACGTGGTGCTCGCCGAGGCGGCCCTCGCCGCGCTCGCCCGCACCGACCGGCCCGCCGACGCACTGCCCGAGCTGCTGGCACACGCGGGCGGCGAGCGGGCGCGGGTCGCCGTGTACGCGGCCACGCAGGCGTCCCGGTACGCGGCGCCGTCACGCCTTGCCGAGCAGCTGCGCGCGGTGCTGTTCGCGCCGCGCGCCAAGGTGACCAGCCGCAAGGAGGCCGCCCGGCTCGCCGCCGTACGGCTCCCGATGCCACGGGCGGCGGCGCTGCTGACCGAGGCGTACGCGGCGCCGGGCGCCCACCTCGACGTCCGCGCCGCCTGCGTGGCCTTCGCGGGCGGCCTGCTCGCCCAGGAACCGGTCTGGGACCTGCTGCGCGACGCCGCCGGCGCCGAGCCGGTGCTGCGCACCGCTGTCCTGCGGGTGTCCCCCCTCGACCTGCCCGAGCCCGACCGCGAGCGGTACGCCCAGCTGGTGCGCGAGGTGTCCTCCACCGACGACCCGGAGACCGCGACCCTCGCCTTCGACGCCCTGGCCCGCTGGGCGCCCTGGTCACCGCAGGCCCCGACGGTCCTCGCCGACGCCGTCACCGACCTGACGGCACGCACGAGCTGGCGCGCCGCGGCCAACGGTCTGGTGACCGCGGCGGCGGGCTCGCCACGGGGTGGCCTGGGGCTCGAGCAGGCGCTGAGGACGTTGGCCGAGGCGGAGACCGCCGCCACGGCGGAAGACGTCAGCCATGCCGATGCCGACGAGCGGCGCGACCGGCCCGCCCGGCAGCGCGTCGACTACCTTGTCGCGCGCCTCGCCCAGCAGGCCAGGACGGTCCCGGCACCCATCCGCCCCGCGGCCCTCGCCGCCGGTGAGCTGCTGGCCGGGTACGACGCCTTCGTCCCGCAGGCGGCCGCCATCACGGCGTTCCACCTGGACCTGGACGAGGAGCCGGCGCGGCTGGAGCGGTTGGCCGCCCTCACCGACGGCCGCCCGGCGCTCGCCGCCCGGACGGCCGGGGAACTCGGCGAGCGGCTGCGGCGGCAGGCGCATGAGGGGGATCCCGAGGTACTGCTCGACGCGGTACGGCGCCTCACCGCCCACGGCGGGCACGGCGAGGGGCTGCTCGCGGCGGCCGTCACCGGGGCGATCGGCAGCCGTACGGGCTGGGCCGCGCCCTGGCGGGAGCGGCTGAGAGCACTACGCCGCCACCCGGTGGCCGACGTGCGGGACGCGGCGCTGGACCAGGTGACGGCGTACGAGTAGCGGGTCCTCGTGAGGGCCCGGGTGACGGCGTGCGGGGAGGGGCTCCGCGAGGGGCCCCGGTCAGCGGCGTACCAGTGCCGCTGCCTCGACCGGAGGTCGTCAGCCGGCGGCGCGTGCCGCCATGCGGGCCTTGCGGGCCGCGAGCTTCTCGTCGAACTTCGAGGCCTCCGCGTCCAGGCCGCGCATGAAGAGGCCGAGCTCTTCCTGGGCCTGCAGGCCCTCGGGGCCGAAGCCGTCCATCTCCAGGACCTTGAGGTGGCGCAGCACCGGCTGGAGCACGTCGTCGTGGTGGATGCGCATGTTGTAGACCTCGCCGATGGCCATCTGCGCGGCGGCGCGCTCGAAGCCGGGCATGCCGTGACCGGGCATCCGGAAGTTGACCACGACGTCGCGCACGGCCTGCATGGTCAGGTCGGGGGCCAGCTCGAATGAGGCCTTCAGGAGGTTGCGGTAGAAGACCATGTGCAGGTTCTCGTCGGTCGCGATGCGCGCCAGCATGCGGTCGCAGACCGGGTCGCCCGACTGGTGACCGGTGTTGCGGTGCGAGATGCGGGTCGCGAGCTCCTGGAAGGCGACGTACGCGACCGAGTGCAGCATCGAGTGGCGGTTGTCCGACTCGAAGCCCTCGCTCATGTGCGCCATGCGGAACGCCTCGAGCTTGTCGGGGTCGACGGCGCGGGAGGCGAGCAGGTAGTCGCGCATCACGATGCCGTGCCGGCCCTCCTCCGCGGTCCAGCGGTGCACCCAGGTGCCCCAGGCGCCGTCACGGCCGAAGAGCGTGGCGATCTCGTGGTGGTAGCTCGGCAGGTTGTCCTCGGTGAGGAGGTTGACGACCAGCGCGATCCGGCCGATCTCGGTGACCTTGGACTGCTCCTTGTCCCAGGCCTCGCCGTCCTCGAAGAAGCCGGGGAAGTTGCGGGCGTCGCTGAACGGCACGTACTCGTGCGGCATCCAGTCCTTGGCCACCTTCAGGTGGCGGTTGAGCTCCGTCTCGACCACTTCTTCCAGCGCATACAGCAGTCGAGCGTCGGTCCAGGCGGCGGACGGGCTGCCGAGGTGGGGAGAAGTGATCGTCACGGGTGCTCCAGGGGGGACGGGGACGTGTAAAACGAGCGGGGACGTAACTTACGGCATCGTAGGCTACGTCTCCGTAGGTTACGACACCGTAGGTTAAGTTCCCTGTAAAGACTGCTGATCAGTAGGGGTCCCGGGGGAGATCGCACGCTCCCGGGCGCACGCCGGAAGCGCCCCGGATCCCCAGGTCCCAGAGCCGAACGAACACCGCGATCACCCGATCAGACGTACAACTCCCGGAGCCGGACCGAGAGGCATGTCACACAGCCTTCGAGTTTCTCGAACTCGCTGATGTCCACGAGAACCGGTTCGTGGCCGAGGTCCGCGAGCAGCTCCGCCGTCTTCGGGGCGCTCGCGGCCATCAGGAGCTTTCCGCCGCCCAGGAGCACGACGTGCGCCCCGGACTCCTCCGGTACCGGCAGGAAGCGCGGGAACAGCGACGGCGTGTCCACCAGCGGCTCGTGCCCGATGACCGTGCCGTCGGGCAGCGCGGTCACCGCGGACTTCAGGTGCAGCACCTTGCTCACCGGTACGGCGACGACCCGCGCCCCGAGCGGCTCGAAGGCCGCCCGCAACTGCTGGACCCCGGCCGCGTTGGTGCGCCCGCCACGGCCCACGTACACCGTGTCGCCGACCTTCAGGATGTCGCCGCCGTCGAGGGTGCCCGGCTCCCAGATCCAGTTCACCGAGCAGCCGAGGCGGGCCACGGCCTCCTCTACCCCGGCGGTCTCGCCGCGCCGGGACTCCGCGCCGGGGCGGGAGATCAGCGCCACATTGCGGAAGACGACCACGGTGTCCTCGACGAACACCGAGTCCGGGCAGTCGTCGGCCGGGTCCACCTCGACGGTCTCCCAGCCGTGCGTGCGCAGTGCCTCCGCGTACGCCTCCCACTGCTCGACCGCCAGGTCGACGTCCACCTTCGCGCGCTCGATGTGCGTCACCAGCCCCTCGGCGAGGCGGGGACTGGGCCGGCGGATGAGGGCTTTCTGGCTGGGCACGGGTGGATCTCCGAATCGGCAGGGGGTGTCGGCGCACATCATGCAGCGCGGGTCGCGCGCGCAAAAGCCCCCGGCCTGACGTCGGGTAACACCTGCACCTCGACGCTAGGCGGCTCCCGGGCCCGGCACTAGGCGGAATACCCCACAGTTTCCGGAGCGATTTCTTTCAGTTCTCCTCCTTCCAGGATGAGCCAGCGCGTGATCGCGAGGGACTCCAGGAACGGCAGGTCGTGGCTGGCGACGATCAGTGCTCCCTCGTAGGACTCCAGGGCCGTCGTCAGCTGCCGGACGCTCGCCATGTCGAGGTTGTTCGTCGGCTCGTCGAGCATCAGCAGCTGCGGCGCGGGCTCGGCCAGCATCAGCGCGGCGAGTGCCGCCCGGAAGCGTTCGCCGCCGGAGAGCGTCGCGGCGCGCTGGTCGGCCTTCGCGCCCTTGAACAGGAAGCGGGCCAGGCGCGCCCTGATCCGGTTGTTGGTCGCGGCCGGCGCGAACCGGGCCACGTTCTCGGCGACGGTCAGCTCGTCGTCGAGGACATCGAGCCGCTGCGGCAGGAAGCGCAGCGGCACATGGGCCCGCGCGTCGCCGGACACCGCGTCCAGCTCCCCGGCGATCGTGCGCAGCAGCGTGGTCTTGCCCGCGCCATTGCGCCCGATCAGCGCGATCCGTTCGGGCCCGCGCAGGTCGAATACGCCGTCCACGCGGGCGCCGTACCGCAACTCCAGGTTCTCGAGCGTGAGGACATTGCGGCCCGGCGGCACGGCCGTGTACGGCAGGTCGACACGGATCTCGTCGTCGTCCCGTACGGCCTCCACCGCGCCGTCGAGTCGCTCCTTCGCCTCGGCGAGCCTATCCTCGTGCATGATGCGGTGCTTGCCCGCCGACTCCTGGGCCGCGCGTTTGCGCGCCCCCATGACGATCTTCGGCTCGCGCTTCTGCTCGAACATTTTCTGGCCGTAGCGCTTGCGGCGGGCCAACTTGACCTGTGCGTCGACCAGTTCGCGCTTCTGCTTCTTCAGGTCGGCCTCGGCGACGCGCACCATGCGCTCCGCCGCCTCCTGCTCGCCGGCGAGCGCCTCCTCGTACGCGGAGAAGGTGCCGCCGTACCAGGTGACCTCTCCGGAGCGCAGATCGGCGATCTGGTCCACCAGATCGAGGAGTTCGCGGTCGTGGCTGACCACGATCATGACTCCGGACCAGGCCTCGACGGCCGCGTACAGGCGCCGCCGCGCGAACAGGTCGAGGTTGTTGGTGGGTTCGTCCAGCAGGAGTACGTCGGGTCGGCGCAGCAGGAGCGCGGCAAGGCGCAGCAGCACCGACTCGCCGCCCGAGACCTCACCGATGGTGCGGTCCAACTCGATGTGCCCGAGGCCGAGTTCGCCGAGCGTGGCGAGTGCCCGCTCCTCTACGTCCCAGTCGTCGCCGACGACGTCGAAGTGCTCCTCTGACACGTCACCCGCCTCGATGGCTTGCAGCGCGGCCCGGGTGGCGGCGATGCCGATCGCCTCGTCGACCCGCAGACCGGTGTCGAGTGCGACGTTCTGCGGCAGATAGCCGACCTCGCCGGCGACCCGGACCGTGCCGTCGGCCGGGGTGAGCTCCCCGGCGATCAGCTTCAGCAGGGTTGATTTTCCTGATCCGTTGACGCCGACGAGGCCGGTCCTGCCGGGGCCGAAGGCGGCCTGGAGGTCGTCGAAGACGGCGGTGCCGTCGGGCCAGGCGAAGGAGAGGGAGGCACAGGTGATGGAGGTGGGGAAGGTAGACATCAGGGCCTCGCGGTTGCTGGATGCGGTCGGGGGTACGCGTTCGGGACACCGCGAGGCGACGACGATCCATTTCCGAGGTCAGCCGGTTCGAAGGGCAGCCAGTTCGGAGGCATGAAGAAGGCCCTGCGCCGGAGGACGGCTCGTACGCCGAGGTCGCACGCTGCGCACACGGAGGCCAGGAGGAGCTGGCTGCGTGTGACGCGGTGTCTCAGACCTCAGACGAGCAACGTCCTTCTCCAATCGACGGCAACAGGACCGCTATGCACCGTAGGGGCGGCTCTGGAGGCTGTCAAAGGATTAACGTGACCCCCGACGACCCGAAGGAGATCCCGTGCCGAACGGCTCGCTCTCGCTGCCCGCCCGGCTCTACCTCCTGGCCTGGGACACCAGCAGGCTCAAGGTCACCGGCGCCACCCATCTCCACCACCTGGTGCGCGCCGGCGCCCTCACCGAGCTGGCGCAGCGCGGACTGCTCATCGACGAGAACGGCATCGTCACCCCTATCGACGCCGACTCCCGCACGGGCGACGCCGTCCTCGACGGGCTTTTGGAACTCGTCGCGGAGTCCCGGCCGCGGAAGTGGAAGGCATGGGTGACGCTGCGGGCGCGCGTCACCCTGGACGCCGTACGCGCGCAGCTGGCGGCCGAGGGCTACCTCAGGGCGGAAAAGAAGCGCGTCCTCGGCCTCTTCCCCTCCGTGGAGTACGAGCTGGAGCGGGTACCCGCCGTGGACGCACTGCGCACGGACGCCCGACAGGTGCTCGAAGGCCCGCTCCCCGTCGCCGAGGTCTCCGATCGCGACGCGGCCCTCGTCGCCCTCGCCGCCGCGGCCGAACTCCGCACCCTCGCGCCGGCCAAGGATCGCAAGCTCTACAAGAACCGCCTCGAAGACCTGACCGACCGCAGCGGCGCGGCGGCGCCGGCCCTGAAGAAGGTCATCCAGGAGCTGCGCACGGCGGTGATCGTGGCGACGACGGCTGCGTCGGCCACGGGGGCGGCTGCGGGGGGTTGAGGGGGGCACGGCAAGTGGCCGCGTGCCGACGGCGTCGGGGTGTACTCGTGGGCACGCACGCGCCTGCGAGTCCTTGCCACCGGGCGCATCCGCGCTCGCGCTCCCGGTGCGCGAGCCAACGCCGACGCCACCGCAAGGCGCCCTCACGCCGGCGTCACCGCAAGGCGCCCTCACGCCCGCGCTTCTGGTGCGGGCGCACCACCACCGCGGGCGCTTCTGCCCGCACGAGCTTCCCGCGCACTCTCCCGGCAACTCAACCTGGCCAAATCTCGCCCATCCCCCCCTTCCGCCGCCCCACGTACACGTCGTTTTCCTGCCAGCCCCCAACCCCGCCCCATGCTTGGCTCATCCCCATGACGAACCCCAATTCCCTCCGCACGGACCCGAGTTCCCTGCGTGAAACCGCCCTCGCCTTTCGTGCGCTGCACGTGCCCGGTCGGCCTCTCGTCCTGCCGAATGTGTGGGACGCGGTGAGTGCCCGGATCGTCGAGGGGGCGGGCGCGGGGGCGGTGGCGACGACCAGTGCGGGGCTCGCTTGGGGGTTGGGGGTGGCGGACGGGGACCGGCTGGACAGGGACGGGGCTCTCGGCGCGGTCGGGCGGATCGCCGCGGTGGTCCGGGTGCCGGTGAGCGCGGACATCGAGAGTGGCTATGCGCGGGACGCCCAAGGCGTCGCGGACACGATCCGCGCGGTGCTCGCGGCGGGTGCCGTGGGCGTGAACATCGAGGACGCTCTCTACGACGCCGCGGGTGGTGCTCGGCTGCGCCCGATCGCCGAGCAGGCGGAGCGCATCGCGGCGGCCCGCGCGGCCGCCGACGCGGCCGGGGTAGCGCTGTACGTCAACGCCCGCATCGACACCTGTCTGCGGGGCGCCGGCAAGATCGGGGAAACCCTGGAGCGGGCCGCCGCCTTCCTCGCCGCCGGAGCCGACGGTGTCTTCGTACCCGGAGCCGTCGATCCGGTGACCGTCAAGACACTCGTCGAGGGCGTCGAAGGCCCGCTGAACGTGATGGTGGGCCCCGGCGCGCCGTCCGTCGCCGAGCTGGCCGCCCTCGGAGTCGCCCGGATCAGCGCGGGTTCGGGCATCGCGCAGGCCGCGCACGCCGTGGTCCGCCGGGCCGCGCGGGAGCTGCTGGACGCGGGGACCTACGACTCGCTGACCGACGGGCTCGACTACGCCGAGCTCAACACCCTGATGGGCAGGAGCGGCTGAGGGCTGGAACCCCACTCAGCAGGTGCCCCGCATGAGCTCCGCCAGGTCGTGGTCCAGGTCCACCTGCAGGTGTTCGAGCCCCACGGGCACCAATTCCGTCGTGCGCTGCAGGAACCGCCGCACCTCGCCCGAGCGCACATGCACCACCGCGGTGCCCTCGGGAGCGTGGAACTCCACAACGGTGCGGTCGTAGCCGTACGGCCGCACCCGTACATCGCCCCAGCCCACCGACTCCTCGAGCCCCGAGGTGAGGAGCTCGCGCGCGAAGGTCCAGCAGACCTCCACGCCCTCCAGCGTGGCCGGAGCGGGGAAGGTCATACGGACCGCGAAGGGATCGCTCCGGTCGTAGTGGAGCGTTGCGGGAATGCTCGGCATCCGCGGCGCGGCGGCGACGAGGCGGGCCTCTACGGGCTGCTCGATGACGGTGGACAACGCCTTGCTCCCTTGTGACGGCTGGACGAACTCCGGGCGGATGAGGCCGGTCAATTGAAGAGACGAAGAAATGAGCCAATGAGTGCACCTGAAACCCGAGTGACCTCTGTCACCGCGTTCATGCACTGTGGTGATCCACGCGGTGATCGGTGACCCACGCGGTGATCCATCTCTCGTCCCGTCGTCTTCGGACAACCGAAAGGACACTCGGTCGGGGTCCCGGGGTTCCCGGAGAACGCCATCTGGACGGCACCGGGGGAGTGGGCTAGCTTCGCCCGCCATGAGGGGCTTGGGGAAGACGAGACGTACGAGTCGGATGGTCACCGTGGGACTGTGCGCGGCCGCACTTGCCGCCACGCTGACGGCACCCGCGCAGGCGCACGAGGCGGCGAAGGCGCCGCACTGGGAACTCAGGAACAGCGGTACGGACGTGCGGTTCCGCGGCCTGTCGGCTGTCAGCCGGGACACGGCCTGGGTGGCCGGCTCCAAGGGCACCGTGCTGCGCACCACCGACGGCGGCGCGAACTGGCGGAACGTGTCCCCGCCCGGTGGCGCGGACCTGGAGTTCCGCGACATCGAGGCGTTCGACGCACGGCGTGCCGTGGTCCTCGCCATCGGCGAGGGCGAGGCCTCCCGTGTCTTGCGCACGGACGACGGGGGCGCGACCTGGACGGAGTCCTTCCGCAACACCGACGCGAAGGCCTTCTACGACTGCCTCACCTTCTTCGACCGGCGCCACGGCCTGGCGATGAGCGACCCGGTGGACGGCAGGTTCCGCATCCTGTCGACCGGTGACGGCGGCCGCTCCTGGAAGGTGCTGCCCAGCGACGGGATGCCCGCGGCGCAGGACGGCGAGGCGGGCTTCGCGGCGAGCGGGCAGTGCCTGGTGACCTCGGGGCCGCGTGATGTGTGGCTGGCCACCGGCGGGGGTGCACGCGCGCGCGTGCTGCATTCCTCGGACCGGGGACTGAACTGGACGGCAACCGACACGCCGATCCCGGCCGGCGACCCGGCGCGCGGCGTCTTCGCCCTCGCCTTCCGCGACCGCACCCACGGCCTCGCGGTCGGCGGCGACTACCGCGCCGACCAGGCCTCACCCCGGGCCGCCGCACTCAGCGCCGACGGTGGCCGCACCTGGACGCCCGCCACGCAGCCCCCGTCCGCCTACCGCTCGGGAGTGACCTGGCTCCCGCACAGCCGCACCGCAGCGCTCGCGGTCGGCCCCACCGGCACCGATCTCACGACGGACGGCGGCCGCACCTGGCGCACCGTGGACACCGGCTCGTACGACACCGTGGACTGCACCCCCGACCTGGGCTGCTGGGCCTCCGGTGAGAAGGGACGGGTGGCCCGCCTGGAGCGCTGACCCGTGCGGTGTCCGCCCCGAAGCGGGGTACTCGGGTCGCGCAAGGCAGTGACCGCGAAAAGGAAGTGATCAGCCATGCCACGCGGTTCGAGCCCCAAACGGGAACGCCAGTACGAGCACATCAAGGAGAGCGCACGCGACCGGGGAGAGAGCGAGCAGCGCGCCGAGGAGATCGCCGCGCGGACGGTGAACAAGGAGCGCGCCCGGTCTGGTGAGTCGAAGACCGCCAGCCGTACGTCCGTCGAGGACATGTCGTCCGGCAAGCGCGGCGGTCAGCGCTCGCACAAGGGCGCCCAGGGGCCCACGTATGACCAGCTGTACGAGGAGGCCAAGCGGCGGAACATCCACGGCCGCTCGGACATGAACAAGAGCGAGCTGAAGCGCGCCCTCGGCGGCAAGTGAAGCGCGGAGGTCCGGTTCAGCCGAGCGTCTCCCGGTACCGCTCCAGGGTGGGCGCCGTCTTGGTCGCCACGAACTCGGTGACGCGGTACAGGCACACGCCCGAGGTGACGAACGGGTCGCCCGCGGTGATCTCCTCGATCCGCGCCCGGTCCTCCGCGACGGCGAGAATCACACCGCCGTCGCGGGGGTTCTTGGGCCCGGACGCCAGGAAGACCCCCGCGGCGTACTGCTTGTCGAGCCACGTGACATGCGCTTCCAGAGCGGCGTCGACCGCTTCGAGCGGCGCGGTGTAGGTCAGCTCCAGTACGAACATGATCGCGATCCTATCCCTGTCCGACCGGCTCGTTCCGTAGCCGCCTAGGCTCTTCTCACCATGACGACCGTAAGGATTCCCGCGGGCTGGCCCGCCTCCGAAGAGCAAGCCCGTGCCGTGCAGGACGAGTTGCGGGAGCGGGTGGTGCTCGACGAGCCGGGGCCGCCGCCCGGCACCGGCCGGGTGACGGGGGTCGACGTCGCCTACGACGACGAGCGGGACATCGTCGTGGCCGCCGCCGTCGTACTCGACGCGGTCACCCTCGACGTCGTCGCCGAGGCCACCGCCGTCGGCCAGGTTTCCTTCCCGTACGTTCCCGGGCTGCTCGCCTTCCGTGAGATCCCGACCGTCCTGGCCGCGCTCGATGCCCTGCCCTGCGCGCCCGGCCTCGTCGTCTGCGACGGCTACGGCCTGGCCCACCCGCGCCGCTTCGGCCTGGCCAGCCACCTCGGTGTGCTCACCGGGCTCCCCACGATCGGGGTCGCCAAGAACCCCTTCACCTTCTCGTACGAGGAGCCGGGCGCCCGGCGCGGCAGCGCGTCCCCGCTCCTCGCGGACAGTCCCACGGGCACCGAGGAGGTCGGCCGCGCGCTGCGCACGCGGGACGGCGTGAAGCCCGTGTTCGTGTCGGTCGGCCACCGGGTGAACCTCGACAACGCGTGCGCGCACACACTCGCACTCACTCCGAAGTACCGCCTCCCGGAGTCCACCCGCCGCGCGGACTCCCTCTGCAGGCGGGCTCTCCAGGAGGCAACTCCGTGAGGCGCCCCGCCCGTTGACTGAGTACGCCTTCTGAGTACGCGTTCTGAGTACCTGTACGGATGTGGCGGCACCCTCATGATCGGCAGGCTGTGCAGCATGACGACGCACCGTGCCCCGAAGCCCGCCGCCAACCCCGCCCAGCCCGTCGAACGCGCGGTGATGGCCGCGCTGGTCCTCGCCGTGATCGCCGGACTCGCCTGGATAGGCGGGATGATCTACACGGTCACGGGATGGTCGTCCTGAAGCCCGACCATCCCGAGCAGTCCGACCATCCCGAGCAGCCAGACCACGTCGACTAGCGGGTGGCCGCGACGCGGAAGACGATCCCGGCCTTGCGGAGACGTTCCATCAGCGCGTCGCCCATCGCCACCGCCGTCGTGACCTGCCCGGAGGTCTTCGGCAGGTCGTCGAAGGCGAGGGACAGCGCCGACTCCGCGAGCATCTTGGCGGTCTCGTCGTAGCCCGGGTCACCGCCCGCGACCTCGGTGAAGACGCGCCGTCCGCCGCCCTCTCCGACGAACCGCACCGAGAACCAGCTCTTCGCGCGTCGTGAGGCGCTCGGCCCGTCCCCGGGCTTGAGCCGGTCGGACAACCAGCGGCGCGCGGCCGGCAGTTGGGCCGCCGCGAAAATAGCGCCCACTGTCGCGACCCCGCCCACGGCGAACGGCAGCCGTTCGACGGCCGCGTAGTGGCGGTAGCGGAAGTCGGGCCCGTACCGCTCCAGCGCACGCGCGGACCGCTCCACCACCTGAGCGTCGATCGTGGGCAGCGGCAGCGCCCACGCACCGACCTCCTTGGCGAACCGCGGAGCGCTCAGCGGCGCCTCCGCGCGCCGCGTCATCAGCCGCGGCTCATGGCGTTTGCGGTCCCGCGCCGCGGCGAGCATGTGCCGCCCGCGCGCGAACTGGTTGAGCGCCGAGGCGAAGGTGCCGCCCGAGAACATCGCCTGGGTGCGGACGAATCCGTCGACCCTGAGCGGTACGCCCTCGGGAAGCTGTCGCACGGTGAAGTACGCGCCCAGGTCGTGCGGGATGGAGTCGAAGCCGCAGGCGTGCACCAGCCGCGCCCCCGTCTCCCGCGCGCGTGCGTCGTGCCGGACGTACATCAGGTCCACGAACTCGGGCTCACCGGTGAGGTCGACGTAGTCGGTGCCGGCGTCCGCGCAGGCGGCCACCAGCTCCTCGCCGTAGGTGACGTACGGCCCGACCGTCGTGGCCACCACCCGTGCGTGCCGGGCGAGTTCGTGCAGCGACTCCGGATCGGCGACATCCGCCTGGAGTACACCGGGGGCGCCGGCCAACCGCTCCCGCAGCCGCTCCAGCTTCTGTGCGCTGCGCCCCGCGATCGCCCAGCGCAGCCCCTGGGGCGCATGCGCGGCGAGGTACTCCGCGGTGAGTTCCCCGACGAACCCCGTGGCTCCGAAAAGCACGATGTCGTACGCGCGATCCGTCCCGTTCAGCCTGCTCATGACACCTCTCAGCCGTTGCGCGAAGCGCCGTTATCGGTGGCTGAGGCTAGCGTGAGGTACGAGCAGCCGAACGACGAGGTCGGACGAAGAGGTCGGAGGAGCCGTGGCCGTGCCGAAGAACGCCCTGAAAAAGTGGGAGAAGGTGCGCGAGTTCGCCCTCGGCCTGCCCGGCGCCGCGGAGGAGTTCCCCTGGGGCGAGTCCGTCGCGAAGGTCAACAAGAAGGTGTTCGTCTTCCTCGGAGTCGACGACGGCCGATATCCGCTGGGCGTCACCCTGAAGCTCAAGGACGAGTCCGCGCACGCCCATGCCCTCACCGCACCCGGCGCCGAGCCCGCCGGCTACGGCCTCGGCAAGGCCGGCTGGGTGCGCATACCCCTGGACGGGCGAGGTGCTCCGGCCGCGGAGCTGCTGTGCGACTGGGTCGAGGAGAGCTATCGGGCGATCGCGCCGAAGAAGCTGATCGGCGAGCTGGACGAGCGCTGACACGCCCTGTTTAGGCCCTCTTCATCCCGATCCGCACCCGGGAATTTAACTAAGCGCTTGCTCGTCAAGGGCTTGCCCGATGTGGAACACGTTCTTAACATCGCTGATGTCACATCAGTAGTGTCACAGTGCTGGGGGCTTGATGGCAGTGGCAGGAACGCCAGGGCACGGCCCGCTCGCCGGGGTGCGCGTCGTCGAGCTGGCGGGCATCGGCCCGGGCCCGTTCGCCGCCATGCTCCTCGGCGACCTCGGCGCGGACGTCGTCCGCGTGGACCGGCCCGGCGGCGCCGGGCTCGCGATCAACCCTGAGTTCGACATCACCAACCGCAACAAGCGGTCCGTGATCATCGACCTCAAGACCCAGGACGGCCAGGACCGCGTCCTCGACCTGGTCGAGCGCGCCGACGTCCTCATCGAGGGCTACCGCCCCGGCGTCGCCGAGCGCCTCGGCGTGGGCCCCGAGATCTGCCACGCCCGCAACCCGAAGCTCGTCTACGGGCGGATGACCGGCTGGGGCCAGGAAGGTCCGCTCGCCCAGCGCGCCGGGCACGACATCGCGTACATCGCCCTCACCGGCACCCTCGGCATGATCGGCAGGCCGGACGAGCCGCCCACGGTTCCAGCGAACCTCGTCGGCGACTACGCGGGCGGCTCGCTCTACCTCGTCGTCGGGATCCTCGCCGCGCTCCACCACGCGCGCGCGACCGGCGCGGGACAGGTCGTGGACGCGGCCATCGTCGACGGCGCCGCGCACCTCGCCGCGATGATCCACGGCATGCTCGCCGCCGGCGGCTGGCAGGACCGGCGCGGCGCCAACCTCCTGGACGGCGGCTGCCCCTACTACGGGACGTACGAGACGGCCGACGGCCAGTACATGGCGGTGGGCGCCCTGGAGCAGCAGTTCTACGACGAGTTCGTGGAACTCCTCGGCATCGGGGAACTGGCCTCCGCACGCAAGGACCTGGCCCGCTGGGCGGAACTGCGCGAGACGGTCGCCGCCCGCTTCAAGACCCGTACGAGAGACGAGTGGACCGCGGTCTTCGAGGGCTCCGACGCGTGCGTGGCACCGGTCCTGTCGCTGCGCGAGGCGCCCGCCCACCCGCATCTCGCCGCCCGCGGCACCTTCGTCGACCATGGCGGCATCACCCAGCCGGCCCCCGCGCCCCGCTTCTCCCTCTCTCGCACCGCCATCCGTAGTGGTCCCGCCCAACCGGGCGCGGACACCGCGGACGTGGCCCGCGACTGGGGCGTACCCGGCCTGATGAAAGACGGCGACCCGATGAAGGACGGCGATTGATGGAGCTCTCCCTCCCGCTCGAGTACGCGGGCGACCCCCGGCAGGCGGCCGACGAGGTCGCCGCGCTGGAGTCCGCGGGCCTGGACGCCGTCTGGGTCGCCGAGGCCTACGGCTTCGACTCGCCCACGATCATGGGCTATCTGGCCGCCCGCACCGAGCGGATGAAGATCGGCGCCGCGATCCTCAACGTCTACTCGCGCACCCCCGCGCTGATCGCTCAGACGGCCGCCGGGCTCGACGCGATCTCCGCAGGACGGGCCATCATCGGACTCGGCGCCTCCGGCCCGCAGGTCGTCGAGGGCTGGCACGGGAAGGCGTACGACAAGCCGCTCGGCCGGACACGCGAAGCCATCGAGCTGACGCGCCGCATCCTGCGCCGCGAGGTCATCGACCACCACGGCATCACCGACATGCCCCGCCCCGGCGGCCTCGGCAAGCCCCTGAAGATCCTCACCAAGCCCGTACGCCCCGAAGTACCCCTGTACGTCGCCTCGCTGGGCCCCGCCAACGTCCGCATGACCGCCGAGGTCGCCGACGGCTGGCTGCCCACCCTGTTCCTCCCGGAGAAGGCCCACCAGGTGTGGGGCACCGCGCTGGCGGAGGGCGCCGCACGCCGGGACCCGGCCCTCGGTCCGCTGCGGACCGTCGCGGGCGGGCTGCTCGCCATCGGCGAGGACGCGGCGGCCGTACGGGACCTCGCGCGTCCCAAAATCGCCCTCTACGTAGGAGGCATGGGCGCGCCCGGCAAGAACTTCTACAACGATCTCGCGGTGGCGTACGGCTACGAGAAGGAAGCCCGGCTCATCCAGGAGCTGTACCTCTCCGGGCGGAAGAAGGAGGCCGAGGCCGCCGTGCCGGACGAGTTCTGCGAGCTCATGTCGCTGTGCGGACCCGAGGCTTACGTCCGTGAGCGTGTCGAGGCCTTCCGGGAGGCCGGAGTGACGATGCTCAACGTCATTCCCGTCGGGCCGGAACCGGCAAGGCTCGTCGAAACCGTCAAGAGCTGGCTCTAGGAAGGCGTTTCCCGCATGAAGTCCAGGAGGGCGTTTCCCGCATGAAGCGGCAGATCTTCACCGCCGAGCACGACGCGTTCCGCGAGACCGTGCGCACCTTCCTCGCCAAGGAGGTGCTGCCCCACTACGAACAGTGGGAGAAGGACGGCATCGTCTCGCGCGACGCCTGGCGGGCGGCCGGGAAGCAGGGGCTGCTCGGTCTCGCCGTTCCCGAGGAGTACGGAGGCGGCGGCAACGCCGACTTCCGCTACAGCGCCGTACTCGCCGAGGAGTTCACGCGCGCGGGGGCCGCGGGGCTCGCCCTCGGGCTGCACAACGACATCATCGGGCCGTATCTGACGGACCTGGCCACCGAGGAGCAGAAGCGGCGCTGGCTGCCCGGATTCTGCGACGGTTCGCTGATCACGGCGATCGCCATGACCGAGCCCGGCGCCGGATCCGACCTCCAGGGCATCAAGACGCACGCCGAGGACAAGGGCGACCACTGGCTGCTCAACGGCTCCAAGACCTTCATCTCCAACGGCATCCTGGCCGACCTGGTGATCGTGGTCGCGAAGACGACACCCGAAGGCGGTGCGCACGGGCTGTCGCTGCTCGTCGTCGAGCGCGGCATGGAGGGCTTCGAGCGCGGCCGCAACCTCGACAAGATCGGCCAGAAGTCCCAGGACACGGCCGAGCTGTTCTTCAACGACGTACGCGTCCCCAAGGAGAACCTGCTCGGCGAGCCGAACGGCGCCTTCGTCCATCTGATGACGAACCTCGCGCAGGAGCGCATGGGCATCGCCGTCGCCGGCATCGCGGCCGCCGAGTACCTGCTGGAGATCACCACCGCATACGTCAAGGAGCGTGAGGCCTTCGGGCGGCCGCTCTCCAAGCTCCAGCACATCCGCTTCGAGATAGCCGAGATGGCCACCGAGTGCGCCGTCACCCGGACGTTCCTCGACCGCTGCATCGTCGATCACTCGAACGGGGAACTGGACGCGGTGCACGCCTCGATGGCCAAGTGGTGGGCCACCGAACTGCAGAAGCGGGTCGCGGACCGCTGCCTCCAACTGCACGGCGGCTACGGGTACATGGCGGAGTACCGCGTCGCCAGGGCCTTCACCGACGGACGTATCCAGACCATTTACGGCGGGACCACCGAGATCATGAAGGAGATCATCGGCCGTTCCCTGCTCGGCTGACCCTCACAGCCCAGCTCAGCCCTCCCGGCTCTCTTGAAAGGCTTACCAGTGAGCACCGAAGCGTACGTGTACGACGCGATCCGCACCCCACGCGGCCGCGGCAAGGCGAACGGCGCCCTGCACGGCACCAAGCCCATCGACCTGGTCGTCGGGCTCATCCACGAGGTCCAGCGCCGCTTCCCGGGTCTCGACCCGGCCGCGATCGACGACATCGTCCTCGGTGTCGTGGGCCCGGTCGGCGACCAGGGCTCCGACATCGCCCGCATCGCCGCGGTCGCCGCCGGACTGCCCGACACGGTCGCCGGCGTCCAGGAAAACCGCTTCTGTGCCTCCGGTCTGGAAGCGGTCAACATGGCGGCGATGAAGGTCCGCTCCGGCTGGGAGGACCTCGTCCTCGCGGGCGGCGTCGAGTCGATGTCGCGGGTGCCGATGGCCTCGGACGGCGGCGCCTGGTTCGCCGACCCGATGACCAACATGGCCACCAACTTCGTGCCGCAGGGCATCGGCGCCGACCTCATCGCCACCATCGAGGGCTTCTCGCGGCGGGATGTCGACGAGTACGCGGCCCTGTCCCAGGAGCGGGCTGCCGCCGCCTGGAAGGACGGACGCTTCGAGAAGTCCGTCGTCCCCGTCAGGGACCGCAGCGGGCTCGTCGTCCTCGACCACGACGAGCACATGCGCCCCGGCACCACCGCCGACTCGCTCGCCAAGCTGAAGCCGTCGTTCGCCGACATCGGCGAGCTGGGCGGATTCGACGCCGTGGCGCTGCAGAAGTACCACTGGGTCGAGGAGATCGACCACGTCCACCACGCGGGCAACTCCTCCGGAATCGTCGACGGCGCCTCCCTCGTCGCCATCGGCTCGAAGGAGGTCGGCGAGCGCTACGGCCTCACCCCCCGCGCGCGGATCGTCTCCGCTGCCGTCTCCGGTTCCGAGCCCACCATCATGCTCACCGGACCCGCGCCCGCGAGCCGCAAGGCGCTCGCCAAGGCCGGACTGACCATCGACGACATCGACCTCGTCGAGATCAACGAGGCCTTCGCCGCGGTCGTGCTGCGGTTCGCGAAGGACATGGGCCTGTCCCTGGACAAGGTCAACGTCAACGGCGGCGCGATCGCGCTGGGCCACCCGCTCGGCGCGACCGGCGCGATGATCCTCGGCACCCTCGTCGACGAACTGGAGCGCCAGGACAAGCGCTACGGCCTCGCCACGCTGTGCGTGGGCGGCGGCATGGGCATCGCCACGATCGTCGAGCGCGTCTGACCTCTCCCAACGGATACACGGATCAACGGAGCACCCCTGATGAGCACTGAGTCCACCACCATCCGCTGGGAACAGGACGAGACCGGCGTCGTCACCCTCGTCCTCGACGACCCCAACCAGTCCGCCAACACCATGAACCAGGCCTTCAAGGACTCGATCGCGGCGATCGCCGAGCGCGCCGAGGCCGAGAAGGACTCCATCCGCGGCATCATCTACACCTCCGCCAAGAAGACCTTCTTCGCGGGCGGCGACCTCAAGGACATGATCCAGGCCGGGCCGGAGAACGCCCAGCAGGCCTTCGACACCGGTACGGCCATCAAGTCCTCCCTGCGCCGCATCGAGACCCTGGGCAAGCCGGTCGTCGCCGCCATCAACGGCGCGGCGCTCGGCGGCGGATACGAGATCGCCCTCGCCTCCCACCACCGCATCGCCCTCGACGCGCCGGGCTCCAAGATCGGCCTGCCCGAGGTGACCCTCGGTCTGCTGCCCGCCGGCGGCGGCGTCACCCGCACCGTCCGCCTCATGGGCATCACGGACGCCCTCCTGAAGGTGCTGCTCCAGGGAACCCAGTACTCCCCGAAGCGGGCCCTGGAGAGCGGCCTCGTGCACGACTTGGCGGCGACCCCCGAGGAGATGCTCGCCAAGGCGCGCGCCTTCATCGACGCCAACCCCGAGTCGCAGCAGCCCTGGGACAAGCCGGGCTACAAGATCCCGGGCGGTACGCCGTCGAACCCGAAGTTCGCCGCCAACCTGCCCGCTTTCCCGGCCAACCTGAAGAAGCAGCTGAACGGCGCCCCGTACCCGGCACCGCGCAACATCATGGCGGCCGCCGTCGAGGGCTCGCAGGTCGACTTCGAGACCGCGCTGACCATCGAGGCGCGCTACTTCACCGAGCTGGTCACCGGCCAGACCGCGAAGAACATGATCCAGGCGTTCTTCTTCGACCTCCAGGCGGTCAACTCCGGTGCCAACCGGCCCAAGGGCATCGAGCCGCGCCAGGTCCGCAAGGTCGCCGTCCTCGGCGCCGGGATGATGGGCGCGGGCATCGCCTACTCGTGCGCCCGTGCGGGCATCGACGTCGTCCTCAAGGACGTGTCCGCCGAGGCGGCGGCCAAGGGCAAGGCCTACTCCGAGAAGCTCTGCGCGAAGGCCGTCTCCCGGGGCCGTACCAGCCAGGACAAGGCCGACGCCCTCCTTGCGCGCATCACGCCCACCGCGGACCCGAACGAGCTGGCCGGCTGCGACGCCGTGATCGAGGCCGTCTTCGAGGACACGGCGCTCAAGCACAAGGTGTTCCAGGAGATCCAGAACATCGTCGAGCCGGACGCACTGCTGTGCTCCAACACCTCGACCCTGCCGATCACCGTGCTCGCCGAGGGCGTGGACCGGCAGGACGACTTCATCGGGCTGCATTTCTTCTCGCCCGTCGACAAGATGCCGCTCGTCGAGATCATCAAGGGCGAGCGCACCGGCGACGAGGCACTGGCGCGCGCCTTCGACCTCGTACGGCAGATCAAGAAGACCCCGATCGTCGTCAACGACTCGCGCGGCTTCTTCACCTCCCGCGTCATCGGGCACTTCATCAACGAGGGCGTCGCGATGGTCGGTGAGGGCATCGAGCCCGCGTCCGTCGAGCAGGCCGCCGCCCAGGCCGGCTACCCGGCCAAGGTCCTCTCCCTGATGGACGAGCTCACGCTCACCCTGCCGCGCAAGATCCGCAAGGAGTCGAAGCAGGCCGTCGAGGAGGCGGGCGGCACCTGGCAGACGCACCCGGCCGAGGCGGTCATCGACCGCATGGTCGAGGAGTTCGGCCGCAGCGGGCGCAGCGGCGGCGCGGGCTTCTACGAGTACGGGGAGGACGGCAAGCGCGGCAAGCTGTGGCCGGGGCTGCGTGAGCACTTCACCAAGCCGGGCTACGAGATCCCGTTCAAGGACATGCAGGAGCGCATGCTCTTCTCCGAGGCGCTGGACACCGTCCGGCTCCTGGAGGAAGGAGTGCTGACCTCGGTCGCCGACGCCAACATCGGGTCCATCTTCGGCATCGGCTTCCCGGGCTGGACCGGCGGCGTGCTCCAGTACATCAACGGGTACGACGGCGGCGGGTCAGGTGCGGGCGCCGGGCTGCCCGGATTCGTGGCACGCGCGCGTGAACTCGCCGAGCGCTACGGGGAGCGGTTCACGCCGCCCGCGCTGCTCGTCGAGAAGGCGGAGAAGGGCGAGCGGTTCAGCGACAAGTAGCGCGAAGAGTTCGGCGACACGTGACGTATCGCTGAGTGGTATGCGGGGCTTGCTCCTCGGGGGCGGGCACCGGACGCTGACCCGCGAACCGGTACTCGCCCCCACCGAGGAGCTCCCATGGGTCGCCGCCCCGCCCTCGCCCTGCTGGACATTCTGCGCGGCGAGGGCGTGGACCGCGTCTTCGGCAACCCCGGCACCACCGAACTGCCCTTGCTGGCCGCCCTCGCGGAAACCAAGGACGCGCCCGAGTACGTCCTCGGCATCCACGAGGGCGCGGTCGTCTCCATGGCCGACGGATACGCCCGCGCCACCGGGCGGCCCGCCTTTGTCAGCCTGCACATCGCGGCCGGGCTCGCCAACGGACTCATCGGCCTGCTCAACGCCCGCCGCTCACGCACCCCGCTGGTGGTGATCGCGGGCCAGCAGGACCGCCGCCACCTCCAGCAGGACCCCATGCTGTCGGGCGACCTCATCGGGCTAGCCCGCCCGGCGGTCAAGGCGGCCGTCGACGTCCAGCACGCCCGTGACCTGCCGCTCGCCGTGCGCCGGGCCTTCGCCCTGGCCGTACGGCCGCCCGCGGGACCGGTGTTCCTCTCCGTGCCGATGGACCTGCTCACCGAGGACACCGAGGTCGACGTCCCGGCCCGTACGCCGACACCCCTTACAGGGCCGGCCGTTGGCCTGGAGCGCGCCGCCGTGCTGCTGGGCGCCGCCACCCGCCCCGTGATCGTCGCGGGAGACGGCGTGGGCCGCGACGACGCCGTCCCGGCGCTCGTGCGCGCGGCCGAGACCTGCGGCGCGCCCGTTCACCACCAGCCGATGGCCGACTGCCTGAACTTCCCGACCACGCACCCCCTGTACGCGGGCATGCTGCCTCCGCGCCACGACGCGATCCGCGACGCGCTCACGCCGTACGACACCGTGCTCATCGCGGGCGCGCACGCGTTCACCCCGCACCACTACAGCCCCGGTCCCGCGCTGCCACCCGGCCTCACCGTCGTGCAACTCGACTCCGACCCCGCCGAGATCGGCCGCAACTTCCCCGCCGACAGCGGACTCGTCGGCGCGCTCGCCCCCTCCCTCGACCGGCTCGCCGAGCTGCTGCGCGAACACGTGCCCGCGCACACCGCGAAGGCCCGAGTGCTGCGCGCCGGCGAGCGACATACCGCCGAGCGGAACCGCACGGAGGCCGCCGCCCGGGCCGCCTACTCCCCGGCGCCGCTCGCGCCCTGGGCCGCCGCGCACGCCGTGGCGCGCGGACTGCCGCCGGACGCCGCGGTCGTCGAAGAGGCCATCACGGTCGGCCTGTTGCTGCGCCGGCTCGTGCGCCTCGACCGTCCCGGCAGCTATACGCACACCGTCGGCGGCGGCCTCGGCTGGGGGATCGGGGCCGCCGTCGGCCGGGCGCTCGCCGAACCCGGGCGACCGGTTGTCGCCGTCCTCGGCGACGGCTGCGCACTCTTCGGCCTCCAGGGACTGTGGAGCGCGGCGCGCTCTGCGGTACCCGTGCTGTTCGTGGTGATGAGCAACGGCGTCTACCGCACACTTCAGGACACGTACCAGGCGATGGGAGACCACGGCCCTTGTCCCGGAACGGAGTTGGGCACACTCGACTTCACGCAGGCGGCGCGCTTCTTCGGCGTCGACGCGGTCCGGGCGGCGAGCGCCGATCACCTACGCGAACTCGTATCGGGGGCAGGGGAGTTGACCGGTCCCCTCCTCGTCGACGTACCACTTGGGCAGCGATGACCGACTCACAGTGACTCGCACCTTGTCAACCGACCCCGGGCGCCCCGACCATCGGTCCATGACGGACGGTCCGGCGCCCAAGTCGGTGCTCGCGCGCGGGGCGGCGCTGCTGCGTGCCTGCGGGGATTCCGAGGGCGCCCTGAGCCTCGCCGAGCTGGCGCTGCGCACCGGGCTGCCCAAACCGAGCGCGCACCGCCTGATCGGCGAGCTGGTCCGGCTCGGGCTGGTCGAGCGCACTCCCGATGGGCTCTACCGCATCGGGCTCGCCCTCTTCGTGCTCGGTCAGTCGGCGCCGTCCGCCCGGGAGTTGCGGGACGCCGCGCTGCCCTACCTGGGGGATCTCCACGAGGAGACCCACGAGAACGTGCACCTCGCCGTGCCCGACGGCCCCGACACCCTCTTCCTCGAGAAAGTCACCGGCCGCCGTGCCACCCCGATCGTCTCGCGCGCCGGAGGCCGGCTGCCCGCGCACTGCACGGCCACCGGCAAGATCTTTCTGGCCCACGATCCGCGTCCGCCGCACGGCGGACTGCCCCGGCTCACCCCGCGCACCCTCGTCCTGCCGGGGCAGCTCGCCCGTGACCTCGCCGCGACGCGCGCTCGCGGGTACGGCGTGAACCTGGAGGAGGCCGAGATCGGGGTCTCCGCGGTGGCGGCGCCCGTCTACGAACGGGGCCGGGGGCCGCGGCCGATCGCGGCGATCTCGGTCACCGGTGGTACGCGCCGCCTGGACATGGACCGGATCGGAGCGCGGGTGTGTGCGGCGGCCCGTGCCCTGACCCGCACGCTGTCGGCGTGACGGAGAGTCTTTCGCCCCCGCCGCCCCTGCCCATTCCCGTCCCTGGGGCTCCGCCCCAGACCCCGTTCGCGCGGTTCCCCGCGCCCCTGAAAAGGGGCGCGGGGAACCGCGCAATCTTTTAGCGGGGGGTCTGGGGGCGGCAGCCCCCAGGGGACGGGAATGGGCAGGGGCGGCGGGGGCGAACACCGCCTGGGCTGTCACCCCGACCCCGTCACCCCGACCCCGTCACCCCCGACTGCACCGCCACCGCCAGCGCATGCTCCGTAAGCCTCTCCCCACGCACCTCACCCACGACCCGCCCCCGCACGAAGACCAGCACCCGGTCACACACCTCGGTCAGCTCCGCCAGATCGGTGGAGGCGATCAGCACCGCCGCCCCGCCCGCCGCCAACTCACCCACAATGCGATGCATCTCGGCGCGCACCCCCACGTCGACACCTCGGGTCGGATCGTCGAGGACGACGATGCGGGGGTCCGTGGCGAGCCACTTCGCGAAGACGACCTTCTGCTGATTGCCACCGGAGAGGCGGGCCACCACGTCGTACGGACCGCCGCGCAGCCGGAGCCGGTCAGTCAAGTCGCCGGTGTGGCGGACGAGTTCGGCACGCGAGGGCAGCATGCCGCCGCGCCCCAGCGCCAGCCAGCTCACCGCGGTCGCGTTCTCCCACACCATCCGCTCGGCCATCAGCCCGCACCGTTTGCGATCACTGGGCACGAACGCGACCCCCGCGCGCACCGCGGCCCGAAGCGAGTGCGGCAGCCCCCGGCCGCCCACGTCGACCCGCCCCGCAGAGATCGCCGTACGCCCGCACACCACCTCCAACGCGGCGAGATGGCCCGCCCCCTGCAGTCCAGCCACCCCCACCACCTCGCCCGAGCGCACCGTGAAGGTGACATCGGCGAGCCGCCCCGGGACGCTGACCTCGGACAGCACCACCGGCGGTGGCCCGTCGGCGACGGCGCGCGTACGGCGTACGGGCTGGGGAGGCCGGCCACCCAGCATCGCCGTCACGAGCTCATTCACGTCCACGTCCTCCCGTCGCGCCCCGGCCAGCGCCACCCGTCCGTCCCGCAGCACGGTCACGCGCTGCGCGAAGCGCATCACCTCCTCCAGGAAGTGGGTGACGTACAGGACCGCGATGCCCCTCCCGGTGAGGGTGAGCAGCACTCGTTCGAGGCGGTCCACGGCGGCGGCCGACAGCGCGGAGGTCGGTTCGTCGAGCACAAGGATCTCGGGGCGCCGCAGCAGCGCCCGGGCGATCTCGGTCAACTGCTGGTCGGCCAGGGAGAGTTCGCCGAGAATCGTGCTGGGGTCGACGTCGAGTCCGAGCTCGGCGAGGACCGGGCGGGCGGCGCGGTCCGTGGCGCCCCGGTCGAGCAGGCCGAAGCGGCGATGGGGGTGCCCCCTGGTCGAGCGAAGACGAGAGCTTGAGGGAGGGCCGTAGGGGTAGAGGTTCTCGCGGACGGTGAGATCGGGAAAGAGGCTCAACTCCTGGGAGACGACGGCGATTCCACCGGCCGGCGCCTCCCGCGCGAGCAGCACCTACCCGTCGTCGGGCGCCACCGCGCCCGACAGGATCCGTACGAGCGTCGACTTGCCCGCCCCGTTCTCGCCGACCAGGGCGTGGACTTCGCCGCCGCGCAGGCTGATGCCCGCTCCGTCCAGGGCCTTTACCCCGCCGTACGACTTGACGAGGTCCCGCGCCACGAGCATGTCGCCGTCATTCATCTCAGCGCGCGTCCTTCAGGGGCTTGAGCTGGGCCTGCTGGTCGCCGAGCAGCTTGTCGATGGTCGGCTTGTACCAGTCGTACGCCGCCTTCGCGGACTTCTGCCGCGTGATGATCTCGTCGATGTTGGACTTGTCGACGACTCCGCCGGGGGACAGGAACCAGCCCTTCGGCAGCTTGCCGTCGTTGTCGCGCACGGCCTCGATCAGCATCGCCGTGGACAGATAGCCCTTGAGGAAGTGCTGCGGGTCGATGGTGACGAAGTTCGAGCCGTCCTTGACCGCGTCGAGGGTCTTGGGGTCGACATCGAAACCGGCCGTGAGCCAGGTGCCCTTCTCGGCCTTCTTGATCTTGGCGAGGTTGTAGCTGTCGGCGTCGCCGACCCCGAGGAAGGCCAGCGCCTTGGGGTGTGCGTTCACCTGTGCCGACCAGGAGCTGTAGTTCTGTCCGGGATCGCTGTACGTCTGGAAGGGGCCAAGGACCTTGACGTTCGGGGCCTCCTTCTTGAACGTGTCGGCGATGCCCTTGGCCCGGTTGTCCAGCACCGGAGTCCCGGGGTTGGGCACGCCGATGACGATCTGCCCCTTCGGATCGCTGCCCAGCCGCTTCAGCGCCTCCTTCGCCATCAGCTCGCCGAGCGCGTAATTGTCGTTGCCCACATAGAAGTCGACCTTGCTGCCGTCGGTCGGCGAGGTGTCGAGGGCGACGATCGGGATGCCCTGGTCGACGGCGCGGGCGGCCGGCCGGGTGAAGATCGGCGGGTCGAGGTTCTCCAGGACGATGCCGTCCTTGGCGCGGGCGGTGAGGTTCTGGAACAGCTGCACCTAGGCGGGCCCGTCCGTGTTGGGGGGCCCGACCGCCTTGAAGTTCACGTTGCCCTCGTGGCTCGCCGCGCTTTCCGCGCCGAGGACCATCTCGTGGGCGAAGTTCAGGCTGATGTTGGCCACGGCGATGCCCATATTGAGCTTGCCGTTCTTGCCGCCGGAGCCGTTGCCGCTGCCGCAGCCGGCCGCGGCGAGGAGGGCCAGCGCGGCGGGCACGGCCAGCAGCGTACGCAATCGGGGGTGCATCACGGCCTCCAAACAGGCTCCGAACGGGATCTGAACAGGCACAGGACCGAGGGGACTTCAACGGCGTCGGCGTCCCGTACGGCGCAGTGCGCTGTCCGCCGCGACCGCGACGAGGATCACCCCGCCCGTCGCGAACGACGTCCAGTTGATGGGTACTTCGAAGAAGACGAGCCCGGAGGCGACCACGGAGAGGATCATCGCGCCGGCCACCGCCCCGACCACCGAGCCCGCCCCCCGGCGAGCGGAGTGCCGCCGATGATGCACGCGGCGATGGCCTGCAACTCGTAGCCCTGACCGAGCGTCGGGTCACCGGCCCCGTAGAAGGCGAGCGCGAGCGCGGCCGCGCAGGCCGTGGTCAGCCCGGACAGGGCGAGTGCCTGGATGCGGGTGCGGACGACGGGGATGCCGCTGAACTCGGCGGCGTCGGGGTTGGACCCGATCGCCCGCACCCGCGCCCCGAACGGTGTCCGGGTCAGCACGACCGCCAGCACCACGACCACGGCGAGCAGCACCCACAGCGCGAACGGAACCCCCGCCGCGTCACCGCCCGCCAGCGTGAAGAACGAGTCGTCGAGCGGCAGATCGGTGATCTGCTTGCCGTCGGCGAGGGCGAGACCGACGCCCCGGTAGAGCATCAGCGTGCCCAGCGTCACGATGAACGACGGCAGCGCGAGCAGCGTCGTCACCAGTGCGTTGAAGACCCCGAGAACGGTCCCGGTGACCAGGACCACCGGGACCGCCAGCCAGGGCGCCGTCCCCTCCCGCACCAGCAGCGCCCCGACGACCAGACACATCGCGTACGTGCCGCCCACCGAGAGATCGACCTCGCGCATCGCGAGCGCGAAGACCATCCCGCACGCCATCAGGGAGATGTAGACGGAGTTGTGGGCGGTGGTGAGCAGATTGTCGCTGTCGAGGAAGTCCGGGTACGGGATGCCGATTCCGGCGATCAGCAGCCCGAGCACGACGAGCACGCCCAGCTCGTCACGGACCAGCCGCCGGGGCAGCGCCCCGAACTGCCGTCGTCCGCCGCCCTCTTCGCGGGCGCGCTCGGCGTCGTCCACGGCACGCTCGGTCTCTGTCATGGGACACGGCTCCCGTACGGCTGGCGCTGGCGGTCGCCCGCAGCGTGGGCTCCGCGAACGCCCGCGGCAACACGGCCGTTCCGGCGAGTGGAATGCGCCCTTGCCGAGCGCCTGACGGGTCCTCACACTCGGCGCATGGAGACACGTACCGCCCTGGTGACCGGAGCGGCACAGGGCCTCGGGCAGGAGTTCGCCGTCGCGCTGGCAGGGCGCGGATACCGGGTCGCGGGGTTGGATCTCGTACCGCAGCCGGAGACGGCCAAGCGGGTGCTGGACTACCTGGAGTTGATCGCCGACGTCACCGACGAGCAACAGATCGAGTCGGCGGTGGAGCGTGTCATCGACAGGTTCGGGACGCTGCACGTGCTCGTCAACAACGCGGGTGTCTACCCTGAGTCGGCCTTCGAGGACACCACGCCCGAGGAGTGGCGACGGATCATGCGCGTCAACCTGGAGGCCCCGTTCCTGGTGACGCGCGCCGCGTTGCCGCATATGAAGGCGGCGGGCTGGGGCCGGATCGTGAACATCACGTCGGCGGCCGTCCTCACCGCGCCGCCCACGATGGTCGCGTACGTCTCCTCGAAGGCGGGGCTGATCGGCTTCACGCGCGCGCTGGCCTCCGCCCTGGGGCCCTACGACATCACCGTCAACGCGATCGCGCCGAGCATGGTGCGCACGGCCACCGCCGAGCGGACCGTCGGCGCGGCCGGCGGCTTCGAGCACGTCCGCGCCCAGCAGGACGTCCCCAGGACCCAGGAGCCGCCCGATCTCGTCTCCACCCTCCTGTACGTGGTCGACGAGGGCAGCGGCTTCCTGACCGGCCAGACCCTCAATGTGGCAGGCGGGTCCGCCTACTTGTGAGGGTTTTCTGTGCGTCCACCGGCGACGCAACCGGATCCGCCTCGTCCACGTCCTAGGCTGCCGTAGATCATGATCACGCCAACGGAGGGGCCGTACGTGCGGTGCACCACCAAGCGAGTGCTGCGAGGAGCCGGAGTCGGCGTTCTCGTCCTGTCGCTCGCGCTCACGGGATGCCAGGGCAAGAAGCACAAGAAGAAGAGCCGGGGGTACTCGTCCACCTCCCGCAGCCGCACCAACGGCGGTTCGACGGGAGGCGGGTCGCTGACCGGAGCCCGGCAGGCGCAGTCCGTGCTGCCGCCCGCGGACAGCATGCCCACCGCCCTGCGCACGGTCACCGAGGCGCTCTCCAGCCGCGCCAAGGCCCCCACGAGCTGCAAGGAGCCGTCCTCGAAATGCAGGAACGCCGTGGCGCACGGCGACGTCGGCTACAGCGGTTCCGGCGCCGGTGAGGGCGCCCGCTTCGAGGTCATCGTGTACAGCAACGCGAAGGCCGCATCGAAGGCGTTCAACGCCTGGGACAGCTACGCCCGCAACCGCACCAGCAAGCTCCAGGTGCTCAACACCCGGACGTACGACGCCGGAAGCGTCACCTTCCAGAACAAGTCCGTCTCCAAGGAGCACACCCAGGAGACGGTGATCCTCCAGGGGAAGTACATCGGCACCCTGGAGCACCGCGCCGACACCAACTCGGCGCGGTCGGGGGCCTCCGGCACCCTGACCGGTCTCGCCCAGATGTACGCCGAGCGGCTGCGGCAGCTCGCGGCAGGCGACACACCCACCGCGTCGGCGGCGGGGCTGAAGGTCTCGTAGAGCGGGGGGAGTGGCTCAGGACTCCTTGAGCCACTCCCGCAGTTCCTCCTTGAGCGAGCGCTGGAACGTGGTCAGCAGCGCCTGCACCACCAGCGGCTGCATGTGCGCCGACAGCGACTTCACCGCCGCCACCGACTCCCGCTCGCCCACCGCCTCCCGCAGCAGTGTGGACAGCTCGTGGGCGGCCGCACGCGAGTGCTCCAGAAGGACCGTGCGCGCCGCGAGGATCGACTCCTGCGCGAGCGGTACGTCGAGCAGTTGTACGCCGAGCCGCAGCAGCCCCGGGTCCACGCGGAAGGAGTCCGCGGTCCGCTCGATGACGCTCATCGCGGTGAGCCGGTCCAGGTCCCCGTCGTCCAGGGAGCGCCCTGCCCGCCGCTCCAGCTCCTCGCGCGTCACGTCCTCCGCCGCGTCGGGCGCCCAGGAGGCCACCACGGCACGGTGGATGGCGAGGTCGTGAGCGCTCAGGCCGGGCGGCAGCTGCGTCAGATAGCGCTCGATCGCGGCGAGCGTCATGCCCTGGTGCTGCAGCTCCTCGATGAGTGCGAGCCGGGCCAAGTGCTCCTGGCTGTAGTGGCCCACGCGCCGGGGACCGATCACGGGCGGCGGCAACAGCCCCTTGGTGCTGTAGAAGCGGACCGTACGGACCGTGACGCCCGCCCGCGCGGCCAGCTCGTCGACCGTGAGCGTCGGCTCTTCGGTGTCCGTCGTCATGGCAGGTCCTTGTCTCTCCGGGCTGTGCAGCGATCAGGAGCAGCGGTCGATCCGGTGCAACAGTATTGCTGTCTCACCAGTGTTGTGAAAGCGTCCGGAGCCCGGTGCACCGAGCCGACGGCGCCAGGAGGCGGTCATGACCACGATCCTGCGACTCCCCGGGGAACCCGCCGAACTCACGCTCCCCGCCCTGCTGCTGCGCAATGCCGAGGACCATGGAGATCTGCCGGCGCTGTCCTGGCGCACGGAGGACGGCTGGGCCACGCTCACCTGGAGCGAGGTGCGCCGTGAGGCCGCCGTCCTCGCCGCCGGATACGCGGACCTCGGCGTCGAGCGCGGCGAGCACGTCCTCATGATGATGAGCAACCGCCCCGAGCACTGGCTGAGCGACCTGGCGCTGACACACCTCGGCGCCGTGCCGGTCACCGTCTACGGCACCGCGGCCCCCGAACAGGTCGCGCACATCGCCCGGCACAGCCGCGCCCGCCTCGCGATCATCGAGGGGGTGCGTGAACTGGCGCGTTGGGAGCCGCTGCTGGAGGACTCCGGCACGCCACTGGAGCGACTGGTCGTCGCCGAGGCGGCGGAGGCGGGGCCCCATCGGACGTACGACTCCCTCAAGGGGCGGGCGAGCGCCGACGAGGGGCGGGAGACCGCCGACAAAGGCTGGTCCGAGACGCGCTCCACCGACCCCCTCACCGTCGTCTACACCTCGGGCACCACCGGCGACCCCAAGGGCGTACGCATCACCCACCGCAAGGTCGTCCTCAACGCGCTCGCGCTCGACCGCCTCGTCGAACTCCCCGACCATGTCGAGCACCTCTGCTATCTCCCCTTCGCGCACATCGCCGAGCGCATGCTCGGGATCTATCTGCCGGTGTTCCGCGCCTCGCATGTGTACCTGTGCGCGGAACCCACTCAGGTGGCCGCGATCGCGCGAGAACTGCACCCCGCGCAGTTCTTCGGGGTCCCGCGCGTGTGGGAGAAGCTCGCCTCCGCCGTACGGGCCGCGCTGGCCGGGCTTCCCGAGGAGCGGCGCCGGGCCGTGGAGGCCGCCAGGGAGACGGCACGCGCGCGCGTGGCCCGTCTCGAACGGGGCGAGGAGCCGTCCGCCGAGCTGGAACAGGCGTACCGCGCGGCGAAGGAACAGGTGCTCGACCCGATCCTCGCCCTTGCCGGATTCGACCGACTGACGTGGACGGCGAGCGCCTCGGCTCCGATGCCGCCGGACGTCGTGGACTTCTGGGCGGGCTTCGGCTTCGCGATCATGGACGCGTGGGGGCTGACGGAGACGATCGGGGTCGCCACCACCAACAGTCCCACCGCCTTCCGGCTCGGTTCGGTGGGCAAGCCCCTGGACGGCCTGGAACTCCGCCTCGCCGAGGACGGCGAGATCTTCGTACGGGGTGCGACCGTCTTCGACGGCTATCTGTGCGCGGACGGCTCGGTCGAGGACGCCCGTGACGCCGACGGCTGGTTCGCCACCGGTGACATCGGGCGGATCGACCAGGACGGCTTCCTCTGGCTCACCGACCGCAAGAAGGAAATGATCGTGACCTCGACGGGCAAGAACGTCTCGCCCGCGCTCGTCGAGAACGCGCTCAAGGAGCATCCCTTCGTGGACCAGGCCTATGTGCACGGCGACGGGCGTTCCTACCTGGTGGCCCTGCTTGTCCCGGACCCGTCGGCGGCGACCGACCCGGCAGCGCTGCAGGACGGCATCGCCCGCGCCGTGGAGCAGGCGAACGCGCGCCTCAGCCGCACCGAGCAGATCAAGCGCTACCGGGTGCTCGACCGCGAGTGGAGCCCGGAGACCGGCGAGCTCACGCCCTCGCTCAAGCTGCGCCGCAGGGCGATCCGGGAGCGCTACGGGCACGTGATCGAGGAGCTTTACACCCCTTGAATCAAAGGAGCTGTACGCCTCTGACCGGTGGCGTTACACCTCACGATCAGCCCCTGTACACCCCTTGATCACCATGTGAGATGTGCCGCTATGTGACGTGCGCCATCGCATACGGGGTGATCTCTGGGGGAAGGTGCCGCCTTGGTCTGTGCCGCGTCAGGGGCGGCACGGGCCGAGGAACATCCGGACACCCGCGCACCCAGTGCGTCGGGCGCACCAGAGAGTGGATCCACCCGTGAGCAAGGACGCCGTGGACACGGCCAAGGCCGCATCCCCCACCCACGCGACCCAGACGCCCGCGGACGCGGGCGACGCCGGTTACAGCAAGGACCTCAAGGCCCGTCACGTCAACATGATCGCGATCGGCGGCGCGATCGGCACCGGACTCTTCCTCGGAGCCGGCGGCCGCCTCCACAACGCTGGCCCCGCACTCGCGATCGCCTACCTCGTCTGCGGAATCTTCGCCTTCTTCGTCGTACGGGCCCTCGGCGAGCTGGTCCTCTACCGGCCCTCCTCGGGGTCCTTCGTGTCGTACGCGCGCGAGTTCCTCGGCGAGAAGGGCGCGTACGTCGCCGGGTGGATGTACTTCCTCAACTGGTCGACGACCGGAATCGCGGACATCACGGCGATCGCGCTCTACACGCACTACTGGAGCCTCTTCACCGACATCCCGCAGTGGACGCTGGCCCTGATCGCCCTCGCGGTGGTCCTGGCCGTGAACCTGATCTCGGTGAAGATCTTCGGCGAGATGGAGTTCTGGTTCGCGATCATCAAGGTCGCCACCCTCGTCGCCTTCATGCTGATCGGCATCTTCCTGCTGGCCACGCAGCACGAGGTCGGCGGGACCACGCCCGGCCTGAGCGTCATCACGGACCACGGCGGCATCCTCCCGCACGGCATGATGCCGGTCGTCCTGGTCATGCAGGGCGTGATCTTCGCGTACGCCGCCCTGGAGCTGGTCGGTGTCGCCGCGGGCGAGACCGCCGAGCCGGAGAAGGTCGTCCCGCGCGCGGTGAACTCGATCATGTGGCGCGTGGGTCTGTTCTACGTCGGCTCGGTCGTCCTGCTCGCCCTGCTGCTGCCCGGCTCGGTCTACTCGGCAGACCAGAGCCCCTTCGTCACGGTCCTCTCCAAGATCGGCGTCCCGGCGGCCGGTGACGTCATGAACCTGGTCGTTCTGACGGCCGCCATGTCGTCGCTGAACTCCGGTCTGTACTCCACCGGCCGCATCCTGCGCTCCATGGCCATGGCGGGCTCGGCCCCCAAGTTCACCGCGAGGATGAACCGCAGCCAGGTCCCGTACGGCGGCATCCTGCTCACCTGCGCGGTGTGCGTGCTCGGCGTCGGCCTCAACTACCTCATGCCGAGCCAGGCCTTCGAGATCGTCCTGAACGTGGCCTCCCTCGGCATCATCAGCACCTGGGTGATCATCATGATCTGCCATCTGGTGTTCGTCCGCCGCGCCAAGGAGGGGGTGGTGACGCGTCCGTCGTTCCGCCTCCCGGGCAGCCCGGTCACCGAGATCGTCACCATCGCCTTCCTGCTCGCCGTGCTCGGCCTGATGTGGAACGACCCCGAGGTCGGCCGGAAGACGCTGCTGCTCATCCCGGTGATCGCGGCCCTGCTGGTCGGCGGCTGGTTCGCGCTGCGCCGCCGGATCTCGAAGGCCGAGGACCAGGAGCTGAGCGAGCTCACGAAGTAGCAGGTCACGGGCCACTGTCAGTGGCAGCGCCTACGGTGGCGGCATGTCGGAGATCACGTATGTCCGGGGTGACGCCACCGTTCCGTCGGTCAAGGGCGTCAAGGTGATCGCCCATGTCTGCAACGACATCGGGGGATGGGGGAAGGGCTTCGTCCTCGCGCTCTCGCGCCGCTGGCCGGAGCCGGAGAAGGCCTACCGCGCCTGGCACCGGGACCGCGCGCACAACGACTTCGGCCTGGGCGCGGCCCAGTTCGTCCAGGTCGACCGGTACGTGTGGGTGGCGAACCTGGTGGGGCAGCGTGGCATACGCACGGGCAGCAAGGGCGTTCCCGTGCGCTACGACGCGATCGACACGGCCCTCGGCCGCCTCGCAGACAAAGCGCTGGAACTGGGTGCCTCCGTCCATATGCCCCGGATAGGCTGCGGTCTGGCCGGCGGCACGTGGTCCCGCGTCGAACCGCTGATCGCCGAGCGGCTCGTGCGGCGGGGGGTCGCGGTAGCGGTCTACGACTATGGGGAGGGCCAGAGTTGAGCCGTGACACCGACGTCCTCGTGCTCGGCGGGGCGGGCGTGGACACCATCGTGTACGTGCCGGAGCTACCGCTGCCGTACGCCGACAGCTACATGATCGAGCCCGGGATCCGCACCCGCGCCGGACAGACCGGCGACTTCGTCGCTCTGGCCCTGACCGCCCTCGGTCTGCGGACCCACCACATCGACATGCTCGGCGACGACCCCGAGGGCGACCTGGTCCGCGCCCTGCACCGGGAGAAGGGCATCGCGCTCACCGCCGTCCCGCAGGCCGCCGGTACCAAGCGGGCGGTCAACCTCGTCAGCCCCGACGGCAGACGGCTGTCCCTCTACGACACGAGCCGCGCACACGCCGACGACCGGCTGCCGGAGCCGGTGGTCCGGAAGCTGGCCGAGTCGAGCCGCCACGCCCACGTGTCCATCACCCACCCGTGCGCCTTCGCCCTGCCCGTGCTGCGCGAGGCCGGGGTGACCCTCTCGACCGACCTGCACAACTGGGACGGCGAGAACGCGTATCACGAGCCGTTCGCTCTCGCGGCGGACGTCGTCTTCGTGTCCGCTGCCGCCCTGACCGACCCGGAGCGGACCGTGCGCGGCATCGTCGAGCGCGGCCGGGCCGAGGTGGTCGTCGCCACGGCCGGGGCCGACGGCGCGTTCCTGCTGGCCGACGGCGCGCTGACCCACATACCGGCCGTCACGCCTCCCGCGCCGGTGGTGGACTCCAACGGCGCGGGCGACGCCTTCGCCGCGGCCTTCCTCTTCGGGTGGCTGAACGGCGAGCCGCCAGGACGCTGCGCCCAGTACGGCGCGGTGGCCGGGGCGTACGCGTGCACGGTGCCGTCCACGGAGGCCGCCGCCCTGTCCCGCGACGAACTCCTGACCAGGGCGGCCGCCTCAGAGCCGACGACGTCGAAGTAGCCCGCCTGTTCCGGTGGTTACTTCGGCGGCCCGCGCTGCCGTCGGCCGTACGTGCTCATGGCCGCCGCCGCACCGATCACCCAGGCAGCGGACAGGCCCAGGACGAAGGCCCACGACCCGAACCCCGCGTCATGCGTGAAAGGAGTAGGTCTCGGGTGTCCCTGCCGTACGGCCCGGGGCAACTGCCCCGAGTCGCACGGCGTTTGCCCGCGGCTCAGCCCTCGTGGAGGTCGTTCGTCGCCGCGATCTTCTTCCACGACTTCGGCTGCACGGCAGCCGCCGAGGCCTTCGCGATCGACGCGGTCCGCGCCGCCGGAGCGGCCGGCTTCGTCGGCTGGAGCAGCCACGTGTCGAAGAGCGAGGCGAGCGGCTTGCCGGACACCTGCTCGGCGTACTTCTGGAAGTCGCCGACCGACGCGTTCCCGTACGCGTGATCCTTCGGCCAGCCCTTGAGGATGGCGAAGAACGCGTCGTCCCCGACCTCGTTGCGCAGCGCCTGGACCGCCAGGGCGCCCCGGTCGTAGACCGCGATGTCGAACTGGTTGTCCGGGCCGGGGTCACCGGGCTTGACCGTCCAGAAGGCGTCGTCGGCCGGATGCGACGCGTACACGTAGTCCGCGAGCTCCTGCGTCGTGCCCTCGTCCTCGTGCTCCGACCACAGCCACTGCGCGTAGCGCGCGAAGCCCTCGTTGATCCAGATGTCCTTCCAGCCCTTCAGCGACACATCGTCGCCGTACCACTGATGCGCCAACTCGTGGACAACGACGGAGGTGTTGGAGCCGTTCGCGAACTGCTTGGGGCTGTAGTACACGCGGGTCTGCGTCTCCAGCGCGTACCCGGTGGTGGTGTTCGGGACGTAGCCGCCGACCGAGTTGAAGGGGTACGGGCCGAAGTACCCGGTCAGCCAGTCGACGATCTCCCCGGTCCGCTCGACGCTCGCCCGCGCGGCCCCGTCGTTGTCGCCGAGGTCCTTGCTGTACGCATTGATGACCGGGACGCCACCCTCCGACGTGCCGGTACTGATGTCGAACTTTCCGACCGCGAGCGTCGTGAGATAGGTGGCCTGCGGCTTGTTGGACCGCCAGTTGTAGCGCGTCCAGCCGAGCTTCGAACTGGTCGACTGGAGTGTGCCGTTGGAAATCGCCTGGGTACCGTCGGGGACGGCAACCGACACGTCGTACGTGGCCTTGTCGAGCGGGTGGTCGTTGCTCGGGTACCACCACCACGCCGCCTCGGGCTCGTCCGCCGCGACCGCCCCGTCCGGAGTGCGGTGCCAGGTCGAGAAGCCGTACGCGCTCTTCGTGGACGGCACTCCGCTGTAGCGGACGACGACCGTGATCGGCGTGCCCTTGGGCAGCGGTTTCGCCGGGGTGATCTCCAGCTCGTGCTGACCCGAGGTCGCGAAGGACGCCTTCGCGCCGTTGACCCGCACCTCGCTCACATCGAGCAGGAAGTCCAGATCGAACCGCGACAGATCCTGCGTGGTGGTGGCCAGGAGGGTCGCCGTGCCCTCCAACTCGTCCGTCTGCGGCTGGTACTTGAGCCGCAGATCGTAGTGCGAGACGTCGTATCCGCCGTTGCCGTAGGCCGGGTAGTAGGGGTCGCCGATGCCCGGCGCCCCGGGAGAGTAACTGGCCGCCGATGCCGGGATCGCCAGCAGGAGGGAGGCCGCGAGCGCGCCCGGGGCGATGAGTCTGCGGTGCACGTCAAGCTCCAAGTCGTAGGGGCATGAGGTCTGTTCGGAGCCTATTCAGTCCCTGCGGTCCCGGTCATGTCCATGGCCGCCCCTGTCACACGATCGCCATTCGGCCGACATGAGCGATTCCGCCCCACGGACCTTTCACCTCCGACCACGGCCCGTGCGTCCCGCATGCCTTTTGGACCGTCACCGGCCCCCTTTTGCACGGGAGTTGACCGGGGTACGTTCCGCGCATGCCGATATCAGCGCGCCGCATGCGCTTCACGACCTGGAGATCGCTCGCGACGGCGGCCACGGCCGCCCTGATGGCCGCCTTCCTCGTCCCCACCGCTGCACACAGCGCCCCACGGGAGAGCACCCCGGTCTATTCGTACGAGAACGCGATCCGTGAATCCGTCTGGGTGGACACCGGCCTCGACGGCGACAGCGACGGAAAGACCGACCGCGTGGCCGTCGACATCGTCCGCCCCCGCGAACTCGCCCAGCAGGGCCGCAAGATACCCGTGATCATGGACGCCAGCCCGTACTACTCCTGTTGCGGACGCGGCAACGAGAGCCAGAAGAAGACGTACGACGCGGGCGGCAACGTCGTCCAGATGCCGCTGTTCTACGACAACTACTTCGTGCCGCGCGGCTACGCCTTCGTCGGCGTCGACCTGGCCGGCACCAACCGGTCCGACGGCTGTGTGGACGTCGGCGGGCGCTCCGACATCCAGTCCGCGAAGGCGGTCGTCGACTGGCTCAACGGCCGGGCCAAGGGGTACACCTCCCGGGCCGGCACCGCCACGGCCACGGCTACCTGGACCAACGGCAAGACGGGCATGATCGGCAAGAGCTGGGACGGCACCATCGCCAACGGCGTGGCCGCCACCGGCGTCAAGGGCCTCAAGACCATCGTGCCGATCAGCGCCATCTCCTCCTGGTACGACTACTACTTCGCCAAGGGTGCCCCGCTCTACGACTCGGGCCCCGACTGGCTCTCCGACTACGTCGACAGCCCCGACGCCCGCACCAAGTGCGCCGCCGTCCAGCAGAAGCTGGTCGACGAGGCGCCGCGCACGGGTGACTGGACCTCGCTGTGGACCGAGCGCGACTACGTGAAGGACGCGAGCAAGGTCAAGGCAAGCGTGTTCCTGATTCACGGCATGCAGGACCTCAACGTCCGCACCAAGCACTTCGGCCAGTGGTGGAGCGCCCTGGCCAAGAATGGCGTCGAGCGCAAGATCTGGCTCTCCCAGACCGGCCACGTCGACCCCTTCGACTTCCGCCGCGCCACCTGGGTCGACACCCTGCACCACTGGTTCGACCACGAACTCCTCGGCTACGACAACGGCATCGACGACGAGCCCATGGCCGACATCGAGCGCCACCCCGACCAGTGGGTCACCTCCAGCGTCTGGCCGCCCCGCGCCACCGAGACGACGACCCTCCGCCCCGGCACGGGCACCCAGGCGGGCGTCGGCACCCTCGGCCTGCGTACGAACTCCGGAACCGAGACCTTCACCGACAACCCGGCGCTGAGCGAGACCGACTGGGCCGCGCACATCGACCAACCGACCCCCGACAAGGCGGGCTTCGTCAGCAAGCCGCTCACGCACGACCTCCGACTGTCCGGCTCGTCCAAGGTGACCGTCACCGCCACCCCGACGACCTCGACAGCCCATCTCTCCGCCGTACTCGTCGACCTCGGCCCGGACACCATCCGCGACTACAACGCGGCCGGGGAGGGCATCACGACGCTCACCGACCGCACCTGCTGGGGCGCGAGCACGACCGGCGACAGCCCCTGCTTCAAGGTGACGCAGGCGAACAAGGCCGACGTCGACTACACGGTCTTCAGCCGTGGCTGGGCCGACCTCGGCAACTACGCCTCCGACCTCAAGGGCGTCCCGCTCACCCCGGGCAAGGCGTACACCATCACGCTCGACCTGGCGGCCTCCGACCACGTCGTCCCCAAGGGCCACCGGCTCGCGCTGATCGTTGCGGGCACCGACAAGGACCTCATCGACCCTCCGTCCACCACCCCGACCCTGACGCTCGACCTGTCCCGTACGTCGGCCCGGGTCCCGCTGGTCGGCGGCGCCGACGCCTTCACCAGGGCGACGTCCGGTTCCGCCGCGACGCGGAGCACGGCCGTCCTCGACGGCGTACAGGAGCCGCGCGCCGCCCACCGTGTCCCGGGAGAGACCCGTTGATCCACTTACGCATCCGCGCCCTGGCCGTGGCGGTCACCGCCACGGCCCTGGCCGCGCCCCTGCTGACGGCACCGGCGTACGCGACGGAAACCCCGCCGCGTACCGGATTCGAGCAGACCGACGGCGCACGCTGGACCAGCCAACCGGAGGAGCAGGACTTCCTGGCCGCTGTCGACAAGGCGAGCGGCCGGGTGTCCCTGTCCAGGATCGGCACCACCGAGCAGGGCCGCCCGCTCCAGCTCGTCCGGATCGGCGCCCATCGCCCGGCCACCACCGTGCTCCTCGTGTGCAGCCAGCACGGTGACGAGCCGTCCGGGCGCGAGGCCTGCCTCACCACGATCCGCGACCTGGCGTACGCGAAGGACCAGAGCACCCGGCGATTCCTGCAGAGCACCAGCGTGCTCGTCGTCCCCACCGCCAACCCCGACGGCCGCGCCGCCGACACCCGCGAGAACAGTGACGGTGTCGACATCAACCGCGACCACCTCGCCCTCAAGACGGCCGAGGCCCGCGCGATGGCGGCCGTCCTGCGCGACCACCGGCCCGACGTCGTCTACGACCTGCACGAGTACGGGGCCACGCCCAAGTACTACGACAAGGACCTCTTCGACCTCTGGCCGCGCAACCTCAACACGGACGCGGCCGTGCACGACGAGGCGGTGACCCTGTCGCGGGACTATGTACGGCCCGCCGCCCGGGAGGGCGGGTACTCGACGGGCACGTACGGCATCTGGACCGACCCCGTGACCGGCGACCCGATCAAACAGACCGCCGGTGACGGCCAGGAGCGCATCCTGCGGAACATGTCGGGCGTAAAACACTCTGTCGGCCTGCTCATCGAGAGCCGCGTCGACCCGGTCACGGATGCCGAGCGGGCCGATGCCTCCTTGAACAACCGGCGTCGGGTGCACTCCCAACTGGCGGCGCTCGGCGGCCTGTTCGGCTTCGCGGGCGAGCGCGGCGCACGCGTCGCCGCGGCCACCGGGGCGGCCCGGCTCGCGGGTTACCGGGACACCGGCCCGGTCTACCTCGGCGGCGCCGACAACGACCCGGCCGAACCCGCCGAGGTGATCCAGGATCCGCCCTGCGGCTACCGGCTCACGGCGGACCAGTACGCGGACGTGCGCGACGAACTCGCCCTGCACGGCGTGCGCGTACGACCGGACGGCGGCGGCGTCCTCGTACCGCTGCGGCAGTCCCTGCGCGCCCTCGTCCCGTTGCTCCTCGACGGGCGTGCGCCGTACCACCTCACGGCCGGGGAGCCGGAGACGGCCTGCTGAGGACGATCCCCAGGTCCCCAGGTCCCCAGGTCCCCAGGTCCGCAGGTCCTCAGGCGGAGGCGGTCGGGTGCACGAGCCCGGCCGCCTTTCGCGCGCACCCCCACGCCACCGTGACGCCCGCGCCGCCATGACCGTAGTTGTGCACCACCACCCGCCCGTCCGGCAGCACCTCGCGCTCCAGCCGGACCGAGTCGCGCACCGGCCGCAGGCCCACCTGGTGGTCGAGCACGCGCGCCCCGGCGATCTCGGGACGCAGCGCCGTGCACCGTTCGACGATCTCCCGCGCCACGACCGGGTCGGGCGTCAGCGACCAGTCGTCCTCGTCGGTCGTGCCGCCCAGGACCAGCCGGTCCGGCTGCGGAAAGACGTATGTGGTCGTCCCGGCGTCCGCGTCCGTCGACACCAGCCAGGTGCGGATACCCGGGTTCTCCACGATCACCAGCTGCCCGCGCACGGGCCGTACCGCCGGATCGGGTACGAGCTCGCGGGCGCCGAGGCCCGTGCAGTTGACGACGACCGGTGCCTCGGCCTCCGCGAGGTCCGCCACCGTGCGCGCCTCGATCGTCCCTCCCGCCCCCAGGAACCGCTCGCGGAGCCACCGCAGATGCACCGGCATGTCGAGCAGCGGCAACCGCGCCCACAGCGCCGTGCCCGCGTACTCCTCCGCCGTCGCCGCCCGCAGTCCCGGCACCCGGGTGGCGACCCACGAGACCTGCTCGTCCAGCCGCGACTCGCCCAGTACGCCCTCGACCATGCGTACGCCCGTCTCCTCGGACCGCAGCGCCAACTCTTCGTACACGGAGAGTGATTGGATGGCCCACACGCGGGCGAGAGTCTTCGGCTCGATGCGATACGGCCACCACAGCGCGCCCGCAACCGCCGAGGTGGTCCGCTCGGCGGGCTCTCGCGCCCAGACCCGTACCCGTGTGCCGCCCTCGGCCAGGACAACGGCCGTCGTCAGGCCGATGACACCACTGCCGACCACGATCACTTCACCGCTGCGAGCGTTCTTCACGCGGGGACGTTAACGGAATCTGTCATGCCGTGCTCACATCACTCTCAGTCTGGGGATACTCACAGTATGTCTGCCGAGTACGCGACCTTCGGCCTGGCACCGGCGATGCGTGCCGGTGGAGTCCTCGCCAACGGTGACTACCAAGTGCACCGGGATTTCGTGGACTTCATCGTCGACGGTCGCCCGCTGCTGTTCCAGCTCTCCGACCTCGACGCGGTGTCCCCGCTCGCCTCCGATGTGCCGCCCGCGATCTTCACCGCCCAGGTGCGCGGCCTCCTCCTGGAGGCCGATGCCCCGCTCGACGGCGGCCGGTATGTCATCTACGGCTGCCCCGAGTGCGCAAGCCTCGAATGCGGTGCCGTCACCGCCGTCATCGAGAAGGCCGGCGACGACTATGTGTGGCGCGACTTCGCCTGGCAGACCGACGAACGGGCCGACCTGGAGCTCAATGGCTACCACGGCATAGGGCCCTTCCGCTTCCACGGCGCCGAGTACCGCAGCGCGCTGAACTCCCTCCTCGACGGCGACTCGGGACCGCGCCGCCGCGTCCTCCTGATCGGCGCCCGCGTCGCGCTGCTCGCCAAGCTCGCCGCCGCCCTGCGCACCATCGGCATCGGCGCCGACATCACCCGCGACGCCACGGACGTCCCGGCCGACGAACTCCGTACGTACGGCGCGGTGGTCTTCGGCCGGGCCGTCGGCGAGGGCGAGCGTGCGGCCGTGCGGCAGTCCTTCCAGCGGGCGGGCGTCGAGGTCGCGTACGTCGAGGGCCTCGCCCCGATCATTCCGCTCCTGGTCGCCCAGATCGAGCACGCCCTGGACCGCAGCCCGCAGGAGCTGCGCCGTCTCACGCGCCTGGTCGCCGCGGACGGCGAGGCGGGCATCGAGGTCACCTCCACATGCCGCGTCCAGTTGACCGCGTACCGCCTTGACCGCCTCTCCCGCACCCACGCGCACGAGGTCTTCGACGGGATCCTGGAGACGGGCCGGCACCGGGTCGCGCTGGATGCCAGGGCGGTGAAGGGGGAATCGTTCATCGTGGCGCGGACGTCGGGGAGTGTGCTGGTGGAGGCGATGGCCCATGGGTAGGCGGGCCGCTGAAAACGGAGAGGCGGGCCGGTGAAACGGCCGGACCGGCCGCTGAAAACCGTGGCGCGGGTCACGAGGCCTGGCCGTTAGGATCGGCCTCCTGATGACTGCCACTCTCGTCGCCAAGAACCTCGCCGCCGGACACGGCGACCGCTCGCTCTTCTCCGGGCTCGACCTCGTCGTCGCGCCCGGCGATGTGATCGGGCTCGTCGGTGCCAACGGCGCGGGCAAGTCCACGCTGCTGCGCCTGCTCGCCGGTCTCCTCACGCCGGAGGAGGGGGAGCTGCGGCTGTCCCCGCCGTCCGCGACCGTCGGGCATCTGCCGCAGGAGCCGGAGCGGCGGGAGGGCGAGACCGTACGGGAGTTCCTCGCGCGCCGCACGGGCGTCGCCGAGGCCCAGCGGGTGATGGACGAGGCGACACAGGCGCTCGTCGACGGAGCGCCCGGCGCGGACGACGCGTACGCCACCAGCCTGGAGCGGTGGCTCGACCTCGGCGGCGCCGACCTCGACGAGCGCGCCGAGGAGGTCGCCGACTCCCTGGGGCTCCGCGTCGACCTGGACCAGCCGATGACGTCCCTGTCCGGCGGCCAGGCTGCCCGCGCCGGACTCGCTTCCCTCCTCCTCTCCCGCTACGACGTGTTTCTGCTCGACGAGCCGACGAACGACCTGGACCTGGACGGTCTGGAACGCCTCGAACGCTTCGTGAGCGGCCTGCGCGCCGGGACCGTCGTCGTCAGCCACGACCGCGAGTTCCTGACCCGGACGGTCACCAAGGTGCTCGAACTGGACCTCGTACAGCAGCGGATCACGCTGTACGGCGGTGGATACGAGGCCTATCTGGAGGAGCGGGACGTGGCCCGCCGGCACGCCCGCGACGACTACGAGGAGTACGCCGACAAGCGGTCCGCGCTCGAGGGCCGGGCCCAGATGCAGCGCTCCTGGATGGACAAGGGCGTCAAGAACGCCCGGCGCAAAGCGGGCAACGACAACGACAAGATCGGCCGCAAGTTCCGCAGCGAGGCCAGCGAGAAGCAGGCCGCGAAGGCCCGGCAGACCCAGCGCATGATCGAACGCCTCGACGTCGTCGAGGAGCCGCGCAAGGAGTGGGAGCTGCGCATGGAGATCGCGGCGGCCCCGCGGTCCGGCGCGGTCGTCGCCGCGCTGCGGGACGCGGAGGTGCGGCGTGGCGAGTACACCTTCGGCCCGGCCACACTGCAGATCGACTGGGCGGACCGGGTCGCGGTCACCGGCGCGAACGGCGCGGGCAAGTCGACGCTGCTCGGCGCCCTGCTGGGCCGAGTCCCGCTGGACGCGGGCCACGCCACGCTCGGCTCGGGCGTGATCGTCGGCGAGGTCGACCAGGCCCGCAAGCTGTTCCTCGGCTCCGAGTCCTTGCTGGACGCGTTCTGCGCGGCGGTCCCGGACACGGAACCGGCCGAGGTCCGCACACTGCTGGCCAAGTTCGGCCTGAAGTCGCACCACGTCCTGCGCCAGGCGGCGACCCTCTCCCCGGGCGAACGCACCCGCTCGGCACTGGCCCTGTTGCAGGGCCGAGGCGTCAACCTCCTCGTCCTCGACGAGCCGACCAACCACCTCGACCTCCCCGCCATCGAGCAGCTGGAATCGGCCCTGGACTCCTACGAGGGCACGCTCCTGTTGGTCACCCACGACCGCCGCATGCTCGACGCGGTCCACACGACCCGCCGCCTGGAGGTGGCGGACGGCAAGGTGACGGAACTGCCGTCGTAGGGGCACTGCTCAGCCGCGCGCAGCCGTGCCGCCGGGGCGGCAGCCCACCCGCAGCGACACGTGAGTGCCGGGTGCAACTGTCGTAGCTGTGGGCATGCGTGCCGCTAGGGGCGGCATGGGTGGGCCAGAGCGGCACCCCGTATGCGCCGGGCTGCGCACCCGCCCCCGAGCTCAGCCCCCGCGCCGGGGCCCTGTCACCAAGGCCCCGGCACCGATAGCCGAAGGATCAGCCCCGACCCCGCTTGGGGTCCACCAACCCCGCCCGCCGCAACGCATCCGCCATCGCACTGTTCGCAGGCGGCGGCGCCTGCCGAGACCCACCGCCCCCGGCACCGCCCGCACGCCCCTGCCGCGGCTGCTGACCCCGCTGCTGCGGCGGCCGCCCCCCACGCTGAGGCCGCCCGCCCCCCTCGGGAGCCGGTGCCGCCGCCTCGTCGTCCAACCGCAGCGTCAGCGAAATCCGCTTCCGCGGAATGTCGATGTCCAGCACCTTCACCTTGACGATGTCCCCGGGCTTCACCACGTCCCGCGGGTCCTTGACGAAGGTCTTGGACATCGCGGAGACATGCACAAGCCCGTCCTGGTGGACGCCGACATCCACAAAGGCTCCGAAGGCGGCCACATTCGTGACGACCCCCTCCAGCACCATCCCGGACGCCAGGTCGGAGATCTTCTCCACACCCTCCTTGAAGGTGGCCGTCTTGAAGGCGGGCCGCGGGTCGCGCCCGGGCTTCTCCAGCTCCTTCAGGATGTCCGTGACGGTCGGCAGACCGAACGTCTCGTCGACGAAGTCGTCCGGCCGCAGCGAGCGCAGCACCCCCGTGTTGCCGATCAGCGACGCGACCTCGCTCCCCGCCGTCTTCACCATCCGCCGCACCACGGGGTACGCCTCGGGGTGCACGCTGGACGCGTCCAGCGGATCGTCCCCGCCCCGGATCCGCAGGAAGCCCGCACACTGCTCGTATGCCTTCGGACCGAGCCGGGCCACGCCCTTGAGGGCCGTACGTGACCGGAAGGGCCCGTTCGCATCCCGATGCGCCACGATGTTCTCCGCGAGCCCGGAGGTGATCCCGGAGACCCGCGCCAGCAGCGGCGCCGACGCCGTGTTCACGTCCACGCCCACGCCGTTCACACAGTCCTCGACGACCGCGTCGAGCGACCGGGACAGCTTCACCTCGGACAGGTCGTGCTGGTACTGCCCGACCCCGATGGACTTCGGGTCGATCTTCACCAGCTCGGCGAGCGGGTCCTGGAGCCGGCGCGCGATGGACACGGCGCCGCGCAGCGACACGTCCATGTCGGGCAGTTCCTGCGAGGCGAACGCGGACGCCGAGTACACGGATGCCCCCGCCTCGGAGACCATCACCTTGGTGAGCTTCAACTCGGGGTGCTTGGCGATGAGCTCACCGGCGAGCTTGTCCGTCTCACGGGACGCCGTGCCGTTGCCGATCGCGATCAGCTCGACCGCGTGCTCCTTGGCGAGCCGCGCGACCTTGGCGATGGCCTCGTCCCACTTGTTGGCCGGGACGTGCGGGTAGATGACGTCCGTCGCGACGACCTTGCCGGTCGCGTCGACCACGGCGACCTTCACACCGGTACGGAACCCGGGGTCGAGGCCAAGCGTCGCGCGCGTGCCCGCGGGGGCGGCGAGCAGCAGGTCGCGCAGGTTGGCCGCGAAGACGTTCACCGCCTCGTCCTCGGCGGCCGTCCGCAGCCGCAGCCGCAGGTCGATGCCGAGGTGCACGAGAATCCGGGTCCGCCAGGCCCAACGGACGGTGTCCGTGAGCCACTTGTCGGCGGGGCGGCCGCGGTCGGCGATCTGGAAGCGGTGGGCGACGATCCCCTCGTACGAGGAGGGACCGGGCTGCTCGGACGGCTCCTCGGGCTCCAGGACGAGGTCGAGGACCTCCTCCTTCTCGCCGCGCAGCATGGCGAGGATGCGGTGCGAGGGCAGCTCCTTGAAGGGCTCGGCGAAGTCGAAGTAGTCGGCGAACTTGGCGCCCGCCTCCTCCTTGCCGTCCCGCACCTTGGCGGCGAGCCGCCCGCGCACCCACATGCGCTCACGCAGCTCGCCGATCAGGTCGGCGTCCTCCGAGAACCGCTCGGTGAGGATCGACCGGGCCCCGTCAAGGGCGGCCTGCGGATCGGCGACTCCCTTGTCGGCGTCGACGAAGGCCGCCGCCGCGGCGAGCGGGTCGATCGACGGGTCGCCGAGCAGGCCCTCGGCCAGCGGCTCCAGGCCCGCCTCGCGCGCGATCTGCGCCTTCGTGCGCCGCTTCGGCTTGAACGGCAGATAGATGTCCTCAAGACGCGCCTTCGTCTCGGCGCCCCTGATCTGCGCCTCGACCTCGGCGGTGAGCTTGCCCTGCTCGCGCACCGAGTCGAGGATCGCGGCGCGCCGCTCCTCCAGCTCCCGCAGATAGCGCAGCCGCTCCTCGAGGGTGCGCAGCTGCGCATCGTCGAGCATCTCGGTCGCTTCCTTGCGGTAGCGGGCGATGAAGGGCACCGTCGAACCGCCGTCGAGCAAGTCGACGGCGGCCTTGACCTGCCGCTCCCGTACGCCGAGCTCCTCGGCGATCCTGCCTTCGATGGACCCTACGAGGGGTGTCGTCACGATCCCGTACCGCCTTCTCCACTGAGGTTGCGCGGCAATTGTGGCAGGTGACACCGACAACGGGGGATCAGGGCACCGATCGGCGGTGTCAGCCCTTGCCGGTCATGCCCTCGGGGAAGGCGCCGGCCGCGAGCGCCGTCATGAGAAGGCCCTTGGCCAGTTCGGTGAGCCGTTCGACGCCCGCGGCGCCCAGATGCTCGTACGGGGCGCGGTCCAGCCGGTCCGTCCGCGCCTCGATCTCGCTGCGCAGGGCCACACCTGCCTCCGTCAACTCGCCCTCGGCGTCGAGCAGTCCGCGTTCCCGCAGCCGCCCGGCCGCCGCCTCCCAGTCCGTCCGGGACCAGCCGCGCGTGCCCAGCGCCCACTTCGGGGACATGCCCTTGCCGGTCGCGGTGTGACTCACCAGGGCCTCCACCGGGTCGAGTTCCGCGTCGAGCAGCACCGCGAGGTGGCCGTCGCCGCGGTGCTCGCGCAGCAGGGTGGCCGCGTGCCAGAGCGCGAGGTGCGGCGCGTCGGGCACCGGCAGGTCGGCGTGGGCTGCGTACAGCGGGCGCGCGGTCCTGGTGCAGGCCTCGGCCGCGCGCAGCGCGAGTTCCGCCGCCTCGGCCACCTCCTTGGAGGCGATGAGGTCCTCGCCGAGCAGTCGGCGCAGTGTCGCGTCGACGGCACGCGCGCGTGCCGCGAGTACGGTCTCCGGAGAGGCCGCCCGCCATACCTCGGGCACGTGCTTCGCCACCAGCTCGTGGCGGAAGTTGTAGAACGTCGCGGTCACCGTGCCTGGGCCCACCGCGCCCATGGCCGCGGCCCGGACGGCGATGTACGCGCCCCTGCTGTCCTCGATCCCGACCGCGGCGAGCTCCCGCCCCAGATCGGGCGAGAAGTAGTGCGTCGAGTGCAGCGGGTTGAGGACGTTGTGGCAGCGCCGCCCGGCGCGCTCCGGCAGTGGAGTGGTCATGCCCGGCACATTACCGACTGGTCGGTACGCCGGGAACGGTGGAGTCGGTGATGGCAGGAAAGGCGGGGTACTCGTCATTGCGGCCATCACCCCGGCCGCCAAGAATCAAGGCATGCGAACCGTCCTGGTCGTCCTCTTCGACGCCGTGCAGAGCCTCGACGTCACGGGTCCCGTGGAGGTCTTCGCGGGCGCCGAGAACTACCGCGACGGCTCGTACCGCATCCGCACCGCCTCCCTGGACGGCACGCCGGTGCGCACCTCCAGCGGCCTCACCCTCGTCCCGGACCACTCGCTCGCCGACGCGCCCACCGCGCACACCCTTCTCGTCCCGGGCGGCGCCGGCACCCGCCGCCCCGACCCCCGCCTGACCCACTGGCTGCGCGAGAACGGCCCGCGCGCCGAACGCCTGGTCTCCGTCTGCACCGGCGCCCTCCTGCTCGCCGGAGCGGGCCTCCTGGACGGCCGCCGCGCCACGACCCACTGGGCCTACTGCGACAAGCTCGCCCGCGACCACCCGGCGATCCAGGTCGACCCTGATCCCATCTACGTCCGAGACGGCCAGGTGTCCACCTCGGCGGGCGTCACCTCCGGCATCGACCTGGCCCTCGCGCTCGTCGAGGAGGACCTGGGGCGCGAGGCCGCCCTCACCATCGCCCGTCACCTGGTCGTCTTCCTCAGGCGCCCAGGCAACCAGGCCCAGTTCAGCGCCCAGCTGGCCGCCCAGACCGCGCAGCGCGAACCGCTGCGCGAGGTCCAGCAATGGATCACCGAGCACCCCGACGACGACCTGAGCGTCGATTCGCTCGCGGCCCGTGCCCGCCTCTCGCCCCGCCACTTCGCCCGCGCCTTCCGGACCGAGACCGGCATGACGCCCGGCCGGTACGTCGAGCGGGTCCGCCTCGAACACGCACGGCGCCTCCTGGAGGACACGGCCGACGGCATCGAGGAGATCTCCCGCGCGTCCGGCTACGGCACGCCCGAGGGGATGCGGCGCGCCTTCGTGAAGACCCTCGGCTCGGCACCGGCGGAGTACCGCCGCCGTTTCCGGCCGGCCATCAACCACTGAATCCCACTGGAAGGGATCTCCATGCAGATCGCCATCGTCCTCTACGAGCGCTTCACCGCCCTCGACGCCATCGGCCCGTACCAGATGCTCGGCGGCATCCCGGATGCGGAGGTGGTCCTCGTCGCCGAACGGCAGGGACCGGTCCGGGACGACCGGAACAGCCTCTCCCTGGTCGCCGACCGATCCTTCGCGGAAGTCCCGAGCCCCGACGTCCTCGTAGTTCCCGGCGGGCCGGACCTGAGCGCCGAACTGCGCAACGACGTCGTGCTCGACTGGCTGCGTACCGCCGATGCCACGACCACCTGGACGACGTCCGTGTGCACGGGCTCACTGCTGCTGGCCGCCGCGGGCCTGCTCAAGGGCCGCCGCGCCACCTCGCACTGGCTGGCGCTGGAGGAACTGAAGCGGCTGGGGGCGGAGGCGACCGGCGAGCGCGTCGTGACCGACGGCAAATACGTCACCGCGGCCGGAGTGTCGTCGGGCATCGACATGGGGCTCACCCTTGTCGGCAGGATCGCCGGTGACCGGGTCGCCCAGTCCGTCCAACTGCTGACCGAGTACGACCCGCAGCCGCCCTACGACGCGGGGTCCCCGGAGAAGGCCCCGGCCGATCTGGTCGAGCAGTGGCGCGCCGGGAACGGCCTCAGCCTCACGTAGTCCATGTGAAGCGCGGCTGCCTGCGCTCCAGAAACGCGGCGACCCCCTCCGCGGTGTCGCCGCTGCCCCGCGCCCGCTCCGCCCAGTACGCGTCCCGGTCCGTGCGCCCGTTCGCGAACTCCTTGGCCGCCGCCTGCGTCAGCAGCGAGCGCGCGGTCAGTACGCGCGTGAATTCCGCGACGCGCTTGTCGAGCTCGCCCGCGGGCAGTACCTCGTCGACCAGACCCGTGCGCTGTGCCCGCTCCGTGTCGATCAACTCGCCCGAGAACAGCAGGTACTTGGCGGTGGCGGGCCCCACCAGCGACACCAACCGCCGCGTGGAGGACGCCGGGTAGACGATCCCCAGCTTCGCCGGAGTCACCCCGAACAGCGACCCCTCCTCCGCGAACCGCAGATCGCAGGCGGCCGCGAGCTGGCACCCGCCGCCCACGCAGTACCCGCGGATCGCGGCCAGCGTCGGCTTCGGGAACGCGGCGAGCGCTTCCTCGGCGAGTGCGGCGAGGCCCTGCGCCTCGTCCGGGGAGCCCCGCAGCGTCGAGATGTCGGCCCCGGCGCAGAATGTCTCACCCTCGCCGGTGAGCACCAGCGCGTGTACATCGGCGTCGGCGGTCAACTCGTCGAGCAGGGACGGCAGCGCCCGCCACATGTCCGCCGTCATGGCGTTGCGCTTGGCCGGGTAGCGGATGACGACGGTGGCGACCCCGTCGCCGACACGGTGCGACAGCTGCGGTTCCATACGCCGGATGCTAGCGGCATCCGCCGAACGTACGATCAAGGAGGGCAGGCGCGAGGAGGCGCTGATGGCCACATCGCGGAAGGCCCGGCCCAGGAGCGAAACCGCGAAGCTCACCCGCAGTTTCGGCCGGCTCGCGGCGCTCGGCGTGATCCTCGTGCTCGCGGGGCTCGTCGGGCTCGTCTACACCGCGGCCGCCACTTTGACGTCGATGATCCTCTTCGGCTGGCTCCTGCTGATCGGCGGCGCGGTCGGACTGGTGCACGCGATCCAGGCGCGCGGCACCAACTTCTTCTGGCTCGGCCTCGCGGTCGCCGCCCTGAACCTCGCGGCCGGCGCGGTCGTCATCCGCCGACCGGACGCGGCCGCCGAGGCACTGACCATGTTCGCCGCGCTACTGTTCCTGACCGGCGGGGTGTTCCGCCTGGCCGGCAGCATCGTCGTGCGCGGCCCCCAGTTCGGCTGGACCTCGTCCAGGGCGCCTTCGACCTGCTGCTCGGCATCCTGGTCCTCGCTTCCTGGCCGAGCAGCAGCAAGTACGTCATCGGCGCCTTCTTCTCGCTCGCGCTGCTCTTCGACGGCCTGGGCCTGATCGCGGCGGGACACGGCGGGCGGCGCGTCGTGGGCATGGTCTCGGAGCGCCTCGCGGACGACGGGAGGACGGGGAACGAATAGGGCGAGCCCGGCCCCAAACCCGTACAACCCGAATAGTTCCGAAGTCCGCACAACAGGGACAGGAGCAGTCTCACAACTGACCGTGTCATACGCCGACGATCAGAAGCTGTCGATAAGAGCTGACTTCTGTTCAGTCATACGGCACCGACCAGCGCGTTACCAACACTCGATGTGTGGTGACAATCGAGCGCAAGGGCGGCGACCGGACGATGGAGAACCTCGGGCGGGGGTCCGACCCGAGCCCTGAAGGCGGCGGACAGGTGGCTCCCGACCGGAGACCGCCGGGCCCGCTGCCGTACGAGGGGGTGTGGCGGTTCACCGCTCCCGCCATCGACGCCTCGGTGCCGCAGGCGCGGCACGCCGTCCGTGATCTGCTGTTCCGCCAGGGGGTGCCCGTCTCGGACGACCTGGTGCAGGGACTGCTCCTGATCGTCTCCGAACTGGTCACGAACGCGGTCCGGCACGCGGCGCTGCTGTCCCCGATGCTCGCCGTGGAGGTCGCGGTCGGCGCCGAGTGGGTGCGCGTCTCCGTGGAGGACAACCACCCCTACCGGCCGACCGCCCTCGAGGCCGACCACGGGCAGACCGGCGGCCGGGGGCTGCTGCTGGTGCGGGAGGTCACCAGGGAGTCGGGCGGAGTGTGCGACGTCGAGCACACCGCGAGCGGCGGCAAGGTGATCTGGGCCGCCCTGCCGCTCACTCCGAGCGTCGTGTAGCGGGACGGTCGTCACCAGCCGGCGGACGGGCCCGTCAGCTCCCTGATCGCCGGACGGGCCGCGTCCAGCACCGTCATGAACCACGACGAGAAGGTGTCCTTGGCGTGCCGCTCCGCCAGCTCGGCGGCGGTCACGAAGGCCGTCGAGCCGACCTCCTCCGGGTCGGGGCGCAGCGGCGACTGCACCATGCCGACGAAGAGGTGGTTGTACTCCTGCTCCACCAGGCCCGAGTCCGGGTCCGGGTGGTTGTAGCGGACCGTGCCCGCCTCGGCGAGCAGCGAGGGGGAGACCCCGAGCTCCTCGTACGTCCGCCGGGCCGCCGCGGCGAAGGGCGCCTCGCCCGGGTAGGGGTGGCCGCAGCAGGTGTTCGACCACACGCCGGGGGAGTGGTACTTGCCGAGCGCGCGCTGCTGCAGCAGCAGCCGGCCGCGCTCGTCGAAGAGGAACACGGAGAACGCGCGGTGCAACTGCCCGGGCGCCTGATGGGCGGCGAGCTTCTCTGCCGTGCCGATCGTGTTGCCGTCCTCGTCGACCAGCTCCAGCAAGATCGCTTCAACGGTGCCGTTCGACGAACTGTGCGTCGCGGTGGCAGGTGTGATCGGCATACCCATCCTTCGCATCGGTCTTCGAGCCCCAAGTCTGCCGTACGAAACCGGCACTCCCGGCACTTCGCGGCTCCCGCATGTCCCGCTCCGGAAGCCCGGAACGGGACATGCGGGCGACGTGCGTCAGACCCCGAAAGCGGCCGGATACCTGATCGTGCCCGGTGCCACCGACGAGGAATCGTCCAGGACAAGGGCCATCAGGTGTTCGGGCGGCACGTCGAATCCGGGCCGGATGCCGTACTCCGATGCGGGCACGAAACCGAACCTCGGGTAGTACCCGGGATGCCCGAGTACGAGGACGAGCCGCTCCCCACGCGCGCGTGCCGCCTCCAGCACCGCGCGTACGACGGCCGATCCGGCGCCCCGGCGCTGATGCTCCGGTCGTACGGCGACGGGGGCCAGCGCGGCAGCGTGGGCACCGTCGACATGGCAGCGGGTGATCAGCGCGTACGCCGCGATCGTGCCGTCCGGCGCCTCGGCGACGTACGACAGGCCCGGGAGCCACGCCCCCGGGTCGGCGCGCAGCGCGTCCACCAGATCGGCCTCCTCCGCCCTCCGGAAGGCGGTGGCGTTCACGGTGTGCACCTCGGCGTGGTCGGCGGAGGTTTCCCGGCGGGTGTGCCAGGCAGTGGTGTGTTCAGCGTTGTCGGTCAACGTGGAAACCCTTGGGTGAGGGGCCCGGCCGACGCGTGGTTGAGCTACGGGTCAGACTCGGGCCCGGGAAGAGGGGACGACTGTGTCGCTGCGCACAGCAGCGCCGAACGCGACAGTCATCAACCCACCTCCTCGAATCGCCGGCCACGCTAGCAGCGCGGGCGACGGTGGCGCCTCTCGATTAATGGCAGAGCTTCGCCTCGCGCTAATGGCAGAGCTTCGCCTCGTGCTCCGCGTGCCCGCTCGGCTCCAGTTGGAAGGTGCAGTGCTCGACATCGAAGTGGACGCCGAGGCAGCCCTGGAGCTCGTGGAGCATCTTCTCGTGGCCGATCGCGTTCAGGACGTCGGAGCTGACGACCACATGGACGGAGAGCACCGGCATGCCGGACGTGATCGTCCAGGCGTGCAGGTCGTGGATGTCCTCGACGCCCGGCAGGGCCAGGATGTGCGCCCGCACCTCCGCCATGTCCACGTTCTTGGGGGCGGCCTCCAGGAGCACGTTGAGCGTCTCCTGGAGAAGTTTCCAGGTGCGCGGGACGATCATGAGGCTGATCAGGATCGAGGCGATCGGGTCGGCGGCCTGCCAGCCCGTGGTCATGATCACCGTCGCGGCGATGATGACCGCCACCGAACCCAGTGCGTCCGCCACCACCTCCAGGAAGGCGCCGCGCACGTTCAGGCTGTCCTTCTGGCCGCGCATGAGCAGGATGAGCGAGATCGTGTTCGCGACCAGACCGATGAGGCCGAACACGATGGTCTGGCCGCCATGGGTGTCGACCGGGGTCACGAAGCGCTGGATCGCCTCGTAGAACACATAGCCGCCGACACCGAGCAGCAGCAGACAGTTGGCGAGCGCGGCGAGGATCTCGGCCCGCGCGTACCCGAAGGTGCGGGTCTCGCTCGGCGGGCGGGCCGCGAAATGGATCGCGAGCAGGGCCATGCCCAGGCCCAGCGCGTCCGTCGCCATGTGGGCCGCGTCCGCGATGAGCGCGAGCGAATCGGCGACGAGACCGCCGACGATCTCGACCACCATGACGGTGAGCGTGATCGACAGCGCGACGCGCAGCCTCCCGCGGTACGCCGCCGTCGCCGTACCGGTGGCCGGCGCGGCATGTGCATGCCCGTGGTCGTGCCCAGCCCCCATGGAAGCCGCCTCCTGTGTTCCGCTCGGGATCACAGTGAACTACGGGCGGCAGGTATCGGGCAACGCGGCACTGAACACCGTTGTCATATGCTCTGACCTGCGGAAACGATGCGCAGGTCAGAGCGTTGACAAGATCATTCGGCCGGTGTCCCGGGGTGGCGCAGCAGCCAGCCCGCCCACGCCGACTCGACCATCTCGCGCACGTCGCGCCGCGCGCTCCAGCCCAGTTCCTTCGCGGCCAGCGCGGCCGAGGCGACCGCCCGCGGGGCGTCACCGGGGCGGCGCGGCTCGACGACCGGCTCCCGGGTGTCCCCGCTGACCTCGCCGATGAGCGTGAGGAGTTCGCGGACCGAAACGCCTTCGCCGCGGCCGATGTTCACGGTCAGGTCGCCCGTCGCGCCGTCGGCCAGGCGCCGGGCCGCCGCGAGGTGCGCCTCGGCGAGGTCGGCGACGTGGATGTAGTCACGGACGCAGGTGCCGTCCGGCGTCGGATAGTCGTCCCCGAAGATCCGCGGGGCCTCGTCGCGCGTCAGGCGGTCGAAGACCATCGGGATCACGTTGAACACCCCGGTGTCGGCGAGCTCCGGCGCGGCCGCGCCCGCCACGTTGAAGTAGCGCAGGCACACGGTCGCGATGCCGTGCGCCCGGCCCGCCGCCCGCACCAGCCACTCCCCGGCGAGCTTCGTCTCGCCGTACGGGCTCATCGGGGCGCAGGGGGTGTCCTCCGTGATGAGGTCCACATCGGGGTTGCCGTAGACGGCCGCCGACGAGGAGAAGAGGAACCGCTCGACGCCCGCCCCGGCGGCCGCCTCCAGGAGCGTGGCGAGACCGCCCACGTTCTCCCGGTAGTAGCGCGTCGGCTCGGCGACGGACTCACCGACCTGCTTGCGCGCCGCGAGATGCACCACACCTGTCACCGCGTGCTCCGCGAAGACCCGCTTCAGCAGATCCCCGTCCAGCGACGAGCCCGGCACCAGCGGGATGCTCTCCGGAAGCCGGTTCGGCACCCCTGACGAGAGGTCGTCCAGGGCGACGACGCGCTCCCCGGCCTCCGCCATCGCCCGCGCCACGTGGGCCCCGATGTATCCGGCTCCGCCTGTGATCAGCCATGTCATGGACGCCCACCCTATGCCGGTCGTGCGCGGAGTCCGTCCTGCCCCGCTCAGGGCGGTCCTCCGAGGTCCGCCCTGCCCCGCTCCGGGCGGTGCGCCGGGTGGAGTGCGCCATGCCGAGAATGCGCCGGTCTGGGAGCGCGGTTTGTGGCGCGGGCCCCGGATCCCTGATGATGATCGCGGCGGAGGCCATGCAAAACCGGGTGGATCGGGCCATGAACAGGTGGTGAACGCCCGCTTCCATTCATCCGATAACCTCTGCCGACATGCCGCCCGGCCAAGCCCCGTCGTCGGGCCATCCCACCACGCACTTGACCGGCGCGGACGCGCCGGCACCCAGGGAGTGAGTTCGCTGTCGACCGCCATCCTCACCGGCCAGCCGGTTCCCGGATCGTCGCTTGAGGGCGATCTGCGGTCGCTCGGCTTCGACGTGCGGCTCGCCTCCGACGCCGGCGAGGCCGAGACTCTGCTGGCCGCCGTCCCCGCGGACCAGCGGGTCGCCGTCGTCGACGCCCGCTTCGTGGGCCACACGCACGCGCTGCGCCTCGGCCTCACGGACCCCCGGTTCGCGGCCTCCGCGCTGCCCGGTGCCATATCCGTGCAGCCCGAGGCCCGCCGGGCGCTGACCCGGGCCGTGGCCCGCGAGAGCTCCGCCTCCGGGGGCCTCGCCGTCGCCACGGACCATCTCGCCGAGCGCCTCACGGCTGCCCTCGACGCGGACGGCGTCGCCGTGCACCACCCCGAGCTCGGCACGCTCGTCGCCGCCGTCCCCAGTGACCCGCAGGAGCGCAACGAGGCCCGCCAGGCCGTGTCGGCCGTGGACGACGAGGCCGTACGACTGCGCAGCGCCGTGAAGGCCCGCGACGGCTTCTTCACCACCTACTGCATCAGCCCGTACTCGCGCTACATCGCCCGCTGGTGCGCGCGCCGCGGTCTCACCCCGAACCAGGTGACGACCGCCTCACTCCTCACCGCGCTCATCGCCGCGGGCTGCGCCGCCACCGGCACCCGCGTCGGCTTCGTCGGGGCGGGCCTCCTGCTCCTGTTCTCCTTCGTCCTGGACTGCACGGACGGCCAGCTCGCCCGCTACTCCCTGCAGTACTCGACACTCGGCGCCTGGCTCGACGCGACCTTCGACCGCGCCAAGGAGTACGCCTACTACGCGGGCCTCGCCCTCGGAGCGGCCCGCGGCGGCGACGACGTATGGGCGCTCGCCCTCGGCGCGATGATCCTGCAGACCTGCCGGCACGTCGTCGACTTCTCCTTCAACGAGGCGAACCACGACGCCACCGCCAACACCAGCCCCACCGCGGCTCTCTCGGACAAGCTCGACAGCGTCGGCTGGACGGTCTGGGTGCGCCGGATGATAGTGCTGCCCATCGGCGAGCGCTGGGCGATGATCGCCGTGCTGACGGCGCTGACCACCCCCCGCATCACCTTCTACGCGCTGCTCATCGGCTGCGCCTTCGCGGCGACGTACACGACGGCGGGGCGCGTACTGCGCTCGCTGACCCGCAAGGCACGGCGCACCGATCGCGCCGCCACCGCCCTCGCCGACCTCGCCGACTCCGGCCCGCTCGCCGAGTTCCTGACGCGCTTCACGCGCGGCGTGCTGAGCCGCGGTCCGGCGTACGTGGCCTTCGTCGCCGGAGCCCTCGTGGTGCTCGGCGCGGCGCTCGCCCCGTACGGCAGCTGGTGGCCCGTTCTGGGCGCCGTGATCTACGTACTTCTGTCCCCCGTGGCCCTCGCGCGGCCCCTCAAGGGCGCCCTCGACTGGCTCGTCCCGCCGTTCTTCCGCGCCGCCGAATACCTCACCGTTCTGGTACTGGCCGCCAAAGCCGACGTGAACGGAGCGCTTCCTGCGGCTTTCGGTCTGGTGGCCGCGGTCGCCTACCATCACTACGACACGGTGTACCGCATCCGCGGCAACGCCGGAGCCCCCCCGCACTGGCTGGTGCGGGCGATCGGCGGGCACGAAGGCAGGACGCTGCTGGTCACCGTCCTGGCCGCGCTGCTCACCGCCGCACAGTTCAAGGTCGCGCTCACGGTGCTCGCCGTGGCCGTCGCCCTGCTGGTGCTCATCGAGAGCATCCGCTTCTGGGTGTCCTCCGGGGCGCCCGCCGTACACGATGAAGGAGAACCCGCATGATCGGCCTCGTGCTGGCGGCCGGCGCCGGACGGCGTCTGCGCCCCTACACCGACAGCCTCCCCAAGGCTCTCGTACCGGTTGGTCCTGCGGGCATAGAGGACAGCATCACGGTCCTGGACCTCACCCTCGGCAACTTCGCCGAGATCGGTCTGACCGAGGTCGGCATCATCGTCGGCTACCGCAAGGAAGCCGTGTACGAGCGGCAGGCGGCCCTCGAGGAGAAGTACGGCCTCAAGCTCACCCTCATCGATAACGACAAGGCCGAGGAGTGGAACAACGCCTACTCCCTGTGGTGCGGCCGTGACGCCCTCAAGGACGGTGTGATCCTCGCCAACGGCGACACCGTGCACCCGGTCTCCGTCGAGCAGACGCTGCTCGCCGCCCGCGGCGACGGCAAGCGGATCATCCTCGCCCTCGACACGGTGAAGAAGCTCGCCGACGAGGAGATGAAGGTCGTCGTGGACCCCGACAAGGGCGTCCAGAAGATCACCAAGCTCATGGAGCCGTCCGAGGCCTCCGGCGAGTACATCGGTGTCACCCTCATCGAGGGCGAGGCCGCCGCCGAGCTGGCCGACGCCCTGAAGACGGTGTGGGAGACGGACCCGCAGCAGTTCTACGAGCACGGCTACCAGGAGCTCGTCAACCGCGGCTTCAAGATCGATGTCGCGCCGATCGGTGACGTCAAGTGGGTCGAGATCGACAACCACGACGACCTCGCCAAGGGACGTGAGATCGCGTGCCAGTACTGACGAGGCTCATCCCCTCGCCGGTCGTCGTCGACATCCGTCCGGGTGCCCTGGACGACCTGGCGAGTGTGCTCTCCGACCAGCGGATCTCGCACTCGGGCAAGCTCGCCGTCGCGGTCAGCAACGGCTCCGGCGCCAAGCTGCGCGAGCGGATCGCCCCGGCCCTGCCCGGCGCCACCTGGTACGAGGTCGGCGGCGGCACCCTCGACGACGCGATCCGGCTGGCCGGTGCCATCAAGTCCGGGCACTACGACGCGGTCGTGGGCCTGGGCGGCGGCAAGATCATCGACTGCGCGAAGTTCGCCGCGGCTCGTGTCGGCCTCCCGCTGGTCGCGGTGCCCACGAACCTCGCCCACGACGGCCTGTGCTCGCCCGTCGCGACCCTCGACAACGACGCGGGCCGCGGCTCGTACGGTGTGCCGAACCCGATCGCGGTCGTCATCGACCTCGATGTGATCCGCGAGGCCCCGGTGCGGTTCGTGCGCTCCGGCATCGGCGACGCCGTCTCCAACATCTCCGCGATCGCGGACTGGGAGCTGGCGAACCGCGTCAACGGCGAGAAGATCGACGGTCTCGCCGCGGCGATGGCCCGTCAGGCGGGCGAGGCGGTGCTGCGGCACCCGGGCGGGATCGGGGACAACGACTTCCTCCAGGTGCTGGCCGAGGCGCTCGTCCTCACCGGTGTGGCGATGTCGATCTCCGGCGACTCGCGCCCCGCGTCCGGCGCCTGCCACGAGATCAACCACGCCTTCGACCTCCTCTTCCCCAAGCGCGCGGCGAGCCACGGCGAGCAGTGCGGCCTGGGCGCGACCTTCGCGATGTACCTGCGGGGCGCCCACGAGGAGTCGGCGTACATGGCCGAGGTGCTGCACCGGCACGGGCTGCCGGTGCTGCCGGAGGAGATCGGCTTCACCGTGGACGAGTTCGTGCAGGTCGTGGAGTTCGCTCCGCAGACCCGGCCCGGCCGCTACACGATCCTCGAACACCTCGACCTGAAAACCGACCAGATCAAGGACATCTACTCCGACTATGCCAAGGCCATCGGTAGCTGAACTCCGCCCCGTCGTTCACCCCGCAGGGGTGAAGGACCGGCGCAGCGGTGAGCACTGGGCGGGACGCCTGTACATGCGAGAGATCTCGCTGCGCTGCGACCGCTACCTGGTGAACACCAGGATCACGCCCAACCAGCTCACGTACCTGATGACCCTCTTCGGTGTGCTCGCGGCCCCGGCCCTGCTGGTGCCCGGGATCGCGGGCGCCGTGCTCGGCGTGCTGATGGTCCAGCTCTATCTGCTGCTCGACTGCGTCGACGGCGAGATCGCGCGTTGGAAGCAGCAGTTCTCGCTCGGCGGGGTCTACCTGGACCGGGTCGGCGCCTATCTGACCGACGCCGCGGTGCTCGTCGGCTTCGGCCTGCGCGCCGCCGATCCTTGGGGCTCCGGGCGGATCGACTGGCTCTGGGCCTTCCTCGGCACCCTGGCCGCCCTCGGCGCGATCCTGATCAAGGCCGAGACCGATCTCGTCGGCGTCGCCCGTCACCAGGGCGGGCTGCCGCCGGTCAAGGAGGCGGCGTCCGAGCCGCGCTCGTCCGGCATGGCGCTCGCCCGCAGGGCCGCCGCGGCGCTGAAGTTCCACCGGCTGGTGCTCGGCATCGAGGCGTCCCTGCTGATCCTGGTCCTGGCGGTCCTGGACCAGGTGCGCGGCGACCTGTTCTTCTCCCGGCTCGGCGTCGCGGTGCTCGCCGGCATCGCGCTCCTGCAGACCGTGCTGCATCTCGTGTCCATCCTCGCCTCGAGCAGGCTGAAGTGAGCGCCCCGATGAAGGTCGGCGCGGTCATCATCACCATGGGCAACCGCCCCGACGAGCTCCGAGCCCTGCTGGACTCCGTCGCCAAGCAGGACGGCGACCGGGTCGAGGTGGTCGTGGTCGGCAACGGCTCGCCCGTCCCGGACGTCCCCGAAGGCACACGCACCGTCGAACTGCCCGAGAACCTCGGCATACCCGGCGGCCGCAACGTCGGCATCGAGGCCTTCGGCCCCGGCGGCACCGAAGTCGACATCCTGCTCTTCCTGGACGACGACGGCCTGCTCGCGCACCACGACACCGCCGAGCTGTGCCGCCAGGCCTTCGCCGCCGACCCGGAGCTCGGCATCATCAGCTTCCGGATCGCCGACCCCGAGACCGGCGAGACCCAGCGCCGCCACGTCCCGCGGCTGCGCGCCTCGGACCCGATGCGCAACTCACGCGTCACCACCTTCCTCGGCGGCGCCAACGCGGTCCGTACGAAGGTCCTCGCCGAAGTCGGCGGGCTTCCGGACGAATTCTTCTACGCCCACGAGGAAACCGACCTGGCATGGCGGGCCCTCGACGCGGGCTGGATGATCGACTACCGGTCCGACATGGTGCTGTACCACCCGACGACCGCGCCCTCGCGGCACGCGGTCTACCACCGCATGGTGGCCCGCAACCGCGTCTGGCTCGCGCGCCGGAACCTTCCGGCGCCGCTCGTCCCCGTCTACCTCGGCGTCTGGATGCTCCTGACGCTGCTGCGCCGCCCCTCGGGAGCGGCCCTCAGGGCGTGGTTCGGCGGCTTCAAGGAAGGCTGGACCAGTCCATGCGGCCCCCGGCGCCCCATGAAGTGGCGTACGGTGTGGCGGCTGACTCGACTGGGCCGACCTCCTGTCATCTGACAAGCTCATTTCTGAGAGCATTCGTGGCCGTACCCCGGTCCCTGGCTCATGCCTACGCCCGACCAGGCTGTGCGCATCTTGAAGACGAAAGTTTCCACTTGTGAGTGAGACAACGCATGACGGCGGAGTCGCGGTGAGCGACCGACCGTCGCCCGATGACGGGCTCTCCGCGGCCGAGATGGCCTCCAAGTACGGGCTCGCGGTCAGCGGCGCCCGGCCTGGACTCGTCGAGTACGTGCGTCAGCTCTGGGGGCGGCGCCACTTCATCCTCGCCTTCTCGCAGGCGAAGCTCACCGCCCAGTACAGCCAGGCCAAGCTGGGTCAGCTGTGGCAGGTGGCGACCCCGCTGCTGAACGCGGGCGTCTACTACCTGATCTTCGGCCTCATCCTGAAGGCCAACCGCGGTATGTCGCACGACGTGTACATCCCGTTCCTGGTGACGGGCGTCTTCGTCTTCACGTTCACGCAGAGCTCGATCATGGCCGGCGTCCGCGCGATCTCCGGCAACCTGGGGCTGGTGCGCGCGCTGCACTTCCCGCGCGCCTCGCTGCCCATCTCCTTCGCGCTCCAGCAGCTCCAGCAGCTGCTCTTCTCGATGATCGTGCTGTTCGTCGTGGCGATCGCCTTCGGCAGCTACCCGGGCCTGTCCTGGCTGCTGATCATCCCGGTGCTCGTCCTGCAGTTCCTCTTCAACACGGGCCTCGCCCTGATCGTGGCCAGGATGGGCGCCAAGACGCCGGACCTGGCCCAGCTGATGCCGTTCATCCTGCGTACGTGGATGTACGCGTCCGGTGTCATGTTCTCCATCAGCACCATGCTCGCCGGCCGACCGGAGTGGATCGCCCGCGCGCTGCAGGCGAACCCGGCCGCCGTCTACATGGACCTGATGCGCTACGCGCTCATCGACGGGTACGGATCGGCGAACCTGCCGCCGCACGTGTGGGCCATCGCGCTCTTCTGGGCCGTGGTCGTCGCCGTCGGCGGGTTCGTGTACTTCTGGAAGGCTGAAGAGAGGTACGGCCGTGGCTGAGCAGACGTCTCACGTCCCCACCGTCATCGCGGACGAGCTGCACATCGTCTATCGCGTCAACGGCGCCAAGACCGGCAAGGGCAGTGCCACCGCCGCCCTCAGCCGCATCCTCAAGCGCGGCGGCGAGGAGCGCGGGGTCCGCAAGGTGCACGCCGTCCGTGGTGTCTCCTTCACCGCGTACCGCGGCGAGGCCATCGGCCTGATCGGTTCGAACGGCTCCGGCAAGTCCACGCTCCTGCGGGCCATCGCCGGCCTGCTCCCCGCCGAGAAGGGCAAGGTCTACACCGACGGCCAGCCCTCGCTGCTCGGCGTGAACGCGGCCCTGATGAACGACCTGACGGGCGAGCGGAACGTCATATTGGGCGGGCTCGCGATGGGCATGTCCCGCGAGCAGATCAAGGAGCGCTACCAGGAGATCGTCGACTTCTCGGGCATCAACGAGAAGGGCGACTTCATCACCCTCCCCATGCGCACCTACTCGTCCGGCATGGCGGCCCGCCTCCGCTTCTCCATCGCGGCCGCCAAGGACCACGACGTCCTGATGATCGACGAGGCCCTCGCCACCGGCGACCGCAAGTTCCAAAAGCGCTCCGAGGAGCGCATCCGCGAGCTCCGTAAGTCCGCCGGCACCGTGTTTCTGGTCAGTCACAACAACAAGTCGATCCGCGACACCTGCGACCGCGTGCTCTGGCTGGAGCGCGGTGAGCTGCGCATGGACGGCCCGACCGAAGAGGTCCTCAAGGAGTACGAGAAGTTCACGGGCAAGTAGCCCATTTCGCCCAGGGCCCCGCCGGAACTCTTCGGCGGGGCCCTGCGTCTGCAAAGGAAACGCCAACTCCTGCTGGCCTTAGGAATCTTGACGCCAATCGGTGTGTTGTTGTGATGTGCAGGACACCCCGACGGAGCGTGCCGCGTTGTACAACGTAAGCTGTACCGGTGCTGATTCACGGCAAGTAGGGCGATAATGCGCGACACCCGGCACCGGCGCGCTGCGCGGACCTCCGGGCGGCGTGTCCGAAATGGGCACTATTGGGTCGGCAGTGTAGAACGGGAGATGTGACGGCAATGGCTACGGAAAGTCTCCAGCTCCGCGATGCGTGTGCCGTCTCCGCGCCGGGCGGCGAGCGGTGACCGAAGCCGGGACGGCGCGCACCGGCGATCCGGAGCGTGACACCCTCGACAAGGCTGCGGACGAGAATTTCCCCGTGGCGCCCTTCTTCCTGCCAAGGGCCTGGCGCGACGACCTGATGGCCGTCTACGGCTTCGCGCGTCTCGTCGACGACATCGGTGACGGCGACCTCGCCCCGGGCGGCGCGGACGCCCGCCTCCTCGGCGTGTCGCCCGCGGAGGCCGAGGACCGCCTCCTTCTCCTTGACGCCTTCGAAGCCGATCTTCACCGCGTGTTCGACTCGACCCCGCGCCACCCCTTGCTGTGCCGGCTCCAGCCCACGGTCCGTCGCGCCGGCCTCACCCCCGAGCCCTTCCTCGGCCTGATCGCGGCCAACCGCCAGGACCAACTCGTCAAGCGGTACGAGACCTACGACGACCTCGTCGCCTACTGCGAGCTGTCCGCCAACCCCGTCGGCCGCCTGGTCCTCTCCGTCACCGGCACCTCCACGCCCGAGCGTGTCCGCCTCTCCGACGCGGTGTGCACGGCGCTGCAGATCGTCGAACACCTCCAGGACGTCGCCGAGGACCTCGGCCGCGACCGTGTCTACCTGCCTGCCGAGGACATGAAGCGCTTCCACGTCCAGGAGGCGGATCTCGCCGCTGCCACAGCAGGCGCATCGGTACGAGCATTGGTTGCATACGAAGCAGAACGCGCCTTGAACCTCCTGAATGAAGGCACCCCCCTCGTGGGTAGCGTCCACGGCAGGCTGAAGCTGCTGCTCGCGGGGTTCATTGCGGGGGGAAGGGCGGCAATCCGTGCGATTGCCGCCGCCGAATACGACGTACTTCCCGGCCCGCCCAAGCCCGGCAAGCTCCAGTTGCTGCGCGAGGTGGGAGTGACTCTGCGAGGAGAGGGGTGATCCGGACCGTGGAGTCGGAACAACACGTGTCCGCACCGGTACTCGCCGCGTACAGCTACTGCGAGGCAGTCACCGGTCAGCAGGCCCGTAATTTCGCGTACGGCATCAGACTTCTGCCGACGCCCAAGCGCCGTGCGATGTCGGCGCTCTACGCGTTCTCGCGGCGTGTCGACGACATCGGCGACGGCGCGCTCGCATCGGACGTCAAGGCGGCCCGCCTCGAGGACACCCGGGCACTGCTCGCCCGGGTGCGCGACGGCTCCGTCGACGAGGACGACACCGACCCGGTCGCGGTCGCCCTCAGCCACACCGCCTCGCACTTCCCGGTGCCCCTCGCCGGCCTCGATGAACTCATCGACGGCGTCCTCATGGACGTACGCGGCGAGACGTACGAGACCTGGGACGACCTGAAGGTCTACTGCCGCTGTGTGGCCGGGGCGATCGGGCGGCTCTCGCTCGGCGTGTTCGGTACGGAACCGGGGGCGCGCGGCGCCGAGCGCGCGCCGGAGTACGCCGACACACTCGGGCTCGCGCTCCAACTCACCAACATCCTGCGGGACGTACGCGAGGACGCCGAGGGCGGGCGTACCTACCTGCCCGCCGACGACCTCGCCAAGTTCGGCTGCTCGGCCGGGTTCAACGGGCCGACTCCACCGGAGGGCTCCGACTTCGCGGGCCTCGTGCACTTCGAAGTGCGTCGGGCCCGCGCTCTTTTCGCCGAGGGCTACCGACTGCTGCCCATGCTGGACCGGCGCAGCGGCGCCTGTGTCGCGGCGATGGCAGGCATCTACCGCCGCCTCCTCGACCGCATCGAGCGCGAGCCGGAGGCCGTGCTGCGCGGTCGGGTCTCATTGCCCGGACGCGAGAAGGCGTATGTCGCGGTGCGCGGCCTCTCCGGCCTCGACGCCCGGCATGTGTCCCGCCGCACCGTCAGGAGGCGCACTTGATGGACAATTTGGGCCAAGGTGATTCCATCGACGAAAAGCGGCACGCAACCCTCCGGAGCCGCGTGGCGTCCCTGACTGCAACGACCTGCCGTGCACGGTTCAATCATCGCGGCGGGTCCCTGGGGGAGGGTGCACGATGAGCGAGGTCACGCAGCCCGCGGGCAGCTCTGGCGCGACCGCTGTGGTGGTCGGCGGCGGGCTCGCCGGGATCACCACAGCGCTGGCGCTGGCCGACGCCGGGGTGCGCGTGACCCTGCTCGAAGGGCGGCCGCGGCTCGGCGGTCTCGCGTTCTCCTTCCAGCGCGGCGATCTCACCGTGGACAACGGACAGCATGTGTATCTGCGCTGCTGCACCGCCTACCGCTGGTTCCTCGACCGCGTCGACGGAGCCTCGCTGGCGCCGCTGCAGGATCGTCTCGACGTGCCCGTTCTCGACGCCGAGGGCAAACCCGGGCGACGGCTCGGCAGAATCGGCCGCACCGCGCTGCCCGTACCACTGCATCTGGCGCGCAGCCTCGCGACGTATCAGCATCTGTCGCTCGCCGAGCGCGCCAAGGTCGGGCGTGCCGCGCTGGCGCTCAAGGGCCTGGATCTCGCCGATCCGGCGCTCGACGCGCAGAACTTCGGCAGCTGGCTCGCCGAGCACGGTCAGTCGCAGCGTGCCGTCGAAGCACTGTGGGACCTCGTGGGGGTCGCCACCCTCAACGCGGTGGCCTCGGATGCTTCGCTCGGGCTCGCCGCGATGGTGTTCAAGACCGGTCTGCTGTCCGACCCGGGCGCGGCCGACATCGGCTGGGCACGCGTCCCGCTGGGCGAACTGCACGACACTCTGACCCGCAAGGCGCTCGACTCCGCGGGCGTCCGTACCGAGGTCCGTACACGCGTCACCTCCATCTCCCCCAACGAGAACGGGCGTTGGAGCGTTCAGGTTCCCGGCGAGAGCATCGAAGCCGACGCGGTCGTCCTCGCCGTACCCCAGCGCGAGGCCCACGATCTGCTGCCCGAGGGTGCGCTCGACGCTCCTGAGCGGCTCCTCGAGATCGGCACCGCGCCGATCCTCAACGTCCATGTCGTCTACGACCGGAAGGTGCTCAGCAGGCCGTTCTTCGCCGCGCTGGGCTCCCCGGTGCAGTGGGTCTTCGACCGCACCGAGGCGTCCGGGCTGCGCGAGGGGCAGTACCTGGCCCTCTCGCAGTCGGCCGCCAAGGACGAGATCGACGAGCCCGTCTCCGTACTGCGCGAGCGCTATCTGCCGGAGCTGGAGCGGCTGCTGCCCGCCGCGCGCGGCGCGGCGGTGAAGGACTTCTTCGTGACCCGGGAGCGCACGGCGACGTTCGCCCCCACCCCCGGCGTCGGGCGGCTGCGGCCCGGCGCCCGCACCAAAGCCCCCGGCCTGTACCTGGCCGGATCGTGGACCGCCACCGGGTGGCCCGCGACCATGGAGAGTGCGGTCCGCAGTGGTGTCAGTGCGGCGGGCGCCGCGCTGGGCGCCCTGGGCCGGCCCCGCGATCACCTCTTCGAACTCTTCGAGGAGGCGGCATGACGCTCGATCAGAGCACGGCAGGCCCCCGCACCCCCGGTATCGCAACAAGAGGAGAGACTGTGCCCACTGTGCCCCCGGCCGAAACGGCTGCCGACGCGGTGGACGTGACCGCGCTCCTTGAGCGCGGCCGGACCCTGGCCACACCGGTGCTGAAGGCGGCCGTCGACCGCCTGGCGGCGCCCATGGACACCGTCGCCGCCTACCACTTCGGCTGGATCGACGCCGAGGGCAACCCCGCGGACGGCGACGGCGGCAAGGCCGTACGCCCCGCGCTCGCCGTCCTGTCCGCGCAGGCCGCCGGTGCCGCCCCCGAGGTGGGCGTGCCGGGTGCGGTCGCCGTTGAACTGGTGCACAACTTCTCACTGCTGCACGACGACCTGATGGACGGTGACGAACAGCGCCGCCACCGCGACACCGTCTGGAAGGTGCACGGGCCCGCTCAGGCCATCCTCGTCGGCGACGCCCTGTTCGCGCTGGCCAACGAGATCCTGCTGGAGCTCGGCACCGTCGAGGCGGGCCGTGCCACGCGCCGCCTCACCAGCGCGACCCGTGCCCTGATCGACGGTCAGGCCCAGGACATCTCCTACGAGCACCGCGACCGGGTCACCGTCGAGGAGTGCCTGGAGATGGAGGGCAACAAGACGGGCGCCCTGCTCGCCTGTGCCTGCTCCATCGGCGCGGTGCTCGGCGGCGCCGACGACTTCACCGCCGACACGCTGGAGAAGTACGGCTACCACCTCGGCCTGGCCTTCCAGGCCGTCGACGACCTCCTCGGCATCTGGGGCGACCCGGTGGCCACCGGAAAGCAGACCTGGAGCGATCTGCGCCAGCGCAAGAAGTCCCTGCCGGTCGTGGCCGCGCTCGCCGCGGGCGGGCCCGCCTCCGAGCGCCTCGGCGAACTGCTCGCCGAGGACGCCAAGGCCAGCGACTTCGAGAACTTCTCCGAGGAGGAGTTCGCCGCGCGGGCCGCGCTCATCGAGGAGGCGGGCGGCCGTGAGTGGACCGCCCAGGAGGCGCGTCGCCAGCACACCATCGCCATCGGGGCCCTGGACGCCGTCCGGATGCCCGACCAGGTGCGGGCCCAGTTCGTGGCGCTCGCCGACTTCGTCGTCGTACGGAAGAGATGATCACTATCGGTCGAATGAACCTCGCGTAGTCGCCGGCCGGTGCCGCGGGAGAGCGAAGCACCGGCCGACGGCGGACCCAGCAGAGACGTACCACTGCACGAAGGGGAAGCCATGACAGCGACGACCGACGGAAGCACCGGGGCCCTGCCGCCCCGCGCTGCCTCGGCCAGCGAAACACACATTGCGACGACTCCCGTGGCGGCCGGGACAGTCGAGACCCGAGACGCCGCCACGCGCGCGATACAGCGCGCCACGGACTTCCTGCTGTCGCGGCAGGACGCCGAGGGCTGGTGGAAGGGCGACCTCGAGACGAACGTCACGATGGACGCCGAGGACCTGCTCCTCCGTCAGTTCCTGGGCATCCGCGACGAGTCGACCACGCGCGCCGCCGGGCTGTTCATTCGTGGGGAACAGCGCGACGACGGCACCTGGGCGACCTTCTACGGCGGGCCCGGCGAACTCTCCACCACCATCGAGGCGTACGTCGCCCTGCGGATGGCCGGGGACGCCCCGGACGAGCCCCACATGGCGAAGGCGTCCGCGTGGATCCGTGAGCGCGGGGGCATCGCCTCGGCCCGTGTCTTCACCCGGATCTGGCTCGCTCTGTTCGGCTGGTGGAAGTGGGACGACCTGCCCGAACTCCCGCCGGAGCTCATCTACTTCCCCAAGTGGATGCCGCTCAACATCTACGACTTCGGGTGTTGGGCGCGGCAGACGATCGTGCCGCTCACCATCGTCTCGGCGAAGCGTCCGGTGCGGCCCGCGCCGTTCCCGCTCGACGAGCTGCACACCGACGCCGCTCATCCCAATCCGGTCAAGCCCCTGGCACCCGTGGCGAGTTGGGACGGCGCCTTCCAGCGCCTCGACAAGGCGCTGCACCAGTACCGCAAGGTCGCGCCGCGTCGGCTGCGCAGGGCCGCGATGAACTCGGCAGCGCGCTGGATCATCGAGCGGCAGGAGAACGACGGCTGCTGGGGAGGCATCCAGCCGCCCGCCGTGTACTCGGTCATCGCCCTGCATCTGCTCGGCTACGACCTCGAACACCCGGTGATGCGTGAGGGGTTGGCCTCGCTGGACCGTTTCGCCGTGTGGCGCGAGGACGGTGCCCGGATGATCGAGGCCTGCCAGTCGCCGGTGTGGGACACATGCCTCGCGACCATCGCGCTTGCCGACGCGGGCGTCCCCGCCGACCATCCGCAGCTCGTGAAGGCCGCGGACTGGATGCTCGGCGAGGAGATCGTCCGGCCCGGAGACTGGGCGGTCAAGCGGCCCGGGCTGCCCCCGGGCGGCTGGGCGTTCGAGTTCCACAACGACAACTACCCCGACATCGACGACACCGCCGAGGTGGCCCTGGCGCTGCGCCGCGTCAAGCACCACGACCCGGAGCGTGTCGAGAACGCCATCGGGCGCGGGGTGCGCTGGAACCTCGGCATGCAGTCCAAGGACGGCGGCTGGGGCGCCTTCGACGTCGACAACACCAGCGCGTTCCCGAACCGGCTTCCCTTCTGCGACTTCGGGGAGGTCATCGACCCGCCGTCCGCGGATGTCACCGCCCATGTGGTCGAGATGCTCGCGGTGGAGGGCCTCTCGCACGACCTGCGTACCCGCCGGGGCATCGAGTGGCTGCTCGCCCACCAGGAGCCGAACGGATCCTGGTTCGGGCGCTGGGGCGTCAACTACGTATACGGAACAGGGTCGGTGGTGCCCGCACTGGTCGCCGCCGGACTGCCCGCCTCGCACCCGGCGATCCGCCGGGCCGTGGCCTGGCTGGAGGCCGTCCAGAACGACGACGGGGGCTGGGGCGAGGACCTGCGCTCCTACCACGACGTCGCCGAGTGGAGCGGACGGGGCGCCTCGACCGCCTCGCAGACCGGCTGGGCCCTTCTCGCCCTGCTGGCCGCAGGGGAGCGCGACTCCAAGGCCGTGGAGCGCGGGGTCGAGTGGCTCGCGGAGACCCAGCTGGCGGACGGCTCCTGGGACGAGCCGTACTTCACGGGAACCGGCTTCCCGTGGGACTTCTCGATCAACTACCACCTCTACCGGCAGGTCTTCCCACTCACCGCGCTCGGCCGGTACGTGCACGGCGAGCCCTTCGCCGAGGCCCAGGGGGGTTGATGAGCAGCAAGCCCGACCCGTCCCCTTTGCTGATCGCCTGCGCGCTCGGCATCGAGCACCTCGCCCTGCGCAGCGGCGACCGCACCGGGGCCGACGGGCCCGTCACCGTGCTGCGTACGGGCATGGGGCCCAAGGCGGCCGAACGCTCGATCACCCGGGTGCTCGCCGACCCGGCGCTGCGCGAGGCCGCGGTCCTGGCCACGGGCTTCTGCGCGGGCCTCGCCCCGGGCATGCACCCCGGTGACCTGGTCGTCGCCGAGGAGACCCGGGACCCGCGCGGCAACACCCCCTGCGTAGGCGTCGATCTGCTCGTCAAGGAACTCGTGCGCGCCGTGCCCGGGCGCACGGTCCACACGGGACCCCTCACCGGCTCCGATCACGTCGTCCGCGGTCACGAACGGTCGGATCTGCTCGCGACCGGCGCAATCGCGGTCGACATGGAGTCGGCATCCACACTGCACGGCGCCGTGCGCACGGGCGCGCGCCCGGTTGCGGCCGTCCGAGTGGTCGTGGACGCTCCAGAACATGAACTCGTCCGTATCGGCACGGTGCGCGGTGGAATATCAGCTTTCCGTGTTCTTCGTGCCGTGCTTCCCGCTTTTTTTGAATGGCACCGTTCTTTGTTGCTCCCTCGGAGGTGAGCCAGATGGCCATGCCGCTTCGGCAGTCCATGAAGGTCGCTGCGTACCTGTTTGAACAGAAGCTCAAGAAGCGGGACAAGTTCGCGCTGCTGGTCGAGTTGGAACCGCTCTTCGCGTGCAACCTCAAGTGCGAGGGCTGCGGCAAGATCCAGCACCCGGCGGGAGTGCTCAAGCAGCGCATGCCCGTGGCCCAGGCCGTGGGAGCGGTACTTGAGTCCGGTGCGCCGATGGTGTCCATCGCCGGCGGCGAGCCGCTGATGCACCCGCAGATCGATGAGATCGTGCGGCAGTTGGTGGCCAAGAAGAAGTTCGTCTTCCTGTGCACCAACGCGCTGCTGATGCGCAAGAAGATGGACAAGTTCAAGCCCTCGCCCTACTTCGCGTGGGCCGTGCACATCGACGGGCTGCGCGAGCGGCACGACGAGTCGGTGGCCAAGGAGGGCACCTTCGACGAGGCGGTCGAAGCCATCAAGGAGGCCAAGCGGCGCGGCTTCCGCGTCACCACCAACTCGACCTTCTTCAACACCGACACCCCGCAGACCATCATCGAGGTCCTCAACTTCCTCAACGACGACCTGAAGGTGGACGAGATGATGCTCTCGCCCGCCTACGCCTACGAGAAGGCCCCCGACCAGGAGCACTTCCTCGGCGTACAGCAGACCCGTGAGCTGTTCAAGAAGGCCTTCGCGGGCGGCAACCGGCGCCGCTGGCGGCTCAACCAGAGCCCGCTCTTCCTGGACTTCCTGGAGGGCAAGGTCGACTTCCCGTGCACCGCCTGGGCGATCCCCAGCTACTCGCTCTTCGGCTGGCAGAAGCCCTGCTACCTGATGAGCGACGGGTACGTACAGACGTACAAGCAGCTCCTGGAAGAGACCGACTGGGACGCGTACGGCCGCGGCAAGGACGACCGGTGCGCCAACTGCATGGCGCACTGCGGCTACGAGCCGACCGCCGTCCTCGCCACCATGGGCTCCCTCAAGGAGTCGCTGCGCGCAGCCCGTGAGACCTTCACGGAAAGCCGCGGGTGACGTCATGACCGCCGTTTCCTTGGGCCTCCCCGAGGTGCCGGTCCGACCGATCGCGGAGCGCCGCATCTCGCGGCAGATCCAGGTCGGACCGGTGGCGGTCGGGGGCGGCGCACCCGTGTCGGTGCAGTCGATGACGACGACGCGTACGTCGGACATCGGCGCCACCTTGCAGCAGATCGCGGAACTCACCGCGTCCGGCTGCCAGATCGTCCGTGTCGCCTGCCCCACGCAGGACGACGCGGACGCCCTCGCCACCATCGCCCGCAAGTCGCAGATCCCGGTGATCGCGGACATCCACTTCCAGCCGAAGTACGTGTTCGCCGCGATCGAGGCGGGCTGTGCGGCGGTGCGGGTGAACCCCGGCAACATCAAGCAGTTCGACGACAAGGTGAAGGAGATCGCGCGGGCCGCGAAGGATCACGGCACGCCGATCCGGATCGGTGTCAACGCGGGCTCCCTCGACCGGCGGCTGCTGCACAAGTACGGGAAGGCGACGCCCGAGGCGCTCGTCGAATCGGCGCTGTGGGAGGCGTCGCTCTTCGAGGAGCACGGCTTCAGGGACATCAAGATCTCGGTGAAGCACAACGACCCGGTGGTGATGGTCAACGCCTACCGTCAGCTGGCGGCGCAGTGCGACTATCCGCTGCACCTCGGTGTGACGGAAGCCGGTCCGGCGTTCCAGGGGACCATCAAGTCGGCCGTCGCCTTCGGGGCGCTGCTCAGCGAGGGGATCGGGGACACCATCCGGGTGTCCTTGAGCGCCCCGCCCGCCGAGGAGGTCAAGGTCGGCATCCAGATCCTGGAGTCGCTCGGGCTGCGCCAGCGGCGTCTGGAGATCGTCTCGTGCCCGTCCTGCGGGCGCGCCCAGGTCGATGTGTACAAGCTGGCCGACGAGGTCACGGCCGGTCTGGAGGGGATGGAGGTCCCGTTGCGCGTCGCGGTCATGGGCTGCGTCGTCAACGGCCCCGGAGAGGCGCGGGAGGCGGACCTGGGGGTCGCCTCCGGCAACGGCAAGGGGCAGATCTTCGTCAAGGGCGAGGTCATCAAGACCGTACCCGAGTCGAAGATCGTCGAGACCCTCATCGACGAGGCGATGAAGATCGCCGAGCAGATGGAGAACGACGGCGTCGCGTCCGGAGAACCGGCCGTCATCGTGAGTTGATCAGCACGGACCGAGAGGGGGCCCGAGCGTGACGATTCTGGAGAACATCCGGGGACCACGCGACCTGAAGGCGCTGTCCGAGGCGGAACTCGGTGAACTGGCCGACGAGATACGGGAGTTCCTGGTGCACGCGGTCGCCAGGACCGGCGGTCACCTCGGGCCCAATCTGGGAGTGGTGGAACTCTCCATCGCGCTCCACCGGGCCTTCGAGTCACCCGTCGACCGCATCCTGTGGGACACCGGCCACCAGAGCTACGTACACAAGCTGCTGACGGGACGTCAGGACTTCTCCAAGCTGCGTGGCAAGGGCGGCCTGTCGGGCTACCCCTCGCGTGAGGAGTCCGAGCACGACATCATCGAGAACAGCCACGCCTCCACGGCGCTCGGCTGGGCGGACGGGCTCGCCAAGGCCCGTCAGGTGCAGGGCGAGAAGGGCCACGTCGTCGCGGTCATTGGCGACGGCGCCCTCACCGGCGGCATGGCGTGGGAGGCGCTGAACAACATCGCCGCCGCCAAGGACCGCCCGCTGATCATCGTCGTCAACGACAACGAACGCTCTTACGCGCCGACCATCGGCGGGCTTGCCAATCACCTCGCGACCCTGCGTACGACGGACAGTTACGAGAAGGTCCTCGCCTGGGGCAAGGACGTGCTGCTGCGCACACCCGTCGTCGGAAACACCATCTACGAATCGCTGCACGGAGCGAAGAAGGGCTTCAAGGACGCGTTCGCCCCGCAGGGCATGTTCGAGGACCTCGGGCTCAAGTACGTCGGGCCGATCGACGGGCACGACGTGGGGGCCGTCGAGTCGGCGCTGCGGCGCGCGAAACGCTTCCACGGGCCCGTGCTCATTCACTGTCTGACGGAGAAGGGCCGAGGCTACGAGCCCGCCCTCGCGCACGAGGAGGACCACTTCCACACGGTCGGTGTGATGGACCCGCTCACCTGCGAGCCCCTCGCGCCCTCCAACGGGCCTTCCTGGACCTCGGTGTTCGGGGACGAGATCGTGCGGATCGGCGAGGAGCGGGACGATGTCGTGGCGATCACGGCGGCCATGCTGCACCCTGTGGGACTCGGGAAGTTCGCCGAGAAGTTCCCCGACCGGGTGTGGGACGTCGGGATCGCCGAGCAGCACGCCACGGTCTCGGCCGCGGGGCTCGCCACCGGCGGCCTCCATCCCGTCGTCGCCGTCTACGCCACCTTCCTCAACCGTGCTTTCGACCAGCTCCTCATGGACGTCGCGCTGCACCGCTGCGGCGTGACCTTCGTCCTCGACCGGGCCGGGGTCACGGGAGTCGACGGGGCGTCGCACAACGGCATGTGGGACATGTCGATCCTCCAGGTCGTGCCGGGCCTCAGGATCGCCGCGCCGCGCGACGCCGACCAGCTGCGGGCCCAGCTGCGCGAGGCGGTCGCCGTCGACGACGCGCCGACGCTGATCCGCTTCCCGAAGGAGTCCGTGGGACCGGCGATTCCGGCCGTGGACCATGTGGGCGGGCTGGATGTCCTGCATCGCTCTTCGGGGACCCCGCAGGTCCTCCTGGTGGCCGTCGGTGTCATGGCGCCGGTCTGTCTGCAGGCGGCCGAGCTGCTCGAAGCCCGCGGCATCGGCTGCACGGTCGTCGACCCGCGCTGGGTCAAGCCCGTCGACCCGTCGCTGCCCGGCCTCGCCGCCGAGCACCGGCTCGTCGCCGTCGTCGAGGACAACAGCCGGGCGGCGGGCGTCGGCGCGGCGGTCGCGCTGGCACTCGGGGACGCCGAAGTCGACGTGCCCGTACGGCGGTTCGGCATCCCGGAGCAGTTCCTCGCACACGCCAAGCGCGGTGAAGTGCTGGCCGACATAGGTCTCACGCCCGTCGAGATCGCCGGGCGGATCAGCGCCGGCCTGGCCGTCAAGGATGAGCTGTCCAAGGTCGAGGACAAGCTGTCCATGGATGAGTTGTCCAAGGAGAAACAGGAATGAACGACCCTGCTCAGAAGCGGGAGTTCGACCTCGGCGCGCTGCTGGCCGAGCGCGGAGCCGAGCGCTACGAGCTGCACACCAAGTATCTGAACCACCAGCTCCCGCGCATGCTGCACACCATCGGCTTCGACAAGGTGTACGAGCGGGCCGAGGGTGCCCACTTCTGGGACGCGGACGGCAACGACTACCTGGACATGCTCGCCGGGTTCGGGGTGATGGGCCTGGGCCGCCATCACCCCGTCGTCCGCCAGGCGCTGCACGACGTCCTGGACGCCTCGCTCGCCGACCTCACCCGGTTCGACTGTCAGCCGCTGCCCGGGCTCCTCGCGGAGAAGCTGCTCGCCCACAGCCCGCACCTGGACCGGGTCTTCTTCGGCAACAGCGGCACGGAGGCGGTCGAGACCGCGTTGAAGTTCGCCCGGTACGCCACCGGGAAGCCGCGGATCCTGTACTGCTCCCACGCCTTCCACGGCCTGACCACCGGCTCGCTGTCCGTGAACGGCGAGGACGGCTTCCGCGACGGCTTCGCGCCGCTGCTGCCCGACACCCCTGTCCCGCTCGGGGATCTCGATGTCCTGGCACGGGAGCTGAAGAAGGGCGACGTCGCGGCGCTCATCGTCGAGCCCATCCAGGGCAAGGGCGTGCACGAGGCCCCGCCCGGATATCTGCGAGCCGCCCAGGAGCTGCTGCACAAGCACAAGGCGCTGCTCATCGCGGACGAGGTGCAGACCGGGCTCGGACGGACCGGCGACTTCTACGCCTACCAGCACGAGGAGGGCGTCGAGCCGGACCTGGTGTGCGTGGCGAAGGCGCTCTCCGGCGGTTATGTGCCGGTCGGTGCGACCCTCGGCAAGGACTGGATCTTCAAGAAGGTCTACTCGTCGATGGACCGGGTCCTCGTGCACTCGGCGAGTTTCGGCTCGAATGCGCAAGCCATGGCGGCCGGTCTCGCCGTGCTGTCGGTCATGGAGAACGAGCAGATCGTCGCCAACGCGCGTGCCACCGGCGAGCGGCTCACGTCCCGGCTGGCGGCACTGATCGACAAGTACGAGCTGCTGAGCGACGTACGCGGCCGGGGCCTGATGATCGGCATCGAGTTCGGGCGGCCCAAGTCGCTGAAGCTGCGCAGCCGCTGGACGATGCTGCAGGCCGCGCGCAAGGGCCTGTTCGCGCAGATGGTGGTCGTCCCGCTGCTGCAACGGCACCGCATCCTCACCCAGGTCTCCGGCGACCATCTGGAGGTGATCAAGCTGATCCCGCCGCTGATCATCGGCGAGCAGGACGTCGACCGCTTCGTCGAGGCCTTCACCGCGGTGATGGACGACGCGCACAGCGGAGGCGGGCTGATGTGGGACTTCGGAAAGACGCTGGTGAAGCAGGCGGTGGCGAACCGCTAGCCGCGATGTACGGGCGGGCTCGCGCCTTGGGCCCGCCCTCTTCCTGGCCGTGAGCGCGGTCTGGGCCCGTCTCTGCGATGTAGTGCGGTCTGGGCCCGTGTCTGCCGTGAGTGCGGTTCTGGGCCCGCCGCTCGTGCGACGGATCGGTCTTTTGCCTCATGGGCAAAGAATTTGCCCATGAGGCAAGGCTGCGGCTCAATGGAGGCATGAACCCTGTCGAGGGTACGAGCCCTTCCGAGCCGGGGGCGGCCGGCGAGCTTCCCGTCGTCGCACCCCAACTGCGCGAGCTGCGCCGCCGTGCCTCCCTGACCCTGGAGGCCGCGTCCCGCGCCGCCGGGCTCTCGCCCGCCCACCTCTCGCGATTGGAGACCGGGCAGCGCCAGCCCTCGCTGCCGATGCTGCTCGCGCTTGCCCGTATCTACGGTACGACCGTCTCAGAACTGCTCGGCGAGACGGTCGCCGAGCGTGACGCGATCGTGCGCGCCGCCGACATGGAGCCGACCGGGGCGGGCGGCTGGACGTACTGGCAGGCCGGCGCCCCGGCCCGGGGCATGCAGGCCCTGCGGGTGCACGTCCCGTACGGCTCCCAAGGCGACATCGTGCGTGTCCACTCCGGCGAGGAGTGGCTGTACGTCCTCCAGGGCCGGCTGCGACTGCGCCTCGGGGACACCGCGCATGTGCTCGCCCCGGGCGACAGCGCGCACTTCGACTCGCTCACCCCGCATCGCATCGCCGCCGCCGATCGCGCCGGAGCGGAGCTCCTGTTCGTCCACACCCTGCTGCAGAGCCCCACCGCCGCGCTGTGCCTCGGCCCGGTGACGGGGCACCCGACCTCGGGAGAGACGTCATGACCGAACCCACAGAACCCGGCAGGCCACGGTCCATGGAGGAGCGGTTCCCGCGCGCCCTGTGGATACGGCTGATCATCTACATCGCCGTAGGCCACGTCTTCGCGGCCTTCATCTACCTGCTGTTCACGCTGGGCGCGCAGAGCCACTAGGTTCCCCGCGGCGGTCAGTCCAGCAGGCGCTCGCGCAGGCGCACCCGCAGCTCGGGGGTGATGCGCAGCGCCTGCTCCAGGTAGGGGTCGACGCCGCCCCAGGTCTCCTCGATCGTCTCGAAGGCCGCCGTCAGGTATTCGGCGCGCGCGTCGAACAGCGGGCTGAGCAGCTCCATGACCTCCGGGGAGTACCCGGCGGCGGAGCTGCTGCTGCGGTGCACCTTGTAGCGGCGGTGCGCGGCGTTCGACTCCAGGTAGTCGGCAACGATCGCGTCGCGCTCGACGCCGAGGGCGAGGAGCGTCACGGCTATCGACAGGCCCGCGCGGTCCTTGCCCGCCGCGCAGTGCATCAGCGCGGGCACGCTGTCGTCGGCCAGCGCGTGCAGCACCTGGGAGTGCTCGGCCGTGCGCTGCTTGATGATCGTCCGGTACGAGTTGATCATGCGATTGGCGGCCTTGCCGTCCCCGAGGATCGAGCGGAGCTGGTCGATCTCGCCGTCGCGGACCATCTTCCAGAACTCGGCGCCGTCGGCAGGGTCGGTCAGCGGAAGATTCACGTTCCGCACACCCGGCAGCTCGACGTCCGGGCCCTCCAGCTTCTGGTCCGAGGCATTGCGGAAGTCGAAGATCGTGTGCAGGCCCAGGGAGGTGAGGAACGCGGCGTCCTCCTCGGTGGCGTGCGCCAGGTGGCCGCTGCGGAACAGCTGCCCCTGCTTCACGCGCCGGCCGTCCACGGTGGGCAGGCCGCCCACGTCCCGGAAGTTGCGCACGCCTGCCAGCTCGGGCTCGGTCGACGGGACCTGCTGCGTCACTGGGGCTCCTCCCATTCGGCCGTGGGCGCTGCTCGGCTTCGCTCGGCGGCGCTTGGCGCTTGTGTGCGGGTTGCGCTCTCGACGATACGACATGGGTTCCTGGGGCAATGAGTTGTCCACAGGCGTTGCCTCGGGGCACCGAGCCCATGATGATGTTGGCGTCTGATCGCACCTGTTCGAATCTGTGGGGGACTGATGATCGAAGTCGGCACGGACGCTCGTACCTGGCTTCTTTCGGGGCCGACAAGCAGCTACGCAGTGCGGCTCACCGAACGCGACGAGCTGCTGCACCTGCACTGGGGCCCACGGATCACGCTCGCGGACGCCGAGGCGCTCGCCGCGCTGCCCGCGCCGCAGTACTGGCCCTTCGAGTCCCCGCTCGACGGGCACGAGGAGTACCCGGTCGAAGGCGGCCCGCGCTTCGTACGCCCCGCCCTTTCCGTGCGCACCGACGAGCGGCGCGGTACCGAGTGGCGCTTCGAGGCCCACGAGGCGGACGCCGACGAGCTGCGGCTGCGTTTCTCGGACTCCGGGCTCGGCATCACGCTGCATTACCGGATGCGCGGCGATGTCGTCGAGCGCTGGGTGACGCTCGCCAACGAGGGCCCGGCCCTGGAGCTGCTGCGCGCCGACTCCGCGACCTGGACGCTGCCCGAGCGCGACGGCTGGCGGCTTTCCCAGCTGCACGGGCGATGGGCGGCCGAGTCCCGGCTCGTACGCTCCCCCCTCACCTACGGAGAGAAGGTCATCGGCAGCCGGCGGGGCCATACCGGGCACCAGCACCTGCCCTGGGTCGCGCTCGACAGCGAGGCGACCGAGGAGAGCGGTGAGGTGTACGGGTGCGCGCTCGGCTGGTCGGGCTCGTGGCGGATCTCCGTGGCCCAACTTCCCGACGCTCGCGTGCAGATCTCCGGTGGCGCGGGGTACGACGATTCCGGGCTGCTCAGTCTGGAGTCGGGGGAGTCGTTCACGACCCCGGTCTTCGCCGGACTGTGGAGCGACGGGGGCTTCGGCGGGGCGAGCCGGGCCTGGCACGCCTATCAGCGCGCGTACGTCATCCCGGACGCGGACCAGGACCGGCCGGTGCTGTTCAACTCCTGGGAGGCCACCACCTTCGACATCTCCGAGGAGCAGCAGGGGGTGCTCGCGCGCCGGGCCGCGGCGATGGGCATCGAGCTGTTCGTGGTCGACGACGGCTGGTTCGGGGCGCGCACCAGCGACCGGGCCGGGCTCGGCGACTGGACCCCCAACCCGGACCGTTTCCCGGCAGGGCTCAAGCCGCTCGGTGACTACGTGCACGCGCTGGGCATGCGGTTCGGGATCTGGGTCGAGCCGGAAATGGTCAATCCGGACAGCGAGCTCTATCGCGCGCATCCCGACTGGGTGCAGTTCCAGCCCGGGCGAACCAGGACGGAGTACCGCAATCAGCTCGTACTGAACCTCGCTCGCCCGGACGTTCAGGAGTACCTGTGGGAGCAGCTCGACGGCCTGCTCTCCAGCGCCCCGATCGACTATGTGAAGTGGGACTTCAACCGCTGCTTCACGGACGCGGGTTGGCCCGGCGAGCGCTACCCGCAGAAGCTGTGGGTCGAGCACGTCGAGGCCCTGTACGCCCTCCTCGACCGGCTGCGCGCGGCGCACCCCGGGGTCGCCTTCGAGTCCTGCTCGGGCGGTGGCGGCCGTATCGACCTCGGCATCATGGCGCGTACGGACCAGGTGTGGACGTCCGACAACACCGACCCGCTCGACCGGCTCGCCATCCAGCACGGCTTCAGTCAGATCCACCCGGCCCGGATCATGGCCGCCTGGGTCACGGACAGCCCGAACACGCAGCTCAACGGCAGGGTCAGTTCGCTGCGCTTCCGCTTCGTGAGCGCCATGGCAGGGGTGCTCGGCGTCGGCGGGGACCTGAGTGAGTGGAGCGAGGAGGAGCTCGACGAGGCGCGGGGATGGGTGGATCTCTACAAGGAGATCCGGCCCGTCGTGCAGCGCGGCGACCTCTACCGGCTGCGGCCCCCGGAGGGCGGGCTGAGCGCGGTGCAGTATGTCCACGGCGATGAGACCGTCGTCCTCGCCTGGCTTCAGGCCCAGCGCCACGGCGAGCCGGTCGCCCCGCTCCGGCTGCGCGGACTCGACCCGACAGAAGCGTATGAGTGCCGCGAAACGGGCGAAGTGCACCGGGGTGCGGTGCTGCTGCATCACGGGGTGCGGACGGGGCTGCGGGGGGACCTTGATGCGACGGTTATCCGACTGCGTCGCATGTGACTGTTCTGTCCGAATTAACGCCTTCATTCCAACTGGCCCTGGAATAAAGCATCGTGGGTCGAGGTGCGTGAGGAGCGTCATATTCGTGACGATGTGTTGCGGTCGCCTTTTCTCAACCCGCCCCAATTCCCGGGCGGTTTGAGAGCTTGGAAAGATCGTCGATCCACGGAGGGTGACCGGAATTCCGTGATGGATCAAGAAGGGCGTGCGCACAGAAAAGCCACATGCTTGTGGATGCGCTCTCATTTCGCTTACGTTCGGCCTCAATCCGGACGGACGCCCAATCCTGCCGCCGCCCGGAATCCGCACACTCACCCGCATATGGCAGGAGCGGGGGACCCACAGGTTCCATGCCTGTTCCGGTCTCCGGAACGGCTAGGGGTATAGCCGTGCAATTGCACGGCCGGGCATCTCCAGCCCGCACCCGACAGCTCACCTCGCAGGCGCCGGAGAGGAATTCGTCATGCCCGCGAAGGGTAAGCACCGCCGTCCCAAGTCTCAGCGTTTCACCCGCTCGATCGCCGTGGCCGGAACGGGCGGCGCCGCGCTCGCGCTGCCTCTGATGGGAGCCACCGGCGCCCACGCCGCGACCCCGACGGCCTCCGTCGCGCAGAATGTCGAGAAGACCGCGACCACCGCTCCCATTGCCACGAAGAAGGCGGCCGGGACCAAGATGTACGCGGTGAAGCCCGGCGACTACCTCTCGAAAATCGCCGGCGAGCAGAAGGTCACCGGCGGCTGGAAGAAGCTCTACTCCGACAACCGCTCGGTCATCGGCAGCGACCCGTCGCTGATCCACCCGGGGCTGAAGCTGACGATCGGCAAGAAGGCCGCCTCCGGCAGCGCCACCCCGTCGTCCGCCAAGACGACGACCTCGTCGGCCAAGGCCAAGGCCTCGGCCGAGAAGGCCACCAAGGCCACCAAGGCCACCAACGCCGCCTCCACCACCAGCAGTTCCGGCTACACCCTGCCGGTCGAGGGCGCCACCATCGGCACCAGCTACAAGGTGGCGGGCAGCATGTGGTCCAGCGGCTACCACACCGGCGTGGACTTCGTGGTCCCGACCGGCACCACGATCAAGGCCATCGCCGCGGGCACCGTGGTCTCGGCCGGCTGGGGCGGCGCCTACGGCAACCAGGTCGTCATCCAGCACGCCGACGGCCAGTACTCCCAGTACGCCCACATGTCCTCGCTCTCCGTCTCGGCGGGCCAGACCGTGACCGCGGGCCAGCAGATCGGCCTCTCCGGCGCGACCGGCAACGTCACCGGACCGCACCTGCACTTCGAGATCCGCACCACGCCGAACTACGGCTCGGACGTGGACCCGGTCGCGTACCTGCGCTCGCACGGTGTCGCCGTCGTCTGACACACCTCCTTGCCCGCCCTTGCCGGCGGGACTGCCTCCGAAGGCCGGACCCCACGATCCCCGGGGCCCGGCCTTCGGTGTTCCATGAGCGACCCCTCCGGCCCCTCATGTGCGCTCCATGATCGGAACATTGCGTTCCCGGTCGTTCATGATCGGCACATTGCGGTCGTATGGCAGGCGCGCACGAGGTATCGACATGCGTGCGGCGGTACCCCCACAGTGATCTCCGCAAGCGCTTTCTAAGCCTCCGAAGGTCCCCGCTTCTCGAGGTGGCCGTTCGGCTCGTCGCTCTCCTCGACCGCAAGGAGTACGGAAACGTGAGTTCTCGAAGACTTGGTGTGATCGCCGCCGCCGCGCTGCTGGCGGGCCTGGTCGCCGCCCCGTCGCACGGTGCCGAGGGGTTACCCCGCCGCGGCGTGGAGAGCCTGGACCGCGGCCTCGTCGCCGTCCCCTCCGCAAAAAAGGGCACCTTCCTCAGCTGGCGGTTGCTCGGCACGGAGTACGCGCGGTACGGGAACGCCATCGCCTTCAACGTGTACAAGGGCGGCCGGCGGCTCAACGACCAGCCGGTCACCAAGTCGACCACGTACCAGGACAACAGCCGCGGCACGGGGACGTACACGGTGCGTGCCGTCATCAACGGCCATGAGCGGAAGGCGAGTTCGGCGGCGCTCGACTTCGGCAAGGGCTATGCGGAGATTCCGCTCGCCACCGCTGACGGCTACACGGTGCAGCACGCCTGGCCCGGCGACCTCGACGGGGACGGGCGATACGAACTCGTTGTCAGCCGGCTCTCCGAGACCCGTGACAGGCCCGATCTGCTGGAGGCCTACACGCTGACCGGCGAGCGGCTGTGGCGCGTCGACCTCGGGCCCGGCTCGTACACCCAGGCCTCCGGAAACGGTGCCAATGACCCGGCGCCCGCGGCGATCAGCGGGTCGACGGCCATCGGCGGCTACCGCAATGACGACAACGTCACGGTGTACGACCTCGACGGTGACGGGAAGGCCGAGGTGCTGGTGCACACGGCCGACGGGACCACGTTCGCGGACGGATCGAAGGTGACGGCCGACTCGCCGGCGAACCAGTTCATTTCAGTGATCGACGGCGAGGCCGGCACCGAACGTACTCGGCAGCCCGTGCCCGACGACTTCGTGGCCGACGGCCCCTCGGGCGGGCACTTCGGGATCGCATACCTCGACGGTGAACACCCCAGCCTCGTCACGAAGTTGGTGACGCGGGTCGGCGCCAAGCGCGGAGCCTTCCGCATTCTCTTCCAGACCTGGGACTTCAACGGCAGCGATCTGGACCGGCGTTGGAAGTACGTCGTCCCGTCCGACAGCGGCGCCACCAGCTTCCATCAGATCCGGACCGTCGACGTCGACCAGGACGGCAAGGACGAGATCGCCGACGGCAACTACGTCGTGAACGGCGACGGCACTCTGCGGTACGTCGTCGACGGCGCCGGGCACGGCGACCGCTTCGACATCGCCGACCTCGACCCCGACCGGCCGGGTCTGGAGGGCTTCGCGATCCAGCAGTCCGAGCTGGGTGTCGTATCGAAGTTCCCCTGGTACTACTACGACGCCGACACCGGAGAGCGCCTGGTGACCGGCGAGCACCCGGCGAATCCGACGAGCGATGCCGACCTCGACGTCGGCCGGGGCAGCGCGGCCGACATCGACCCGTCCCACCCCGGCTACGAGTACTGGACCTCCACGGCCGACGTCACCCGGCCCGGCGCGGGCATCTTCAACGTCCAGGACGGCAAGGTCTCCACGACCACGCCCAGCGTCAACTTCCGCATCTGGTGGGACGGCGACAAGGGGGCGGAACTCCTCGACTACACGCACGTCGACAAGTGGGACCCGAAGACCGAGACCAGCACGAGGCTCTTCGACCCCTCGGGCGTCGTCTCGGGCGCCCGCAACGCGACCCCCTTCTACGGCGACGTCGTCGGCGACTGGCGCGAGGAGATCCTCGCCGAGACGAGCGACCACGGCGCGCTGCGCCTCTACACCACCACCGAACCGACGAAGACCCGCATCTACACGCTCGCCCAGAACCCCGAGTACCGCCTCGGCTGGACCGTCCGCGGCTATCTCCAGTCGACGTACACGGACTACTACCTGGGCACCGAGACCCGGCGGGTGCCGAAGCCCGCGATCACCACGACCCGCGGTACGGAAGGTGCGTCATGACGACCCGCAGAGCCTTGGGAGCCCTGGCCGCCGGTGCCGCCCTGTCGGCGCTGCTCCCGGCCACCGCCGCGAACGCCGCGCCGCGCCACCGCCACGGACGGCTGATCGCCGCCGACGACTTCCGGCACGGATTCGGCCAGTGGGCCACCGAACTGCAGGACGGCGGCACGGTCACCGCCTCGCGCGGCGTCCTGGACATCGACGTACCGAGCGGCGCGACGGTCTGGTTCAAGCGGAAACTCGAAGGGCCGTATGCCATCGAGTACACGGCCACACCCGTCTGCGAAGGCGGCGTCAACGACCGGGTCTCCGACCTGAACAACTTCTGGAACGCCGTCGACGTACGCTCCCCGGACGACCTGTTCGCCACGCCCCGGGGCGGCGCCCTCGCCGAGTACGACTACCTCACGACGTACTACGTGGGGTATGGCGCCAACACCAACACCACGACACGGCTGCGCCGGTACGTCGGTGAGGCGGGCGTCCGTCCGTTGATCTACGACTACACGGAGCCGCTGCTTGTCGCGAACGAGCCGAACCGCGTGCGGATCGTCTCGGACGGGTCCGTCGTGCAATGGTGGAACAACGGGCAGTTGGTCTTCGACTACACCGACCCGGAGCCCTACACAAGTGGGCACTTCGCGTTCCGTACCGTGTGGAGCCACTTCCGGATCAGCGACTTCCGTGTGTGGCGGCTCCCTCAACGCCCCTGATGAGGGGCTTATTCCGGAATTGGACAATACTTTAGGCGTGGCTTATCTCACCATCCGTCAACCCTTCCCTACGGTCGCGTAGCTCACATCCGAAGGTGAATCATGGGCCGACGTGGCAGACGATTCGAAGAGTGACAACAGATCAGTGATCGGGTCGTACGTGGCGGTGGGGGACAGCTTCACCGAAGGCGTCGGCGACCCCGGCCCCGACGGGGCCTTCGTCGGTTGGGCCGACCGGTTCGCGGTGCTTCTCGCCGACCGGCGGCCCGAGGGCGACTTCAGCTACACCAATCTCGCCGTACGCGGCAAACTGCTCGACCAGATCGTCGAGGACCAGCTCCGGCGCGCCAAGGAACTCGCACCGGACCTGGTCTCCTTCTGCGCGGGCGGCAACGACATCCTCCGGCCCGGCACCGACCCCGACGAGGTCGCGGAGCGCTTCGAGCGCGCGATCGCCGAACTCACCTCCGCCGTCGGCGCCGTCATGGTGACCACCGGCTTCGACACCCGTGGCGTGCCCGTGCTCAAGCATCTGCGCGGCAAGATCGCCACGTACAACGGACATGTGCGGGCCATCGCGGACCGCTACGGCTGCCCCGTACTCGACCTGTGGTCCCTCAAGACGATCCAGGACCGCCGCGCCTGGGACGGCGACCGCCTGCATCTGTCGCCCGAGGGGCACACCCGGGTCGCGCTCCGGGCCGGCCAGGTCCTCGGCCTCGACGTACCCGCCGATCCCGACCAGCCCTGGCCGCCGCTGCCACCGCGCGGCACGCTCGAGGTGCGGCGCGACGACATCCACTGGGCGCGCGAGTACCTGGTCCCGTGGATCGGGCGGCGGTTGCGCGGAGAGTCGTCCGGGGACCATGTGGCGGCCAAGGGGGCCCTTTCGCCCGACGACATCAAGATGCGGATCGAGAAGGTGGCTTGAGTCCGCCCTTCGTGTACGGCACGGGCCCGAGCGGGTCCGGCGTCCGGCTCGACCGGTGAGGTGAAAGCGCGGGAGTGGCGCGGGGCGGGGAGCGGTCGGCGGTGCTGGGATGACCGCGAACCGCCCCGACGTCCCGGAGGGCGGCGCCCGAAGGAGACTCCGCATGCCCGCCCTCCGCGCGTCCACCGCACTCGCCGTGACCCTCCTCGCCCTCACCCTTCCGCAGGCCGCGACAGCACCCGCCTTCGCACTGCCCGCCCGCCCTGGACTCAGCGCCCAGCCCAGCCCCTCGACCGTCACCGTCACCGGCGAGGGCAGCGCCACCGCCGCGCCGGACCTCGCGCTCATCAGCGCGGGCGTCGACGTCACCGCGAAGACGTCGAAGGAAGCGCTCGCCGCACAGAACGCGGCGTCGAACGCTCTGCTGGACGCCGTACGCGCGCAAGGCGTCGAGGAACGGGACATCCGTACCGAGAGCCTCTCGCTCTCCCCGGTCTACGAGGACCAGAACGGCGCCTCCACGCTGACGGGTTACGAGGCGGCGCAGTCGTTCTCGGTGAAGGTCCGCGACATGGGTACGACCGGTGCGGTGCTGCAGGCCATCACCGACGCGACCGGCAACGCGGGCCGCATCCGCTCCGTCGCCTTCGACATCGCCGACCCCGCCCCGCTGCACGCCCGCGCCCGCGAGGCCGCGCACGACGACGCCCACACGAAGGCATCCCAGTACGCCCGCCTCAGCGGCCACCGCCTCGGCCGACTCGTCTCGCTCACCGAGGTCGGCGGCAGCGACTCCCGCCCGGTGCCGGTGGCGGCGGCCGCCTTCGACCAGACAGGGACGGGCGTCCCGGTCGCCACCGGCGAGATCCGGGACACGATCACGGTTACGGCGGTGTATGAGCTGAACTGAGTCGGGACCCCGGGCCGCAGGGGCGAACCCCAAAGCGCCGGCGGCAGAGGCGAAACCCCGAAGGGGTGGTGGCGCAGGCGCACGTCTCAGCGCACCGCCGCCACCAAAGCCTCCCGCTCAAGCCCCAGTTCGCGTGCGAGCGCCTCGTCCACCCACTCGTGGGTCCGCGCCCGCGACACCGCTCCCGCGTACGCGGTCATCTGAACGGCCAGGCCGTCCAGCAGCGCCGTGAGCCGCAGGGCCGCCCCCGTGGGATCCGGGCAGTGGAACTCGCCCGCGGCCACGCCCTCCGCGATCACCTCGGTGATCGCGGCCTTCCACTGCTTGTCGAGATCGCGTGTGACCTCCCGCAGCGCGGGCTCGCGCAGCGCCGCCGCCCATCCCTCGATCCACAGTCGCCAGCCCTTGGCCTGCCCCGTCGGCGCGTACCAGCGCACCGCGGCCCGCAGCCGGCGCAGCGCCGTCGTACGGCGGCCGAGCAGCTTGCGCAGATGGGCGAGGTCGTCCTCGGCCGCGTACGTGAACGCGGCGGCGACCAGCTTCTCCTTCGTCGAGAAGTGGTACAGCACCAGCGCGTTGCTCACCCCGAGCGTCGAGGCCACGTCGGCGATCCGCACTGCCGCCACGCCCCGCGCCTCGATCTGCTCGACGGCGGCCCGCAGCAACTCCTCACGCCGCTCCGCCACGCTCAACCGCACTCTCGCCACGCCGCAACCCTACACAGCGGCTCCGACGCGGGCACGACAGGCGCTCGCGACCCCTTGACACTGCCGCGCGGCGGAGACCAAAGTACGGCCACTACTGACTGCTCATTCAGTCAGTAGTCGTGAGTTCAGGCGATGTGTGCCCCGTCCGTACGTCCGATGTGTGCCCAGTCCGTACGTCCCCGTACCGCCGCAGGAGTCCGCCAGTGAGCCAAGCACCGAGCACCCCGAAGCCCCGGCCCGAGCCCGATGCCCCCGACCTCTCCGAGGGCTGGAGCGAGCAGCGTTCCCGGCTGCGCAGGGATCTGCGCCGGCTCGATGTGCTGTTCTTCCTGATCTGCACCCTCGTCGGCCTCGACACGATCGGCTCGGTCGCGGCCCAAGGCCCGCAGGGGCTGACCTGGATGGCGATCCTCGCCCTGGTCTTCTTCCTGCCGTACGGCCTGCTGGTCGCCGAACTCGGCTCCGCCTTCCCGGTCCAGGGCGGCCCGTACGTCTGGACGCGGCTCGCCTTCGGACGGCTGACGGCCGGTGTGAACCAGCTCCTGTACTGGATCTCCAACCCGGTCTGGGTCGGCGGGAGTCTGTGCATCATCGCGCTGACGACCTGGGAGGAGTTCTTCACCCCGCTGCCGGGCGGGTGGAAGTACGCGGCCGGGCTGGCGTTCATCTGGGGCGGGGCGCTCGCGGTCGTCCAGTCGGTGCGGATCGGCAAGTGGGTGCCGATCGCCGGAGCCGTGGCCAGGATCGTGCTGCTCGGCTTCTTCCTCGTCTCGGTCGTCGTGTACGCGGCCCAGCACGGCATCCACGCACTGCCGGCCGGCGACTTCGCGCCCACGTACGCGGGCTTCGTCGCACTCGTCCCCGTCCTGATCTTCAACTACGTCGGCTTCGAACTGCCCAGCTCGGCGGCGGAGGAGATGAAGAACCCGCGGCGCGACATACCGCTGTCCATCCTGCGCTCGGGACTCGCCGCACTCGTGCTCTACGGCGGACCCATCCTCGGCATCCTCTTCGTGCTGCCGGGCGACCGGATCGGCAGCCTCGGCGGATTCATCGACGCCTGCAAGGCCGTGTTCACCGTCTACGGAGGATCGATCGCCTCGGACGGCACCGTCACGCTCACCGGGGCCGGAGCCGTCTTCGGCGGCATCGCGGCGGCCGGGCTCATCATCGGTCTGCTCACGTCGGGCGTCACCTGGGCCATGGGCGCCCACCGCGCCCAGGCGGTGGCCTGCGCGGACGGCGCGGGCCCGGCCTGGCTCGGGCACATCTCCGAGAAGCACGGCACCCCGGTCCGGGTGAACCTGCTCTCCGCCGTCCTCGCTTCCCTGCTCTTCGTGGTCGCCCTCAACCTCACCGGCGGAGACGGCGAGAAGTACTTCGCGGCGGGCCTCGGCCTGACCATCTGCACCACCTTCATCTCGTACGTCGTCACCTTCCCGAGCCTCGCGGTGCTGCGCCGGAAGTACCCGTCCGTGCCTCGGCCCTACTCCGTGCCGGGCGGTCGCTTCGGGGTCCGGCTCGTGAGCGCGCTGGCCACGGTGTTCGTCGCCTTCACCGTGGTGGTGCTGATCTGGCCCGGCTTCGGCGTCGGCTGGTTCGGCACGGCGGGCAGCGCCGCGGACTCCTTGCCGGAGTCCTTCGCCGGGCAGCGGCTGCAGTACACGCTCAGCCAAGTGGTGCCGCTGGCGCTGTTCGTGGGCATCGGGCTCGCCTTCTACGCGGCGGGCGGGCGAACCCGCCGCGAAAAGGGCTGACCGAGGCTGCACGCAGGCGTCAGTCGACGAACTGGTAGTCGACCTTGATGCGACCGTCCTCTCCGAGGACGAGGAACTCCAGGCCGCCGCCCGTTACTTGTTCCTCCCCCGTGTGGAAGGACTCCCAGCGGAATGTGATCACGTCACGCAACTGACGGGCGGCCTCCTGGATCCTGAAGACATACGTCCCCGGGGCCACGAACTCGTCATAGGCGCGCGTCACGCGCGCGTGCAGCTCGTCGTGGCCGCGGGCCTCCAGGACGGCGGTGGGGAAACCGAGGCCCATCGCCCGCTCGTGCATCTCCTGGGGAGGCCGCAGTACGTGCAGACCGTCCTCCGTCCACAAGTCCTGCACGGTCTTGCGGCGGATCTCGGGGTCGGGCTCGTTCCAGACGCCTATGTAGCGCTCGATCAGGTCCTGTGCGTCGATGGCGGGCATACTGCTCCTCGGGTGCGGGTCGGTACGCGAGCGGTGACGTCAGCTCGCTATGAGGTCTCTGACGTCACCGACTCTGCTTCCGCCTGGCCCGGGCCTCAATTCCCCGCAGGGAATGGCTGCCCTACAGCAGGACTGCGTGGGCGTCCAGGGCGACCGCGCCGCCGGGATGCACGAGCAGCGGATTGACCTCCAGCTCGGCGAGTTCGGGGTGCTCGGCGGCGGCTCGGGCCACCGCGCACAGGGCGGCCGCCGCGGCCTCCAGATGGACGGGCGGCGCGCCGCGCCAGCCGGTCAGCAGCGGTGCGTGCCGCAGCTCTGCGAGCAGGGCACGCGCGCGTGCCGTGGTCAACGGTGCCAGGGCGAGCGCCGTGTCGGCCAGCAGCTCCGCGGTGATCCCGCCGAGCCCCACCATCGCGACGGGACCGAAGGCCGTGTCCCGGCGCACGCCGACGATCAGCTCATGGGCGTACGGAGGCGCCGCCATGGCCTCCACGGCGAAGCGCTCCGCGCCGGTGGCCGCCCGCATCCGCCGGAACGCGGCGCGCAGCGCCCCCGCGTCCGAGAGGCCGAGGGCCACCCCGCCCGCCTCCGTCTTGTGGGCCAGACCCATCGCCTTGAGGACCAGCGGGTATCCGACGAGCTGCGCGGCGTCCACGGCCTCGTCGGCCGTCGTGACGAACCGGGCGGCGGGAAAGGTGAGTCCGTAGGTGGAGAGGAGATCACGGACGGTCTCGTACGAGCCGTCGGGTACGGGGGAGGAGGCTCTCCTCGTTGGCGCCGGGTCCATCGACGGGCGCGCGAGGCGTGCGATCCCGGCGAGTGCTGTCGCCGCCTGTTCGATGCGCTCGTACACGGGGATGCCACGGCGGCGCAGTACGGCGAGAGCGGGCGTGTCGCGGGCCATGGTGTGCACGAGGAGGGCGCGGCCCGACTCGGACGCGGCGTCCGCGAGTTCGTGAGCGACCTCGCACTCACGCGCGGACTGCGCCGGGTTGGCGCTCGCGTAGTCCCCGAAGTACCCGGTCAGTACGACGGCGTCGGCGTCACCTCCCACCAGCAGGGCGCGGGCCACGCGCGCGTAGCTGCCGAGATCGGCCTCGCCTGCGCCCGCGAGGTCGACCGGGTTGCGGCATCCGGCTCCGGGCGGCAGCACCGCCGCGACCTCGTCCGTCGTGCCCGCGGACAGTTCCGGCACGGCGAGTCCCCGCACGGCGAACGCGTCGGCGGCGAGCGCCCCTTGGCCGCCGCTGTCGCCGACGACGGCGACGCGAAACGTTTCTGCGCCCCTGTGTGAGGCGGCCCCCGACGCCTGCTGTGAAGCGGCCGTCGACACCGGCTGTGAAGCGGCCGTCGACAACAGACACACCGCCGTGTCCACCAGCTCACCCGCCGACTCCAGCAGCAACGAGCCCGCCTCCCGGCACACGGCGGCGACCGTGGCGTACGGACTGACCAGGGCGCCGGTGTGGGAGGCTGCGGCACCCGTGGAGGCGGGGCTTCGGCCGACCGTCAGCAGGAGGACGGGCTTGCCCGCCGCGTGGGCCGCGGCGAGGGCGCGGGCGAGGCGGCGGCCGTCGCGGAAGTCCTCGACGTAGGCGGCGATGACACGCGTCGGCTCATGGGCGACCAGGGACTCCAGGGCGTCGGCCGCGTCGATGTCGCGCTGGTTGCCCAGGGAGACGAAGCGCGAAAATCCCTGTCCCGCGCGCGCGAGGAGACGGCCGATCTCCAGGGCGAGGTTCCCGCTCTGCGAGACCAGACCGACGCCGCCCACCGGGAATTCGCCCCAGCTGAGCCGGAGCTGTGTGGTCGTGTCGACGAGGCCCATGCAGTTGGGGCCGAGCAGCCGGGCCCCGCCGTCGGTCACCAGCTCGGCGAGCCCGTGCTCGTCGGCGGAGTCACTGCCCGAGGTGATCACCGTGAAACAGCGGGCGCCCGCCGCGAGCCCTTCGGCGACGACAGGACGTACGAACGGGGCAGGCACCGCGACCACGACGTGCTCGGGTGCGTCGGGCAGGCCGGCCAGACCTGGCCGGAAGGGTATGCCGTCGAGGGCCCCGCCTCGCCGGTTCACCAGATGCACCGCCCGGCGGCCGCGCCCGGAAAGAGCGCCCTTCGCCAGCCAGTAGCCCCACTTCGCGGGGTTGTCGGAGGCGCCGACCACGGCCACCGAGCATGGGTCGAAGAGGGCGTTCAGTGGCGTTTCATCCGTCATCCGTACCACCCGAATCGGTCCGCGATCACCGGCAGCCGGTCGCTGACGATGGCATGTGCGGCGGCCCGCGCGGTCGTCCCGTCGGCCTCCGCGCGGGCCAGCATCTGGTCGATCAGGGCGCGCATGGAGCGCCGCGTGTACGCGAACGCCTCGTCCGCGTCGGCGCCGATGTCGCCGAACAGCGTCCACCACCACCAGGCGTTCGTCCCGGAGTTGACCACCACGTCCGGCAGCACGGTGACCCCGCGCCCGGCGAGCAGCTCCTCCGCCTCCGCCAGGACGGGCATGTTGGCCGCCTCGACGATCCAGCGGGCGGTGATCCGCCGCTGGTTCACTGCGTCGATCGCGTAGGAGACCGCCGCGGGCACCAGCACCTCCGCATCGGCGGACAGCCAGGCCTCGCCGGGGAGTTCGCGGTCGTCGGGGCGCAGCGCCGAGCGGTCGACCGTCCCGTACGCGTCGCGGGCGGCGAGCAGCGCGTCGACGTCGAGGCCCTGCGGGTTCGCGATGGTGCCCTTGATGTCGGCGACGGCCACGACCTTGAGCCCCGCGCGCGCGAGGAAGCGCGCCGTGGCCCCACCCATGGTGCCGAGGCCCTGCACGGAGACGCGCGTCCCCGTGTACGCCACCCCGGCCCGGTCCAGGGCGGCGAGCACCGACTCGGCGACTCCGCAGCCGCCGACCAGCTCGTCGAGGCCGATGCCGTCGACCTCGACCGCGAAGGCGTCCGCGAGCCGCCGCCGTGCCGTCGCCTCGTCGTCGAGCAGCGGGTACACGGCCTGGATGGACGAGACGAGCCCCGCCTCCTCGGCGGCGCGGTCGACCAGGTCCTGGGTGAGACCCAGGTCCTCACCCGTGGTCCAGAAGCTCTCGATGTACGGGCGCATGGCGCGCAGATAGCGCACCAGAAGGCCGTACGCCGCCGGGTCCTGGGGATCGCAGTCGATACCGCCCTTGGCGCCGCCCAGCGGGATGTAGCGGCCCTCCGGGTTGTAGTGCAGGGCCTCCTTCATGGTCATGCCGCGGGCGAGCCCCGCGACCTCCTCCAGCGTGCAGCCGGGCCGCATCCGCAGACCGCCGCTGGAGACGCCGCGCACGAGCCGGTCGACGACGAGGAAGCCCTGGCGGCCGGTGACATGGTCCGTCCAGGTGAGCGTCATCAGGGGGGCGGTCATGGGGTCTCCTCGGGGATGGCGATCAGAGTGGGGCCGGGGGTGCGCAGTGCCTCGGTGAGCGCGGCGGCCAGCTCGTCCGCTCCCCGCGCGCGCGTGCCCTGCCCTCCGTAGGCGCGGGCCAGGGCGGGCAGGTCGACCGGCGCGAGGTCGACCGCGGTGGGGCTGTCGCCCCGGGCGGCCATCTCGTCGCGGATCTCGCCGTAGCCGCCGTTGTCGAACACCACGACGGGCAGCGGGAGTCGGAGCTGTGCCGCGGTCGCCAGCTCCTGAACCGTGAACTGGAGGCCACCGTCCCCGCCGAGCGCCATCACCTGGCGATCCGGTCGCGCCACTTTGGCGCCGATCGCCGCGGGCAGCGCGTAGCCGAGCGTGCCGAAGCCGGTCGGGTGAAGATAGTGGCCCTCGGGGCCGAGCGGGAGATGCGGCAGCGCTCCGTAGTAGCAGCACTGGGAGCTGTCCGAGGTGATGACGGCGTCGTCGGACAGGACAGAACGGATCGCCCGGAGGTACGGGATCCAGCGGGCGTCGCGTTCGGCGGTCTCGGCGTCACGGGCGGCCCGCAGGTCGCTCACCGGTCCGACTACGTCCTCCACGCGCGCGTGCCCGCGTACTTCGGAAAGCAGTGCCTCCAGGGAGACGCGTGAGTCGCCGACGACAGCGACGTCCGCGGGCAGGCCCGTGTACATCTGGTCAGGGTCCAGGTCGACGCGGATCAGCGTGCCGTTCAGGGCGGGAGGCCGGGACCACAGATCGGACTCGGCGAGTTCGGTGCCGACGGCGAGTACGGCGTCGCGCTCGGCCAGCCACCGCTGGACGGACGGGCTGTGCAGCGAGACGCCGAGCGACAGCGGGTGCGTCTCGGGGACGATCCCCTTGCCGTTGGCCGTGGTGACGACGGGAGCGCCCAGCTCCTCCGCGAGAGCGAGACACGAGGCGGTCGTGCCGCGCGCCCCGCCCCCGAGCACGAGCGCCGGACGGTGCGCGCGGCTCAGGACTTCGGCGGCCTTCCGTACGGCTTCGATGTCGGGTGCCAGGGGCGCGACGCGCGGTGTGATGCGAACGGGACCGGTCTCCTCTACGGCCTCCAGCAGGTCGAGCGGGACCTCGATATGCACCGGCCGCGGTCGCCGTGTACGGAACAGCGTGAAGGCCCGGGCGACGGCGGCGTCGATCTCAGTGACCGAGGAGACCCGGTGACTGAACGCGGCCACGCCGCGCAGCGCCTCGGTCTGGCTGCGCATCTCGTGCAGCAGACCGGTCGCGAGCCGCGGGTGGCGCAGCGGCATCCCGGGCGAGACGACGAGCAACGGCACGCTGTCCGAGTACGCCTGCCCGACGGCGGCTGCCGCGTTCAGCAGCGCGGGCCCGGTCGTCGTGATCACCACTCCGGCGCGCTGCGTCACGCGCGCGTAGCCATCGGCGGCGTACCCGGCCCCCTGTTCGTGGCGCGGCAGGACATGCCGGATGCCGTACGCGGACAGATGACGGTAGATCTCCAGGTTGTGGGTTCCGGGGATGCCGAAGACCTGGGTCACGGCGTGTCCGCACAGGGCGCGGACGAGTGCCTCGCCACCGGTGACCGCGTCGCCCATCACAGGCTCCGCGAGATGACGAGCCGCATGATGTCCGAGGTGCCCTCTTCGATCTCCTCCAGCTTGGCGTCGCGCATCCACTGCTCGACCGGGAACTCCCTCGAGTAGCCCCAGCCGCCGAGCGTCTGAACGGCCGCCCAGGTGCAGTACGCGGCGGTCTCGGAGGCCGTCAGCTTGGCCATCGCCGCCTCCGCGGTCGCGTTCAGACCGGCGTCCAGGCGCTTCGCGGCCCGCCAGGTCATCAGCCGGGCCTGCTCCACGCGCGTCCGCATGTCGGCGAGGCGGAACGCCACCGCCTGGTGCTCGACGATCGGCTTGCCGAACTGCCGCCGCTCTCGGGCGTAGTCGCGCGCGTACTCGTACGCGGCCCGCGCCACGCCCGTCGCGGCGGCGCCCAGTACCGCGCGCGAGATGTCGAAGGTCCGCATCAGCCCGTGGAATCCTTCGCCCTCCGCTCCGAGCCGGTTCTCCTCGGGGACGTACGCGTTGTCGAAGAAGATCTCCCGGCAGACGATGGCGCGCTGCCCCATCTTGCGCATCGGCTCCCCGAAGGAGACGCCTTCGGTGCCCTTGCGCAACAGGAACGCGCTGACCCCGCCGGCGCGGCGGGTGGGGTCGGTCTTGGCGAACACGACGTACTGCTCGGCCTCGCCCGCGTTCGAGATCCACGACTTCTGCCCGTTCAGGCGGTAGCCGCCGGCGGTGCGGTGCGCGGTGGTGACGATCGACGCGGCGTCGGAGCCCGCGCCGGGCTCGGTGGTCGCCAGGGACGTCATCGGGGTGTCGGGGCCCGTGAGGGGGGTCAGCCACTCCCGCTTCTGCTCCTCGCCGCCGAGCTCCAGCACAGGGTCGGCGAAGAAGCCGTTCGAGCAGAGCAGGTTGCCGATGCCGAGGTCACCCACGCACAGCTCCTCCTGCACCAGGACTTGGGTGAACACGTCGGTGAAGCCGCCCCCGCCGAACTCCTCGGGCAGCATGAAGCCGGTGATGCCCACCTTGGCCGCCTTGCGCCACAGGTCCCACGGCGTCTCGACATCCGCCTCGTCGACGGCACGCGCGCGGGGACGGATCTCCTCCCGCGCGAACGCACGCGTCAGCTCCACGATGTCGTGCTGTTCCGCGCTGAGCGGGACCAGCTCGGTGGGGAGGTCGGACATGGTGCCTCCAGATGCGGACGGAACGGCGTGGCCGACGGGGCCACCGGACGGTTACTGAATCATGAGTCAGTATCGGAAGCGGCGTGGGTCTCTGTCAACGTACTGAACGGATCATCAGTAGCGACTGCGCGGCCCGCATCGCCTGCCGAGCTTCGCCACGGCCGGCTGTCCACGGCGGGTGCCGCAGGTCACACGGATGGTGACCGGGCTCGACGCGGACGGTGCCCGGTTCCGCGAACGGTGGGCGGAGTTCCTGCGCGCGGTGGGGGAGGCGGTGAAGAGGTCGCGCGGGAGCGGCAAGGTCCTGCTCGGTGAGGTGACCCCGCGTTGGCTCTCGCGCGACCCGGCGTGCGGCCTCGTCGTCGGAGAGCACCTTCGCGCCCGGCCGTTCGCGTACCACTTCACGGCCGGGCCGTTCGCGTACCACTCCACTCCCCACCCCGTCGTTCGTGTACCACTCCGTGCCCAGGTCGTTCGCGCACGACTTCACGCTGGGGTCGCCCGCGTCTCACTGCTCGACGCGGAAGAAGAACGTGTGCGGCGGAGTTGGAGGAGTAAAGACCATGGAGTCGCGGACATCGGGCTGTGACAGGGCCGACCCGGCGTTGTCAGAGGCGGCGACCATAATGGAAAACCTGACTTACTCCACCTGGAGGTACCGTGACCGGATTCCGTACCCTGAGCTCCGGGCTCCGCTCGCTGCGGCCCGCCGCCTTCGGCGCGGATCCGGCTGGTGAGCGCCTGGAGCGCATTCGCAGATCGCCGAACTTCGCGGACGGTGTCTTCAAGAACCCGGAGAGTGCCCGGATCCGCCCCGACGGCTCCATGCTCGAGTTCGCGAAGGTCTACTTCCGCAAGGAGGAGCGCGTCCACCGCGCCCCGGCCGGGACGGTGCCGGTGCACGCGACGACGCTCGCCGACCTGGCCAGGCCCGCGGCGACCGGGCTGCGGCTCACCTGGATGGGACACTCCAGCGTCCTCGCGGAGATCGACGGGCACCGGGTGCTCTTCGACCCGGTCTGGGGCGAGCGCTGCTCCCCGTTCAACTTTGCCGGGCCCAAGCGGCTGCATCCGGTGCCCCTGCCGCTGGCCGAGCTCGGCCCGGTCGACGTCGTCGTCATCTCGCACGACCACTACGACCACCTCGACCTGCCCACCATCAAGGCCCTGGCCGACACGGACACGGTGTTCGCGGTACCGCTCGGCGTCGGCGCCCACCTGGAGCACTGGGGCGTCTCGGCCGACCGGCTCCGCGAGCTGGACTGGGACGAGTCGACGAAGGTCGGCGGAATCTCCCTGACCGCCACCCCGGCGCGGCACTTCTGCGGCCGCGGTCTGCGCAACGCGCAGCACACCCTCTGGGCCTCCTGGGCCGTCGCGGGCGACGAGCACCGGATCTACCACAGCGGCGACACCGGCTATTTCGAGGGGTTCAAGGACATCGGCGCCGAGCACGGCCCGTTCGACGCCACGATGATCCAGATCGGCGCGTACAGCGAGTTCTGGCCCGACATCCACATGACGCCCGCGGAGGGCATGCGCGCCCACCTGGACCTCCAGGGCGGGCGGCCTTCCGGAGTCATGATGCCGATCCACTGGGCGACGTTCAATCTGGCGACCCATCCCTGGGCGGAGCCCGGCGAGGGGACGATGGCCGCGGCGCACGCGGCGGGTGCGCGCATCGCGCTGCCCCGCCCCGGCGAGCCCTTCGAGCCCACGGCCGAGACCGTCCCGTCCGAGCCCTGGTGGCGCGGCGTGGCCCTCCCGCCGGCGGGCGGCTGGCCCACCCTCGAGAAGACCGTCGCCGACACACCGGGTGACGTCGCCGACGGCTCGACGGAGGACACCGGAGAGCCGGAGACGGTGCCCGCGGGCTGATTTTCCGATCGACGGCGAGGGCCGGGGAGCGCACCGCTCCCCGGCCCTCGCCGTTTGTTTGCGACCACTTCTGACCAGCTCCGATCGGGTCGATGGTCTGTTGGAACGCGTGTCCGATGGAGTTATCGGTCTGTCGTACGACGCCTCATACCAGAGCGGGACGCTGTCCGTGGGACTTTGTCAACTGCCCACCGCACATGATGGGTTGGCGACTACTGTCAGTTGCCGTCGGGCGACGCGGGGCCGAATTTTTCGGCTCTCTCGACCGGCACCGCGATGGCGCACGCCCGAGTCGCGCAGACCCGCGGGAGCCCCCGCGCTCCCGACGCCACAGTACGAGGACGCAGATGTCTCACCTTCGCGCACCGGCCGCACGCGCAGACCGCCGTGAGGGCGGGCGGCACGGGCGGCCGGTCGCCCACACCGTCCCCTCGCTGCCCGAGAGCCACCTGCGGCCCCAGCTGCTGCGCCTGGCGATCCTGCCGCCGATCGCGGTGGCCCTCAGCGCGTGTGCGGCCGTACTGTTCACCGTCCGCTACACGGGCGCTCGGCCCGGCCTCATCCTGTGGGCCGTACTCGCCGGAGCCGTGGGCGTGGCCCTGGTCGGCATCCTGATCGCCGCCGTGGCCGCCGACCGCGCCGCCAAGTCCGTACGGGAGCGCCTGGGCGCCCTGCGCCGCACCAGCGCGCGGACGGAGGCCGACCTGCGCGTCCTTGTCGAAGGGCTGCGCCGGGGCGAGAGCCCGCCCGTGCGCAAGGCGCGGCGCCAACCCCCGGCGGACGCCGACGACTTCGAGCTGCTCGCCGCCGACCTCTCCCGCGCCCACGACGGTGCCGTCGCCGCCGTCGTGCAGGCCGCACAGCTCTCCAGCCAGGCGGGCAGCGAACAGAAGGTCGAGGTCTTCGTCAACCTGGCCCGGCGGTTGCAGTCCCTCGTGCACCGCGAGATCTCCATCCTCGACGAGCTGGAGAACGAGATCGAGGACCCGGACCTGCTCAAGGGCCTCTTCCACGTCGACCACCTCGCCACCCGCATCCGCCGCCACGCCGAGAACCTCGCCGTCCTCGGCGGCGCCGTCTCGCGCCGCCAGTGGAGCAACCCCGTCTCCATGACGGAGGTGCTGCGGTCCGCGATCGCCGAGGTCGAGCAGTACTCGAGGGTCAAGCTGGTGCCCCCGATCGACGGCACCCTGCGCGGGCACGCGGTCGCCGACGTCATCCACCTGCTGGCCGAACTCGTCGAGAACGCCACGGTGTTCTCGGCCCCGCACACCCAAGTGCTGCTGCGCGCCAACCTCGTCACCTCCGGGCTCGCCGTCGAGGTGGAGGACCGGGGCCTCGGCATGCCGCTCGGCGAGCAGAACAAGATGAACGCCCTGCTCGCCGACCCCGACCAGGTCAATGTCTCCAGCCTGCTGCAGGACGGGCGCATCGGTCTGTTCGTGGTCTCGCAGCTCGCCCGGCGGCACGGCATCCACGTCCGGCTGCAGACCAACATCTACGGCGGTGTCCAGGCCGTACTCGTCGTGCCGCAGGGGCTGTTGGGCACCACGCTGGGCGCTCTCGGGGACGTAGCCCAGGCACAGCCCCAGGAGACGTCCGGGGGGCGGCGCCCGCCCGCGAGACCGCAGGCCACGCAGGCGGCCACAGCGACCGCGTCGCCCGGAAGCCGGGCGATGCCCTCCGTGCCACGGCAGTCCCAGCGGGACCAGGCACCATCGCGTGCGGTGCCGGGAGCACCGGTCGCGGGCGCCGGGGGTCCAGCGCCGCTTCCCGTGCGCGGTACCCGCGGGGAGCGGCCCAACCCGGCGGAGGCGTTGCCCGGCATCCGCCCAGAAGACCGGCGTGTCGCGGCGGAGAACGCGGCCGTACCGCCCACACCGCGAGGTGGCGCCGTCCGCGGCACCATGGGCAAGCCCCAACTGCCCAGGCGACGCGCCCAGGAGCACATCGCGCCCCAACTGCGCGACGGGCCGGCACCCCGCCAGGACACGGAGTACGTCGCGGGCCACGACCCGGGTCTCATGGCGGCGTTCCAGCGCGGCATCGGACTTGCGGAGGCGGCCCAAGCGGAGACGGAGCGCATGCAGGCATCGCCCATGCAGGCTTCGTCGCCCAGGGAGCGGGCGCACCTGGACCTGGTGCGCACCGATGCGCTGCCGCCCTTGGAAGTGGTCAGAGTGGATGTGCCGCCTGTGGGCGCCGCCCACGCTGACGGCGCGCATATGGACAACGCCCACATGGAGCGACCGCACATGGAGCGACCGCACATGGAGCGACCGCACATGGAGCGACCGCACATGGAGCGACCGCACATGGATGTGCCACGCATGGATGTGCCGCACCTGGATGTGCCGCGCATGGACGGCGTGGCCCAGGTCGACGGGTCGTCGTCCCTCGGTGCCACCTCCCGTGGCGCGGACCCCATGGACGTAGCGCCGATGGACGGACCGCCCGCGGCCACGGCGCACATAGCCGAAGCACACACGGCGCACGCGCCGGCGCCGCACGAGGCGCAGGGGACGCGGGACACCGCGCCCGCGCCCGGACACGACCTCACTACCCGGCACGACGGGAGCACACCGGCCGGATGACCACCCCCCTCACCACCCCCACCCCCTCCGCTCCCGCAGACCTTCGTACCTCAAGGAGTCGATCCACCATGGCGAGCGATGCGCCGACCGGCCATGTATCCGATCTCGACTGGCTGATGAGCGGCCTCGTACAGCGCGTGCCGCACACCACAAGCGCGGTACTTCTGTCCTGCGACGGGCTCGTGAAGTCGGTCCACGGCCTCGACCCGGACAGCGCCGACCACATGGCGGCGCTGGCCTCCGGCCTCTACTCCCTCGGCCGCAGCGCGGGCGTCCGCTTCGGGGACGGCGGCGACGTACGGCAGGTCGTCGTCGAACTCGACTCGACCCTGCTGTTCGTGTCCACCGCGGGCTCAGGCACCTGTCTCGCCGTGCTCGCCGGACGCGAGGCCGACGCGGCGGTCCTCGGCTACGAGATGGCGATGCTCGTCAAGAGCGTCCGCCCATACCTGATGACCGCCCCCCGGCAGCCCGCCGTCGAACCCCCGGCGATGAGGCCTTGAGCGTGGCCGCGGCCGGCGACGGGCCTTGGCTCGACGACGCTGCCGGACGCCTGGTACGCCCCTACACGGTCAGCAACGGCCGGACCCGGCCCACGACAGCGCTCGATCTCCTGTCGCAGGTCATGGCCACCGGAGCCACGCCCCTCGGCTACCTCGGCCCCGAGCACACCCAGGCACTCGAACTGTGCCGGGCGCCCGTCTCGATCGCGGAGATCGCCGCCCACCTGAAGCTGCCCGCGGCGGTCACCAAGGTGCTGCTGTCCGACCTCGTCGACTGCGGGGCGCTCACCACGAAGCCACCGTCCTTCCACCACAACCCCACTGACCGGTCTCTTCTGGAGGCAGTGCTCGATGGACTACGACGACAGCTCTGACCCCTTCCCCACCGCACTGAAGATCCTGGTGGCGGGAGGGTTCGGGGTCGGCAAGACAACCTTCGTCGGCGCGGTGAGCGAGATCGCGCCGCTCAGCACGGAGGAGCTGCTCACCACGGTCAGCGCCGCGACCGACAGTCTCGACGGCATCGAGAACAAGGTCGAAACCACCGTGGCCATGGACTTCGGCCGCATAACCCTCGATCCGGAACATGTCCTCTATCTGTTCGGTACGCCCGGGCAGGAGCGGTTCTGGTTCATGTGGGACGAGCTCTCCGAAGGCGCACTGGGCGCGGTGATCCTCGCCGACACCCGCCGCCTGGAGGACTGCTTCGCGGCCGTGGACTTCTTCGAGCAGCGGGGCCTTGGATTCATCGTCGCGGTCAACGAGTTCGACGGCTCGTACCGCTACGACCCGGAGGAGGTGCGCGCGGCCATAGACCTCGACCCCGAGATCCCCGTCGTGCGCTGCGACGCCCGGATCTCCAGCTCAGGCGTGCAGACCCTGCTCACCCTGGTCCGCCATCTCATCGCGCACGCGCCCACACACGCGCCGAGCCACGGAGCCCACACATGACGCGCTCCTCACGTCACGCAGGCCCACGCATGACGCACACCCCAAGCCACGGAGCCCGTACATGAGTTATGACCCGCCGCGTCCGGCCGGTCGTCTGCTGCTGACCCCGGAGGACAAGGACGCTCCCGCCCGGGTGCGGCGGCTGCGCCGACTGGGGCTGGGGGAGCGCGCGGAACCGGCCTTCGACGCCTTCGCGGACCGGCTTGCCGAGGTCGCCGCGGTGCCGTACTCGATGGTCAACTTCATCGACGAGAACCGGCAGTTCTTCGCGGGCCTGCACACCCCGGTCGGCGGCGGCCCGGGCGTCCTGCCGCCCGGGGACGACACCGGGGACGGCGCCACGCCCGAGGTGGGCCGCTACATGGCACGCGACTACGGCTTCTGCCCCTACGTGGTGGTCCGGCGCAGGGCGCTGGTCCTGGAGGACGTCTGCGACTACCCGCGCTTCGCCGGGAACCCGGTTGTCGACGAGATCGGCGTCCGCTCCTACCTCGGCGCACCGCTGATCGACCACACGGGCATCGCCCTCGGCACGATCTGCGTCGTCGACGTCGAGCCGCGCCCATGGGGAGTGGCGGGCCTGGAGACCATCAAGTCGCTGGCGGCGGAGCTGGTCGAGCGGATCGAACGGCGGGAGGGAGGCGGGGGATTCTGAGGGAGCGCCGGGGGGCGTGCCCGAGCTCGACGCGATGTCGGTGCCGTGGAGGAACGCTGTGCCCGAGCCTCCTAGCCCCGGTCCGGAAAGGCACACCATGACCGACCTCCGTCTCGGTGCCCTCGGCTTCGGCCTGCGCGGTGCCCTCGCGCGCATCGCCCACCGTCCCGGCCGGGGCTCCCGCGTGACCGTCGTCGCCGAGCACGACCCCGTGCTACGCGACCGCGCGGCCGACCGCATCCCCGGGGTCCGAACCGTCGACGACCACCACAAGGTCATCGACGCCCCGGACGTCGATGCCGTGCTCGTCCTCACCCCGGACCACACCCACGCCGACATCGCGTGCGAGGCGCTGCGCGCCGGCAAACCCGTCTTCGTCGAGAAGCCCCTGGACATCACCATCGAGCGCTGCGACCGGATCCTGCGCACCGCCTTCGAGACGGGCACCCGGGTGTATGTGGGCCACAACATGCGCCACATGCCGGTGATCCGGCTGATGCGCGACATCATTCAGCGCGGCGACACAGGTACGGTCAAAACGGTGTGGGTGCGTCACTTCGTCGGCTACGGCGGAGACTGGTACTTCAAGGACTGGCATGCCGAACGGCAGTACACCACCAGTCTGTTGCTGCAGAAGGGCGCCCACGACATCGACGTACTGCACTGGTTGGCCGGTGGCTACACACAGCGGGTGCAGCCACCGTGGCGGCCAGCGAGGGTGAGTGCCACGCGCGCGTGCTGCTCATCGCGGGCAAGCCCGGCTCGGGCCGCACCGCGTGGCTACACCCACCGGGTGCAGGCGCTCGGGGGCCCCATGGTGTACGGGGACATCCCGCACCGGAGGGCGTCGGGAGAGCCCAAGACGGACGACTGGTAAACGAAGGCCAGCCGCTGGCCCCCGCACACCCAGCGGGCGCTGAATCCGGGCATCGACGTCGCGGACGTATCGCTGGTCAACATGCGCCTGGACAACAGGGTGTTGGCGGCCTGCCAGCAGTGTCACTTCACCGTTCCTAGGGGCTGAGTGGGAGCGGGTCCTGTTTCCAGGGCCGCTGGTGCTCAGCCGCGTGCTCCGAACGGTGTTGGGCACGCTGGTCGCCCGCGTTCGCTCCGCTGCCGGGCGGCACGGATCTCGTCCGTGGTCCGGGGATGCGGGGGCGGGGTCCCTCACGCCTGCGGGTCTCCGCTGCGGCCTGGGCGGTCCGATGCCCCGCACGATCTCTCTGGTCGTGTGGGGGCGGTGCCGTCCGTCGCCGGATCGGATGCCCGAGGGCGCGTCGCCCGATCGCGATGCTCGCCGCATCGTGCCGAGAAACTGTGCGGTTGGTGCTGGTGAGGGGCTGCTGCCAGTGCTGGGCGCCCCAGCGGGAGGTGTAGGCGGGGTCGACCGCGACGACCGCTACGTTCTGCTCGGCGGCCATCGCCACCAGGCGGGCCTTGAGTTTCGCGGTGGGGAAGCGGGAGATGAGGCGGCGGAAGCGTTTGTTGCGGCCGTGCTTCTCCCGGCACCGTCCGTCGGTGAAGTCGAGGTCTTCGATGGCGATTGCGGCTGCCCCGGTGGTGCGGGTGTGGTGCAGCAGCCTCGTGAGGGCGTGCCGGATCTGGGCATCTCGGTGCGTGGTGGACCCGGTCAGGTCGTAGAAGATGCGGCGGGGCTCGCCCACCGGGTTGCCGTGCACGTCGAGCCGCCAGGCGGCGAGGTGGTCGTCGTTCATGTCGACGGCGACCACACCCCCGGCGAGGGCCGCGTCCAGTGGCAGGACGGGGGCGGGGGTGCGCTGCCAGGAGGCGGTCACATACCAGCGGCCGCGCAGGACGTCGTGGTGGATGCGGTAGGCCACCGCCCGGTTCGCGGTGATCCGGTCCAGCCACTCCTCACCCCGGTGCGTGAAGGACACGGTCGCATCGAGCACATACCGGCCGTGCGGGGCGTTGGCCAGATGGGCCAGCGCGGCGGGCAGTCTGATCGAGAGCTGTCCGGTGTCGGTGATGCGGAGGGATTCGTTGCCGAGGCGTTTGCCGGACTCCCCGTCCGCGGCCAGGAACATCCGCGCCGCCCGCCACCGCTCGCGCCAGGCATCCTGGCTCAGCCCGGCCTCGCCGAGGTGGTGGCGCAGCCGGGCGAGTTGCTTCCCGCCGCGCACCACGTGCACCCGGCCGGCCGCCCAGTCCGCCTCCACCCCCGCCAGCCGGGACCTCAGCGCATGCATGCGCCGGGACTTGGCATGCCACTCCGACCGCGAACCGTACCCCGTGCCAGCCCCTCCCGCTTGTCCGCCTTCGCGCCCAGCGGGCGGGCCAGCCGCGCCTGGATCGACGTGACCTGCCCGCGCAGCCACGCCATCTCCGCCGCCTGCCCGCGCCGGGCCAGCGCCCACTGATCATGCATGGCCTTGGTGATACTGCCCGCCCACCTGGCCGAGGAGACCCCGGTCAGCTCCCGCTTACGGGCCGCCCACGCGGCGCCATCGTGCTCCAGTCCCTGCCGGGAACGCACCGCGAGATCACCCGCAGCCAGTCCACCCAGGAACACCCCCACCTCGACCAGCACCGCGGCATCCGTCTGCGAGACCCGCAACCGGGCCCGGATCGCCACCCCCGCAGGGCCGGGCACCACGAACGACGCGGCCACCTCCCGCAGCCCACACACCCCGTCACCCCCGCCCGGCGCCACACCATCCCCTCACCCAACGAACCCCACCCGCAAAGGTCACGCATTCGACGAACAAACTTCCGTTCCCTTCCGTAGCCCGTGCGTACTCAGGTCATGACATGCACTCATGCATGCCAGAACAGGCTCAACCACCGTCAACAGGCGTTAGTTCCCAACCCCCGACTACTGGAGCACCTACACCGTCATCGGAGACGCCGGCCGCCTGGAGAACGTCGGGGACGGGCCCGGGGGAGTGGTGAAGGTCTGGAACAGCCGCCGCTCGGGGCGGCGGGACCGGGCCGACGCCGAGTACCCGTGCCTGAAGTCGACGAGGACGCCGAGCACGGGGGCGCCGACCCGCTGCTGATCGACGAGTTCCTCCGGTTCGTCCGGGAGGGCGGGCGCACCGACACCTCCCCGGTCGCCGCGCGCATGGCGGTGGCCGCCGGATTCCGGGCCACGGAGTCGCTGCGGGACGGCGGCACTCCGCGCGACGTGCCGCCCCTCGACCCGGAACTGGTGGCCTACTTCGAGCGGGGGCAGACGCCCTGAGCGCGCAGTCGCTGAGACGGGCGTGAAGGAAAGCTGCGGCCGCGCTTAAGAAAACCTCGATGGACCAGGAGCACCGCCGTACGGCAGATTCCTACGGGAATTCACCCCTCTCCCCGGTACGGGCTCCTTCGGCGTGCCCTGCCCCGGGACCTCACCCACAGGAGCCGTCGCGTGAAGGCGCTGGTCAAGGAGAAGGCGGAGCCCGGGCTCTGGCTCACGGACGTTCCGGAGCCGCAGGCCGGCCCCGGCGACGTACTGATCAAGGTCCTCAGGACCGGGATCTGCGGCACCGACCTGCACATCCGCAACTGGGACGGCTGGGCGCAGCAGGCCATCAGCACGCCGCTCGTGCTCGGGCACGAGTTCGTCGGCGAGGTCATCGAGACCGGCCGCGACGTCCCCGACATCAAGGTCGGCGACCGCGTCAGCGGCGAGGGCCACCTGGTCTGCGGCAAGTGCCGCAACTGTCTGGCCGGGCGCCGCCACCTCTGCCGCGCCACGGTCGGCCTGGGCGTGGGCCGCGACGGCGCGTTCGCCGAGTACGTGGTCCTTCCCGCCGCCAATGTGTGGGTGCACCGGGTGCCCGTCGACCTCGATGTCGCCGCGATCTTCGACCCGTTCGGCAACGCCGTGCACACGGCGCTGTCCTTCCCGCTGGTCGGTGAGGACGTACTCATCACCGGGGCCGGACCGATCGGCCTGATGGCCGCGGCCGTGGCCCGTCACGCGGGTGCCCGCAACGTCGTCATCACCGACGTCAGCGAGGAGCGCCTGGAGCTGGCACGCAAGATCGGTGTGAGCCTCGCCCTCAATGTCGCGGGTTCGACGATCGCCGACGGTCAGCGCGAGCTGGGTCTGCGCGAGGGCTTCGACATTGGCCTGGAGATGTCTGGCCGCCCCGAAGCGATGCGCGACATGATCGCCAACATGACCCACGGCGGCCGGATCGCGATGCTCGGCCTGCCGTCCCAGGAGTTCCCGGTCGACTGGTCGCGGATCGTCACCTCCATGATCACGATCAAGGGCATCTACGGACGCGAGATGTTCGAGACCTGGTACGCCATGTCGGTTCTCCTCGAAGGCGGTCTCGACCTGGCTCCCGTGATCACCGGCCGCTACGGCTTCCGCGACTACGAGGCGGCCTTCGACGACGCGGCCGGCGGCCGCGGCGGCAAGGTCATCCTCGACTGGACCGCCTGAGACACCCCGGACCGTCCGGGACGCCCTGGACCGTCCGAGCGCCTGGACCGCCTGAGCCCCGGACTGCTTGAGAATTCTAAGGAACTGATGATGTTCGAATCCGTACGCGACGATCTGCGCACCACCCTCGACGAGATCCGCGCCGCCGGCCTGCACAAGCCCGAGCGCGTCATCGGCACCCCGCAGTCCGCGACCGTGAACGTCACCGCGGGTGGCCGCCCCGGCGAGGTCCTCAACTTCTGCGCGAACAACTACCTCGGCCTCGCCGACCACCCCGAGGTCGTCGCCGCCGCCCACGCGGCACTCGACCGCTGGGGCTACGGCATGGCCTCCGTGCGCTTCATCTGCGGTACGCAGGAGGTGCACAAGGAGCTGGAGGCGCGCCTTTCCGCGTTCCTCGGCCAGGAGGACACGATCCTCTACTCCTCCTGTTTCGACGCCAACGGCGGTGTCTTCGAGACCCTCCTCGGCGCCGAGGACGCGGTCATCTCCGACGCCCTCAACCACGCCTCGATCATCGACGGCATCCGGCTGTCCAAGGCCCGCCGCTTCCGGTACGCCAACCGCGACATGGCCGACCTGGAGGCTCAGCTCAAGGAGGCGTCCGGCGCCAGGCGCCGCCTGATCGTCACCGACGGCGTGTTCTCGATGGACGGCTATGTCGCGCCCCTGAAGGAGATCTGCGACCTCGCCGACCGCTACGACGCGATGGTCATGGTCGACGACTCGCACGCCGTCGGTTTCGTCGGCCCCGGCGGCCGCGGCACCCCGGAATTGCACGGCGTCATGGACCGCGTCGACATCATCACGGGCACCCTCGGCAAGGCGCTCGGCGGTGCCTCCGGCGGCTACGTCGCCGCCCGCGCCGAGATCGTCGCCCTGCTGCGCCAGCGCTCTCGTCCGTACCTCTTCTCGAACACGCTCGCCCCGGTGATCGCGGCGGCCTCCCTGAAGGTCCTCGACCTGCTGGAGTCGGCCGACGACCTGCGCGTTCGGCTCGCCGAGAACACGGCGCTGTTCCGCTCCAGGATGACCGCGGAGGGCTTCGACGTCCTTCCCGGCGACCACGCGATCGCCCCCGTCATGATCGGCGACGCGGCCGTCGCCGGGCGCATGGCGGAGCTGCTCCTGGACCGCGGTGTGTACGTGATCGGCTTCTCGTACCCCGTTGTTCCGCAGGGGCAGGCCCGTATCCGGGTCCAGCTGTCGGCGGGGCACTCGACGAAGGACGTGAACCGGGCCGTGGACGCGTTCGTGGCCGCCCGCGCGGAACTCGAGGGCTGAAGGAGCGGGCGGAACGCGAGGGCTCAAGGACCCGTGTGACCTGAGAGAATCGGTCGCATGATCGAAGCGCGGCGGCTCCACATCCTCCGTGCGGTGGCCGACCACCGCACGGTGACGGCGGCTGCCGCCGCGCTCTATCTCACGCCGTCGGCCGTCTCCCAGCAGCTGGCCGCTCTGGAACAGGAGACGGGACACCGGCTCGTCGAGCGCAGCGCCAAGGGCGTCCGGCTGACGCCCGCCGGCGAGATCCTGCTCAGCCACACCAACGCCGTCCTCGCCCAACTGGAGCGCGCCGAGGCTGAGTTGGCCGCGTACAGCTCGGGCTCCGCGGGCACGGTCACTGTCGCCTCGTTCGCGACCGGCATCGGCCTGGTCGTGGCCCCCGCGCTGGCCCGCCTCGCCTCCACGGCGCCCGGTATCCACATCCGCGTCCAGGACGCCGAGGGTGACGCCAGCCTGCCGATGGTGCTCGACCGACAGGTCGACATCGCGGTCGCCGTCGAATACCGGGGCGCCCCGGACGCGGACGACCCGCGCCTCACCCACGTGTCCCTGTACGCCGAGCCCTTCGACGCGGTCGTCCCGGTCACCCACCGGCTGGCGGACGCCGACGAAGTCCCGCTCGCCGAGCTCGCCAAGGACCCGTGGATCGGCCCGTACCCGGGCAACCCCTGCCATGACGTGGTCGTCCTGGCCTGCGAGAACGCCGGATTCCAGCCTCGCCTCGAACACTCCTCGGACGACTTCCGCGCCGTCGTCGCCCTCGCCTCGGCCGACGCGGGCGTGGCCTTGGTGCCCCGCTCGGCGCTGCGCGGCATGGACCTCACCGGGGTTCTCGTGCGCCCGGTCGACGGCGTCGCGCCCACCCGCCGGGTCTTCGCGGCCGTACGCCGCGGCGCGGAGGACCATCCACTGATCCGGCCGGTGCTGGAGGCGTTGGCGGAGGCCGCGACTGTGGACTGAGGGGTCCTCGTCCCGTAAGGTCTGTCTCATATCTGGGATAGCATCTCGAATATGGGAAACGATGTAGAGGACGCCGTCGACGTCCGGCTCGGTGCCCGGCTGGCCGAGCTGCGGGCCGAACGCGGCTGGTCCCTGGGGGAGTTGGCGGAGCGCAGTGGGGTCAGTCGTTCGACCCTGTCCCGCGCCGAGCGCGCGGAGATCAGCCCCACCGCCTCGCTCCTGAACCGCCTGTGCGGTGTGTACGGGCGGACCATGTCGCAATTGCTCAGTGAGGTCGAGGGTGAATCCGCGCTGTTGGTGCGGGCGGCCGACCAGGTGATCTGGGAGGACAAGGCCTCCGGTTTCGTACGACGGTCGGTGTCGCCGTCGCACACGGGGATGCGCGGCGAGCTCGTCGAGGGACGGCTCGCGGCCGGCGCCGACATCGCGTACGACCGCCCCCCTGTCCCTGGTCTGGAACAGCACATCTGGGTCCTCGACGGGACGCTCGCCGTGACGGCGCAGGACATCCAGCACCACCTCGACGCCGGCGACTGCCTCCGGCTGCGGGTATGGGGCCCGACGCGTTTCCGATGCCCAGGCCCCGAGGACGCGCGGTACGCGCTGGTGGTGGTGCGGCCGTGACCACCCTCTCCCGGCTGGACGCAGCCCAACTCCGCTCCTCGGCGGACGAGTTGGCGGATCTGCTGGTCGACACCGTGGAGGGCGGTGCTTCGATCGGCTTCCTCGCCCCGCTCGACCGCGCGGCGGCCGTCGCCTGGTGGGAGGGGCGCGCGGCCGAGGTGTCGGTCGGCCGTCTCGCCGTGTGGGTGGTCCGCAGCGAGGACCGGCTGCTCGGCACCGTCAGCCTCGCGTTCCCGGACAAGCCCAACAGCCGCCACCGCGCCGAACTCGTGAAGCTGATGGTGCACCGGGACGGCCGCGGACAAGGTCTCGGCCGTACGCTCCTGACGACCGCCGAGTCCGGGGCGATCGCGGCGGGAGTGACCCTCCTGCACCTGGACACCGAGACCGACAGCCCCGCCGAGTCCCTCTACCGCTCCGCGGGCTGGACCGAGCTCGGAGCGATACCGGACTATGCGGCGACGCCGTCGGGCGAGTTGCGCCCGACGACGATCTTCTACAAACGCGTGGGAGCGGAAGCGGTCGTTCTCGGCACGTGAGGGGCTGCGCCCTGCGGACCTCCGGGCCGGGCGCCGTGGCCTGCGCCTTTCGATCCGGTCCTCGACGAGTCGATGTCAGTGCCATTGGCTACGGTGCGTCTCATGCCGGATGCCGAAGACGTACGCCGTATCGCCCTCTCCCTGCCGGACACGACGGAGAAGATCGCCTGGAGCATGCCCACGTTCCGGGTCGCGGGCAAGATGTTCGCCACGCTGCCCGAGGAGGAGACCTCCATCGCCGTGCGCTGCCCGAAGGAGGAGCGCGACGAACTCGTCCTCGCCGAGCCCCGGAAGTTCTGGATCGCCGACCACGAGGCGACCTTCGCCTGGGTCCGCGTCCGCCTCGCGGCCCTGGAGGACGACGACGAACTCCGCGACATCCTCGCCGACTCCTGGCGCCAGGCGGCCCCGCCCCGACTGCTCGATTCCTACCCGGAGTTGGGCCTCCCGTCCGCCGACTGAAATCCTTGAACCGTTGTCAGTGCCCCGTGCCATGATCCGGTGACAGGAGTGGAGAGCGGGACGCTCGGCTCCTCGGGGACAGTTGTGGGGATCGCCAGAGGGTGGCAAGGGAGGGGTGCGAGCGGATGGCCGGGACGTCATCGGGCGAGAAGCCGCCGCGTGCGTCGGAGACAGCGCGCGGAGCTTCCGGGACTCGACGCGGAGCTTCTGAGCGGCGACTCGAAACCTCCGAGGCGCGGCCCGAAGCCCTTGCGGCGCTGCCCGAGGCTTCTGACGCGCCGCCCGAAGGCCCCGGCCGTGATGACATCGTTGCCGCACACGGGCCCCGCCGGGCCGTCTGGTCACGCGACTTCGCGTTGTTCTTCGTCGCACGGGCCCTCGCGCGGCTCGGCGACACCATCCTGCCGGTGGCGCTCGCCGCGGGACTGCTGCAGTACGGGTACGGGGTGGGCGCGGTCGGCCTGGCGATGGCCGCGTCGGCCGCTTCCTTCGCAGGGCTGGTGATCTTCGGCGGGGTCATCGCCGACCGGTTCAGCACGCGCAAGTTGATGATCGGCGCCGACCTGGTGCGGCTGGTCACCCAGTCCCTCTGTGCCGCGCTCTTCTTCACCGGCCATGTGGTCCTCTGGCAGATCTGCGCGATCGGCGCCGTCAATGGCGTGGCGGGTGCGGTCTTCCAGCCCGGCGTGGCCAGCACGGTGCCGCGCCTGGCCGCCGACGTACAGGGGGCCAACGGAGCGATACGGATCGCCGAATCCGCCGCCCAGCTCGCGGGCCCCGCACTGGCAGGCCTGCTGGTCGCGTTCTCCTCGGCCGGAGGAGTCTTCGCGGCCCACGCGGCGACCTACGCGCTCAGCGCCCTGTGCCTGCTGCTGCTCCGACTGCCGTCGGCCGCACCCGGAAGCCACCCTCATGGAGGCAGCTTCAAGGCCGATCTCGCCGTGGGCTGGCGGGAGTTCAGGTCCCGGACCTGGCTGTGGAGCGTCATCGTCATCTGGTGCGTGTACATGATCTCCATCTGGGGCCCGACCGTCCCCCTGGTGGCGACGGAAGTGGTTCAGCAGCACGGCCCGCGCGCCTACGGCCTGATCAACTCGGCCCTCGGCGCCGGCACCGTCATCGGCGGACTGATCGCGCTGCGGCTCCGCCCCCGCCGCATGCTGCGTGCCGGCTCGTTCGCCCTCTTCGCGTTCGCCTGCTTCCCGGCGTCCGTCGGGGCGGGGCTCGGCGTGGCGGCCATGTCGGCCGGAGCGGTGATAGCGGGCGCGGGCATGTCGCTCTGGGGCGTGATGTGGGCGACCAGCGTGCAGACGCAGGTCGCGCCCGACGTCCTCAACCGCATCCACGCGTACGACGTCGCCGGCTCCCTGGCGATGATGCCCGTCGGGCAGGCACTGGCGGGCCCGGCCGCCTCGCTCCTCGGCGCGGACCATGTCCTCCTCATCGCGGGCGTCATGACCCTCGTCGTCTCGACGGCCCTGCTCTTGGTGCCGGCGATACGCAACCTTGTCCGCGTCGACGCCCCCGCGCCCCGTCCGCGTACGACTGGGGCGATACCCGAACCGGCGGGGCCGGAGAGCCGCTGAGCCGGTTCCGTGGGGACGCGTGCTCCACGGCTCCGGCGGTTACACCCGGACCCGCGCTCCCAGGAATCCGTCGATCCGCTCCCGCAGCGACCTCGCGTCGAGGCCATGTGCGGCCACGTGCTCGTCGATGTTTCCGTAGCGGCGCAGCTCACGGCGGTCCACGCCGAGACCGAGGACGCGGTGCGGCACGTCGGCGAGCGCGTCGTTCGCGGCGGCAGTGGAGGTGCCGGCCAGGTACGGCTCGACGAGGACGACATCGGTGCCCGCCGACTCGGTGGCCCGGCGCAGCGCCGCCGTGTCGAAGGGGCGCACCGTGGTCGCGTACAGCACGGCGACGTCGAGCCCCTCCGTGGCGGCCAGCACCGCGTCGAGCATCGGCCCGACGGCGACGACCACTCCGGCGCGCCCTTCGCGGACGGTGAGGAAGCGTGCTCCGTCGACCGCGAGCCCCTGCGCGTTGGACTGGACGGACAGCCGCACGTACACCTTGTCGTCACCTGCGGCGACGGCGTGGCGCAGCAGCGTCTCGGCCTCGTCCGGGTGGCCCGGGACGTGCACGGTCCAGTCGTCCAGTGTGTCGAGCAGCGCGACATCGCCGGGTGCCATGTGCGTGAAGCCACCCGCGGGCCAGTCGAAGGACGCCGCCGCGCTCACGAGCACCGCGCCCGCGTTCTGGTGCCCGAGGTCCAGCTTGACCTGCTCGAAGGGCCGCTCGACGAGGAAGCTGGCGAAGGTGTGCACCACGGGTCGCAGTCCGGTCAGCGCGAGGCCCGCGCCCGCGCCGATCAGGAGCTGTTCGCGAATACCGACGTTGATCACCCGATCCGGATGTTTGCGCCGGGCGTCCGCGAAGCCGTCCTTGCCGATCTCGGCGAGGACGACCGCGACCCGCGGATCCTCGTCGAGCAGTCGAGAGACAACAGGGGCGAATCGGTCACGCATGGTGTCCATGGGATGTCGTCCTTCCAGGGCGTACGGGGTGAGGGCTGTCGTGTCCGACGAGGTGAGGTGGTGCGCGATGTCGCACGGATGACGGGCGGCACCGGGGCAGCGGCGCGGGCGCGGCTCAGACGGACTTCGGCTCGACCTGCGCGACGACCACGCGTGGGCGGCCCGGGTGAGGGGCGGTGAAGGCGGCGTGGAGGGCCTCGTGGTCACGGCCGTCCACGGTCGCGGCGGACCAGCCGGCCGCCTCGAACCGGGCGGCGATCCCGCCGGGCCGGGCGTGGCTGGCGGAGGAGTTGTCGATCACGACGGTGTGCAGCCGCTCCAGACCCGCAGGCCCGGCGTACGCGATCGCCTCGTGGTTGCTGCCCTCGTCCAGCTCCGCGTCGCCGATCAGCACCCAGACGCGCGGCTCGTCGAGCCCCTGCGCCCGCAGCCCGAGCGCCGTGCCGACGGCGATCGGCAGTCCGTGCCCGAGTGACCCGCTGCCGATCTCGGCACCCGGCACCAGCACCCGGTCCGGATGGTGCCCGAGCGGTGAGTCGTACGACCCGAAACCGGGCAGCCATTCGACAGGGACGAATCCCTTCGCCGCGAGCACCGCGTAGTACGCCATCGGCCCGTGCCCCTTCGACAGCAGGAAGCGGTCCCGCTCCGGATCGCCCATCCGCTCGGGCCCGACCCGCAGCACGCGGTCGTACAGCACCCACAGCGCGTCCAGGGTGGACGTCGCCGCCGGCCCGTGCTTCTCGTCACCGGTCATCAGCCCCATCAGCCGGGGCAGGTCCGCGAACTCGTAGCTCTGCTTCGCCGTGATCGTCATGCCGACGATGGTGCAACCTCAACCAAACTTCAGGTCAACCCCGCCCTGCGTCTCCCGTCCGCCCCGCATAAACGAGTGCGCGACCACCGGCACGAGTGCGGTATTGTTTCCGTGCACGTTCGGCCAGGGGAAACCCCAGGTCAGGCGGGCATCGGGACGTGGCGCAGCTTGGTAGCGCACTTGACTGGGGGTCAAGGGGTCGCAGGTTCAAATCCTGTCGTCCCGACGGTGTTCACCAGCGGGTTTGCCGGAAACGGCAGGCCCGCTGGTTGCGTTCGTGTGACACGTGATGGCGGCGTGATGACAACCCGCAGCGGCCCGCGACGGAGCTCAGGTCGCCCGTTCCACTGAGCCCGGGTTGGTCTGGTTGTGGTGCTCGCGGCGGCGTAAGGCGGCAGGTGGCCGTAGAGATTGACGGTGGTGGACGGCGTCGAGTGCCGCAGCGTCTTGGAGGCCACAGCCAGGGGCACACGTGAGCTGATCATGATGGTGGCAGCGGTGTGGCGCAGGCCGATCTCCTCAGAGCGCCGGCGCAGCTCGGACAGGACCTCCTGAGGGCGCAGCAGAGCAACCGTCCGGCTGACAGAACACCAGGCCCTCCAGAGAGTGCCCGCGGTCTGAACAGGAATCCGGCCGCACCTATTCATTGGTCGGCGGAGTCGCAACGGCCCAAGCCAAGTCGTCCACCCTGGCCCCCTCGATGCGAACTACGGGCCGGGCGGTTGTCGAGGTCTGCTCGGCTGATGAGTCGGTCGCTGGTAGCTGGTGACATTCAGTTGCGGTCGTGGTGGCTGCCGTACGGCGTTGCCCTGTTGCTGGTCCCTGCCCCAACACGCTTGCGGGCACCGGCTTCTGCGTCACGTCGCGGTCTCGCGGCTCAACTGCCGTGGGCTACCGGACATTCCACCGCGAGTGCCGTCCTAGTTATGCGAAGAGATCGACGTCGACTATGGGCCGATCGAGTTTAGATTTCGCGTTTGTCATTAATTTGTCTTGTATATCCGATATCGCCGATAGAGAGTGACGTGGCCATCAAGGCGTGCGCCTTGGTAGCGCGGGCCAGAGCAGGTCTCCCACAACATGTTCCCTGTATGGAAGGAAGATTCGCGTGCGCATTCGTACCACTCTCGCGACGGCCGCGGCGACCCTGGCGATCGCCGTGGCCCCGGCCTTCGCCGTCAGCCCGCACTTCATCAACGCCTCGGCAACGGGACCGAACGCCGCAGGTCAGCTCACCGTCAGCTTCAAGGAGGCCGGGCTCGGCAACAACCAGAACATTACCTACCGGGCCGACGCGCAGGCATCGGCCACCTACCAATGCTTCAACAAAGGCGGCCACAACCCCTCGGCCGGGAACAAGACAACCGTCCTCGAGAACGTCTCGGCCACGGGTACGTTCAACTCCGGGAAGAACGGATCCGTCACCGCTTCGCTCACGATCGACCCGCCGGGCCCTGGCACCTTCACCTGCCCCCCTGGCCAGAAGCTGGTGGGGCCGACCGACGTGAGCTACACGGACGTGTCCATCACCGACACCCGCAACGGCATTACAGAGTCCATCCCGGGAACGTTCTCCTGACGCGACTTACCGCGCCTGGACCGTGGTCCCCGTGATCCAGGTGATCGGCCGTCATTTCGCGCAACGATCCATCGGGGGCCCGTAAGCTTGCCGCGACTCGGGCAGTCTGTGGACCTACCCACAAGAGCCCGAAGCGGGCCCCCGATCTCCAAGGCTCGCCCCAAGGCGGCTGCGCAACTGGCTGTTCTCTATGCGATCGCGTGGTCGGTTTGCTTCGAACGGGGTGCTGGTTCGGGTGGGTTGGCCGGTGCGTAGGCATGAAGACGGAGGGCCTCTTGGTAGCTCGCGGTTGCCGAAGCCAACGAGTGGCAAGAGGCCCTGGTGTAAACGCTGAGCGTCAGATTTAGACGTCCGGAACTCACCGCTACAGCGGACACCGCAGTCACCGCCTCGGAAATGACCTCCAGGACGGAGGCGTCGTGGTCCTCGGTGATCTCGCTTCGGTCCTACTGCGTGGAGGTGACGTCTCGACCAAGGCGTCTACGTGTCACGCCAGTTCACGGCAGCGGCACAAGCCAAGCCCAACACGATGGGCAAGGTGCGGGCAGCGGCCATCGCAGCGTCGCTCCGCGACAGCGAGCAGGAACTCGGCCGCCATCTGCGGCAGTTCGTATCCTGAGTCCCCACGCGCGGTACGTGGGCAAGCTCAGGACGCGAACGCCGTCGTGCGGCCGGCCCGTCGCTCCGCAGACCTATGCCGTCTCCTCGACAACCGAGGACAGGTACGCCTCCGACCCGCCGGTCACGGGCAGCGTGATCCACTGGGGGACGTCGTACGGGTGCTTCTCGTGCAGCCACGCCTCCAGTGCCGGGAGGCGGTCCGTCGTAGTCATGTACGAGATCCGCCACTCCTGCGCGGTCTCGACCTCCCCCTTCCAGCAGTAGAAGGCGGTGATCGGCGCATCGATGTGAACGCCCGCTGCCGGCTTGCTCCCGACCGCGCTCCGGGCCAGCGCCTTCGCCTGATCCTCGTCGTCACTGGTCGTCTGCGCAATCACAAAATCGTGGGCCGTGCCAGCTCGGGTACCGCGACTCTACCCAGCCGTCAAGGGCACACGTCACGCTGCTGAAACAGCTCCATCCGTTGCCCGTGCCGGACTCTCCGCTCGACGGACCCGACCCGTTCTTACTGGCGCGCGCTGCTTGTTTCGACTTCTTACTCCGCAACTGTGGGAGGACTTAGTGGTCGACTACGGCGCCGGTCTGTGCCGAGTTCAGCGTGCTGCATGCGGTCTGCTGCGGTACGACATGGTTCTGTTCCAGGCCATGAGCGATCAACTGCGGGACCTCAGGTCCCGCTTCGGGGTCTGTACCTGCGCCGCTGCGAGCCCGACCGGGCGGTGCCGTGGTACGCCTCCGACCCGGTGCTGGCCGGTCCGCCGAGCGTGCCTGAACTTTGTGCCACCGCCAGGCCGGCATCACGGTCGGCTGGGCGAGCTCCGCACTCACGGGCGGCGGTTGCACACGCTCAGCTGGTCAAAATCGTCATCCGACAAGACTCGCCCGATTCCCAACCGGCTTGACGTATTCCGATATGGGAATATGATGGCTGCCATGGCACGAGCAGCGACGACGTCGGACGCGTTCAACGCGATCGCCGAGCCGCAGCGCCGGGACATCCTGGCGCTGCTGCGGGCGGGTGAGCGGCCGGTGACCGAGTTGGCCCAGGAGCTGGGGATGAGCCAGCCGGGGGCGTCCAAGCACCTGCGGGTGCTCCGGGAGGTGGGGCTGGTGCGGGTCCGCGGGGTGGGCAAGCAGCGCCTCTACGGCCTGGACGCCCGCGGGCTGCGGCCGGTCCACGAGTGGATCGGCGGATTCGAGCGGTTCTGGAACGAGAGTTTCGACCGGCTGGACACCTACGTGCAGGACCTCAAGCAGACACGGCAGGAGGAATGACCGATGGCAGGGGCAAGGCAAGAACCGCGGGCGGAGCCGGCGACGGCCGACCGGGAGATCGTGATCTCCCGGGTCATCGACGCCCCGCGGGAGCTGGTGTTCGAGGCGTTCACCGAGGTCCGGCACCTGTCGCGGTGGTGGGGTCCGGAGGGGTTCACCACCACCACGCGGTCCTTCGAGTTCCGCGAGGGCGGGGAGTGGGACTTCGTGCTGCACGGGCCGGACGGGACCGACTACTCCGAGTGGATCCGCTGGCTGCGGATCGCCCCGCCGGAGCGGATCGCGCTGTTGCACGGTGAGTCCCGCGACGACCCGAACGCCTTCGAGTCGGTCCTGACCTTCGCGCCGGACGGCGCGGCGACCCGGATCGTGATGCGCACGGTGTTCCCCACCAAGGAATTGCGCGACGAGGCGGTCGAGAAGTACCACGCGATCGAGGGCGGCCAGCAGACCCTGAGCAGCCTGGCGGCCTACGTCACCGACCTCGCGCGGAAGGGGGCGGAGGGCTGATGGCCGGGAAGGTGTTCTTCAGCGTGTCGATGTCGCTGGACGGCTTCATCGCGCCCGAGTCCGTGGCCATTGAAGACGAACTTTTCGCGCCCGATAAGCAGGACGACCCGGACGTTCAGCGCTGGATGGCGCAGTGGATGGACCTGCATCAGTGGGTGTTCCCGCTGCGGTTCTTCCGGGAGAACCTGAAGCTGGGCGAGGGCGGCGAGGAGGGCCGCGACAACGACGTAGCACGGGAGACGTTCGAGCGCACCGGCGCGAGCGTCATGGGCAAGCGCATGTTCGACCTCGGCGAGCAGTCATGGCCGGAGGAGGCGCCCTTCCACACCCCGGTCTTCGTCGTGACGCACACCAAGCGTGACCCGTGGGAGCGGCCCGGCGGCACCACGTTCCACTTCGTCAACGACGGCATCGAGCACGCCCTCGACCAGGCCCGCGAGGCCGCCGGCGACCGCGACGTCCGCATCGCCGGCGGCGGCGCGACGATCCTGGAGCACCTGAACGCCGGCCTGGTCGACGAGTTCTCGATCGCGCTGTCACCGGTGCTTTTCGGCGCCGGCACCCGCCTGTTCGACGGCGTGGACGCGTCCAGGGTCGCGCTGGAGCCGGTCCGTTCGGAGCCGTCGTCGCGGGTGACGCACCTGACCTACGCCGTGCACCCACGGTAGCCGCGCCACCACTCCACCCCAGCGACCCGAGCACCCACGGTGCACACGCTTGAATCAGCAGCCCACCACGGCCAACTGCGTATAGCCGTCAAAGTTCCCTGGTGGAAGTACATCCGCCAGCCCGTCTCCGTCAGGCGCCACAACGAGCTCCGCCATGCCCGGCGGCCTTGGTTGTCGGCGAAGTACGTCAGATGGACGACACAACTCCCATAGTTGACAGAGGATTCCGTCAGTGCCTCACTGTGGCCGCTGTCCGTGGAGGGCCTCGTGGGCCACGAGGCGCCGGGTGATCGAGCGGAGGGGAGAGGACTCCGCCCGCCGGGTTGTCGCAGCAGCCCCTTAGGAGTTGGGGGCAGCCTGATCCGGGGGACGCCGGGGAGGGTGGGAGCAGCCAGCCGCGCTCTCGGGGCTGATGCCTTCGCGCAGCCCGCTGTGCGCGGCCTCGTCGTGGAAGAACCCTCAGCGAATTGGGTGCGCCCGCGTTCGTAGCGCTCGACGAAGTAGGTGTGGGCGGGATCATCCTGCCGTGAGGTCGCGGACCGCACCACCGTGCGCGCAACCTGATCCGGGGCGAAGCCAAACCGACGCTCCCCTCCGGCGGTACCGAGGCGGCCGTGGTGACCGAACGCCGGGCCCCTGGTTCGATACCGTCACCTCACGGCTTTCGTCGGAGGCGTTCCGCCTCGATCTCGGCGCGCTCAGGTCCGAGGACCAGGAGGACGGAGAGTCCGTCGCCGACGATCCCATCGGGCCGGGGGAACCGGCTCGCGGTCGTCAACGCCGCGCGGCGACGGCCACCCGGTCCCGGAACCAGCGGTGGGCCGGGTCGTACGCGCGGCTTGCGTCTGCCGTCGGCGGACGACAGGTCGACGGCGAAGGCTCACGAGCCGTGCGGAGAACGGCCTTGAGCTTCGGACAGACCGCGCCGAACTGCCGACCGTCGGGCCGACGGCAACCGCATCCGGCGCATCGGCCGGCGGACCATGGCGTACGAGGGCGGGTGATAGCACCCCGCCGTCACATGCCACGCCCCCACCGTTGAGCAGCCCGCGACCCCTTTTGACAGCGACCGGCAGACGAAACCTTGCGGCTGTTATCGCGTCATACCTAAAATAATTTCGCCGCTCCTCGTGCTTAGCGAAAGACCTTCTGTGTACAGCTATCGAGAGTAGGTGCTCCATGACGGTTGCTGCTGCGTCGACGGTCCACCCGGACGAGGTGCACGAGAGACTCGGCCGCTATGTACTGACCGACGGTTTCAAACTTGTGCTCGACCCACTCGCCAGTCAGGGCTCGTGGATCGTCGACGCGCGCACCGGTGAGAAGTTCCTCGACCTCTACTCGTTCTTCGCGTCCGCTCCGCTGGGGCTCAACGCGCGGGGCATCGTGGACGATCCGGAGTTCATGGTCCTGCTTGCTCAGGTGGCGGCGAACAAGCCCGCCAACCCCGACATCTACACCACGCACTACGCCGAGTTCGTCGAGACGTTCGTCCGGGTGCTGGGTGATCCGGACCTGCCGAGATTGTTCTTCGTCGAGGGTGGGGCGCTCGCCGTCGAAAACGCGCTGAAGACGGCGTTCGACTGGAAGAGCCGCCGCAACGAGGCCGCAGGCCGCTCACCCGAGCTCGGCACCAAGGTGCTCCACCTTCGGCGGGCGTTCCACGGCCGCAGCGGTTACACCCTCTCGCTGACCAACACCGAGCCGAACAAGACGGCCCGCTTCCCGAAGTTCGACTGGCCGCGCATCGACGTACCCGCGGTGCGGTTCCCCCTCGAGCGCCACCTTGCCGAAGTCGAGGAGGCCGAGCGACGCGCCCTCGAGCAGGCGCGGCGAGCGTTTGAGGACAACCCGCACGACATCGCCTGCTTCATCGCCGAGCCGATCCAGGGCGAGGGGGGCGACAACCATATGCGTCCGGAGTTCCTGCAGGCGATGCAGGCGCTCTGTCACGAGCACGACGCGCTGTTCGTGCTCGACGAGGTGCAGACCGGGGTGGGGATCACGGGCACCACCTGGGCCTACCAGCAACTCGGCCTCGAGCCGGATATCGTCGCCTTCGCCAAGAAGGTCCAACTCGGCGGCATCATGGCCGGCCGCCGGGTCGACCAGGTACCCGACAACGTCTTCCGGGTCTCTGGGCGGATCAACTCCACCTGGGGAGGCGGGCTGGTCGACATGGTCCGGGCACGCCGCATCCTGGAGATCATCGAAAGGGACGACCTGGTGGCCAATGCCGCTGCCGTGGGATCGTGGTTCCTGGCCGAACTACGTGATCTGGAAGTCCGACACGCACCGGTGGCGTCCAACTCGCGGGGGCGCGGACTGATGAGCGCCATCGATCTGACCGACAGCGGCGTCCGCGACGAGGTGGTACGCCGGCTGCGAACCGAGGAACAGGTGATCGCGTTGCCGTGCGGTGAGCGTTCGGCGCGCTTCCGCCCTGCCCTGTCCATCACCCAGGGCGAGCTCGGGATCGCCCTGCGGGCCCTCGACCGGGTGCTCGCCGGTCTGCACTGACCCCCGTACCAGCCGACAAGGAGCAAAGTCATGGCCCGTTCCGTCGCCTCGATCGTTGCCGGCCAGTTGGTCGCCGGCGCTCCCGGCGGGACTCTTCAGCGCCCCAATCCCGGTCGTACCGCTGAGCTGGTCACCGAGATCTCGCTCGGGGACGCCTCGACGTTCGTCGAGGCCGCCAAGGCCGCGAAGGCGGCTCAGCGGTCCTGGGCGGACATCCCGGCGCCGGTGCGCGGATCCGCGATCGGAAAGATCGGCCGGCTCGTCGAAGCCAACAAGGACCGGCTCGCCCGCATCGTGACCGAAGAGATCGGCAAGCCGTTGGCAGAGGCGCTCGGCGAGGTCCAGGAGATCATTGACACCTGCGACTTCTTCCTGGGCGAGGGCCGCCGGCTGTACGGGCAGACGGTGCCCTCGGAGATGCCCGACAAGCAGCTGTTCACCTTTCGCAACCCCATGGGCACGGTTGCGGTGATCACCGCGGGCAACTTCCCGGTGGCCGTGCCGTCCTGGTACGTCGTGCCGGCGCTCGTGACCGGCAACACCGTGGTGTGGAAGCCCGCCGAGTACGCCGCCGCGAGCGCCAGGGCCCTCTTCGAACTGTTCGTGCACGGAGGCGGCCTGCCGGACGGCGTACTCAACCTCGTACTAGCCGACGGGGAGCAGACGTACGCCGGTTTGGAGGCCTCTCTCGAGGCCGGGCTGGTCGACAAGGTCGGCTTCACGGGGTCCACGCTCGTCGGCCGGAAGATCGGCGCCCTGTGCGGAAGCCACCTGCAGACCCCGTGCCTGGAGCTGGGCGGCAAGAACCCCCAGGTGGTCACCCCGAGCGCAAATCTCGACCTGGCGGTTGAGGGCGCGTTGTTCTCCGGATTCGGCACGGCAGGGCAGCGCTGCACCTCCCTCGGGACGCTCATCGTGCACGAGTCGGTGCACGAGGACTTCCTCGCCCGCTTCGACGCCGCGAGCCGCGCGGCCCGGATCGGCGACGCGTTCGAGGACGTCCTCTACGGCCCGATGCTCGACGAGCGGTTCGCGCAGCGCTACGAGACCTTCCTCGGATGGATCAAGGACCACCACCGAACGTACGGCTCCGACGGCATCGGTCGGATCACGGCCCACAACCCGCGCAAGGGCTTCGTCGGGGACCCTGAAGCGGGCATGTTCTACCACCCGGTGATCGTCGACGGGGTGCGCCGCGACGACGACCTGTTCCTCACCGAGACCTTCGGCCCCATCGTCGGAGTGACCACCTACCGGGACTTCGACGAGGCCCTCGATCTGGCCAACGCCCACGGTTACGGGCTGTCCGCCGCGATCTACACCACCGACCAGCACGAGGTGTGGACGTTTAGGCGCGGCATTTCCGCGGGCATGGTCAGCGTCAACAACACCACCTCCGGAGCCGAGGCGCACCTTCCGTTCGGCGGCAACGGCAAGTCGGGCAACGGCAGCCGCCAGTCGGGGCAGTGGGTGCTCGACCAGTTCACCCGCTGGCAGTCGATGAACTGGGACCACTCCGGCCGTCTGCAGAAAGCGCAGATGGACGTGGCCACGCTCGAGCCCGACATGTCTTTCCGCCTGTGAGCGGCGTCGAGGACCTGGACCGGCACTTCCGCGAGGCAGTAGCCGGTCTCCGCTCTCCCGCCCACGCTGCCGGCCCGGGGCCGGCGGGCGGTGCTACCGGATTCGGGGCGCCCGCCGGAAGCACGGACGCGGCGATCCAGTGGCACGACGGCGGACTGGACACCCGTACCGCGCTGGACCTGTTCGACGCCCAACTGGAGAGTCGGCACACCGACGCCGCCGCGCGGTGGATGCAGCAGCAGGGCCGTGGCTACTACACCATCGGATCGAGCGGGCACGAAGGCAACGCCGCACTCGCCCTCGCGTTGCGCCCCACCGACCCGGCGTTGCTGCACTACCGGTCCGGCGCCTTCTACTGCGCCCGCGCCCGCCAGGCCGGCGGCGTCGATGCGGTCAGGGACATGCTGCTGGGGGTGGCCGCCGGGGCCGACGAGCCGATCGCCGGTGGACGGCACAAGGTGTACGGGCGTCGCGAACTGGCCGTCATCCCGCAGACGTCGACCATCTCCTCCCACCTGCCCCGGGCAGTCGGGGTGGCGTGGAGCATCGCCCGCGCCAAGCGGCTCGGGACCGAGTGCGCCTGGCCCGGCGATGCCGTCGTCTGCTGTTCCTTCGGTGACGCCTCGGTCAACCACTCCACGGCGGCGGGCGCCATCAACAGCGCCTGCCACGCGGCCTACCAGGGCCTCCCGATGCCTGTGCTGTTCGTCTGCGAGGACAACGGCCTGGGGATCAGCGTGCCGACACCGCATGACTGGGTGCGGCGCGCCTACGGCAGCCGGCCTGGTCTCGCCTACTTCGCCGCGGACGGGTGTGATCCGTCAGCCGCCTTCGACACCGCGTGCGAGGCAGTGGCCCATGTACGGGGGCGCCGGCAACCCGCGTTCCTGCACCTGTCGATGGTGCGATTCCTCGGCCATGCGGGCTCGGACGCCGAAGCCGCCTACCGGGTGCCTTCCGAAGTCGCCGCGGATCTGCGACGCGACCCGCTGGTGGCCACTGCCCGGCTGCTCACGGCGGCAGGCGTCCTCACCCAGAAGCAGGTTCTCGACCGGTACGACGAGGTGGGCGGACGGGTGTTCGCCGTTGCCAAGGAGGCCCTCGAGAGTGAGCCCCTGACCACCCCCACGGAGATCGCCGCTCCCATCGCACCCCGCCATCCCGGCCTCGTGGCGGCTGCGGCACGCCGTACGAACGAACCACCCGCAGTGCCCGTGGGCGAACCCGTCACCGTCGCCCAGGCCATCACCCACACACTCGCCGACCTGCTCGGCAGCTACCCGGAGATGGTCGTCTTCGGCGAGGACGTCGGCCGCAAGGGCGGGGTCTACGGACTGACCCGGGGACTGCAGCGGCGTTTCGGTACCGCTCGGGTCTTCGACACCCTGCTCGACGAGCAGGCCATCCTCGGCCTCGGGCTGGGGGCGGGGCTGTCAGGGCTGCTGCCGGTGGCAGAGATCCAATACCTTGCGTACCTGCACAACGCCGAGGACCAACTGCGCGGTGAGGCCGCCACGCTTCAGTTCTTCTCCCAGGGCCAGTACCGCAACCCCCTTGTGGTCCGCATCGCCGGTTACGGCTATCAGCGCGGGTTCGGCGGTCACTTCCACAACGACAACGCGCTGGGCGTCCTGCGTGACATTCCCGGTCTGGTCATCGCGTCCCCATCCCGCCCTGACGACGCCGCCGCGATGCTTCGCACATGTGTCGCGGCCGGGAAGGTGGACGGAACGGTCAGCACCTTCCTCGAGCCGATCGCGCTCTACCACACGCGAGATCTCCACGCGGAGAGGGACAACGCCTGGCTCGCCGCGTACCCGTCACCTGCAGAGCACGTACCGATCGGCCAGGCACGCACCTACGGCACAGGCACGGACCTGACCCTCGTGACATTCGGCAACGGCCTGCGCATCTCGCTTCGAGCCGCACGCCGGCTGGAGCAGCAGGGCATCGCGTGCCGGGTCGTCGACCTGCGCTGGCTGGCACCTTTGCCGGTCGACGACCTGCTGCGGGAAGCTCGTGCGACGGGACGCGTCCTCGTGGTCGACGAGACCCGCCGTACGGGAGGCGTGTCAGAGGGAGTCGTCACCGCTCTGGTCGATGCCGAATTCACCGGCGCGGTCCGACGAGTCGCCGGCGTGGACAGCTTCATCCCGCTGGGAAAGGCAGCGCAGTTGGTGCTCGTGTCCGAGGCCGACGTCGAGCGCGCCGCGGGCGAGCTGCTCTCAGCAGGCCCGCATGCTCACCGGTGACGGCTGGTCAGGCCCCAGTGAGTCCCGGTGATCTCGAGGCGTCGCGGACGAGGTGCGGCGGCGCCTTCGCTCGAGGCTGGGGCGATCGGCCGGCCGCGGGCGAGAGCGGTGTCGTAGTGGAGCTGGTCAAGGCGGCTGGTGAGGTAGCGGACGCAGGCGAGGCCAGGCCCACGTGCGCGAGGGCCTGCTTCAGCAGCACTCCGGCATCTCGCTCTGCACGGCCGGGGAGGCGGCCTCCTGCGGGCCGAACCACACCAGACTTCGCCGCTGTCGTCCACGCGCACGGGGACGGCCCCGATGTACAGGATCGCCATCCGGGCCCTGACCATTTGCAGGGCTTGTCGTCCTCGCTCCTGAGGGTCAAGGGGTCGCAGGTTCAAATCCTGTCGTCCCGACGGTGCGAAGGATCTCGCAGGCGAGAGCCTGTGAGGGCCCTTTTCGTATGGGGTGGTTTCCGATCTTCGAGGCGCGCCCGTGTGGTCGGCAGTGCCGTCGGCGTCGTCCTCTGCTCCCCATTGTTGCCGGGGAGCAGAGGACCGGGGGCTCAGGCCTTGCCCTGAAGTCGCCAGATCTGGTTCTTCTTGGTGCCGAGGGCGCTCGCGGGGTCGCAGGTCCACTGGTGGATCAGGGCCCGCGGCTGGGTGGAGACGTCGGAGACGTCGACGCACTTGCCGCTGTGCACGGCCACGAGCTGGTAGTCGTGGCTGTTGCCGAGCGCGGTGACGGGGTTGAGGGTGAACATCTGGTTGGTCAGGCCGTTGCAGGTGTACTGGTCGACGGCGACGCCGTCGACCGTGGAAGCACCCGAGACGTCCAGGCACTTGCCGTTGAGCTCGTTGACGACGGTGAAGGTGTTCGTCCGGCCGGACACCGGCTTGAGGTCGAGCATCTGCTGGTAGCCGCCCTCGCAGTAGTACTGCTGGTACTGGGTGCCGTTGGCGGTGCTGAGATCGGTGTCGTCCAGGCACTGACCGCTGTTCTGGCTGACGGCGACCGTGGAGACGGTGGTGTTGGACGGCGGCAGCAGGGTGACGGTGTAGCCGTCCTTGGCGCTCGACCAGGGGATGGTCAGCGAGGCCGCGTTGTTGCCGACCGTCAGTGTGGTGTCGGAGATGGTCTCCGGGCCGGTCACCGCGGCTCCGTTGTTGTACGGGACGCGCTGGACCACCGCACGGACCTTGCCGCTCGCCACCACCGAAGTCGTGTTCAGACCGGTGAGGTTGACGGTGACCGTGCCGGTGTTGCCGCTGCTGCCGAGCAACACCTTGGCGTTCTTCGCGGCGTTGTCCTTGGTGGCCAGGCCGTCGGTGCCGGCGCCCGGGACCAGGTTGACGATGTTGCCGGTCTGCGAGCCGTAGTAGCGGTACATGAACCACTCACCGAGCGGCAGATACTGGCCGGCGCTGTTCTTGGTGAGCAGGTTGGCCTCGTAGTCGTGCAGGTTCGTACCCGAGGCCCAGTTGCCGCGCAGGCCGTCGGCGCCGGCCCGCTCCAGGCGGCCGATGAACCAGGCGCCGCCGCCCGGGGACTGCATGGACAGCGTGGCGTACTCGTTGATCTGGTACGGGCGGGTGTTGGTCAGGCCCGCTGCGGCGAGGGTGGAGTTGGCGCGCCCGACGTCGGTGACCGGGTCGCCCGGCTCGTCGTGCCAACTCCAGATGTCCGGGGCGACGTTGTTGGCCTTGACGTAGGAAAGGAAGGTCGTCCACCAGGTGTTGGAGGAATTCGGCTGGCTCGCGGTGCTGGGGCCGACGATCAGCTGGTTCGGGAACGCGGCCCGTACCTTGGCGTAGAACCGCGACCACATCTGCAGGTACTGGCTCTGCGAAGCGCCCCAGAAGTTGCTGCCGTCGGGCTCGTTCCACAGGTCCCACTGGACGGTCATGTTGTTGGCTTTGACGTCGTTGATCAGCTGCGTGACGAAGGCGTCGAACTGCGTCCAGTCACCGTTGTCGCCGGGCCAGCCCTGGCTGGTGGTGCCGTCGGCACCCCACAGGTCATGCGGGAGCAGGACGAACGTGCCGCCGAGGGCGGCGGTCCGCTTGTACTGGGCGAGGGTGGACTTCCAGCGGGTCTGGTAGTCGGCGAGGCTGGTGGCGTAGCCGCCGCTGTTGAGCTGGGCGCCGCCGGCCCGCATGAAGTGCCACTTGATGTCCTTGAAGAAGTGGTCCTGGGGCAGCGAGCCGTCCGGGGCCATCCCGTAGATCGTGCCGGAGGCGTGGTACGTCGGGGCGCCTCCGGCGGTGGCGAAATCCACGGTGACGCTCGTGTCGGCGGCGTGCGAGGCGGTGGCGGGCAGCAGGCTCGCCGCCAGGGCTGCCAGCAGGACGGCGGTTCTGGACAGAGGGCGTGGTGAACGCAGGGGCATGAGCGGCTCTCCCAGGTGGTCGGGGGCGTGGCGAACCGGTTCGACACCTCTTGCTTCGCGTCGGCCTCGGTCTGGTGCGGCTGCGACGCGATGCAGATCGTGGTCTCGTATGGCTCAGTCGAACCGGTTCGCCGGAAGCTAGCACCGCCGGAATCGGACCAGCAATACCTCCGACGTGGATCGAGTGGCATCTTCCGGCAGCATCCAGGAAATGTGCGGCGAGGCATTGACACCCGCATCGAGTCGCTCCTACCTTCCCTTCACGCGAACCGGTTCGACAACCGGCTCGCACTCGAACCGGTTCGACGAAGGAGTCGCGTGAACATCGGTGAGATCGCCCGGCGGGCCGGTGTCTCCCGGAGCACCGTCTCGTACGCGCTCAGCGGCAAGCGTCCGGTGTCGGACGACACCCGGCAGAAGATCCAGCGGGTCATCGACGAACTGGGCTACCGGCCCAACGCCAGCGCCCGCGCTCTGGCCAACGGCCGAACCAGCACCCTCGGCCTGGTCTTCCCGCCGGCCGGCTCCCACTACACCGGCATGCAGCTCGACTTCATCGGCAGCGTGGTGGAGGCCGCGGCGACCTACGACTACGACGTGCTGCTCTCCCCGAGCGGCGTGGACAGCGACCGTTCGTTCCAGCGTCTGCTGGCCGAGCGGCGGGTCGACGGCGCGATCCTCATGGAGATCAGGCTCCAGGACGACCGCATCGACCACCTCGTCGCCGAGAACTTCCCCGCCGTCTGCATCGGCCGGACCGCGCAGCCGGACGGCGACTGGTGGGTGGGCCTCGACCACACCGCGCTGGCGGCCGCCTGTGTCCACCATCTCGCCGACCTCGGCCACCGCAGGATCGCCTTCGTGAACCGGCCCGAGCGCATGCTGCGGGCCGGGTACGAGTCGGCGCACCGAGGACTCGAGGGCTTCACCAAGGCCGCGGCCGAGCGCGGGCTCACCGTACGGACGTACTGCTGCGGCGACGACGCTCCTTCCGGTGAAGCCTGTGTGGAGCGGATCCTGCTCGACGATCCAGCCATCACGGCGCTGGTCACGCTCAACGAGGCCGCGCTGGGCGGCATTTACCGCGGTCTGGCCTCAGCAGGCCGCCATGTGCCGCGCGACTTCTCGGTCACCGGTGTCGTGGCCGGAAGGTGGGCGGAGACGGTGACCCCGCAGCTCACCGCGGCGGACGTACCGGCGGAGCAGATGGGGCGCCTCGCCGTCGAGCTCCTCGTCGAGCGCTTGGACCATCCCGACGCGGCGCCGCGCCACCACCTGCTCGCCCCGCCCATCTCCCTGCGCGCGAGCACCGGCCCCGCCCACACCAACCCGGATGCCGGGCCCGGCTCTAACGCCTGACCCTCCACTCACTTCCCCCCACGTCCACAGCTCCGCTTCTTCACCGGCCGTGCTCGGCCGGCTGCTTCCCGACCGCATCCTCGGCATGCCTGTCTTCGGCATGCCCTTGCCGAAAACACGAAGGAACGCGCCATGAACGGATCCACCGGAAGGCGGCTCACCGCCGCGGCCCTGACCGTCGTCGCCCTCGCCACAGGCACCACCGCATGCTCGTCGGGCGGAAGTTCGTCCGCTGAGGGGGAGGACAGCGGCACGTACACCGTCTGGGACCCCTACCCGCAGTTCGCCAAGAACTCGGCCTGGGTGAAGCTGCTCGACGGCTGCGGCACCAAGGCCGGCGTGAAGATCAAGCGGACCGGGTTCGACACCAGCGACCTGGCGAACAAGGCGCTGCTGGCGGCCCAGCAGGACAACTCCCCGGACGTGCTCATCGTCGACAACCCCGTGGTGTCGACCCTGGCCGAGGCCGGAGTCCTCACCACGACGGCCGACAGCAAGGTGGACACCTCGAAGGTCGACCCCAACCTGCTGGCGGCCGGTCAGTCCGGCGGGAAAACGTACGGAACGCCGATCGGCGCCAACACCCTTGCCCTCTACTACAACAAGAAGGTCCTCAAGGCCGCGGGCGTCGACAGCGCCTCGGTCAAGGACTGGCCGTCCCTGACCGCCGCACTTGAGAAGGTCAAGAAGGCGGGCAAGAAGGGCATCACCTTCTCCGCGATCGGCACGGAAGAGGGCAGCTTCCAGTTCCTGCCCTGGTTCTGGGGCGCGGGCGCGAAGCTGACCCAACTCGACTCCGCCCAGGGCGAGTCGGCCCTGTCCCTGTGGAACGGCTGGCTGAAGAAGGGCTACGCCCCCAACTCGGTGCTCAACAACACCCAGACCACCAGCTGGCAGGAGTTCGCCACCGGCGACTACGCCTTCGCCGAGAACGGAACCTGGCAGCTCGCAGGCGCCGAGAAGGCCGGCTTCGACTACGGCGTGCTCCCGATACCCGGCGCTTCCGGTGGCAACGCCGCGGCCCCGACCGGCGGCGAGTTCGTCACCGTCCCCGTCCAGGGCGACACCGGCCGCTACGCCACCACACGCAAGCTGGTCTCCTGCCTGACCAGCACCGACAACCTCTATGCCACCGACACCACCCTCTCCTACGTGGCCCCCACCAGCGCGGTCCAGGACAAGCAGATGGCGTCCGACGCCAAGTTGAAGCCGTGGATCGAGGCGGTCAAGGCCGCCAAGGGACGCACCAGCGACGACCTCGGCACCAAGTACCCCAAGATCTCGGAGCAGCTGTGGAAGGCGGTCCAGACGGCCCTCAGCGGGGCCAAGTCCCCCAAGGACGCGCTCACTTCGGCGCAGGCGGCGGTCAAGTGACGTGGGCCCGGTGAAGCAGACGACACACCCACCGGACCGTCGGCCCGTGCTCGACCGGAACGGGGCGGCCCCCGCCGCCCCGTCCCCGGCCCGCACCGCGCCGCGCCGCCGTCCCGCCCCCCAGCAATGGGCCGCCTGGGCCTTCCTCGCCCCGGTCACTCTCTACCTCGGCCTCTTCTACGCCTATCCGCTCTACCGCAACCTCGACCTGAGCCTGCGCAACTACACCGTCCGCTCCTTCGTCCAGGGCGACGCGCCCTTCACCGGCCTCGCCAACTACCGCACCGTCCTCGACGATCCGACCTTCGGCCCGGCACTGACCCACACCGTGGTGTTCACCGCCGTGTGCCTGTTCTTCCAGTACGCCATCGGCCTGGCACTCGCGGTCTTCTTCAACCAGCACTTCCGGCTCTCCGCGACCCTGCGCGCCCTGTTCCTCGTACCATGGCTGCTGCCGCTGATCGTGTCGGCCTCCACCTGGTCATGGATGCTCAACAGCGACTCCGGCATCGTCAACGCCGCCCTGCACGTCGTCGGCATCGGCCCGGTGAACTGGCTGACCTCGCCGTCGTGGTCACTGACCTCGGTGATCATCGCCAACGTCTGGATCGGCATTCCGTTCAACCTGGTCGTGCTCTACAGCGGTCTGCAGGCGATCCCCGACAGCCTCTACGAGGCGGCCGCCCTCGACGGCGCGAACGCCTGGCGGCGCTTCTGGCACATCACCTTCCCGCTGCTGCGCCCGGTCTCAGCCATCACCCTGCTGCTGGGCCTGGTCTACACGCTCAAGGTCTTCGACATCGTCTGGATCATGACCAAGGGCGGCCCGGCCGACGCGTCCACCACCTTCGCCACCTGGTCCTACCGGCTCGGCTTCGGCAACCTCCTGCCCGCCTTCGGTCCCGGAGCGGCCGTCGGCAACCTGCTCGTCGTCGCCGCCCTGGTCTTCGGCCTGGTGTATCTCAGGGTCTAGCGAAAGCAGTACGCCTCATGACGACCATCGCGACAGCAATCCGCTCACGCCGGGCCCGCAGGACCACCTGGTGGAAGACCGCCACGGGCCTCCTCCTCGCCGCGATCATGCTCTTCCCGGTCTACTGGATGCTCAACGTGTCCTTCACCCGCGACCAGGACATGCGCAAGAGCCCGCCCGACCTGTTCCCCGTGCACGGCACGCTGGAGGGCTACCGGGCCGTCATCGACCAGCAGTTGCCCTACCTCGGCACCAGCCTCGTCATCGGCATGGGCACCGTCGTACTGACGGTGGCGCTGGCCGCACCCGCCGGCTACGCACTGGCCAAACTCCGCCCACGCGGCGGCGGCGTGCTCAGCTTCCTCTTCCTGGTCGCCCAGATGATCCCCGGCATCATCATGGCGATGGGCTTCTACGCCATCTACCTCAGCCTCGGCCTGCTCCAGTCGGTGCCCGGCCTGATCGTCGCGGACTCCACCCTGGCCGTCCCCTTCGCCGTTCTGATCTTCACCGCGTTCATGTCCGGCATCCCGGACGAACTGCTCCAGGCCGCGAAGACCGACGGCGCCGGACCATTGCGCACCTTCTGGTCGATCGTGCTGCCCATGAGCCGCAACGCCGCCGTCACGGTGTCCCTGTTCGCGTTCCTGTGGTCCTGGTCCGACTTCGTCTTCGCCAGCACCCTTGCGGGCGGCGGCGCGCACGAACCGATCACGCTCGGCATCTACCACTACATCGGCAACAACAACCAGGAGTGGAACGCCATCATGGCCACCGCCGTCGTGGCCTCGCTGCCCGCGACGGTGATCCTCGTCCTCGCCCAGCGCTACGTCGCCGCCGGCGTGAGTGCCGGAGCCGTGAAGGACTGATCCGAAGGACTGCCTCTCTCCCGGCAGACCGCCGGCCACCCATGCTGAAGAAACGAGTAACTCTGCATGACCGCTGCCCGACCCGGCCCGGCTTTCTCCCTGCGAGACATTCCGTTTAGCACCCACGGATCCTGGTTCGGCATCTCCCCGGTGCTGGCGGAGAAGACATACGCCGAAGACCTCCATCTCGTCTCCCACCAGAACGGGATGCACGCCGTCCTGTGCCTTGTCCCCCTCGATCCCACGACGGGTGAACGGGCGGAGGCCCGTGTCACGGCGACACCGAGTCTCCTCAGCTGGACCCACGAGGGCGGGCGGATCGACCTCGCCTATGAGTCGCCGGACACCGTACGTCTGCGCGGTGACGGGCCGGGCGTGCGCATCACCGCCGCGGCGCAGATCCTGACGCCCTTCACGGGTACGTACTTCTTTCGCGACCCGGTGGACGGGGCGCACGTGTTCACCTCGTACGAGACCGGGCGCCGCTACCGGGTCACCGTACTGTCCGGCCGAGTGGGCGACACTTCCGGCAGTCAGGCCCTGGGCAGTGCCGACCGCGGTCTCACGATCAGCGCGGAGGCCGGCGGCACCTGGGAGGCCGCCATCGAGGAACTCGACAGCGCACGCCGTCCCTACACCGCCCGGACGACGTTCGGCGAAGTCGTGACCGCGGCGGAGCGGGCCTTCGTCGCCTTCGTCGATGCGGTGGCCCCCTGGCGCTCCTCCCGTACTCCGGCCGCCGAACTCGCCGCGTACGTCCTGTGGTCGGCGACGGTCGGCCCGGCAGGCCTCGTCACCCGGCCCGCGGTACTGATGTCCAAGCACTGGATGGACAAGGTTTGGAGCTGGGACCACTGCTTCAACGCCCTCGCTCTGGCACCCGGAGCTCCCGCGCTGGCCCGGGACCAGTTCTCGCTGCCGTTCGACCACCAGGACGAGAGCGGGGCCCTGCCCGACTCGGTGACCCACTCGGAGGTCCTCCACAACTTCGTCAAACCCCCCATCCACGGCTGGGCCCTGGGCCACCTGCGCCGAAGGCTCCCCGAGCCCCTCGGAGGCGAGGAACTCGCCGAGATCTACGACAGGTTGAGGCGCTGGACGGATTTCTGGCTCACCGCGCGCCGGGCGCCCGGTGCCGCCCTGCCGCACTACCAGCACGGCAACGACAGCGGCTGGGACAACGCCACGCCATTCGACCCCGAACGCGTGGTCGTCACCGCCGACCTCGCCGCGTTCCTCACCCTCCAGTTGCACGAACTGGCCGCCCTGGCAGCGGAGCTCCGTCTCGCCGACGACGCGCGGCAGTGGACGCGCATCGCCGAGGAGACCCAGGCCGCCCTGCTCGACGAACTCTGGACGGGGGAGCGGTTCGTCGCCCGGGGCGCCGAAAGCGGCGACACCTGGAGCAGTTCAAGTCTGCTCGACCTGATGCCGATCGCCCTGGGCGAGCACCTGCCCGAGCACGTCGCCAAGTCCATGGCCGCCCGGATCGAGGCGCACCTGACCCCGTACGGGCTGGCCACCGAACTCCCCACGTCACCGCACTACCGCCCCGACGGCTACTGGCGCGGCCCGATCTGGGCGCCCGCCACGGTCCTCGTCGAGGACGGCCTGCGCCGCAGTGGCCACCACCGGCTCGCCGACGAGATCAGCGCCCGCTTCCGGGCGCTGTGCGAAAGCCACGGCTTCGCGGAGAACTTCGACGCCCTCGCCGGCACGGGCCTGCGCGACCGCGCCTACACCTGGACAGCCGGCAGCTACCTCCTCCTCGCCGAAGCCCATGAACTGCGTCACGCCCTCGAGGGAGCCGATGCCCCGAACGAGTCGAGGCCCTGACGGCTGGAGATGCTTGTGTGGAGCGTCCGAGCCGAATCGTCGTTCAGCGGCGATCCTGGACGCGCCTCCGGCGGCGGATTCAACCCCCGGCCCTCGTCACTGGCCCACCCTTCCGTCGACGCACTCGCGCAACAGGTCGGCGTGCCCGCAGTGACGGGCATACTCCTCGATCCTGTGCACCATCAGCTCCCGAACCGCGATCCCGTTCTTCCCCACACGCTCGCTCAGATCCGGGTGCTCGGCCAGCGCGGCGTCCAGCGCGGCTTGCTCGCGCTCCAGATCGGCGTACGCGGCGTCGACCTCGGCCTGCTCGGCGACAGCTCCGTCGAAGTCCGCGTCACGCCTGCCGTACAGCTTCGGCAGAGGATCACCGTCGCTGATCCAGTTGCGCCAGTCCCGTTCCACTTCGGCGAGGTGCCGAACCAGGCCGAGCAGCGACATCGTCGACGGTGGAACCGACCGACGGGCCAGTTGCTCCGCGTCCAGGCCCTCGCACTTCATCCGCAGGGTCATGCGGTAGCCCGTCAGGAAGTCCAGCAGCGTGGCAAGTTCGCCGTCCGGACTGACACCGTCACTGTGGCGGGGGTCGTCGTCCGGGTCAGCCCACATGTCGGGGTAGATGGTTGCCCGGCTCCATCGTGCGGGTTGGTCACTCATGCGTTCCATGTTCGTCCGTGAGGGCCCAAGCTCGCCAGTGAGTTTGGGCCCGGGCGAAGGGTGTGTGCGGTCGGCCGGGCACGACCCTGCCGATCTTTCAAACATGTGGCGCCCGGAACCACCCTGGTTTGATCACACCGTCGAGCCGAAGCGCGACCGAGAGGAACAACCCCCGTGAGTGAATGGCAGCTGCACCAGACATTCCGCAGCACCTCCGGCGACGTCCGCTGGGACAGCCTCGGACACCCCGGCCAGGATCCGGTCGTCCTCCTCCACGGGACGCCCTTCTCCTCCTATGTCTGGCGTGCCGTCGCCCGCGCACTCGCTCGCCGTCACCAGGTGTTCGTGTGGGACATGCCCGGTTACGGAGCATCGGAGAAGTACGCCGGGCAGGACGTCTCCCTGGCCGCCCAGGGCAGGGTCTTCACCGAACTCCTGGCGCACTGGGGCCTGAACGAACCACTGGTGGTCGCCCATGACTTCGGCGGCGCCGTCTCCTTGCGGGCGCATCTGCTGCACGGCGCTGCCTACCGTGCGCTCGCTCTGGTCGACCCCGTCGCACTGGCGCCATGGGGGTCCGCGTTCTTCCGGCTCGTCGGCGAGCACTCCGAGGTCTTCGAGCAGTTGCCACCCCCACTGCACCACGCCTTGGTGCGCGAGTACGTGAGGTCGGCCAGCAGCCCGGGCCTCCACCCGGCAGTACTCGACCGGCTCGTCCGGCCCTGGCTCGGCGATCTCGGCCAGCCGGCCTTCTATCGGCAGATCGCTCAGGCCGACCAGCTCTACACGGATGAGGTTCAGGACCGGTACGGCGAGATCGGCATCCCGACGCTGGTGTGCTGGGGACAGGACGACACCTGGATTCCGATGGCGAAAGGACAGGAGCTCGTCGCTCGCATCCCGGGCGCGCGACTCGAGCCGATCGCCGGCGCGGGCCACCTCGTCCAGGAAGACGCACCCGCCGAGCTCACAGCCGCTCTCATCGCCTTCCTCCAGCACTCCCGCTGAAGGGTTCTGTCGCGGCGCTCGCCATACGACGGCGTAACCGCACGCCCACGGTGAGGAGATCCGCCCTGTCCAGTCGGCGTTCTGCACGCCCGATCCTTGACCCCTGCTCGCCGCTCCACGATGCTGTGTTGCGGCACATGAGATGTGTGCCGTAATGAGCAACATTCCAACCAGGTCTCGTACCAGCCGAGGAGTGGCCATGACTCACCAGGTCCGTGCTGTCGTCGCGCGGGGCAAGGGCGCCCCCGTCAGCCTGGAAACGATCATCGTGCCTGACCCCGGCCCGGGCGAGGCGCTGGTGAAGATCGAGGCGTGCGGGGTCTGTCACACCGATCTGCACTATCGCGAGGGCGGCATCAGCGACGACTTTCCGTTCCTGCTGGGCCACGAGGCCGCGGGTGTCGTGGAGTCGGTGGGGGAGGGCGTCACCGATGTGGCGCCCGGGGACTTCGTCATCCTCAACTGGCGTGCCGTGTGCGGTCAGTGCCGGGCATGTCTGCGCGGACGGCCGTGGTACTGCTTCAACACTCACAACGCGAAGCAGAAGATGACCTTGACCGACGGCACCGAGCTGTCTCCGGCTCTGGGTATCGGCGCGTTCGCGGAGAAGACGCTGGTGGCGGCGGGGCAGTGCACGAAGGTGGACCGGGCCGCGTCGGCCGCCGTCGCCGGGCTGCTGGGGTGCGGAGTGATGGCGGGCATCGGCGCGGCCATCAACACCGGCAATGTCGGACGCGGAGACAGTGTGGCGGTCATCGGCTGCGGCGGTGTGGGGGACGCGGCGATCGCCGGCGCCCGGCTCGCCGGGGCGGCCAAGATCATCGCTGTCGACATCGACGAGCGCAAGCTCGAGACCGCGAAGAAGATCGGAGCGACCCACACCGTCAACTCCAAGCAGGGCGATCCCGTGGCGGCCGTACGCGAGCTGACCGGCGGCTTCGGCGCCGATGTGGTGATCGAGGCGGTCGGCCGCCCGGAGACGTACAAGCAGGCCTTCTACGCCCGTGACCTGGCGGGCACGGTCGTCCTCGTCGGCGTACCGACCCCGGAGATGAAGCTCGAACTGCCGCTGCTGGACGTCTTCGGCCGGGGCGGCGCGCTGAAGTCCTCCTGGTACGGCGACTGCATGCCCTCCCGCGACTTCCCGATGCTCATCGACCTGTATCTGCAGGGCCGACTGGATCTCGACGCGTTCGTGACGGAGACCATCGCGCTGGACGAGGTCGAGAAGGCCTTCGAGCGGATGCACGGTGGCGATGTGCTGCGCTCGGTGGTGGTCTTCTGATGGCCGGCATGGCCGGTGCCCGCGTTGAGCACCTCGTGACCTCGGGGACGTTCTCCCTGGACGGTGGCACCTGGGACGTCGACAACAACGTCTGGATCGTCGGTGACGACACCGAGGCCGTCGTCATCGACGCCGCACACGACGCCGAGGCGATCGTCGATGCCCTCGGCGGACGCACGCTGCGGGCCATCGTGTGCACCCACGCCCACAACGACCACATCGACGCGGCCCCCGAACTCGCCGCCCGTACCGGTGCTCCGATCCTGCTCCACGGCGACGACCTGCCGCTGTGGAAGCAGACCCACCCGGAGAGGTCACCCGACGGTGAACTGGCCGACGGGCAGGTCGTCACGGTGGCGGATGTCGAGCTGACCGTGCTGCACACCCCCGGTCATGCCCCCGGCGCGGTGTGCCTGTACGCGCCGGGCCTGAAGGCGCTCTTCAGTGGTGACACGCTGTTCGCGGGCGGCCCAGGGGCGACGGGAAGGTCGTACAGCCACTTCCCGACCATCATCGACTCGATCCGCGACCGGCTACTGAGCCTGCCGGGCGACACCGTCGTACACACCGGCCACGGGGACACGACCACCGTCGCCGCCGAGGCCCCGCATCTTCAGGAGTGGATCGACCGCGGATTCTGACCACCGGCGGCGGCCTCGTCAAAACGCTCGAAGCGTCTCAGCACTCGATGACGTTGACCGCGAGGCCGCCGCGCGAGGTCTCCTTGTACTTCACCTTCATGTCGGCACCGGTCTCGCGCATCGTCTTGATGACCTTGTCGAGCGAGACCACATGGGTGCCGTCGCCGCGCAGCGCCATCCGCGCCGCATTGATCGCCTTGACGGAGGCGAGGGCGTTCCGTTCGATGCAGGGGATCTGGACCAGGCCTCCGACCGGGTCGCAGGTCAGCCCGAGATTGTGCTCCATGCCGATCTCCGCCGCGTTCTCGACCTGCTCCGGCGTGCCGCCGAGCGCCTCGGCGAGACCGGCGGCGGCCATGGAGCAGGCGGAGCCGACCTCGCCCTGGCAGCCGACCTCGGCTCCGGAGATCGAGGCGTTCTCCTTGAACAGTGCCCCCACCGCGCCGGCGGCGAGCAGAAAGCGGACGACCCCGTCCTCGTCGGCCCCAGGAACAAAGCGCGTGTAGTAGTGGAGCACCGCGGGCACGATCCCGGCGGCACCGTTGGTGGGCGCGGTGACCACGCGGCCGCCGGAGGCGTTCTCCTCGTTGACGGCCAGCGCGAAGAGATTGACCCAGTCCATGATGTGCAGGGGATCCACATCCTGGGAGTCCTCGGCGAGGCTGCGCAGCAGCTGCGGGGCACGGCGCGGCACCCTCAGCCGCCCGGGCAGGGTGGTCTCGGTCCGTGAACAGCCGCGCTCCACGCACTCCTGCATGACCGTCCAGATCCGCAGCAGGCCGGCGCGAACCTCGCTTTCGCTCCGCCGGGCCAGCTCGCCCGCGAGCATCACCCCGCTGATCGGCAGTCCGGTCTCGTAGGCGCGCAGCAGCAGTTCGGATGCCGAGCCGAAGGGGAGCGGTACCGGCGTGTCGTCGGGCTTGACGCGGTCGGTGCCCGTCGCGTTCTCGTCGACGACGAAGCCCCCGCCCACCGAGTAGTACGTGCGCGCCCTCAGCTCGCGGTCATCGCGGTCCCGGGCCGTGAACAGCATGCCGTTGGGGTGGAACGGCAGCGTGCGGCGACGGTGCAGCACCAGGTGCTCGCGCTCGCGGAACTCCACCTCCCGGCGGCCCAGCAGCCGCAGCCGGCCGGCCTCGTGGATCCGGCGCACCCGGTCGTCCGCGGTGTCGGTGTCGACGGTTTCCGGGTCCTCGCCTTCGAGGCCGAGGAGTACTGCCTTGCCGCTGCCGTGGCCGTGACCCGTGGCGCCGAGCGATCCGAAGAGTTCTGCCCGGACCGAGGTGGTGCGGGGGAGGAGACCGTCTGCGTGCAGCCCGGTGACGAAGAGGCGGGCGGCCTTCATGGGCCCCACGGTGTGGGAGCTCGACGGCCCGATACCCACCTTGAACAGGTCGAAGACGCTGATCGCCACCCCGGGCCCCTTCCTGCGATGTGTTGTCTATGACGCAAAGCGTTGCGTAAAAAGCAACATTGAACAAGGGGGTGGCACGTCCTCTGGATGCCTTGACAAGGGTTTGGGGCCGCCCTCAAACTGGCGTTGCGCTTACCGCAATCCGTTTCGCTATACGCACCGAGGTGTCATGATGATTCCCGCGTGCCTTCTCGTGGATCTGCCGCGAGGCGAGGCCTACCGGCTCGACATGGATCCGCCGGTTTCGGTGTTCCACACCGACGACGGCGAGGTCTTCGCCATCGACGACACCTGCACCCACCAGGACGCGTCGCTCGCCGACGGCTGGCTGGAGGGCTGCGAGGTGGAATGCCCGCTGCACGCATCGAAGTTCGACCTCCGGACCGGAGTCGTCGATGCTCCGCCGGCCAAGCGCCCGGTGCGCACCCACGAGGTCTTCATCGAGGACGGCATGATCTACGTCCGGCCGTCCACGGAAGCCCCCAACCTGCCGCCCTGCGTCGCGTCCCGACTCGCCGGGGGACCCGCGTGAGGACGGTGGCCGTGGTGGGTGCCTCGCTGGCCGGTCTGTCGGCGGCGCGCTCGTTGCGCAAGCAGGGGTACGACGGACGGCTCGTCATCATCGGCGACGAACCGCATCGCCCGTACGACAGGCCGCCGCTGTCCAAGGAGTTCCTGGCCGGTGACATCGGCGAAGCCGATCTCGCGCTGGAGTCGGACGACGAGGACCTGCGGGCCGAGTGGATGCTCGGCGCCCGCGCCACCGGACTCGACGCCGACGGCACGGACCGTGTCGTGCGGCTCGCCGACGGCCGAGAGGTCCGGGCCGAGGGCATCGTCATCGCGACCGGTGCGGTCGCGCGGAGCCTGCCGGGCACGGACAGGCTGGCCGGGGTGCACACTCTGCGCACCCTGGACGACGCCCGCGCCCTGCGGGACGAACTGGCCCTGGGCGGACGGCTGGTGGTGATCGGCGGCGGATTCATCGGCGCCGAGGTCGCCTCCACCGCGTACGCCCTCGGACTCGATGTGACGGTTGTCGAGGCGGCGCCGACGCCGCTGGCCGGATCGCTCGGCGAGACGATGGGCGGCATCGTCTCCGCCCTCCACGCGGACCACGGCGTACGGCTGTTGTGCGGCGTGGGGGTCAAGGGACTGAGTGGGGAGACCCGGGTCGACGCCGTCCTGCTCGAGGACGGTCGCAGTGTTCCTGCCGACATCGTCGTCGTCGGTGTGGGCGCGCGCCCGTGCGTCGAGTGGCTGGACGGATCCGGCGTTGTTCTCGACAACGGCGTCAAGTGCGGCGCGGACGGCCGCACCAGCCTCGCCGGTGTGGTGGCGGTCGGTGACTGTGCCTCCTGGTACGACCCGCACGCGGGGGTCCATCGCCGCGTCGAGCACTGGACCGGTGCGCGGGAGCGGCCCGACGCGGCCGTGGCCACGCTGTTGTCCTGGGGTGCGGCGGAACCGGGTGTGCCCCGTCCGCCGTACTTCTGGTCGGACCAGTACGGCGTGAAGATCCAGTTCGCCGGTCATTCGGCCGGTGCCGACACGGTGACGGTCGAGGAAGGCGCCCCGGGCGACCGCAGTTTTCTGGCCGTCTACCGGCGCGGCGGGCATCCGGTCGCCGTGCTCGCGATGAACCAGCCCCGGCTGTTCATGCGCTGGCGCAAGCAGCTCACCGCCGCGACATCTTGACACCACCCATGCGGCATCTCATGCTGCGGTTGCGTATAGCACGTAGCGTTGCTCCATACAAAACACCGTCCGGAGTCGCTCGTCCCGGCGCGTGAATGACCGATCCACGACGTTCTCCGAGGAGTGCACTGTGACCTCGACCAGCCTGCCGGACAGTCTGATCGCCACCCTCCCCGGCTCCTCCTACACGGATCCGGGGATCTTCGCCCAGGAGCAGGAGCGCATCTTCGAAACGATGTGGTTCTGCGCCGTGCGCTCCTCGGATCTGGCCAGGCCCGGCGCCTTCCGGACCGTCGAGGTGGGCCGCGAGAGCATCCTGATCACGCGCGCACGGGACAACTCCATACGCGCCTTCTTCAACGTCTGCAGGCACCGCGGCGCCAAGCTCTGCACGGAGGAGACCGGCGAGGTCAAGCGTGCCTTCCAGTGCCCCTATCACGCCTGGACTTACGACCTGACGGGCAAACTCGTCGCGGCGCCCAACCTCACCAAGATGCCCGACGTCAGCCGCACGGAGTACGGCCTGGCGAGCGTGGCGACCCATGAATGGCTCGGCTACGTGTGGGTGTGCCTCGCGGAGAACCCGCCTCCCTTCGAGGAGGTCGTGCAGGACGTCGTCGCACGCCTCGGCGACACCGAGTCGATCGAGCACTACGACATGGAGAACCTCGAGATCGGCAAACGGATCGTCTATGACGTCAAGGCGAACTGGAAACTGATCGTCGAGAACTTCATGGAGTGCTATCACTGCGCGACGATCCACCCCGAACTCACCGAAGTGCTCCCGGAGTTCGCCGACGGATACGCCGCCCAGTACTACGTGGGGCACGGAGCGGAGTTCGGCGCCGAGGTCAAGGGCTTCACCGTCGACGGCTCCGAGGGCCTGGACCGCATTCCGGGGGTCTCCGAGGAGCAGGACCGTCGCTACTACGCGATCACCGTCAGGCCGCAGGTGTTCATCAACCTCGTCCCCGACCATGTGATCTTCCATCGGATGTACCCGGTCGCGGCGGACCGCACGATCGTCGAGTGCGACTGGCTCTACCTCAAGCACGTCGTCGAGAGCGGCAAGGACGTCAGCCGATCGGTGGAGCTCTTCGACCGCGTCAACCGGCAGGACTTCGACGCGTGCGAGCGCTGCCAGCCCGCGATGAGCTCCCGGCTGTACGCCAAGGGCGGCGTACTGGTGCCCAGCGAGCACCACATCGGCGAGTTCCACGACTGGGTCCAGGAGCGTCTTGGGACAGGGCAGTCGCAGTAGTGGCGGTTCTCGACAGGTCGACGCCGGCGGCCGAAGGGGCCGTCGGCGGCGGCACCTGGGTGCTCAGCCCAGGTAGCCCATCCGATAGCTGATCTCCTCCGCGCCCTTGACCAGCACCGGAGCGAGCTCGTGCATGCGCTCCTCGGTGAACCGGTACGAGGGTCCTGAGGCGCTGAGTGCCGCGATGACCACTCCGTCCCGGTCGCGAACCGGCGCGGCCATGGCGTGGAGCCCGACCTCCAGCTCCTCCACGGTCCGGGCGTAGCCACGCTCCCGGGCCTCGGCGAGATTCTTCTCGAGCTTCGTCTTCGAGGTCAGGGTGTGCGGGGTCACCTTCTTCAGGCCGGCTTCGGCCAGCAGCGCGGCGCGCTCCTTGGCGGGCATATGGGCCAGCAGGATCTTGCCGCTGGAGGTGGCGTGCAACGGGGTCAGCTGGCCGACCCAGTTGTGCGCGGTGACGGCCCCCGGACCGCGCACCTGGTAGAGGTTGATCGCGTAGTGCTCCTGCATCACAGCGATGTTGACGGTCTCGCCGATCTCCTCGGCGAGGCGCTCGCAGACCGGGCGGCCCTGCTGGGTGATGTCGATGCGTCCCGTGACCGCGCCGGCCAGGCGTACGATGCCGAAGCCGAGGCGGTACTTGCCGCGCTCGCCCGCCTGCTCCACCAGACCGCGCGCCTCCAGGGCGCCGAGCAGCCGGAACGCGGTCGACTTGTGAACATCGATCTCGGCGGCCACCTCGCTGACGCCGGCCTCGCCGCGCTGGGCCAGGATTTCCAGCACGCTGATGGCGCGGTCGACGGACTGCACCCCGCCGGACTGCGAACCTGTCGTTTCAGTATCTGGACTGTAGTTGCTCACAGCGAAACTATACGCGCAGTAAACAACAGCGGCGCAAGTAACAGCGTCGAAACGTAGACCTTGCAAGTTGCGTGGCTCGCAACCTAGTGCGTATAGCGATACTCGTATTAGCATGCCACGCGTATCTACGGCGCGAGCGAGACGAGGCACCATGGCTCCCCTGCAATACGACTTCGTCATCGTCGGCGGTGGATCGGCCGGCAGCGCACTGGCGAACAGACTCTCCGCGGACCCGGGCAATCAGGTGCTGGTCCTGGAGGCCGGCCGGCCCGATTACCCGTGGGATGTCTTCATCCACATGCCCGCGGCGCTGACCTACCCGATCGGCAGCCGGTTCTACGACTGGAAGTACGAGTCCGAACCCGAGCCCCACATGGGCGACCGGCGCGTCTACCACGCGCGCGGCAAGGTGCTGGGCGGTTCCAGCAGCATCAACGGCATGATCTTCCAGCGCGGCAACCCCATGGACTACGAGCGCTGGGCCGCCGATGCCGGCATGGAGTCCTGGGACTACGCGCACTGTCTGCCGTACTTCAAGCGGATGGAGAACTGTCTCGCGGCCGACCCCGACGACGAGTTCCGCGGCCACGACGGCCCTCTCGTACTCGAACGCGGCCCCGCCTCCAACCCGCTGTTCACCGCCTTCCTCAAGGCCGTCCAGGAGGCGGGTTACCCCCGCACCGACGACGTCAACGGCTACCAGCAGGAGGGCTTCGCCCCCTTCGACCGCAACGTCCACCGAGGACGCCGCCTGTCGGCCTCCAAGGCGTACCTCAAGCCCGCGAGGAAGCGGCCCAACCTCACCATCACCACCCGCGCCCTGGTCACCCGCGTCCTCTTTGAGGGCAAGCGTGCCGTCGGTGTCGAATATCGGCGTCGCGGCAAGGTCCAGCAGGTGCGCGCCCGCGAGGTCATCCTCTGCGGCGGCGCGATCAACTCCCCGCAGCTGCTGCAGCTCTCCGGCGTCGGCAACGCCGAGGAACTGAGCGCGCTCGGCATCGACGTGGTCCACGACCTCCCGGGCGTCGGCGAGAACATGCAGGACCATCTGGAGGTGTACATCCAGTACGCCTGCAAGCAGCCCGTCTCCATGCAGCCGTACATGGCGAAGTGGCGCGCGCCCTTCATCGGCCTGCAGTGGCTCTTCCGCAAGGGACCCGCCTCGACCAACCACTTCGAGGCCGGCGGCTTCGCCCGCAGCAACGAGGACGTGGACTACCCCAACCTGATGTTCCACTTCCTGCCGATCGCGGTCCGCTACGACGGCTCCTCGCCGGCCGGCGGGCACGGCTACCAGGTGCACGTCGGGCCCATGTACTCCGACGCCATCGGCTCGGTGAAGATCAAGAGCAAGGACCCGAACGAGCACCCGGCGCTGCGCTTCAACTACCTGTCCACCGAACAGGACCGCCGCGAGTGGGTCGAGTCGATCCGCGTCGCCCGCAAGCTCCTCAACCAGCCCGCCCTGGCCCCGTACAACGACGGGGAGATCTCGCCCGGCCCGTCCGTCGAGAGCGACGACGAGATCCTCGCCTGGGTCGCGAAGGAGGGCGAGACCGCCCTGCACCCCTCGTGCACCTGCAAGATGGGCACCGACGAGATGTCCGTCGTCGACCCCGGCAACATGCGGGTGCACGGCGTGGAGGGACTGCGCGTCGTCGACGCTTCGGTGATGCCCTACGTCACCAACGGCAACATCTACGCGCCGGTGATGATGATCGCGGAGAAGGCGGCCGACCTCATCCTCGGCAAGGAGCCGCTGCCCGCATCCAAGGCCGCGTACTACCGGTACCGCGACGCCCAGAAGCAGGCCGGGTAGACCTTGGGCGGCGACCACTTCCGGGCGCTGCTGTCGAGCGTCCGCTACGAGGTGCTGCCCGCGAAGTCGACCGAGGACAAGGTCCTCGCCCATGTGCCGCGCGACGTCGTCGTCACCGTGACGGCGTCGCCGGTCAAGGGCCTGGAGCCGACGCTCGACCTCGCCACCCGGCTCGCGGCGCACGGCTGTCGCGTCGTCCCGCATGTGCCCGCGCGGCTGCTGCGGGACGACGCGCACCTGAAGGATGTCGTCGACCGGCTCGGGGAGGCGGGCATCGACGACGTGTTCGTCCCGGCGGGCGACGCCGATCCGCCGGCCGGGGCCTACGACGGGGCACTACCCGTGCTGCGCAGGCTGAGCGAGCTGGGCAGCCCCTTCGCGCGGGTCGGTATCACCGGTTATCCCGAGAGCCACCCGCTCATCCACGACGACCTCACCATCCAGGCGATGTGGGACAAGCGCGCGCACGCCACGTACATCGTGAGCAACCTCTGCTTCGACCCGCGTGTGCTGGGTGACTGGGTCGGCCGGATACGCCGTCGCGACGTCACCCTGCCCGTCCATGTGGGCGTCGCGGGGCCGGTGCAGCGGGCGAAGCTGCTGTCCATGGCGGCGAAGATCGGCGTGGGGGAGTCGACCCGCTTTCTCACCAAGCACGCCTCCTGGTTCCTGCGCTTCGCGGCACCCGGCGGCTACTCGCCCGACCGGCTGCTCGCACGCAGCGCCGAGGCGCTCACCGCGCCCTCGGCGGGGGTGGCGGGCCTGCACCTGTTCACCTTCAACCAGATCGCGGAGACCGAACGGTGGCGCCGCGCTGTGCTTGAGCGATTGGGTGGCTGAGCGGGGCCTCCTCGGTGCCCGGGGGTGCAGCGGGCCTTGCTGGGGGCTGCGCGCCCAGGCCCCCCTCGTCGCCTTGACGGCTCGTCCTCACATGCCGGACGGGCTGTTTGTGCCGGCCTGCGTCCCAAGAGCCGGCTTCAGAGGCCGTATACAGAGCGTCATCAGAGGCCGTATACAGAGAGGGGCGGGCCGGATTCCGGCCCGCCCCTCTCTCGTGCTCGGCTCAGCGGAATACAACCGTGCGGTTGCCGTCCACCATGACGCGGCTCTCGGTGTGCCACTTCACCGCATGCGCGAGCACCTGCGCCTCCACGTCCCGCCCGACCGTGACCAGCTCCTCGGAGTCGAGCGAGTGGTCCACCCGGACCACGTCCTGCTCGATGATCTGCCCCTCGTCCAGGTCAGGTGTCACATAGTGCGCCGTCGCGCCGACGAGCTTCACTCCGCGTTCGTACGCCTGCTGGTAGGGGCGGGCGCCCTTGAAGCTGGGCAGGAACGAGTGGTGGATGTTGATGGCGTGACCCTCCAGCTGCTTGCACAGGTCGTCGGAGAGGATCTGCATGTAGCGAGCCAGCACCACCAGGTCGATGTCCAGCTCGCGTACGAGCTCCAGCAGGCGCGCCTCGGCGTCTGCCTTGGTGTCCTTGGTCACCGGGATGTGGTGGAAGGGGACGCCGTAGGTCTGCGCCAGTCCCTCGAAGTCCCGGTGATTGGAGACGATCGCGGGGATCTCGATGTTGAGAGCGCCGGTGCGCCGGCGGAAGAGCAGATCGTTGAGGCAGTGGCCGAACTTGGACACCATGATCAGCGTCCTGGTCGGGGTCGAGGCGTCCCGGAGGGTCCAGGAGATCCGGTAGGCCTCGGCGACGGGACCGAATCGGTAACGCAGATTTTTCAGATCGGCGTTTGGATCGGAAACGTCGAAGTGGACCCTCATGAAGAAACGGCCCTCGAGTCGATCATCGAACTGCTGGCTCTCCAGGATGTTGCCGGAGTTCCTGACGAGAAAGCCGCTCACGGCGTGGACCAGTCCGGCGCTGTCCGGACACGAGAGAGTGAGGACGTACTCACGGCCAGGTTGCGGTCGAGGGGACATGTGCAGCCTCCGTCGGTGCGTATTGCACAACATGGTGAGCGATACGCAACATGGTTGAGCTCGATGCGGCCTGCGGTCAAGAGTGGCCGGGCAACTGCCGTCATGGCGAAATCGTCATCCGCCAACCCCTTGACGTATGTCTGCACATTCGCCAGGGTGTTCCACCACAAGCAATACGGTGCACGATGCGCAACGAAATTCGCTCGAAGGGCTCCACGCGTGGCAGACCTGTATGTGGACGGAGAATGGCGCGATCCGGTGGCCGGAGGTCGCCGGGAAATCCGCTGTCCCGCTGACGGCACGCTCTCCGCGACCGTGTCCGAAGGGACGCGCGGCGACACCGAGGCCGCGATAGCCGCGGCCCGCCGGGCCTTCGACGAAGGAGCCTGGCCGCGCACCCCCGAGCGAGAGCGCGGTGCGCTGCTGCTGCGCACCGCCGACCTCATCGAGCGCGACGCCAAGGAGTTCGCCCGCGCCGAATCGCTGGACACCGGCAAGCGGCTGGTGGAGAGCGAGTACGACATCGCCGACGTCGTCTCCTGCTTCCGCTACTACGGCGGGATCGGGGGCACCGATGCCGGGCGGGTGATCGACACCGGCCGCGACGACGCCGTCAGCCGCGTCGTCCACGAACCGGTCGGCGTGTGCGGGCTCATCACCCCCTGGAACTACCCGCTGCTGCAGGCCAGTTGGAAGGTCGCTCCCGCCCTCCTCGCGGGCAACACGATCGTCCTCAAGCCCAGTGAGCTCACTCCCTCCACCTCGATTCTGCTGATGCGAGCACTCGAGGAGGCCGGGCTCCCGGCCGGCGCCGCCAATCTCGTCCTGGGCACCGGGCCGGAGGTGGGCGCACCGCTCTCCGAGGACCCGGCCGTCGACATGGTCTCCTTCACCGGGGGCCTGGAGACCGGTAAACGCATCATGGCCACCGCCGCCTCGACCGTGAAGAAGGTGGCGCTGGAGCTCGGCGGCAAAAACCCCAACGTCATCTTCGCCGACGCCGATTTCGAGACGGCCGTGGACTTCGCCCTCACGGCCGTCTTTCTGCACTCGGGGCAGGTCTGCTCGGCCGGCGCCCGTCTGATCGTCGAGGACTCCCTCCATGACGCCTTCGTCGACGAGGTCGTCCGCCGTGCCCGGCAGATCCGCCTCGGCGGCCCCTTCGACCCCGAGGCCGAGACCGGAGCGCTGATCTCCGCACAGCACCTGGAGAAGGTCGAGGCGTACGTCGCGGCGGGCCTCGCCGAGGGCGCCGTACTGCGCTGCGGCGGCGAACGCCCCGGTGACCCCGCACTGGCCAACGGCCACTACTACCCGCCCACCGTGCTCGACGAATGCCGGCAGGACATGCGTGTGGTGCACGAGGAGTCCTTCGGCCCCGTGCTCACCGTCGAGCGCTTTCGCGACGAGGACGACGCCGTACGCATCGCCAACGACACCGAGTACGGACTCGCCGGAGCCGTCTGGACGCAGGACGCCGGCAAGGCCCAGCGGGTCGCCCGGCGGCTGCGCCACGGCACGGTGTGGATCAACGACTACCACCCCTATGTGCCGCAGGCGGAATGGGGTGGCTTCGGGCACTCGGGCGTGGGCCGGGAGCTGGGACCGACCGGCCTGGACGAGTACCGAGAGCCCAAGCACATCTGGCAGAACATCCAACCCCGGCCGCAGCACTGGTTCCGCGGCTGAACGCCGAAAAGAGGTCGATCGTGACCCCAGCACAGACCGAGGTGCCGCAGCGGCGCGGCACGCCCCAGGACTCGGCCCCCACCCCGGTCATATCCGTGCGCAAGCTGTGGAAGGTGTTCGGGCCGAAGGCAGACCAGGTACCGGACTCCGAGGAGCTGTGCGGGCTCACCCGCCGCGAGCTGATGGACCGCACCGGATGCACCGCCGCCGTGCGCGACGTGAACTTCGAGGTCTCGCCCGGCGAGGTCTTCGTCGTCATGGGCCTGTCCGGCTCCGGCAAGTCCACTCTGGTGCGATGTCTGACCCGGCTGATCGAACCCACCGCGGGTGAGATCGTCTTCGAGGGCGAGGACATCCGCGACGCGGACGACAAGCGCCTGCGCGAACTGCGGCGCCGCAAGTTCTCCATGGTCTTCCAGCACTTCGGGCTGCTGCCCCATCGCCGGGTCGTCGACAACGTGTCCTTCGGCCTGGAGATCCGCGGCATGAGCAAGGCCGAGCGCACCAAGCGAGCCCTGGAGGTCGTCGAACTGGTCGGCCTCTCCGGGTATGAGAACTCCTACCCCGACCAGCTCTCCGGCGGTATGCAGCAGCGCGTCGGCCTCGCCCGGGCGCTGGCCGGCGATCCGGATGTACTCCTCTTCGACGAACCGTTCTCGGCGCTCGACCCGCTGATCCGCCGTGACATGCAGAACGAGGTCATCCGTCTGCACCACGAGGTCGGCAAGACGATGGTGTTCATCACCCACGACCTCTCCGAGGCGCTCAAGCTGGGCGACCGCATCCTCATCATGCGCGACGGCAAGATGGTCCAGTGCGGTACCGGGGACGAACTGGTCGGCGCCCCCGCCGACGACTACGTACGCGAGTTCGTCAAGGACGTGCCGCGCGGCGACGTACTCACGCTGCGGTGGATCATGCGCCCGCCGGAGGACGGCGACGCCCTGGACGGCCCCGAGCTGGGCCCGGACGTCGTGGTGCGGGAGGCCACCCGGGCGGTGCTGGCGGCCGAGAAGCCGGTCAAGGTCGTCGAGAACGGCAAGCTCCTCGGCATCGTCGGTGACGAGGAGATCCTCGCCGTGGTCGCCGGGCAGGAAGGCGACATGTGATGACCGTCGCCCTGGAGAAGCCGGAGAACGCGGACAAGGCGGAGCAAGCGTCGAAGACCGCGGCCGTCGCGGGCGTGCGCAGGATCAGCCGCCGCATGCTGGTGGGCGCGATCCTGCTCGCCTGGCTGGTGCTCTTCGCCGTGCTGCGCGGCAAGCAGACCCTGACGCTGGCGGCGGCGGACCTCACCGATCTGCACCGCTGGTTCAACGACGTCAACGACTCGATCGGCGCGGACCGCAACTCCAACCCGCTCTTCCTGTATTTCTTCAACGAGATCCGCCTGGTCATCGACAACCTGGTGACCTTCATCCAGTCGCTGATCTCCCAGCCCTCCGACGGCCGTCCGCTGCCGCAGATCGGCTGGCTCGGCGTCGTCGGGATCGCCGGCTATCTCTCCTGGGCCGTGGGCAACTGGCGGGTCGCACTGCTGGCCGTGGCCGGCTTCACCTTCTTCGGGCTGCAGGGTCTGTGGCAGGAGAGCATGGACACGCTGGCGCTGACCCTCTCCGCGGTCTTCGTCGCGCTGCTGATCGGGATTCCGCTGGGCGTGTGGGCCGGCCTTTCCGACCGGTTCAACCGGATCATGACGCCCTTCCTGGACTTCATGCAGACGATGCCGACCTTCGTCTACCTGGCCCCGCTGACCCTGTTCTTCCTCATCGGCCCGGCCTCCGCCACGATCGCCACGCTGATCTACGCGGCACCGCCGGCGATCCGTATCACCGCGCACGCCATCCGTTCCGTACCGCAGACCACCGTTGAAGCGGCCGACTCGCTGGGCTCGACGCGACGGCAGACGTTGCTGAAGGTTCTGCTGCCGATGTCCAAGCGGACCGTGGTGATGGGCGTCAACCAGACCATCATGGCCGCCCTGGCCATGGTGACCATCGCGGCCCTGATCGACGCACCCGGCCTCGGAAAGACCGTTGTCCAGGCCCTGCAGTCGCTGGACGTCGGCACGGCATTCAACGCCGGTCTGGCCATCGTCGTCATGGCCATCGTGCTGGACCGGGTCACGACCGCGGCGAGCGTACGGGCGGAGGCGGCCCGGCGCTCGGGGAACCGCTTCCTCAAGTGGCGGCGGCCTCTGCTGGTGGGAGGCGCAGTGGTAGCGGCGGTGCTGGTGTATCTGTCGCACACGTACGTATGGGCGGCCGAGTTCCCCGGCGAGGGCAGCACCGGCAGCACGATCGCGAGCGCCGCGGACGATGTGACCACCTGGGCACAGGACAACCTGTCGGGCGTCACGAACGCCTTCCGTGACGCCATCACCAACGGCCTGCTCAATCCGTTCCAGACGCTGCTGACCGACTCCCCGTGGTGGCTCGTCGGCGCGGCCCTGGTCGGACTCGGCGCGGTGCTCGGCGGATGGCACGCCGGAGTCACCACGGCCGTGTGCGTGGGCCTGCTGGTCGGCACTGGCGTGTGGTCGGACAGCATGACCACGCTGGCGTCGACCGCTGTGGCGACGGTGCTGGTGATGGTGCTCGGCGTCGTCTTCGGAGTGTGGATGGGGCGCAGCCCGCTCGTGGACCGGCTGCTGCGGCCCACCCTGGACGCTGCGCAGGTCATGCCGCCGTTCGTCTATCTCGTGCCGTTCCTCGCGCTGTTCGGCGCGACACGCTTCACAGCGATCGTCGCCGCCGTCGTCTACGCGGTCCCGGTCGCCATCAAGATCATCGCGGACGGAGTGCGGGCCGTGCCCGAGACCACCGTCGAAGCGGCCACGGCGGCCGGGTGCAGCAGCTGGCAGATCATCACCAAGGTTCAACTGCCGATGTCACGCAGTGCCCTGACGCTCGCGACCAACCAGGGCCTGATCTACGTGCTGTCGATGGTTGTTGTGGGCGGCCTGGTAGGAGCGGGCGCCCTCGGCTACGACGTCGTGGCCGGATTCTCGCAGGGAGAGCTGTACGGCAAGGGGCTGGCGGCGGGGCTCGCCATCGTACTGCTCGGAGTCATGTTCGACCGGATCACTCAGGCAGCGGCGCGGCGTACGAGCGCATAAGGAGCACGGACCATGGCAACGCAAGCAAAACAGTGGAGAGTCGGCGCGGCCGGCATAGCGGTCCTCGGCCTCACCCTCACCGCGTGTGGCGGTGCGAAGGTCGGTGACAGCTCCGCCGGCTCGGACAGCTCGGGCAAGTGCGGCACGTTCAACCTCGCGGTCAACCCGTGGGTGGGCTACGAGGCCGATGCGGCGGTCGTCGCCTATGTCGCGGAGCACAAGCTCGGCTGCAAGGTCACCAAGAAGGACCTGAAGGAAGAGATCGCCTGGCAGGGCTTCGGGACGGGCGAGGTCGACGCGGTCCTGGAGAACTGGGGCCACGACGACCTGAAGAAGAAGTACATCACCGGGCAGAAGACCGCCGTCGATGCCGGCCAGACCGGCAACAAAGGCATCATCGGCTGGTACGTGCCGCCGTGGCTGGCGAAGGCGCACCCGGACATCACCGACTGGAAGAACCTGGACAAGTACGCGTCCAAGTTCAAGACCTCCGAGTCGGGCGGCAAGGGCCAGCTGCTCGACGGCGACCCGTCGTACGTCACCAACGACGAGGCGCTGGTGAAGAACCTGAAGCTGGACTTCAAGGTGGTGTACGCGGGCAGCGAGACCGCGCTCATCCAGGCCTACCGAAAGGCCGAGAAGAACAAGGAATGGGTGATCGGCTACTTCTACGAGCCGCAGTGGTTCCTGTCCGAGGTGCCGCTGGTGAAGGTCAATCTGCCCACGTACAAGACGGGCTGTGACGCCGACGCGGCGAAGGTGGCCTGCGACTATCCCGTGTACAACCTCGACAAGATCGTCAGCGCCAAGTTCGCCAAGTCGGGCAGCCCGGCCTACGACCTGGTGAAGAAGTTCAACTGGACGAACGACGACCAGAACGTCGTGGCCAAGTACATCGCCGTGGACAAGATGTCGGCCGACGCGGCGGCGAAGAAGTGGGTCGAGGCCAACACCGACAAGGTCGACGCCTGGATCAAGTAGGGAGCGACGCGGCACCGTCGCCGGCCTCGGGCCGGCGGCGCAGTGTTGCGGCACGAGCGACTCGGAAATCCGCCGGAGGGGCCCGGCAGGCTGCGCTGACAGCCTGCCGGGCCTCGTCGCGTTTCGGGCTGTTTTCCGACGTCACGGACCCCTTGACACCCGCTCCTCGCGACGGGCACATTGAGTTGCGCAACCTGAAGCATGTTGCGCAGACAGCAACTGGATTGCTTTCTAGCCGGAGGTGCGGCGATGGCGGGACCCCGAGTGGTCATCATCGGAGCGGGCGTCGTGGGAGCGGCGCTCGCGGACGAGATCTCCGCGCGAGGCTGGACCGAAGTGACCGTGGTCGACCAGGGCCCGCTGCCCGCCACCGGGGGATCGTCGTCGCACGCTCCCGGTCTGGTCTTCCAGACGAATTCCTCCAAGACGATGACCGAGCTGGCCCGCTACACCGTCGAGAAGTTCTGCTCCCTCGACGTCGACGGGCAGCCCTGCTTCCTGCAGGTCGGCGGCCTCGAAGTGGCCACCACCCCCGAGCGCCTCGCGGAACTGCACCGCCGCCACGGCTGGATCACCGCCTGGGGCATCGAGGCCCGCCTGCTGAGCGCCGACGAGTGCGTCGAGCAGCACCCGCTGGTGAACCGGGACAAGGTCCTCGGCGGCCTCCTGGTGCCGACGGACGGCCTCGCCAAGGCCGTCCTCGCCGTCGAGGCGCAGATCCGCCGGGCGACCGAGCGCGGCGTGCGCTTCCTTGCCCGCCACGAAGTCCTCGACGTCCAGCAGAGCGAGGGCCGGGTGACCGGCGTCCTCACCGACCAGGGCGAGATCCCCGCCGACATCGTCGTGTGCTGCGCCGGCATCTGGGGCCCGAAGATCGCCCGCATGGTCGGCATGAACCTCCCGCTCACCCCGCTCGGCCACCAACTGGCCTGGACCGGCCCGATACCGGCCCTCGCGGGCCAGGCCGAGGAGGCGGTGCGCCCGATCCTGCGCCACCAGGACGCCGACCTCTACTACCGCGACCGCTTCGACACCCTGGGCATCGGCTATTACGGCCACCGCCCGATGCCCGTCTCCGCCGACGACATCCTCTCCGTGGACGAGGCCGACGAGATGCCGTCGGTGCTCAAGTTCACCGAGGACGACTTCGCGGACGCCTGGACCGAGACCCGGTCCCTGCTCCCCGCGACGAGGGAGGCCAAGGTCGAGGAGGGCATCAACGGCCTGTTCTCCTTCACCACCGACGGTCTGCCGCTTCTCGGTGAATCCCCGGACGTCAAGGGCTTCTGGGTCGCCGAGGCCGTCTGGGTCACCCACTCCGCCGGCGTGGGCCGGGCCGTGGCCGAGTGGCTGGTCGACGGTTACTGCTCGTCCTTCGACCTGCACGAGTGCGACGTCAACCGCTTCGAGCCGCACCAGCTCGCCCCGGAGTACGTCCTGGCCCGCGCCTGCCAGAACTTCGTCGAGGTCTACGACATCCTGCACCCCCTCCAGCCGTCGGGGGACCCGCGCCCGATCCGCACGAGCCCCTTCCACGCCCGCCAGCAGGAGCTGGGCGCCGTCTTCCTGGAGGCGAACGGCTGGGAGCGTCCGCAGTGGTACGAGGCCAACGCGGGCCTGGTCGAAGGCCGTTCCATTCCCACCCCCAACGACTGGGCCGCGCGCTACTGGTCACCCATCGTCGGCGCCGAGGCACAGGCCACCCGCGAGACCGTCGCGATGTACGACATGACGGCCCTCAAGCGCCTGGAGGTGACCGGCCCCGGTGCCGCAGCCTTCCTGGAGCGCCTGGTCACCGGCAAGGTCGCCAAGTCCGTCGGCTCGGTGACGTACACCCTGCTCCTCGACCATGACGGCGGCATCCGCAGCGACATCACCGTCGCCCGGCTCGCCCGCGACCTCTTCCAGGTCGGCGCCAACGGCAACCTGGACCTCGACTGGTTCACCCGCCACCTCCCCGCCGACGGCACGGTCCAGGTCCGCGACATCACCCCCGGCACGTGCTGCATCGGCCTGTGGGGCCCGCTGGCGCGGAAGGTCCTGCAGCCCCTCACGGACGCGGACTTCTCCAACGACGGCCTGAAGTACTTCCGCGCCAAGCGCGCCCACATCGGCTCCGTCCCCGTCACCGCGATGCGCCTGTCGTACGTCGGTGAGCTCGGCTGGGAGCTGTACACCACCGCCGACCTGGGCCAGAAGCTGTGGGACACGCTGTGGCAGGCGGCCCAGCCGCTCGGCGGCGTCATCGCCGGCCGCGGCGCCTTCAACAGCCTCCGCCTGGAGAAGGGTTACCGCTCCTTCGGCACCGACATGACCTACGAGCACGACCCCTACGAGGCCGGAGTCGGCTTCGCCGTCAAGCTCGACAAGGACGACTTCATCGGCAAGGCGGCACTGGAGCGCCGCAAGGCCGACGTACGGCGCAGGCTCACCTGCCTCACCATCGACGACCCGCAGTCGGTCGTCCTGGGCAAGGAGCCGGTGTACGAGGGCGACCGCGCCGTCGGCTACGTCACCAGCGCGGCCTACGGCTACACGATCGGCAAGGGAATCGCCTACGCCTGGCTCCCCACCGACCTCACCACCCCCGGAACCACCGTGCACATCGGCTACTTCGACCGGCGCATCGAGGCGGTCGTAGCCGAGGAGCCCCTGTTCGACCCGACCATGTCCCGCCTCCGTGGCTAGCCCTGGGGAAGAGGTACCGCCGGTGAACGCACAGCTGCTCGACGGCAAGGCGACCGCAGCGGACATCCGCCGCGAACTCGCCGAGCGCGTGGCCAAGTTGACCGCCACCGGCGGTCGCCCGCCCGGGCTCGGCACGGTCCTGGTCGGTGACGACCCCGGCAGCCGCGCCTACGTCGGCGGCAAGCACCGCGACTGCGCGCAGATCGGCGTCGCCTCGATCCGCCGTGAACTGCCCGCCGACGCCACACAGGCGCAGGTCGAGGACGTGATCGACGAGCTCAACGCCGATCCGGCCTGCACCGGCTACATCGTCCAACTCCCGCTCCCTCGCCACCTCGACGCCAACGCCGTCCTGGAACGCATGGACCCGGCCAAGGACGCCGACGGCCTGCACCCCGTCAGCCTCGGCCGGCTCACCCTCGGCGTCGAGGCGCCGCTGCCCTGCACCCCGCGCGGCATCGTCGAACTGCTCCGCCGTCACGACGTGCCGCTCGCCGGAGCGCGGGTGTGCGTGATCGGACGGGGCATCACGGTCGGGCGGCCCATCGGACTGCTGCTCACGCGCAGGTCCGAGAACGCCACCGTGACCCTGTGCCACACCGGCACCAAGGGCCTGGCCTGGCACGTACGCGAGGCGGACATCGTCATCGCGGCCGCCGGCTCGCCCGGGCTGATCACCAAGGACATGCTGCGGCCCGGCGCGGCCGTCCTGGACGTCGGCATCACCCGTACCGACCACGGGCTGGTCGGCGACGTGCACCCGGAGGCCGCCCAGGTCGCCGGATGGCTCGCGCCGATGCCCGGGGGCGTAGGACCCATGACGCGGGCCATGCTGCTCGCCAATGTCGTCGAGGCCGCCGAGAGGAACGCGAACGCCGTATGAACGCGCTGAACACCCCCCTGGCGGAGCTGGACCCCGAGGTCCACGCCGCCCTCCGCGCCGAGCTGCACCGTCAGCAGTCCACCCTCGAAATGATCGCCTCCGAGAACTTCGCGCCCACCGCCGTGCTGGAGGCACAGGGCTCGGTCCTCACCAACAAGTACGCCGAGGGCTACCCAGGCCGCCGCTACTACGGCGGCTGCGAGCACGTCGACGTCACCGAGCGGCTCGCCATCGAGCGCATCAAGTCCCTTTTCGGCGCGGGCTTCGCCAACGTCCAGCCGCACTCGGGCGCCCAGGCGAACACCGCCGTCTTCTTCGCCCTGCTCCAGCCCGGCGACACCATCCTCGGCCTCGACCTCGCGCACGGCGGGCACCTCACCCACGGCATGCGCATCAACTACAGCGGCAAGATGCTGAACGTCGTGCCGTACCACGTGGCCGAGGCGGACAACCTCGTCGACATGGACGAGGTCGAGCGGCTCGCCAAGGAACACCGCCCCAAGATGATCATCGCGGGCTGGTCGGCGTACCCGAGGCAACTGGACTTCGCGGCCTTCCGCCGCATCGCCGACGAGGTGGGCGCCCTCCTCATGGTCGACATGGCGCACTTCGCGGGCCTGGTCGCCGCCGGGCTCCACCCCAACCCCGTACCGCACGCCCACGTCACCACCACGACGACGCACAAGACGCTCGGCGGTCCACGCGGCGGAGTCATCCTCACCAACGAGGCCGATCTCGCCAAGAAGATCAACTCGGCGGTGTTCCCCGGCATGCAGGGCGGACCCCTGGAGCACGTCATCGCCGCGAAGGCGGTGTCGTTCAAGGTCGCCGCGTCACCCGAGTTCGCCGAGCGCCAGGCCCGGACGCTGGCCGGTTCCCGCATCCTCGCCGAACGCCTCACCCGCGCCGACGCGGCTGCTGCTGGGGTGAAGGTCCTCACCGGCGGTACGGACGTCCACCTCGTCCTGGTCGACCTGCGTGATTCCGAACTCGACGGCAGGCAGGCCGAAGATCTGCTCCACGAGATCGGCATCACCGTCAACCGCAACGCCGTGCCCTTCGACCCGCGCCCGCCCATGGTCACCTCCGGACTGCGCATCGGCACGCCCGCGCTGGCCACCCGAGGCTTCACCGAAGAGGACTTCGCCGAGGTCGCCGACGTGATCGCGCTGGCGCTCCAGCCAGCCCCCGACATCGCGGCCCTCCGCGCCCGCACCGAGGCGCTGGCCGCCAAGCACCCGCTCTACCCGCACCTTTCACAAGCAGAAGAAGCCGGAGAAGTCCGATGAGCCCCCGCACCCCAGGCGCCGAGCTCCCCGAACACCCCGACTGGCTGTGGCGCACACCCGAGCCCAAGCGGTCGTACGACGTGGTGATCGTGGGCGGCGGCGGACACGGCCTCGCCACCGCCCACTATCTGGCGAAGAACCACGGCATCACCAACGTCGCCGTGCTGGAGAAGGGCTGGCTCGCGGGCGGCAACATGGCCCGCAACACCACCATCATCCGTTCCAACTACCTGTGGGACGAAAGCGCGGGCATCTACGAGCACGCGCTCAAGCTGTGGGAGGGACTGGAGGAGGAGCTCGACTACCCGATCCTCTTCTCCCAGCGCGGTGTGCTGAACCTCGCCCACAGCCTCCAGGACGTCCGCGACAGCGTGCGCCGCGTCGAGGCGAACCGGCTCAACGGCGTGGACGCCGAATGGCTCGATGAGCGGCAGGTCAAGGACGTCTGCCCGATCGTCAACATCTCGCCCGACGTGCGCTACCCGGTCATGGGCGGCACCTACCAGCCGCGCGCCGGCATCGCCAAGCACGACCACGTCGCCTGGGGCCTGGCCCGCTCCGCCGACGCCGCCGGCATCGACATCATCCAGAACTGCGAGGTCACCGGCCTCGACATCGTCGGCGGCCGGGTCGTCGCAGTGCAGACCACCCGCGGCCCGATCGCAGCGGAGAAGGTGGCGCTCTGCTCGGCCGGCCACACCTCGGTCCTTGCCGCCATGGCCGGCATCGAACTGCCCCTGCAGAGCCACCCGTTGCAGGCGCTCGTCTCCGAACTGCTGGAGCCGGTGCACCCGACGGTCGTCATGTCCAACGCGGTCCATGTGTACGTCAGCCAGGCCCACAAGGGCGAACTGGTGATGGGCGCGGGCATCGACTCGTACAACTCCTACACCCAGCGCGGCGCCTTCCACATCATCGAAGAGCAGATGTCTGCGGCGTTGGAGCTCTTCCCGGTCTTCGCCCGCGCCCATGTGCTGCGCACCTGGGGCGGCATCGTCGACGTCAGCCCGGACGCCTCACCCATCGTCGGACTCAGCCCGGTCGACAACCTCTACCTCAACTGCGGCTGGGGCACCGGCGGGTTCAAGGCCACCCCCGGCGTCGGCTGGGTCTACGCCCACACCATCGCCCACGACACCCCTCACCACCTCAACGCCCCCTTCTCGCTCGACCGTTTCACCACCGGCGCGCTCGTCGACGAGCATGGCGCGGCCGCGGTGGCCCACTAGGGAGCCGAACCCATGCTGCTCATCCCATGCCCGTGGTGCGGGCCCCGTGACGAAGCCGAGTTCCACTACGGCGGCCAGGCACACGTGCCCTATCCCCACGACCCCGCGGCCCTGACCGACGAGGAGTGGGCGCGCTACCTCTTCTTCCGCGACAACCCCAAGGGCCCCTTCGCCGAACGCTGGAGCCACGCGGCCGGCTGCCGCCGCTGGTTCAACGCGGTACGCGACACGGCGACGAACGAGATCCTGGCCGTGTACCGGTCGGGAGAGCCGCGGCCCGCTGATCCGGCCCGTCCGGCCGGGGAGGGTGGGCACAACCCACCCACCGGTCCACACCCGACGACGGACCCGGCGGGGTCCCGGGCGGCAGCCCCGGTTTCGGGAAGGGGCGGGCGCGGGGAAGAAACAACTCCCGTCGCCACCCAGCCGTTCCGGCTGCCCACCGGCGGCCGCGTCCACCGCGACGAGCGGCTCCGCTTCGTCTTCGACGGAACGCCGTACGAGGGCGTCCGCGGCGACACCCTCGCCTCCGCCCTCCTCGCCAACGGCGTCATCCAGGCCGGCACGAGCATCAAGCTCGGCCGCCCGCGTGGCATCTTCTCGGCCGGCGTCGAGGAGCCCAACGCCGTCATCCAGATCGAGGAACCTTTCCCCGAGCCGATGCTGCCCGCGACGACCGTGGAGCTGTACGACGGCCTCGTGGCGAGCAGCCTGCCCGGCCAGGGACGGCTCGCCACCGAACCGGACCCGGCCCGCTACGACGCCGTCCACGCGCACTGCGACCTGCTCGTCGTCGGCGCCGGACCGGCCGGTCTCGCCGCCGCGGCAGCCGCCGCCCGCAGCGGCGCACGTGTCATCCTCGCCGACGACCAACCCGAGTTGGGCGGCAGTCTGCCGGGCACGGGCGAACTCCTCGACTGGGTGGACGAAGCCGGCGCGCTGCTCGAAGCGGCGCCCGAGGTGCGCGTGTTGCGCCGCACCACGGTCTTCGGCCACTACGACGACAACCACCTCCTCGCCGTCGAACGCCGCACCAACCACCTCGGCGCACAGGCTCCCGAGCATGTCTCCCGAGAGCGCGTCTGGCGCATCCGCGCCCGTCGCGTCGTTCTCGCGACCGGCGCGCACGAGCGCTCGCTGGCCTTCGCGGACAACGACCGCCCCGGTGTGATGCTCGCGGCCTCGGCCCGCGGCTACGTCAACCGCCACGGCGTCCTGCCCGGCCGCCAGGCCGTCGTCTTCACCACCAACGACAGTGCCTACGCCGCCGCGCTCGACCTTGCCGGGGCCGGCGTGGGCATTGCCGCGATCGTCGACACCCGGTCCGAGCCGGGGGAGTGGGTGCGTCGTGCCCGGGAGGCCGGGATCGAGGTGCTGACCGGGCACGCCGTCATCGGCACGGAGGGCAGCGCGCGTCTCACCGCGGTGACCGTCGCCCCGTACGGGGAGTCCGCAGGGACCCGGGAGTTCGCCGTCGACCTGCTGCTGGTCTCCGGCGGCTGGAACCCCGTCGCGCACCTGTTCAGCCAGGCGGGCGGAAAGCTGCGCTACGACGACACGCTCGGCTCCTTCGTCCCCGACACCTGCCGTCAGGCCGTCGAGGTCGCGGGAAGCGCCAACGGCGTCCTCGACCTGGCCGGAGTTCTCGCGCAGGGCGCGGCTGCCGGCGCCCGAGCGATCGAGGCCGAGGGCTACACCGCCCAGGCGCCCCGCCTTCCCGACGTGGCCGCCGAGCCGCAGTCTCCACCCATGCGGGTCTTCCTCGTCCCCGGCGCCACCGACGCACCCCGCTTCGTCGACCTCCAGCGCGATGTCACCGTCGACGACCTGGCCCGCGCGACCGGCGCCGGTCTGCGCTCGGTCGAGCACACCAAGCGCTACACCACGGCAGGCACCGCCAACGACCAGGGCAAGACCTCCGGAGTGCTCGCCGGCGGCATCGTCGCCGAACTCCTCGGGGTGGACGTCTCGGCCCTCGGCACGACCACGTTCCGGCCGCCCTACACGCCGGTCTCCTTCGCCACGCTCGCCGGCCGCGACCGGGGAGCGCTGCACGACCCGATCCGTACGACTCCCCTGCACGACTGGCACGTCATGCAGGGCGCCCTGTTCGAGAACGTCGGCCAGTGGAAGCGGCCCTGGTACTACCCGCGGGACGGCGAGGACATGGAAACCGCCGTGCTGCGCGAGTGCGCGGCAGCCCGTGAGGGCGTCGCCTTCATGGACGCCTCCACCCTCGGCAAGATCGATGTTCAGGGCCCGGACGCCGCTGTCTTCCTCGACCGGCTCTACACCAACATGATGAGCAACCTGAAGGTCCGCATGATCCGCTACGGCGTCATGTGCCACCTGGACGGCATGGTCTTCGACGACGGCACCGTCATCCGCCTCGCACCGGACCGCTTCCTGGTCACCACCACGACAGGCAACGCGGCCGCCGTCCTGGACTGGATGGAGGAATGGCTACAGACGGAGTGGCCCGAACTGCGCGTCCACTGCGCCTCCGTCACCGAGCAGTGGGCCACCGTCGCCCTGGTCGGCCCCCGTTCCCGCGAGGTGCTGGGCGCGCTCGCGCCGGAGCTGGCGGTGGACAACGACAGCTTCCCGTTCATGGCGTGGCGGGAGACGACCGTGGCGGGCATCGAGGCCAGGGTGTGCCGAATCAGCTTCTCCGGCGAACTGGCCTACGAGATCAACGTGTCACCGTGGGAAGCCCTCGCCCTCTGGCAGGCGCTGTACGAGGCCGGTGCCCCGTTCGGCATCACCCCGTACGGCACCGAGACCATGCACGTCCTGCGGGCGGAGAAGGGCTACCCGATCATCGGTCAGGACACCGACGGCACCGTCACTCCCCACGACCTCGGCATGAGCTGGGCGGTGTCGAAGAAGAAGCCCGACTTCATCGGCAAGCGCTCCTACGCCCGCGCCGACGCCGTTCGCCCCGACCGCAAGCACCTGGTCGGCCTGCTCCCCGACGACCCCGGCACCTTCCTCCCCGAGGGGACGCAACTGGTGGCAGACAGCGTGCTGCCCGCCCCGCCCGTGCCGATGCTCGGCCATGTCACCTCCAGTTACCGCAGCGCGGCACTCGGTCGGACCTTCGCCCTCGCCCTGATCAAGGGCGGCCGGGAGCGCATCGGTGAGCGGCTCTACGCCCCTGTGGGGGACCGACTGGTTCCGGTGACCGTCGCAAGCCCCGTCCTCTACGACCCCGAGGGAGCCCGCCGCGATGGCTGACACCGCCCTTTCCGTCCCGCGCCGCAGTCCCCTGGCGGGCGCCGCCGACCGTCTGGCCGCCGCGACCCGCGCCTCCGGAGGCGCGGTCCGGCTGGCCGAACTCCCCTTCCTGGCCCAGGTCACCGTCCGGCTCGACGCCAAGGGAGCGGCAGCGGACGCCGTCGGGCTCGCGCTCGGCCTCCAACTGCCCCTCGAACCCAACACCGTCGTACGTGCCGGGGAGTTGACCGCCCTGTGGTTCGGCCCCGACGAATGGCTCCTGGTGGGCCCGCCCGGCAGCCAGCGCGACTTGGAGAGCCGGATCCGGTCGGCCACCGGCGACGAGCCCGTGTCCGTCACGGACGTCTCCGCCCAGCGCACCACCCTCCTCGTCACGGGATCCCGCGCCCGCGACCTCCTGGCACACGGCTGCCCGCTGGATCTGCACCCTCGTGCCTTCGGCGCCGGGCGCTGCGCCCAGACCACCCTGGCCCGCACACACATTGTGCTGGTCGCCCGGGACGAACCCAGGGCTGGATTCTGGGTGCTCGTCCGTTCGTCCTTTGCGGGCTACCTCACGGACTGGCTGCTCGACGCGGCAGCGGAATACGTCTGAACGAGCTCAACGGGGCAGGGCGTGAACTCCGTATGGTTACAGACGCCTTTACCTCGCCGAGCGACGGTGCGAAGGGTCTTCGCAGGCGAGAGCCGCCTGTGGGGGCCCTTTCGCGTGGGTCAGATTCGGGTCTTCGAGGTTGAGCGTGCCGCTTGTCGGCGCCTTTACCCGGAGGCCGACGACGTGATCGCTTGCACGTGGTGAGGCGGGTCCCCTGATACCGCGGTCGCCCAGGCTGCGACGGACGGAGTGGTAACGCGCTGGTCCGGCCACCTCGCGTCAAACGAGTTCGTCTCCGCCCAGGAACTCCACGCGCTGATGGCGGGCTCCGGCAGCACGGTCGGGCCGACCACCGTCCAGCGCACCCTGCGGGAACTCGACCGCGTGACACGCGTGTACGGCATGTCGGTGGCTGAGAAAAACGCTTGGACTCCGCGGGCGCGGTCGCGGGACACTGCGACTTCTGACCTGCTCGTACCCGCTCGGTGGCGTCGCCGCGAGGCCGGCGGAGGCTCCGTCGTCGTCCCCCGCCCGCCGCAGGACGACCCGAGCAAGGGCACTCACTCGAACCGAAGCTCCGCACGGACATTGAGCCGACGGCACCTCCCCACGGAAGCACGTGGTGAGCTGCCGCACGACAACACGGGGTTGGGATGGAATCGCCTGAATCGCGCGAGGCCCGGCCGGGCAAGGGCTCGGTGCTCCTCGCACTTCGTTATTACGGACGGGAGTTAGCCCGCGTCCGGCGGCTGACGGTGCCCGCGATGCTGCTGCCGGCGCTGGGCAACATCTGCATCAACTACGTCGCGCCGCTGGTGGTAGCGAAGCTCGTCGGCCGCATCGCCGACGACGCCGGTATCGCCATCGGCTCGACGCTGCCGTACGTCCTCGCCTTCGGCGGCATCCTGTTGCTCGCGGAGGTGCTGTGGCGCATCGGCCTGCACCTCATGAACCGCCTTGACGCCCTCGGCATCGAGCACCTGTACGTGATCGGCATGGACGAGCTGTTCGCCAAGGACGCCGCGTTCTTCCACGACAACTTCGCCGGGTCGCTGACCAAGCGGGTGCTGAGCTTCGCGTCCCGCTTCGAGGAGTTCGTCGACACGCTGACGTTCAACGTCCTGGGCAGCCTCGTGCCACTGGTGTTCGGGTCGGTGGTGCTGTGGCGCTACGAACCGCTGCTCGTCGTCGGGCTGTTGGCGATGATCGCGCTGACGGCGCTGTGCGTGGTGCCGCTCATCCGTCGCCGCCAGGCGCTCGTCGACCAGCGCGAGGAGGCGATCGCCCGGGTCTCGGGCCACGTCGCCGACAGCCTGATGAACATGGACACGGTCCGGGCGTTCGCCGCCGAGGAACGCGAGGCCGCCGAGCACCGGTCCCGCGTCGCGGCGTCGCGGCGGCTCATGTTGAGGTCGTGGGACTACGGCAACCTGCGCATCGACACGCTGGTCGCGCCGATGTCCGTACTGACCAACGCGCTGGGCCTGCTGCTCGCGGTCGCGCTCGGCGGGGGTACGCACGGTGTGGAGGCGGTCGTGGTCGCCTTCACGTACTACAGCAACGCGACGCGGATCATGTTCGAGTTCAACCAGATCTACCGCCGCCTGGAGAGCTCGATGACGGAGGCCGCGCAGTTCACCGAACTGCTGCTGAAGCCGCCGACCGTGCTCGACCCGGCGTCGCCGGAGCCGCTGCGGTCAAGGGGCGCCGACGTCCGCTTCGAGCAGGTCACCTTCGCCCACGCGGGCGCGCAGCCGCTCTTCGAGGGACTCGACCTGGTTGTGCCCAGCGGGACGAAGATCGGTCTCGTCGGCCGGTCCGGCGGGGGCAAGACCACGCTCAGCCGGCTGCTGCTGCGGATGACGGACATCGACGCCGGCCGGATCCTGATCGGGGGTCAGGACATCAGCAGGCTGCGCCAGGCCGACCTGCGCAGCCTGATCGCCTACGTGCCGCAGGACCCGGCGATGTTCCACCGCACGCTGCGGGACAACATCGCGTTCGCCCGGCCGGACGCCACCGACGCCGAGATCCGCCGCGCGGCCGAGGCGGCGCACGTCACGGAGTTCGCCGACGCGCTGCCGGACGGCTTCGACACCATGGTGGGCGAGCGCGGCGTCAAGCTGTCCGGCGGACAGCGCCAACGGGTCGCGCTCGCCAGGGCGATCCTGCGCGACGCGCCGATCCTGCTGCTCGACGAGGCGACCAGCGCCCTGGACTCCGAGAGCGAGATCCTCGTCCAGGAGGCGCTGTGGCGGCTCATGGAGGGGCGGACGGCGCTCGTGGTGGCCCACCGGCTGAGCACGGTCGCCACCATGGACCAGCTCGTCGTCCTCGACCGCGGGCGGATCATCGAGCAGGGCACGCACCAGGAGCTGCTCGCGTCGGACGGCGCCTACGCGAAGCTGTGGCAGCACCAGTCGGGCGGCTTCCTCGACGACACCCCCGCGCGGGCCGACCTGCACTGAAGGCGAGCCGGGGCGGGGACCCTGCGCGTGGATGACCGAATCCGGTATGGAGGGCATCGCCGCGGTGTGAAGTAGGCGGCCGCCGCGGCCCGGCGCCCCGGACGGTCGTTGTCCGGGGCGCCACACCCCGTCGATCTGGACGGTCGTCGGCCCCGCCCGGCGGCGACCCCAACCGGGTGGCCTCGCCGAGCCGTCAATCCTGCCCGTCGAAGCGACACACACCGAGTACGCGGTCGCGCAGCCACCGGTGAGCTGGGTCCGCGTCGAGTCGGACGTGCCACAGCAGGGACACCGTCACCTCGGGAGCGCGGAAGGGCAACTCGAAGGAGCACATCCCTCGCCGCAGGTCCGCGGTGTGCCGCTCCGGAACCGTGGCGACCAGGTCCGAGGCCTTCGCCAGGGCCAACGCGGCGCTGAAGCCGTCGACGACCGTCACGACTTCCCGCCGGCGGCCCGTCGAGTCAAGAGCCTCGTCCACCAGTCCCTCCGTCAGACCGCGCCGCGAGACGTGCACATGTCGTGAGGAGACGTACCGGGCCGTCGTCACCTTCCCGGTGCTCAGCGGGTGCTCGCTCCGCACCACCCCGACGAACCGGTCGGTGAACATGGGCTCGCTCAGCACGTCCGGAGGCAGAGGCTGCTCGACGACGCCCGTCTCCAGATCGACAAGGCCGTCGCGCAAGGGACCGACGTCCTTCTTGGTCTTCTGCAGGAACCGCAGTCGCACGCCGGGTGCCTCGCTGCCGACCTCGGCGACCAACGCGGGTCCGAATCTCTCCACGAACCCATCGCTGCCGCGCAACGCGAAAGTCCGCTCCAGCGTCGCCAGGTCCAGCTTCTCGGCCGGCCGCAATACCTCTTCGGCCTCCCGGACCAAGCCACGCACACGGTCGCGCAGCTCCAGAGCGCGGGGCGTGGGCACAAGCCCTCGGCCGGCCCGCACCAGCAGCGGGTCACCCGTGGCTCGCCGCAATCGCGCGAGCGCGCGACTCATCGCCGACGGACTGAGCGCAAGCCGTTCTCCCGCCCGCGTGACGCTGCCCTCCTCGAGCAGGACGTCCAGCGTGACCAGCAAATTCAAATCGGGCCTGGACATGCGCACACGATCTCACGGATCGATCCAGACATGGCGTCGTGTGCACAAGTAGCTTTCCATCTTTGCGTCTTCCGCCAGGCCAAAACGAGACCTACGTTCATTGCGATCCCGTCGACTCCAGGAAGAGACCAGCGCTGTGAGATCAGCAACCCCTCCGGGCACCGAGACTGAGCAGACATCGGCTGCGCGCCGTCCACCACTGGCTTGGGCGCTCAGCGCCCTGTCGCTGTCCATGCTGCTGCCCTCACTGAGCATCAGCATCGCCAACGTCGGCCTGCCGAACATGGCTGCGGCCTTCGACGCCGGCTTCCATGAGGTCCAGTGGGTCGTCATCGCCTACCTCCTGGCCATCACGACACTGATCGTCGGAGCCGGCCGACTCGGTGACCTCGCCGGCCGACGTCGCCTCCTGCTGAGCGGCATCGCCGTGTTCACCCTCGCGACACTGCTGTGCGGTCTCGCGCCGAGCCTTCCCCTCCTGGTCGCCGCCCGGGCGCTCCAAGGGGCCGGCGCCGCGTGCATGATGGCGCTGACCATGGCCTTCGTCGGCGAGACGGTGCCCAAGGACCGTACCGGCAGGGTCATGGGACTGCTCGGAACGATGTCGGCAGTCGGTACGGCCCTGGGACCCACCCTCGGTGGAGCCCTGATCGCGCTCTTCGGCTGGCGTGCGATCTTCCTCGCCGGTGTGCCGCTCGGCCTTGTCGCGCTCGCGCTCACCTTCCGGGTGCTGCCCGATGCCGCACCGGCAACGAGCTCTCCACGCAGCCGGTTCGACACCGTGGGCGCGGCGCTGCTGGCGGTCACTCTGGGCGCCTACGCGCTGGCGATGACGATCGAAGGGAACTCGTTCGGTCCGCTCGCCATCGGACTGCTCATCGCCTCGGGGGCGGGCCTCGCCCTGTTCGTCTTCACCGAGAGCCGGGTCTCGTCCCCGCTGCTCACCCTCTCGATGCTCCGCGATCCCGTCCTCGCCGCCGGCCTGACGACGAGCGCCCTGGTCTCCACCGTCATGATGACCACCCTCGTCGTGGGACCCTTCCACCTGGCCCGGGCACTCGACCTCGACCCGGCGCTTGTCGGTCTGGTGATGTCGGCAGGTCCCGCCGTGTCCGCCCTCACCGGCGTCCCGGCCGGCCGAGCCACCGATCGCTTCGGAGCCGAGGCCATGGTGATCGTAGGGCTCAGCGGCATCTTTGGCGGCGCCGTGGTGCTCTCCTTGATGCCCCCGGCGGCCGGCGTCATCGGATACGTCCTGCCCCTGGTCGCCGTCACGGCGAGCTACGCGCTGTTTCAGGCAGCCAACAACACCGCGGTCATGAAGGATGTCTCCCCGCGCCGGCGTGGCCTGGTGTCGGGCATGCTGAACCTCGCCCGAAACCTGGGCCTCATGACCGGCGCATCGGTCATGGGCGCGGTCTTCGCCTTCGCGGCCGGCACGAGCGACGTGACCACAGCCGCGTCCGCGGCGATAGTTCGCGGCACGCACTGGACCTTCGCCGTCGCCGCCCTCCTCGTGGCCTTCGGGCTGGCCGTGGTCCTGGGACTTCGGCTGCGCTCACGGCTCTCGCCCGGAGACCCCGTCGGCACCTAGAGGTCTCGTCGCCGCGTTCGCGATGACCGGGTCCCAGGACGCCTGGACCGATCCGCTCCGAGTACCGTCAGCGGTTCCGCGCGGTCACGTGATGTGCCGCAGCAGCGCGGCGACTGCCGGGGGTGCCTCGCCCCGGGGCCGTACGACCATGACATTCCAGTGCGGTGCGTGGCGTTCGAGCCGGCGTACGGTCAGGTCGGGGAAGCGCCCGGCGATCGACTCGGGCATGATGCAGACGCCCAGATCGTGGCGGACGAGTTCGGCCGCCGCGACGATGTCGTTGACCTCGAAGATCGTGTCGCGCTCGACGAGAGCGGCACGGAAGGCCCGGTCCACCGCGGCCCGGACCGCCCAGCCGGGGGCGAAGTCCACCAGAGGAAGCCGGGCCACCTCGGCGAGTGCGACCTTTCCGTCGGCGTCGGCTCCCGTTCGGGTCAGTTCCCGCTCGGGAGAGACCACCAGCACCATTTCCTCCCTGGCGAGCAGGCGGGTGACCAGCCCCCGCTGCTGCCGACGGTCGAGGGCGACCACCGCCAGGTCCACCGTCCCGTCGCGCAGCGCCTGCCGGATGTCGACCACGGCTGCCTGCCGGAGCCGGACCACCACGCCGGGATGTTCGGCTCGCAGTGCGGCCAGGGCGTGGTGGAGGCCGGCCCAGACGCCTTGCATCGTGCCGACCGTCACCGTCCCCCGCAGCTGCCCCTGCACGGCGTCCACCGCCGACCGCGCCTGATCCGCGGCGCGCAGGGCCGCGCGCGCGGCCGGTACGAACGCTTCGCCGGCCGGTGTCAGTGCCACCCGATGGGTGGTGCGGTCGAACAGCCGCGTGCCCAGCTCTCCCTCCAAGGCGCGCACCGTGCCCGACACGGCGGACTGGACGACGTGGAGCCGCTGCGCCGCCGCCGTGAAGCCGCCCTCTTCGGCGACGGCGACGACGACTTCCATCTGCCGCAGGTCCATGAGCACCGCTCCCGGTCGCCGGGGTCATCCCATGGAAATCTCTCATGGAGATAACAGTCTTCATCGATTATCGCGTGAAGTGCGGAAGCCGGGCTACTCGGCTCGCGTTGTGCCGGTCACGAAGCCGAATGTGGAATGGGTCGAAGGAGAGGTCGCTCATGACCGTGTTCACCCGCACGACAGACCGGGCGCCGGGCACGCAGGCCCGGACGGCAGGGACCCTCGGAAGCGTTCCACGGCGTCGCTCGCACGCCCGTCACCATGTGGGTTTCTGGCTGGTCGCCGCGACCTTCACCCTGACCATGGCCTTCTCCACCGTGCCCACCCCGCTCTATCCGCTGTACCAGCGTGCCGACGGGTTCGGACCGTTTGTCGTCACGATCGTCTTCGCGACCTATGCCGTCGGCGTGCTGGCGGCACTCTTCCTGGCCGGACATCTGTCGGACTGGTTCGGGCGCAGAACCGTGTTGCTCCCCGCGATCGCGCTCAGCATCGCGTCCGCTCTGGTCTTCGCGAGCTGGTCCTCCGTGCCTGTCCTGCTCGTGGCCCGTCTGCTGTCGGGACTGAGCGTGGGACTGCTGACGGCGACGGCCACCGCGTACCTGGACGACCTCCACCGGCACGCCCGGCCCGGCGCCTCGTCCGTGCGCGCCAATGTGGTGGCCACGGCTGCCAACCTCGGCGGGCTGGGACTCGGCCCACTGGTCTCCGGGCTCCTCGCCGAACACACCTCGGCCCCCCTGCACACCCCCTACCTGCTCTTCCTCGGCCTGTTCGTCCTCGGAGCGGTGGCCGTGGTCCTGACTCCGGAAACCGTGGAACGGCCCGATCCGCGGCCGCGTTACCGCCCCCAGCGCATCAGCGTTCCCGACCGGGCCCGTCCCGCGTTCTTCGCCGCGGCCGGCGCCGCTCTGATCGCCTTCGCGGTCTTCGGCCTGTTCACCTCATTGACTCCGGTCGTCCTCAGGGACCTGCACGTCGCTTCCCCCACGGTCACCGGACTCGCGGCCTTCCTCGTCTTCGGCTCGGCCGCGTCTGCACAGATCCTGCTGGCTCGCCTGGGCACCCGTACCCAACTGCTCCTGGGGCTGGGGCTCCTCGCGGTCGGCATGGCCGCGCTGACCGCCGCCGTCTGGACGGCGGACCTCCCGCTGTTCCTCGTCGGTGGCGCGGTCTCCGGGGCGGCCGCCGGTACGGCCTTCAAGGGCAGTGTCAGTACGGTGCTGTCGCTGGCCGTGCCCGAGCGGCGCGGAGAGACACTCACCGGGCTGTTCCTCGCCGCCTATCTGGGCCTGTCGCTCCCGGTACTGGGGCTGGGCCTGGCCGTGCAGACGGTACCGGTCCGCGACGCCGTGCTGGTCTTCGCGTTCCTGGTCGCCGTCCCGGCGGTCCTTCTGGCGCGCCGGTTCGCCCGTCGATGAGCGGTTCAGGACCTCGTACGAGGGAAGGTGTCCGCCCAGTACGCGCTCGGAAGCGCCGAAACCGTACGCCTGGGCGGTGTCGAGGGAGTTGATGCCGAGCTCGCGGGCCTCCCGGATGGCACTGATGGCCCGGTCCTCGTCGTACGTCCTCCACTGCCCACTCGGGGCGCCCGCTGCGGCGGCGCCGACGGCGCGTGTGGGGCGCGGCGCCGCCGGACCGGTTCGGTCGTTACCGCTGGGCGCGGCGGCGGCGGACCACCAGGACGGCGCCCGTGCCGGCGACGACGGCCGCGGCCGCCGCGCCCGCGACGGGCAGTGCGGAAGCGGAACCGGTGTTCGCCAGGTCGCCACCGGTGGAGGCGGAGCCCGAGGAACCGGTCGCGGTGGAGGAGCCGCCCGTGGAACCCGAACCGCCGGTGGACCCGGTGCTGGAACCTCCGGTGGACGAGGCGCCGGAGCCTCCGGTGGATGACGTCGAGCCGCCACCGCTCGAGCCGCTGCCACCCGTCGACCCGCCGCCGGTGACGTCGAGCAGGATGTCGGCCGTGTCGTTCGCCTTGTTCTTGTCGAACGGCCGAGGCTCTCCGGCGAGCGCCACCGAACCCTTGGCCCCCGGTACCACCTTGTCGATCTTCAGGGTGAAGGTGTAGGTCTCCCCGCCCTCTTCGTCGACCCAGGACTGGCTGGTGCCGCAGTCGTAGCTTCCGGATCCCGTGCTGTGGCAGAACCCGTGGGCCTTGGTGACCGTCGTACCGGCGGGCATCTTGACCAGAACCCGGGTCGCCGGGGTGCCCGCGTCCCTCAGCACCCAGCCCGGCCCGGCGTTGGTGAACTTCACCTCCAGGGAAACCATGTCCCCTACGCGGCCCTTCACCCGTGCTCCGGACACCTGGAAGTCGGCCGTGTTCGTCGCGGTCACCGCCACATCGGCCGCGTCCCAGTCGGGGTGCTGGGCGGAGCCGGTGCCGGTCGGGGTGGCGTCGGGCCGCTCGACCAGCTTCACCGCGGGCGCGGTCCCGCGCACGGGCTGCGAGGCGCCGTCCCCGGGGGCGTTGTCGTAGGTGGCGACCGCCACCCGAAGCCTGTCGTACAGCGCGCGGTCGAGAACGTTCAGCGTCAGCGACTTCTCAGGTGCGTAGACGACGCCGGGTTCCACCGTCTGATCGAATTCGCAGACCGCGGCGGAGGAGCTCGGAGCCTCGTCGAAGGAGGAGACCTCGTAGCGAAGGCAGTTGGAGGGCAGTTCCGCTTGGCTCAGCCCGCGGGTGACGGAGTACGACAGCCAGATCTTGTCGACGGCCTCGGTGCCCTTGTTCGTGAACGTGACCGGCACCTCGACGCTGCTGTCCGGCTTCACGCCGTCGATCGGGGCGATCTCTCCCAGAGCCAGTCCGGGGCCCGGGTCGTCGGCGACGGCGGGCGCGGCACCCAGCGCGATCAGCGCGACGGCTCCGATCGCGCCGGCGGTCTTGCGGAGCATGGGGAAACCGGGAGCGGTTTGGGGCATGGGGGTCCCTCTGGGTGAAGCGTCGGCGACGGATGGACGAACTGCGGGGGAACGCCAGTTCCCGCCCATCAGACACACGCCGCCACCGAAGGGTTGTACCGCGGCGGATCATCGAACCCGAAGCACCCGCGGAAGTCTGCGGCCCGGATCCGGCAGGATCCGGGCCGCAGACTTCTGATCGTTCCTCAGAAGGAGCCGGGGGTGCGGCCGAGGGTGTCCGTGGGGTCGGCGGGGTCGGCGCCCTTGACCTGGCCGACGTAGAGCTCGAGTTGGGAGCGGAAGCGCTCGACGGCGGCGCGGTTCGACATGAACTTCACGAACGCGTCGGGGTCGGTGTTCTTGTACGAGGCGAGCGGCTTCAGACCGGCCGGGGGCGCGATGTCCTCGCGGACGGACCAGGTCCAGGTGGCAATGGCGTTCTTCTGCGTGGCCTGCGAGTTCAGCCAGCTCAGGAAGAGCTTGGCCCCCGCCTTGTGCGGGGCCTTCTTGAAGATGGCGCCGCGCTGGGCCCAGGAGTTGAAGCGCTCGGTGCTGGAGAAGACCTGGGTGCCGTCCGGGCGGGCGTCACCGCCGACGGCGATCGAGGCGAGGTAGTCGCCGCTCGCCACGCCGGCCGACGAGCCGGGCACGCCACGGATCAGCTTCGGGTTCTGCCGGACGAGCTTGGCCAGGTAGTTCCAGCCGTACTTGTCCACGATCTGCTTGTAGCCGAACAGTACGGCGTCGTCGTCGTTCGGGTAGGTCAGGATCAGCTTGTTCTTGTAGGCGGGCTCGAGCAGGTCCGTGCCCTTGAAGTCGCCGGGGTTCGCCGGGAGTTGCCTGGTGTTGACGATGTAGGAGAAGGCGCCGTAGAAGACGCCGGTGTAGTAGCCGTCCTTGTCCTTGGCGTTGGCGTACACGTCGTTCCAGCCGACCGGCTTGTACTTGAGCAGGTCGCCGTGCTTCTTCCAGCGGTCGAAGTCCTGGGCGGTCTGCAGGATCGCGGCGTCTGCGGTCAGGTGGCCGGTGGCGAGCTGGTTGTCGATGCGGGCGTCGTGGTACTTGCTCAGGTCGGTGACCAGGTGGAGCTTCACGTCCGGGAACTGCTTCGTGAAGGCGTCGGCCAGCGAGTCCCACTGGCCGGGCGCGTCGCCGCCGATGTAGACGGTGACCTTGCCGCCCTCCGCCTTGGCCGCCTGGTAGAGCGCCTGCAGCTGGTCCTGCTCTCTCGCGGCGGCCGGCTGGGCGGCCTGCGCGATGGCGGTCGCGGAGACCGCGGTCAGGGCCAGGCCGGTGGCGATGGCCACACCCAGCCTCTTCTTCTTGGTGAGCTTCATTGCGATGTGCTGCCTTTCGTGCATCGAGCTTTCGTGCATCGAGCCGATGTTTGAGACTTCAAACATCGCGACGAAAGGGATGGTACATGGCATGTTTGAAACTTCAAACGGAGCCCCGGTAGAGTGTGAGCATGCCCACGACGCCGCGCTGGCTCAACGCCGAGGAACGACGGGCCTGGCTGGCCTACGTCGACTTCTCCACCCTGCTCGCCGACTATCTGAACCGGCAGCTGCGGCGCGATGCCGGCATGACACACGCCGACTACACGCTGCTGGCCCACCTCTCATCGGCGCCCGATCGCGCCATGGGAATGTCCGAGCTCGCCCGGCGTCTGAAGATCACCCGCAGCCGGCTCACCCATGCCGTGAACCGGCTGAGCGAGGCCGGTCTGGTGGACCGACGGGAGGATCCCGCCGATGGCCGAGGCCAGCTCGCCGTCCTGACCGGCGAGGGGTACGCCCTGCTGGAGCAAGCGGCTCCCGGGCACGTGGAAGCCGTGCGCCGCGCGCTCTTCGACGCCCTCACTCCTGAACAGGTGAGTCAACTCGCAGAGATCGGCGAAGCCATCGGCGCGGCGCTGCAACGCGTGGAGACAGCCGAGACCGACCCGGCGGTGCTGCCCTGGCGGCGCCGCTAGGCGTCCCGGCGCTAGGCGTCCCGGCGCTTGGCGGATTCAGCGGGTGGCGGCGCGGCCCAGGCCGTCCAGCCAGTCCTGGTGGCCGTTGAGCATCGGGTTGGGCTTCTGGCGGGCCAGTTCCGCGGCCGGCAGGCCGATCTGGGTCTCCTGGGTGAGGACCCTTTTCCTGGTGCAGCGGCCCGGCGCCGAGAGCAACCCGGACGTCGCTCGGGTCCGCGACAGTCTCGTCCGGGCCGCCCGCGCCTGGTAGCGCCGTCCTGCGCGAAGTGGCACTCTCCCGCAACTCCGTGTTCGCGGGCCGCGACGGCGTTCGCGGGCCATGACCTGACCGTCGGTGTTTCCGGCCGGACCCTCGGAATTTCCGGTCCTACCCGCGGAATTTGGCTCATTCAATCCGGGTATGGCTGATTCGAGGTTCTTTTGAGGGCCTTATCGGGCGCGTTTCCCCATGACGTGACGTTTCAGCAGCGGCCGGGTTCCCCTACGGCTCGCGCGAGTTGTATAGCACGGCATACGGCGTGCCGGAACGCTATCCTCCGTTTTCCATGCGGATGAGTGGAAGCCATTCGGTGCGGTTTGTTGGTCAGTGGGCTCGGAAAAGAAACCTCGCGACGGGTTGGGGATAGGCCGTGCGGATATTTCGACTTCGCACCAGAAATCGTTTCGGGGCCATGGATCACAGGAATTTGGAAGACCACTTAGGTGAGTTCGGTATCGTCGATCGAGCAATTCACGAATCCCAGGAAGAGGTGCGGCGGGAGCTGTCCTGGGATGTGATCGCCAGTCATCGGGAGCGTCTGATGCGGCTGGTCCGCCGGCGGCTTCCGAATGCCCAGGACGCGGAGGACTGCGTACAGGAAGCGATGCTGAGGGCGGCCGCCCACGGCAATCTGGACCGCGAGCGGATTGGTCCCTTTCTGACCACGGTGGCCCTGCGCCTGTGCGTCGACCACTACCGCGAACTGGAGCGCAGACGAAGGCTGTTGCGCCGCGCGGCGGACGTGGGCACCGCCGAGACGCCGGACGAGGGGGTGTGTGATCAGGACTTCGGGCGCTGGCTGCTCGGTCAGGTCCACCTGCTGCGCGGCCGCGAGCGCCAGGTCGTGCTCGCCCGCGCCCATGGAATCTCCACGCTGGAATTCGCGCGCATGCACCAGATCTCGGTGAAGGCGGCCGAAGGCGCGTTCACCCGGGGGCGGGCGCGGTTGCGACTCGTCTGCGCGAAAGCTTTGGACGGCGCCGCGGCATAACGGATCGCCGTCACTCCACAACGATTTTCTGTCGCGGCGCAACGGTACTCCGTCGTGGCACAAAAGATTTCCGTCCTCTTCCCGCGGTCGATCGATGTCGGCGCGGGTGTCAAAACGGCTCCCGAATTCCGGGAGTTCAGGTGAGCAGACGAGAGGGAAAGGGCATCTTCCGTGGCCAAAAACAATACCCAGGACACCATCAAGGATTTCATCGGCGATATTGCCGACAGCACCAAGAAGGCGTTCGACGAGATTCTCGACCGCAAAGGCGACGACAGTAATTCCGTGGACTGGCTCAATCCGGTGAACCCGTATCAGGCACTGAGCGGACTGCCGGGCGATGTCCTGCGGACGGTCAGCGCGCTGTCGGCCCTCGGCGGCGTGGCCAATCCCGTGGCAGCGCTCGCGAACGCCGCCAACGCCGCGGCCGGAGTCGGCGCGGCGAATCCACTCGCCGCGCTCACGGGCGCCGCCCCCAACCCGCTCGCGGCGATCACCGGTGGCGGGGCGAATCCCCTCGCCGCCCTCAGCGGCGCCGCCGGTGCGGCGAACCCCCTCGCCGCGGGCGGAGCCAATCCGCTGGCCGCGCTCGGACAGGTGGCGGGCGGCGCGACATCGGCCGTGTCGGGGGCGGCGGACATGGCCGAGGGACTGGCCGCGCTGCCGCGGCAGATCGCCCAGCTCTCCGAGCTCGTCGCGTCCCTGGTCGGTGTGCTGGAGAACGTCCAGCAGGTCACCGGTGCCGTGACCGGCGCCGGCCGTGCGCCCGCGGCGAGGAAGGGAGGCTGAGCGGCCGGCTCGCCGACCGCCACCGGGCGCGTACCGCCTCACCCCCGTGAGTGAGCGCGCCGCATGACCGACGGATCTCGTCAGGCACAGGAGGTTGTGACACATGAGTGCCCTGCTCGGCAGTCGGCTCCGGCTGGTTGTGAAGGTACTGGGAAGCCTCGTCGCCGACGAGGTCGGCCGGATGACGCGGGAGCGCCGACGGACCGGGCGCGGCCCGCTGTCCCCGGCGGAAGCCGAGGCCTCCGCCGGGGACGGGGGCGCCGCCGGGGAAGGCGCGCGCCGGGCCAAGGCGGTGCGGCACGCCCTGGAGAGCCTCGGCCCCTTCTATGTGAAGCTCGGTCAGATCCTCTCCACCCGGCCCGACATGGTGCCCGCCTCCATGATCAGTGAGCTGCAGAACCTCCACGACCAGGTCGACGTCCAGCCGTTCTCCCTCTTCGAACCCGTACTCCAGCAGGAGTTGGGCCCGGACTGGAAGCTGCGCTTCGACGACATCGAGACGACCCGCCCGCTGGGGGCGGCGTCCCTGGCCCAGGTGTACCGGGTGACCCTGCCCGGCGGACGGCCCGCGGTGGTGAAGGTGCAACGGCCCGGCATCCGCGACACGGTCCACGCGGACATGGCCCTGATGCGCAAGGCGTCCAGGATCGTGGCCCGTACCGCCCCCCGCTTCAACGAGGTCATCGACGTGGAGGCGATGCTCGGCTCCATCTTCGACGCGATGGAACCCGAGCTGGACTTCACCGGCGAGGCCCGCAACATGGACGAGGCCCGCGAGAACATCCGGCGCTATCCGACGCTCGACGTGCCCCGGGTCATCCACGCCACCCCCAAGGTGCTCGTCCAGTCGCTGGCGCCGGGTGCTTCCGTACGGCACCTCGACCGCGACCGGTTCAGCGACCGGGAGCGCACGGAGATCGGCAAGGATCTGCTGCGCTTCATGTACCGGGGGTACTTCGTCGATCGGATGTTCCACGCCGACCCCCACGCGGGCAATGTCTTCGCGCTGCCCGGCGGTCCGGCCACGCTGATCGACTGGGGCATGGTCGGCCGGCTCGACCGCCGTACGAGTCTGCAGTTGCTGCCGCTCCTCATGGCCATCGCCCAGAACGACGGTCACGGACTGGCGCGGGCGTGGGCGGACATGGGCCGGGTCACCCCCTGGTCGAACCTGCCCGCGTTCGCCGCCGACATGGCGGCGCTGGTTCCCAAGGTCGCCACCGCCTCCCTCGAAGACATCAACTTCGGGGTCTCCCTGACCACGGTCCTGGAGAAGGCGACCAGGCGGGGCATCGGCTCGGCGCCCGCCATCTCCCTGCTGGGCAAGTCCTTCGCGAACCTGGAGGGTTCGGTGCGCTGCCTCGCGCCGGACATCGCCCTCGCGGAGGTCTTCAAGGCGGAGGCGCGCGGGATCATCGTGGCGCTGATCCGGGAGTACTTCTCCCTGGACCAGGTCGCCCGCAACACGATGGACCTGCTGGCCGCGGCCGCGTTCGCTCCAGAACAGTGGCGCGGGCTCCTCTCCGATGCCGCCAACCGCCAGCTCGCGCTCCAGGTCCACGAGCCGTACACGCCCGCGTCCATGGGCGGGCAGCGGCCCTGGTCGCCGTCGCGCGGCCTGCTGGCGCTGGGTGCCGCGGCCCTGCTGTACGACCGCCGCCGGGCGCCCCGCTGACCATCACACCTGACGTTCCCTCAATAACCGTACGCACAAAGGAATCACCCATGCCCATGACGCACCATGACACTCCGCGCGACGCGGGAACCGGCTCCTTGCTGGACGGAGTCTCGCAGACGGCCCTGTGGACCGTACGCATGCGGGCCCAGGAATCCGCCCGGGCGGACGCGCTTTTCGACGATCCGCTGGCCGCAGAGTTCCTGGACGCCGCCGGCGCGGTCGGTGCCCCGCCCGGATCCGGTGTCCTGCAAAGGGTGCTGCCCGACTGGCTGGCCGTCCGCACCCGCTTCTTCGACGACCACCTGCTCGCCGCGGCGCACGCGGGCTGCCGTCAAGTCGTCCTGCTGGGAGCCGGGTTGGACACCCGGGCCCACCGGCTCGACTGGCCGGACGGAACCCATGTCTTCGAGGTCGATCTGCCCGCCGTACAGGCCTTCAAGGAGCGGGTCCTCGCGGGCCGGAGCCCGGACACGGCTCGCCGTACGACGGTCGCGGCCGACCTGCTGGGCGACTGGAGGGGAGCGGCCCTCGCCGCGGGCTTCGACCCCACCCTGCCCACCGCCTGGCTGTGCGAGGGGCTGCTCTTCTACCTCCAGCCGGAGGCGGTGGAGAGCCTGATCGGCACGGTCGGTGAACTCTCCGCGCCGGGCAGCACCCTCGGCGCCGAGTGCCTGAACGCCGACACCGCCGATTCCCCCTTCGTCAAACCGTGGCTGGAGGCCCTGTCCGGCTCGGGAACACCGTGGGTCTGGCACCTCGCGGACGCGGAGCACTGGTGGGGCGGGCACGGCTGGCAGGCGCAGATCGCGGACCTGCTGGCGCTGCCGTACGCGGTCGAGCGGTTCGCCCCGCATCTGGCGGCGCTCCCAGGGGTCGAGACGGACAGCATGATCCTGGTGACGGCGACGGTCCCGGCCGGCGGGCGGTGACCGTGGACGGGCACAATCTCTGCCAGACCCCCACCACCTATCGGCTCCTGCGCCTCGAGTATCTGCTCGGGCTCCTGGCCGCCGCCGGGTTCTTCCTCGCGCACCTCGCCGAAGTGCGCTGGTGGGTCGCCGTCGTCCTCTTCGCGTACGTGGACGTCATCGGCTACCTGCCGGGGGCGATCGCCTATCACCGCAGCCCCGACAAGCAGGTCGCGCGCCTCTATTACGTGCTCTACAACACCATGCACAGCCTCAGCGTCCAGGGCGCGGTCCTCGGGGCCTGGGTTCTGGCGTACGGCTGGGAGTGGGCGTTGCTGGTCCTGCCGGTCCATCTGTTCGGGGACCGGGCCCTGTTCGGCAACTTCGCAAAGTCCTTCACCGTGTCCTTCGAGCCGGTTCCGCACCCGTCCGTCCAGTCCGCGCTGCGGGACTTCGCGACCGTGCCCTGGCACGAGGCGGCGGCCCGGTGAACCCTCCGCAGGTGCTCGCGGACACGGAGGCGTACGAGATGCTGCGCCGCCACGGCAGCCACAGCAGCGCGTTCCTCGCGCTGAACAGCGGCAACCGTCGCTTTCACGCGGAGGGTGTCGACGGCTTCGTCCCGTACCGGGAGGGCGGACGCCGGTATCTGTTCCAGCTGGGCGGGCCCGTCTGCGCGGCTCGGGATCAGGAGCGGCTGCTGACGGCACTGCTCGACCGGGCCGGAAGCGAAGGGCGGCGGGTCGTCGCCGTGCAACTCTCCCGCGCCGGGGCCGAGTTGCACGCCGGGTACGGCTTCGCCGTCAACCAGTTCGGCGCCTCCTTCAGTATCGCGCTCGACGGATACGGCCTGGGCGGCCAGCGCATGGTCAAGGTGCGCAACATGGTCAACCGGGCCCGCAGAGAAGGAGTCACCGTCGCCGAAGTGCCCGCGGGGGAGCAGGACGGCGCCGCTCTCGACGCGGTGGACGCGGCGTGGCTGCGGGCGAAGGGCCGGCACGTCAAGGAACTCGAGTTCCTCATCGGCGAACGCGGCGGACCGGGCGCACCGCACCGGCGCCTGTTCACCGCCGTTCATGAGGGGCGGACCGTCGGTTACGTGTCCTACTCGCCCGTGTTCGGCGAGCGGTCCGGCCGGCTGTACGACCTGACGCGGCGGCTGCCGGACGCCCCGCCCGGCACGGTGGAGCTGATGTTCGCCACCGCGCTGCGCCAGTTCCAGGACGAGGGGTGCGACTGGCTGCACCTCGGGTTCACCCCGTTCGTGCAGCTCGGGGCGGACACCGCCGCGCCCGGCCCGACCAGCGGCCTCCTGCACCGCTGTGTGCGGCTGCTGGCGGCGAAGGGGCAGGCGATCTACCCGGCGGCCGCCCAGGAGTCCTTCAAGCTCAAGTGGCGCCCGCAGGTCATCGAACCGGAGTACCTGGCGTTCCAGGGCGGCGTGCGCCCCCCCGCCGTATGGCAGCTGATGCGCCTCACGAAGTCGGTCTGAAATCACCGGCGATCCATGAGCAGTATCTGAGTCAGAAAGGCCGAAATGACCACATCCATCGCGAAGTTCCCGGCGGAAGCCGACCGGCACCGCGCCCCGAGCCTGCTGGAAGGCGCGCTGCACACCGAGCTGACACCAGAGGGCTGCGACCTCGGCTACTGGTTTCGCGCGGTGCCGGAGGGCACCCTCGGAGGCGACCCGATGGGCCGGTCCGCGGACGTGTCCGTCCCGGCGCACATGATGGCGGACGGGCCGCTGCGCCAGGCCGTCATGCAGGAGCTCGCCTTCCGCTCGATGGCGGAGGAGAAGGCGGCTCGCGCCCTCTCCTTCCTGGTCGCCTACGCCCCCGACCTCGCCGGCATGGACTTCTACACCTCCCAACTGATGGACGAGGCCCGCCATGCCTACGCCTTCCGCGGTCACCTCCTCGAACTGGGCGTGCCCGCATACCAGTTGGAAGCCACCATGGAGGACCTCGCCGGGGCCGACCGGGACGCGATCCTGGCACCGCTGGAGGCGTTCGGACGGTCGGTCCTGGAGAAGGACCGGGACTACATCGGCGGCGTCATCACCCTGACCGTCCTGGTCGAAGGAGTGCTCGCGCCCACCGCCGAGCTGAGCGAGCGCAAGTGGCGGCCCTTCGATCCGCCGGCCGCCGAGATCGAGCGGGCCGCGGGCATCGATGAGATCCGGCATCTGTCCGTCGGCAGCACGATCGTGCGGCGCTATCTGCAGTGCCATCCGCAGGAGTTGCGGCGCATTCGCGAACTCGTCGCACAAGGGATGGAGTTGTGGAGCCGACTGCCTGTCCAGGAGCTGACGTTCCGTCGGGAGCAGCTCTATCAGCGGGGCTTGGAACAGCACCGCCACATCGCCGGCGACTACGAGCTGTGGCCGGGCCGCCGTCTGGTCGACACCACCGCCGAGGAACGGATGCTGGCCGCCGCCGAATGGGCGTGCGCCACACAGGAATCGCGGCTCGCCGACATGGGCCTCACTTCGTGACCGCACAGCACGTCCGGAAGGAAAGGGTCGGTGGCACTCCGATGACCGACAGCCCGGCAGTCGACTCCTCACCGTATGAACCAGGCGCGCTCGACGAGGACTTCCGCGAACTGACCCGGCGCGTCCAGGAAGCCGGACTCATGCGCCCCCGCAAGGGCCAGTACGTCACCGGGATCGCGGTGGTCTGGCTGATGAACGCGGTGGGCTGGGCGGTGCTCGCCCTCTCCGACGGCGTCTGGTGGAATGTGATCCTGGCAGCGGTGTGGCTCGCCGTCTGGCACGAGCAGCTGGCCTTCCTGGTGCACGACGCCGGACACCGTCAGATCACCCGGTCCCGGAAGTTCATCCAGGCGCTCGGCCTCATCCACGGGAACCTGATGCTCGGGGTGTGCTTCGGCTGGTGGGTGCAGCACCACAACCGGCACCACAACCATCCCAACCACCTGGAACTCGACCCGGACATCCTGCGCCGGGTGGCGATCTTCGCGCCCGAACAGGCCCAGGACCGCAAGGGATTCGCCCGCTTCCTGGCCGCCAACCAGCGGTACCTGTTCTTCCCGCTGCTCGGCCTGGAGGCCGTGGTCCTGCGCATCGCCGGCGTCATCGCCCTGCGCCGACGCGCCATCCGCCGGCCCCTCCTGGAGGGCGGCCTGATGGTCCTGCACGCGGTGCTCTTCTTCGGCGCCCTCTTCCTGCTGCTGCCCTGGCCGGCCGCGCTGCTGTTCCTGGCGTTCCACCAGGTCCTCCTCGGCTATCTTCTCGGCCTCGCCTTCGCCGTCAACCACAAGGGCCTGCCGACCCGCGTGGGCAAGGAGTGGAGCTGGCTGGAACGCCAGGTCCTCACCTCGCGCACCCTGCCCACCGGCTATCTCGGTGACTTCCTCTACGGCGGCCTCAACTACCAGATCGAGCACCACCTCTTCCCCGGGATGCCGCGCTCCGCTCTGCGGCGCGCCTACCCCGTGGTGAAGGCGTTCTGCGCGGAGCGGGAGATCCCGTACGTCGAGACGGGGGTCCTGGAGTCGTACCGCGACCTCGCGAACCACCTCGGTTCCGCGAGCGAAGTTCTCCGTGGCAACACGGCCACGGCCTGAAGGAGAAGGGGCTGGACGCAGTGACGTTCTCAACGACAGTGAAGAGGACTCTCCACCTGACACGCCTCGGGAGGAAAGGAGCGGTGCTGGCCGCCGTCCTCATGGCGGGCACGGCCCTGGCCGCTCCCGTCGCCCAGGCCGCCCCGGACCCGGTTCCCGACCTCGTGTGCCGCCTCGACGCCGAGGTGAACTTCAGTCCGCCGCTCGGCGTACTGGTCCGGGAGGCCGACGTGAGCGGGCACATCGGGTACCGGGACTGCAGGTCGCCCAACGGGGCGGCGCCGGAACTGACCGACATCGTCTTCGACGTCGCCGGAACGGGCAGATTCGGCGGGCTGCCGGTGCCGACATTCTCGGTGGAGGGCAACGGCGTGGGCATGTGGAACACCGGCGAGGTCGGCGGGCTCTACTTCAAGGGTGACCTCAAGGAGGGCAGCCCTGTCCCGGACCGCACCGTGACGGAAGGACCGCTCGCCGGCGACGGGATCAACGGGCTGCAGATCCCCAAGCCCCGCTTCGACAAGATCAACCCGGAGGGCGTCGCGGGCTTCGACGTCTTCGGCCAGGTGTGCTTCTGGAACGGCGAGAAGGGCCGGTGCACGGCGTACTGAGCCGATGACACGAACGGGGGGTGGTGCGGGCCGATCGGGCCCGCACCACCCCCTTCGCCGTACGAGTCGTGCGAGCTGTGCGAGCCATACGAGCCGTGCGACTCGCACTCGTCGTACGTGTCGTACGTGTCGGACGGGCCCTCAGTCGGCCAGCGCCTTCAGCGTCTCCCGCAGCACCACCGGGTCGTACGGCATGGCCAAGTGCGTCGCGCGGTTCCCCGGGGCGAGGGTCTGGAGACAGAGGTTCGTGACCATGTGCTCCGGCCGGGTGGGCCGCAGCTGCTGCGACTCGGGCGGCTGGACCAGCTCGTCGCGAGTCGACCAGATGACGGTATAGCCGACCCCGTCGACGGTGTCGCCCGGTGTCACCAGTTCGCTCACGAACTCCGAGTCGTGCAGCAGCTGGGTGAACGCGGGGCTCACCCGGAACAGCACCTGGTCCTCCACGACCCCCTGCACACCCGGGACTTGACGGACCAGCGCCGTCAGCCCCGCCACGTCGACCCCATGACTGCTCGGCGCGATTCCCACGACGCGCCGCACCTTTCCGGCCCCGCCGAGGAACTTGAGGTAGTAGTGCGGCAGTATCCCGCCCTGCGAGTGGCCGACGAGGTCCACCTTCGCCGCCTCGGTGTCCGCCAGCACCCGGTCGACGAAGTCCGCGAGCTCCCGGGCCGAATTCCGGATGTCGCCGAGTCCGTACAGCCGTGGCAGGGTCGGCAACTCCCCGTAGTTCAGCCGGAAGACCCGGTGGCCCGCGGCTCTGAGCGCGGGCGCCGCCTTGCGCCAGACGGACTCGCGGTCGCCCAGCGTGCCGTGCGCGAGCACCACCGGGTACGGGCGCTGCTCGCTCGGCGGCCGGCCCCAGTCGTCATCGGCGGCGGGGTCGAGGGCGGAGCCGATCCGGTGGCCGACGGACTGGGCGTTGCCGGACAACCGCTCGGGCGTCCGGGCCAGTTCGGTCGCGGCGCTGTCGGAGTTGATGCCGGGGATGCGGGGCAGGGACATACGGCCTCCTCGGGCTCGGGAATCGGGACGTGAGAGTTGGGTGCGCGAGACGCCCGACCGGGGAGACCCGGCCGGGCGTGAGGGCTGGACGCATGAATCAGCAGTCAGTCGTCGGCAGGCAGCTCTCGGAACCCGGTCAGCGTGTGGAACCCGCGGTCGTGCCACAGCAGCGGCCTCCCGCCGTTCACCTCCACCGCCATCACGCGCCCGACGACCACGTGGTGATCGCCGTACGGACGTACGTCCTCGACCAGGCACACCGACCACGCCAGCGCGTCGGCGAGCACCGGCAGACCGAGCACCTGCCGTACGTGGCTGCCGGCGAAGCGGCGTCCCGGCGGCACGGAGGGATCGGCGAAGAGGTCGGCGACCGGCCTCTGATGTGCCGTCAGCAGGCTTACAGCGAAGGCGCCTTGGGCTCGCAGAGCGTTCAGGGTGCGTGAACTGCCGCGCAGACAGGCGAGGACGAGCGGCGGCCTGGCCGACAGGGACGTCAGCGCGGAGACAGTCATCCCGGTGGGGCGGCCGGTGCCGTCCAGGGCCGTGACGACGGTGACTCCGGCCGTGAGCTTGGCGTAGAGACCGAGGCAGCGGACGGTGTCGGGACCGGGCTCGTCCCGCAGGGTGTCCCATCCCGCGGTGGCCGGAGCCAGGTCAGCCATGCGCGGAGGCCGCGGTGTCGGCGAGTGCGGCCGGCGCGGGTGTGACCCGGCCGAGCAGTCCGCGCAGGATCCGCTCGATGTTGGTGCGCAGGGTCGAGTCGGCCACCGGATCGAGGAGTTCCGCCAAGGTGGGGATGCCCAGGTCGAACACGGCGTCGAAGGTCACGGCCGTACCGTCCTCGCCGGACGCGCACCGCCAGGTGCCCTCGAAGAGTTCGAAGTCGCCGGTGAGCTGGGTGAATCCGATGGTCCGGGTCTCCGGGAAGAACGCGTCGCGCTCCGACCAGCGCATCAGGCCGTTTCGGAAACGGACGGTCCAGTCCGACACCACCGTGCCGTCGTCATGGGGTGGATGGACCGCGACCTCGCGGACGGTTTCGGTGACTTCGGGATAGCGGCGGAAGTCCCGGATCCGCTGGTACGCGGTCTCGGGGTCGACGTCGTGAGCGGTCAGTCGTACGGTCACATGACGCATGGGGGTTCCCTTTCCGCAGATGGTCTTACTGGTCACTGATGGCAGTGCTCCGGTGCCCGGCGCTCCGGAGGTCAGCCGACGCGCGCCGCGACGACGCGCAGCCCCTCGGCCAGAGCGGTGAGAAACAGCCGTACCTCCTCGTCGCCGACGATCGCGGGCGGTGTCAGCCGCAGCACCCGCGTGGCGTTGAGGGAGTGGTTCACGAGGACACCGCGCCCGACCAGTTCCAGGATCAGCTCACCGACGGCCCGCTCCTCGGCGAGCTCCAGGCCGATCAGCAGTCCCCGTCCCCGTACGTCGTGCACCAGGCCGCCGGCGTAGGGGGAGCAGGCGGCCCGGACGCCGGTGAGCAGCCGGTCGCCCAGAACCTCGGCGCGGCTGATGATGTCCTCCCGGTCCAGTGCCTCGACCGCGGCCCACGCGGCGGCACAGGCGATCGGTGAGGCGGCGAACGTCGAGGTGTGCAGGTAGGGGTCGCGGGAGAACGGGCGGTACGCCGCCTCGGTGGCGACCATGGCCGCGACCGGGACCACACCGCCGCTGAGGCCCTTGCCGACGAGGAGCACATCCGGGGCCACGTGCTCGGCGCCCTCGGCGTCCATGCCCCACCACGAGCCCAGCCGCCCGAGGCCCGTCTGGATCTCGTCGACGATGAGGAAGGCCCCGGACGTCCGGCACAGCTCGCCCACCTCCGCCAGATATCCGGGCGGTGGAATGCGTACGCCTCCCTCTCCCTGCACCGGCTCGACGATCACGCAGGCACGTCGGCCGAGTTCGGCGAGGGTGGCGGCCATCGCGTCCGTATCCCCGTACGGCACCGCCGTGCTGTCCGGCAGAAGGGGCTGGAAGGGCTCTTGGTACTTCGGGTTGGCGGTGGCGGTGAGCGCGCCCAGGGTCTTGCCGTGGTAGCCGCCGGTCGTGCTGACGAGAGCGGTGTGGCCGTGCGCCCGGGCCAGCTTGAGACCGGCTTCGGTGGCCTCCGCCCCGGAGTTGACGAAGTGGACGCGGTCGAGACCGGCCGGAGTCCGCGCCGCCAGGGCCTGCGCCGCGCGGGCCGCGACCGGCTCCAGGAAGACTCGCCCGGCCAGCGGATGCGAGTCCACCTGATGGTGCACGGCCGTCGTCACGGAGGGGTGCCGGTGCCCCAGGATGAAGACGCCGTACCCGCCGAAGTCGAGATAGCGGCGGCCGTCCTCGGTGAACACCCACGCACCGTCGGACCCCGTCTCCAGCATGCCTCCGAGCACCGATCCGAGGACGGCACGGCCGGAGGACAGGTGCTCGCGATAGAGCCGGGCGATGTGCGCGCGGTCCACGGCGCCGTGGGCGACGGCGGTCACCGCGGCCGTCACGACGCCAGCTCCCTGGTCTCCGCGTTCTGCGACGCCTTCTGTGGCGGCTGCTGCGCCCGGCGCTGGGCGCGCATGCCGCCGCGCCCCGTGGACCACGCGGTCAGGTTGCGGACCAGCGCCTGCCGGAGGGACTCCTTGGAGAGGGCGGAGCCGCAGTGCGGCGAGCCCAGGGACGACTCGAAGGGCAGCGCCCGCTGGAAGACCAGCAGCAGTTCCGCGTAGGTGTGGAAGCGCCGACGCAAGGACTCCGGGAACGTGGGGCCCTCGATCAGCGGCAGCAGCAGACGGTGCACCGACTCCAGCGGAATGAGCCGGGGCGGATGAGGCCTCGGCCCGTACCGTTCCGCGAACTCCAGGCAGGTGTCGACCACGTCGCGCTGCAACAGCGCCTGCGCGCCGGCCGTCAGCCAGTACTCGCCCGCGGTGACCCCACCACGCAGCAGATCGCCCACCGCACGGGCGACGACATCCTGCGGCACCATGTCGATCCGAGCCTCGGGCGCGCCCGGCAGCACCGGCACCTGGCCCTTGACGATGGCGCCCAGCGCCCGTGTCAGCCCCTGCATTCCGGCGATACGGCCGGTGACGGAGTCGCCCATCACCACCGACGGACGCAGGATCACTCCCGGCACCGGCGCCTCGCGGACGACCCGCTCGGCCGCGGTCTTGGAGGCGAGATAGGCAGCGGCTCCGGGGAAGCGCTCCTGCTCCTCCGGGGCCAGCGGATTGGCGACGAAGGCGGTGCTCATGTGGTAGAAACGCGCGCCGGCGCGGGCGGCGAGGTCGAGCATCGCGAGGGTTCCGTCGAGGTTGGCGCGCCGGATCGAATCCGGCTCGGCCTTCCAGTTGGTGGCGGCGGCGGAGTGCACGACCAGATCCACTTCGCCGGCGAGCCGCTCGAAGTCCGCCGGTGTCAGACCGAGTCCGGGCTCCAGCAGATCCGCGCGAATCTCACGGACCCGACGGTCGTTCACCGGAGTGCGATGGCGCAGGCAGACGATCCGGAAGTCCTGCGCCAACTCGTCGATCAGGGCTCTGCCGAGCACTCCGGCACCGCCGGTGAGCAGCACCGTGGGACGTTCCACGACCGGTGGCGGACTGGGCGGAGCGCTGGGCCGGGGCCGGGACTGAGGCATGTTCGTGTTCCCCCTCGGTCGGGTGAGCGGATGGTGCCGGTCATGCGATGACTCGTGTCAGTCGGTTGTCGGACGGGGACTTGGGGCGTATGGGGTGGGGTGCGGGCCGACTTGGGGCGTACGGAGCTGAAGTGCGGGGCGACTTGGGGCGTACGGCGTTGAGGTGCGAGCCGATTCGGGGCGTACGGCGTTGAGGTGCGAGGCGGTCCGGGGCGTACGGCATTGCGGTGCGAGGCGGTCCGGGGCGTACGGTCGCCAGTGTGCGCGCCGACTCCGGCCGGGCCGCGTGTCAAAGTCCGCGGGTCAGATCCGTGTCGCTCAGGTCAGGTCCGTGCCTGCCGGATTCAAGTCCGTGCCGGCCGGAGCCGAGCCGTCAGGCGATACCACCCGACGACAGGGGCGAAGTCGACGTCGGCTGAGGTGGGTTGCTCTCAGGCGATCGTCAGCGGCTCGTCCGCGAGATACGCGGACAGTGGGCCGGTCATCCGTGACCGCGACGGCGGATGCAGGGCGAGCCCGTTGGCGCAGGCGGCGAGGTAGCCGACCTCGTCGGACGTCATGAAGTTGAGCCCGCCGAGGAGCTCGACCGCCCGGGGGACGATCCGGGCGAGGGCGTCCTGCACGGTGTAGCGCGCGTACAGCGAGTCGGCGAGTGCGGACTCGTCGGGAATGCCCTCGTCGACGCGTCGGGCCAGGCCCTCGGCGGCCGCCATCGCCCCTTCGATCTCCACGAGCAGCCGGACCCGCTCGGCATCGGGCACCCGGTCGTTGAGCAGCACTCGCTCCACCAGCGCGCTCGCGGCGCCGAGATAGCTGCCCGTCATCAGCAGTTCGAACCAGACCAGACCCGCGGTCTGCACCGCGTCCAGGCGGGCTCCGGCCGGCGACGCGGTCCGCACCAGGAGTTCCTTCGGCACCAGTACGTTGTCCAGGGTGACCTGGTCGCTCTCGGCGCCCGCGAGAAAGGTGCTCGACCAGAAGCCACTGACGCTCAGCCCCTCGCTCTCGGCGGGGACGAGCGCCACGGCCAGCTCCTGGCCCTCCCCGTCCTCGCAGGGCACCATCACGCTGGCGGTGAGCAGATCCATGGAACGGGCCAGGCTGCACGGCCGTTTCACGCCGGTGATCCGCACCCCCTCGGGCGTCACCGTGGCGGACATCGACGGCGACAGAATGCCGGTGCCGCTGCGCCCTTCTGCGAAGCCGGACGCCATGAGCCGGTTGTCGGACGCGACGCCCTCGATGAGCATCCACTCCAGTCCCTCGCCGGAGTCGCTCAGTCCGACCAGGGTGGCCATCGAGAAGTGGTGCATGGTCGTCGCCACCGCGAGCGAGGGCGAGCGGCTGCCCAGCGCGCGCTGCACCCGTAGCGCCTCGAGTGCCGTGGCGCCTCTGCCTTGAAAGGCGGCCGGGGCAAGCAGCCCGGGTCCGCCGTTCTCCCGGAACAACCGGATTCCCGGACTCTTCGGACCTTCCAGTGTCATCAGCGGCAGGGCCCGCAGACTCTCGTCGAGGCCGGGCAGCAGTTTGCCGAGGGCCGCGCGCTCACGCTCCAGGAATCTCATGTCGTCGCCTGCTCCTTGGTGCTCAGGTGTCGTCGGCAGCGTCGTTTCTGTTTACGCGCGAACCGCGAAGACCCCTCGGGCCGAGTGATGTTGGAGCCATGCGGTGGGGGAGCAGTCCCGGGTGGGCCCGGGTGGGGTCAGCGACCGTGGCGCCGAGTCGAGTCGCGTACGACGATGTGGGTGCCGAGCACCTGGTGTCGGCTCCCCGGGAAGTCCTCGCGGTGCAGCGCCGACCTGACGGCCGTGCGGGCCAGTTCCAGGCCCGGCACCCGGCTGAGAAGCTCACCCTGGTGGAGCGCTCCGGGGCGGCGACCGCGGGAGCACGGCCGGGACCGGGCGCGGCGGGACGACCCGCGGCGGGGCGGCCGCCCGGTCGTGCCACGGGTCAGGAGGACCGGCGGGTGAAGCGCGCGGTGATCGTGACGAACGTCAGCGGCTTCAGCATGCTGGCCTGGTTCCAGGTCATACCGAACTCCTTGCGGTCCACCGGGATTTCGGCGGTGAGGGTGACCGCGTCCGCCGAGACCTCGGACGCCTCCGCCGTGAAGGACAGCGCGCGGCTCACGCCGATCACCGTCAGGTCACCGGTGACCCGGGCGGTCCCGTTGCCGACCGGGGTCACATCGGTGGCGGTGAAGACGAGCGAGGGGTGCTTGTCGACGTCGAAGAAGTCCGCGGAGCGCAGGTGGGTGTCGCGCTTGGCGTTCTTGGTGTCCACGGAGGCGGCGTCGATCGTGACGCTGCCGTGCGCGCTGCCCCCGGCGAGCACTTCGCCGTCGCCGCTGACCTCGGTGAAGACGCCCTTGACGTTGACCAGGCCCCAGAACGTCTTGTGCTGGATACGGACGGTGGTGCCCGCCGGGTCGAGGGTCCAACGACCGGCGGCGACATCCGCGAGCGAGCCGGAGTGGGGGGAGTTCGAGGTGGTGTCGGACATGGCCGTTCATGCCTTTCGTGAGCGGTCAGGGGGAGCCGGACGTGATCCGGGCGCTGGAGCGGGCGGTCGGCGGTGCGCTTGAAGAATCAATACACCGCTAGCTATTACATTGGCAGCTATTAGGTAGCTCGCGAGATAATAGCTGTGCGGGGTATCCTCGGCAAGGGGCCAGGACTCGGTATCGAGTGGGCCAGGACGTGGGAACGGACGACGGGAGCCAGCGTATGGGGGAGCCCCAGCGGACAGTGGAGCGGGTCGAGTGCCCCGGTGTGGCGGACCAGTGCCCGAGCGCGGAGGAGACCGACCTGCTGCAGCGCTGGAACGCGCTGGCGACGGGATTCCGGGAGCTCACCGACGAACTCCTCGCCGAGGCGCAGCGTGAGGTCGGCCTGCCGGCCTCGTCACTCGAAGTGCTCTGCTTCCTGGTCGCCTCGCCGGATCAGGCCGCCCCGATGCGGCTGCTCTCCCAGACGCTCGGCTTCTCCACCGCGGGGACGACCGGAGTGGTCGACCGGCTGGCCGACGCGGGGCTCGTCGAGCGCCGCCCGTCGAGTTCGGACCGCAGGGTGACGTACACGGTGCTGACCCCGCTCGGCCGGGAGACCGCGACGACCGCGGCCAAGGTGTTCGCCGACGCGGTGCGACGCCGCGTCGTGGAACCCCTGGGCGAGGAGGGCTTCGCGTCCTTCGCCCGCGCCTTCGCCACCCTGGGCATCGTGGACGACGAGCCCTGTGCAGGTCCCGCGGAGTCCAGCTGACGCCGGTGCCTGTACGCGGCCGCGCACCTCGGCACGGCCCTGCACCGGCCTGTCGGCTTCGAGCCGGCGCCGATCCGTGCCGGCACCCTTCGACCTGTTGATCAGCGCGACGCCGAGCACCGTGACCGCACCGCCGACGAGCGCGACGGGACGCGGTGCTTGGTCGCCGGCGGCAGCCGGGCCACCGCGTACCCCCAGCGTCGTCCTGGCGCCCCGGCCGGCTCTCCCGGAAGGTCTCGACGGCGTCCGGCTGCACCCGCTCGCACAGCCGGTGAGCCGTACCGTCTTCACCGTGAGCCGGTCGGACACCGCTCGCCGCCCCGACATCCGACAGCTGGTCGAGCTGCTCCGAGAGGCTGCCACCGCACGTGCGGTATAAGGTCCTTGCCCCGTTCCTGGGACCGGCCGGCCCGTGCTCCTGTTCAATGGGGCTGGACAGTATCGGCCCGTGAGAGGAGCCGCCCGTGTCTCCTGAGCCCGTGCCGCCCGTCGGCGGGCGCATTCGGCAGGCGCGCCTCGAGCGGGGGATGAGCCTGCGTGGCCTCGCGCGGGAGATCGGGGTCTCCGCGAGCCTCATCTCGCAGATCGAGACGGGCAAGAGCCAGCCGTCGGTGAGCACGCTGTACGCGATCACGACGGCGCTCGCCATCTCGGTCGAGTCGCTCTTCGACGCGCAGGACACGGGTGTTGAGGCCCCGCTCGCGGTGGGGTCCTTCCCGCCCGTCTCCGTCCCACCCGGCGCCGCGCCGCGCGGCTCCGCCACCGGCTCCGTACCGTCCGGCACCGTGCTGCACGCCCTCGCCGCCTTCGCCGCGGATCCGGGGCGCCGCATCGGGCCATTGGTCGGCGCCGGGCGGCGGGAGACGCTGGAGCTCGACTCGGGTGTGGTGTGGGAACGTCTCGGCCATGTTCCGGGCACCGACGTCGACTTCCTGCTGGTGACCTACCGGCCCGGCGGCACCTCGTCCAGTTCCGGTGGTCTGATGCGGCATGCGGGCACCGAGTACGGCTACCTCACCTCCGGCGAACTCGTCCTCACCCTCGGGTTCGAGGAGTACACGCTGCGCCCCGGCGACGCGGTGTGCTTCGAGTCGACCACCCCGCATCGCTACCGCAACGACGGTGCCGAACCTGCCGTTGGGGTGTGGTTCGTGTTCAGTAGCGCTTGACACTTCCCTCGAGCGGTCGTTCACTCCGGATGACGGAGGTGGTCGCCATGGCGATCCGCACATTCGGGCCGAACGCCGTCGACTGGGAAGAGCGCGTCGACCTGGACCGGCTGCGCAGAGAGCGCCTGGCCCGGCTGAACGAGGCCCTCAACGCTTCCGAGTTGGGCGCGCTGCTCAGCTTCGACTTCGCCAACATCCGCTATATGTCGTCCACCCACATCGGTACGTGGGCCATGGACAAGCTGATTCGCTTCGCGCTTCTCGTACGGGGCGGCGAACCGATCGTCTGGGACTTCGGTTCCGCCGCCCGCCACCACCAGCTCTACAACCCCTGGCTGGACTACAGCGACGGCAAGGGCGGCCCGCCCACCGGCGCCCGTGCCGGCATCTCCACCCTGCGGGGCGCCTTCCACCCGGAGGCCGGTATCGCCGAGGACGTCGCCACGAAGATCGCCACCGAACTGCGCGAACACGGCCTGGCGGGCGAGCCGTTGGGCGTCGACCTCGCCGAGATGCCCGTCCTCATGGCGCTGCGCGCCCAGGGCATCGACGTCGTCGACGGACAACAGGTCTTCCTCCGGGCCCGCCGCACCAAGACCGCCGACGAGATCTCCCTCCTCGCCCAGGCCTGCGCGATGGTCGACGCGGCGTACGAGGAGCTGTACGGATTTCTGCGCCCGGGCGTGCGGGAGAACGAGTGCGTCGGACTCGTCAGCAAGGTTCTCTACGACCTGGGCAGCGAGTACGTCGAAGGCGTCAACGCCATCTCGGGCGAGCGCTGTTCACCCCACCCGCACGTCTACAGCGACCGGCTCATCCGCCCCGGCGACCCCGCCTTCTTCGACATCCTGCACAGCCACCTGGGCTACCGCACCTGCTACTACCGCACGTTCGCAGCCGGCAGCGCGTCGAGCGCGCAGCGCGACGCGTATCTGAGGTGCCGGGAGTACATGGACGAGGCGATCTCGCTGGTGCGGCCGGGCGCGACCACCGCCGACATCGTCCAAGTCTGGCCGCGCGCCGAGGAGTTCGGCTTCCCCGACGAGACCGCAGCCTTCGCCCTCCAGTACGGCCACGGGGTCGGCCTGTCCATCTGGGAGAAGCCCATCTTCAGCCGGCTCGTCTCGCTCGACCATCCCGAAGTCCTGGAAGAGGGGATGGTGTTCGCCCTGGAGACCTACTGGCCCGCCAAGGACGGCTGGTCGGCGGCGCGCATCGAGGAGGAACTGGTCGTCACCGCCGACGGCTGCGAGGTGATCACCAAGTTCCCGGCCGAGGAACTGCTCGTCGCGGGCCGCAAGTACTGGACCGTGGGCGGAGAGCTGAACACGCGGCGCGAGGCGCAGTCCCATCTCAACACCCGCCGCGACAACGGGGCGCGCTGATGGACGCGGCCGAACTCCTCCCCCTGTACGAGCAGATGGCGCTGATCCGCCGCACCGAACGGGCCGCCCATGACCTGTTCATGTCCGGACTCGTCAAAGGCACCACCCACCTCGCCGCCGGGCACGAGGCGATCGCCGTCGGCGCGAGCGCGGCGCTGCGCCCCGACGACTACGTCTTCGCCACCTACCGTGGCCACCACCACGCCCTGGCCCGTGGCGCAACCCCCGAGGAGTGCCTCGCCGAACTCATGAGCCGGGCCACGGGGTTGTGCCGTGCCAAAGGCGGCTCGATGCACCTCACCAAGGCGTCTGTCGGCATGCTCGGTTCGTACGCCATCGTGGGCGCCCATCTGCCGATGGCGGTCGGCGCCGCCTGGTCGGCCCGACTGCGTGGCACCGAGCAGATCGCGGTGGCCTTCTTCGGGGACGGCGCGACCAACATCGGCGCCTTCCACGAGGCGCTCAACCTGGCCGCCGTATGGAAGCTGCCCGTGCTCTTCGTCTGCGAGAACAACCTCTATATGGAGTACACGCCCATCGCCGAAGTGACGGCGGTGGCCCGTCCCGCCGCCGACCGGGCGTCCGCGTACGGCATCCCGGGAGAGGTCGTCGACGGCAACGACGTGGTGCTCGTCCGCGAGGCGGTGGCCGGGCTGGCCGACCGAGCCCGTGCGGGGGAGGGGCCCGGTGTGCTGGAGGCGCTGACCTACCGCCACTTCGGGCACAGCCGGGCCGATCCGGCGACCTACCGACCGGCCGAGGAGGTCGAGCGCTGGCTGAAGCACGACCCGCTCGATCTCGCCCGCGCCCGGCTCGAGGCCCTCGGCGCCGACACGACGGACGTCGACGCGCGCGTCGAGAAGACCGTCGCGGCGGCTGTCGAGGCCGCCAGGAACGCGCCCGCGCCCGATCCGGGCGAGGCGCTCACCGACGTATGGGCGGACGGGGGTGCGGCATGGCGGACATGACGGGAGAGCGGATGACCACCGGCCGCCCCCTCACCTATCGCGAGGCGGTCGCCGAGGGCATCGCCCGCGAGATGCGCCGCGATCCGACGGTCGTGTGCCTGGGCGAGGACATCGGCGCCGCGGGCGGAGTCTTCAAGACAACTGCCGGACTGCACAAGGAGTTCGGTCCCGAACGGGTGTGGGACACGCCCATCTCCGAGCAGGCGATCGTGGGTGCGGCCATGGGTGCCGCGATGACCGGAATGCGGCCGGTCGCGGAGATCATGTTCTCCGACTTCCTGGCCTGTTGCTGGGACTATCTCGCCAACGAGATCCCGAAAGTCCGGTACATGACAGGCGGTCAGGTCACGGTTCCGCTGGTCGTCCGCACGGCGAACGGCGGCGGACTCGGCTTCGGCGCCCAGCACTCGCAGGCCACCGAGAACTGGGCGTTCACCGTCCCCGGTCTGAAGATCGCGGCTCCGGCCACACCCGCCGATGCGATCGGCATGATGGCGGCGGCCATCCGCAGCGACGACCCGGTGGTCTTCTTCGAGCACAAGGGACTGCTCGCGACCAAGGGGCCGCCCGCACCGCCTGGCCACCTCGTCGAACTGGGGCGCGCGGCCGTCGTACGCGAAGGCGGCGACATCACGCTCGTGGCACTCGCCTCGATGGTGCCCGTGGCTCTCACGGCCGCCGAACGGCTCGCCACGGAGGGCATTTCGGCCGAGGTGATCGACCTGCGCTGCCTGGTGCCGCTGGACACCCGGGCCGTCCTCGCCTCCGTCGCGAAGACCTCGCGGCTCGTCACCGTCGAGGAGAACCCGTACCAGGGCGGCTGGGGCGGCACCCTCGTCTCGGTCGTCGTCGACGAGGGCTTCGGCCTGCTGGACGCGCCGGTGTGCCGGGTGGCGGGGGAGTGCGTCCCGCTGCCCTTCGCGGACGCGCTCGAAGAGCGGGTGATCCCCACGGTCGACAAGGTCGTGGCAAGGGTCAGGGACCTCGCCGCGTACTGACCCCCACCCGTACTCCGTACCGAACATCCCATGGGAGGAAGGGCGATGACCAAACGGATGCTCCTGCGCTCGGGCCATGTCGTCTCGATGGACCCCGACATCGGGGATCTGCCCCAGGGGGACGTCCTCATCGAGGACGGGAAGATCGCGGCGGTGGAACGCGAGATCGCCGCCGACGCCGAAGTGCTCGACATGAAGGGCCGCATCGTCATCCCGGGCTTCGTGGACACCCACCGTCACACCTGGGAGGCGCCGATCCGCGGCTGCGCGCCCGACGCCACGCTCGACGACTACTTCGTCGACGTGCTCGACACCTTCGCCCCCGTCTACACGCCCGAGGACGTGTACGCGGGCAACCTCGCGGGCTCGTTGGAGTGCCTCAACGCCGGCATCACCACGCTCGTCGACTGGTCGCACATCAACAACACGCCGGGGCACCCCGACGCCGCGCTCCAGGCGCTGACCGAGACGGGCATCCGCGCGCAGTACGCGTACGGCAGTGCCAACACCTCGCTCGCCGACTACTGGTTCGACAGCAAGATCGCGATACCGGGTGACGACGTACGGCGCATACGGGACCGTTACTTCGCTTCCGACGACGGACTGTTGACCATGGCGCTGGCCACCCGCGGCCCCGGCTTCTGCATCAACGACGTCGTCACCGCCGAGTGGGGCCTCGCCCGCGAGCTGGGCATCCCGATCACCGTGCACGTGGCCATGGGCCGCCTGGCCGGCCGCTTCGGCATGGTGAAACAGCTCCACGACCTCGGCCTGCTCGGTCCCGACACCACCTACGTCCACTGCTGCTACTTCAGCGAGGAGGAGTGGCGCATGGTCGCCGACACCGGCGGTACGGTCTCGATCGCGCCGCAGGTGGAGACACAGATGGGGCACGGCTGGCCGCCCGTGATGAAGGCGATCGAGTGCGGGCTGCGGCCTTCGCTGAGCATCGACGTCGTGACCACGGTCCCCGGCGACATGTTCACCCAGATCCGCGCGGCCTTCGCAGCGGAACGCGCCCGCGTCAACGCCGAGTGCTGGAAGGCCGATGTGGGCATCCCCGACACGATGTTGACCGCACGTCAGATGCTGGAGATCGCCACACTCAGCGGCGCGCACGTCGCGAGGCTGGAGGACCGGACCGGTTCCCTGACCCCGGGCAAGCGGGCGGACATCGTGGCGATCGACGCCACGGCGCTCAATGTGGCGCCGGTGCACGACGCCGCGGCCGCCGTCACGCTGAGCGCGGACGTGTCCAACGTGGAGACCGTCATCGTCGACGGGGTGATCCGCAAGCGGGACGGCCGGCTGCTCGCCGATGCCGAACGGGCGCGGCGGCTGGTCGAGGAGTCACGCGACCGCCTCGTGGCGGCGAAGGCGGCGAGGGCCAAGGCATGACGAACTTCCTGGTGCGGCGGGCCGCGGACGCCCCCGAGGTGGCGTACGACCCGCACGGCTTCCATCGGCGCACGGTCGTCGGCGAGGCGGACGGCAGCGTGCACACCGGCTTCGGCATCTGCGCGTTGCGGCCCGACGGTGTGGTGGGCGCACACGTGCACTCGTACGAGGAGACCTTCCACATACTCTCCGGGACGGTCGTCCTCGATGTGCCGGAAGGCTCGTACCTCCTCGAAGAAGGGGACTACGGGCTGCTCCCCACCGGTGTGCCGCACGCCTGGCGCGGCGCCGGGGACACCGTCGGGCGCTGGGCCGACATGCTCGCGCCGGTCCCGCGGGCCCGCTACGGGTACGACACCCGGGCGGTGCCCGCGCTGCCGGAGCGGGAGCCTGTCCGGATCGACGTCCGTGACCCGCGCACCCGGTCGTTCGGGCACTTCGAGCCCGACCTGATGGATCCAGGCAAGCAGTCCCAGGACCTCCTCGCCGTCTCGGCCAGCATGCGCACGGCGCTGCTCGTCTACAGCGGCATCACCGTGAAGACGATGGTGGACAGCGACCTCGGGGCGGTGGCCTCGACCATGTTCATGGTGCAGTACGCGTCCGACGGCATGGCGGGCACGCACGACCATCCCTTCGAGGAGACGTACCTGATTCTCGAAGGCACGGTGGACGCCACCTTCGACGGCGAACGTCACCGGCTCGGCGTCGGCGACGCCGCCTGGGCGGGCGCCGGTTGCGTCCACGGGTTCGCCAACGCCGGTCGGGGGCCGGTGCGTTGGCTGGAGACACAGGCTCCGCAGCCGCCGCCGCGCCACTCCTACCGCTTCACCCGGGACTGGGACTATCTGCGCGAGGCGCTGGAGGAGAAGCCGTGAACGTGGCTGGAGGAGAGGCCATGACCGTGGTCGTCATCGGCGGTACGTCGGGAATCGGGCGCGAGATCGCCCGGTTCCGCGCGGAGCGCGGCGACAAGGTCGTCATCACCGGCCGCGACGCGCACCGGGCCGACACGGTGGCCAAGGAGATCGGCGCGGCCCGTGGCCTCGCCCTCGACCTCTCCAGGCCACGGGAGATCGCCGCGGCGCTGGCCAGCGTCCGCACCGTCGACCACCTGGTGCTGGCGGGCATCTCCCGTGACGACAACAGCGTCGCGGAGTACGACATCGACGCGGCGCTCCACCTGGTCACCCTCAAGCTGGTCGGCTACACGGAGGTCGTGCACACGCTCCGCCCGCGACTGCACGACGGGAGCGCGATCGTGCTCTTCGGCGGCCAGGCGAAGGAGCGGCCCTATCCCGGCGCGACAACGGTGGCGACCGTGAACGCGGGGGTGACCGGTCTGGTGCACACCCTCGCCACCGAGCTGGCTCCAGTCCGGGTGAACGCCGTGCACCCGGGGGTCGTCGGCGACAGTCCGTACTGGTCGGCGAAGCCCGACGAGGTGCTCGCGGGCCTGCGCGCGCGGACCCCGACGGGGCGGCTCGCCGCCATGCGCGACGTGGTGGACGCCGTGGACTTCCTGCTCCGCAACCGCTCGGTCAACGGGGTCGATCTCGCCGTCGACGGAGGATGGCTGCTCCGATGACGATGATGCCGGTGAGGATGCGGCTCGCGGTGATCGGGACCGGGCGCATGGGCGGCGCGATGGTGCGGCGGCTGCGGCGCGCGGGGTTCGAGGTGACGGCCTACAACCGCTCGCGCGACAAGGCCGAGGCGGTGGCCGCCGGTGCGGGAGCCACCCTCGCGGCCACCGCCCGTGAGGCCGCCGCGTCCGCGGACATCGTGCTGGTCTCGCTCGCCGACGACGCGGCCGTGAGCGCGGCATACGGCGGAGGGGACGGGATCGCGGCCGGGCTCCGCCCCGGCAGCGTGGTGCTGGAGACGAGCACCATCGCCCCGGAGACGGTCGCGGTCCTGCACACCCTCGTCGACAAACAGGGTGCGACCCTGCTCGACACCCCCGTATCGGGGAGCGTGAGTTTCGTCGAGCAGGGCAGGCTGACCGTGCTGGCGGGTGGCTCCGGCGAGGCACTGGACCGGGTACGCCCCGTGCTCGACGCGCTGGCCGAGCGGGTCTTCCACGTGGGCGACAGCGGCACAGGAGCGGCGATGAAGCTGGCCGTCAACTCCGTTGTCCACGGGCTCAATCAGGCCCTGTCGGAGGCGCTGGTGCTCGCCGAGCGGGCGGGGATTCCCAGGGAGTCCGCGTACGAGGTGTTCGCGGCGAGTGCTGTGGCGGCACCCTTCGTGCAGTACAAGCGGGACGCGTTTCTGCATCCGGACGAGACACCCGTGGCCTTCACCCTGGAACTCGTCGCCAAGGACCTGGACTTGATCCTGGACCTCGCCGGTCGGGTCGGCGCGGCGATGCAACAGGCCCGTCTCAACGGCCGGTTGGCCCGTACGGCCGCCGAAGGAGGCTTCGGCGGCCGGGACCTGAGCGCGATGGCGGAGTTCCTCAGGTCGGGCGGGCCCGATGTTCCCGAGCCCTGCTAGGCCCAGGACTGACGTTCTCCGGCTCGAAGTCGGCGTGCTCGTGTCGATCCGGTCTCGGGCGGTCTCGGTCCCGGGCGTCGGGCAACTCCTCTGCTCGACAAGGCCTGTTCACCCTGTCGGCCTGCGTTCGACAAGGTGTGCGAGCAGTCTGTCATCCCGGATCAGTGCGGCGCGTTCCTCCTCGCAGGTCCCGCCCCACACCCCGGACGTCTGCCGGTTGCTGAGGGCCCAGGCCAGGCACTCGCTGGTCACCGGGCAGCGGGAACAGACGCGCTTGGCGGCGGCGATGTCTTCCAGCGCCGGCCCTTTCGTGCCCACGGGGAAGAACAGATCCGGGTCCGCTTCCGCGCAGGCAGCACTCCGCAACCACTCCATGCGGGCGCGGGTGCCCAGGACGGATGGGTGGAAACCGACCGCAGGGGATCTTCCCAAGGGGCCGCCGGGCGGTCTATAGTCCAAAACTAGCAGTGCTAATTAATTGTTCGCTGATCAACCCTTCGGTGATCAATCGTTCGGTTCCCGTGATCCGGTGATCCCGCGATCGCGTGACCCGGTGATCCTGTGATCCGGTGTCCCTCAGGAGTCCTGCCGTGCGTCCCGTCCACTTCGCGGCCGCCCGCCGCACCCCCATCGGCAAGTTGCGCGGAGCCCTGTCCTCCGTGCGGCCCGACGACCTCGCCGCGACCGTCGTCCGCGGCCTGGTCGCCGAGGTGCCCGCGCTCGACCCGGCCCGCATCGACGACGTCTACTGGGGCGCCGCCAACCAGGCGGGCGAGGACAACCGCAATGTGGCCCGGATGGCCGCGCTGCTCGCCGGGCTGCCCGAGTCCGTGCCCGGCGCCACGGTCAACCGGCTCTGCGCCTCCGGCCTCGAAGCGGTCACCACGGCGGCCCGCGCCATCGCCGCCGGCGAGGCCGACATCGTGCTCGCCGGCGGTTCCGAGTCCATGAGCCGCGCCCCCTTCGTCCTGCCCCGCCCCGACGAGGCCCTGCCGCCCCGCATCGAGACCATCGACACCCGGCTCGGCTGGCGTCTGGTCAACCCCGCGATGAAGGAGCTGCACGGGCTCCTGTCGATGGGGGAGACCGCCGAGGAGGTCGCCGAGCGGTACGGCGTCTCGCGCGAGCGCCAGGACGCGTTCGCGCTGCGCAGCCACCAGCGCGCCGCGGACGCCCGCAAGAACGGGCACTTCGACGCCGAACTACTGCCCGTGGAGCGTCCCGACGGTGTCGTCGTCGACAGTGACGAATGCGTACGGGAGGACACCTCGCTCGACAAGCTGTCCCGCCTCAAGCCGGTGTTCCGCGAGGGCGGCACGGTCACCGCGGGCAACGCCTCGCCGATGAACGACGGCGCGGCCGGAGTCCTGCTGGTCAGCGAGGAGGCCCTGAACGAACTGGGGCTGGAGTCCCTCGGACGCTATGTCGCCGGCGCCTCGGCCGGCGTCCACCCCGACGTCATGGGCATCGGCCCCGTCCCCGCCACGCAGAAGGCACTCGGGCGCGTCGGCTGGAGCATCGGTGACATCGAGGAGGCCGAGTTCAACGAGGCGTTCGCGGCGCAGGCCCTCGCCAGCGTGGACCGCCTGGGCATCGACCCGGACCTCGTCAACCCGACCGGCGGCGCCATCGCCCTCGGCCACCCGCTCGGC